>NZ_PRLC01000009.1 GCF_003287455.1 Faecalibacterium hattorii | reverse complement strand
GAGTATCAGTGCGGACGCTTCGGGGCGTTACTCCCTCATTTCATCCATCGAAATATCAGTTCTCCAAGATTCTGGACTTCTTTAGTCCTTCAACTTGTGCCTGACCTTTTCAGTCAGGAACGCATCGCACGGTTATCGTTGCCATAACCTTCCAGCAGGTTGATGGCACCCCAAACGCCAAGACCGGCACCCAGAGCGACAACCAGAGTCTGAAGAACTTCGATAGCAGAGTTAAAGAATTCCATAGTCGTTTCTCCTTTATAAATGAAAGTTGTAGACCATCCGTACACACCTGAAGCTGCATAATGAAGCCGCAAACTGCGGCGGGAGTAGGCTTGCTGGTGTACCTCTCTGGTCAGGATAAAATAAAACCGCCTACCGGGTCAGGCAGACGGGAGCGAATCGGCATCCACCACGATGAACTCATCACCGGGGTGGATTTTTTCTTTTCGGTTCAGATATTTTTCAATATCGAAGGTGTTTTTGGGGTCATAGTCCGAGGTCAGCTTGTAGTTGGGGTGCTGGGTCAGGTCGTACTTGTCGCTCAAAAACGGTCTGACGCCACGCAACTGCAAAATACACTTGCCGCCGTCCAGCACCGCCAGCTCGTCCCGGCTCAATAACTCATGCCCCATCTTTTGGAACGTAGTGCCGTAGCTGGGGCTGTTGCCACGGGTGTCCGAGGTGTTGAAGGCATCAATCGTTTCTTTGCCTAGTATTTCGGACAGGTCTTTCAGGGTGGTAGGTTCGGAGCCGCCCAGAAAAATTTGAGAATCCATGTTGCCCACAATGGTGTCCGCATTGTCCTTGTAGATGGCTTTCAACTGGCTACGGGCTTGCAGTACCAGACAGGCGGAGATCTCACGGCTGCGGATGGTGGCCACCAATTTTTCAAGGTTTGGAATCTGCCCGATGTTGGCACACTCGTCGATCAGACAGCGTACATGGATGGGCAGTTTGCCGCCGTACACATCATCTGCTTTATCGCACAGTAAATTGAAAAGCTGGGTGTAGACCATCGAAATCAGGAAATTGAAGGTGCTGTCCGTATCCGACATGATGAGGAACAGAGCTGTTTTCTTATCTCCCAGCGTATCCAGTTGCAGTTCATCGTACATGGTGAGATCACGCAGTTCTTGGATGTCGAAGGGGGCTAGTCTGGCACCACAGGAAATGAGGATGGATTTTGCGGTCTTGCCGGCAGCCAGCTTGTAAAGTTTGTACTGCCGCCCGGCAAAGGAGTTGGGCTTCTTTTTTGCCAGTTCTTCAAACAGCAGATCCACCGGGTTCTGGTATTCCTCGTCATCCTCCAGTACCTGCATGGTGTTCAGCATCTCCAGCAGGGTAGCGAAGTTTTGTTCCTCCACCGGGGCTTCATAATGCAGATAAGCGATCAGGGCGGTGAGCAAAAGACGCTCGCTTTTCTCCCAAAATGGGTCCCCACCGGACCCTTCGCCCTTGGTGTTGGTCATCAGGGTCGTGACCAGTTTCAGAATGTCCTTTTCGCTGTGGACATAGCTGAACGGGTTGTAGTGCATGGACTTTTTGAAGTTGATGGTGTTCAGAATCCTGACCTTGTAGCCGTTCTTCAACATTGCGTTGCCACATTCAAGCACGATAGTTCCTTTGGGATCAGTGACCACATAGGAACTGTGACATTGTAAAAGGTTGGGCTTGAGCCAAAACCGGGTCTTGCCGCTGCCGGAGCCGCCCACCACCAGCACGTTTTTATTCCGGGCGTTCTTGGGGTCAGGCGGGCGGTTGCTCATCATCAGCCGTTCCGTTTTGGTCAGGATGATGTTGTCGGAAAACTTGGGAGCCATGAACGGCTCAATATCCTTGGCGGTGCCCCACCGGGCAGAGCCATACTCCATGCCGTGGCGGTACTTCTTGGCGTTTTTACCACGCAAATAAACCGCCAGCTGTAACCCTGCGCCGCAGCACAAGCCCACCAGCAGATCCAGCGGATGCAAGCTGGGCAGCGGGTTCGCAAATGCCAGCGTGATAGTGCCCATCATCGCCATGATCTTATCGCCCAGTTCTTTGCCCTCGGCCAGCCGCCACGCTTCACCAAGGTTCGTTGCCACCAGCCCCAGCAGGATATACGGCAGATACAGCGCAAGCAGTTTTGTCAGCTTTTTCGTGGTCACAGTCCACGCTCCTGTTCCTTGTGCCGGACTTTGCCGGGGAGTTCTGCCGCCGCCTGCACCAGTTCCTGCAATCGTGCCAGCACCGAGGGGCGTTTATCCTTGTTGAGCAAAGATGCCGAATACTCCTTGAACGCCGAGTGAAAGGCTTCTGCGTCCGGGGCTTTGAAAAAAACCAGATACCGGGGCGGTACCTCGGAGGTGTCCTTGCGGATAGCGTAGTCGATGCCGTACTTTTTGGCATAACGTTCCAGACCACGGATGCCGGTCTTGCTGATCTCCACGCTGGATACGCCCCGGTTCTGCCGCAACAAGGTGCGGACGCTCTGCTTACCTTGGGATGCTTTGGACTGGTACAGCCGAAACGCCGCTTTAACTGCCCGCAGGACAGTCCGGGCAGACAGCTTCGTGGTGGAGATCATAATGTTGAAGGATTTCTGTTCGATTTCTTCCTGCACTGCCATCACCTCCCGTGCAGCAGGGTGATTTTAGCGGTCATGCTCTGCCGGAGGCTTGGTGCGGGGCTTTTCTGCCGGAGGTTCATCAGGCACCGGCAGCACCAGCAGACGGTTGCCCAGTTTCAGAAAGGCTTCTGGCTGATGAAAAAGCTGCTCGTACTTCTGCGCCAGTTCCGGGGAGAGCGATACAAAATCCTCTTCGCCCAGCCCCACCACGAGAAAAGTCCCAGCAACGGCATCATACATTTCTCCGTTTTCATCCCGAAGGGCACGGTTCAGGGGCAGACCCATGAGCTTGCCGTCATCGTTATAAACGATGGCAACCGGATCTTCAAATGGGTAGCTTGCGCCGATGGAGCCGCCCACTGCCTGCTGCAAAGTCTTCAGGTCGTTATCGATCTCGACCTGCTGCGGATACTGTCCCGGTGCAATTTTCAGCACCGACAAGGTGTTTTCAGCCATGCGAATCCTCCTTTCCGTTCAGTCCGATCTCACCGCTCCGTGCCGCCTGCATCAGAGCCGCCACGAAGAATCCGAAAATGGCACCTGCTTCGAAAAATGCGAATCCGATAAAAAAGTTCAGCATGGCATACCTCAGTCGATGCAGATGCAGGGCAGCTTCTGGTCGTCTGCCATCAGGGTGATGCTGTGGCTTTCCAGATACTTCTGGAACAGGTAGACCTCATCAATGGTCAGAGAGATGACCCTGCCGTCCATGTTGGTGCGAGCCAGAATCACCGGGCCGGTCAGGTAGTGCTTGCCGCCCATCTTCAGCACCTGCGCCGGGTTGTAGCAGAGCAGCAGCGAGGTATTGGGAAGGTTCAGGCAGGCATCGTCCTCCTCAAAGCAGGGCAGGATGTCGGGAGCCTCGTCCAGCGTGATGACGGTCAGCTCCATATCCGGGGCAATGGCTGCGAGGTAGACCTCACCGCCCCGGTTTGCCGCCAGTGCAGCGCAGATACGCACATCAATGGTGATCTCCTCGGAGCGGATGGTACAGGTAGCGTTGTTTTTCATAGGCGTTTCTCCTTTTGTTTGCAAAAGAAAAAGACCCCATCGGGTCTTTCGTTACGGTATAAGTCAGCGTTCATTCTGCCGCTGATGTTTGCGTTGCCACTGTTCCAGCAGCTTGATGATGGTGTCCTCCATCTGTTTCGGGGTGTAGCTGCGAGGGAAATATTTCCGCAGGGTATCGTTTTTGATGACCACCTTGTCCAGCTCGCCCTTTTTCTCTTCTCCCATGACCGCAAAGGCAACGTCATACGAGAAGTGCCCTTCCTGCGCCAGCTTTTTAAGCCGCTGCGCTTGGGAAAGGGACGGCGCATTCTGGGTGTCTTGCATCGCTTCTAAAAAATCCCGCTGTTGGTTCGTGTCGAGATACGACAATTCCACAGCAGGATTGAAGGAAATCTTCTTTTCGTCCACCATGTCCAGCAGTTCGGGGACAAGGTTGGTCAAGCGGATATAGCGGAAAATTTGATTCTTACTAGTTCCGAGTTCTTCAGCCATCTCCTTACTAGATAGTGTACCGAAATTATTCCCAACTTGGGAATAATTATCTTGCGTAGGACGTCCTGCCTGATGCTTCATGGCTTCCAGCTTCATCTTGTAAGCGAAAGCCCTCTCGCTTGGCAAGA
Organism: Faecalibacterium hattorii; assembly: GCF_003287455.1. Lineage (GTDB taxonomy): Bacteria > Bacillota > Clostridia > Oscillospirales > Ruminococcaceae > Faecalibacterium > Faecalibacterium hattorii. Next base: position 119,784 of record NZ_PRLC01000009.1, on the reverse strand, counting down.
TGGTTTCGCGTTGAAGATTGCTGTCTACCATGAGCAAAACAGCGGCATCATCATCCATATTGCGGACAATGACCGGCAGGGTGTCCAGTCCGGCAAGCTGTGCAGCGTGCTGACGGCGGTGCCCGGAGATGATTTCATAGCCACCCTCCGGGCGTGGGCGGGCGATCAGCGGAGACAACACGCCGTACTGTTCCACGCTTTCTACGGTGCGCTGCATGGACTCGTCATCCAAGACCTTAAAGGGATGGTCTTTGAAGGGGAACAGTTCTCCAATGGGAATCTGCTGCACCTGCTCCCGCTGCTGTTCCTGTCGGGATTCTTCCGTGGAGAAAATGTCATCTGCCCCTTTCAGCGACACGCTTAAGCTGCTTTTCGGCATTCGCCAGCACCTCCTTCGTCAGAGATTGGTAGGCTTCTGCCACCTTACCTTTGGGATCGTGCTGGAAAATGCTTTTGCCCACTGCACTGATTTCCGCAGCACGGACAGACCGGGGAATGGTCTGGTCGAACACCTTGATCTTGCTGCCGTAAGCACCCCGAATCAGGTTGTCGATTTGTTGCCCGTAGTTGGTGCGGCTGTCGGTCATAGTCAGCAGGATTCCCTCGATTTTCAATTTCGGGTTGATCTGCCGCCGGACCTTCTGCACCGTCTGCAAAAGCTGTTCCAGACCTTTCGCAGACAGGTACTGCGCCTGCACGGGAATCAGGGTGGTGTCTGCCGCTGCCAAGGCATTGACGGTCAGCATCCCAAGGGAAGGAGTGCAGTCCAGCAGAATAAAATCGTACTCCCGTTTGGCACTGTCCAGCACCTGTTTCAACATCTTTTCCCGGTTCATGCAGTTGACGAGAGACACTTCCAGCCCTGCCAGTTCGATGTTAGCAGGGATCAGGTCAACGCCCTCTGCATGGTGCAGGATGCCTTCACCGGGCGGAATACTCTGATCGTCCATGGCTTTTGCCATCAAGGTGGAAAGGGTTGTGGGCAGTTCATCGGGCTGCTGCCAGCCCATGCTGATGGTCAAGCTGCCCTGCGGGTCAGCGTCCACCAACAGGACCTTCTTGCCCTCCATCGCCAGACCGATGCCTAGATTTTCACAGGTCGTGGTCTTGCCGGTGCCGCCTTTCTGGTTGACGATGGCTATTGTGGTTGCTTTTTTTGAAATTCTCATCACCTCCGATTCGCTAAGTCGTGGTTGGTTTGGTTCTGATAGGAAAGCTGCATCGTGGTGGGTGCGTTGTACAGAGAAGCGAGCAGATATTGTTTCATGTTACGAATCGGATTGCTGTTCTCTGCAAGGCACTTCAGCACAAAGCGGATATGGTCGGCGTTCAGCTTCATAAACCGGCTGCGTACTACCTCGGCGGGCTTATCATCCCCGGCAATGTGCAGCAGCTTGCGGTTGGTGGCACAGGTATCCACCAGCAAATTCACGATTTGGTAGAGGGTATCTTCATCATCCGGGTAAAGCCGGAGCAGAAGGTCCACCTCCAAAGAGCATGAAAAATATTCTTCGAGCAGTTCGCGATTCTTCATCTTCTCCGATTCGTCGGAAAGGATAAGATTCGTATTATTCATCTCTGTTTTAGTCTCTTTCTTCTTAATACCTCGTGATTTTACCGGGTCTTGACAAGCGGTTTTAGAGCCACAAGAATCGTCATTATCACGATTCTTGACACTCTCCTTTGAAGATTCTGACGAAAAGTTTTTCACATACACCAAACATGGCTTTCCTTGCCCTCGACGTTTTCGTTCAATCAAACCAAATTTTTCAAGTTCCCGAAGCAGTCGGGTCGCTTTGTTGTCTGCGCAACGCAAAGTCCTCTTGACATCCTCAATCGTGAAGATGATGAACACGCGACCTTTTTTGTCAAACCATTCATTTTTAACAGAAAGGCTCATGCGGTCAAGCAGGATGCCGTACAGAGTTTTGGCATCGGTTGACAGATCTTGAAACCGCTGCTCCTGAAAAAGAGCCTTTGGAATGCGGAAGAACGAAAAGAGTTCTCCGGCCTGTCCGTAAAAGTAGTCAAGGGTCATACAATTCTGTCAAGGATGAAAAAACAACGATGGTTCATTGACATGGTTGACAAATCCTCCTTATAGATAATTCGTGCAAACAAAAAGCGCAACTTCGATTGGTGAAAATCGAAATTGCGCGATGTAACTTAGCTGTGGGAGAAAGGTCATTTGTCGGGGTCGTTTGACCACAATTTGACCACAAAAGGAATGAAACGTCTTGACATCCAATGAAACAGAATGGTATAATACATTTGAAATTTAACGATACTGAGTCTAGGCAGTATCGGATTGTACATTGTGTTTTCGAGAGAAGCACAATGGGGTTCAAGAGGCCGTGAGTTCGATTCTCGCCACTCGGACCAAACAAAAACAATCCGAACTTGTTTCCGATAGGAGATGGGTTCGGATTATTTGTTTTCTTCGGAAAATTAGCGTTTGCGAAGCAATGAAAGCCCCAGTGGGGCTTTTAAGCGACGGAACGGTCTGCGTTAGCAGATGGAGGGGCTTTGCCCCGACAAGTTCCATGCAGGTGTCCGTGGAAGATGAAGTCCGAAATCATAGATTGACCGACATAAGCCACAACATGATTTCAGGAGGACATGAACGTGAAGTACGATGCAAGAGCTTGCCATTTCAACATGGACACCGGGTGCGTGGAACTGCTGCTCCGGGATGGGAGAAAAATTTCCATCGACTGCACCGGGGTCGAGGATGCGTTGGACATTACCTCTTTTTTGAGCTGGTGATGTCCAGCGTTTGTTATTTGGTGTTGCCCGATCAATTTTAATGGAATCTTTATACTTCTATAATTTTCTTTACAGCTCTTTTATTTATTCCATGCTAATCTTTATGCACACGGATAGGTAAAGGAGCTTTTATGATTCAATATCCTCGTTACAGGCAGCACCGTTTTTCTTCTTTTCAGGTCATTATTGCAGGGTTTGCGGCAGTTGATCTGGTGGGCGCATTGCTTCTGATGCTCCCGATCGCTGCACAGCAGCGGTGCGTTACACCGTTCCATGAGGCACTGTTTACCTCCACCTCCGCCCTTTGCGTGACCGGCCTTGTGGTACAGGATACCGGCAGCTACTGGTCGGCATTCGGGCAGAGTGTGATCCTTCTTCTGATCCAGATCGGAGGATTGGGCGTCATTACGGTGGGTGCTGCCTTAGCGCTGCTTTCCGGGCGAAAGATCTCCCTCAAGCAGCGCAGCACGATGCAGGAAGCCACCGCTGCCCCGCAGATGGGCGGCATCGTGCGGTTGACAGGCTTTATTCTGCGGATCACCGCCCTGTTTGAACTGGCCGGTGCTGCACTGCTGCTGCCGACATTTTGTGCCGATTATGGATTGCGCGGGATCTGGTATGCACTGTTTCATTCCATTTCGGCGTTCTGCAATGCCGGTTTTGACCTGCTGGGAACAGAGGGTGCAAAATTTGTTTCGCTGACACGGTATGCAGGTGACCCATTGCTTACCACAGTGATCGCGGCCCTGATCGTCTTTGGCGGCCTTGGCTTTCTGACATGGGAGGACATTTGTACATACCGCCTTGATTTTCACCGTTACCGGATGCAGAGCAAGGTGATCCTTGTCACAACGGCGTTTCTTCTGGTACTGCCGACGCTGTACTTTTATTGCTTCGAGTTCACGGCCGGCTCTGCCCGGCAGCGCATTTTATTGTCGATGTTCCAATCCGTCACCCCCCGTACTGCCGGTTTTAACACCGCCGATCTTGCTGCGATGGGCAGCACTTCACAGGCATTGATGGTGGTTCTGATGCTGTTGGGCGGTTCGCCCGGCTCTACGGCAGGCGGCATGAAAACCACAACAGTTGCCGTTTTGCTGGCCAATATGTGGGCGACCTTCCGCCGCAGAGAAGATGCGGAATTTTTCGGACGGCGCATAGATGGTTCTGCAGTCAAGAATGCTGCCACCATTGCAGGGATGTATTTGACGCTGTTCTTCCTCGGAGCCTTTGTCATTGCTACGGCAGAGCAGCTGCCGATGTCGGTCTGTTTGTATGAGACTGCTTCGGCTGTGGCAACGGTAGGTCTGACATTGGGTATCACGCCGCAGTTGGGCATCCTTTCGCAGGGGGTGCTGATCGCACTGATGTTTTTGGGACGTGTTGGCGGATTGACGTTGATCTATGCGGCATTTGGCAGCAGCCCTGCCCACTCTCGTCTGCCGCAGGAGAAAATCGCAATCGGATAAAGGAGACAAGTATGAAATCGATTCTTTTGATTGGGCTTGGCCGTTTTGGCCGCCATATTGCGCAGGAACTGAATGAGCTGGGTCATCAGGTCATGGCCATCGACAGCAACGAGGACCGTGTGAACGCCGTGCTTTCCTATGTGACGAATGCACAGATCGGTGACAGCACCAGCGAATACTTTCTGCGTTCCCTTGGTGTCGGCAATTTTGATGTGTGTATCGTAACCATCGGCGGTAATTTTCAGAGTTCGTTGGAAACAACATCGCTGCTCAAGGAGCTGGGGGCAAAGCTTGTGGTCTCGCGTGCAGAGCGGGATGTACAAGCCAAGTTCCTGCTGCGCAACGGTGCGGATGAAGTGGTCTACCCGGAAAAGCAGCTGGCAAAGTGGGCAGCGATCCGATACAGCTCCGAACACATTCTGGATTACATCGAGCTGCAGGACGACCACGCCATCATGGAAGTGACCATTCCGCCGGAATGGATGGATCGTACGATCGGTGAGATCAATATCCGAAAAAAGTATAACATCAATATTCTTGCGCTGAAAAAAGACGGAAAGCTCGATATGAACATCACGCCGGATACGCAGCTGTGCCGGGATGAAAGTATGCTGGTTTTGGGTAAATACGCATCGATCCAGAAGTGTTTCCGGCTCTGAAAAGATAGGACGGATCGTATGGATGTCGTTTTGTTGCTGATGGTTCTTGGAGTCATGTTGAGCGGTTTTTGGGCAGCAGATGCGCTGGATCACATGCGGAAGGAGATCATTCGACAGGAAGGAAAAAGACGCGGCTGGTGGTCGTAACCATCAAATTGTGCTATACTGTGGGCAAGGCAGGTGATCTTTATGAATCAGAACGACCAACCCACTGAACATATTCTGGCGTGTCTGTCGTCCTCTCCCTCCAATGCAAAGATCGTGCGGACGGCGGCAACGATGGCAAAGGCATTCGGCGGGACCTTTACAGCTCTGTATGTCCGGACTCCGGATTCGGATCAGATGGGAAAAGAAGACTGTCGGCGCTTGCAGCAGCACATTCGTATGGCAGAGCAGGCAGGTGCCGACATTTCTACGATCTACGGGGATGACATTCCGCAGCAGATCGCAGAGTTTGCCCGCATCTCCGGCATTACAAAAATCGTGCTGGGGCGCTCCAGCGTACATCGCCGCCATTTCTGGAGTGGGCCGTCACTGACTGAAAAATTGACGATGACTGCGCCTAATCTGGATATTTATATCATCCCGGATGCTTCTGCAGAGAACGGCTACGGTTCAGGACGGAAGCTGTTCACCCGTGCGCTTCTGCCGTCTGTCCGTGATCTGCTGATCACCGCAGGCATTCTGAGCTGCATCACGCTCATCGGCTTCTTTTTCTTACAACTGGACTTTGCACGCTATAATATTATTATGCTCTATATGCTGGGGGTGCTGTTCACCGCATTGTGTACCAGCGGCTACACCTGCGGTGTGCTGGGCTCCATTGCCAGTGTTGCGCTATACAATTTTTTCTTGACGGAACCGCGCCTGACATTCCATGCGTATGATCCCGGTTATCAGGTTACATTTGCCCTGATGCTGACCTCTGCAATCATTACCTGCACCCTGACAACACGGTTGAAAGACCATGCAAAAATGTCTGCGCAGGCAGCGTTCCGTACAAAAATACTGTTTGATACAAATCAGCTTTTACAGAGAGCAAAAAGCGAGGAAGAAATCCTCTCTCAGACAGCGTCCCAGTTGATGAAGCTGCTGAACCGGAGCCTGATCGTCTACCCGGAACAAAACGGAGATCTTGGTTCAGAACAGATTTTTTGGGTTGACGGGAAAACGGTGCAAAACATCTTTTCTGCACCGGAAGAACGGGATGCAGCAAACTGGACGTTTGCCAACAAAAAGCGTTCCGGCGCAGGCACGGATAGCTACCCGGATGCAAAGGGGCTTTATCTTGCGCTTCGGACCGGAGGCGGCGTGTTTGGAGTGATCGGGATCGATCTGTCCGAAAAACCGCTGGATGCCTTTGAAAACAGTGTGCTGCTTTCCATTCTGGGCGAAGGTGCGCTGGCCATCGAAAATCGCAGAAACGCGCTGGAAAAAGAGCAAGCTGCATTGCAGGCAAGGAATGAAGAACTGCGGGCAAACCTGCTGCGCACGATCTCCCATGACCTGCGCACCCCGCTGACCTCCATTTCCGGCAATGCCAGCAATCTGCTTTCCAACGGAGAAACGCTGGATACAGAGACCCGGAACAAGATCTGCACCGATATTTTTGACGATGCGCAATGGCTGATCGGTCTGGTGGAAAATCTGCTTTCCATCACCCGCATTGAAGATGGGCGGATGAATCTGCAGATCTCGCCGCAGCTGATGGACGAAATGATCGAAGAAGCGCTGCATCATGTCAACCGGAAAAGCTGCGAACACACCATCACAACACAGTATGGGGACGAGATCCTCTTGGTCAATGTGGATGCACGGCTGATCATGCAGGTGGTTGTCAATCTGGTGGATAACGCCGTCAAATACACCCCCGTGGGCTCGGTTATTCAGATTTCGGCTTACCGGAAAGACCATCAGGTCGTAGTGGACGTTGCAGATAACGGTCCCGGCATTCCGGATCGCGCAAAAGCACAGGTGTTCGAGATGTTTTATACCGGGCAGAGCCGCATCGCAGACAGCCACCGCAGCCTTGGACTGGGTTTGCCCCTCTGCCGTGCGATCCTGACGGCTCACGGCGGAACATTGACCCTGCGTGACAACGTTCCCAATGGCAGTGTCTTTTCCTTTGCATTGCCGCAAAGTGAGGTGAATATTCATGAATAAGCCGACCATTCTGGTCGTAGAGGATGATGTTCCTGTACGGTGTCTGATCACAACGACCCTGAAAACCCACGGCTATAAATATCTGACTGCTTCCAATGGGGAAACGGCGATCATGATGACTACCAGCCACAATCCGGACATCATGCTGCTGGATCTTGGGCTGCCCGATATAGACGGCATCGAGGTCATCCGCAGCGTCCGCACATGGTCGAACCTGCCCATCATCGTCCTGAGTGCCCGGAGCGAAGATTCTGATAAGATCGAAGCACTGGACAATGGCGCAGACGATTATCTGACAAAGCCGTTTTCCGTGGATGAGCTGCTGGCAAGACTGCGTGTAACGCAGCGCCGATTGAATCTGCTGGCTTCTGACGGCATAAACAGCCCGGTTTTTGTCAATGGTCCTTTGAAGATCGACTTCTCGGCAGGCTGCGTCTGGCTGAGCGAGAATGAATTGCATTTGACCCCCATCGAGTACAAGCTGCTGTGTGTGCTGGCGCATAATGTGGGCAAAGTGCTGACGCATACCTCCCTCACGCAGAAAGTATGGGGCAGTACGCAGGAAAATGACATTGCTTCCTTGCGAGTTTACATGGCATCCCTGCGCAAAAAATTGGAACGATGCCCGGATGCGCCGCATCTGATTCAGACCCATGTTGGTGTCGGATACCGGATGCTGCGCGCAGAAAATGATGAAGCATAGTAAAAAAAACAGGATGCGTCCTTGAATAGGACGCACCCTGCCAAAAGCCGCAGACAACAGCGATATGTACAACAGGGAGTTCCCCGATGCTGGGTGTTCGTAAAACAGTTTTTGAGAACCAACACGGCAACTGCCGGTCAGGATTGGTTACGAGTACCCGGCTAGACCGAGGAAGCATCTAAAGCGGAAGTTATGGGAGGGAAGCTCAATGGAGGAACGGACATATCAGACCCGTTGCGGAACGATTCACTATTGGGTGAGTGTGTCAAACCCGGATACAATTACGCTTGTTTTTCTGCCGGGATTGACGGCAGACCATCGATTGTTTGATAAGTAGATTCAGTATTTCGAGAACAGGTATAATGTTATCGTCTGGGATGCGCCGGCACACGGTTCCTCATGGCCGTTTCGATTTGATTTTGATCTGTTCGATAAGGCAAAATGGCTGGATGATATCTTAAACCAAGAAGGAATCACAAAGCCTGTCATTGTTGGGCAGTCCATGGGTGGATATGTGGGACAGGCTTATGCACAGCTTTACCCAGACAAAATGACGGGTTTTGTCTCCATTGATTCTGCACCGCTGCAACGAAGCTATGTGACGGCAGTTGAGATCTGGCTTTTGAAACGGATGGAACCGGTATATGCTCACTATCCGTGGAAATGGCTCCTGAAATTGGGGTCGGAAGGCGTTGCCACGTCTGATTATGGTAGAAATCTCATGCGTGAAATAATGCTGACTTATGACGGCAATCAGAAACGCTATGCGCAAATCGCCGGACATGGTTTTCGTATTTTGGCAGCGGCTATGGAGAAGGACCTGCCGTATGAAATCAAGTGTCCCGCATTATTGATGTGCGGCACACAAGATCACGCTAGTTCGTGTATACGGTACAACAAAGCATGGCATCGCAATACGAAAATTCCTTTGACGTGGATCGAAGGAGCAGGACACAATTCCAATACAGACAAACCCGAACAGGTGAATCGTTTGATAGAGGAATTTGTTGCTGATATTTTATAACAGACAATTTCCAGTTGGCCGTAAACAATCTTAGCAAGGTTTGGGGTGGGACCGCGTTTGCGAAGTGTAGCGGAGCAATGAAAGCCCCAGTTGGGCTTTTAAGCGGCAGCGCGGTCTGCGACAGCAGATGGAGGGGCGTTGTCCGGCTTGCTCACGGAAAGTGTGAGGTCATGGCGCAGTAGGGATAAGCTGTAAAAAGAAGCATGGACGCCCCCGAAAAGGAGAGCGTCCATGCTTCTTGCTGTATCCGAATGGAGGAGATTGCGAAATCAGTGATTGTCCGGGCAGACGATTTCCAGCATCTGATCGAAAACCTCTTCCATCTGCCGCACCAGTGTGAACTGGGTGCGGGCGCGGTCGAGGTTGTGATCCGGGCGAGCAATATGGAAATAATGGTCGCCCTCCAGATAGTCAGTCAGAAAACGGATGCCGCATTCCAGCGTCATGAGCCTTGCACCCCATGCAAGGCTCTTTTTTTCTGCTATGCTCATGGATGCCCCGGCAGTGGAGAGATACCCTTTGGCGAACACTTCGTACAGATGCAGGTCAAAATGGACTTTGCTCTGGTCAGGTTCGTCCTCAGCGCAGTCGTTGGCACCGGTGCGGATGGAATCGCCGAAGTCGTAGGCCGAAAGTCCCGGCATCACGGTGTCGAGGTCAATGACACAGATGCCTTTTCCGGTAGCGGCATCGATGAGGACATTGTTGATCTTGGTATCATTGTGGGTGACGCGCAGAGGAATTTCGCCAGCTGCCAGCTGATCCAGCAGGACATGGCAGTCCTGCTCCCTCGCATGGATAAATTCGATTTCCGACGTGATATTTTTTGCTCGGCCCAGTGCATCGGCGGCGAGGGCTTTTTCAAAATTGGCATAGCGGTTGGGCGTGTCGTGGAAGCGGGCGATGGTTTCGTGGAGCGTGGAGGCCGGGTAATCCTCCAGCTGGTTCTGGAATTTGCCCAGTGTCTCGGCCACGGTGCGGAAGTCGGCTTCGCTGCCGACCTGCTGCAAACAGATGGTATCTTCTACAAAGTCGTAGGCACGCCATGCGCCGCCGTCTGCATCTAGATAGCAAGTCGACCCCGACAAAGTTGGGATGACATTCAGCGTTTCCCGTGCTGGGTCGCCGCCCTCGGCAAGAATTTTCGCCCGCAGATGCCGGGTCACGCCGCAGACATTCTCCATCAGGCCCACCGGGTTAGTAAAGGTATCTGTGTTGATGCGCTGCAAAATAAAGCGTTTGGAATGATCTTCCCGCCAGACCACAAAGGTGTCGTTGATATGCCCCTCACCATAGTGGTGAGCATCGCAGAGCACAGGCCCGCCAAAATCAAAGGCATTTGCAGCAGACTGGAGCAGAGAAAGGGTAACGGATTTCATCATAAATTCCTCGTTTTCGTTATACTTCATGCCGTTTTGACGGGGCAGGGCGTTGTCCCTGCCGCACCTGACGGCGGTATTCATTGGGGGTCAAGCCTTCCGCCTTGCGGAAGCATTGGGAAAAATAGCTGGGAGAGGAAAAGCCCATCAACTCGCTGATCTGCGCCAGACTGTAACCGGTGTTGCCCAGCATATATTTGCTTTCCTCAATGCGGCGGCGGTTCAGATAGGTGATCGGAGAGATGCCATACTCTTTTTGGAAGGTATGGGCCAGATAGTATTTGTTGATGTGGGCGATTTCGGCAAGGGTATCCAGCGAGATATCTTCGCGGTAGTTGCTGTCCAGATACCGCTTGATCTCCACACACTCCCGGCTGTCGGAGCGGGGCGTTTCCTCTACCTGCAAAGAAAGCGTGGTACACCGCACCAGCCAGATGAGCAGCACTTCCAGCAGATCCTGACAGACCGTTTCGCAGCCGTCCAGACTGCGGTCTGCTTCGGCCAGCAGCATATGGAGCAGCGTCACCATCCGCTCCCGATTTTCCCGGCAGTTGAATATGGCGTAGGAAGAATCTGATTTTCCAAATAAGATCTCGATGCCAGCAACGCCCAATACAATGTATTCCAGCGGTGAAGCATTCAGGCTCAACTCGGTATGCTCTACCTGCGGATTGACGATAATCATATCATCCGGTTTGACCGGATAAAGCTGACCGCTTAAATAAAACTGACCTTCTCCGCTCAGACAGTAGAACAGCTCTGTGCAGGAATGGGTGTGGGCAGTGCTATTCCAATCGCCGCCAAATTTGCTTTTGCTGATGTACAGCAGCCGGAAGGATTCCCGTGGAGCGGGAGCATGGCGGATATCAAATCGCTCGGTACTCATAAATGGCTCCTTTTGAGGCGAAGAGCAAAAAACATAAAAATAAAAGCAAGATACTAAAAATATGAACCTAAAAACGATGCGGTACTTCGTACGTTTTTTCTCATTATAGAGGCAATGAAGAAAAAATGCAAGCCCTGATTTTTGGATAGGATCAATACTTTTGCCTTTGATAGCATGCAAAAATGTGTCAAATTGGTTACAGATGGGGAAATGTTCCAAAACAATTCGGCCAATTTTAGTGCTTTTGCTGAAAGAATTTTCCAAAAAGCAATATTTCTAAAAAATGAAGCAACAAAGACCTTGCTGCAAACCGTAAAAACCTCTATATTGGAACCAGAAAAAACCACAGCCCTCTCGGACGAAGCCTGTTTGCCCCGGCTGTGTTTTGAACGGAATTTTATGATGGAGGATACACTATGAAACGCATTTCTCGTCGCAATTTTCTGAAAGCGGCTGGCGTGGGTGCCGCTGCACTGGGTCTGGCCGCCTGCGGCGGTTCTTCCAGCTCTACCGCGTCCAGCACAGCTTCTTCTGCCGTTGCATCGTCCGCTGCTCCCGCTGAGGACGTGACCATCAAGGTCGCCGCCATTGAGACCGCTTACGGTTCCGAGATGTGGCAGAAAGTCACTGATGCCTTTACCGCCCAGACCGGCATCAAAGTGGAGCTGACCACCGACAAGAATCTGGAAGATGTCATCGGCCCCTCCATGCAGGGCGGCGACTACCCCGACGTGGTCCATCTGGCCACCGGCCGCGAAGCTGCCCTGACCGAGCAGTTTATCAAGGGCAACCTGATCGCCGACATCACCGATGTGCTGAGCATGACCGTGCCCGGCGAGAGCAAGAAGGTGAGCGAGAAGATCGCCGGCGGCTTTACCGACACCTCCCTGACCAACCCCTACGGCGACGGCAAAACCTATCTGGCTCCCATGTTCTACAGCCCCTGCGGCCTGTTCTACAACGCCGGTTTCCTGAAGGAAAAGGGCTGGGACATGCCCACCACTTGGGATGAAATGTGGGAACTGGGTGATAAGGCTGCTGCCGAGGGCACCTATCTGTTCACCTACCCCACCACTGGCTACTTCGACGCCTTCTTCTATGCGCTGATGTACGCTGCCGGCGGCCCGGAGTTCTTCAACAAGGCCACCCACTACACCGAGGGCATCTGGGACACCCCCGAGGCACAGACCTGTTTTGATATCGTGACTAAGCTGGCCTCCTACACCAATCCCATCACTCCAGCACAGGCCAACGATCAGGACTTTACCCAGAATCAGCAGCTGGTGCTGGATAACAAGGCCCTGTTCATGCCCAACGGCACTTGGATCGTGGGCGAGATGGCCGAAGCACCCCGCGCCGACGGCTTCGAGTGGGGCATGACTGCTCTGCCGGCTGTCAAGGCGGGCGGCGACCAGTACAGCTACACTTGGTTCGAGCAGGCATGGATCCCGGCGGGTGCAGAACATCTGGATGCAGCCAAGCAGTTTGTAGCCTATCTGTACAGCGATGAAGCCTGCAAGCTGTTTGCCGAGAGCGGCGCTATCCAGCCTGTGCTGGGCATCGCCGACAGTCTGGAAGGCGACAACAAGATGTTCTACTCCATTTATGATAACGGCGCAAAGGCAGCTATGGGCAACTTCGCTTCCTTTACCGCGATCCCCGGCGTGGAAGTCCGCACCGTGTTCTTCGACCCTGTCAACTCTCTGGTGTCCGGCAGCATGACCGAGCAGCAGTGGATCGACGGCATCAAGTCCGCCAGCGACCAGATGCGCGCCAACATCATCGAGTAATTGAGCCCTGCCCAGCGGGGGCGGTTTTTACCGCCTCCGCTTTTTTGGGCTGTACAGTACCATCAAGAAAGGAGCGGTCAATCCCCTATGAGAACGGATAAAAGCCGCAAACGGTTCGTATTCCTCTGTGTGGCACCGGCTACCATCCTGTTTTTCCTCTTTATGATCCTGCCCACCCTCAACGTGTTCCGCATGAGTTTGTATGAGCGGGGTGCCTATTCTCCCAACGAGACCTTTGTGGGGCTTAAAAACTTCCAGCATCTGCTGCGGGACGCCCAGTTCATCCGCTCCATGCAGAATATGATCCTGCTCGTGGTGGTGGTCACCATCGTCACCTTTGCGTTTGCGCTGGTGTTTGCCGCCATCCTCACCCGCGAAAAGATCAAAGGCCAGAACTTTTTCCGCATCATCTTCTACATCCCCAACATCCTGTCGGTGGTCGTCATCTCCGGCATCTTCTCTGCCATCTATAAGCCGGAAAACGGCATGCTGAACAGCATCATCGGCCTGTTCCACAACATGAGCGACCCCATCCTGTGGAAGGGCGAAAAACTGGTCATCCCCTCCATCATCATTGCCATGGTGTGGCAGGCCATCGGCTACTACATGGTCATGTACATGGCCTCCATGTCTGCCGTGCCCATCAGCCTGTACGAGAGCGCCAATCTGGACGGTGCCGGGCGGCTGACCCAGTTCTTCCAGATCACCATCCCCCTCATCTGGACGAATATCCGCACCACCCTCACCTTCTTTATCATCTCCACCATCAACATGGCTTTCCTCTTCGTCAAGGCCATGACCAGCGGCGGGCCCAACGGCGCATCGGATGTGGCGCTGAACTATATGTACAGCCAGAAAGACGCTGGCCTGTATGGTTACAGTATGGCCATCGGCGTGGTAATCTTCCTGTTCTCGTTTGCCCTGTCCGCCTGTGTCAACAAGGTCACCAACCGCGATACGCTGGAATTTTAAGGAGGGAAGAAGATGCAGAATACCACCGAAAAATCTTCCCGCTCTGCGGAAGGTCTGTACAAGTTTTTCATCTATTTTGTGCTGGTTCTGCTGGCCGTTACCATCATCGTGCCGGTGGCATGGGTGTTCATGGCCTCCATCAAGCAGAATGCAGAGTTCTACGGCAACCCATGGGCACTGCCCGCCGGGTTCTACTGGCAGAACTTCGTCAACGCATGGAACGGCGCGAAAATGGGCGAATATATGCTCAACTCGGTCATCGTCACCGCGCTGGCGCTGGCGCTGCTGCTGGTCGTTGCCCTGCCCGCCGCCTACTGCCTGTCCCGCTTCTACTTCAAGGGGCGCAAGGTACTGAACACCCTGTTCATGGCGGGCCTGTTCATCAACGTGAACTACATCGTGGTGCCCATCTTTTTGATGCTGCGGGACAGCGATGTGTGGCTGAAAGGCCATTTCGGCAGCGGCTTTCTGCTGAACAATCTGGTGGTGCTGGCGGTGGTGTACGCCGCCACCGCGCTGCCCTTTACCATCTACCTGCTGTCGGGCTACTTTGCCACCCTGCCCCACGATTTTGAGGAGGCCGCCTACATCGACGGTGCAAGCTACTTTTCCACCATGACCCGCATCATCTTCCCCATGGCAAAGCCCTCCATCATCACCATCATCCTGTTCAACTTCCTGTCCTTCTGGAACGAGTATATCATCTCCATGACCCTGATGAGCTCCACCAAGGCACCCCGCACCCTGCCGGTAGGTCTTTTGAACCTGATGCAGGCGCAGCAGAGCGCCGCCCAGTACGGCACGATGTATGCAGGCCTTGTGCTGGTGATGCTGCCCACCCTGATTTTGTACATCTGCGTGCAGCGGCAGCTGACGCAGGGCATGACCGTGGGCGGCCTGAAAGGTTAAGGTGACAGACGATGAAAGCATATTGGAAAAACCATCCCGCCCTGCGCATGATCCTGATGCTGGTGCTGTTCGTACTGGCACTGGTGCTGGTGGTGTCCGGCTGGAAAATGACCGGGCAGCTGGCAGGGCTTGGCATCATGCTGGTGGGCGTAGCGCTGCTGCTGGCTGTGCTGGCGCTGTATAACGCCGCCTACGATTGACCCCCTACGATTCAAAGAGAGGCAAAAGGAGAGTTTCCCATGGATGAAACAAGAAAGTCCGGGCGCGTGACCATCCCCACCGACTTGGACGTTGTGCCCGAAACGCTGGAGATCTTAAAAAAGTGGGGTGCTGATGCCATCCGCGACTGCGACGGCACCGACTTTCCGCAACAGCTCAAGGATGCAGACGCCAAGATCTACTCCACCTACTATACCACCCGCAAGGACAACGCATGGGCAAAGGCAAACCCGGACGAGGTACAGCAGTGCTACATCATGACCGGCTTTTACACCGCCCCCGGCGACACCGTGACCATCCCGCTGATGAAGGGCATCAGCCCGGAGCTGATGCAGGTGAACACCAACGACGACATCACCCGCTGGTGGGAGGTCATGGATCGAACCACCGGCCAGCCCGTGCCGCCGGAGCAGTGGAGCTACGCCGACGGCAGTGTGACCGTACAGGCCGTACCGTTCCATGAGTACACCGTCAGTTTTCTGGCTTACCTCATCTGGGACCCGGTGCATATGTACAACGCTACCACCAACGGCTGGACGAACTTTGAGCACCAGATCACCTTTGACGTGCGTCAGCCCAAGACCCACAAGTATTCCATGGAGCGCCTGCGCAAGTTCATTGCAGAGCACCCCTATGTTGACGTCATCCGCTACACCACCTTCTTCCACCAGTTCACCCTGATCTTCGACGAGCTGAAGCGGGAGAAGTTCGTGGACTGGTATGGATACTCTGCTTCGGTCAGCCCTTATATCCTCAACCAGTTTGAGCAGGAAGTGGGCTACAAGTTCCGCCCGGAGTACATCATCGATCAGGGCTACTATAACAACCAGTACCGGGTGCCCAGCAAGGAATTCCGGGATTTTCAGGCCTTCCAGCGCCGCGAGGTGGCAAAGCTTGCCAAGGAGATGGTGGACATCACCCACGCGTGTGGGTGCGAAGCCATGATGTTCCTCGGCGATCACTGGATCGGCACCGAACCTTTCATGCCGGAGTTCAAGACCATCGGACTGGATGCCGTAGTGGGCAGTGTGGGCAACGGCTCCACCCTGCGCCTGATCTCTGACATTGAGGGCGTGAAGTACACCGAGGGCCGTTTCCTGCCGTACTTCTTCCCCGACACCTTCCACGAGGGTGGCGACCCGGTGCGGGAAGCCAAGGAGAACTGGGTTACAGCCCGCCGCGCTATCCTGCGCAAGCCCATCGACCGCATCGGCTATGGCGGCTATCTGAAACTGGCCTTGCAGTTCCCGGAGTTCGTGGACTACGTGGAGAGCGTCTGCAACGAGTTCCGCGAACTGTACGAGAACATCAAGGGCACCACACCCTACTGTGTCAAGCGGGTGGCTGTGCTGAACTGCTGGGGAAAAATGCGGGCTTGGGGCTGCCACATGGTACACCATGCCCTGTATTACAAGCAGAATTACAGCTACGCCGGCGTCATTGAGATGCTGTCCGGTGCGCCCTTTGATGTGAAGTTTATCAGCTTTGAGGATATCAAGAACGACCCGCATCTGCTGGATTCGTTGGATGTCATTATCAATGTCGGCGATGCCGATACCGCACACACCGGCGGCATCTGGTGGGAAGACCCGGAGATCTCCTCCGCTATCCGCAAGTTCGTCTGGAACGGCGGCGGCTTTATCGGCGTGGGTGAGCCTTCCGGTCACCCGTATCAGGGCCACATTCTCCAGCTTGCCAGCGTGCTGGGCGTGGAGGAAGAAAACGGCTTCACCCTCAACTACGACAAGTACAACTGGGAAGAACACCCGGACCATTTCATTCTGCAGGATGCCGACCGGCCCATTGACTTTGGCGAGGG
Source organism: Faecalibacterium hattorii (assembly GCF_003287455.1). GTDB lineage: Bacteria > Bacillota > Clostridia > Oscillospirales > Ruminococcaceae > Faecalibacterium > Faecalibacterium hattorii. Next base: position 103,026 of record NZ_PRLC01000009.1, on the reverse strand, counting down.
CAAGAGGAATATTTATGCGCTGGAAGGCACCGAAGTGCTGGTGCAGCGAAACAAAGAAGTGCAGATGGCGGCACACGACTTCGGCAAGGGGCGCGCCGTGTACATCAGCGGCGTGCCGTACAGCTTTGCCAACAGCCGCACCCTTTACCGCGCTATCCTGTGGAGTGCCCACAGCGAGGAGGAACTGCATACATGGTTCAGCTCCAATTATAATGTAGAAGTTCACGCCTACGTCAAGAACGGCAAGTATTGTGTGGTGAACAACACCTACGAGCCGCAGGATACCACCGTTTACACCACGGACGGCAGCAGCTTTGCTCTGCATCTGGATGCCAACGAGATCAAGTGGTATGAGATCTAAGTTCTCCTTTTCATAAACGAACACAACGGGCAGCTCTGTTACCAGAGCCGCCCGTTGTGTTTGCTGTATCTGCCGATAACTCAACCTGTGTCAATCGAACGCTGCAATGGAGATGGCTGGAAACGCAGAAATTCAGTAATGCGAGCGTAATAGACCTGCAGAAAAAGAAATTGTCGAATTATCGTCTCTATACAGACTTGAAGCTGAATCCGGGCAACGTGAACGCATGGCTCAAACACAACGATTCCAGCAAAATGAGCCTCGACTGTGCACGAAAAATTTATCAATACGCAAAAGAATAGGATAGAGCATAGAAAAGCCCCCGGCGCCCTGCCAATTGCCAGCAGGACACCGGGGGACTTATGCGTTGAAGTTTATTGCTCTTCCGTTTCGGCCTTGGTCTGATCGAGGAAGGCTTTGATCTTGTCGATCTGGATCTGGGCCACGGCGCGGCCGGTCTCGTAGACGCGGCGGAGCTGGGCGGGGTCGCGTTCCATCGCGCCGATCTCCAGCGGGATGGGCGGGCGGATGACGTAGTCCACGCCGGACGTCTCCAACATGGAGAGGTAGCTCAAAGTCTCGTTGTAGCGCTCGTGGCGGTCGGCTACGGCCTCCACAAAGGCCGGGTAGCGCAGATACCGCGCCCGGATGGCGGGCAGCATGGGGTTCTTCTTCTTGACGAAGCCCTTGGGCTGGGTCAGGATGATGAGATTGCGCTTGTAGCCGATGGACTCAAAAAAGCGGATGGGGATGGAGTCGGCCACGCCGCCGTCCAGCAGCCCGTAGTGGCCGATCTGGACAATCTTCGCGGCCAGCGGCATGGAGGCGGAAGCTTCCATCCAGCGCACATCCTCGGCGTCGCCCTTGCGGCACTTGTGGTAGATGGGGCTGCCGGTCCGGACGTCGGTGCAGACGACGAAGAAATCCATGGGGGACTCCGCAAACGCCTTTTCGTCAAACGGGTCGAGCTTTTCGGGAACGTCATGATAGCAGAACTGCTCGCTGTACAGGTTGCCGGTGCGCAGCAGATTCTTGAAGCTGGCGTAGCGCTTGTCGTTGCAGTACTGGGTGTTGTAGCGGATGGTGCGGCCGATCTGGTGGGACTTGTAGTTACAGCCGAACACCGCGCCTGCAGACACGCCGATGGCGCCGTCCACGGTGATCCCGTTTTCCATCAAAACATCCAGAACGCCTGCGGTGAACATCCCCCGCATGGCGCCGCCTTCCAAGACCAATCCGGTTTTCATATGAGGCACTCCTTCTTATCCAGATAGATTACTTTCAGTATACTCGAATTTTTGGAGAAAACAAGAGGAAAATACCCAAAAGACCTTGAAATCTGGGGTGTGAATCCGGTATACTAGGTAAAATCGAAATGCTGTAGCAAAAGCTTGGAGGAAGAGACTGAAATGAGACTGCTGGAAGATCGGATTCGGAGAGACGGCATCGTCCGCGAGGGCAATGTGCTGAAGGTGGACAGCTTTATCAATCATCAGATGGATATCCCGCTGTTCCGGGAGATGGCAAAGGAGTGGAAGCGTCTGTTTGCGGGCAAGCCCATCAACAAGGTGCTGACCATCGAGGCCAGCGGCATCGGCATCGCTGCCGTGGTCGCCAGCGAGTTCAATGTGCCGGTGGTCTTCGCCAAGAAGTCCATGAGCATCAATCTGGACTATGACAACTATGAGACCAAGATCCAGTCCTTCACCCACAAAAAGATCTACAACGTCATCGTTTCGAAAAAGTTCCTCACCCCGGAGGATCATGTCCTCATCATCGACGACTTCCTCGCCAACGGCTGCGCCCTGATGGGTCTGCTGGATCTGGCCAAGGAGGCCGGTGCCACCGTGGAGGGCATCGGCATCGCCGTCGAAAAGGGCTTCCAGCAGGGCGGTGAGCTTATCCGCAGCAAGGGCATCCAGCTGGAGAGCCTTGCCATCGTCGAGTCCATGGATGCCGCTACCGGTGAGATCAAGTTCCGCGAGCAGCCGCAGCAGAATTAAATCAAATGTCCATCAGACCGCTTCGGCGGTCTTTTTTGTTGTGCGCGGTCAGGCTCCGTCGAAGCTGTCGCCGTCGGCGGGGAGGTCGGCGGCGGTGGGCTCTGTCGGGGCGGCGTCCGGCACGGCGGCGCGGGGAATGCCCTTGTAAACGAGGGTCTGTTCCAGCACTTCGGCGCAGACGGGGGCCGACAGGCTGCCGCCCGCCGTGGTCCAACTGTGGGGTTCATCGAGGCAGACGAGGCAGAGGAACTGCGGGTCGTCGATGGGGGCCACGGCCACGAAGCTGGCGATGCGGGCCTTTTCGTCGGCGCTGTCGAGCTTCTGGCTGGTGCCGCTCTTGCCGCCCACCCGGTAGCCCGCGATCTGGGCGTTCCGCCCGCCGCCGTAAAGGACGACGGCTTCCATCATCTCCCGCATCGTGGCGCTGGTCTCGGCTTTGAGCACCTGCCGGGTGCAGGTGGGGGCGATGTGCTCGATGAGGGAGCCGTCCGGCGCGAGGATGTCCGATACCACGTAGGGCTGCATCAGCTTGCCGCCGTTGACCACGGCGCAGACCGCCGCCGCCATTTCGAGGTAGGAGACCTTGCTGCTCTGCCCGAAAGCGCAGGAGGCCAGCTCCACCGGGCCCATCCGGTCGGCGGTGTAGTAGAGGCTCTTTTTCGGCTCGGCAGGCAGGTCGATGCCGGTGGGCTCCCGGAGGCCGAAGGCGGCAAAATAGCTGCAGAAGGCCTCTTTTCCCAGCCGGGCACCGATCTGGATGAAGCTCTGATTGCAGGAGTTTTCGAGGGCTTGGGTCACGGTCTGTGCTCCGTGGCGCTTGTGGTTGGCGCAGTGGAACCGGGTCCCCGCCACCGAGATGGACTCGCCGCAGTAGAAGCTGGAATGCTGGGTGACAGCCCCGGTGTCCAGCGCGGCGGCACAGGTGATGAGCTTGAAGACGCTGCCGGGCTCGTACAGGTCGCTGACGGCTTTGTTCCGCCACTGGGTCTGCTGGGCCAGCTGCAATGCGGCGGCCCGTGCGCCGCCGGAGAGGGCTTCCACCTGCGTCCGGGCGGCGGCGTCGAAAATGACGCGGGGCTCGTTGGGGTCGTAGGAGGGGGTGGTGGACATGGCCAGCACCGCCCCGGTGTTCACATCCATCACGATGCCCACCGCCCGCGCGGCGACATGGTGCTCCTGCACCGCGTAGCCCAGCGCGTTTTCGAGGTAGTGCTGGATGTTGGCGTCGATGGTCAGCCGCAGTCCGTCCCCCTCGGTGGGGAAGCGCTCGGTCTCGTAGCTCTGTTCCAATGTGTAGCCCCACGCATTGACGGCGGTGAGGACCACCCCGTTTTCCCCGGTGAGGAGGCCGTCGTATTTCAGTTCCAGCCCGGAGACGCCCGCGTTGTCCACATTGGTGAACCCCAGCACGGACGCGAGGAACTGCCCCTGCGGGTACCACCGCTTTGAGTCCTGATTGATCCGGATGCCGGTGATGCCGTTCGCTTCGCAGAGATCCCGCACCTTGTCTGCCGTTTCCCGGTCCACCCGGTAGCGGAGCAGACAGTCGTTGGAGCGGCGGTCGCTGAATTTTTCCAGCAGCGCGGCGGCGTCGAGGCCAAGGATGTCCGCAAGGCCGTCGGCGGCGAGGGGGAGCTTTTCCTCCGGCATCTCGCGGGGGGAGGCACGGAGGGTCCAGCAGCTGCTGTTTGCGGCCAGCAGGACGCCGTCGGCGCTGTAGATCTTCCCCCGGTCGGCGGGGACGACGGTGTCCCGCAATTGCTGGCCGAGGGCGCGGTCGGTGTACCAGCCGCCGCTGCGCAGCTGCAAAGAAAACAGCCGCACGGCCAGCCCCAGACAGACCGCGCAGAACACCGCCGCCACCACCCGCGCCCGGCGGCGGAAGGCATGTTCAGGGAGGGTGCGGAGCATGGAGTCATCTCCTTTCGTTTTATTTTACGCGCAGAGCGTGCCAAAAAGACTAAGCGCCAACACTCCGGCGTACAATAAGAAGACTGGGGGTGACGGGATGAAACAGGCGGCGTTGACCAAACGACGGGTACCGCTGCGGGTGCTGCCGGCGCCGGATCTGCCATTTCTGGTGCTGGTGCTCACGCTGGTGGGGTTCGGGCTGGTGATGCTGGGCAGCGCATCGGGGGCGGTGGCCCTCTACCGGCGGGGCGATGCCTTGGCGTATCTGCGGCCGCAGATGCTTTATGCGGCCATGGGCATTGCCGGGATGGGGCTGGCCAGCCGGGTGGACTACCATATCTTTCACAAGCTGGCGTGGCCGCTGCTGGCCGTTTCGCTGGTCTTGCTGGCAGCGGTGCTGTTCATGCCGGAGTACAACGGCTGCAAACGGTGGCTGGTGCTGCCGGGGCTGGGGACTTTACAGCCCAGCGAGATCGCAAAGTTCGCGGTGGTGCTGGTGTTTTCCCACATCATCTCGCTGAACCATGACCGGATGCAGAGCTTTGCCGTGGGGGTGCTGCCCTTTGCGCTGGTGCTGGGCGTGGTGGCGGCGCTGATGCTGCTGGAGCCGCACCTTTCCGGCACCCTGCTCATCTTGGGCATCGGGGCCGTGCTGATGTTTGTGGGCGGCACCGGGCTGCGGTGGTTCGTGCTGGCGGGGGTCGGCGGGGCTGCGGCCATTGCGGCGGCGGTGATCCTTATGCCGGAGCTGGTGCCCTACGCGGCGGACCGCCTCCGCTCGTGGCAGGACCCCTTTGCCGACCCGCTGGGCGACGGCCACCAGACCATCCAGAGCCTGTACGCCATCGGCTCCGGCGGGGCCACCGGGCTGGGGCTGGGCAACAGCCGCCAGAAGCACCTTTTTGTGCCCGAACCTCAGAACGACTTTATCTTTTCCATCGTCTGCGAGGAGCTGGGCTTTGTGGGAGCCTGTGCCGTGGTGGGGCTGTTCGTGCTGCTGCTGTGGCGGGGCATCATCATCGCGGCCAAAGCCCCCGACCGCTTCGGGGCTCTGCTCGTGGTGGGGTTCGTGGTGCAGGTGGCTCTCCAAGCTGTGCTGAATGTGGCCGTCGTCACCAACACCATCCCCAACACCGGCATCAGTCTGCCCTTTTTCTCCTCCGGCGGCACCAGCCTGATGATGCTGCTGGGAGAAATGGGAATCGTCTTGTCGGTTTCGAGAGGAGAGACCTGAAAAGCCACAACAAACTCCATCGGCGATCAGATCCGAACATCCAGCCCTCATTTCGCATACTGTGGGGTATCTTTTGCGAAATGGGGGCTGCATTTATGGAAAACCGGATCGTGGTAACAGGCGGCCGTCCGCTGAACGGTGCGGTGCGCATCCCGGCGGCGAAAAACAGCGTGCTTCCGCTGCTTGCGGCGTCCATGCTGTGCTCGGAGAGGGTGCGGCTGCGGGCAGTGCCCCGCCTTTCGGATGTGGCGGTGAGCCTTGCACTGCTGCGGGGAGCAGGGTGCGCGGCCCGGTGGGAAGGGGAGGATCTTGTCCTCTCCGGCCCGCCGAAAACCGGTGCGCTTCCGGGACAAACGGCGGAACAAATGCGGGCGTCCATCCTGTTCTGTGCGCCGCTGCTGGCGAAGCTGGGCCGCGCCGAGACGAATCTGCCCGGCGGGTGCAGGATCGGGGCCCGGCCCATCGATCTGCATCTGGCCGGGCTGCGGCAGATGGGGGCTGTGGAGTGGGACGCCGGGCCGGGCCGGTTGGTGCTGACGGCCCCCTCCGGCCTCCACGGGGCTGAGATCACCCTGCGCTTCCCCAGTGTGGGGGCGACGGAAACGCTGGTGCTGGCGGCGGCGTGCGCCAAGGGCACCACCGTGCTGCGGGGCGCGGCGCGGGAGCCGGAGATCACAGATCTGGCGGAATTCCTGAACCGCTGCGGTGCGGCCATCCAAGGTGCGGGGAGCTCGACGATCCGGATCGAGGGGCGGCGGAATCTGAGTGGCTGCATCTTTTCGCCCCTGCCGGACCGCATTTTTGCCTCCACGCTGGCCTGTGCTGCGGCGGCGGCCGGGGGGCGGGCGGAATTGCTCGGCTGCCCGGCGGGGCTGTACGCGCCGGTGTTGGAAATTCTGGAACAAATGGGCTGCCGGGTGGAGGCGGGCGGCGAGAGCGTCCGAGTTTCCCGGTTCGGGCGGCTGTACGGGGCAGGGCGGGTGTTCACCGGCGTCTACCCGGCGCTGGCCACCGACGCGGCCCCGCTGCTGGCGGCGGCCATGGTCTGCGCCGAGGGGGAAAGCAGCATCGAGGATGTGATCTTTGAGCGGCGGTTCGGCTGCGCCGTCGGTTTTGAACGCTTTGGCGCGAAGGTGCGGGTAGATGGACGAACGTTGTCGGTGGCGCCGGGCAGTACGCTGCGGGGAGCCGCCGTGGAAGCGCCCGACCTGCGGGGCGGGGCTGCGCTGGTGCTGGCGGCGCTGGCGGCGTCGGGCACCAGCGTCATCACCCATCCGGAACATATCGACCGGGGGTATGCCGCTTTTACGGAGATTTTGGCATCTTTGGGAGCACAAATTCGCCGCGAAGCGCCACTCCGAAACACGTCCGCGAAAAAAACCTCTTCAAAAAAGCAAAATCATCTTGCAATCGGGCCAAAAAGATGGTACGATACAGTTATATAAATGTAGGTTTGATATAATTCTGTGCGAAACGCTCAGGTCTACGATAACATCCGCATTGGAGGACAAAAGATATGGCACTCATGCTTGACGAAGAAATGGATGAAAACGTTACGACGATCAAGGTCATCGGCGTAGGCGGCGGTGGCGGCAACGCAGTCAACCGCATGGTCAGCGACGGCCTGCAGGGCGTCGAATTCATCGCAATGAACACCGACCAGCAGGCGCTGGCCAAGAACCATGCTGCTACGAAGGTGCAGCTGGGCTCCAAGCTCACCAAGGGCCGCGGCGCGGGCGCAGACCCGGAGATCGGCCAGCGGGCTGCTGAGGAGAGCAAGGACGAGATCGCAAATGCGCTCAAGGGTTCCCAGATGGTCTTCATCACCGCCGGTATGGGCGGCGGCACCGGCACCGGTGCAGCTCCCGTTGTGGCGGAGGTGGCACACGATCTGGGAATCCTGACCGTCGGCATCGTCACCAAGCCCTTCTCTTTTGAAGGCAAGCGGAAGATGGGCCTTGCCGAGCAGGGCATCGCCAACCTGCTGATGCATGTGGACAGCCTGATCGTCATCCCCAACGAGCGCCTGAAGATGATCAGTCAGGAAAAGATCACCCTGATGAACGCCTTCCAAGCAGCCGATAACGTGCTGCGTCAGGGCGTGGAGTCCATCTCTGCCCTGATCAATGTGCCCGCTTTCATCAACTTGGACTTCGCCGATGTGCGCTCCATCATGAAGGATGCGGGCTACGCTCACATGGGCGTGGGCAGCGCCAAGGGTGCCGGCAAGGCCGAGAACGCTGCCAAGGCCGCCATTTCCTCCCCGCTGCTGGAGACCAGCATTGCGGGTGCCCATGGCGTCATCATCAACATCACTTCCAGCCCCGATATCGGTCTGGAGGACGTCGAGACCGCAGCCGGCCTCATCACCCAGAGCGCCCATCCCGATGCGAACATCATCTGGGGTACTGCGTTCGATGAGAACCTTTCCGACGAGATGCGCGTGACCGTCGTTGCCACCGGCTTCGACAACAAGATCCCCGAAGGGCTGCGCAGCACCCTGAACGGTGCCACCGGTGCCGCAAGCTCGACCCCGTCCGCTGTCTTCAGCTCCGACGTGGCCGCTGCGAAGAACACCGCAGCCCCTGCTTCGGCTTCCGCCGGCGCAAAGCCCGTGGAAGAGGAGAGCAGCGACAACCGTTACTACGACGAGCTGCTGGCGATCCTGAACAAGCGCAAGTAATAACGAACGGTGTGATCTCTTGCGCGGGAGCGTAAGGAGGGCAGGAGGATGCTGGACGTATGGCTGCGCACCGAGTGGCTGAGCTGCCGCAAGAACAGCGTGCTGCGCTGTGTGGAGCGGTACAGCGCCGCTGCGGCCAGCGAATACCGCCGCGCTCTGCGCAAGGTGCAGGAAGTGGAGGAAACCATGGTGCAGGGCGAGGTGGAAGCACTGAACCGCCGCCTTTCGGCAGCCAATGCCGAGATCCGGCGCTATCAGACCCGCTTGTTTGCCTGTGAGCGCGAGATGGTCGCGCTGCGGCAGGAGAACGCGGAGCTGGAAGCACTGTGCGATCAGGCCCGGAAAAACGAGCTGCTCCCCCAAAAGCGTCCCCAGCCCCCGGTGCTCGATCAGCCGGGTCTGCCGGTGATCGTCTTTCCCGGTCAGGCAAAGCCGGAGGCAGAAGCTCCTGCTCCGGAAGAAACCAGACCGGAGCCGCCCGCCGCACCGCAGGAGGAAGAGCAGCCATCCCCCTTTGAACAAAAGGACTGGAAGCCCACCACCGCCCTCGATCAGCTTTCGGTGGACATCGTACATCAACTGGAAGCCCTGATGGGTTAAGAAACACAAAAAGCCGCCTCAGATGCAGCTGCATCCGGGACGGCTTTTTTGCGTGTTATCGTACCGCACTGGTGCGGTGTTCCATGAGATAGGTGGCCTCAAGGTCTGCGATGTGCAGTTTGACGGCCAGCGGGTACTTGTCGTAGGCTTCCGAGATGGCAAAGCAGCCGCCCTTGGCTGCGTCGTCAAAGCCGCCCATGTGCCAGCGGATCGCCACGGCCTCCTCGATCTTCAGCTTCATGAACCGCTCGATGAGGAAGACGCTCTTCTCGCCGTGGCCGTATGGGAACAAGTCCTCTACGCTGTAGGAGGGCACTTTTTCCCACTGGCCGGTGACGTCGTTCTTCACGTTGCGGGTCCCGGCCTTGTAGTAGTTGGCCTTGCACAGGTCGTGCAGCAGGGCGCAGATGGCGAAGGTCTCCTCGCTGTCGCCTTCGGTGAAGAAGGTGTCGTGCAGCGCATGGTAAACGTTCAGGCTGTGCATACACAGGCCCCCTTCACACGCGCCGTGGAAGCGGGTGGACGCCGGGGCGGTGAAGAAATCCGTCTTCTTGTCCAGCCAGTCCAGCAGCTTTTCGCTGCCGGGGCGGGAGACGTGCTGGTGCCAGATGGCCAAAAACTCTTCGCGGTCTCCCATCTTACAGCTCCAGATCGTCGAGGATGCCCTTGAGGATGGCCAGCTCGTCGTGGCTCAGGGAGATGCCCTTGCCCATGCGGGTACCGTCCGGGGACCAATCACGGATGTCGTACTTAGGGTCGCCGTCGTTCCAACTGATGAGGTTGAGCTGGCGCTCCCAGCCGCGGGGCCGCTGAGACAGCACCGCGATGCGCTGGACGACTTCGTATTTGATTTCTGCCATAGTTCCTTTACCTGCCTTTGCTTTGTTTGCTACCATAATAAAAGAACACGGCGAAGATTTCAACCGGAAATTGAAAATTCTTTGAAAATTTTAGCCAATGTTTAGCCATAGGGGGCTTCCTGCCGCCAGTCCACCAGCTCGCGGACGCCTTCGGGGTCGTCGGGGGCGGGGTGGCGGCTGTGCTGCTGCTGCGCCGGGCCGAACAGTCCCAGCCCGTACTGGGCCATCACGCCCGGTACATTCCCCGCCAGAAACTCTTGGGCGTTCTTCTGGCGGCACGCCACCGGCGTCCCGTCCGTCATGGGGATGCTGCGCTTTTTCGGTTCCATAAAAACACCTCCACGTTTAAGATTTGCAGAAACGTGGAGGAATATGTATGGGAGAAAAATGTAAGCAGTTGCGAAACGAAGGCACTGCGTTGCGGAAGCGCAGCCCCATCGGAAGCACGATCTAAACCGAGGCTCTGCGCCGCCTCTGCCGGGCTTGCCCTCTCCGTCATCGCTTGCGCGATGCCACCTCTCCCAAAGTGAGAGGCCTTGGCAAAGGCGTGAAGTCTGAGCACAACGCCTGACGGCTCTTTTTGCGGCAGCAGGGCGTAAAGTATAAAATGGAAAACTTGGCGGACTGCCAAGGGCTCTCCCTTTGGGAGAGCTGGCGCGAAGCGCCTGAGAGGGCAAGCCCGGCAGAGGGAACGCTATGCCTTTGTTTAGCACAGCGTACCGTAAGGCAGAGAGGGCAAGCCCGCCAGCGGGGCAGCAGCACGTCAGTTTAGATTGGACTTAGGATGAAAAGATCACACGACCAACTCCACCGTACTCCCTCCGCTGCGGGCCTTTTTGACCAGCACCTGTCGGTCAATGCGGTCCTTGAGGGCGGCGACGTGGGAGATGATGCCCACAAGGCGGTCGCCCTCGGTGAGGGAGGAGAGGACGCGGATGGCCTGTTCCAAGCTCTCGTCGTCCAGCGAGCCGAAGCCTTCGTCGAGGAAAAGGGTATCCAGCCGGATGCCGCCCGCGGTGCGCTGTACTTCGTCCGAGAGGCCCAGCGCCAGCGCCAGTGATGCTTTGAAGCTCTCGCCGCCGGAAAGGGTCTTGACGCTGCGGCGGGTGCCGTTGTAGTGGTCGATGACGCCGAGGTCAAGGCCGGATTGGCTGCGCTGGTTCTCTGCCCCCACCCGTTCCAGCTCGTACTGCCCGGCGGTCATCTGCATCAGCCGGGTGTTGGCGTGGACGAGGATGCGGTCAAGGTAGTGCATCTGGATGTAAGCTTCGAGGCGGATCTTCTGCTTGCTGCTCAGGGTGCCGCCCGCCGTAGCAGCCAGCGCGTTGACCCACTGCCACCGGGCTTCGAGGGTCTGGCGGGCATCGGCAAGGCGGCGGTAGTCGGCGGCGGCGCTTCGGTTGGGCACGAGCTGGGCCGTCAGGGCCTTTTCCAGCGCGGCGGCCTGTCCGCGGGCGGCTTGCAGCTCCGTCTGCCGGGCCCGCAGGGCGTCGAGGTCACCGGGAACGCTCTGCTTGGCGTCGGTGAGCTGCTGAGCCAGCGCCGCCGCCGTAGCGGTGCGGGCGGCAGCGGCTTGTTCGGCGGCAGCGGCGGCGGCTTCCAGCGCGGTGCGCTGAGCGGCTTTCGTTTTGCGTGCCGCTTCCAACTGGGTGCGGCGGGTGCAGTCGGCACCCGCTTTCCGCAGGGACTCCCGGTTCTCGCGCTGGGCCGCCTGCAGGGCGGCGGTCTCCTCGGCAAGGGCTGTTTTCAGCAGGACGACCGTCAGGGGCACCGGCCCGTCGGGGGAGGTGAACCGCTCCGGCAGAAGCTGCTCGGCATCCCGGCGGAGGGTGGCCTTGCCCTCCCGCTGGGTGGCAAGAGCCTCCCGCGCGGCAGCGGCGGCTTCCTGTGCGGCGCGGTCAGCAGTTTCCGAAGCTTTTTTGGCGGCGGTCACCTGCGCTTGGGTGGGGGCGGTGCGGGGAAGCGAGGCCTTAGCCGGGTGGTGGGTGCTGCCACAGACGGGGCAGGGCGTGCCCTCGGTCAGAGTCTGGGCCAGCAGCCCGGCCTGTGCGTCCAGAAAGCCGCGCTCCAGCGTGTCCCGCTGGGCGTGGGCGGCATCCTGCGCCTCGGCGGCAGTGCGGTAGCGCTCCTGCGCCTGTTTGGCGGCGTGGGTGCGGCGCTGGTCCTCGGTCAGGCTGTTGGAGAGAGCGGCGAGCGCCGCCTCCCGCTGGGCCAGCTGCTGCTTTTGGGCGGTGAGGAGGGCGTTCTGCGTCTCCGGGTCGCCGAGGGCGGCCAGCTCCGTCTCCGTCCGGGCCAGCTCCTCGTCCAGCGTGTTGAGCTGGGCCCGCGCCCGGCGGGCCTTGGCCTGTTCAAGGTCGGCTTCGCTTTGGGCGGCCCCTTGCTTGGTTTCGAGCTGGCGGCGGAGGGCTTCCGCCTGTTCCGCCTTGCCGAGGGTCTGCTGTAAAGCGTCCAACTGGGTCTGCGCGTCCGTGTGGGCGGCAGCGGCGGCGGACAGGGCCGCTTCCTGCCGGGTGAGCAGGGCGTCCAGTCGGTCGGTCACTTCCTCCGGGGCTGTCTGGGCCGAAAGCGCCCCCAGCGCGTCGGCGTCAGGGTCGTCGGCCGGGTATCGGATGCCGGACAGCACCGCGTCCAACTGGACGTTCTGGGCCGTGCGCTGGGCGGTGAGCTTGGCGTTTTCCTCTTGGAGGGCGTCCTGCAATTTCTGATAGCGCTGGGTGCGGAACAGCTTGCGGAAGATCCGGCTCCGTTCTTCGGTGGTAGCGTTCAGCAGCCGGGTGAACTGCCCCTGCGCGATCATGGCGATCTGGGAAAACTGGTTGTAGTCCAGCCCGATGAGCTCAGTGACGGCGGCGGTGACCTCTTTCGCCTTGGTCACGGGCGGGCGGCCGTCGGCAAAGGTGAGGGTGGCGTCGGCTTTTTCGGTGGTGAGGCCCTCACCCCGCGCCTTGGGGCGGAGATATTCCGGGTTGCGCCGGACGGTATACCGTGCCCCGCGCACCTCGAATTCCAGCTCCACGAAAGTGGGGGTGCCGGGGTCGGCGTATTTGCTGCGGAGCATCCCGCCGTCCCGCACGCCGCCGCTGGAGCGGTCGTACAAAGCATAGGTGATGGCGTCGAAGAGGGTGGTCTTGCCTGCGCCGGTGTCGCCGGCGACGAGGTAGAGCCCGCCTTTGCCGAGACGTTCCAGCTCCAAGGTGGTGGCGCTGGCATAAGGGCCGAAGGCCGAAAGGGTCAGCTTGAGCGGTCTCATACATCCTCCTCCTTCCAGAGCGTTTCGATGAGCTGCTGGCAGAAGGCGGTCTGCTGGCTCGTCATGGGTTGGTTGTTCTGCAATTCGTAGAAGGCCGCGAAATGTTCCAGCGGCGTTTTCTGCTCGGTCCGGGCCGGGGCGTCGAGGTCGTTCTGGGTCCGGGTGCGGAGGTTGTCGTAGTCCAGCCGCATGAGGTTCGGGTAGATGACCCGCAGCCGCGCCAGCGCGTCGGGCACGTCCTGCTGGTCGGTCAGGGTGATGTGGAGGTAGTCGTCCACGGCGGTGTCTGCGTAGCGGCGGCGGTCCGTCAGTTCCATGTAGCTGCCGCGCACTTCCCGCAGGTCGTGCCGGGGCGTCAGGGGCAGGGTGGTGATGCGGACATCGCCCTTCGCCCCCAGCTCTACAAGGGTCGCGCTCTTGTGCTGGCGGGCTTCGGAAAACGAGTACTTGAGCGGAGTGCCGCAGTAGCGCACCGTGTCCCGCCCCACCTTCTGCGGGCTGTGCAGGTGGCCCAGTGCCACATAGTCGAAGGCGTCGAAGAGGGCAGCGTCCACACAGTCCAGCCCGCCCACCGAGGGTTCCTCGCTCTCACAGGCGGCGGCCCCGGCTACGAACTGATGGGCCACCAAGACGCTGCGGCGGGCGGGGTCGGGGGCGCAGCGGCGCAGCACACAGCCCAGCGCGTCGCTGTACGTTTCGATGGGCTCGTCCGGGTACACGTGGCGCACCATGGCGGGCTTCAGGAAGGGAAGCAGATAGATGTCCACGGGGCCGAAGTCGTCGGTCAGGGTGATGGGCGCGGGGACTCCATCGAACACCGGGCTGACGTAGACCCGGCTCCCGGCCAGCAGGTGCGAGCCGAACGCGATCCGCTCGGCGGAATCGTGGTTGCCGCTGATGGCGAACACCGGCAGCCGCCGGGCCGAAAGCGCGGTGAGGAACCAGTCCAGCAGCCGGACGGCCTCGGCAGGGGGAACGGGCTTGTCGTACAAGTCGCCCGCCAGCAGCACAGCGTCCACGGGGCTGGAGTCGAGGAGGGAGAGGATCTGCTCTAAAATGTACCGCTGGTCGTCCAGCATCGAGAACTCGCACACCCGCTTGCCGAGGTGGAGGTCGGAGAGATGAAGTAAGCGCATGGTGCACCGCCTTTCGGTTGAGATACCCTTATTATAACACAAAAACGGCATCTGCAAGGGGGTGACTTGCAGATGCCGTTTTGTGAAAATTTAGAACATCTTTTCCCACGTTGCCTTGCCGACGGAGCCGTCAGCGGTCAGGCCGTTGCGGCGCTGGTAGCGCTGGACAGCGGCAACGGTAGAAGCGCCGTATTTGCCGTCGGTGGTCAGCTTCTCACCCAGCGAGTTCAGCTTCTGCTGCACCAGCCGGACGGTGCCGCCCGCGGTGCCGCTCCGCAGCACGACGCCGGGGTAGGGGACATTCAGGCCGTGCTTGGCCGTGTACTTGGTGTAGAGCACGTTCCATGTGTTTGCGCCCACTTTTCCGTCCATGTTCATGCTGTTCTTGAGCTGGAACTCCTTCACGGCGTTCTCGCTCTTGGTGCCGAAGCGGCCGTCCACGGCCAGCTCAGGGTACCATGTGCAGCTGTCCCGCACACCGTTGAGCCATGTCTGCACCAGCGCGACATCCGGTCCGGTGGAGCCGTTCTGGATCAGGGAATAATACGCAGGGATCGCCATTGTGGTCACACTCCTTCCACAATCAGCTTATGCAGCGCAGGGAAGGGACGTGACTTAACGGCTGCCGATGAGAATCTTGTCCCGGCGGCTGGCGGTCCATCTCTGCCATGTTTCCACGCACTTGAACCGCAGGACGTACTGCCCGCAGACGAGGTCGTTTTCGGCGGGGGCGGCGTAGCCGCCGCAGGCGGAGCGACACAGGCTGGGGTAGAGCACGCACCACCAGTTCCGGCCGTAGGGTGCCGCGCCAAGGTCGATCCGCACAGCCTGATACCGCCCGGCGGGCAGAACGCCGGTGGGATACCGGGTGGTATCGAAGTACATTTCCACCAACTGCACCCGCACCGGTGCAAAACTGCCCCGCCGCGCCAGCGCCCCGGCGGCGGCAAGCTGCAAGTCGGGCAGGTGTGCGGCAGCCCACGCGCGGGCTTCGGGCTGGGTGGAGGCGGTGCAGTGGGCGTCCAGATAGGCCAGCAGAGCGTCCCGCACGGCCAGCTTGTCCGTCTGGTCGGCGATGGTATCGCTGGCGGCACGGATGTGCAGCCGCAGCGTGTCGGCAGAGAGCGCGGCCCCGGTGTCCAGCTGGGCGCGTCCCCAGCCAAAGAGCGCTTGGATGCCGACGCAGAGCGCCAGCGCCGCGCCGAGCGTGATGCAGCCAAGAAGCATCCTGCGGCGGGAGAACATTGCAGATTCCATAAAAAACAGACCTTTCCGCTGGAAATGATATCCAGAGGATTGGTCTGTTGAGGGGGATCTATTCAATCATAGCAGGAAAAGGGAAAATTCAGCCGTTTGCCACCATCTCGATCAGCTTGGCACCGCCCTTGGTGTTCAACTGGAAGAAAGCCTTATTGCGGGCCTCGTCGATGGAGACGTCGATGGGGGTCTTGGTGCCGTCGGCGTTGACCAGCAGCAGAGAGTAGCCCTTGACCGCATCCACCGGCAGCTCGATGTTCGTGGTGGTGTCCGAATCCATCACGCGGGCGGCGGTGGTGCGCAGGTTCTCGACCTTACCGCACTTGGCGCAGACAGCGTTCTGGATGTAGGTGGAGTTGTAAAAGGCAACGGTCATCACCGTTTTGCCGTTTTTCAGGCTGCCCTTGTACACCTTGATGTTGGAGTAATTCGAGAAAGCGAACTTCACCTCGCTCAGCCGCTCGACCGGGTCAGTCTTGCCCTCCTTGCCGCAGTGGGGGCAGAGGGTGATGGTCTCTCCGTCAAGGGAGAAGTCGGTGGGGACGCAGTCCTCTTTCCACTCCTCGGTGATCTTCCACTCGTGCTTGCCATCCTTGCTCTTGGGGCAGGTATCCTTGTTTGCAGCGTCTGCGGCGAAGCCGGAAACAGCACTGCCCACCAGCAGACAGGCTGAAAGCCCCAGCATCGCAAGCGTTTTCAGAATACGGGTTCTCATAGCAGTTCCTTTCTCCCTGCGAACGGGCAGGGCCACACGGTTAAATTTCGTTCAAAGCGTCGTTTCCGCGTGTTTTTCTGCACCCTCATTATACCATTTGAAGGAAAATGCTGTCAATGGTTCCTTTTTAACCGAAGTGCCGTCCTGCCGCTTGCGTGCAGGGCCGGGACGCGCTATACTATTCTCATTAAGATGCGCCGATTTGGGCGAATCACGGAAGGGAGAAATTGATAAGATGTCTGTGATGGAAAAGCTTTCCACCCGCCGCACCTACCGCCGGTTCCGGCAGAAAGCTGTGCCGCAGGATGTGGTGGAGGACCTCATCGAAGCCGTCCGTATTTCCTCCAGCGCTGCCAACCGCCAGCCGGTGCGGCTGGTCATCGTGAATACCCCCGAAGCCGTGGCTACCGTGCAGCCGCTGGTCAAATGGGCGGCCTATCTGCCGCCGGAGCAGGGCACCCCGAAGGCCGACGAACAGCCGACGCTGTATGCCGCCGTGGTGGATGACACCTCGCTGCCCGGTGACCACGGGGTTGACCTCGGTATCGCGCTGGCCAACCTGACGCTGGCCGCTTGGGATAAAGGCGTGGGCAGCTGCATCATGGGGGCCATCGATAAGCCCGCCCTCACCGAGCTGCTCCACATCGAGGAGCCGCAGAAGCTGATGTACATGGTGGCCTTCGGCTACCCATCCCACGAAGCACACATCGTTCCTATGACCGAGGAGACCGGCGTGAAGTATTATCTGGACGAAAACCGGGACTACTGCGTTCCGAAGCGGAGCAAAGAGGAAATTGCAAGATACTTGTGAGGCTTTCTGCATATATACATTCATTTCTCCCATCTGATTGCATAAGTGTTCTCAAAAAGGTTTCATTTTTATCGAATTTTTGCACAACACTTGACTTTTTTATTTGTACAATCTATACTAAAGCCGTTCTCCGGCGCTTCGATGAATCGCATCGCCGCCCCAGACGTGAAAGATTATACAATCAATTGAGGAGTGTTTGAATATGAAAAAGATTACTCGCCGCAGCTTTCTCGCTGCCGCTGGTCTGACCGCTGCCGCTCTGGCTCTGACCGCATGTGGTGGTTCTTCCTCCAGCACCGCTTCTTCCGTTGCAAGCTCTGCTGCCGCTTCTTCTGAGGCTGCTTCTTCCAGCGCTGCCGCTGCTGAGCTGACCACCGTTGAGGCTGGCAAGCTGACCATGGCTACCAACGCCGCCTTCCCTCCGTACGAGATGACCACCGATGCCGGTGACTTCGAGGGCATCGACATTGAGACCGCTCAGGCCATTGCCGACAAGCTGGGTCTGGAGCTGCAGATTGACGACATGGACTTCGACGCAGCGCTGCTGAGCGTCCAGCAGGGCAAGGCTGATATCGTCATGGCTGGCGTCACCGTCACCGACGAGCGCAAGGCCGTCATGGACTTCTCCGACAGCTATGCCACCGGCATCCAGTCCATCATCGTGCCGGAAGGCTCTGACATCGCTTCTCCCGACGATCTGGCGGGCAAGAAGATCGGCACCCAGCGCGGCACCACCGGCTACATCTACTGCTCCGATGACTTCGGCGATGAGAACGTCGTGGCTTACGACGACGGTCTGACCGCTGTGCAGGCTCTGAACAATGGTCAGGTGGACGCCGTGGTTATCGACAACGCCCCCGCCAAGGAGTTCATCGCTGCAAATCCCGGTCTGGTCATTCTGGAGACCAGCTACGCCGAGGAAGATTACGCCATCGGTCTGGCAAAGGGTTCTTCTCTGGAGGACGCCATCAACAGCGCTCTGGAAGAGCTGAAGGCAGACGGCACCCTGCAGTCCATCGTGGACAAGTACATCTCTGCTGAATAATCAGCTTCCAATGTACCCATGGGGAGGCGGCTCTACGGGAGCACCTCCCCTTTTTTGGAAAAACAAGGTTACAAAATTCTGACAAAAAAACGAAAGTGAGGATGCGAATGGCCGCACAATACGAACTGCTGAAAGAGCTGCTCAACAGCGGCACGAAGCTCGGCTTCGGGCAGGAAATGTTCTACAAATTTTATCAGGCGTTCATCCTGAAGGATCGCTGGATGCAGTACATCCAAGGCGTCGGCACCACCCTGCTCGTCACCGCCATTGCGTTGACGCTGGGCATCGTGCTGGGCAGCGTGGTTGCCTTGGTCCGTGTTGCCCACGACCAGCAGCGCCCCAACCACAAGAACCCGGTGCTGGGCTTCTTCAACGCCGTGTGTCAGGTGTACACCACCATCATCCGCGGCACGCCTATGATGGTCCAGCTCCTCATCATGAGCATGGTCATCTTCGCCAACAGCCGCAACTTCACGGTGGTCGGCGCACTGGCGCTGGGCATCAACTCCGGTGCCTATGTGTCGGAGATCATCCGCGGCGGCCTGATGGCCGTGGACCCCGGCCAGATGGAAGCCGGCCGCAGCCTTGGCCTGAACTACATGACCACCATGGTTGTCATCATCATCCCGCAGGCCATCCGCGCGGTGCTGCCCGCCCTTGGCAACGAATTCATCGTCCTGCTCAAGGATACCTCGCTGATCACCGTCATCGGCGGCAAGGAGCTGCTGTATGCGGCACAGGGCATCATGAACCGCACCTATGAGGCCATGTTCCCGCTGTGCGGCGTTGCAATCATTTACCTGATCCTCGTCATGCTGTTCACACGGCTGCTGGCGAAGTTTGAGAGGAGGCTGGCTCAAAGTGACCGATAAGATTCTGGAAGTCCGCGGCCTGACCAAGACCTATGGCGGCGAAACGAAAAAGGGCGCAAAGCAGCCCACCCCCATTCTCGATGTCCTGAAGGGCATCGACATCGACATCTACCGCGGCGATGTGGTCTGCCTGATCGGCCCTTCCGGCTGCGGCAAGTCCACCTTCCTGCGCTGCCTGAACCGGCTGGAGATCCCCACCAGCGGCTCCATCAAGTTTGAGGGCGTGGAAGTCGATGACAGCCACATCGACGCCGTGCGGCAGAAGATGGGCATGGTGTTCCAGCACTTCAACCTCTTCCCGCACCTGACCGTCAAGCAGAACCTTGAGCTGGCTCCCACCCTTCTGAAGCTGAAGGATAAGGAAGCAATCTCCGCCAAGGCAGACGAGCTGCTGGCCCGCGTCGGCCTGTCCGACAAGGCCGACGCCTACCCCAAGAGCCTGTCCGGCGGCCAGCAGCAGCGCATCGCCATCGCCCGCGCCCTCGCCATGGACCCGGACGTGATCCTTTTCGATGAGCCCACCTCCGCCCTCGACCCCGAAATGGTCGGCGAGGTGTTGGAACTGATGAAGGAGCTGGCCCACACCGGCATTACTATGCTGGTGGTCACGCACGAGATGGGCTTCGCCCGCGAAGTGTCCAACCGCGTCATCTTCATCGACGACGGCAAGATTCAGGAGGATGAGCCCCCGCAGGAGCTGTTCTCCAACCCCAAGCACCCCAGACTGAAAGCATTTTTGTCCAAGATGCTGTAAGATCAAGAGTACAAAAAACCGCTGCTATTGTGCAGCGGTTTTTTTGTTGCAGAATCTTAAAGCGTCGAATTCGGATCGTTCGAAGACTGTTCACTGGTATACAGCATCATCAAATGGTTTGCCGACGCTTCCAGCTGCTGTTTGGCCTGACGGAGGTTCGCTTCCTCGGTCTCGTTCATCTTTTCGGGCTTATCCTTCCGCAGACAGCGGCGGAGGTTTGCCACGTCGGCTTTGATGCGGTTCTTTTCGTCCTTGTCCAGTTCCTTTTTGCACTTGGAGAGTGCTTCGTCCACCTTGTAGGCCAGCACCTCGGCCTGATTGTGCAGGTCTAAGCGCTCCTTGCGGCGGCTGTCCTCGGCCTCATAGGCGGCAGCGTCCGCCATGGCACGCTGGATCTCATTTTCGGAGAGATTGGTGCTGCCGGTGATGGTGATGTTCTGCTCCCGCCCGGTGCCGAGATCCTTGGCCGAGACCTTGACCACGCCGTTGACATCGATATCAAACGTGACTTCGATCTGGGGCTTGGAAGAGAAGCTGGCACGGATGCCGTTGAGCTTGAACTTGCCAAGGCTCTTGTTGTCCCGCGCGAAGTGGCGCTCGCCCTGTAAAACATTGATCTCCACGCTGGTCTGCATGGGGCGGGCCGTGGTAAAGATCTGGCTCTTGCGGGTGGGGATCATGCTGTTGCGGGTGATAAGCGGGGTGGCCACGCCGCCCAGCGTCTCGATGGAGAGGGTCAGCGGGGTGACATCCATCAGGACGAGGCCCTGCGCCGCCGCACCGGTGGCACCGGCCAGCTTGCCGCCGCCTTGGAGCAGACCGCCCTGCACGGCGGCACCCATGGCCACGCACTCGTCGGGGTTCAAGCTGTGGCTGGGTTCGCACCCCAGCAGCTCCTTGACCTGCCGCTCCACGGCGGGCATCCGGGTGCTGCCGCCGACGAGGAGCACTTTGCCCAGCTGGCTGGCGGACAGCCCTGCGTCCCGCAGGGCATTCTGCACCGGCTGAATGGTGCGGGCCAGCAGGTCGCCGGTCATCATTTCAAACTGCGGGCGGGTGATGGTCAGATCAAGGTGGTGGGGGCCGTCCTTCCCCACCGCGATGAAGGGCAGGTTGAGCTGGGCGCTGGGCGCGCTGGAAAGCTCCTTCTTCGCCTTTTCGGCCTCTTCCTTCAAGCGGCCCATGGCGGCGGGGTCGCGGCTCAGGTCGATGCGGTCGGACTTCTTGAACTCCGCCACGGCGTACTCCACGATCCGCTCGTCGAAGTCGTCGCCGCCGAGGTGGGTGTCGCCGCCGGTGGCCAGCACCGTGAAGGTGCCGTCCTCGATCTCAATGATGGAGACATCGAAGGTGCCGCCGCCGAGGTCGTAGACAAGGATCTTCTGGGGGGCCTCGTTGTCAAGGCCGTAGGCCACCGCTGCTGCGGTCGGCTCGTTGATGATGCGCAGGACGTTCAGCCCCGCGATACGGCCCGCGTCCTGCGTGGCCTTGCGCTGGCTGTCGTCGAAGTAAGCGGGCACCGTGATGACGGCCTCGGTCACCGGCTCGCCGAGGTAGCTCTCGGCGTCGCGGCGGATCTTGGTCAGAATCATGGCGCTGATCTCCTGCGGGGTCAGATCCTTGCCGTCAATGCGGACCCGGTAATCGGAACCCATGTGGCGCTTGATGCTGGAGATGGTGCGGCCGGAGTTGGTCGCAAGCTGGCGCTTGGCTGCGCCGCCCACCAGACGCTCGCCGTCCTTGGTAAAGGCCACCACGCTGGGGGTGGTGCGCTCGCCCTCTGCGTTGGCGATGACGACGGGCTTGCCGCCCTCGACCACTGCCACGCAGGAGTTGGTCGTTCCAAGGTCGATTCCGATCACTTTGCTCATACTGCTTTGTCCTCTTTTCTTGCGGCGTGATTTTTTTCCAAGAATATCTTACCGGTTTCCTATGACGATTCCGTAGAACAAATGTAAAGAAACTGTGTTTTGCCCGATCAGCGGGGCTGATTTGCCTCGGCCACCAGATCTTCGATGAGTTTCTGGGTCTCGTCGAGCCAGAGCTGCGCGTCCGGGGCTGCCTGTTCCAGCTGGACCCGGAAGCCCTGTTCGGCCTCAGCCAGTTCGGCGAGGGCTTTCCGCCGGGAGACGAAGCGGGTCTCGGTCTGGGCGATGCGGAGACGGATCTGGGGCGTATAGGCTACATCCGGCGTGCCGCGGCCCGCACTCTGGGCACGGCGGTAGTATTGCAGGGCCACAGCCAGCTCCTTGTCGGAGGCCAGTGCATCGTCGCCGAGGGCGATCATGGCCTGAACCTCCCCGGCAGCGGCCGCCTTTTTCCAGAGCTTGCGGGCCTCCGTCTTGCTGCGGCGGATGCCGCGGCCCTGATAGATGCAGTCCGCCAGCAGAGCCAGCGCCTCGGTGTTGCCCTCATCGGCGGCACGCTTGTAATAGTGAACGGCCTCATCCCACCAGCCGTGGCAGGCAGCCTCGTAGCCGCAGTCCAGCTCATCTGCGCCGGGGGCGTCGAGGTCCCCCCGCGCGGCGCGGAGCAGCCCCTTCAGGATGGAATTGTCCAGCGTGGCGGAATTCGTCCACGGGTCGATGACCACGCCGTCCAGCCCTTCGGTGTTCAGGGCGTATGCCATGGCTTCCCGCATTCCGCGCTCGGCCATGGGGCGGGTGGCAGTGGTGCGCTCGGCCTCCGCCGTCTTCACCGAGGTGAACAGCGGCAGGTAGGTGCGCTCCCGCCGGGTGTGGAGAAGCCACGGGGGCAGGTCTTCCGCCTTTTCCTCCGGGATGGGGAGCGATGCCCACGGGGCCGCACCGCTCTGGGGGTCGGTGGCGGCATCCAGCGGCACCAGCACCCGTGTTTTCAGCTCCAGCGCATAGTTCAGGGCGTTCATCAGGTCCCAGAAATGCGCCTCGCTCTGGTCGCGGTAGAGCCGCGCCACAGCCTCTTCCACCACCGGGCAGCCGGTGCCGGTGGGACCGTATTTCGGGGCGGTCTTTTTCTTCCGGCTTCCCACCGGGCGGAACCGCCGTGCGCCTTTCTCATATGCCATCTGCTTCACCCTTCTTTTTCGTCATATCTTTTTCGTCATAATAGATTATTATAGCAGGATTTCCCAATTTTCACAATGGGCGGAGTGATCCCGGAGATGCGGCCCATGCAGTTGCAATATTTTGCCAAAACAATAGCTTTCTAAGCCCAACTGCGCTATAATAAGCTGTTAGAAAGTTTATACCTGTTATAATGGAAAAGGAGATTTTCGCCTTGAACAAAATGCTTACCCATTTGAACGGCTATAGGCGCGAGGCCGTGCTTGCGCCGCTGTTCAAGATGCTGGAAGCCACGTTCGACCTGTTTGTTCCTCTGGTCATGGCAGACATCGTCAACGTCGGCATTGCGGCACACGACCTGCATTATATCCTTGTGCGGTGCGGCATCCTCCTGCTGTTGGCGATGGTCGGTCTGGCGTGCAGCCTGACGGCCCAGTACTTCTCGGCCAAGGCGGCGGTGGGCTACTCCACCTCGCTGCGCCACAGCCTGTTCGAGCATATCCAGAAGCTTGGCTTCACCGAGATGGATACCCTCGGCACCAGCACCCTCATCACCCGCATGACCAGCGATATCAATCAGGTACAGAGCGGCCTGAACCTCTTCCTCCGCCTGTTCCTGCGCAGCCCCTTCGTGGTGTTCGGTGCCATGATCATGGCGTTCACCGTCAATGTGCGGGCCGCATGGATCTTCGTGGTCGCCATCCCGCTGCTGAGCATCGTGGTCTTCGGCGTCATGGTCATCACAAATCCGCTGTATAAGACCGCCCAGACCCGGCTGGACCGGGTGCTGGGCCTGACCCGCGAGAACCTGACCGGCGTGCGCGTCGTCCGCGCTTTCGATAAGGAGAAGAGCGAGATCGACCGCTTTGAGTCGGCCAACGATCTGCTGACCAAGATGCAGCTCCATGTGGGCCATATCTCCTCCCTGATGAGTCCGCTGACCTATGTGATCATCAACCTCGCCATCGTGGCGCTGCTCTATGTGGGCAGCATCGAGATCAACATCGGCGGCATGGCCTCCGGCGATGTCATCGCGCTGGTCAACTACATGAACCAGATCCTCGTGGAGCTGGTCAAGCTGGCCAACCTCATCGTTCAGGTGAGCAAGGCGCTGGCCTGTGCCAGCCGCGTTCAGGCTGTGCTGGACACCGAGCCGGGCATGGAGTTCCCCACCCAGCTCCAGAGCGCCGTGGACGCCGACAAGGCAGACGACGCCGTTCGTTTCGACCATGTCAGCCTGACCTACGCCGGGGCCGGTGCACCCAGCCTCTCCGACATCAGCTTCACCGCCAAGCGCGGCCAGACCATCGGCGTCATCGGCGGCACGGGCAGCGGCAAATCCAGCCTCATCAGCCTGATCCCCCGCTTCTATGACGCCACCGAGGGCACCGTCGAGATCCTCGGCCGCCCGGTCAAAGATTACCCCCGCGAGACTCTGCGCGGCAGAGTGAACGTCGTCATGCAGAAGGCCCAGCTCTTCGGCGGCACCATCCGCTCGAACCTGCTCTGGGGCAGCAAGAACGCCTCCGACGCCGACCTGTGGGCCGCGCTGGAAACGGCTCAGGCCGCAGAATTCGTCAAAGCGAAGCCCCTCGGCCTTGACGAGCCGGTGGAGCAGGGCGGCCGGAACCTGTCCGGCGGCCAGAAGCAGCGCCTGACCATTGCCCGCGCACTGGTGGGCAAGCCCGATATCCTGATCCTCGACGACAGCGCCAGCGCGCTGGACTACGCCACCGATGCGGCCCTGCGCAAGGCGCTGGCCGCGCTGCCCGGCAGCCTGACCGTCTTCATCGTCAGCCAGCGCGCCGCCAGCCTCCAGCACGCCGACCAGATCCTCGTGCTGGACGACGGCAAGCTCGTGGGCCTCGGCAAGCACGCCGAGCTGCTGGCAAGCTGCCCGGTCTACGAAGAGATCTACGCCAGCCAGTTCAAGAAAGGGGATGCGCAGAAATGAGTGCAAAAGCGAAAAGCAGGCTGACCCCCGAACAGCGCAAGGCAACGCTCCGCCGGGTCCTTGAAAAGATCCGCCCCTATAGCTTTTTCGTGGTGTGCAGCCTGATCGTGGCTGCCGTCAGCGTGGCGGCCCAGTTGTATATCCCCATCCTCTGCGGCAGCGCCATTGACCTGATGCTGGGCAAGGGCACCGTCGATTTTGCCGGTGTGATGCGCATCGTTGTGCAGATCGTCGTGGTGGCCGTCATCGCCGCCTTTGCGCAGTGGCTGCTCAGTGTCTGCAACAACCGCATCACCTTCTCCGTCAGCCGCGACCTGCGCAACGCCGCGCTGCGCAAGATCCAGACCCTGCCGCTCTCCTACCTCGACAGCCACCCCTCCGGCGACATCGTCAGCCGGATGGTCGCCGATGTGGACACCTTCGCGGACGGTCTGCTGATGGGCTTCACCCAGATGTTCTCCGGTCTGCTGACCATTTTCGGCACCCTGCTGTTCATGCTGAAAGAGAATGTGCCCATCACCTTGGTGGTGGTCTGCATCACTCCGCTGAGCCTTGTGGTGGCCAGCTTCCTTGCCAAGCGCAGCTACAAGTATTTTCAGGGGCAGAGCTCCGTGCGCGGCGAGCAGACCGCGCTGGTCAACGAGATGATCGAAGGCCAGAAGGTCGTTCAGGCCTTCGGCCACGAAGCCGAGAGCCTCGACGCCTTTGACGAGGTGAACGGACGGCTGCAGGACGTGAGCCTGAAAGCCATCTTCTTCTCCAGCATGACCAACCCCGCCACCCGCTTCGTCAACAACATCGTCTACGCGGGCGTTGGCCTCGTGGGCGCTGTCTATGCTGTGGCGGGCGGCATCACCATCGGCCAGTTGAGCATCTTCCTCAACTACGCCAACCAGTACACCAAGCCCTTCAACGAGATCTCCGGTGTCGTCACCGAGCTGCAGAACGCACTGGCCTGTGCGGCCCGCGTCTTTGAGCTGCTGGACGCCGAGGACCAGATCTCCGAAGCCGAGAACGCCAAGGCGCTGCAGACGGACGGCCATGTGGAGCTGAAGGATGTCTCCTTCCGCTACTTGCCGGACCGCCCCCTCATCGAGGGGCTGGATCTGGACGTCAAGCCCGGCCAGCGCATCGCCATCGTCGGCCCCACCGGCTGCGGCAAGACCACCCTCATCAACCTGCTCATGCGGTTCTATGATGTCAACGGCGGCTCCATCGAAGTGGCGGGTGAGGACATCCGGAACGTTACCCGCGCTTCGCTGCGGGGCAGCTACGGCATGGTGCTGCAGGAGACATGGCTGCGGGCCGGCACCGTCCGCGAGAACATCGCCTACGGCAAGCCGGACGCCACCGACGAGGAGATCCTTGCAGCGGCCAAGGCAGCCCATGCCGACAGCTTCATCCGCCGTCTGCCCAACGGCTACGACACGGTCATTGCTGAGGACGGCGGCAACATCAGTCAGGGCCAGAAGCAGCTGCTCTGCATTGCCCGCGTCATGCTCTGTCTGCCCCCGATGCTGATCTTGGACGAGGCAACTTCCTCCATCGATACCCGCACGGAAGTGCGCATCCAAGCGGCCTTTGCCCGGATGATGCAGGGCCGCACGAGCTTCATCGTGGCCCACCGCCTGTCCACCATCCGCGAGGCCGACGTCATCCTCGTTATGAAGGACGGCCGCATCGTCGAGCAGGGCGATCACGACGAACTGCTGGCGCAGGGCGGCTTCTACGCCAAGCTCTACAACAGCCAGTTCGAGGGCGTGGAGACCTGAGCCAAACGCAAACAAAATGGGATGTTCGCAAGAGCAGGGTTCCCATAAAACAGTATTTGCAAAAGTTCCCGCAATGGGGCAGATTTGGCGTGACTTCGGTCACGCCTTTTCTTTTGCTTCCAGTTCATCCAGAGGGATATACCCCAGCCCATCATACTTAATATGGATGTGCTGCACCCGCTTTCCGCTGGACTTATCCGGGGCATCCACATAGATGGCCGACACCAGTTCACGGAGAGCATAAGGGGTGAGTTCTTCAATATGAACGTACTTGTGCGCTTTCTGGACGAACTTCTCAATATTCTCGATCTGCTGTTCCTGTACTTCGATTTCCTGCTGGATAGAGAAGGCTTCCTCTTCCAGATGCTTCTGTTCGGCATCGTAGCTTTGGCTCATCATGTCAAAGCGTTCATCGCTCAGCTTTCCGCTGGCGTTATCCTCGTAGATTTTCATGAACAGCCGTTTGAGGTCTGCAATCCGCTTCTCATTCCGGGCAAGCTGCTTCTTTAGGACGGTCAGCTTTTCGGTGCTTTCCACCCGAAGCTGCTCCTCCATGACCTTGCGGAAGTAGTCTTCATGACGGAGAATGTAGTCCGTCACCCGCTGAACATGACTCAGTACACGTCCTTCCAGAACCTTTACCCGGATGAAGTGTCCCTTGCACTTGCTCCCGTTCTTCTTGTGCAGAGAGCAATCAAAGAAGTCTTGACTGAAGTCCCTGTTGTTGGACGAACCATATTGCATCTTAGAACCGCAGTCAGCGCAGTAGACCATACCGGAGAAAATGCTGCTCTTGCCTGTCCGGGTCATGCGGTGACGCTGGTTACGAATCTCCTGAACCTTTTCAAACACATCATCGTCAATAATGCGCTCATGTGTATCTAGGAAGATAGCCTGATTTTCCACAGGATTCAGATGTCTCTTTTTATCCCAGATAGAGTTAGTATAGGTCTTGAAGTTGACTGTGCAGCCAGTGTACTCCCGGCGTTCCAGAATCAAACTTACTGCTCTTTTATCCCAGCGGTAAGGGTCTTCCGGGGCAGGTGCGTTTGTACTCCGGCCATGGCTCAACTTGTAGGCGGTAGGAGTCAGAACTTTATCTGCCCACAGTTGGTTCGCAATTTGGGTCGGCCCACGTCCCTCCATGCACATGGAGAAGATGCGCTTCACAATCGCAGCCGCTTCCGGGTCAACAAGCCAATGCTTCGGGTTCTCCGGGTCTTTCACATAGCCGTAGGGGACATTGACCGTCAGCGGTACTCCACGCTCTCCCTTGGCCTTCTGGACAGCCCGAATCTTGCGGCTGGTATCGCGGGCGTAAAACTCGTTGAACCAGTTCTTAATGCCCGCAAAATCGTTGTTTACGCTGTTCGGGTCAATGGTGTCGTAATTGTCGTTAATGGCAATGTAGCGAACGCCATACTGGGGAAAGGTGAAGTTTGTGTACAGACCCGTCAAGGCAGAGTTGCGCCCCAGTCGGGACAGGTCTTTTGTGATAACGATTCCTACACGCCCTGCTTCGATCTCGACCAGCATACTCTGAAAGCCGGGGCGGTCATAGTTCGTGCCAGAATAGCCATCATCAACAAAGAACACCGGGTTCGAGAAGTGGTTCTTTTTAGCGTAGTCCAAAAGGATATCCTTCTGGTTCTCGATAGAAAGGCTTTCGCCGAGCCGTGCGTCCTCTTGCGACAGTCGGCAGTAAAGTGCGGTGATTTTATTCGTTGCTCCAGACATTGTTGTGTCCTCCTTACTCTGTGGAGCAACTGTCGGTACAGGATTGGTTACCGGGTCAAGTATAGCAGAATTGGACGCAGTTGTCATTCGTCTGCACCCTCATCTTCAAATTTTTGCTGGGCGTTCTTGGCAACAATGCGCTCCAGCTTCTTCAAAAAGGACTCCTTGCCCTCATAGCTGCCGGTCACGGTGTAGGTGGTGTGACCGACTTTCTCCGTGGTGGTCAGTTCTGGAATCCAGAAAGCGGACAGGTTCTTGACATGGAGGTTGCCGTTCTCGTCCACATAAGAGCTGTGTTTCTTCTGCTCTTCGGTCAAGGGCTTCCGCTTGAAATAGATTTCATTTTCGGAGATGTTCACAGTCTCGCTGGTCTGCTCTTTCGGGGCATCATCATACAGCTGTGCGAAAAATGCCAGTGCATCTTCGGGTGGTTCTTCCTCCATGAGCTGCTCGAAAACTCGCTGTTCCTCTGCCGAGAGGTTATTCCATGCGGCTTCCAACTCCTGCTCGTTGGCTGCGTTGACGAAGGCTTCGATCTCTTTTTTCATGGTGCATCCTCCTTTGGCTGCGAAAAGCGGATTTTCAAAAAGTATGGGTTTTCGTGAGAGCAAGAATCGTCCCGTGGCCACAAATTTTCAATTCTTGAAAATTCTTGCCCTTTTGGGACAGCTTCTTGTTGGGGCGTGCCTGCCCCAAACCCTGCTAGGTGATTTCATTCTTGGTGGTTGCTATATTGCTTATATGCCTTTTCAAATCCTGATTTGTTATATATGATAAATTTATAACATTCTCCATCTTTCATGGAAATTGCTGCAACAGGAACGACCATCTGACTCCATGAAAGCTCCCTTATCTCGTTCATGGGCAATACAAGGTTGCGATACAGTGGACTGACTGTGAGCTTTTGAGTTGAATATGTAATGCTCTGTTCATCAATGTACAAACCACCGCCAATGATTCCATTACGGCATAAGCTACACACAAAAGTTTTTCCCATAATATTACCGCCTCCTATTAGTTGATGGTTGGTTAAGTTGAGTATATCATATTGATTTCCAGAAGAACACCCCTATATAGGAGATTTTAGCCGTTTTACTGCGTACGTGCGTACGAGAGATTGGTACGCACGTACGCAGCGATTTGCCCGAAGCGCACCCTATATAGCCGTTTCCCCCTCGGAGAGCCCACTACACTTTGCAGACCACAGGGATGAAAGTGTCATAGTGAGTTATTACACTTCCGCAGAAGTGCCTTCTCCTCGCCGCAGACAGCCGGGTGTGCCTTTTGTGAGAGCTTTCTGTGCGGCGAATCTACATCGCCCACAGGCGATGTAAGCAGGGATTCCAAAGGGGCGCAGCACCCTTGGCACACGACTTTGGTACAAAGTCTAGTGTGTTACACCTTTCCAGAGATGTACACGTTCCTGAAATGCAAAAAGCCCCATACCCAACACCTTGACGGTGCGGACATGGGACTTGATGATTCCTCGGCCTAGCCGGGTACTCGTAACCAATCCTGACAGGCAGTTGCCGTGTCATTTCTCGAAAACTGTTTTACGAATACCCAGCAAGCTGCGAGCATCCCATTTTGTTTGTCTGTTTGTTTGTTGGGACCTGATGGAGCGGAGGAGCGATCACTCTGCGGCCTCGATGATCTCCGGCTCCGCGGGGGGCGGGGTCAGGGTGGAATGGGCACGGACAAAGGCGGCAGCCCGCTGGCTGGCGATGCCCTGCCGCAGTTTCCGCCGGTCGTTGGAGGGGAAGGTGCGTTCGCCCTTCCAGCCCGCCAGCGCCGCGTCCACCTCGGCCTCGGTGGGCCAGAGCTGTTCCTTTTCGGCCACCAGCAGCAGCCCCAGACGGCCCCGCAGCTTCTGCTCGGCCCCGGCGTGGAGCTCGGCGCGGAACTGCTCGACCGTCTGGTTCCGCACCTTTAAGTATTGGTCGAAGTTGACATTGTTGGCCTGAAGCCGCAGGTTGAACTCCCGCTGCTCGGCGAAGTAGTTGCCCGCCACCAGCTGCTTGGGCAGGGTGCCTTTCACCTCGCCGCCCAACTGGTAGATCAGCTCCCGCTCTGCCAGCGTCTCGGCCTGTGCGCAGCGGGTCCTGTAGATCTCCTGCGCCACCCGCCGCCGCAGGGCAAGCTTGCCCGCCTCGTCGGCGGCGCGGTCCTCGTCGCCGTGGTGGCGGTTGATTTCCAATTCCAGCGTCAGCTTCCGGATGGGCCGGGGCTGAATGGGCTGGACAAAGCCGGTGTACCGGCCCAGCTCCAGCGGCGGCAGACAGAAAAACTCCGCCCCCGCCCGGAACCCCTCGGCCCGGTTGACGGCCAGCAGCTCAAAATCCGGATCGGTCACCGGGATGAGATGGTGTTCCTCCATCAACTGCGCGAACAGGGGCGAAAAGCCCTCCAGAATCGCCCGGTTGACAGCGTTGGTCAACAGCTCTTCCTCGTCTGCCGGGGCGTCGGGGGCCGCCTGTTCGGCCTGTACCGCTGCTTCCAGCTCGGCGGCACTGGCCGAAAAGACCACCCGGCAGTCGCCCGGTTCAGCCATTCCAAAATGTTCCAGTTTCATCGCAGACCCTCCTTACCGCATAAAGCCCGCCATCAGAAGCAGCAGCACGACGGCCAGCACGAAGTAAAGCACCTCGGCACCCAGCACCGCGCGGTCGCCCTCGACGTACATCTTTTCGAGGTTCTCCGGGTCATAATATAAGGTAACGTCTGCCCCGGTGTCGAAGCCTTTGCCCTTGGAGGCTTTGGGATAGTGGAGTCGGTGGCTGCCGCCGGCAGTCTCGAACTCCAGCACGTAAGCTTGGCCGTCCCGGCCCTGCACCGTCCCGGCGACGCGGGCGGTGACCTTTTCGCCCTTTTGGCACAGCTTCCGCCGCGCAAGCACACTGCGCAGCCCCATGCCGAACATGAGCGCTGCACCGAGGACAAAGATCAGAAAGTTGAACATGTGTGGTTCCCTCATTCCATCGTATTTCGCTGTGGGACACTCAGCCCCGGACAGCTTGGCTTTTATTGTATCATATTCTGACGAAAATTTCGCCCCATCGTCCACATTTTGGCGCAAAAATTTGCCCGGAATTTTTGTCAGAAAAATTTGAAAAATCCGCTTGACATTTCCGAATCCCATGGTATAATTACTATCGTTCCGAGCGACACGGCTCACGAACAAAAATAAAATATGCGGATATGGCGGAATTGGCAGACGCGTTAGATTCAGGTTCTAATCGGGGCAACTCGGTGGAGGTTCAAGTCCTCTTATCCGCACTGAAAACACAGCACACTTTGTGTGCTGTGTTTTTTCGTGCGGATAAGAGGACTTGAACAGGGCGGCGTCGGCCATCGATCCTATAACAACACCCCTTCGCCAACAGCTTGGCGAAGGGGTGTGCTTTGTATCATGAAGATCGTGCGATCAGTTCTTCAGCGACTGCATCGGCGCGGGCAGACGGCCGCCGCGGTTGATGAAGACGGAGGGGTCGCGCTGGTTGACGGGCATGATGGGGCCGTAGCCCAGCAGACCGCCGAAGTCGAGGATCTCGCCCGCTTTGCGGCCGATGGCAGGGATGACGCGGACGGCGGTGGTCTTGCTGTTGACCATGCCGATGGCGGCTTCGTCCGCGATGAGGGCGCTGATGACGGCGGGGGTGGTGTCGCCGGGGATGATGACCATATCGATGCCCACCGAGCAGACGGCGGTCATGGCTTCGAGCTTCTCGATGGTCAGGCAGCCGCACTCGGCGGCGTGGATCATGCCGTCGTCCTCGCTGACGGGGATGAAGGCACCGGACAGGCCGCCCACATGGTTGGAGGCCATGACGCCGCCCTTCTTGACGGCGTCGTTCAGCAGGGCGAGACAGGCGGTGGTGCCGCAGCAGCCGCAGGTCTCAAGGCCCATCTCTTCGAGGATGTTGGCCACGCTGTCGCCCACGGCGGGGGTGGGGGCCAGCGACAGGTCGATGATGCCAGCGGGCACGCCCAGTGCCTTGGAGGCGAGGTTTGCGACCAGCTGGCCTACGCGGGTGATCTTGAAAGCCGTGCGCTTGACCAGCTCGGCCACCTCGTCGATGGGGGCGTCCTTGGGCAGCTTTGCCAGCGCGGCGCGGACGGCGCCGGGGCCGGAAACGCCCACGTGGATCTCGCAGTCGGGTTCGCCGGGGCCGTGGAACGCACCGGCCATAAAGGGATTATCCTCCGGCGCGTTGCAGAAGACCACCAGCTTTGCCGCGCCGATGCACTGGCGGTCGGCGGTCAGCTCGCTGGCCTTTTTGACGGCCTCGCCCATCAGCTTGATGGCGTCCATGTTCAGGCCCGCCTTGGTGGCACCGATGTTCACCGAGCTGCAGACGATATCCGTCTGAGCCAGTGCGCGGGGGATGGACTCGATGAGCCGCCGGTCACCCGCCGAGAAGCCCTTGTGCACGAGGGCCGTGTAGCCGCCCACGAAGTTGACGCCGACCTTTTTGCCCGCAGCGTCCAGCGCCTTGGCAAAATCAACGGGGTCAGCCTCCGGGCAAGCACCCAGCAGCATGGCGATGGGCGTTACGCTGATGCGCTTGTTGATGATGGGGATGCCGTACTCGGCGCTGATATGCTCCACGGCGGGCACCAGATTCGCCGCCTTGGTGGTGATCTTGTTGTAGACCTTCTCACAGGCCTTTTTCGGGTCCGGGTCGATGCAGTCCAACAGGCTGATGCCCATGGTCACGGTGCGCACATCCAAGTTGTCCTGCGTGAACATCTCGATGGTTTCGAGGATGTCGCCGGTATTCATCATACTCATTTGGAAAGTACCCCTCTTTCATGTTAGGCTATCGTTTTAGATCGTGTGCATCGCGTCAAAAACTTCCTGACGGGTGACATTGATCTGCATCCCCATCTCCTTGGCAAGGGCGTCTGTACGCTTGTGCAGCTCCTCGTGGCTGACGCTGCAATGGGTGATGTCCACCAGCATGATCATGGCGAACATGCCCTGCAGGATGCTCTGGGTCACGTCTTCAATGTTGATGTTCAGCTCGCTGCACAAGGCGGCGACTTTTGCGACGACGCCGACGGTGTCGTGGCCGATGACTGTGATGAATGCTTTCATATTCCTTACCCCCGTTAACTCAATGTGAAAACTCCCTCCGTCATCGCTTGCGCGATGCCACCTCCCTCAAAGAGGGAGGCTGATGTTGCAAATAACTCCTTCCGTCATCGCTGACGCGATGCTACCTCCCTCAATGAGGGAGGCTTTCACAGTTCACCGTTACGCCAAGGCTCCCTCCGAGAGGGAGCTGGCACGGCAAAGCCGTGACTGAGGGAGTTGTGCAACAGCCCCTGTCGCCGGGAGGCGACTGGGGGAGTACGTCTCTTCCAGTATAGCAGATTTACCGATTTTTGAACACACTTTTTAGAAAAAAGAGCAGGAGACAGGGCGAAAAGACGGTCTATCTAAAAAACAAGATGCAAACGCGCCGCAGTTGTGCTATACTTAAAAATAACAATCGGCGCGGGATGCCCGCGAGCCGGAGATAAAGGAGTAACGACGATGGAACAGCTTTTGAAACTTCTGGAAGATAACGCGCGGCTGCCGATCGAGGACATTGCCACGATGCTGAATAAATCCCCCGCCGAGGTGGCGGCAATGATCGACCTTGCCCGCGCACAGGGCATCATCAAGGGGTACAAGACCCTTGTGGACTGGGAAAAGGCCGGGGTGAACCGGGTGGAGGCTGTCATCGAGCTGAACGTCAGCCCCAAGAAGAGCCGCGGCTTCGACGAGATCGCGGCTACCATTGCCGCCTTCGACGAGGTGGAGAGCGTGCTGCTGATGAGCGGCGGCTACGATCTGCAGCTGGTCATCAAGGGCCAGACCTTCCAAGAGATCGCGCTGTTCGTGGCCAAGCGCCTGTCCCCGCTGGACGACGTGCTGTCCACGGCTACCCATTTTGTCCTGCGTACTTACAAAAAAGAGGGCCGCTTCTATCAGGACGACGAAATTGATGAAAGAGAGTGCACCGTGCTGTGATGGACTACGATAAACTGATCGCGCCTGCCGCCAAGGCCATGCGCCCCTCCGGCATCCGCAAATTCTTCGACCTCGCCGCCGACATGCCGGAGTGCATCAGCCTCGGCGTCGGCGAGCCGGATTTCAAAACGCCGTGGGCTGTCCGGGAAGCGGGCATCGAGAGCTTGGAGCACGGCCGCACCCGCTACACCGCCAACGCGGGCCTGAAGGAGCTGCGCGCCGAGATCTGCCGCTATCTGGAGCGGCGGATGAACCTCCATTACGATCCGCTGACGCAGGTGCTGGTCACCGTGGGCGGCAGCGAAGCCATTGATATGTGCATCCGCACCATCGTGCAGCCGGGGGATGAGGTTATCATCCCGGAGCCGTGTTTCGTCTGCTACGAGCCCATCACCACCCTGTCCGGCGGTGTGCCGGTCCATGTGCCCTGCCGACAGGAGGACGAGTTCCGTCTCCGCCCGGAGGCGCTGAAAGCGGCCATCACCCCCAAGACCAAGCTCCTCATCATGCCCTTCCCCAACAACCCCACCGGCGCGGTGATGGAGAAAGAGGATCTTGAGGCCATTGCCGAAGTGCTGCGGGACACAAACGTCCTCGTGCTGTCGGATGAAATTTATGCGGAGCTGAACTACGGGCTGCGGCCCCATGTTTCCATCGCGACCCTGCCCGGCATGGCCGAGCGGACCGTGGTGGTCAACGGCTTCTCCAAGAGCTACGCCATGACCGGCTGGCGCTTGGGCTACGCATGCGGCCCGGCCCCCATCATCAAGATCATGACGAAGATCCACCAGAGCGCCATCATGAGCGCCCCCACCACCAGCCAGTACGCCGCCATCACCGCCTTGCGGGACTGCGACGGCGAGATCGACCGGATGCGGGACGAGTACAACATGCGCCGCCGTCTGGTGGTGCGTACCTTCAACGAGATGGGGCTGACCTGCTTCGAGCCGCGGGGCGCGTTCTATGCCTTCCCCTGCATCAAGTCCACCGGCATGACGAGTCAGGAGTTCTGCACCAAGCTCTTGGAGCAGAAGCATGTGGCCCTCGTGCCCGGCGACGCCTTCGGTGCCTCCGGCGAGGGGTACTGCCGGGTGTCCTACGCCTACTCGGTGGAGCATCTGACCGAGGCGATGAAGCGCATCCGTGCCTTTTTGTGGGACAACGGCATCCGCACGAACGGATGAGAAGGAGTTTGAAATGGCAAAGTTGAATCGTGTGACGGTTCTGGCCCCGGCCAAGCTGAACCTTGCACTGGACGTGGTGGGCACTCTGCCCAACGGCTATCATGATCTGGATATGACCATGCAGGCCATCACGCTGTATGAAAAGGTCGTGCTGACCCGCAGCAACGGCCTGAACCTGACCCTGCCCGGCAGCCCCGTGGCCGCCAACGACAGCAACACCGCCATCAAGGCAGCCATCGCCTTTTTCCGGTACACCGGGCTGCTGGCGGGCGTGGATATCACCGTGTATAAGAACATCCCGGTGCGGGCCGGGATGGCGGGCGGCAGCGCGGACGCCGCAGCCGTCCTCGTGGGTCTGAATGCGCTGTACGGGGCACGCCTTTCCATGAGCGAGCTCTGCGCGCTGGGGGCCAAGGTGGGCGCGGATGTGCCCTTTGCCCTGATGGGCGGCACCTGCCGGGTGCAGGGCGTGGGCGATGTGATGAAAGCCCTGCCGCCCTGCCCGGACTGCTGGTTCACGGTGGTCATGCCGGACTACGGTGTTTCCACCCCGGAAGCCTTTGCGGCTTATGACAAGGTCGGCAGCAGCCATCACCCCGACTGCGAAGCGCAGGAAGCCGCCATCCGCGCCGAGGATTTGGCCGGGGTCTGCGCCGCTGCGGGCAACGCGCTGGAAGAGTGCAGCGGTGCCAAGGATAACGAGGCCATCAAAGCGGCGCTGCGCCGGCACGGGGCGGTGACGGCCCTGATGACCGGCAGCGGCGCGGCGGTGTTCGGCATTTTCGAGCAGGAAGCCGACGCCCGCAAAGCCGCCGAGGCTCTGAAAACCCGCTGGCCGCAGGTCTATGTGGCCCAGCCCGACAAGGGCGGCGCACGGGTCGCAGCCCCGAAGTGAATCTTATAATACAATAAAAAAGCTGCTGCCAACTCCCTCAGTCACGGCTTTGCCGTGCCAGCTCCCTCTCGGAGGGAGCCTTGGCGTAACGGTAAGCTGTGAAAGCCTCCCTCTCAGAGGGAGGTGGCATCGCGTAAGCGATGACGGAAGGAGTGATGCAGCAGCTTT
Organism: Faecalibacterium hattorii; assembly: GCF_003287455.1. Taxonomy (GTDB): domain Bacteria; phylum Bacillota; class Clostridia; order Oscillospirales; family Ruminococcaceae; genus Faecalibacterium; species Faecalibacterium hattorii. The sequence goes on along the minus strand of NZ_PRLC01000009.1, from coordinate 66,761 downwards.
TTTATTTATGTCTCTTCGTCTGCAAACAGGCCCGGAATGCCGCAGACAGCGGCAATGCCGACGACTGTAAATACGATGCGGGACCAGATGGAACTGCTGCCGCCCAGCAGCCAGCCGACAAAATCAAACTGGAACAAGCCGACCAGCCCCCAGTTGATGCCGCCGATGATCATCAGGATCAGGCATACTTTATAAAAGGTCTGCACAAAAAGACCCCCTTTCTTTTGGGTAGTTTTGCCCAAGGGAAAGGGGGTTATTCATCAGTCGTCCCAGCCCATGAGGTCGGGCAGGGTGAGGGTCTCGTCCGAGCAGTGGGGGTTCGCATCGGCGTGGGCCTGTACGGTGGCTGCTTCCACGGCCTTGACAATCTCGGCGATGGCGGCGCAGTCCTCCGGCAGGTCGGTCTGGCTGCGGCCGGAGTGGGTGAACAAGATCTTGCCCTTGTGGCCCACCACCAGCGTCAGGGGCAGGATCTGCGGGGCGGCTTTGTCGTAATGGTAGCCCGCGTCCTTGGCGGCCTTGTAAATTTTTTGAGCCGCAAAGCTCCAGCTCAGCAGACCGCGGGTCTGCTCGACGCCGAGGTAGCCGTAGAGCACGCCCGGCCCGTCGCAGATGACGGGGAAGGGAAAATCCGATCCACGGGTGGCGGCGGCCACGGCCTGAGCGCTGGACCGCACCACACAGGCCAGCCGCGCCCCTTTCAGGGAGGGCAGGGTCTTCAGATAGCGGGTGATGTACTCGCGGCTCACGGGATGATCGAACCCCGGCAGGAAGATCATGCACAGCGGCCGTCCGCCCTCACAGAGCCCGTAAAAATCGTTTTCCGGCACCGTGGGGGTGTCGTAGGTAAAGCGGGGGATGCTCGTCCCCACCAGATGCTCAGACTTCATGCCGCAATGCACATCCTTTCAGATATAAAAAAATCCACACACGTTCCTCTTGGCAGAGGACAGTGGTGGATGAGTCCCTATAAAAAGATCCCGCCCGGTCGTCTGCGGCAATCAAACCTACCCTTACGGACAGGTGGGTGCCCTGTCTCCGGATTCGCGCTTCCTCATCGAGCCTCTGGGGTCGAACCCACAGCGGGGAGGTCTGCAATCCGCCGGCGAACGCCGGGCTCCCGTTGAATGATTAGTAGGATCATATAAACCGCAACAATTCGAGCCGGGCAGGAAGTCTTGCACGGGTCAATCGTCTGGAAAATTTACTCGATCTCGAACTGGTCGCTGAGCCGCTTTTCGAACAGCTTGCTCACTTCCAGCAGGGTCTCGTCGTCTTCCACGACATCCAGATATTCGCCCTCGCTGTCCTCGCCGACGCTCAGGATGACGAGCTGTGCATCCTCGTTGACGTCTTCTTCGTCCTCGGCGTATTCCACGACGGCCATATAGTGCACGCCCTTATGGTCCAGCGCGTCGATCACCTCAAAAGTGACTTCGTTGCCGTCCTCGTCCTCAAGGGTCATCAGGTCGGGCTGATACTCCTCTTCGGCGTTCGGGTTCTTGATCTCTTCTGCCATAAGATACGTTCTCCTGTAAAAGAAAATAAAAGTGATCCATAGCGGGGGAAGCTCTGCGCTCCCGCAGCCCCCGGCTGTGCTTATAGTGTAGCGTTTTTTTGCCCGCTCGTCAAGATGTTTTTCGCACAGAAATCTACTGGCAAATTTTCACCCATTTTCCTCTCGATTCCGCCGGGGAAATATGATATACTAAACTCTGTGTATATTCCCATCCTATTCACCGAGAGGTCAGAGTTATGAATCGTTTTTATAAAAAGGCGCTGGCGGTGCTGGCGCTCCTGAGCTGCCTTGCGCTGACGGGCTGCTCGCTGAAGGAAAAGCTCAGCGGCAGCGCGTCGGGCACGAAGACCATCTCCCGCCCGGCGGTGGAATCTGCCGAAACCCAGTTCGCCCACCCGGCGGCGGGGGACACGGTGGCCGTGTTCGATACTTCGGCGGGCGTGTTCAAGGCGCTGCTCTTCCCGACGCTGGCTCCGCAGGCATGCGATAACTTCCTCGGCCTCGTACAGGCGGGCTACTACAACGGCCTGACCGTCTCCCGCGTCGAGAACGAGTTCCTCGTCGAAGCCGGGCAGGGGGCCGACGGCAGGGGCGCGACCATCTGGAACGGCAGCCGCTACCCAGTGGAAGCCACCGACAAGCTGCACCACTATTCCGGTGCACTCTGTGCCGCCACGGACCCTTCCGGCCAGTGTGCCAGCGTCTTCTATGTGATGGAAACGCTGCCCGGCTCGGCCTCCGTCACGCAGGAGCTGGTGGACCAGATGAACGCCGCCGGTTACCGCGCCGAAGTCGTGGCCGCCTACCAGACGGCGGGCGGCGCCCCTTACCTCGACTACACCGACACCGTGTTCGGGCAGGTGTATGAGGGCATGGACGTGGTGGACGCCATCGCTCAGACCGCTGTGGACGAGAACCAGAAGCCCGCCGAGGCCATCACCATCCACAGCGTCAGCATTGAGACATATCCGTAAAAAAGAAAACGCAAAAGGCTCCCGCGGCAGTGGGAGCCTTTTTGCTGCTCAGATCTCGCCGGGGTGCTCTTTGCGCCATGCAAGGTAATCCTCTAAGATGACCGTGGCGCTGACGGAATCCAAGATCTCTTTCCGCTTGGTGCCGAAGGTGCCGGCCTCGGAGAGGATGTCGGCGGCTTCGCAGGTGGACTGGCGCTCGTCCCACATCCGGACGGGCAGCCCGCTCCAGATCTGGATCGTCTTTGCCAGCTTTCGGCTCTTCTGGGCCCGCTCGCCCTCGGTGCCGTCCATGTTCAGCGGCAGACCGATGACGATGAGCTCTGCCTGAATATTTTTTGCTGTTTCGCAGACCTTGGCCGCCACTTTCGGGCGGCCTTTTTCCGTGATCTGGGGCGTGATGGCGGTGGTCAGAAATTCGGTGACATCACAGGTGGCAAGGCCGGTGCGGCTGTCCCCGTAATCGACAGCGAGTATTTTCATGGGGATCCCCTTTCTGTTTGCATCTTTGCTTAGTGTAACACAGAATAGATGTTCTTGCAATTTTGTGGTACAATAAAGGCTACCAATGAACGCAGGGCCCGCGCTTTTACGCAAGCGCAGACCCAAGCAGTCAGCAGGAGTGAACCGATCTGTCAAAAGCTCCCACTTTGGGGGAGCTGGCACGCGAAGCGTGACTGAGAGGGCGAGGCCGCTGACCGAGGAGATGCCGTTATGTTAAAATTGATCCTAGGCGGTTCCGGCAGCGGCAAGACGACGCTGCTGTATCACCGCATCCGCACCCGCGCCGAGGCGGGGCAAAAGAGCATCCTGCTGGTGCCGGAGCAGTTCACGTCCTCCACCGAGGGGCGCATCTACCGCGAATTGGGGGATGCGCTGTCCGGCATGGTGGAGAGCTTTTCCTTCACGAGCCTTGCCGAGAAGATTTTGTCCGCCGAGGGCGGCAGCGCCGTGCAGACCCTCTCCGACGCGGGGCGGGCCGTGCTGGTGCGCCGCGCACTGGAAGAATTGCAGGACAATGTCCGCTATTACTACCGCCACCGCCGGAGTGCGGCTTTCTGCCAGATGGCGGCCGAGACCATCGACGAGCTGAAGAGCGCGGGCCTGTCCGGCACCCGGCTGGCGGAGCTGGCCAAGAGCTGCGGGGCCGAGAGCGGGAAGCTGAGCGAACTGGCGCTGATCTTTCAAGGCTACGAGACGCTGCTGTTCCGCAGCGGCATGGACCCCGCCGACCGGCTGGAGCTGGCCGGTGCCCGGCTCGAAGAGGCACTGGCGGGGGGAGAGGTGCCGGGATTTCTGCGGGGGCGGGAAGTGTTCATCGACGAGTTCGATACCTTCAACGCGCCCAAAAAGCGGCTGCTGGGGGCCATGCTGGCCGCGCTGCCCTGCGTGACCGTGGCCCTCTGCGACGACGGCGCGCCCCTCCTCCCCGGTGACGTGAGCCTTTTCTCCGGCGCAAAGCAGGTGGCGGTGCAGCTCCGCCAACTGGCCCGGAAAAATGGGGCCGAGGTGGCCGCCCCCGAACTGCTGCGGCGGGATCTGCGCCATGCCGCCGCCCCCGGCCTTGCGGCGGTGACGGAGCTGCTGGAAACAGGGGTCTGCCCGCCGTTGGATGCCCCGGCGGACGAAGTGCGGCTCTTTGCCGCCCCCAGCCGGGAGGAAGAAGCCCGCGCCGCCGCCGGGGCCATCCGCCGCCTGATGCGGCAGGGTGTCCGCTGTGGGAAGATCGCGGTGGTCTGCCGCGACATCGCAAAATACCGCGCGGCGGTGCGGTACGAGTTCCGGATGGCGGACATCCCGCTCTACTGCGACGAGCCCACCACCCCGGAGTTCAGCGCCCCGGCCACGGCGGTCAAGGCGCTGCTGGCGCTGGCCCGCGGGGCCGACTTGACCGAACATCTGACCACCCTCGCCAAAACGGGTCTTTGCGCCCTGACCGAGGAAGAGGTCTGCGCACTGGAAAATTATGCCTATACATGGTCGCCGAATGCGGCGGCATGGCGGGCGGAATTTCAGAACAACCCGAAAGGTTTCGGCGACATCACCCCCACCGAGGAGGACAATGCAGATCTGGCCATGGCGGAAAAGGCCCGCGCCCTGCTGGTGAGCGCCACCGACGCGCTGCGGAGCAAGGTGCGGAACGCCAACGCCGAGGCCATCAGCCGGGCGGTCTATTTCTGCCTGAAGGAGCTGGGCGCGGAGGAGCAGCAAGCCGCACAGGTGGAGGCCATCCGCGCCGAGCGGGGCATCCCGGCGGCGGAGGAAGCCGCCCGCGAGTGGAACGTGGTCATGGGACTTCTGGACCAGATGGCGCAGCTGCTGGGCGAACAGACCGTGACCGTGGGCGAGTACGAGGATCTGTTCGGGCTGCTGCTCCGCTCGTCGGACCTCGGCCACATTCCGCAGACGCTGGACGCCGTGGTGCTGGCCAGCGCGGGCAAGATGCGGCTGGACGCGCCCGATCACGTTTTCGTGCTGGGGCTGGCCGAGGGCGAGTTCCCCACGGCCCCCAGCGAGGCGGGGCTGCTGACCCACGCCGACCGCGACGCCCTGATGGCCCAGCAGATCGACCTGCCGGACTGCTTTGAAAACCGCGTGGTGCGGGAGCAGGTCTGCTTTTACAAGGCCCTCACCGCCCCGTCCAAGGGGCTGTGGATGAGCTGGCCAAAGGGGCAGGGCCTGACCCTCTGCGCAGCGCTGGAACCCATCGTGGAGGCACTGGAACCCCAGCCCCCGGCGTTGGAGCTGCCCGACCTCGCCGCCACCCCCGCCGACGGGCTGGACTGCCTCGGCGGCGGCTGGCCGCTGACCGATACCGAACGCGCCAGCCTGACCGAGGCACTGCACGCCCCCGGCGAAGCTGAACCGGAAGGGCTGGCCCTGCTGCGCCGGATGGCCGAGGCCGCGCCCCGGCAGGTCCATGACTTGACCGCGCTGGAAGCGCTGCTGGGCAAGCGGCTGCGCATCTCGCCCAGCCAGTTGGAAAAATACTACACCTGCCGCTACGGATACTTCCTGCAATATGTTTTAGGCTTGCGCCCCCGCAGGCGAGCCGAGCTTTCCGCCGACCAGAGCGGCAGTCTGATGCACTGGGTCTTACAGATGGCGCTGGACCCGGACCCCGCGCCGGACAACCCCTGCGCCAACATGTCGGCGCCTTTCATCGAGCTGGACGACGAGGCGATGGCCCAGCTGGCGGGGCTGCTGGTGGACGAGTACGCCCGCCGCTACCTGCCCGAGGACACCGCCCGCTTCACCTATCTGCTCTCCCGGCTGAAAAAGAGCATGGCAAGCCTTTTGTGCTACCTGCGGGACGAGCAGCGCCAATCCTGCTTCAAGCCTGTGGCCTGTGAGCTGAAGATCGGCCGGGGCGAGGACGCCGTGCCGCCCCAGCTCTATCATCTGTCGGATGGGCGGACGGTCCAGCTCATCGGTACGGTGGACCGGGCCGACGAGTGGGTGGAAGAGGACGGCACCCGCTGGGTGCGGGTGGTGGATTACAAGACCGGCACCAAAAAACTGGATCTGAAAGAGGTCTACTGCGGGCTGGACTGCCAGATGCTGCTGTATCTGTTCAGCCTGACGCGGGACGCCAGCGGCCGCTTTACCGGGGCCGAACCGGCGGGCGTGCTCTACCTGCTGGCCGATCCGGCTCCCGAAAGCACCACCCGCGCCAACGCCGCCCGCAGTGTGGAATACAAGCTGGATGGTCTGGTGCGGGACGAGGAAAAGATCTTCCGGGCCATGGACGCCGAGGAGACGGGCCGGTATCTGCCCTTTGGCTATCTGCGGGGCGCGCCCAGCCCCTACCAGAAGGACAAGCGGGCCGACGCGGCCAAGCTCAGCCGCATCCGACTGCATCTGGACGACCTTGTGACCCAGATGGGCGAACAGCTTTACGGCGGGCAGATCGCCGCCGAGCCGCTGGTCACGGGCCGCAGCCCCTGCCGGTGGTGCGATTACGGCTTCATCTGCTGCCACGAGAGCGGCATCGGCGAACGGGCGCTGGACGCCCCCGCCAAGCCCTTTGAAGCCCCTGAAGAAACCGAGAAAAAGGAGGAACAGCCGTGAGTGGACCCAAATGGACAAGCGCCCAGCAGGCCGCCATCGACGACCGGGGCGGGGCGCTGCTGGTCAGCGCGGCGGCGGGCAGCGGCAAGACCGCCGTCCTGACCGAGCGGGCCGTCCGGCTCATCACCGACCCGGAAGCCCCCATCGACGCGGACAAACTGCTGATCGTGACCTTCACGAATGCGGCGGCGGCTGAGCTGCGGGCCCGCATCGGCCAAGCGCTGCTCCGCCGCAGCCAAGCGGAACCGGGCAACACGGCCCTGCGCCGCCAGCGGATGCTGCTGCAGCGCGCCCCCATCTGTACCATCGATGCCTTCTGCCTTGACCTGCTGCGCAAGCACTTTCAGGCGCTGGACATCCCGCCGGACTTTTCCCCCGCCGACCCCGGCAGTGTGGAAACGCTGCGGGCGGCTGCGTTGGCCGAGACGCTGGAACGCGCCTATGCTGACCCGGATTTCTGCGCCTTTGCGGACCTCTACGGCAAAGGCCGCAGCGACAAAGCCGCCGGGGAGACCATCCTGCACACGTACGATTTCCTCCGCGCCCTGCCCGACTACGACCGCAAGCTGGACGAATTTCTGGCGCCGTGGAAGGCCGAGCGCGGCTTTGACAAGACCTGCTGGCACGACCTGCTTCTGGCCGAAGCGGCCCGCGATGCCAAGGCAGGGCGGGAGCTGTTCTGCGCCGCCCTGAGCGACTGCAAAAACGACTTTGTGCTGGCCCGCATCGAGGCCGAGAACAAGGGAAAGACCGACGCCGCCCGCGCAAAAGGCGTGGCCGGGGCCAATGACAAATTCGCCGAGCCTTTGGAGCGGCTGGAGAACGCCGCCGCCCTGCTGGGCGAGGTGGAGCGGCTGGCCGAGGCAGGAGAGTGGACGCCCCTCTATGACCGGCTGACGCCCTATGTCCTCGGCATGGAGCCGCTGCCGGGGCTGAAGGGGATGAAAAAGCGGCTGACCGGCGAACACAAAGCCGCCGTCAAGACCCGCGCCGACGAGGCGGCGGGCTTGTTCGGACAGATCTTGGAGCTGATCGCTTGCAGCGAGGACGAGGCCGAAGCCGACCGGTTGGCGGCGCTGCCCCGGCTGCAGGCCCTGTTTGCCGCCGTGCGGGATTTTGACGCCCGGTTTGCCGCCAAGAAGCAGGAGCGGAAGCTGCTGGAATTCAGCGATTTCGAGCATCAGGCTCTCCGGCTCCTCCGCAGCCCGGACGGCACCCCCACCCCCCTGTGTGAGAGCATCCGGCAGAATTACGCCGCCGTCATGGTGGACGAATATCAGGATACAAATGCGCTGCAGGATGCGCTCTACCGTTGTCTGGCCAGCCCGGCGGGGGATAACCTCTTCCTCGTGGGCGACTTGAAGCAGAGCATCTACCGTTTCCGTCAGGCTGACCCCAGCATCTTCCGGGAAAAACTGGACACATGGCCGCTGCTGGAAGGCGAAGCCGCCCGCTCCCGCCCGGCGGAGGGAATCCCCGGCCGGAACGCTCTGCTGGCGCTGGACGCCAACTTCCGCAGTGCGCCGGAGGTGGTGCGGGGCATCAACTTCCTCTTTGAGCAGCTCATGACCCCCGCGCTGGGCGATACCGCCTACGGCGACGGGCAGCGGCTGGTCTGCGGCGCACCGGGGGAGTACGCCGGCAGCGTGGAAGCGCAGTTTTTGCCCGACGACACCGCCGAGACGGACGCGGCGTTTATCGCGAAGCGCATTGCCGAACTGGTGGCTTCCGGCGAACCGGTGCGGGAGGGCAGCGCCACCCGCCCGGTGCAGTACGAGGATGTCTGCATCCTGCTGGCCGCGCGGGGGGATTTCCCGGCCTACGTGGAGGCGCTGACGGCCAAGGGTATCCCGGTCTACGCCGACGCCCGCGAAAATCTGCTGGACGCGCCCCATATCCGGCCCCTCATCGCGCTGCTGAAAGTCATCGACAACCCGGCGCAGGATATTTATCTGGCCGCAGCCATGCTGGGCCCGCTGTTCGGATTTACGGACGATGACCTTGTGCGGCTCCGGGCCTTGCAGCGCAAAACGAGCCTGTACGGGGCTGTGCTGGCCGCTGCGAACAGCGCCGAGCCGGACGCTTTTACCGAAAAAGTCCGGCAGTTCTACACCCGCCTGACCGCCCTGCGCCGGATGGCCCGGAGCGTGTCGGTGGAACGATTGCTGGAAGAGATCTTTGCGTCCACCGGCTATCTCGCCGCGCTGGGCGTGATGGAAAACGGCACCCGCCGCCGGGAGGATGCCCGGCGGTTCGCCTCCTTCTGCGCCGGTGCCGGGGCAAACGGCATCTCCGGCCTTGTCCGCGCCATCGACGCCGCCGCGCTGGCGGGTTCCACCGGGCAGGATACGGTGCCCGGCGGCGCCCGCCCCGGCTGCGTGACCATCATGACCATCCACCGCTCCAAGGGACTGCAGTTCCCGGTGGTCTTTGTGGCGGACACGGCCCGGCGGTTCAATGCCGCCGACACCCGCCAGCCCGTGCTGCTGCACCGAGTGTACGGGGCCGGGCTGCGCCTCCGCCCCGAAGACGGCGAGGGTTCCTATAAAACAGCGGCCTATGCGGCGCTGTCCAATGTCCACGCCGCTGAACTGCGCAGCGAGCAGATGCGGCTGCTGTACGTGGCTCTCACCCGCGCGCAGGACAAGCTGATCCTGACCATCCCCCTCGGCATGACCAAGACCACCAACCCCTTGGCCAAGGCCTCGGCCTTCCTTGCGGCGGGGGCAGGGGAGACGCTGAACCGTCAGGCCAGTTCCTTTGCGGATTGGCTGCGGGCAGCCCTTCTCGTCCACCCGAACGGCGGGCCCCTCCGCCGCTTGGCCGAAAATCTGGAACTGCCCTTTGTGGAAACGGAAAGCACCATCGCCATCGCGCTGGAACCGGAGCAGGAGGACGAGGCCCCCGAAGCCGCCGCCTCCGCGCCGGAGGAGCGCCCCGCTGCGGACCCGGCTCTGACCGCCCGGCTGCGGGAGGGCTTCGGCTGGCAGTACCCGGCGGCCCCGCTGGCCGCTGTGCCCGCAAAAGTCAGCGTGACGAGCATCGTCCACAAGGCCGAGCAGACGACGCTGGAGCGCCCCGGCTTCCTGTCGAAGGACGGCCTGACCGCCGCCGAGATGGGCACAGCCCTCCACGCATTTCTGGAACATGCGGACTTTGCCGCCCTTGCCGCCGCGAAACAGGCCGGAACGCTGGACGAGGCCATCTTGGCCGAACGGGATCGGCAGGTACACGCTCAGCTCACCGCGCCGGAGATCGCCGACAAGCTCGACGTGCGCCGCATCCGCCGCTTTGCCGAGAGCGACGCCTTTGCCCGCATCTGCGCGGCGGATGAGGTGCTGCGGGAGCTGGCCTTCATCACGGCCCTGCCCGCTTCGGCGGTGCTGGCCGCGCAGGGAAGCCCCGCGCCCGACCCGGAGACTGCCAAGGCCAGCGTGCTGGTGCAGGGCATCGCGGACATCGTGCTGGTCTTCCCCGACCACTTGGAACTGCTGGACTATAAGACCGACCGCCGCAAGACCGAAGCCGACTACCTCGCCGCTTACCGCGCCCAGCTCAACCTCTACGCCATCGCCATCGAGAAGCGCTTCGCCCCGAAAAAGGTGACGTATAAGGGGATCTATTCGCTGGATCTGGGGAAGTTGATCGAGGTGAAGTGATAGGTGCCCCGCTGCCGGGCTTGTCCTCGGCCCCATCGTAAGCGTCATCTAAACTGGGGCGGAGTCTCGCCGCCAGCGGGCTTGCCCTCTCAGGCGCTTCGCGCCAGCTCCCCCAAAGTGGGAGCCCTTGGCAAAGGCGTGAAGTCTGAGCGTAACGCCTGACGGCTCCCCTTGCGGCAGCAGGGCGTAAAGTATAAAATGGGAAACTTGGCGGACTGCCAAGGCCTCTCACTTTGGGAGAGGTGGCATCGCGTAAGCGATGACGGAGAGGGCAAGCCCGGCAGAGGCGGCGCAGAGCCTAGGTTTACATCGTGCTTGCGGTGGGGAGAGGGCGAGGTCGGCGGAGGGAACGATCCCGGTGGCTCGTAATATTTTTCTTCAAAACGGCATAAAAGTGCTTGACAGGCATTACGGGGTGTGGTAAACTGTCTGGGTAAAGAAAGCAGCTACGGCCTAGCCGCGCTCGCCTTGTGGGGTCAGAATCCTCCGGGCTATACTGCAAACCAATTTGTTTTTGAACAAATTGCGCTTTTGAGTGAATTCCGCGCGGCTGTCCTGAAAATGGGCGGCCGCGTTTTCTATGCCAAATATTGCAACACTATGGATTATTGTTTGGAGGTGCATTCATTATCGCTACCGCTGGAAAGTCGAAGGAACTGGAGATCAACGGTCAGATCCGTGATCGTGAAGTTCGCCTGATCGGAGCAGACGGCGAGCAGAAGGGCGTTGTTACCATTCAGGTGGCAATGCGTGCTGCTGAGGAGGTCGGCCTCGATCTGGTCAAGATCGCACCGCAGGCTGTTCCGCCTGTGTGCAAGGTGCTGGACTACGGCAAATACCGTTTTGAACAGCAGAAGAAGGAGAAGGAAGCCAAGAAGAATCAGAAAGTGGTCGAAGTCAAGGAGACCCGCCTTTCTCTCAACATTGACACCAACGACTTCAATACCAAAGTGAACCAGACCGCCAAGTTCTTGGCAGCCGGCCACAAGGTTAAGGCTTCGATCCGCTTCCGCGGCCGTGAGATGGCGCACAGCGCTCTGGGTGCTGACGTGCTGAAACGCTTCGCCGAGACTCTGCCTCAGGCAAGCATGGATAAGCCGCCGGTGCTTGAGGGCCGCACGATGTCCATTCTGCTGATCCCGAAACCCAATAAGGACTAATTTTAGGAGGAAACTAAAATGGCTAAGATGAAACTGAAGACGCACTCCGGCGCTAAGAAGCGCTTTAAGCTGACCAAGAACGGCAAGATCAAGCGCGGCCACGCATTCCGCAGCCACATCCTGACCAAGAAGACCACCAAGCTGACCCGTGGTTATCGTCAGCCCAGCTACGTTGATAAGACCAACGCAGCTACCATCAAGAGCATGCTGCCCTACGCCTAATGAAGCGAGCCGCACGCACAACCAAGATATTTACTGAACTAAAGGAGATATAAAAAATGGCACGTATTAAGGGCGCTACGATGACTCACAAACGTCGCAAGAAGATGCTGAAGCTGGCAAAGGGCTTCTATGGCTGCAAGAGCAAGCACTTCAAGATGGCCAAGCAGCAGGTCATGAAGAGCGGCAACTACGCTCTGGCTGGCCGCCGCATGAAGAAGCGTCAGTTCCGCAACCTGTGGATCACCCGCATCAACAATGCAGTTCGTCCTCTGGGCATGAACTACTCCTCCTTCATGGCTGGCCTGAAGAAGGCTGGCATCGAGCTGAACCGCAAGATGCTCAGCGAGATGGCCATCAACGATCCTCAGAGCTTCGCAGCTCTGGTCGAGACCGTCAAGAACGCCTAATAGAGCTTGACTAAGACGCCCGCGCGTAAAAATACGCGGGCGTCCTTTTTGTATGTATTGGGATGCCGGAGGAGCCAGCATGGACGAAAAAATCACCAGCCGCGAAAACGCAAAGATCAAATATGCCTGCCGCCTGTCCTCCAGTGCGGCGTTCCGCCGCAGCGAGGGCCGCTTTCTGGCCGAGGGGCGGAAGCTCTGCCCGGAGCTTTGCCGCGGGGCCGAGCTGGAAACGCTGTTTTATACGGCCTCTGCCGCCGAAAAGTGCCCGGAGATTCTGGAACTGCCCGGCGAGCATTTTCTGGTGGAAGATCACGTGGCGGATAAGCTCGCCGACGTGGGCACCCATCAGGGGGTGTTCGGCGTCTTCCGCACGCCTGTGCATACCTTGGAGGAAGTGCACACCGGCGGGCGGTATCTGGCACTGGAACGGGTGCAGGACCCCGGCAATGTGGGCACTCTGCTGCGCTCGGCGGCGGCTTTCGGTTTTGACGCCGTGATCCTCAGCGACGGGTGCGCCTCCCCCTTCGCCCCCAAGACCCTGCGGGCCTCCATGGGCGCGGCGGTGCGGGTGCCGGTCATTGAGGCCGGGGCCATGCCCGCCGCCATCGCATCGCTGCGGGAACAGGGCATCACCTGCCTTGCGGCGGCGCTCTACCGCTCCCAGCCGCTGAGCGCGGCGGCGTCCAGCTGCCCCGGCGGTATCTGTGTCGTCATCGGCAGCGAGGGGCAGGGCCTGACCGACGAGACCATTGCCGCGTGCAATGGCACCGTCCGCATCCCCATGACGGACCGGGTCGAGAGCCTGAATGCGGGCATCGCGGGCAGCATCCTGCTGTGGCATTTCCGGGAGGAGAGCCTGTGACCGGCCCGGACCCCGCGTGGGGCCAGACCAGCTTTTTCCCGCCGGAACCGGCCCCCGACCCGCTGCTGTGCTGGCTCTGGCTGGCGGGCACGCTGGGCGTGGGCAGCAGCCGGAACGGCAGTGTCCTCGACGCCTTTGGCGGCGCGCAGGAAGCGTGGGAACAGCGGGGGAGCGAAGCCTTCCGCCGCGCCGCAGGAGCACCGGCGGCTCTGCGGGCTGTCCAGCCCGACAACACGCCGGAGCATTACCGCGCCTTTGTGCGGCGGTGCGAAGCGCGGCGCATCCGCATCCTGACCTACGACGACCCGGATTACCCGCTGGCGCTGACCCGCATCCCGGATATGCCGCTGGTGCTCTACTGCACCGGGGACCCGGTCTGGCTGAACGAACCTGCCGCCGTGGGGATGGTGGGCAGCCGCAAGCCGACCGAATACGGTCTGCGGGCGGCAGAGGACATCGGCTGCGGCCTTGCGCGGGCCGGGGCCATCGTCGTCAGCGGCTTGGCGGACGGCCTTGACAGCGCCGGGCACCGCGCTGCCGTGCAGGAGCACTGCCCCACCATCGGGGTGCTGGGCGTGCCCATCGACAAGACCTACCCGGCAACGAACCGGGAACTGCGGCGGCAGATCGAGGCCAACGGCTGCGTCATCAGCGAGTACCCGCCCGAAAGCATGGCCATCGGCCGGGTGGGCTTTTTGCAGCGCAACCGGCTCATCGCGGCGCTCTCCATGGCGCTGGTGGTGGTGGAAGCGCAGGAAAAAAGCGGCACCATGTCCACCGTGGCCCATGCCGAGCGGTATGGCAAGCCCGTGTTCGCGGTGCCGGGGAGCATTTACTCCCCCAATTCTGCCGGGACGAACGGGCTGCTGCGGGGGGGCCGCGCCAAGGCGGTCTGCAAGGCGGAAGATCTGTTTTCCACCCTGCGGCTGGACGCTGCCCCCGCACAGGCCGGGGCGGCCCCCCGGCCCGCCCCGGCTGCGCTGAGCGACACCGAGCGGAGGGTGCTGGCGTGCATCGGGGCCAAGGCGAAAGGCGTGGAGGAGATCGGCCAGCAGAGCGGGCTGCCCACGGCTCTTTTGCTGGGCACCCTGATGAAGCTGGAGCTGACGGGCCGCGTGACCTGTCTGCCGGGCAAGAGGTATATTCTGCGCTGACCGCGCAAACACTGAACTTTGAGGGACAACCTCTTTATATAAAGGGAGAACTACTATGTCAAAACTCGTGATCGTGGAGTCGCCCGCAAAGGCGAAAACCATCGGCAAATATCTGGGCAAGGACTACGAGGTCACGGCCAGCATGGGCCACATCCGCGACCTGCCCGCCTCCCAGCTGGGCATTGATGTCGAACACGACTACACGCCCCAGTACATCAGCATCAAGGGCAAGGAAAAGCTCATCAAGGAGCTCAAGAGCAAGGCCAAGCACTCCGACGGCGTCCTTCTCGCCACCGACCCGGACCGCGAAGGCGAGGCGATCAGCTGGCATCTGGCCAACATTCTGGGGCTGGACCCCCACGAACCCAACCGCGTGACCTTTGACGAGATCACCAAAAAAGGCGTGCAGGAGGGCATGGCCCACCCCCGCGCCATCGACGAAGACCTGTTCAACGCCCAGCAGGCCCGCCGCGTGCTGGACCGTCTGGTGGGCTACAAGCTCAGCCCCTTCCTGTGGCGCAAAGTCCGCCGGGGCCTGTCGGCGGGCCGCGTGCAGAGCGTGGCCGTCCGCCTCATCGACGACCGCGAAAAGGAGATCGAGAGCTTCAAGCCCGAAGAATACTGGAATGTGGACGCCACCCTCGGCGTGGGGCACAAGAGCTTCACGGCCCGGCTGGCCTCCGACGACAAGGGCAAGAAGCTGCTGCCCCGCACCGAGGCCGAGGCCCGCGCCATCGAACAGGGGCTGGAAGGGGCTGAGTACACCGTCGGGGAGCTGAAAAAGGGCAAGCGCGCCAAGCAGCCCACCCCGGCCTTCATCACCAGTACCTTGCAGCAGGAAGCGTCCCGTCGGCTGGGCTTTACGGCCACCCGCACCATGCGGGCCGCCCAGACCCTGTACGAAGGCGTGGACATCGCGGGCCACGGCACCATGGGTCTGATCACCTACATGCGTACCGACAGCCTCCGCATCTCGGACGAAGCCGTGGCGGCGGCCAAGGAGTATATTGCCGGGGCCTACGGCGAACAGTATATCTGCCCCTACAAGCGGACGTGGAAGACCAAGAGCGCCACGGCTGCGCAGGACGCCCATGAGGCCATCCGCCCCTCGGTGCCCTCCCTGACGCCGGACGAGGTGGACAAGAGCATCAGCGGCGACACCGCCAAGCTCTACCGGATGATCTGGAGCCGCTTCATGGCCAGCCAGATGGCCGACTGCCAGCAGGATACCGTCTCCGTGACCGTTTACGCGGGCGGCTACCGCTTCAAGGCCAGCGGCTACACCGTGACCTTCGACGGCTTCACCGCCCTGTACGAGGAAGCCACCGACGAAAAGGAAAAGAAGGAGACCAGCCTGCCCCCGCTGGAGCAGGGGCAGGTGCTCAAGCTGCGGGAGCTGAAGAGCGAGCAGAAATTCACCCAGCCCCCCGCCCGCTACACCGAAGCCACCCTCATCAAGGCGCTGGAAGAGAACGGCATCGGCCGCCCCTCCACCTATGCGCCCATCATCACCACCATCATCGACCGCGGCTATGTGGAGCGGGATCAGAAAAAGCTCAAGCCCACCCTGCTGGGCCGGGCCGTGGACGGCCTGATGCTGGAGCAGTTCCCGCACATCGTGGATGTGGACTTCTCCGCCGAGATGGAAAAGAACCTCGATAAGGTCGAGAGCGGCAAGGCCGACTGGCACAAGACCGTGGACGACTTCTATCAGGGCTTCGCCGCCAGCTTGGAACAGGCCGAAAAGAACATGGAGGGCAAGAAGGTCAAGGTGCCGGACGAGCCGTCCAGCGAGGTCTGCGACCTGTGCGGCCGCCCCATGGTCATCAAGGTGGGTAAGTACGGCAAGTTCTTGGCGTGCAGCGGCTTCCCGGAGTGCCGGGGCACCAAGCGCCTCGTCAAGGACACCGGCGGCATCTGCCCCAAGTGCGGCAAGGGCCGTATGCTGGAGCGCAAGAGCGCCAAGGGCCGCATCTACTACGGCTGCGAGCGCTACCCCGACTGCGATTTCATGACGTGGGACACGCCCGTGCCGATCAAGTGCGAGAAGTGCGGCTCTACCCTGTTCCGCAAGGGCTCGAAGCTCTACTGCGCAAAAGAGGGCTGCGGGTTCGAAATGCCGGTACCGAAGAAGGATTAAGGAAAGGCGGCTTGCCCTCTCCGTCATCGCTCGCGCGATGCCACCTCTCCCAGAGGGAGAGGTCATGGCGGCTGACGGATAGCAGATGCTGACCGGGATGCTGCAGAAGCTCCCCCTTTGGGGGAGCTGGACGCGAAGCGGCCTGAGAGGGCGAGGATGCTAAAGGATAAAGATAGAAGCTATGCGTTATAAAGTAACTGTATTGGGTGCCGGCCTTGCGGGCTGCGAGGCGGCGCTGTGGCTGGCGGGCAAGGGCGTGGAGGTCACGCTCTACGAGCAGAAGCCCACCCATTTTTCCCCGGCCCATAAGAGCGAGGGCTTTGCGGAGCTGATCTGCTCCAACAGCCTGAAAGCCGAACGGCTGGATTCTGCGTCCGGTCTGCTCAAAGAGGAGATGCGCCGGATGGGCAGCCAGCTCCTGCCCGCCGCCGAGGAGGCCCGCGTGGCCGCCGGCGGTGCGCTGGCCGTGGACCGTGATGCCTTCAGCGCCGCCGTCACCCGCCGGGTGGAGCAGTGCCCGAACATCACCGTCAAGCGGGAGCGGGTGGAGCAGATCGACGAAAGCGCCCCCATCCTTGTGGCCACCGGCCCGCTGACCGACGGTGCGCTGGCCGACGAGATCGGCCGCCTGACCGGCGACGAGCGGCTGCATTTCTACGATGCCGTCGCCCCCATCGTCACCGCCGAAAGCCTCGACTACAACAAGGTGTTTGCCGCCTCCCGCTACGACCGGGGTGAAGCCGACTACCTGAACTGCCCCTTCAATAAGGCAGAGTACGAGGCCTTCCACGCCGCGCTGGCCGCTGCCGAGCGTGCCCCCCTCCACGAGTTCGACGCCGGGGCCGAGCAGGGAGCCCAGCCCGACCCGGACGCCCACGGCAAAAAAGCCGATACCGTCACCGTCTACGAGGGCTGTATGCCCATCGAGATCATGGCAGCCCGCGGAGCCGACACCATGCGCTTCGGCCCGCTGCGCCCGGTGGGGCTGGTGGACCCCAACACCGGCCACCGCCCGTGGGCAAACGTCCAGCTCCGCGCCGAGAACAAGGAGCGGACGCTCTACAACATCGTCGGCTTCCAGACGAACCTCAAGTGGGGCGAGCAGAAGCGGGTTTTCAGCATGATCCCCGGCCTTGAAAGCGCCGAGTTCGTGCGCTACGGCGTCATGCACCGCAACACCTTCTTGGATGCGCCCCGCGTGCTGAACGCCGGGCTTTTCCTGAACGAACACCCCAACGTCTTCTTTGCGGGCCAGATCACCGGCTTTGAGGGCTACATGGAGAGCGCCGCGTGCGGTCTGCTGGCCGCGCGGAGCATCTACGCCCGCCTGACCGGCAGGCAGCTGCCCCCGCCCCCGGTGGATACCATGTGCGGGGCGCTGATCCAGTATCTGACCACCGAGAACAAGCATTTTCAGCCCATGGGCGCGAATATGGGCATCCTGCCCCCGCTGCCGGTCGAGACCCGCCCGCGAGACAAGCGTCTGCGGTACATGGCCGTGGCCGAACGGGCCGTGGCCAGCTTCCAGCAGTGGCTGGACAGCACTTCCCTGTAAAAGGAAAACGGCCTTGCCCTCTCCGTCAGCGCATACGCGCTGCCACTGTTCCCAGAGTGGGAGATCAAAAAGCTCCCCCTTTGGGGGAGCTGGACGCGAAGCGGCCTGAGAGGGCGAGCCATCTGAAAGGAGAGACTCTGCTTATGAAGATCATCGTTGACATGATGGGCGGCGACAACGCCCCTCTGGCTGTGCTGGAAGGCGCAGCCGCAGCCGTGAAGGAGTACGGCGTTTCGCTCATCGGCGTGGGCAATGAGGAGTTGGTGCGCAAGACCGCCGCCGAGCACAACATCCCGCTGGAGGGCATCGAGCTGGTGAACTGCACCGAGACCATCGACATGTGCGACGAGCCCGCTAGGGCCATCCGCAGCAAGAAGGATTCCTCCATCGTCGTGGGTCTGAACATGCTGAAAGAGGGCAAGGGCGACGCTTTTGTTTCCGCCGGCAGCACCGGTGCCCTCCATGTGGGTGCCAGCCTCATCGTGCGCACCCTGCGGGGCGTCAAGCGCCCGGCGCTGGCCACCATGGTGCCCGCAAAGAAACAGGCCTATCTGCTGCTGGACTGCGGCGCCAACGTGGAGTGCCGCCCCGAAATGCTGGCGGCATTCGCCGTCATGGGAAGCTGCTATGTGAATAAGGTCGAGGGCCGCACTTCGCCCAGCGTCGCGCTGGCGAACAACGGCGCGGAGGAGTCGAAGGGCACCCCGGTGCTGAGGGAGGCCCACCAGCTGCTCAAGACCACCCCCGGCATCCGCTTTGTGGGCAACATTGAGCCTCGCGATGTGCCCAACGGCGAGGTGGATGTGGTGGTCTGCGACGGCTTCACGGGCAATGTGATCCTCAAGCTGACCGAGGGCGTGGCCAAGATGCTGCTGGGGATGCTGAAGGAGATGTTCCTCAAGAACCTCGGCGGCAAGGTGGCCTATCTGCTGCTCAAGAGCGGCGTGTCTGACCTCAAGCACCAGATGGACAGCGAGGAATACGGCGGCGCGCCCTTCCTCGGCGCAAAGCAGCCGGTCATCAAGGCCCACGGCTCGTCCAAGGCCAAGGGCATCAAGAACGCCATCCGGCAGGCAAAGATCTGTGTGGAGAACGACCTGTGCGGCACCATGCAGGCTGCATTGGACGAGCTGAACGCGCCGACAGAATAAGAACGGTTTTGAGTCCTGAAATTGCGATGCGCATTCCAACCAAAACACCGCATCAGAGCAATCACATAAGGGAGATAAAATATCTATGAGTCATCAACTCGAAACGATCATTGGCTATCAATTCAAGAACCCGAAGCTGCTGGAAACGGCCCTGACCCACACCAGCTACGCCAACGAGAGCCGCACCCCGGTGCAGCACAACGAGCGGCTGGAGTTTCTGGGCGACAGCGTGCTGCAGATCGTGTCGGCAGACTATCTGTTCCACGCCTACGCCGACCGGCCGGAGGGCGATCTGACCCGCATCCGGTCCAGCCTCGTCAGCGAGGGGGCGCTGTTCCAGTTCGCGCAGGAGATCAACCTCGGCGAGTACCTGCGCCTTGGCCGCGGCGAGGAGCGCTGCGGCGGCCGCACCCGCCCCAGCGTCGTTTCCGATGCCTTTGAGGCCGTTATCGCGGCGCTGTATCTGGACGGCGGCATGGAGATCGCAAAGAATTTCATCCTGCCCTTCATCACCGAGGGCAAGCACGCCGAGGCCGACTACAAGACCCGGCTGCAGGAGATCGTCCAGCAGAACCCGGAGGAAAAGCTCAGCTATGTGGTCGAGCAGGAGTCCGGCCCGGACCACGACAAGCATTTCGTGGTGGCCGTGCGGTTCAACTCGGACAAAGTCGCCCGCGGCGAGGGCCGCAGCAAAAAAATGGCGGAGCAGCACGCTGCCCGCGAGGCGCTCAAACTGCTGGGCGTTTTGAAGGAAAAGTAAGCGGATGGTATTCAAGGAACTGGAAATTCAGGGGTTCAAGAGCTTCCCGGACAAAGTCAAGATCACCTTTGACGAGGGCGTGACCGGCGTGGTCGGGCCCAACGGTTCCGGCAAGTCGAACCTGTCGGACGCGGTGCGGTGGGTGCTGGGCGAGACCAGCGCCCGCCAATTGCGTGCTGCCGGGAAGATGGAAGACGTCATCTTCGGCGGCACCCGCCGCCGGGGAGCCATGGGCTTTGCACAGGTGCGCCTGACGCTGGACAACAGCGCCCACACCCTTGATCTGGACGCCGACGAGGCCGTGATCGGCCGCAAATACTACCGCTCCGGCGAGAGCGAGTACAGCATCAACGGCCAAGTCTGCCGCCTGAAGGATGTTTATGAACTGCTGCTGGATACCGGCATCGGCCGCGACGGCTATTCCGTCATCGGGCAGGGCCGCATTGCGGAGATCGTGGCGGCCAAGAGCACCGAGCGCCGGGAGATTTTTGAGGAAGCCTGCGGCATCGCCAAGTACCGCTACCGCAAAAACGAGGCCGAACGGCGCTTGGCCGCTGCGGCGGAGAATCTGGAGCGGCTGCGGGACATCCTCGGCGAACTGGAAGCCCGCGTCGGCCCGCTGGAAAAAGAGAGCGCCAAGGCCCAGAAGTTCCTTGCTTTGCGGGACGAGCGCAAGACGCTGGAAGTTACCCTCTGGACCGACGGCGTTCACCGGGCCAAGGAAGCCGTCCGCCGTCAAGTGCGGGATTATGAGACGGCTGAGGCCGATTACGAGCGGTTCGACCGGGCCGCAAAAGCCGCCGAGAGGGAGGCTGAGGAGATCCGGATGCAGGCACAGCAGTTGACCATTGCGGTCGAACGCCTGAATGGGGATATCCGCAGCATCACCGAGCAGATCAGCGGCAGCGAGAGCCGGATCGCCGTGCTGGAAAACGACATTGCCCGCAACGAGGAAAGCGCCGCCGGCCTGCGGGCGGAGATCGCCGCCGGGCAGCAGGACAGCACCGAGGCCGAAGCAGCCTTGGAGCGCCACCGCGCCGTGGCTGCCTCCATGGAAGCAGCCGGGCAGAAGCTGGCCGAAGAGCTGGCGGCGCTGAACGCGGCGCTGGATCAATTGACCCACGACAGCGACCGCAGCGGGGCCCGGCGGGACAGGCTGCGCACCGAGGTCACGGCCCTGAGCGCCCGGCATACCGAGGCACAGGTGGCAAAAGCCGCTGCCGAAGCCGCCGCCGAGACGGCGAAGAGCCGCCTTCCCGCGCTGGAAGAAGCCGCCGAGGCGCTGGCTGTCCAGCGGGACGACGCCAAGCAGGACTTAGAGGACACCGTGAAATACCGCGGGATGCTGGCCGAGAACGAAAAGCAGCTGGCGAATATCCGGGCGGGGTTGGAGCTGAAGCAGAAGAACCGCCGCGCTGCGCTGGACGAGGCCGACGAAGCCGAGCAGAAGCTCGGCCGGGAGCTGGATGCGGCCCGGCAGCGGCTTTCCGTTCTGCGGGAGCTGGAAAAGAATATGGACGGCTACCAGAACTCCGTCAAGACCGTGATGCGGGCCGCTTCGGCCCGGCGGCTGCGGGGGATCATCGGGCCGGTGTCCTCCATTCTGGAAGTAGAGCCGGGCCGGGAAGTGGCCATCGAGACGGCGCTGGGCGGCGCTTTGCAGAACATCGTGGTCGAAAGCGAAGCCGCCGCCAAGGCGGGCATCGCTCTGCTCCGCAGTGAGAACGCGGGCCGGGCCACCTTCCTGCCGCTGGATACGGTCCAGCCCGGTGTGTTCCGGGGGCGGCTGACCGGTTCGGCAAAGCTGGCGTCCAGCCTTGTCAAGGCCGATGCCCGCTATGGGAACATCGTCTCGAACCTGCTGGGCCGGATCGTCGTGGTGGACAACATCAACGAGGCCTCCCGCGCGGCGCGGGACCTCGGCTACCACAACAAGGTCGTCACGCTGGATGGTCAGGTCATCAACGCGGGCGGCAGCTTCACGGGCGGCAGCGTCCAGCGCTCGGCGGGGCTGTTCACCCGCAAGCAGGAGCTGGAAGAGCTGCGGCGGAAGGCCGCGCGGCTCCAGAAGGACTGCCTTGCGGCGCAGGAAAAGACCGATCAGTGCAAGGCACAACTGGACGCCGTTTCCGCCGAGCTGACCGCCGCAAGCAGTGAGCAGATCACCGCAGCCAACGACCGCGTCCGCGCCGAAGCGGAGCAGAAGCGGCTGGAAGCGGCGGTGGAACAGGCCGAGACTGCCCTCACCGCGCGGGAAGCAGAGATCGAGACGCTGAACGCCCAGCTTGCCGACAGCCGCACCAAGGCGGCAGATGCCGCCGCACAGGAAGCAGAGCTGGAAGCGCAGATCGCCGCAAAGTCCGAGGAGCTGAACCGTCTGGCCGAGGGGGACGATGCCTTCCTCGCCCGCCAGCGGGAGCTATCGGATCAGTTGAGCGCCAAGCGGTTGGAGCAATTGACCCGCCAGAAGGACGCGGAGCTGGCCGAGGCACAGATCGCCGCGCTGGAACAGCGCACGAAAGATGCTGCCGCCCGCCGCGCTTCGCTGGAAGAGAGCCTTTCCGCCCTCGCCGCCCGCAGCGAAAGCTGCCGCGCCGAGATCGAGGCCATCCGCAAGGCGAAGTGCGAGAGCACCGGGAAGATCGCGGAGAAGGAAGCCGCTATCCGCAAGGCCACCGAGGAGCGGCTGCTCCACCAGAAAAACGAGACCGAGGCGCTGGCCAAGGCCCGCACGGCGGCGGATGACCGCGAGGAGATGGGCCGGGAGATGGCCCGCCTTGCCGAGCGGAAGGCCGCAGCCGAAAGCGAGTACGATGCCACCGCCGCAAAGCTCTGGGATGAATACCAGCTCACCGTTTCACAGGCGGAAGAAGTCTGTGTGGAGTTCGACAGCCTCCCTGCGCTGCGGGCGCAGGTGGCCGAGGTGCGGAACAAGATCCGCGCCCTCGGCAACGTGAACGTCAGCGCCATCGAGGAGTACGCCGAGGTCAAGGCCCGGTACGATGCGCTCCGGGTGCAGGTGGAAGACGTGGAGGGCAGCAAAAACGAGCTGGGCCGGATGATCGCGAACCTCTCCGCCCAGATGCGGGAGATCTTTACCGACAGCTTCCGCGCCATCAACGAGAACTTCGGCCGCATCTTCGCCGAGCTGTTCGGCGGCGGCGAGGCCAGCCTTGTGCTGGAGGACGAGACCGACGTGCTGGGCTGCGGCATCGGCATCCGGGTCGCGCCGCCGGGCAAGGTCATCAAGAATCTGGAAGCCCTTTCGGGCGGCGAACAGGCGCTGGTGGCCATCAGCATCTACTTCGCCATCCTCGCCGTCAACCCGGCGCCCTTCTGCATCCTCGACGAGATCGAAGCCGCGCTGGACGATGCCAATGTCAGCCGGTTCGCGCAGTATCTGCGCCGGGTGAGCGACAAGACCCAGTTCATCGTCATCACCCACCGCCGCGGCACCATGGAGGCCGCCAATGTCCTCTACGGCGTGACCATGCAGGAGGACGGCGTGTCGAAACTTTTGAAGCTCGACCTTGAACAGGTTGACGCGACGCTGGTTTCGTAGGTATAATGGAGAAAACCTCTCCGTCATCGCCGTAAGGCGTTGACTGAGAGGGCAAGGATGCGAACAAGTAAAAAGAAAGGCCACACACGACATGGGACTTTTTGGATTTGGTAAAAAAGAAAAAGACAAGATGAAGGACGGCCTCGAAAAGACCCGCACGGGCTTTTGGGGCAACATCCTCAATACGCTGACCGGCAGCAAGATCGACGACGACCTCTACGATGAACTGGAAGAGCAGCTCATTCTGGCGGACGTGGGCGGCGAAGTGGCCGTCAAACTGGTGGACAAGCTGCGGGACCGCGTGAAGGAGAAGGGCCTGAAGACCGGCGAAGAAGCGGCCGACCAGCTGCGGGAGCTGATCGCCGATGAGATGCGCCCCGAAGCCGAGATGGAGCTGGACGGCCACCCCGCCGTCATCCTCGTCATCGGCGTCAACGGCGTGGGCAAGACCACCAGCATCGCGAAGCTGGCCGATCACTACACCCGGCAGGGCCGCCGCGTCATGCTGGCAGCGGGCGATACCTTCCGCGCCGCCGCCAGCGAGCAGCTGGAGATCTGGGCCGACCGGGCAGGTGTGCCGCTGGTCAAGGCCGGAGAGGGCGCAGACCCTGCCGCTGTCATCTTCGACACGGTCAAGTCTGCCACGGCTCGCGGCTACGATATGGTCATCGCCGACACGGCGGGCCGCCTCCACAACAAGGCGAACCTGATGGGCGAGCTGGCCAAGATCAGCCGCAGCGTCAAAAAGGCGTCCCCGGAGGCGAGTTTGGAGACGCTGCTGGTGCTGGACGCCATCACGGGCCAGAACGCCATCAGTCAGGCCAAGGAGTTCTGCAAGGCCGCCAATGCCACCGGCATCATCCTGACCAAGCTCGACGGCACCGCCAAGGGCGGCTGCGTCGTGGCGGTCAAGCAGCGGCTGGGGCTGCCGGTGCGGTTCATCGGCGTGGGTGAGGGCATCGACGACCTGATCCCCTTTACCCCGGAGGGCTTTGTGGAAGAGCTGATCCCCCGCACGGGATGGAAGCACTAAGGAGAACATTATGAAAATCTGCGCAGCCACCGGCAACGCCGGAAAGCTCCGCGAGCTGCGGCGCATCCTTGAGGCACAGGGCCACGAGGTCGTCAGCCAGAAGGAGCTTGGCATCACCATCGAGCCGGACGAGACCGGCACCACCTTTGAAGAAAATGCCCTCATCAAGGCCGAGACCATCTGCAAGGCCAGCGGGCTGCCCACCATCGCCGACGATTCCGGCCTGTGCGTGGACGCGCTGGACGGTGCCCCCGGCGTCTACAGTGCCCGCTACTGCGGCCACCACGGCGACGACGAGGCCAACAACGACAAACTCTTGGAGAAGATGAAGGACGTCCCGGCGGGGCAGCGCGGCGCGAAGTTCGTGGCGGCGGTCTGCTTCATCCTGCCGGAAGGCCGGCATCTGACCTGTGTGGGCGAGTGCCCCGGTCGCGTCGCCTTTGAGCGGCTGGCGGGAGACTACGGCTTTGGCTACGACCCGCTGTTCATCCCCGACGAATGCGGCGTGGGCAAGACGGGCAAGCGCCCCAACACCGAGGGCCGCAGCTACGCCCAACTGACTCCCGACGAAAAGGATGCCATCAGCCACCGCGGGAACGCGCTGGCCGAGATGGAGAAGAAGTTACCGGATTTTTTGAAATAAAAGGAGAAACAACAATGCTGACGAGCAAACAGCGCGCGATCCTGCGCGGCAAGGCAAACACCATGGACCCCGTTTTTCAGGTGGGCAAGGGGGAGATCGACGAGACCATGATCCAAGGCGTGAAGGACTGCCTCGACGCCCGCGAACTCATCAAGGTCAAGGTGCTGGACAACAGCATGTACAACGCCCGCGAGGCCTCGGTGCTGCTGGCAGAGGCCACCGGTGCCGACTGCGTGCAGGTCATCGGCTCCAAGTTCGTGCTCTACCTCCAGAAGAAAAAGGACAGCGCCTACGCTGACCTGCTAAAGTGAGGATCCTTCTGTACGGCGGCAGCTTCGACCCGCCCCACAACGGCCACATGAACAATCTGCGGGCTGCTGCGGCGCGGGTGAAGCCGGACAAAGTCGTGGTCATGCCCGCCGGGGTCTCGCCCTTCAAGCGGGGCACCTGCGCTTCCGGTGCGCTCCGCATCGAGATGTGCCGCTGCTTTTCCGCGCTGGCGGAAGAACAGGCCGTCCCGGCGCTGGAAGTCAGCGGCTGGGAGGTGGAACAGGCCGAACGCGGCCAGCGGAACTACACCGTTCTCACGCTGGAAATGCTGGCGGCGGAGTATCCGGGCGCGGCGCTGTATCTGGCCATCGGCAGCGATATGCTGCTGACCTTTGACGGCTGGCACCGCTGGCAGGATATTTTGAAGCTGGCTCATCTGGTCGTCACGAGCCGGAACATCGGGGACGACCCGGTGCTGCACGAAAAGGCAAAGCGGCTGGACGCCGCCGGGGCGCGCATCCTGTTCGCGCCTGTGGAAGCGCTGCCCATGGCCAGCAGCGACCTTCGCGCCCGCCTTGCCGCCGGGGACCGATGCGAAAACGAACTCCCGCCCCTTGTCCGCCGTGTCATCCAGCGCGAGGGGCTGTACCGGGAAAACAAAGGAGACAACAACCATGAACCAGAAACAGGCAAAGGAGCTTGTGCGCAGCCGCTTGAGTGACAAGCGCTACGAGCACACCCTGAACGTGAGAAAAATGGCCGTCAAGCTGGCCAAGCGCCACGGCGCCGACGAGGACAGGGCCGCGCTGGCTGCCCTGCTGCACGACGCTGCAAAAGAGATCTCCAAGGACGAGATGCGGGCCATCATGAAGGCTCACCCGGAGTACGCCGAGGGCGGGGAAGAGCGCCCCACCCCGGTGTGGCACGGCATCTGCGCCGCCATCCTCGCCCGCACCGAGTGGGGGGTGGAGGATGAAGCCGTCCTCTCCGCCATCGCGTGCCACACGGCGGGCAAGCCGGGCATGAGCAAGCTGGACAAGATCCTCTATCTGGCCGATATGTCCAGCGCCGAGCGGGACTGGCCGGGCGTGAACAAGCTGCGCAAGCTGGAGCGGAAGGACCTCGACGCTGCCATGCTGATGGCCCTGAAGCAGACGAACGATTTCGTCCTCTCGCAGGACAAGCCGCTGGACCCCATGTCGAAGGCGGCCTACGA
Organism: Faecalibacterium hattorii; assembly: GCF_003287455.1. GTDB lineage: Bacteria > Bacillota > Clostridia > Oscillospirales > Ruminococcaceae > Faecalibacterium > Faecalibacterium hattorii. The sequence continues at coordinate 40,406 of NZ_PRLC01000009.1, read as the reverse complement.
CGACATTCAGGCGCAGGTGGAGGCCCGCGCCGCAAAGCCTTAAAATTCGTCCTGCCCGCCGGAAATGAAAACCGATTGCAGATTGTGGGGAAGGATGCTATACTAAAGGGTATCATGGATGTAAACCGACCCCGAATGAAAAAGCTGGAGGAAATCTAGGAATGAGTCAAGCTCCGCGCCGCATCAACACCCAACGCTCCCTGAACCGGCCTACCGAACAGCGGCCGACCGAGGCCCCGCTGAAGGGGCAGCCGGATTTCTTCCAAGAAGAACCGTCTGTGCCTCATGTGGAGCAGCGCACCCGCCCGGCGGCTCCGGCCGGCCACGGCGGGAACGGCGGCAATGGAACCCCGCCCCGCGGCGGTGCCCACGCGGCCCCCAGTGAGCCGCCCCGCCGCCGCAGCAAGGCCAAAAAGAAAAAGAAGACCCCCATGTGGCTCCCGCTGGCCGTGACACTGGCGGTGGTGGCCGTGATCTCAGGCGTGGTGATCTACGCGGCCAGCATGGTGAACAAGGTGGAGGAGAACATCAAACCGGAGGAAAATGCTGCCTCGCTGGTGGAAGAGATCCAGACCCTTGAGGAATACAAGGGCGATGTGGTGAACATCCTCGTCTGCGGCATCGACTACGAAGAGGGCCGCGCCTACTCCTCGGACGGCACCAACGATGGCATGACAGATATGATCCTCTACTGCCAGTTCGACATCAAGGGCGGCGCACTGCGGATGCTGCAGATCCCCCGAAACAGCCTTGTGGCCACCAAGGGCCGGAAGGTGAATCTCTCCAACGGCAAGACCTACGCGGTCTCGAACTACCAGATCAACTCGGTGGCCCTGTCCAACGGCGGCAACATCGCCGCACTGGCAGAGGTCATCTACGACCAGTACAAGCTGCCCATCGACTACTATGTGACCATCGACATGCAGGCGCTGGTGGAAATGGTGGATAACTTCGGCGGCATCGAGGTCTATATCCCCCACGACATGTCCTTTGCGGGCAGCGCGCTGAAGCAGGGCTACCGCAACTTGAACGGCTCTGCGGCGGAGTTCTTCGTCCGCTGCCGCCACGGCGAGGGCTATTCCAACTCCGACATCGACCGCCTGAACATGCAGCGCTACTTCTACGCGGGCCTGTTCAAGCGGGTGCGCAGCATGGGCATTACCGATGTGCTGAGCCAGTTGGATCTGGTCTTCAGCAACTATATCCACACCGACATGGACCTGACCACCATCGCCAAGATGCTGGTCTCCTTCACCCGCATCGACAGCGCCAACATCATGCTGGCGCAGACGCCGGTGTTCATGGGCGTGCCCAATGTCGGCAAGACCGACAGCTTTGACGGCTACTCCTGCGTGGTGCCGGACGCCGGTTCCATCGCAGAGCTGCTCAACACGTATTTCCGCAATTATACCGGCCCCGTCAGCGCCGAGGAACTGAACCTTGTGACGAACGATTGGCCCCACGGCACGGCATCCACCAGCGCCAACGTCCAGTTCGTCGGCCAGCTCGATAAGGAGTCGGACGACGCCATCCTCAGCGGCGACACCGACGTTGCAGGGGCCACCACCACCGACGGACAGGCCGCCGGCCAGTAACCCAACAAAGATAGGAGAATTTCAGATGGAGAACAACATCGACAGCAAGGCCCTTGCCATTGAGATCGCGAAGATCCTTGATAAGAAAAAAGCACAGGACGTCCGGGTGCTCAAGGTCGAGAGCCTGACCGTCCTGACCGATTACTTCGTCATCGCGTCCGGCACCTCCACCACGCAGGTGGGTTCGCTGGCCGACGAGGTGGAGTTCGAGCTTTCCCAGAAGGGCATCGAGCCTTTGAGCACCGAGGGCTTCGACTCGAAGAACTGGGTCCTGCTGGACTACTCGAACGTCATCGTGCATGTGTTCGTGCCCAACACCCGCACCTACTACGATCTGGAGCACCTGTGGGCCGACGGCGAGCCCATCGACATCTCGGAGTATCTGACGCCGGATAATAGTCTGTAAGGTTAGAGGTGCTGTGCGTCCGCCCTTGCGGGGGCGGCGCGCGGCGTTTGACATAAGAAAAGTCTGGAGCTGAAAACAATGAAGTATGATTACAAGGCCGTTGAGGCCAAGTGGCAGAAGGTGTGGGAGGACGAGAAAACCTTCCATGCCGAGATCGACCACAAAAAGCCCAAGTTCTATGCCCTCGTGGAGTTCCCGTATCCTTCGGGCGCGGGTCTGCACGTGGGCCACCCCCGCAGCTATACCGCGCTGGACGTGGTGAGCCGCAAGCGCCGTCAGAACGGCTACAACGTGCTCTACCCGATGGGCTGGGATGCCTTCGGCCTGCCCACCGAGAACTTCGCCATGAAGAACCACATCCACCCGGCCATCGTCACCAAGAAGAACGTGGATCACTTCCGCGAGCAGCTCAAGGCTCTGGGCTTCTCCTTCGACTGGGACCGCGAGATCAACACCACCGACCCCGAATACTACAAGTGGACCCAGTGGATCTTCCTGCAGCTGTACAAGCACGGTCTGGCCTACAAGAAGGAAATGAACGTCAACTGGTGCACCGGCTGCAAGTGCGTGCTGGCCAACGAGGAAGTCGTCAACGGCGTGTGCGAGCGCTGCGGCAGCGAGGTCGTCCACCGCGTGAAGAGCCAGTGGATGCTGAAGATCACCGCCTACGCTGACAAGCTCATCGACGGCTTGGACGGTCTGGATTACATCGAGCGCGTCGCCACCCAGCAGAAGAACTGGATCGGCCGCAGCCACGGTGCGGAAGTCAACTTCGGCACCACCGCCGGTGACACCCTGACTGTGTACACCACCCGCTGCGATACCCTGTTCGGCGCTACCTACATGGTCGTCTCCCCGGAGCACGCCATGGTCAAGGAGTGGCTGGAAAAGGGCATCATCAAGAATGCGGATGCCGTTAAGGCCTATCAGGCTGAGGCTGCCCGCAAGAGCGACTTCGAGCGCAGCGAGCTGAACAAGGAAAAGACCGGCGTCAAGCTGGAAGGCGTCATGGGCATCAACCCGGTCAACGACAAGGAGATCCCCATCTTCATCTCCGACTACGTTCTGGCGACCTACGGCACCGGCGCCATCATGGCCGTGCCCGCCCACGACACCCGCGACTGGGAGTTCGCCAAGAAGTTTGATCTGCCCATTATCGAGGTCGTCAAGGGCACTACGCCTTCGAACCTCGACGAGGCTGCCTTCACCGACGTTGTCACCGGCACGCTGGTCAACTCCGGCTTCCTCAACGGCCTGTCCGTCACCGACGCCAAGAAAAAGATGATCGAGTGGCTGGAAGGCAACGGCAAGGGCAAGGATAAGGTCAACTACAAGCTGCGCGACTGGGTGTTCAGCCGCCAGCGCTACTGGGGCGAGCCCATCCCCATGGTCAAGTGCGAGAAGTGCGGCTGGCAGCCCCTGCCGGAGAGCAGTCTGCCCCTGACCCTGCCCGACATCACCGACTTTGAGCCGGGCCCCGACGGCGAGTCTCCGCTGGCCCGCCACAAGGACTGGGTCAAGACCACCTGCCCCTGCTGCGGCGGCCCCGCTACCCGCGAGACCGACACCATGCCCCAGTGGGCCGGTTCCTCTTGGTACTTCCTGCGCTATATGGACCCCCACTGCAAGGACGCCATCGCTTCCAAGGAGGCGCTGGAATACTGGTCTCCGGTGGATTGGTACAACGGCGGCATGGAGCACACCACTCTGCACCTGCTGTACAGCCGGTTCTGGCACAAGTTCCTGTACGACATCGGCGTGGTCCCTTCTCCGGAACCCTACCAGAAGCGCACTGCCCATGGCATGATCCTCGGCCTGAACCCCCACAGCTTCGTCAACCTGCCCGCAGAGGAGCAGGACAAGCTGCTGAAGGAGTACGGCAGCCAGAAGGCCGCCGAAAAGGCTCTGGAAGAAAAGTACGGTGAGATGGCCCGCCACCCCATCGTCAAGATGTCCAAGTCTCTGGGCAATGTCATCAACCCGGACGAGGTGGTGGACCAGTACGGTGCCGACACCATGCGTCTGTACGAGATGTTCATGGGCGACTTTGAACAGGCCGCTCCGTGGCAGACTTCCGCCATTGCGGGCTGCAACCGCTTCCTTGACCGTGTGTGGACCCTGAGCGACAAGCTGGTGGACGGCGAAGGCTACCGCCCGCAGGTGGAGACGCTGATGCACCAGACCATCAAGAAGGTCGGCGCAGACATCGAGGGTCTGAAGATGAACACTGCCATCGCGCAGCTGATGACGCTGGTCAACACCCTGTACGACAACGGCGGCGCTACGAAGGCCGAGTACGAGACCGTCATCCAGCTGCTGAACCCGTTTGCTCCCCACATGACCGAGGAGCTGTGGGAGAAGCTGGGCCACAGCCACGACGAGCAGCTGGCCTATTATCCTTGGCCCCAGTACGAGGAAGCCAAGTGCGTCGAGGCCACCGTCGAGATCGCAGTGCAGGTCAACGGCAAGGTGAAGGCACGCCTGAAGGTCGCTGCCGACATCACCAGCGAGGATGCCATTGCCGCCGCCAAGGCTGAGCCCGCTGTGGCCGAAGTGCTGGCCGGCAAGACCATCGTGAAAGAGATCTACGTCAAGGGCCGTCTGGTAAACCTCGCGGCCAAGGGTTAATTACTTTTTCCATCAAATCCCCCACCGGGGGATTTGATGGATGGAATCGATCCGTAACAAAGAGCGAGAGAATTCTTTCGAAAAAACTTTCAAAAAAAGGTTGACGAACGCATGAAAATGCGCTATACTGTCTACTGTTAGTTACCATGTAACAACGAAATTCCTGCCTCACGGTCCAAGGGAGGGAATAAGATGTCGGAAATTCGTGTTAAAGAGGGCGAGTCGCTGGAAAGCGCACTGCGTCGCTTCAAGCGGAGCACTGCTCGCAGCGGTGTGCTCGCAGAGGTCCGTAAGCGCGAGGCTTACGAGAAGCCGTCTGTTAAGCGCAAGAAGAAGTCCGAAGCAGCCCGCAAGCGTAAGTTCAAGTAATTAACTGCTTGAAATCGCTGGTTGTTTAGATTTCAAACGTGTTGCTAACGCTGATGTAGGAGAGCCTGAGAGTTTCAGGCTCTCCTATTTTCATTTTGAGATTTCCTTCGTACAACCTCTCCGTCAATGCTTCGCATTGCCACCTCCCCTAGTAGGGGAGGCCTTGGCAGTCCTCGCAAAGTTTCCGGTTTCGCCAGAGGCTCCCCTACTAGGGGAGCTGTCGAGCCGTAGGCGAGACTGAGAGGTTGTATGAAGGAGCCGTTCATCTGGAAACGAGGAAACATCTATGCTGATTACCCCTGAATACGTCTTCCAAGACGTCACCCACATCACGCCGGAGTGGCTGGCGGCAAAGGGCATCCGGGCGCTGGTGCTGGACATCGACAACACTCTGACGGCAGACCGCAGTCAGGAGCTGCCGGAGGAGGTGGCACAGTGGCTGGCTGAGATGCGAAACGCGGGCATCGGGCTGACCATCGTTTCCAACGGTGCCGAGAAGCGGGTGCGCCCCTTCGCCGAAAAGCTGGGGCTGGCGTACCTCTACCGCTCGGCGAAGCCGCTGCCCTTTGCGCTGATGGTGGCCCGCCGCCGGATGGGAGTCCGCCGCCGGGAGATGGCCATGGTGGGCGACCAGCTCTACGCCGACCGGATGGCCGCGGCGCTCTACGGCATCCCCGGCCTGATGGTCATCCCGCGGGGGCCGGATCTCGGCGCACAGGTCATCCTGAAGCGCAAGTGGGAAAAGCGCCACTGGCAGGAATATTACGACCGGGGAGGAAAGACCCTGTGAGTGAGTGGAAGATCCGATTCGGCACGGCGGGCACCAGCGACAGTTTCGCTGCGCAGGGCGGCAAAACCAGCCTTGACATCCCGGAGTACACGGCCAAGATGGGGCTGAACGCCTTCGAGTACCAGTGCGGCCACGGCGTCCGGCTGGGGCTGGACAAGGCGGCCAAGATGGCGGCACTGGCCGCCCCGAAGGACATCTTGTTCAGCGTCCATGCCCCCTATTATATTTCCATGTCCAGCCTCGAAGAGGACAAGCGGCTGAACAGTGTGAATTACCTGCTGCAAAGCGCTGCCGTCTGCCGGGCGCTGGGCGGGCAGCGGGTGATCTTCCACTCCGGGAGCTGCGGCAAGCAGAGCCGAGAAGCCGCCCTCGAAAAGGCACTGGATACCCTCCGCCGGGCCCAGACCGCGCTGGACGAGGCGGGCTTTTCGGACATCACCCTCTGCCCTGAGACCATGGGCAAGATCGGCCAATTGGGCACGCTGGACGAGGTGCTGGAGCTCTGCAAGGTGGATGAACGCATCACGCCCTGCATCGATTTCGGCCACCTGAACGCCCGCACGCTGGGCGGCATCGCATCCAAGGCCGACTATGCCGCCATCCTTCACAAGGTCGAAGCTGCCCTCGGCGGTGCACGGGCCAAGCGGTTCCACGTCCACTTTTCCCGCATCGAGTATTCGGCGGGCGGCGAAAAACGCCATTGGACCTTCGCCGAGACCCAGTTCGGCCCGGAACCCCAGCCCCTGATGGAGCTGCTGGCCGAACGGGACTTGGAGCCTGTCATCATCTGCGAGAGCGCCGGGACACAGGCGGAGGATGCCTGTACGATGCAACGGCTCTATGGGGAGGCGGCATCGCGCAAGCGATGACGGAGAGGTTTTTTCGTCTTTATAAACTTTTTTTACTCAAACCCCTTGCCAAATCATGTGGGATTGAGTAAAATAAATAGAGATATGCGTTAAGCATCAATGAGATTTTACTAATGGAGGAATTCCTATGATTTCTGCAGGCGAGTTTCGCAACGGCGTGACCTTTGAGCAGGACGGCCAAGTTCTTCAGGTCGTTGAGTTCCAGCACGTCAAGCCCGGCAAGGGCGCTGCCTTTGTCCGTACCAAGACCAAGAACGTCATCACCGGCTCTGTGGTTGAGACCAGCTACAACCCGACCGCAAAGTTCCCTCAGGCTTTCATCGAGCGTAAGGACGTCACCTACAGCTACGAGGATGGCGATCTGTATCACTTCATGGACAACGAGACCTACGATGATATCCCGGTCAACGCTTCCGATGTCCCCGATAACTTCAAGTTCTGCAAGGAGAACGAGCCGTGCAAGCTGCTGAGCTACAAGGGCAAGGTCTTCAGCGTTGAGATCCCCAACTTCATCGAGCTGGAAGTCACCCAGACCGAGCCGGGCGTCAAGGGCAACACTGCTACCAACACCCTGAAGCCTGCTACCGTCGAGACCGGTGCTGAGATCCGCGTCCCCCTGTTCATCAACGAGGGCGACCACATCCGCATCGATACCCGCACCGGCGAGTATATGGAGCGCGTCTAATTTTACCGACAAAACCGGGCAGCGGGCAACCGTGTGCCCGGTTTTTTGCTAACGGAAAACGGCGCAAGCCGTGGACCGGAGGAGTAATTGAAGGAGGTCATTCTTATGAGAGAAAAGGCTGCATACCTGAAGGGCTTGGTGGAGGGCCTCGGCATTGACGAGACCACCAAGGAAGGCAAAGTCATCAAGGCCATGAGCGAGCTGCTGTGCGAAATGGCACAGGCCATCGACGGCATTGACGAGGACGTGACCCAAGCTTACGACCAGATCAACGACCTGAGCGAGGAGCTGGAAGACCTCGAGGCCGATCTCTACGAGGACGACGAAGAGGCTGACGAAGACGAGGCCGATGACGCAGAGGAAGAAGAGGACGAGGACGACAACGCCGATGTTGCCAGCGAGCCTTACTATGAGGTCGCCTGCCCGGCCTGCGGCGAGACCGTCTACGTCAGCGAGGACGATCTGGATGCGGGGGAGGCCATCTGCCCCAGCTGCAAGGTCGCATTTGAAGTGGCGCTGGCCGACGATGAGGAAGCCGAAGATGAGGAAGCCGAAGAGGACGACGGCCCCGTGCAGTACGAGGTGACCTGCCCCGCCTGTGGCGCAACGGCCGTGTTCGAGGAAGGCGACCTGCTGGACGGTGAGCCCACCTGCCCCAACTGCGGCAAACCCCTCGATTTTGAAGTGACCGAGGAGTAATCGCGCATACAAAAAGACCCTGTCTCCCGTGGGAGGCAGGGCCTTTTTTCGTCACCGCGTAAGATCAGCGGTTCTCGTTTGCTTTCTGGAGCCAGATGCTGCCGATATCCAGTGCGTTGTACAGGCCGTTCTTGGTGGTCTGGCGGAACACGCGGGCTTCGGGGGCAAGGCTGTCGTTGGTGGAGAACACCTGCAGGTGGACCTTATCGGCCACCTCGACCCCGCCTACGGACTTGGTGCTCAGAATCTGCATACGCAGCACATAAGGGTCGGTCATACGGCCGTAATACAGCTCGTTGTCCTTGCGGACGAGGGGCTTGCCTTTATAAGTCAGTTTGGGTGTAAATGGCATCGTGAAAGCCTCCCTATCGTTTAGATTCACTTTAGTATATCACACATCCGGGGGTGGTGCAAGCCAAAGGGGGCGCTTTCGAGTGGACTTTTTTGGCGCGGGAGATTTTTCCTTGACAAACGGTGTTGGGTTGTGTTATCATTCGCTCATAAGAGGTTTTTGCCGCTGACGGAACGTTGTGGAGCACCACAGTGCGGCAAAAAGCTGGTTTTGTCAATGCCGACCGTCTGGGCAGCCTTGCGCAACTGCTGCGCAAAGCTGCCTTTTTTGTTTGAAGGAGGTTGTTTCCCATGAAGTCTGATATCGAGATCGCACAGGAAGCGAAAATGAAGCCCATTGCCGAGATCGCCGCATCCCTCGGCATTGCCGACGAGGACGTGATCCCCTATGGCCGCTACAAGGCCAAGATCAACCACCGCCTGATCCACAAGGCGTCCAAGCAGGGCAAGATGATCCTTGTGACGGCTATCAGCCCCACCCCGGCGGGCGAGGGCAAGACCACCACCAGCGTGGGTCTGGCCGACGCCATGAATGCTCTGGGCAAAAAGACCATGCTCTGCCTCCGCGAACCCTCCCTCGGCCCCGTATTCGGCGTCAAGGGCGGCGCAGCCGGCGGCGGCTACGCGCAGGTGGTGCCCATGGAAGACATCAACCTCCACTTCACCGGCGACCTCCACGCCATCGGCGCGGCCAACAACCTGCTGGCAGCTATGATCGACAACAGCATCCAGCAGGGCAACCCCCTGAATATCGACCCCCGCCGCATCACGTGGAAGCGCTGCATGGACATGAACGACCGCCAGCTCCGCTTCATCGTGGACGGCCTCGGCGGCAAGGTCAACGGCACCCCCCGCGAGGACGGCTTTGACATCACCGTTGCCAGCGAGGTCATGGCCATCTTCTGCCTCGCCACCAGCATCTCCGATTTGAAAGAGCGGCTGGCGAAGATCGTCTGTGCCTACACCTACGACGGCAAGCCCGTCACGGCGGGCGAGATCGGTGCCGCCGGTGCGATGACCGCCCTGCTGAAGGACGCCCTCGACCCGAACCTTGTACAGACGCTGGAGAACAACCCCGCCATCATCCACGGCGGCCCCTTCGCCAACATCGCCCACGGCTGCAACAGCGTCATGGCCACCAAGCTCAGCCTCTCGCTGGCCGATTACGTCATCACCGAGGCGGGCTTCGGTGCCGACCTCGGCGCGGAAAAATTCCTCGACATCAAGTGCCGCTATGCGGGCATCGCGCCCAGCGCCTGTGTGCTGGTTGCCACCGTCCGCGCCCTCAAGAGCCACGGCGGCGTGGCCAAGGCCGACCTGAACCAGCCCAACCTCGAAGCCGTCAAGGCCGGTGCGGCCAACCTCGTCCGCCACATCGACAACCTGAAAAACGGCTTTGGTCTGCCGGTGGTGGTGGCCATCAACGCCTTCCCCACCGACACCCCCGAAGAACAGGCCTACGTCGAGCAGGTCTGCGCCGAGCAGGGTGTGCCCTGCGTGCTGAGCGAAGTCTTCGCCAAGGGCGGCGAGGGCGGCAAGGCACTGGCTGAAAAGGTGCTGGAGATCATGGAAGACCGCCCCATCCAGTACACTTACCCGCTGGACATGCCCCTGAAGGACAAGGTCAAGGCCATTGCCAAGAAGATCTACCGCGCCGACGATGTGAACTTCAGCGCCGCCGCCAGCAAGACGCTGGCCGAGCTGACCGAGCTGGGCTATGGCGACCTGCCCGTCTGCATCGCCAAGACCCAGTACAGCTTCAGCGATAATGCAAAGCTGCTGGCCGCGCCCACCGGCTTCACCATGGAGGTGCGCGAGGTCCGCCTCGCCGCCGGTGCCGGTTTCATCGTGGTCATCTGCGGCAATATCATGACCATGCCCGGTCTGCCCAAAAAGCCCGCCGCCGTCAACATCGACGTCGATGCCGATGGCAAGATCACCGGCCTGTTCTGAGCGTTTCCGGTAACAAAAAATCCTCCCGATCAGACGACCGGGAGGATTTTTTTGCTGTAAGTTTACGCCGCCGCGGCGGTGGTCGTGGTGACGGTATGGGTGCGGAGGTAATCGACCCAGACGGTGTAGCCTTCGGGCTTGACGTGGTAGCCGTCCTTCTGGGCGTACTCGGCTTTCAGGTCGCCGTTTTCGTCGGCGAGGACTTCCCACAGATTGAGGAAGGCGCAGTTCTTTTCCAGCGCGATGGCGGCCAGCTCGTTGTTGATCTCGCACAGCCGCTCCTTGTACAGGCCGGGGTGGGTGGCGCGGACGTCGGGCCGGACGGGCGTGATGGACTGAACGTAGATCTGGGTGTTGGGCAGCGTCTGGGTGACCATATCCAGCATGAGGCGGTAATAGGTGAGGAAGTTGGAATAATCGTCGTCCCGGTTGAGGACGTTGGTACCCAGCAGGATGTAGAGCACCTTCGGCTGCTGGGCGGCCAGCGCCTCCATGGGCACCTCCTTGGTGCCGTCCCGGCGGGTGCAGGTGGTGCTGTTGACCACGGCGCTGGGGCCGATGCCCTTATAGGCGCAGTAGGAGGCCTCCGGCAGGCCGGTGCTGTACATCTCCATGCCCTGCGTCAGGCTGTCGCCAAGGAAACAGGCTTGGGAAAAATAGCTGCGGTCCACGGCGGGGCTCTCGTCCAGCGCGGCGAGGCGGAAATCCATGGCGGTCGTGCCGTTTTCTGTGGTCTGGACGCTCAGCCGCCGGGCGGGCGTGTAGCTGATGGTGTTCCACTCGCTGCCCTGCAATTCCTGCTGGAAGATGGTCGGCCCCTGCACCACGGCGGGGGACTGCTCCCGGTGGAGCCGCTTCCACAGCACCCCCACGGCGCTGAGCAGCACCAGCAGGAACAACAGCCCTGCCACGGCAAACATCCTGCGCCAACGCTTGCGGAGAATGCGGCGGCGGTATTCCTGATAATCGGCCATAAGACACCCTGCTTTCTGGAACGTTTTTCTTCATTATACAGCAGGACACGCCCCGGTGCAAGCGGCGGCGCAAACACTTTGCGTTATGGGGCTGTTTGTGCTATACTTATTCTGGTTTACTATGAAAAAACGTCGGATGCGGGTAAAAAGCCGCCTTCGGCTGGAACGGAAAAAGGCAGGAATCAAATTTTATGCTGCAAAATTCGGAATTGCATTATCTGGACAACGCCGCCACCACCATGGTGGCCCCGGAGGTGGCGGATGCCATCTACAAGGCCATGCAGGAACACTGGGCGAACCCGTCCTCCCTCTACGCCCCCGGTGCCCGCAGCGAAGAGGCGCTGAACGCGGCCCGCGCCGTGGTGGCCCGGAGCCTCGGCTGCAAGTCGCGGGAACTGTACTTCACCTCCTGCGGCAGCGAGGGCAACAACATGGCCCTGCTGGGCGCGGCCCTGACCCGGAAGTTCGGCAGGGGCATCGTGGTGTCCGGTTTCGAACACCCCAGCGTCCAGAAGCCGCTGGAGCGGTTGGCGGCCATGGGATATGACGTCACGGTGGTGGCCCCGAACCCGGACGGCACGCTGGACATCAACAAAATGCTGGATGCCGTGGACAAGAACACCATCCTCGTGGCGTGCATGATGGTCAACAACGAGATCGGCACCCGGAACGACGTGGAGCGGCTGGCCGCCGAGGTGAAACGCAAAAACAACCGCACCATCGTCCATGTGGACGCGGTACAGGCGTGGATGCGGGTGCCCATCAAGTTGGCGAACATCGACACGCTGGCGGTCAGCGGCCACAAGATCCATGCGCCCAAGGGTGTGGGCGCTCTCTATCTGAGCGACAGTCTGGCACAGGCGTTCCAGCCGCCCTACCTCGGCGGCGAACAGGAGCGCGAGAAGCGCCCCGGCACCGAGAATCTGCCCTATGCGGTGGGTCTGGCAGCGGCGGTGAGCCGCCTTTCCAAGAACATGAAGAGCCGGGATGCCGCCGTCCGCGCCCTGAACGCCCGGCTGCGGGAGGGGCTGAACGCTTTCCCCGATGTGGTCATCAACAGCCCGGACAGCGCGGTGCCGGAGGTGCTGAACTTCAGCGAAAACTGCATCAAGAGCGAAACGATGCTGGCCTATCTGGCCGAGCAGCAGATCTATGTTTCCTCGGCCAGCGCCTGTGGGCGGGGCCAGCCCAGCCACACCCTTGCGGCCATGGGCCGGGACCCGCTGGCCATTGACACGGCCATCCGGGTGTCGTTCTGCGCCGACAACACCCCCGAAGACGTGGATGCGTTCCTCAACCGCTTTGAGGACGGCATGAAGAATTTACAGAAGATCAGGAGATAACTATGCGTGAAATTATTATGGGCTATCAGGGCGAGATGTCGCTCAAGGGCCTCAACCGCAACCAGTTCGAGTCGGCGATGATGAAGATCCTGCGCTACCGGCTCAAGACCGTGGGCAAGTTCAAGGTCTACTGCACCCAGTCCACCTTTTACATGGAGCCGGAGGAAGAGGACATCGACATGGACCTTGCCTTTGACCGGGTGCGCACCGTCTTTGGTCTGGCTGCGCTGAGCCGTGCCGTGGTCTGCGAAAAGGACTTCGACACCATCTGCCAGACGGCGGAAGATTACCTCGGCGACAGCCTCCACGGCATCAAGACCTTCAAGGTGGAGGCCCGCCGCTCCGACAAGACCTACCCCATGACCAGCCCCGAACTGATGCGGGAGCTGGGTGCCTACCTGCTGGGCAAGCACAACTACCTGAAAGTCGATGTGCGCAACCCCCAGTTCAAGGTCATCGTGGAGATCCGCGATTACGGCGCGTATATTCACGGCCCGAAAATACCCGGCGAGGGCGGTCTGCCGGTAGGCACCTCCGGCCGTGCGCTGAACATGCTCTCCGGCGGCATCGACAGCCCGGTGGCCGCCTACCGGATGGCCAAGCGCGGTCTGGCGCTGGATCACATCCATTTTGCCTCCCCTCCGTATACTTCGGAACGCGCAAAACTGAAAGTTAAGGCTTTGGCCCAGAAGATCACCCCCTACACCGGCAGCACGAACCTCTTTGTGGTGCCCTACACCAAGCCGCAGGAGTACATCCGGGACAACGCCCCCGATGTGCTGTTCACGGTGCTGATGCGCCGCAGCATGATGCGCATTGCCAACCTCATCGCCCAAAAGCAGGGCAGCGAGGCCCTCATCACCGGCGAGAGTCTGGCACAGGTGGCCAGCCAGACCGTGAAGGCCATCCAGTGCACCGATGCGGCGCAGGATCTGCCCATCCTCCGCCCGCTCATCGGCATGGACAAGACCGAGATCATCGAGACGTCCCGCCACATCGGCACCTTTGAGACGAGCATCCTGCCCTACGAGGACTGCTGCACCATCTTCACCCCGCCGCACCCGAAGATCCGCCCGGAGCTGGACGAGATCCTCGAAGCCGAGGCGGCCATGCCCGGTCTGACCGAGCTGGAAGCCAAGGCCGCCGAGGAGACCGAGCGCATCCGCATCCGGATCACCGACGAGATCGAGTTTGAGGGGTGAAGAACATGACGGCGGAGATCATCAGTGTGGGCACCGAGCTGCTGCTCGGCAACATCCTGAACACCAACGCCCAGTACCTGAGCCGGGAGCTGGCGGCGCTGGGCATCACGGTCCAGCGGGAGAGCACCATCGGCGACAACCACGGCCGCTTGGCGGAGTTCGTCAACGAGGCGAAGGCGCGGTGTGACCTGCTGGTGTTTACCGGCGGCTTGGGCCCCACGGCGGACGACCTGACCAAAGAGACGGTGGCCGCATGCTTCGGCGATACGCTGGAGCTGGACGAAGCCGAGTGGGCGGGCATTCAGGAATACTTTGCCCGCTCCGGCCGGGAGACTACCCCCAACAACCGCAAACAGGCCATGGTGCCGGTGCACGGGAAAAAGATCGTCAACCACCACGGCACCGCCCCCGGCGCGTGGTTCGAGCAGGATGGCCGCTGCGCCGTCCTGATGCCGGGCGTCCCCTCCGAGATGAAGGCCATGTGGACCGAGAGCATCCGGCCCATGCTGCTGGAACGCCAGAACTGCACCCTGCACTCCATCACCCTGCGGGTGCTGGGGGGCGAAAGCAACTTGGAATACAAGGTGCGGGATCTTTTGGAGAATGCGAACCCTACCGCCGCCATCTACTGCAAGACCGGCGAGTGCGAGATCCGCATCACGGCCCGTGCCGCCACCGACGAGGACGGCGAAAAAATGTGCCGCGCATATGCCAAAAAGTTCTACGATCTGCTGGGCGATGCGGTGTATGATGAGGATGTAGCCGGGCTGGAAGAAACGCTGGTGCGCACCCTGAAGGAAAAGGGTCTCACCATCGCCACGGCGGAGAGCTGCACCGGCGGCCTGATCGCAGAGCGCATCACGTCGGTGTCCGGCTCCAGCGAGGTGTTCGGCTATGGCTTTGTGACCTATTGGGAACAGGCGAAGGCGAAGCTGGTGGGCGTGGAGCCGGAGGTCATCGCGCGGTACAACGTGGTGTCGGCCCCGGTGGCGGCGCAGATGGCGCTGGGGGCCGCAGAGGCCGCCGGAGCGGATATCGCCGTCAGCGTGACCGGCTTGGCCGGGCCTACCGGCGGCGACGAGCTCCGCCCGGTGGGCACCGTCTACGTCGGTGCTGCGCGGGGCGGGACGGCCTACGTCAAAAAGCTGTTCGTCTCCCGCCCGGACCGTGCGTGGGTCCGCGGACGCGCCGCACAGACCGCACTGGAACTGGCGCTGCGTCTGGCGCAGGGAAAGCTCCCTGACGGCACAAAGCCCCTTGCCGCTGCCCGGCAGCACGACGCGGCCGCGCTGGATGCGCTGGACAAGGCATTTTTGAACAAATAAAACGCAGGGGTGAACGAAATTGAACGAAGCAAAGGCCGGATGTGTGCTGCGGCTGTTCGGTGCGCCGGACGCCGCCGTGGGGGCTGCCGTGGGGCAGTTCCCGCCCCAGTGGAATGCTGCCGCCCAGTGGAAGAGCCGGGGGGCCGAAACGCTGGTGGCCCTCTCGGCGCAGAGCGCGGCGGGGCTGAAAAAAGCCGTGGGCGCACTGCGGGAAACCTTCTCCGCCGACCTGTACGGGGCGGGGGAGACCACGCTGGCCGAAGCCGTCGTCGCGGCGCTGGAAGGCCACGACCGGCTGCTCATCTGCTCGGATGCGGCGGCGGGGACGCTGCTGGAAGCCCGGCTGGAAACGGTCCCCGGTGCGGAAAAGGTCTTTGACTTCGGGGCGCTGAGCTACGCCCACCCCAAGGCCGGGGCCCAGATCGAAAAGCGGGCCCGTGCCCGCCTTCCGAAAGGCACCACGGACCCCGTCCGCCTTGCGCTGATGCGGGCACAGGCAGCCCGGCGGGTAGTGGGGGCCGACCTTGCGGCGGGCTGTGCCGAGCGGGAGCAGGACTGCGTGCTCATCCTCAGCAGCAAAAAAGGCTGCTGGCTGCGGACGGTGCAGCGGACGGACAAGCCCGCCCTCTGGCTGCTGGATATGATCCGCCGCGCCGCGTGCGGGCTGCCCCAAGCGGAGGGCACGGGCTTTCTGCCCGCCCGGAAAGCCGAAAAAACGGCCCAGCCCGAAGCTGCCCCTGCCCCAAAAAAGCCCCGCCGCGCCCGGCGGGTGCTGGTTGTTTTGCTGGTGCTGGCCGCTCTGGCGGCGCTGGCAGCAGCCGGGGCGTGGGTGTACACAGGCGGCAATTTCTACGCCCTGCCCCAGCGGCTGCATTCGCTCTGGGCGGACGGCGTGCCGCACGCGGGCGCGAGTTTCTTGTAACGGAAAGGCACCTTTGCTGCGGCAAAGGTGCCTTTTGTACAGGATTTTACAGAAAGTTCATCGGAAAACAGCGTAAAATCTGCCCAACGGGTTTGACGGGTTTTGTGCTTTGGTGTATCATATAACTGTATGATTACTCTATCGGGCGGGATGCCGCCCAGATTTCCAAATAGATGAGGTGTAAGAATGTCCTTTGCTGAAAAAATCTTCGGCACCTTTTCGGACCGCGAGCTGAAAAAGATCAACCCGCTCACCAAAAAGGTGCTGGCACTGGAACCCCAATATCAGGCAATGTCCGACGCCGACTTACAGGCCCAGACTCCGGCGCTGAAAGAGCGGCTGGCCAAGGGTGAGACGCTGGACGATATCCTGCCCGATGCGTTCGCCGTCTGCCGTGAGGCCGCTTGGCGTGTGCTGGGCATGAAGCACTTCCCGGTGCAGATCACCGGCGGCATCGCGCTGCACCGCGGCGACATCGCCGAGATGCAGACCGGTGAAGGCAAAACGCTGGTGGCGACCCTGCCCGCCTACCTGAACGCCCTGACCGGCGAAGGCGTCCACATCGTCACCGTCAACGATTATCTGGCCAAGCGCGACAGCGAGTGGATGGGCAAACTCTACCGCTGGCTGGGCCTGAGTGTCGGCCTGATCGTGCAGGGCATCGACGGCGACAGCCGCCGCCGCGCCTACAACGCCGACATCACCTACGGCACCAACAACGAGTTCGGCTTCGACTACCTGCGCGACAACATGGTGACCTACAAGGACAACATGGTGCAGCGCGGCCATGTCTACGCCATCGTCGATGAGGTGGACTCCATCCTGATCGATGAGGCCCGCACCCCGCTGATCATCTCCGGCCGCGGCGAGGATTCCTCCAGCCTGTACACGCAGGTGGACCGCTTCGTCCGCACCCTGCGCAAGAGCGTGGTGGTGGAGCTGGAAGACAAGGTGGAGACCGACGAGCAGACCGACGGCGATTACGTCGTGGACGAAAAGCACAAGAGCTGCACCCTGACGGCGAAGGGCATCAAGAAGGCGGAGGAATATTTCAAGATCGAGAACCTTGCCGCCGCCGAGAATATGACGCTGGCCCACCACATCGATCAGGCCATCAAGGCTTATGGCGTCATGAAGAAGGACATCGACTATGTGGTGAAGAACGGCGAAGTCATCATCGTGGATGAGTTTACGGGCCGTCTGATGATCGGCCGCCGCTACAACGAGGGTCTGCATCAGGCCATCGAGGCGAAGGAAGGCGTGAAGATCGCTGCCGAGAGCAAGACGCTGGCCACCATCACCTTCCAGAACTACTTCCGCATGTACAAGAAGCTGGCCGGTATGACCGGTACGGCCAAGACCGAGGCCACCGAGTTCACCGAAATTTACGGCCTGAACATCGTCACCGTGCCCACCAACCGCCCGAACATCCGCAAGGATTACCCGGATGCTGTCTACAAGACCGTGAACGGCAAGTACAAAGCCGTCATCGAGCAGGTGATGGAGTGCCACAAGAACGGCCAGCCGGTGCTGGTGGGTACCGTCAGCGTCGAAAAGAGCGAGACGCTGGCCAAGATGCTCCAGCGCTACACCCGCGACTTCAACGTGCTGAACGCGAAGAACCACGAGCGCGAGGCCGAGATCGTGGCACAGGCCGGCAAGAAGGGCGCCATCACCATCGCCACCAACATGGCGGGCCGTGGTACCGATATCATGCTGGGCGGCAACGCCGAGTTCATGGCCAAGGCCCAGATGCGGAAAGAGCACTTCTGCGAGAACCTGCTGGACCCCGAAAAGCCCGAAGACGCCGACCCGAATGCGGTGGAACTGCTGCTGACCGAGGCCAACGGCCACGGCGACACCACGGACGAGAACATCCTTGCGGCCCGCAAGCGGTTCGATGAGCTGTACGCCCAGTACAAGCCCGCCATCGAGGCCGAGGCCGACGAGGTGCGCAAGGCGGGCGGCCTGTTCATCATCGGCACCGAGCGGCACGAGAGCCGCCGCATCGACAACCAGCTGCGCGGCCGTGCGGGCCGTCAGGGCGACCCCGGTGCCTCCCGCTTCTACCTGAGCCTCGAAGACGACCTGATGCGCCTGTTCGGCGGCGACCGCGTTTCCAGCCTGATGGACACCCTCAAGCTGGACGAGGACACCCCCATCGAGAACCGGATGATCACCAGCACCCTTGAAAGCGCCCAGAAGAAGCTGGAAGGCCGCAACTTCGAGATCCGCAAGAACGTGCTGAAGTACGACGATGTTATGAACCAGCAGCGCGAGATCATCTACGGCCAGCGCCGCAAGGTGCTGGACGGCGAGGACATCAGCAACGAGATGCACAACATGCTGCGGGAGAACATCGACTCCAGCTGCAAGCAGTTCCTCGCGGGCGATGTCAAGGACGAGTGGGACTTCGGTGCCCTCCGCCGCCATTATCAGGGCTGGCTGACCACCGAGGAGGACTTCCGCTATACCGTCGCCGATTACGACAGCATCTCGGTGCAGAGCATCGCCGACCTGCTGTATGACCGCGGCATGGACATCCTGAACGACAAGGAGCAGCGCTACGGTGCCCCGCTCATGCGTGAGCTGGAGCGCATCTGTCTGCTCAAGTGCGTGGACCGGCAGTGGATGGACCACATCGACAACATGGACCAGCTGCGGCAGGGCATCGCGCTGCGGGGCTACGGCCAGAAGGACCCCGTTGTGGAGTACCGCATCGAGGGCTTCGACATGTTCGACCAGATGGTCGATTCCATCCGGGAATCCAGCATCAAGATGCTGCTGACCATCGAGGTGCGCGGCGCGGGCGCTGCCCCCAAGCGGGAGCAGGTGGCCAAACCCACCGGCGAGGGCTTTGTGCCCGGCAATGGTGCGCCCGGCGCCAAGGGTGCCCCCAAGGGCCAGCCCGTCCGCGTCATCAAGATCGGCCGCAACGACCCCTGCCCCTGCGGCAGCGGCCTCAAATGGAAAAAGTGCACCTGCGCCCAGTACCACCCCGATGGGGCCAACGGCGGGGAGCAGTAAACGCTTGAACAGAAAAGATTGCAACTAATTTTAGTTGCAATCTTTTCCAATCGTGGTATACTATGGTTAGGAGGAACCGATGGGGCAGAAGGAAAAGCTGATCGAGCGTCTGCGGGCGAAGCCAAAGACCTTTACGTTTGACGACGCAGAAAGCCTTTTGCGGTATTTCGAATATGAACGCTCCAACAAAGGCCGCACCAGCGGCTCGCGCATCATGTTCGTATCAGAAAAGCACCCGCCGATCATGATGCACAAGCCTCACCCCAGAAAAGAGCTGCTGGAATATCAGGTGAAGCAGCTGATCCAAATTTTGGAGCAGGAGGGACTTCTATGAATAACACGATGGAATACAAAGGCTATGTGGGCAGCGTAGAGTTCTCGGAAGAAGACGGCTTGTTTTACGGCAAGGTGATGGGAATCCGGGCGCTGATCTCCTACGAGGGCGCGACGGCGGCAGAGCTGGTCAGCGATTTCCACGGGGCGGTAGAGGATTACTTGGCTCTGTGCGCAGAAACGCATCAGGAACCGGAGCGGGCTTACAAGGGCAGCTTCAATGTCCGCATTTCGCCAGAACTGCATAAGCAGGCAGTCGTTTTTGCGGCGGCACACAATATGAGCTTGAACAGCTTTGTGGAGCGGTCCATTCAACAGGCTGTTCATGCCAGATAAAGAAAAAAGGGAGCTGATTTGGAATGATGACCTCGAAGGATTGGATGGCAGAGGCAAAGGTGCTGGAGCCTCAGCTGCAGCAGTGGCGGCGGACGCTGCACCGGCACCCGGAGGTGGGCTTCGACCTGCCCAAGACCCGCGCGCTGGTGAAACAGGCGCTGACCGAGATGGGCTATACTCCGCAGGACTGCGGCAAGGCCGGTATCATCGCGCTGGCGGGCGGCAAGCGCCCCGGCAAGACCATCCTGCTGCGGGGCGATATGGACGCCCTGCCCATTCAGGAGGAGTCCGGTGTGGACTTCGCTTCCGAGGTGCCCGGCAAGATGCACGGCTGCGGCCACGATATGCACACGGCCATGATGCTGGGCGCGGCCAAGCTCCTCAAGGAGCATGAGGACGAGCTGGAAGGCACCGTCAAGCTGGAATTCCAGCCCGCGGAGGAGATCTTCCAAGGCTCGCCGGATATGCTGGCCAACGGCCTGTTGAAAAACCCGAAGGTCGATGCGGCGGTCATGTTCCATGTGATCGCGGGGATGCCCCTGCCCTCCGGCATGGTGCTGGTGCCCCACGGCGGCATCACCATGGCCAGCTGCGAGCAGTATCACATCGTTGTCCACGGCAAGGGCGGCCACGGCTCTATGCCGGAAGCGTGCATCGACCCCATCACGGCGGCGGCACACATCCACATCGCTCTGCAGGAGATCAACAGCCGCGAGATGGACCCCCACAGCTTCGGAGTCTTTACCACCGGGCGGTTTCAGGCCGGTGCGGCGTCCAACGTCATCCCCGATACGGCGGAGATGTGGGGCACCATCCGCACCATCGACCCTGAAAACAAGGTGGGTGAGCTGATCCACAAGCGGATGGCCGAGATCGCGCAGGGCGTGGCGGCAGCCTACCGCTGCACCGCCGAGGTCAGCTTCAGCGACTTCTGCCCCTGCATGGTGGTGGACGACGCCCTCGCCGAGAACGCCATGACCTATATGACCGAGTTGATGGGCCAAGGTGTGCTGGACATGAGCAAGCTCACCGGCGGCAAACCCGGCGGCGGCAGCGAGGACTTCGCCTTCGTCAGCCACGAGGTGCCTACCGTCAGCATGTTTATTGCGGCGGGCAACGCCAAGGAGGGTTACACCTACGGCCAGCACCACCCCAAGGTCAAGTTTGACGACAGCATCCTCTTCGCGGGCAGCGCGGCGTACAGCTATTTTGCCCTGCGGTGGCTGGAAGAGCACAAGTAACCGATAAAACAAAAGAAGCTCTGACCGATCCGGATGGGACTGGTCAGAGCTTTTTGCTGTCTTTGGGAAAAGGCCGAGCAACAACAGAGGCCTTTGAACAATACATTGCGGGGCGGCTGCTCGATCAGGCGCTCCGGTGAAACCTAGAGTGGATCAGGCAGCCACAAAGACTTTGCGCAGGGAGGCGTTGGACTCGATGATCTTGACCAGCAGCACACCCAGAACCGTGCAGCTGATGAGCTCGCCGATGCCGACGGAGATGCCGTTGGTGATGCAGGCCAGCCACAGCGGCGCGGAGGAAGACGGATCGGGGAAGAGGACGGCGATCTCAATGCCGATGATGACGGCGTTGAAGAGGACCGGCGGCAGGGAAGCGGCCAGTGCCAGCCCCTTGAAGCGGACATTCCGCAGCTTGTAGGTGACCACACAGGCCAGCAGGGTGGCCAGCGTGCCGAAGATGACATCCACGATGGTGGAACCCAAGAGGTTGGCAAGGAAGCAGCCCAGCACGACGCCGGCGATGTACTCCGGGCCGAAGATGGGCAGCAAGCAGAGCGCCTCGGCTACGCGCACCTGAACGGCACCGTAGGAGAAGGGCTGCAGCGCCATGCACAGCACCACATAGATGGCTGCGACGACTGCGCAGCGGGCCAGTTTGCGGACGGAAAGGTTCTGATTCATGATAATACTCCAGCGGTTTGATTTTGACCGCACAGGAACCGCCAGCTCCTGTGGGTTTAGCCCGGCGCGGTTTCGAGTCCGCACGGGGGAGCCTAAAATCCTAAGTTGCTCTTTAGGGTCGCTGCGCCGTTGCACAGCAAAAGGGAGTATAGCATAAATTTGGACGGATTGCAACGGAAAATGCAAAAATGCCCGCTGTGACCGGGAAGATCGCAGCGGGCATTCCAAAACGCTTAATCGCGGCTGTGGCCGACGTAGACCATGGCGACGGTGTCGGGGCCGGTGTTGGCGGAAACGACGCCGCCCAGTTCAAAGGTGATGAGCGGCGGCTTGCCGAAGGCTTTGCGGCAAGCCTTTTCGAGGTCGGCGGCCTGCGGGATGTTGGTGTGGCCGATCATATAGTCGAAATCCTCCACGCCTTCGCTCCGCTTCTTGGCCAGCTCCACCATGGCGGGCACGACCTTGTCATCGCCGCGGACCTTGGCTTCCACCTTGGTCTTGCCGTCGATCAGGGTGATGATGGGGCGGATGCCCATCAGCTCGCCCATGACGGCAGCGGCGGCGGAGATGCGGCCGCTCTTCTTCATCTGCCTGAGGCTGTAAGGTCCGAGGACGATCTCCATCTTGTTCATCTGGCTCTCAAACTCGTGGATGACGTGGCTGATCTCCGCGCCGTTCTGCAGCTTACGGGCCATCTCGCACAGATACCAGCCGAAGGGCATAGAATAGGTGTGGGAGTCGATCAGGTGGATCTTCAGGTGGTGCTCCGGGCGCTCCTCCCGCAGCATCCCCTGCGCCATGACGGCGTTGTTGTAGGTGGAGGAGCCGGAACGGTTGATGGGCACATGGATGACGTCCGTGTAGCCCTCGTCAACGTATTGGCAGTATTTTTCGCAGAACTGGATGGGCGTGATGGCGGCGGTGGAGGGGACGCCCTTGGCCGCGCGCATCTTGGCGTAAAACTCTTCGTTGGAGCAGCTCTCCCGCTCCACATAGTCCACATCGTCCAGCAGGATGTGGAAGCTCATAATGTCGATGTTGTATTTCTCGGCCATCTCCTGCGGGATGTCGCAGGAGGAATCGGTCAGGATGGCGATCTTGCTCATAATGTCCCTCATTTCCATTCATAATCTCGTAAGTGGCCGTGGTCCAGCAGCTCCGGGAAATCCCACTGGCGCAGGACCTCGTACACGCCCACGGCGACGCTGTTGGACAGGTTCAGGCTGCGGCAGGTGTCCCGCATGGGCATCCGGATGCAGTGATCCTGATGGGCGGCCAGCAGCGCTTCCGGCAGCCCGGCGTCCTCCCGCCCGAAGACGAGGTAGGCCCCGTCCGGGTAAGCGACGTCGGTGTAGCGCCGGGGCGCTTTGGTGGTGAAGTAATAGAACGGGCCTTCGTTCTTGGCGAAGAAATCCTCCAGCCCGTCGTAATAGCTGATGTCAAGGTAGTGCCAGTAATCCAGCCCGGCGTGCTTGAGCTTTTTGTCGTCGATGGCAAAGCCCATGGGGCCCACCAGATGCAGCCGACAGGCCGTGCACGCGCAGGTGCGGGCCACGTTGCCGGTGTTCTGAGGGATGCGGGGTTCCACAAGGACGATGTTCAGGGTCGGTTTCTCACTCATGCGGCACCCTCCCTCAGAACTCGCGCTGCGGACACAGGCGGGGCAGCAGCGGCTCGAACCAGACGCCGAAGCGGGTGTCCTGCCCGGCGGGGGTCTTCTGGATGGCCAGCGAGACGAACTCCGCCGCGTTGTCGGCCGCCGCGCTCAGGGCGTTGCCCTGAATCAGCGAGCCGAGGAGCACGGCGCCGTACAGATCGCCTGTGCCGGGGAAACTGCGGTCGATGTGCAGCTTTTTGATCACGAAGCGGTCCTTGCCGGAACCGGCGCAGCCGATGTACTTGCCCATGGGAAGTCCGGTGACCACGGCGCTGGGGGCTAGGGTGACCAGCGCGTCGGCCAGCGCCTGTGCGGCGGCTTCGTCCAGCTCGGCGGGAGCAGGGTCTTTCTGGAGCAGCAGGGCGGCCTCGGTGGCATTGGGCAGGATGAGGTCGGCCTGTGCGGTCAGCTTCCGCATCCGGTCGATGAAAGCCGGGGTCACGGTGGAGTAGGCCTTGCCGTTATCGCCCATGACGGGATCCACCACCTTGCGGGCATTGGGCCAGAGCGCAAAGGCTTTTTCCGCCAGCGCGACCTGTTCCTCGCCGCCGAGGTAGCCGGTGTAGATGCACTCAAATTCCAGCCCCAGCGCGTGATAGTGCTCCAGCGCGGAGGCACCGTAGGCGCCGCCGTCCATCCGGGCCGGGGTGCCAAAGCCGCCTGTGTGGGTGGACAGCACCACTGTGGGCAGCGCCACGGGCTGAATGCCCATGACCGACAGCACCGGCAGGATCACTGCAAGGCTGCACCGCCCCACACCGGACAGGTCGTGGATACAAAGAACTTTTTTTGGTTCAGTCGGTTTCAACAAGAAAGTGGCCTCCTTCGCGCCATCGAACGGGCCTACTTCAAGCCCAATTTATCAGCATACTGTACAGTATACCACATTTTGCGGGACAAAAAAAGCGTATAGTGGATTCATTTGGCGGAAATAATACCCTCAGCGGCCAAAAATGCAGGGAACGAAAGGAGAAATTTTTATGAGAAATGAACACAGACAGTCTTCGGGCAGTGGTTTGCTTCTGGGCATGGCGGCGGGCGCAGTGCTGGGTGCTGCCGGGATGATGGCCATGAACCAGAATCCACGGCAGGTCAAGCGCACGGCCCGCAAGCTGGCCAAGGGCGCGGAACACGCCGTGACCCAGCTGGATGACATGGTCAGCGACTTCGTGGAACGGAAGATGGACCTGTAACCCCGAAATGAAAAACCTCCCTGTCCGCGCATTGTGCGGGCGGGGAGGTTTTTGGATGCGGAGTCTTACTTTTTGTTCCAGATGCACATCCGGGCGGTGGTGTTCAGCTCGCCGAGGAGGGACATATCCATCTGGATGTTGCAGGTGACGGTGATGGATCTGTTCACGTCACTGCCGGTGAGGACCGAGGCGGGCAGGTTCTTGATGGTGAGCACGGCGGTGCCCTTTTCAAAATCGCCGGTCAGGGTGCCGTCGTAGGTCACATCGCCGATGGTCAGGCCGGACAGCGAGCCGGTGACGCCCATCTTGGACACCTGCTTCACCGGCAGGGTCAGGGTATAGGTGCCGTTGGCTTGGTGGGTGAGGGTGGCGGTGCGGTCGGAGTCCACGCCGGTGTTGGCCATGGACTCCTTATCGGATCTTTCCTTCCAGAATTTGACGCCGACGGTCTGGCTGGCCGCTGCACCGGCCCCGATGGCCAGCACGCACAGCAGCACCAGCGAGAGCAGCGCCGCGCCGGAACGTTTCAGGAATTTCGTCATAAAAGATCAGCCTTTCTATGCCGCAAAGAGCGGCAATTTCGCCGGGGCAGCAGGGCGGCACCCGGTTTGCCACCGCTAAGATAACATAAGCAGCGGGAAATGTCAACGGAAAGAGAAAGAAGCCGCGTGCCCGACTCCCTCAGTCACGGCTCCGCCGTGCCAGCTCCCTCTCAGAGGGAGCCTTAGCGCAACGGCAAGCGGTGACGAAAGGAGTGAAGCAGCGGCTTCTCTTACTGATAGAGGCTCTTACAGTTCAAAATTGGGGTCGTCCTTCAGGACGTGGATCTCGCTCATATAGGGGCTCTTTTCGGGGTCGGCGAAGGGAGCGTCCTTGACGTACTTATTGAGCTGGATGGCGGTACGGGCCGGGTCGGCGATGGTGCCGGCGCCGCCGATGCAGCCGCCGGGGCAGCCCATGCCCTCCAGCAGGTAGCCGTTGTACTTGCCGGCCTTGGCCATCAGCAGCAGCTTCTTGCACTCGGCCAGACCCTGTGCGGACGCGATCTTGACGTCCATATCGGGGTGCCACTCCTTGATCTTGTCGGCAACGGCCTTGGCAACGCCACCGGACTGGGCAAAGCCGCGGCCCGCTGCGGAAGCGGAGCAGAGAGCGGCTTCGTTCTCATCGACCTCCAGAGCGTCGATGTCGAGATCCTTGCCCTCCATGATGCCGGCCAGCTCCTCAAAGGTCAGGACGAAATCGACGTCGCTGCGGACGGTGCGGCGGGAAGCTTCCAGCTTCTTGGCGGCGCAGGGTCCGATGAAGCACATGCGGGCGGTGGGGTCCTTCTGCTTCATCATGCGGGCGGTGAAGACCATGGGGGTCATGGTCATGGAGATGTTCTTGGCCAGAGCGGGGAAGGCCGTCTTTGCCATCATGCTCCATGCCGGGCAGCAGGACGTTGCCATGAAGTCCAGCTTCTCCGGGACCTCTTCAAGGAAGTCGTGGGCCTCGTCCACGGTGCACAGGTCGGCACCGATGGCGACCTCCACCACATCGTAGAAGCCGATGGCCTTCAGGGCAGCCTTGAGCTTGCCGGTGGAAGCCAGACCGGGGAACTGGTTGATGAAGGCGGGGGCCACCAGCGCATAGATGCGGTCGCCGCGGTTGAAGCCTTGGATCAGCTGATAGATCTGGCCCTTGTCGGCGATGGCACCGAAGGGGCAGTTGACGAGGCACTGGCCGCAGGAAACGCACTTGCTGTAATCGATCTCGGCACGGCCCAGCTCATCGGAGTGGATGGCGTTCATGCCGCAGGCCGCAGCGCAGGGGCGCTCGGTCTTGACGATGGCATTGTAGGGGCAGACATCGACGCAGCGGCCGCACTTGATGCACTTTTCCTGATCGATGATGGAACGGCCGCTCTCCCAAGTGATCGCCTTCTTGGGGCAGACCTCCATGCAGGGGTGAGCGAGGCAGCCTTGGCACAGGTCGGAGACCTTGACCAGCTTTTCGGGGCAGCGGTTGCAGGCGAACTTGATCACGTTGACCAGCGGGGGATCGTAATACTTATCGGCGATGGAAGCGTCCTCCAGACCGGAGACGACGCTGTTGTGCTCGTCCATGCGGCGGGTGGGCAGACCCATGGCCAGACGGACGCGCTCCTCGACGATGGCGCGCTCCAAGAAGATGTCCTTGCGGAGCTTACCCTCTTCACCGGGGATGATGGTGTAAGGGATCTTGCGCATCAGGTGGTTGGCGGCCTCGCCCTTCACGTTGGCATAGGCCATCCGCGCCACCTCGGTGAACACTTGGCGGCGGATCTGGATGACCGTCGTATTGATTCCTCTAAAACTCATTCCAATCTCTCCTTGTATAGAAACCACAAAACATCCCGCCGCACCGCAGCTTTCTCATGGGCGCGGCAGCGTATCTTCTACGGGCATTGTTGGTACCGCACCGCTGCAATCAGTGCGCTGGCCCGAAGATTCCATGTTCATTTTAACACAAAGACGCTCCCATGAAAAGAGCAAACGCTAAAATTTGTTAAACAATTCTCAAATGGTGAGTGTGAACAAAATTCACAGTGAAAATTCAGCAAAGTGCCGCACGGACCCGCTCGCCGTCGTACTTGCCGAGGCGGACGCGGATGATCTCGCCGCTCTTATGGCCGGGGGCGGAAACGACCACCGGCACATACAGCCGGGTGTAGCCGGTGAAGAGGGTCTCGCTGAGGGGCGTTTCCAGCAGCACTTCGTCCTCCATGCCCTCGTATCCCTTGAGCACATCCCTGCGGATGTCCTCCGCGAGGGCGTTCATCTTCCGGCTGCGGTCCTGCTTTTCCCGCTCGTGGACCTGATCGGGGAAGTCGTAGGCGGGGGTGCCGCTGCGGCGGGAGTAGGGGAAGACGTGGACCTTGAGGAAGCCGATCTCCTTCAGGAAAGCGCAGCTCTCCTCGAAGTCGGCCGCTGTCTCGCCGGGGAAGCCGCAGATGCAGTCGGTGGTGAAGCTGACGGGCCGCTCGCCGTAGGCGGCGCGGAGGTCGGCCACGACCTTGGCGTACTGTTCCGCCGTGTAGACCCGGCGCATCCGGCGCAGGGTGGCGGAGCAGCCGCTCTGCAGACTCAGGTGGAACTGGGGGCAGAGCTTGTCCACCGCCGCCAAGCGGGTGATGAACTCCGGCGTCAGCATGTCGGGGTCGAGGCTGCCGAGGCGGATGCGCTCGATGCCCTCCACCTGCGCGCACTTTTCTACCAATTCCACAAGGTTGGTGCCGGTGTCGAGGCCGTAGCTGGGCAGGGAGATGGCGCTGAGCACGACTTCCCGGTAGCCGGCGGCGGCAAGCTGGTGCAGCTCGTTGAGGATGCTGGCCTCGGCGCGGCTGCGCACCGGGCCGCGGGCGCGGGGGATGACGCAGTAGGCGCACTGGCGGTTGCAGCCGTCCTCTACTTTAATGAACGCGCGCGTGTGAGTCTCGAACCGCTCCACGGGCAGCTCCTCGAACAGCTCGCCCCGCTTGTGGGGCGTGACGGCCACGATCCGCTGGTGGCCATCCAGCAGCTTGAGCACATTGTCGAGGATGGCTTTACGGTCGCCGTTGCCGCAGACGAGGTCGGCTTCCATGAAGTTGGCCGCCTCTTCGGGGAAGGCCTGCGGGTAGCAGCCGGTCAGCACCGTGACGGCACCGGGGTTCTCACGTTTTGCGCGGCGGAGCCATTTGCGGCTCTTCTGGTCGCCGAAGTTGGTGACGGTGCAGCTGTTGACCACAAAGACATCGGCCTCCTCGCCCTCCGGGACGATGGTGAAGCCCGCGCCCCGGAACATCTGCTCCAGCGCCCCGGTCTCGTTCAGGTTGACCTTGCAGCCAAGGGTATAAAAACAAACTCGCATGAGAGTATCCTTTCGATGAACGGCCTCGCCCTCTCAGTCTCGCTTCGCTCGCCAGCTCCCCAAAGGGGGGGCGGAGAGGGGCAAGCCCGTTTATAAATAACAGAAACCATCTAATTATAGCAGATTTTTTCCTGCGAGAAAAGAGCATTCCACCTTAAAATTTTGCATAGAATGCAACCAGAGACTTTACGCGGGGAGGTACGAGGAATGGAACGGAGAAATTTGGCCCTGCTCTGTGCGGGGGTGCTCTGCTTCTGGCTGTTTGCGCTGGCCTTCGGGTCGGCGCAGGGCGCGGGGCTGCGGGTGCAGGTAGCAGCGGGGAAAGCCGACGAAGCGGCCCTCGTCAGCGCTCCGGCGGCGCAGGAGACGGCAGCGGCTGTGGAAGGCCTTTCCCTGACCTGCCGGGCGGCGGTGCTGGTGGAGCCGGAGAGCGGGCGGGTGCTCTACGAAAAGAACCCCGACGAGCGGGTGCCCATCGCGTCCATCACCAAGCTGATGACTCTGCTTCTCACCTTTGAGGCCATCCATGGTGGAAAACTCACCCTCGACACCCTTGTGCCGGTCAGCGAACATGCGTACCACATGGGCGGCAGCCAGATCTGGCTGGAACCGGGGGAGCAGTTCACGCTGGACGAGATGCTGCGGGCCATCTGCGTTTCGTCGGCGAACGACGCGGCGGTGGCCGTGGCCGAACTGGTGGGCGGCAGCGAACCGGTTTTCGTGGAGCAGATGAACGCCCGCGCCGCGGAGCTGGGGATGACGAACACCAGCTTCCGCAATGCGTGCGGGCTGGACACGGAGGAACATCTTTCCACGGCGCGGGACGTGGCCACCCTGAGCTGCTACATCCTGAACACCTGCCCGGAGCTTTTACATTATACGGGGATCTGGACGGACAGCCTCCGGAACGGCCAGACCCAGTTGGTGAACACGAACAAGCTGCTCAAGCGGTACAGCGGCATCACCGGCCTCAAGACCGGCACCACCAGCGGCGCGGGGGTCTGCATCTCGGCCAGCGCCACACGGGACGGGCTGACCCTCATCGCGGTGATCTTGGGGTCACCCTCCAGCGCCGACCGGTTCAACGCTGCAACGACCCTGCTGGACTACGGCTTTGCCCATTATGCGGCGGTGCCGGTGCCCCAGCTGCCCGACCGCCCGCTGGAGCTGGCTGTCAAGGGGAGCACGGAACAGACCGTGCCGCTGGATTACAGCGCCCTGCCCAGCTCCGTGCTGCTGGAAAAAGGCGCGGGGGCCGGTCTGCGGGCGGAGCTGACCCTGCCCGAAGCGTTGGAAGCGCCCATACAGCGGGGGCAGAGCGTGGGAAAAGTGGAAATTTATGCGGGAGACACCCTGCTTTCCGAAGCGGAAGTGACGGCGGCGGCAGATGCGCCGGTGCTGACCTTCGGGGATGCGCTGGAGCTGCTGTGGCAGAGCCTTTTGGGCGCGTGAGAACCAAAAGAAACACAATACCGCCCAAAAGCGGTTCGCGGATGCAGATCGGCTTTGGCGGGGCTGAACAAAAGATAGCGGGACGGCCAAAAGAACACTATTAAAATTGTATGAAATCCAAGGATTTTGGCCTTGACTTTGCGGTGACAGAACGGTACACTTATACCAAGAAATATCCTCGAAGGGCAAAGTGCCCGCAAAAACGTTTGGAGGTTCTGATAGAATGAGCGTCGTTCTGAATACAAAGCACCTCTCCGGCTTTATCAACGAAGAGGAATACAAGGCCATCTACCCGCAGGTGGAAGCCGCCCACAAGCAGCTGGAAGCCAAGAATGGCCCCGGCAATGACTTCTTGGGCTGGATGTATCTGCCCCGCGATTACGACAAGGAAGAGTTCGCCCGCATCAAAGAGGCCGCCAAGAAGATCCGTGAGGACTCCGAGGTTCTGGTCGTCGCCGGTATCGGCGGCAGCTATCTGGGTGCCCGCGCCGTCATCGAGGCTGTGAAGGGCCTGTACCACAACGAGATCGAGAACGGCCTGAAGATCTACTTCTGCGGCAACAGCATCAGCCCCACCTACCTGAACGATATCATCGCTCTGTGCAAGGGCAAGAAGTTCTCCATCAACGTCATCTCCAAGTCCGGCACCACCACCGAGACCTCGCTGGCTTTCCGCGTGCTGCGCAAGCTGCTGGAAGATGAGGTGGGCGTGGAAGAAGCCAACCAGCGCATCTACGCCACCACCGACCGTGCCAAGGGCACTCTGAAGCAGCTGGCGGACGCGCAGGGCTGGCCCACTTTCGTGGTTCCCGATGACGTCGGCGGCCGCTACTCCGTGCTCTCCGCCGTGGGTCTGCTGCCCATCGCCGCTGCCGGCATCGACATCGACGAGCTGATGAAGGGCGCAGCCGACGCCATGGAGCGCTTCTCCGTCCTGAGCGAGGACAACGACGCTTACAAGTACGCCGCCATCCGCAACATCCTGTACCGCAAGGGCAAGGCGGTGGAGATCCTCGAATGCTACGAGCCCAACTTCACCCTGATGAACGAGTGGTATAAGCAGTTGTTCGGCGAGAGCGAGGGCAAGGACAACAAGGGCCTGTTCCCCGCAAGCT
This sequence comes from Faecalibacterium hattorii, assembly GCF_003287455.1. Lineage (GTDB taxonomy): Bacteria > Bacillota > Clostridia > Oscillospirales > Ruminococcaceae > Faecalibacterium > Faecalibacterium hattorii. The sequence goes on along the minus strand of NZ_PRLC01000009.1, from coordinate 9,387 downwards.
GCATCTTCTCCACCGACCTGCACTCCATGGGCCAGTTCATTCAGGAGGGTTCCCGCCTGATGTTCGAGACCATCGTGGATGTCAAGAAGCCCGCAGAGGATCTCTTCATTGAAAAGCTCGAAGGCAACTTCGACGGCCTGAACTTCCTCGCTGACCAGAACATGAGCGTGGTCAACCGCAAGGCCATGGAGGGCACCATCCTCGCCCACACCGACGGCGGCGTGCCCGAAGTGGTGATCGAGGTCGATGACCTGACCGCTTACAACGTCGGCTACCTGATCTACTTCTTCTGGCGTGCCTGTGCATGCAGCGGCTATCTGCTGAGCGTGAACCCCTTCAACCAGCCGGGCGTCGAGAGCTACAAGAAGAACATGTTCGCGCTGCTGGGCAAGCCGGGTTACGAGAACCTGACCGCCGAGCTGGAAGCAAAGCTGAAATAAGCTGAAAAACAAATGATCCCCCGCCGGAAGGCGTGGAAAATACAGGAGGACAGAACTATGATTAAACTGATTGTTGGCGCAAAGGGCTCCGGTAAGACCAAGGCGATGATCGACATGATCAATGATTCGGTCAAGACCTCCAAGGGCAACGTCGTCGTCGTCGAGAAGGGCATGAAGCTGACTTACGACATCGCTCCTGCTGCTCGCCTGATCGATCTGGATGAGTACAAGGTCGCTGGCGGCGAGATGCTGTACGGCTTTGTTGCGGGCTTGATGGCAAGCAACTACGATATCACCGACCTGTACATCGACGGCATCCTGAAGGTGCTGAACCACGACATCAACCGTCTGGGCGTTGTGCTGGATGAGATGGCTGCCATTGCGGGCGACTCCGTCAAGGTCACCGTCACCGTCAGCGCAGATGAGGCTGAGCTGCCCCACGACGTGAAGAAGTACCTGTGATTTTTTGAACTGAGACCATCCAAGCGGGCAGGAAACCGGAGAATTTGAAATTTTTTCGGTTTTCTGCCTGTTTTGGTGTTGACAAAGGAAAGCTTTGGCGCTATACTAACAAAGCAGCCTTTTATGAGGTGTACTATGCAATTTGACCTGAGAAAGTTTATCGCGGCCGGCACGAAGCCTTACCACGCAGAGTTTCCCTGTGATTTGTCTGCCAAGGATTTCGCCGGCGCAAGGATCCCACAGCCCGTCACTGCTGTTTTTGACGCAGAGACGGACGGTGAAGAGGTCCGGATGACACTGCGGGCAAAAGCATTGGTGCACGGAGAGTGCGCCCGCTGTCTGGACCCGGTGGAACGGGAAGAGACGGTCGAAGCGGAGTGGACAGCAAAGGAGCGAGATCTGGATGACCCGGATTTCGATCTTCCACTGGACGAAAAAGGCCATCTGGACGTAGACGAATGGCTGAGCCAAGAGTTTTTGTTCCAGATCCCCACGGTGCTGCTGTGCAGCCCGGACTGCGCAGGGTTATGCCCTCGCTGCGGCAAGAAGAAGGCAGAGTGTGTCTGCCCGCCAGAGGAAGAGGAGACTGCTCCCGCTGACGCAAGGCTCGCGATCCTCAAATCACTGCTGAACTGAGAAACCCATCAAGGAGGTGCAAAAATATGGCAGTACCTAAGAGACATCTTTCCAAGGCCCGCCGCGACAAGCGTCGCAGCAATGTTTGGAAGCTGGAGGCCCCTGCGCTGGTCAAGTGCAGCAACTGTGGCTCTCTGAAGCTCCCCCACCAGGCATGTGGCAACTGCGGTTACTACAAGGGCGAGGAAGTCATCAAGAAGGCCTAATTTGCGCAAAATTGGTGGCACATTGGTGTTATGTTGAGAAGGGGATGGCGCAATGCCTTCCCCTTCTTCTTTTGTACAAAACCTCTCAAGCGAGCTTACGGCTCGCCTGAGCTGACTGTAAACGTGTGTTCTGACGAGAAAATTGCGGTTCGCTTACGGAACCGGAGGCTGGAAAGGCGGGTGGGAGCATGGCGATCAAGATCGAGCGGATCGAAGAGGGCAGCGAAGCGCAGTCCCTCGGTCTGCAGCCCGGCGACGAGCTGCTGAGCGTGGACGAGAACGAGCTGAACGATACGCTGGACTATGATTTCTACACGGACAGCAAGAGCTTTCACCTGAAAGCGAAGGTGGCGGACGGCATCCGCGAGTGGGACGTGCAGCGCGAAGCGCGCGGCCCCTTCGGCTGCGATTTCCACACCTATCTGGGCGACGAGAAGCACTCCTGCTCGAACCACTGCATGTTCTGCTTCATCGACCAGCTGCCCCCCGGTATGCGGGAGAGCCTGTATTTCAAGGATGACGATGAGCGGCTGTCCTTCTTGTTCGGCAACTACATCACCATGACGAACATGCAGGACCATGAGATCGACCGCATCATCAAAATGCACATTTCACCGATCAATATTTCGGTCCACACCACGAACCCCCAGCTCCGGGTGCGGATGCTGGCCAACAAGCGCGCGGGCGAGGTGCTCAAGTACCTGCCCCGCCTTGTGGAGGGCGGCATCGCGGTGAACTGCCAACTGGTGCTCTGCCGGGGCATCAACGACGGCGACGAGCTGCGCCGCACCCTGAGCGACCTGCTGGAGCTGACGCCGATGGTGCAGAGCATCGCGGCAGTGCCCTGCGGTGTGACCGATTACCGCAAGAACCTGTTCAAACAGACGCCCTACGACGCCGAGACCAGCGCTGCCGTCATCGACATCATGGAGGAGTTCGGCGACGAATGCCTCCGTCGCCACGGCAAGCGGATCATCTACCCCAGCGACGAGTGGTACCTGAAGGCCGGGCGTCCCATCCCGGACGGCTCCTTCTACGGCGACTACGACCAGTTGGAGAACGGCGTCGGCATGATGCGGCTGTTCGAGGAGGAGTTCCTCGCGGAGCTGGCAAAGCCCCACCGCCTTTTCGGCTCCAAGCAGATGGATGTGGTGACGGGGACCATGGCCTCCCCCCTCATCACCCGGATGATGGACGAGCTGCACCGCCAGTACCCCATGATCGAGGTCAACGTCCATACCATCCAGAACAAGTTCTTCGGCGGCAATGTGGGCGTGGCGGGCCTCGTCACAGCCACGGACATCATCGCCCAGTGCGAGGGCAAGCTGAAGAGCGGGACCCTCGGCGTGCCCGCCGTGATGCTGCGGGAAGAGAAAGATACCTTCCTTGACGATATGACCATTGCCCAATTGGGCGAGCGGCTGGGCGTCAAGGTGGAGGTCCTGCCCGTGAGCGGCGGCGACGAGGCCCGTGCGCTGCTCCGCACCGGCCTTCATATTTCGAGAAGAAGACATTGAGAGTGAGAAAACTCTGAAAGGAGGAACCCCCATGAGCAAACCGATCGTAGCAGTGGTGGGCCGCCCCAACGTGGGCAAATCCACCCTGTTCAATAAACTCTGCGGTCAGCGTCTGGCCATCGTCGAGGACACCCCCGGCATCACCCGCGACCGCATCTTTGCCAACTGCGAGTGGAGCGGCCACGAGTTCCTGCTGGTGGACACCGGCGGCATCGAGCCGAAGGCCACCGAGGGCATTCTGGCCCACATGCGGGAACAGGCGCAGATCGCCATCGACACCGCCGACTGCATCATCATGGTGACGGATGTCCGCAACGGCCTGACCGCTGCCGACGAGGACGTTGCCCACATGCTCCGCCGCAGCCACAAGCCGGTCATTCTGGCCGTCAACAAGTGCGACAATGTCGGCGACACCCCCATGGAGCTGTACGAGTTCTACAACCTCGGTTTTGACGAGGTCATGCCCATTTCGTCCGTCCACGGCCACGGCACCGGCGACCTGCTGGACGCCGTCTGCGCCCACCTCGATTTCAGCGAGACTGTCGTGGAGGAGGACCGCATCCCGGTGGCCATCATCGGCCGCCCCAATGTGGGCAAGTCCAGCCTGACCAACCGCATTCTGGGCGAGAACCGGATGATCGTGGCCAATGAGGCGGGCACCACCCGTGATGCCATCGACACCCCCGTGGACAACGCCTACGGCAAGTTCATCTTCACCGACACCGCCGGTCTGCGCAAGCGCAGCAATATCACCGACGGCCTCGAACGCTATATGGTCGTCCGCGCGCTGGCCGCTGTTGAGCGCAGCCGCGTGGCCCTGATCCTCGTGGACGCAACGGTCGGCTTCACCGAGCAGGACAGCAAGGTGGCCGGCTACGCCCACGATCAGGGCAAGGCCTGCATCATCGTCGTCAACAAGTGGGACGCCGTGGAGGGCAAGGAGACCAACACCATGGAGCTCCAGCGCCGCGGCTACGCCGAGTGCTTCAGCTTCATGGGCTATGCTCCCATCATCTTCATCTCCGCGCAGACAGGCTATAACGTCAACAAGCTGATGCAGCTCATCCGGGATGTGGACGCCCAAAACGGTGCCCGCGTGCCCACCGGCGTGCTGAACGAGATGCTGGCCCGCGCCACGGCTCGGATGCAGCCGCCCAGCGACAAGGGCCGCCGCCTGAAGATCTTCTACCTGACGCAGGCCTCCACCCGCCCGCCGACGTTCGTGGCCTTCGTCAACTCCAAGCAGCTGTTCCATTTCAGCTATCAGCGCTATCTCATCAACCAGATCCGCGAGAACTTCGGTCTGGAGCACACGCCGATCCGGCTGGTGATCCGCGAGCGCGGCAACGGCTCGGTGGGCGCAAAAGACGTGTAAGGGGGCGACTGATGATGACGATCCTCATCGTCCTCGCCGCCGCCGCACAGGCCTATCTGCTGGGCAGTATCGACACCGGCATTCTGGTCAGCAAGTGCCTCTACCACGACGATGTCCGCAACCACGGCAGCGGCGCAGCGGGCATGACCAACATGCTGCGCACCTTTGGCAAAAAGGCCGCTGCCCTCACGGCGGCGGGCGATGTGCTCAAAGGCGTGGCGGCGGTCTGCATCGGGCGGTGGCTGTTCGGCTTCCTGCCTGCGGATGCGGCGGTCTCGCCTTACCTCGGCGTCTATATGACGGCGATCCTTGCAGTCATCGGCCACTCAAAGCCCATCTATTTCGGCTTCAAGGGCGGCAAGGGCGTTTTGGTGGCGGGCGGTGCCATTCTGGCCATCCAGCCCATCCTGCTGCCCTTTCTGACGGCAGTCTTCCTGCTCTGCCTCATCCCCACCGGCATGGTCTCGCTGGGCAGCATCACGATGGCAGCCGCCTATCCGGTGCTGACCCTTATTTACGGCTTGCTCAAGGGCTTTGCCGCAGGGGACCTTGCGGTTTGCGTGGTGGGTGCGCTCATCATGGGCGGCATGGTCATCTACATGCACCGCGCCAACATCCAGCGCATCCGCGCGGGCAAGGAGTACCGCTTCGGCCAGAAACATAAAAAGAATTAAAAAATAGTTGACAAATCCCCTAGATGCTGGTATAATAACTCCTGTCGTCAGACAGAAATAAAACATGTGGGGGATTAGCTCAGCTGGGAGCCCGGTTGGTATCAAAACACACCCCCAGTCAGATAGTCCTGCGACAATCAAATTCCCAACAAAAAACTCCATCCAAGAGGTTCGCTTCTTGGATTTTATGGGGGATTAGCTCAGCTGGGAGAGCGCTTGCATGGCATGCAAGAGGTCAGCGGTTCGATCCCGCTATTCTCCACCAAAAAAGCACTGTACTTCGTAGGAAGTATGGTGCTTTTCTTTTTGCTTTCTTGGAGGTCACACTGAAAATCAGCCAAATGCCTGATTTTGCAGGCGTATGGACGGCAACCCCCAATTCTTGCTGTTTCGTTGTTTTTGAAAATGCTTGTTCGATGCCCGACTGTTTTGCAGGCGGACGTATCACTCCCCCTCAATGTAAGGAGTGAGATCGAAGTTGAACGAGATGTTGATCTGGTATCCGCGATATACGTCTACCCTGCGGATGAGCTGGTTGACGATCATCTTCTTCGCTTCAAAATTTGCACTGTCGTACAGGTCAGCATAAGAAATCAGTTCATCATACAGCCGCGACACTTTATCCATCAGCTCAGCCGTTTTCTCCAGTTCTTCACTGGCCGCTTCGCAAAGGTTTTCCAGCTCCGTGAGTTTCTCTTCCTGCGCTGTAATCATTTCGGCAAGGGTTTCTCTCGGTAACACGCTTTCACCTTTGATGCAAGCTAAAACCTCGGTTTTCAGTGCGAACAGGTCTTTTTCTGCCTTGTTCCGCTGTGTCTGAAGGTCTTGCAGATGATTCTTGCGTTCCGCATTCTCTTTTTCATAGCGTTTTGTAACGATCTGCTCTTTGGGGATACCCCTCATCTTGGAGAAAATCTGGCGGACAGCTTTATCAATGATCTCATCCAGAATGTGGACGGTATATCCCGTCTGCCCGGTGCAGTTGGTCTGCTTGCGGAGCTTTCCGTAACAGGTATAGCGAATACGCAGCGTATCGTCTAACGATCCATCTGCCATTTTTCGCCATTTACGGCTGCTGGTCAGTTCCAGCTTTGCACCGCAGTGTCCGCAGTAAGCGTTGCCGGCAAGCAGCGACTTCCCATGGATGTTCAAAGGAAGACGATTTTCGGCTTCCGCAGTTGAGCGCACAGAGCGTTCATTCCGAATGCGCTGTGCGTTTTCAAACTGTTCCTGCGGGACAATCTGCAAATCCGGCATCAATTCTGACCGTGCATCCCCACAGCGGAGAACGCCGGTGTAGGTCAGGTTTTGTACCATCCCCCGAATACTGGATGGGTGCCAGCACTTTCCAGACCTTGCGCGATAGCCAGAATTGTTCAGATAGGTAGCAATGTGCTGCGGGCCGTAGCCCTCATACACATATTTGTCAAAGACAATCCGCACTACGGCAGCTTCCTGCTCGTTGATGTGCAGTTCGTACAGTTCATGCTTGCGCTTGTTGATACGCCCACTCCGTACAAGGTCATAGCCATAAGGCGCATTTCCGCCCTTGAAGTGACCTTCTTCTACAAGCTGGCGCAGACTGGTGCGGGTACGGACGGAAGTCTTTTCGCTTTCTCCGTCCGCCTGCCAGAATCGGATGTAGTTCAGCAGTTTGTCAGTGTGGTTGTCGAAACGCTGCTCACCCTCTTGGGTACTCCATACCCGGATGCCGTTCCGTACAAACCATTCCACAACAAAGGGCGTTTCATCTGCGATACGACCGATACGGTCGAACATGAATACCAGCAGGATATCGAACTTGCCCTTTCGGGCATAGTCCTTGATGATCTGGAGCTTGTCGCGGGCGGCGGCCCGGACTTTGTGGCCGGACACGCCTTCTTCCTGTTCTTCATGGACGATGACCCAGCCCTTCGATTCAGCGAATTTATGGCAAGCCTTTCGCTGCATGGGCAGGTCTGCTTCATGGTTGGAGTTGAAATCCACCTGCTTATCGGTGGAAACGCGGTACAAGCAGCACACGCGATTGTTATTTCTTGTCATTGTAAATTCCTCACTTTCATCATAAAAGTGGGGATAGGCTTTATTTCGTTGTCAAAGAACGTCCGGCAATGGCTCGGTTTGTAATATCGCCCGTTACCGCACTCAGTATAGCGTTTGATTCTGCATTCGTCCATGATGTCAACCTACCTTCTTCGTATAGCTGGTGGCAAGCAGGATGTTCCGAATGCGCTCAAACGCTTCCGGGTTGGGTTCCTTGGAAAAGCTAAAAACGACAGGATAACCGTTGATTACATGATATTGCCGGTCGGCATCACGGTCAGCCGCAGGAAGGTTCTCTGCGACCTGTGAAAATTTATCGATCATAAGATTGTAACTCCTATTATGAATAAATGCTGTTGTCTTAATATGTAACAATGGGCATCTGCGTTGTGCGGATGCCCATTGTCTTTAAGGAGAGATTCCTGTAAATGTCAGAACTTCATCGGCAGGGCATCCTTACGGGATTTGCCGTTGTACGCCGCATAGATGGGGAAAACGTATTTCTTCCATCCGGGCAGCTTTGCCGGGTTGTCCATCCCGGTGCGGTAGATTTCCATGGGATGGACGCTGCGCAGGGCACGGATCAGCCGTTCCTCGTTGAACTCACCGTGATACACTTCCACGAAGTACATCACACCCTTCAGGACTGCGGCACGGAAGGAATCGGGTTTGCCCTCCCATGCGTCCACAATCAGCCGCAGAGCCTCGCAGTAGATTTTCTCGCCCATCTGGTTGTACAGCTTGAGTGCAGTGCCTACGCAGCTGATGCGGTAGTCGCTCAACTGCAAGCTGTCATAGTTGAAGTCCAGACCCACCCGGTTGGTGGCTGCGAGGAATGCCATGGAAAGAGCATCCTCGCCCACGACCTTGGCACGGAGCTTGATGCCCGCCGTCAGCGGTGCAGCGTGACCGTTTTGCTCTGCGAAGAACAGGGCTTCCTGCTGCATCGTCAGACCCGTATACACCTTGCAGAGAATCGGGAGGTCTTTGCCACCGTTGCGCAGGATACGCGCTTCAATGGTGTGCTGACCGTCCGTTACATAATACCGGCCATTGCGAAAGCTGACCTTCGGCTCATTCGCCGTATATTCATTGAAGTCTCTTGCAATCAGCTCAACGCGCTTACGCTGGATGCCCCGCTGATAAAGCTCGCGCGGGTAGATTAGCTTGCTGCTGTGAATGACCACCATCTGATAAGGAGTGGCCACATTGAAAGATGCGGAAAAGTTGTTGGTGTTGCTCAGTCGCATTGCATTTCCTCCCGGATTCTCCAGATGTATTTTTCGGCTTCTGCTAAAATCTCACTGACCTGCTGCTTACGCTTCGGGATGGTGAGCAGGCTGGGATTAAAGGTAAAGCTGTATTCGAGCCGCTGTATCATGGCATGAACAGCGGATTGCAGCTCGGTGTACAGCATCATTTCCTCCACGCTCCCTGCGTCCTCAAAGGACGATTTGATGGGTGTGTAGGGATAGATGGGTGGCTTTCCATCCACTACTTCCGGCGGCGCATACGCTGCCGTGGAGCGGATGATGGGTTTCAGCTTTTGGATACTCCCCATCGGGTTCAGGGCAAGGCTGATCTTCACGGCATCATCGACCCGGCTCATTTCTTCCGGGGTGAGGTGTCCTGCAAAATTTTGGATACGGCTCTTGTCGATGGTGAAGATCTGTTCAGCTTGAACGATGGAAGGCTCCAGCTTTTCCGGTTCCACCAGACAATGGGTCGGCTGCGCAGCTTTCTTTTCTGTCTTACTTGTCAAAGTCGCAACGATCAAAGTCGGTGAATAGGCATTGCCCACATCGTTTTGCAGGATGACTGCAGGGCGGGTTCCGCTTTGTTCGGAACCGGTGCCGCTGCCCAGTCGAATAAAGTAGATGTCTCCGCGTTGGAATTTCAAAGTGGATTCCAATTGCGAACCTCCGTTTGGATATGTAAGAAGCCCGCTGTACCTCCTTGAACTGCACCCTATTTGTTAGACAGTATGGTATACTGTTTAGGAAATGGGGTGTTTTTGTATGCCAAAGGGACAAC
>NZ_PRLC01000046.1 GCF_003287455.1 Faecalibacterium hattorii | reverse complement strand
CAAGGTTCTTTTTCACTAAGGCTTCAAACTCCGCCCGGTTGCTGATAGAATAGTCCTCGATTTTCTTCAGCACTTCCGCGATGGTCTGCATGAGCAAGTCCGCGTCCATGATGTGCGGGGAATGGCATTTGGGGTTCTTGGCTTTCCCCTTGTGGTACTCGCTGCAAAAAGCAACGTGCCGCTTGCCGCCGTTCCGGTAATCAATACGAATGTGCATTTTTGCGCCGCAGTCCTTACAGAAAAGTAAGCCGGACAGAGGGTGGATTTCCCCGTCCCCATTGGGGCGTCTGACGGGTGCGTTTTCCAAAATCCGCTGTACGGTTTCAAAATCGCTGCGGCTGATAATCGGCTCATGCACATTTTCTGTGATGTGCCACTGGCTCCGGTCTACATAGTGGTTATGCTTATCCCGGAAATGCTTTGTAGTCTTGAAGTTGACCACATCGCCGCAATACTCCTGCCGTGTGAGGATGTTGGTCAAGGTGGCTTTGTTCCACTTGCAGCGGTTATCCTCGTTGAGCGTCTTATTTTTACAGGTTCCCCGCCCGCGGTCTTTCATGTAGAAAGTGGGGGTTGGGATTTGCTCCTGTGTCAGATATACGGCGATTTGGTTGCGGTTTTTCCCGCCGATAAACAGACGGAAAATCAAACGGACAACCTCGGCGGCTTCTTCGTCGATTATCCAAAAATCCTTGTTGTCCGGGTCTTTGACATAGCCGTAAGGGGCTTCGGTGACAATCGGCTTTCCACTCATGCCTTTGGTCTTAATGCCCGTTTTCACTTTCTTGCTGATGTCCTTTGCGTACCACTCCGACATGATATTGATAAAGGGCGCAAACTCCAATGTGTCGGGTTTCTCGCTGTCAATGCCGTTGTTGACCGCGATAAAGCGCACATTGTTCCGTCTGAATATCTCCATCGCGTTGCCGACTTGGAGATAGTCGCGCCCCCAGCGGGTAAGGTCTTTCATAATGCAGACACCGATTTTCCCGTTTTCCACATCGTCCATCATGCGGGAGTAGGCGGAACGGTCAAAAAACCTGCCGCTTTCGTCATCGTCGATATAGTGCCGGATATTGGTTAGATGCTGCCCTCTGGCATAGTTCTCCAAAAATATTTTTTGGTTCTGTATGCTGTTGCTCTCGCCGCCGTCCCTATCCTCGTCGCCCACGGAAAGGCGGGAGTAAAGGGCTGTAATTTTGCTATAATCAGTCATGTGCATAACCTCCTG
>NZ_PRLC01000008.1 GCF_003287455.1 Faecalibacterium hattorii | reverse complement strand
GAAAACAAAAAACGCCCAGATGCAGTCCTTTCGGACTTGCATCTGAGCGATGGCGCAGTGGACGTATTAAGGAATGGGAATTTCAATCATCGGCTGCTGTGTGAACTTTTGGAACATCCCGATTTTTCCCGGTGGATGACCGACCTTGAGATCTGTGTGGACGGTCTGGTCAGTGACCGCATCCGGGATATGAATGCCATGGTGGAAGCCACCCGGCAGGAACTGGAAAAGCGATACCATGCCGATGCAGAGGACCTGACCATGCGGACGCTGAAGGCGGCGCAGATCAACGAGGACGAATATTTCGGGCAGATCCTCTATGATGAGCTGGCGGCGATCCTGAAGCAGATCAAAGCGGCACATGGGACCGATAAGACCACGTCGGACGGCGCAGCGGTCGAGCAAGCGAGGAAGCAGCTTGAAAATGCACAGAAGTTTGAAGGTTCTCCGTTGGAAAAGAAGATGAATGTCCTGATGGGACAGATCGGCATCGACTATTCCAAGCTGACGAAAGAAGAACAGATGACCTTGCTGCGAGTGTTCAATAAATCCTCTATGTTAAAGCACCGCACAAAGGCCGGGATGCGGGGCAAATACAGACGCTGATTATTTACCTTGCGGCTTATAGGGAAAAACGCTGCTGCGGCAGGAAGGAGAACGTACACCATTGGTTCCTCTGCAAGCCTGCGCTGGGTGGGCAGAAACCATTAGCTGCCATCCCCATCCGCGCATCCTTCTGCCGCAGAATAGGTGCTTGCCGGAGCTGCTCACAGTCCCTTTTCCGCATCAGCCGGAACCAAGGTGTAACACACTAGACTTTGCAAACAAAGTCGTGTGTCACGAAACCCCGGCACGGTTTCTTTGGATTCTTCCGGCTATTGCGTTGCTTCCCGGTTTCAGACAATAGAAGATGCGGGCGTCAACTCGTACACATGATCGAACTGGGCTTTACGTTCGTCGCTCAGGTGATGGCTAATCAGGATCAGGGTCAGGTCAGGGTTGGACAGCAGGCTCTTCTCCACGATGTCGGCGTTCTTCTGGTCCAGGGCGCTGGTGCCCTCATCCACCAGCAGGATGCTGCGGTTATGGATCAGAGCACGGGCGATGGCCACGCGCTGCTTCTGGCCGCCCGAGAGGGCGTTGCCTTCCTCGCCCACCGGCGTATCCAGACCCTTGGGCATATTGGCAAGGTCGCCTGCCAGGGCGCTGTCACGCAGTGCCTTTTCCATCTGCTCGTCGGTAAAGTGCTCACCCAGGGTAATGTTCTCACGGATGGTGGTATTGAACAGGAACACATTCTGTTCGATGTAGCTCATTTTCTGCTGGAGCTGCTCGGGCGTGTAATCCCGCACGTCTCTCTCGTCATAAAGGACCTTGCCCTGGTAGCCGGGCAGCCAGCCCAGAAGAATCTTCAGCAGGGTGCTCTTGCCGCAGCCGGAGGGACCGGTGAGGGCGTATTTGCCGCCTTTCTTGAATTCCGCGTTCATGTGGACCAGGATCGGCTTCTTTTCATCGTAGCCGAAAGAGACATCCTTGACCGTAATGCCTTCCTGCAGGGTAGGCAGACCGAAATCAGGAAGCTGCGCCTCGCCGGCATGGATGGTAATCTTATCGAAATAGGGCTTGCTGGCCGAGAAGGACACTGCAAGTTTGGACACCTGGTTCAGTCCATTATACACGCCGGCGCAGATGGTACCGGTGCCCATAAAGGTGGCCAGAGAAATCATATCATTGAGGATCAGGACACCCAGCAGGATGACAACGGCCACTTGGCAGACGGCGCTGACATAGGCCAGACCACAGCCGATGCCGTCCTTGTTGATGGTCAGTTTGTACTTGGCCTGCTCCATGCTGTCGCTGGCTGCATCGACTCCGCTGGTAAACCGTTCATCCTTGCCAAAGAAGCGAAGCACATCGTAACCTGCCAGCAGATCCTTGATTTTACTGACGCTGTCAGCCTGGCTGGCGGCACAGGCTGTGCCAACGGTTCCCAACCGTTTGCTGAACAGACGAGGAACGAAGATCATAACCAATGCGATGACCAGAGAAATCACCAGAAGCAGCCAATGAATGGATGCCAGTGCAACGATGCCGAACACCACCTGTGCCGCAGAACCCATGATGGTGAAAAACGGAGTCCAGGCCATCTGCTCAATCTGGTTCACGTCGTTGGTAAACTGGGAGAGGTACTCGCCGCTCTCCTGCTTATGATACTCCTGATGGGTCTTGTGCAACAGGCCCGCTGCCATATCCCGGCGCAGAGCGTTGTTCATCCGGCGCACGGCCCGGCCATGGAAGAAGGTCTCTGCAATCAGGCAAAGGACCACGGCCAGCCAGGTCAGCAGAAGAAGAATGATCCGAATGGTGAAAGCCCGCAGATCACCGTCCAGCAGTCCCTGGGTGATCTGAATCTGTACCAGACTGGTGCAGACCTGCAAACCATAGGCAACAACCATACAGATGGAGGCCGCTGTAACAGTGGGCCAGCACTTTTTGAGATAATACTTCATGATTTCCACCTCTTCTGTGATCGTTCCATCTGTCTCTATGAACAGTGGATTGTGTGCTTTGCTCTTTCTGATTCAAATTGTAGCACACAGGATGAGGAATAAACATATCGTTTTGCGTTAGTTAACTGATTACACACATTCTGATTTTCTATAGAGGCAAACTGTCTTTCCATCAATAATTTCAGACTTTTTGCACTGCATATTCATGCAGCGCAAAACATTCCGGCAGCTACGACACTCGGGCTTCAGATCAGAAAAGCTCCACCGGCAGTTAACCTCCGGGTCGATCACAATACCTTTTTCGGGATCAACCCAACCTAACTGGTTTTGCGGGTGGTCAAGCGCCACAGTGCATTTGCCAATTTTTCCATTGGCCCGGAATACCATGCTATGTGGATAGGAAGCGTAGCACACCTGTGCAAGGGCTCCGTTTCTGTGGTTATGACACGACATCCCGATCTTATCCAGATATGCAACATGTTTTGCTACCAACACATCTTTTGTATCCTGATGAAGGATGGATAGACTGTGGACGCCTTCACCACCCCAGTCACCAACAGCACGAACAAGTACGGCGAAGCGTTTGTCATGCCCAAACAGACGGTACAGATAATCATACCAACTGTAGTCCTCATCGTCGGCCAGAATATTGTGGCGCAGCGTGATATGAAAGGAATACTCTGCCGGCGGCAACTTGGAAAGAGAGGCCAGATTGTTAATGATGGTCTGCAGGGTTCCTTTGCCGGATACATGGGGCCGAGTCTTGTCGTGATTCCAACCATCAATTGTAATTTGATAGCTGGTGATCCCTGCCTGATAGAACTGCCGAAATAGCTTGTCATTCAGCAGATAACCATTGGTGGTCATATTGGCAGCATAGTGAAAGCCATACTGTTTCTGCAGATTTTGCACAATGTTGGACACTTCCAGCACAGTGTCTTTGCAAAGAGTAGGTTCACCTCCAAACCATGCAAGTATGACCTGTTTATAGCGCGGCGCTTGTGCAGTTATATACTCCTCAATTCGGTCCAGTGTGTCACGAGTCATACTGACCGCATGGTGATCTTCATAGCAATATGGGCAGCGGAAATTGCAGCCTTCCGTCGGCATCAATGTTACCATGAAGATATTATCCAGCAAAGATCTCACCTGGTGCAGCGCATGGTCCAGTTCTTCCTCGGTTACCAGAAGCTCTTGCTCATGCAGATAGCGTGTCAACGGCGTATTCAGTTCCGCACAGCCGCCGCAACGGGTGAGATTGATGAACTCCTTCTGCAGGCCATGATCGGTCAGCCGGACGGTATTGCGATACAATTCTGATGTAATATAAATAGCATCTTCTTCCGTGCGATAGGTCACATAGCTGGGTACCATCCCGCTGCCGGATATGGTATAATGTCCTTAGAATATTGATATTGGTTGACACACAGTGCCAGCTTTAAACTACAGGAGCGCGGCAGCTATAATGAGGAGAGACTCAGCAATGAAAAATGTCTTTCTGGGAGAATACATTAAACAGCGACGGCTGGATCTGGGTTTGACGCAGGAGCAGCTCTGCGATGGAATCTGTGAGCCTATGACTCTTTCCCGACTGGAAAATGGGAAACAGACCCCCAGCCGCAACCGGATCAATGCCCTTTTGCAGCGTCTGGGCCTGCCGGATGACCGCTATTTTGCTCTGCTGAGTAAAAATGAACTGGAGATGGAAGCTCTTCAGAAAGAAATTGTTGCCTGCAATGTGACCGAAAAGGTGCCGGAGGGCTTTGAGAAGCTTGCACAATTTGAAAAGCTGGCAGATCCGGATGATCAAATTGCGCAGCAATTTGCCCTGCGTTCAAGGGTACTTCTGGGACGCTTAGATGGACGCTACACGCCGCTGGAACAAATCGATCTGCTAATGCAGGCAATTCAGCTGACTGTGCCCCGCTTTGACCTGGAGAGTATAGAAAGTTTCCTTTATACAAAAGATGAAATCACAATTATCAATCAGATTGGGCTTGCTTACTCTGATGCTGGCCAAAATAAAAAAGCAGCTGAAATCTACTATCAGCTGCTTAAGTATGTGCGTAAGCATTTTAAGGAAACCATAACATCTATAGGGGTGTTGCCTTTGGTCCTTTATAATTATGCTCGGGTACTGGATTTGTGCGGTCGCTATGAGGAAGGAGCTGCACTCGCTAAAGAAGGACGAGAAGCCTGTATTCAATATGGACATTACCAAGTATTGCCCCGATGTCTGGAAATTGAAGCGGAATGCCGACATTTTATGGACGATGACGAAATCAGCAAAGAATTGTACTACCAATCGTATTATCTCTGCAAAGTCATTGGATATCAAATCGGGTTAGAGGTTGTCAAAAAAGAAGCGAAAGAATACTTGAACATCGATTTTATGAGTTAACCCATGTCTCCAACGCCCGGCATAGCATCACATGGCTGGATAGAAGGTCTGTCCGGATTCTCAGGCTGATCAGAACCGTCAGGTTGTTCCGTTTCGGTCACACCAGGCTGCGGTGCTGGCAAGTCTTCAGGCTCAGCGGCAAAGCAGGGGACAGCCAGTAGACTGGTGGCCAGAACAATAGAGGCAATCAGGGTAAAGATACGTTTCATCATTTGTTTTTCCTTTCGTTTTATGTTGTTTTCTTGTTGGCAAAAGGATACCACTACAAGGCCATACAGACCATATCGTGCTGTGTTGCTTTTTTCTAACACAAAACGACGGGTTATACTGAGAATGAGGTCAGATGCTTTCCAATCGGCTTGTGATGCAGCAAGTACTAAAAATAAGAGAATGGCCACCCAAACCAATGCCGTCAAGTCGTTGTCGGATGAAGTGGATTTTAGTTTGTCTGGGAGTAAGTGCACGGTTTCTGCACGGTTTTTGCACGGTTTCAAAACGTGCAAAGGGTGCAAATCGTTGCAAAATCGGACAAAGGGTGCAGAAATTACCGGGTAAAAAATCACATTGCTTTGATTAAAAATAACGATAACTCGAAACTTCCAGAAACTGAGACGAACCGGCGACTTGCTCTCTTAATCAGTGGGCCCAGGGTTCGAGTCCCTGGAGGTTCACCAGATATTGAACGTCAAATCGTAAGATTTGGCGTTCTTTTTTGTGTAGGAAAGCAGCTACACACTTTCTGCACACCGTTTGCACATTTGCCCGAATCAGGGGCTTTTCTGCGCAAGGTTTGCACAGCCTGCTTTCCTTTGCATAAAAAGAAGAAATTTTAGGCGAACAAGGCTCTCGTCAATTCTCTGCGTTCGTCTGCATCCATTAGCCGGATGGCTTCAAGGATCTCCTTGCCGGAGATTTTTGTTGCCGCCGGCTTTTCGTTTTGCCGGGGCTCAGGTGCTGCCGGGGCCAGATCTTGGGAATAGAAGTTTGCCTCGATCTTTTCGGTCAGTTCCAGCCGGGGCTTGTCCTGCGTATGGGCGTAGGTGTCCATCAGGACAGCAGCAGTTGCATGACCGGTGTTGCCCTGTACCGACTTGAAGTCGCCATCCGACTGCAAGAGCTGGTAGGTGGCACTGGAATGCCGTAGACCATGGAACACGATCTGCTCAAACTCCGGATGCTCCGCTCTCCACAGACGATACCACTTTGTCAGCAGCTCCGGTGCGATGGGCAAGCCGTCCGGGAGCCGGAATAGCTGCCCGCAGTTGCTGTACTTTTCCGGGGCGTTTTGCTCGTCCTGCTTGAGCTTTTCCAACCATGCCAGAAGTTCTTCCTTCAAGGGCTTCGTCATATACAGGACGCGGTTGGACTTCTTGGTCTTGGGCCTTTTCAGGATGAGAGAGGACTTGCTGCCCTCACGCCTGTCCGGGAAGGTGTGGTAGACCTGATTGGGGTCGAGCTTTTCCAAAGCGTCCTTATTGGCTCGCTGCATGGTCTTGCTGACTGAGATGGTGCCACGCCCATCGGCTGCATCAAAGTCCAGATCACTCGGCTGTAAGCCGAGAATTTCGCCCTCACGGAGCGAAAGGATCATGCTCATGTGCACCGCCAGATTCAGGGCAGGGTTCTGGATGGTCTGTAAGGCTGCCAGCATGGTTTTCTCGTCCCAGATGGTGCGTTCCTCGATGTTGACCTTGGGGGCATCACGGGGCAGGGGAATCTTGTGGATGAGGTCCCACTCCACTGCATAGGAAAATGCGGTCTTGAGCAGCGTGTGGACTTCGTGGATAGAGGTGCTGGACAGCAGCCGCTTCTTCTGCTTCTTGGACAGGTCCTGCTTCACACTGTGCACATACTGCCCGCAGGAGGTCTTGGCAAGGGTGGCATAGAACTTCTCAATGTCGTAGGTGCGCAGCTCCTGCACTTTCCGCTTCCCGATATACGGCACGATAAGGTTCTGCACCATCGCTACGGACTGCGTGTAGGTCTTGGGGGACCACTTGTGCTTTGTGGACTGGATCGGAATCCACTTGTACAGCATTTCCTCCACCGTCATGGTGTCGGGGACGAGGAATGTGCCGTCCAGCAGTTCTTTCTCGACCGTGATCTTTCGCTCCTGCACCTCCTTCTTGGTCTTGAAACTTTCCCATCCCTCGCATGGCTTGCCGGAATGGTCTTTGTACTTGTAACGGACGGAGTAGGAATCTCCGCGCTTCATGATAGATGCCATAGATTACCTCCCTCAGACCGCTGCAAACCAGTTGTCGAAGCTCTGCTTGTTCACCCGGATGCTGGTGCCGATGCGCAGCACCCGGAAATCCTTCGTGGTGTTGCACAGGTTGTACGCAGCGCGGGGAGAAATCGCCAAAAGCTGGGCAATCTCTTCAACCCGGTAAACAAGGGGTTCGAGTTTGGCTGCTTTGGTCTGGTCAGAAGATTCAATGGCAGGGGATTTGTCCGAAGTTTCGTCAGAAATCGCTTGAGATTTCTGACAGAAAATTCGCATGGAGCAGGATGCTCCTGACATCTCCATTGTAGCGAGGTTCGAGTCCATTTGCAAGGACTTATTCGTATAATCTTCAGATTTCACAGAGGTGGTATTGCTGGAAATAGGGAAAGTGCGGTCATTCACCATAGGCAAGTCTCCTTTTTTACATCCAGATAACATTAAAGTTCGGCGCTCTTCTGGTGGCTAGCTTTGGACGGTGCATCTGCTGTCCGTTCCGGTTTCTGTGCCAGAAGATTCTCAAAAAAATAGCGTACACGCTCCGGGGCGTGGCGCATAGCGTCCAGATAAGGCTGAACTTCGTTCCGCAGGTTACGGTAGCGGGTTTGCCAGTTGATAGAATTTTGTTGTGCAGCGGACAACTGCTGTTTGAGCTGACGGTTTTCCACGTCCACCATAAAACCGTGGGCGGCTTGGCTTTTCAGTTGGGAAAATTCTTCTTCGGTCAGCGAATAGTTGCCAAGCAAGGTCTTTTTGCCCAAAGTGGCAACATCCTGTGCATGGATAAGAGCGTTTTTGGTAAGAGTGGACTTTTTCTGAATAGCGGCAAGCGACTGCTTCTGCTGGTCGGCTTGGGCGGTCAGGGTATCTAGTCGCTCCTGCTCCCGCCGGACTTTGAATTGGGTGACGGTCAGGTGTTCTTCAGTGCTGCCACGCTCACCGCGCTCCACATCCGTGTACCCGGCATTGCGCATATAGTTGAAGAAATCATCTTGCAGGACACTGTACGACTTCTTCAGGACTGGCTTGCCGTTCTTTTGCATGATAGGCTTTCCGGCATCGTCCAGCAGGGGCTTGGATGCCCATTTCTTGCTTCGGCTGACCTGCATGACGGTCTCCTTGACTGTGCCGACCAGTGCCTTGTCCTTGCAGCGTTTCGACCAGAGGATCTGCCTTTCCACCACAGGCACATAGACCACATGGAGATGGTAGTGGTAGACCTCTCGGCCCAGTGCTTCGGTCATGGCGTGGTTGATCTCATCGGCGTGCATGACTGCCGAGAGGATATACTGCTCACCGCCCACGATTTGAACGGCTGCTTTGTAGGCATCCTCATAGAACTGCTTGGCGAACTCGTAGCCGCCGTAGTTGTCGAAATAGGCAGAGTTGACATCAAAAATCAGCTCACAGTAGTGGGTGGCATCCGGCTTCAAACCACGGGTGGAGATCGTGCCGTTGGCTTCCATCTGGGCGAACAGGTCGGTATAACTGGCGGCAGGCTTCTTGAAATGGACGTTCCATGCAACGCGCTGGGGGATAATGTCGGGGTTTCGATAGCTGTCTTTTTCGCGTTCGTTGTGCTGCTGGGTGTTGCCAACGGCCTTGTCCGAAACGGCGAGATTTCGGACACTGGTGCGGTCAATACCATCATTTCTTGCCAAGGGCATCCGTCCTTTCAAGGTTCATCGGGAGGTGACGGGGAGCAGAGATGCACTTCTGCGGAAGTGTAATAACCCACTATGACACTTTCATCCCTGCGGTCTGCAAAGTGTAGTGGGGTCCTGCCGGACCGGCTCCCCCTTTGTCGCTTTGCGACATTTCCCCCGCAATGCGGGGGAATCTACCCCTCGGGGGAACGTCTCCTGCGGGAGAGTTAAGACACCGTTCTTGCCGTTGGAACGGTGTCGGCTCCGTACACGGTGAAAAAGTTGTGTACGGAGAAAAAAGTGCCGTACGAGGTGTACGCTGTACGCAGAAAACAAAACATGACGATGAATCGAAAGATTGCAAGACTTTGCCATACGGCGTACAGTACGTACAGACCGTACGGCATTATTTTGCAAAAATCGCTTTTATGCTGCCGGGTAGACAAGAGCTTCGATGCCCATGAATCCGCGTACCCTGCGGCCACCGGGCAGATAAATGTTGTTGGTTGGTTCGAGATCCAGTCGGACAGCGTTCTGGCTGACCTCCGAACTGAGCCGTGCTGCCGATACCGGGTGACAGGCATTGTCCTCACACCACAGCTTGTAGATTTCATAGAGGTCTCTGGAGCTGATGGAGAAGTCTGCCTTATAGCGGAAGTACCCCTCCGAGTCCAGAAAGTCGAGGACATTGTTGCTGCTCCGTTTGATAGTCTCCAGATTGGCGGCAGCTTTGGGACTGACCGTGAACTTGTAGCTGTTCCGCAGCAATCGCTGCAAGCCATCCAGACACCACAGCAGGATGCCTTCCAATTCTGCGGACAGGGCTTCTACAAGGAATGGGTCATCTTCCCGGTTGGCAGGGCGGTCTTTGGTGGTCAGGACGAGCTGCCGCCGCCAGAAGCCGTCCGAGTGGTCGTACAGAGCGGTCAACGCACCATTGCCAAAGCAGAGAAACCGGGCGTAGATGTCGCTCTGGTAGCTTTGGATGCCCTTGCGTTCAACGTCCATCTTGGCTTCTGCGGTCACGATGGATTTGATATAGTTTGTCTTGGGCAGGGCGTTCATGTTCAGATCATCATCTACCATGAGCAGTCGATTCTCAAGGTCGGCACGAGCAAAGCGGCTGGTTTCGACTTTCTGGATGCTGCTATTGCTGACCGCATCGCCCATCAGTTTTTTCAGCACCAGACCGATGCGGGATTTGCCTTCACCGCCTTTGCCGAGCAGGAACATCATCTTCTGCCCTTTGGTGCAGGGGATAAGGCAGTAGCCGAGGTATTCCTGCAAGGTAGGAATGTCCTCTGGCTCCAGCAGCTCATTCAGAAAGGCCAGCCAGCGTTCTGGCTTGGCAGCTTTCGGGTTATAGGCCACAGGCAGGCGGTTTCGGCAGAACAGGCGGCTTTCCTGAAACGTACCGTCTGCAAGGTGGTAGATGCCATTTTTGAGGTGGATGCAATCCACCTCAATGTCCAGCGGAGCTGAATAAGCAATGATACGCAGACTTTCCAGCAGATTGGCCACCCTCTTGGAAAGCCCATGAATGATAAATGCCTGAATCTCTTTCAGGATGAGCTGCTTCAGCTCGGCTTCATCTTCCACCGGGCCGTCCGGGGTAAAGAAGCGGTTCTCGATGCACTTCATAGGGTGATTGCGGATAAGTTCGTGACAGAACGTCACTTCGTCGATTTTTTCGCCGTCAAACCAGTCCGGCCATAGCGGATTACGAGGAGAACTTTTTCCCATAGGCATACCGTCCTTTCGGTTGCGTTACAGTTATTCAAGTGGTCAATTTGACCACTTGAATAACTGTAACAGGTTGATGAACTTCCGGTATCTCTCATCCATGAAGGGGAGAGAACTTTATTTGGTGGATACGTTACGCTTATCCAAGTGCTCATTTTGAGCACTTGCAGCATCTGTAACACGTTTTCGATAGTCTTTTTGCCGACAGGCATTGCTGCAATAGCGGGCACCTGCACGTTTGGGCGTGAATTTCTCGCCGCAGCACTGACAGACCAAATCCTGACGGTGTATTTGGCGGTATTCCCGCTGCCGCCGATTGTTGGCCTGATTGCCGCACCAGTAACTGTGACAGTATTTCTTGGTGTAGATGGTGGTGTAGAACACCCGACCGCAGCCGCCGCAGACGATTTTGCGGACACCGTCATATCCAGCGGCTTGCTGTTCTTCGTATCGCTGTTTCAAGTAGTCCTGATACTCCCATTCAAGGCGTTCGTTATAGCTGCTCATAGAACCCCCTCCTTTCACTGGCGTTACGGAAAAACAATGTGGTCAATTTGACCACATTATTTTCTGGTAACTGAGGAACCAACGTTTAGCCGTTCTCCCTGCATGGCTTTCCTGCCCCCCTTCCGGCGGCGTTTTCCGGCTCTCCCACTTGGGGGTCATCGCCGGGTATCCCATGCAGACGGTCATGCGGTTTTCAAGGTTCGTTGCTGATTTTGCAATAAAAAATCGCCACACAACAACCTGAACCTGACCATCCCTTCCGGGATGGCCTTGGTTCGGGTTTGCTATGTAGCGATAAGAAAGTTAAAAACTTGCTCCGGTTCCTTTGGGAGCCGAGCTGGAACTCTAAGTAAATATGTTATATTAAATTGTTGGGATAGATTACCACAAAAATCGCAATGTGTCAATAAAAAACTTTGATGATGTGCTGATTTCGGCAGCTTGCAAGAAAAAACAATGAAAACTTTGGCAAAAAGAGAGAGGGCTGGATGCTGCCAGCCCTCTTGACAGGAGCAGATACGCAGATTTCTATTTTATGCCCGCACATCTTCCCGGCGCAAAAGCAGCCATGCCAGAAGGAACAGTGTCCCCAGCCAGAAGATGCAGCTGAAGGCAAACAGCCCGTAGCTGCCCGCCAGAGCATCCGCACTTTTGTTGGAGTTCATTCCGAGCTGCATCAGGGAATAGGGCCACAGGATTCCAAAGCCTTTGGAACTAATAAAGATGCCGGTAATGCCGCCCAGCAGCCCCAGAAAAATGGGCACGGCAAAGCTGCGGATGACCATGGCCAGCACCAGCTGTGCGGCAATGACAGCCAACGCGCCCAGCAGTCCCCGCAGTAAAAACAGCGGTAAGGTGACCGGCGGCAGCCCGGGCAGATGGGCAAATACCTTGCCACAGAACACGAACAGCGCAAATACAAAGCCGTGGGTCAGCAGCGCCAGCTTTGTCACCACCGCAAACTTTGCGGCAAACAGGTCCAGCGGCGGTACAGGGCTTGCCATGATCAGGTTCCAGTTGTGCCCCAGATGTTCCAGCCGCCACAAGTAGGCAGCATAGGTGGCTACCATGGCAGGGAAGAAGAGCATGGAATAAAACAGGGTGTGCTGGGTCCACAGGCTATACCAGCCGTCGGTGAGGATCTCAAGATTTTGCAGATAATTGAACGTGCCATAGGTGGCCGAAAGAATGGGCAGCACAAAGAACATTGCCCAGATGGGGGATGCGTGGAGTTTGCGGTCCTCCGCAAGAATACAGCGTTTCAGCATGGTTTTATACCTCCTCGTCCTGTACCTTGCGCCACGCAAGGGCAAACAGCACTGCGCCCAGCGCAAGGGTGAAGGCCAGCAGTCCCCAGTTGAAGGGGCGGGTGCCGTAGGTGACGGTGTGGGTGGCCTTGTCCCAGTTCGCCACTTCGTAGGCGCTCAGAGGGATGTAGTACCCAAAGGGCACAAAATAACTGGCAAGCGGCGGCATAAAAGCAGAAAACAGCCCCACCAGTGCCCCTACGATGCCCACGCAGAGCGCCGGCAGGGGATTGCCTACCCACAGCATCAGCAGAAATTCTCCAAAGAAGAGCATTGCGTCCACCGCCAGCGTGCAGACGAACAGATAGACCAGCTGTCCAGTGGGAAAGGCTTCGGTATAACCATGGACACGCCCCAGCATCGGAACACAGGCCAGCTCCAGCACCGTGACCAACAGCACCTCCAGCACTCCAAAGACCGCCTTGCCTGCAAACAGGCTTCGGCGGCTCTGCAGGGTGTAGAGCAGCTTGGAGGTGTTGCCTTTGATCTCCATATCCCACAGCCGGGAGGCCAGCACTGCCATCATCACCGGCATCAGAATGGCTTCAATGACGGGCAGGCTGTAAAGCAGAGCGCTGTAACCGTTGGCAAGCTCCTCCGGGTCTGCCGGGGCAAGGCCGCCCACCCATAGCACGACAATGCCGGGGATGAGTAGGCAGAGAGCAAGATCGTGCCTACGGTGGGCTTTTTGCAGTTCTGCATGGAAAGCTGCCATCTTACGCCACCTCCCCGCTGGTCTGGGTCAGGCTGAGGAAGATGTCCTCAAGGCTCTTTGTCTGTGCAGTCAGTCCAACTACGCCCACGCCGCTTTCGGCAAGGGTACAGACCAGTGCCGCCAACGCTTCGTCCGGCAGCGGGGGAAGCTGTAGGGTGCCCGGCTGATTTGCCGGTGCAGCGGCTTTTACTCCCTGCTGCTGCAGGACGGCTGCGGCTTTGGGTGCGTCCAGCACCCGCAGCAGAATGCCGCCCCGGCTGTGCTTTTGCAGTTGCTGCAGAGAACCCTCGAACAGCAGTTTGCCGTGGTTCAGGATGCCCACCTGATCCACCATCTGCTCGATCTCGCCCAGCAGGTGGCTGGAGATCAGCACGGTGGCTCCGGTGGTCTGGGGCATGGAAGCAATCAGGCTGCGCATCTCCTGAATACCTGCCGGGTCCAGACCGTTGGTGGGTTCATCTAAAATCAGCAGTTTGGGGCTGCCCAGCAGCGCCATGGCAATGCCCAGCCGCTGCTTCATGCCAAGGGAATACTGCCCCACCTTCCGGTCAGCGTCTTTGGTCAGGTGCACGATCTCCAGCACCCGGCTGATGTCCTTCCGGTCCACATCTTTCAAGTCAGCCACGATGGAAAGGTTTTCCCGGGCAGTCAGGTGCAGGTAACCGGAGGGGGATTCGATCAGACTGCCGGTCTGCCGCAGCAGGGCAATGCGGTTTGCTTCGTTTAGGGTGTGCCCCAGCAGTTCCACGCTGCCGCCGGTGGGGTGTACAAGCCCCAGCAGCATCTTCATGGTGGTGGATTTGCCCGCACCGTTGGGGCCTAAAAAGCCGTAAACACATCCCTCCGGGACGGTCAGGTTCAAATGATCCACCACCGGACGGCCATGGTAGTTTTTGCAAAGGGCATGGGTCTCGATCACAGGTTTCATAAATGGTCTCCTTTCGCATTCATGGTTTTCGGAACGATGCCAGAATACACCCGCTGCCTTAAACTGACCGGAAGCGCAGCTTAATTTACCCTTAAATTTGCAGGTGTTTTCCGCTGCGGCGCAAAAAGTGTGGTATAGTAAAGGCGGGAAAGGAGAACTGCCCTTATGGATACCGTTTATGATGCAAAGCTCCTGCTTGTGGACGACAACGCCGAGCTGCTGGCACTGCTGTGTGAGCAGCTGCGGGGCGCAGGCTACTGCCGCCTGAAAACCGCCCAAAGCTGCGCCGCTGCCCGCGCCTGTTTTGCGGCAGAGCAGCCAGAGCTGATGATCTTGGATATCAACCTGCCGGATGGGGATGGCTTTTCGCTGTTCCGGGCGTTGCGGGCAAAAGCGGACGTTCCGGCACTGTTCCTCTCCGCACGGGATGCGGATGCCGACCGTCTGTTCGGGCTGGGTCTTGGCGCAGATGACTACCTGACCAAGCCCTTTCTGATGCAGGAGCTACTGCTGCGGGTGCAGCATATTTTGCAGCGGGCGTACCGGGCAGAGCTGTCCCGTACAAAGCCGGCACCTTTGCAGCTGGGGGAGCGGTGCGTAGACCTGAATGATGCCATTGTTACCCTGCCAGAGGGCAAAACACTGACGCTGACCGCTACCGAGCTGGCGCTGCTGCGGAAATTGGCAGAGAACCGGGGACACATCGTTACCTACGATGCCCTTTGTGCGGCGGTCTGGGGCGCAGATTACTATGGCTACGAGAACAGTCTGGGGGTACATATCCGGCATCTGCGGGAGAAGCTGGAAGCCAAACCCGGTGCGCCGCAGTTTCTGCGGACGGTGCGGGGTATTGGCTATAAGCTGACAAAGGGGGAAGAAGCATGAAAACCTTTGTGCGCCTGATTCGGCGGTATGTGCTGGCGGCGGTGGGCATCGTTCTGCTGTTGTTGTTTTCCGGTGTTGCGGTGCTGGGCTGGCTGGGCTGGCAGGAGGGCTGCCGCCTGCCGCAGCGGGAGTATTCATCCAGCGAGATCGCGGATTCCATGGTGGAGACCGCCGAAGGGCTTGCCTTTGGGGCAGAACGCACCCCGCAGGAGTGGATGAATGGCTACGAGTGGGCGATGGTGCTGGACGATGTGGGAAACATCCGCTGGAGCTACGGTCTGCCGCAGGATCTGAACCATGTCTACACTCCCGGCGATATCGCCAAATTTGCCCGCTGGTATCTGGCGGATTACCCGGTGTTCTGCTGGACAGAACCCTACGGACTGTTCGTCATCGGGCTGCCAAAGGGGAGCCTGTGGAAGTACAGCATTTACAGCTCACCGGACTTTGCCCTGAGCATGGTGCGGGTGCTCCCGGCAGCAGCGCTGGGAATGCTGCTGCTGGGTCTGGTTCTCTGCTTCTGGCTGAGTTGGAGGGGGGCAAAGCGGCTGGAGACCGTGACAAACGGTCTGGATGCACTGGCGCAGGGGCAGACCGTCCGGCTGCCTACCGACGGTTTTGCCGGGGAACTGGCAGAAAAGCTGAACCAGACCGGGGCGCAGCTGCAAGCCAAAAATGAGATGCTTTCCCGGCGGGACAACGCCCGCACCCAGTGGATCGCAGGGGTCAGCCATGACGTGCGCACCCCGCTGGCGCTGATCTTAGGCTGGGCGGAGCAGCTGGAACAGGATGCACTTTTGCCGGACAGCTCCCGGCAGAAAGCGACCGGCATCCGCACCCAGTGCGAAAAGCTCCGCACCCTCATTGATGACCTGAACCTGACCAGTAAGCTGGAATACGGTGCCCAACCCCTGCGCCGGAAAGACCTCCGGGCAGGGCCGCTGTTCCGGCAGCTGGTGGCGCAGTTCTGCGAAAGCCCACTGGCAGAGCGCTGCGAGATCACACTGGAACAGGAAGAACCAGCAGAGCAGACCGTGCTTTCGGTGGATGAGGCGCTGCTGGCACGGCTGCTGGAAAACCTGCTGAACAACAGCGTCCGGCATAACCCAAAGCCGGTGAACATTACCGTGCACACCCGGCAGGTAGGGGAGCGCTTCTGCCTGACCGTGGCGGATGACGGCATCGGCTATCCGGCTGCCGTTCTGGCGGCGCTGAACGCTGCGGAGCCTACCGAAAATGCGCCTCATATCCTTGGTCTGTATGTAGTGCAGCAGATCGCCGCCGCCCATGGCGGCACGGCAGTGTTCGGGCAGAACACCCCCTGCGGAGCAAAAGCAACGGTCTGGTTGCCGGTAAAATAAAAAATGTGAACCTTTTAGGTGTTTCCACCCAGAAAAGTCCACATAGAGAGAGCTGCTTTGGATTTATAAGAGATCGCAGTTGTCCAAATCCCTGCCATGAATCGTAATTGTTGATGTACATTTGATGCTTGGTTTAAACAGGTGAAATTGCGGATGCCATTTTCGAGCCAAACCAGCCCATTTTCCCAGCTTTGCATAAAAATCCGATCCCTGTTTTAAGGGGCTGATTTTGGCTCTGCACATTTTTGCACACTTTTTGCACACCGGAACAGCTGGATGACGGATGCAAGAGGGGATAATAGGTGCAAAGAATGCAGCGGATACAAAACACAAATTTACGCAATTCTGAAAATTGACGATTGTTGCACGTTGGTTTCTCTTAATCAGTAGGCCAAGGGTTCGAGTCCCTGGAGGTGCACCACAACAACAAAATCCGAACTTTTTTCCGATAGGAGAAGGGTTCGGATTTTTGTGTTCTTCGGAAAGCAGGATGCCGCGGTTGCGCAGCAATGAAATCCCAGTGGGGCTTTTAAGCGGCAGAGTGGTCTTGCGCCAGCAAGATGGAGGGGCCTTGCCCCGACAAGCTCCGGCTCCTTCCCGGCGGCTGTGTGTCCAAAACCTTATCAAAAAAGACGTATCACAAAAGTCACAACTGTAAAGGTGCCGTAAGGCAGAAAGGACACGAGTATGAAGTACGATGAAAGAACCTGCAAATTCAACATGGACACCGACTGCGTGGAACTGCTGCTCCGGGATGGGAGAAAAATTTCCATCGACTGCACCGGGGTCGAGGATGCACTGGACATGACTATGGCGCAGCAGACGGAACTGGACTATCTCATCTACAATGATCCGCTGGCGTATGCCGAGCTGATTCTGAATGGCGCCCCGGAGAAATACTTGAAAACTGTAACCGGGAGCCATGGGTTAGAAGATTAAGAAAAATGCCGTTCCAAAAGCAACTGGAACGGCATTTCTTATTTTTCGCCATTCGGCATCTTCTGTCCCCGCAGCTCCTGCCGGATGGCACGGAACTGCTCCGGCACATCCGCATCGGTCATCGCACTGGGGACATCCACTGTCCCAGCGGCTTTGGCGGCTTCATAGAACCAGCATTTATACTCCACGGTCTCCAGCGTGTGCTGTAACTGCTGGATCTGCTGGGTGAGCACCTCGCGCTGATGCCGGAACATTTCCAGCCGGGTGTCAATGGTGTCGTCTCCCTGCATGGAAAGCTCAATATACTGCCGGATATCCTTGATGGACATTCCGGCTTTTTTCATGCAGCGGATGACCTGCAGCCACTCGAAGTCGTTTTCCCGGAACATCCGGATGCCGCCGGAGGAACGCTCCACAAAGGGAAGTAACCCTTCTTTGTCGTAGTAGCGCAGGGTGGAGGCAGGTACGCCCAGCTTTTGTGCCATTTCGCCTACGGTATAGATCATCTGAAACCTCCGTTTTTTCAAAAAGCCCTTGACTTAAAGTGCGCTTTAAGTTGTATGATAAAATCAAACTTTATCAACATCATAATGCGGATGCACTCTGCTGTCAAGGAGGTTCCTATGAGCAAGAAGGTATTGATTTTGTCTGGCAGTCCCCGGAAGGGCGGTAACTCTGATATTCTATGCGATGAATTTCTGCGTGGAGCGCAGGATGCCGGGCACAAAGCAGAAAAGATCCGGGTCGCTGAGAAAAAGGTGGCTCCCTGTTCCGGCTGCTACTACTGTAGCACCCACGGCGGAGCCTGCGTCCACAAGGATGATATGGCAGACGAGAAAAAAGCCTCTGCGGACACTACGCTGGCCTGCTTCCGGGGCTATGCAGACTGTGTGGAAGGTGCCGTGGAAAAGGGAGTCCTTGTAGCAGGTGGCGTTTACGAGCCGGGTGCAGTGCGAAACACCTCTGCCATGGCACAGGCTTACGAGATGGGGAGGAACGTATAATGGCAGTGAAACAAACAGCAGGGCGGGATGCTCTGGGCGAATTTGCACCAAAATTTGCAGAACTTAACGATGAGGTACTATTCGGGCAGGTGTGGAGCCGAGAGGATAAACTCTCCCTCCGGGACCGCAGCCTTGTGACGGTGGTAGCACTGATGGCGCAGGGACTGACGGACTCCTCGTTTCGGTATCACCTGACGGCAGCGAAAAACAACGGTATTACCCGGACTGAGATTGCAGAGATCCTGACCCATGCGGCATTTTATGCAGGCTGGCCCAAGGCGTGGGCGGCTTTCCGCATGGCAAAGGAGGTCTGGGCAGAGGACGCTGCAGAGGATGCCAAGGCAAAGCACCAGAGCGAAATGGTGTTCCCCATCGGTGCATCCAACGACGGTTTTGCACAATATTTCAGCGGAAAAAGCTATCTGGCACCCTTGTCCACCGCACAGGTTGGCATTTACAACGTCACCTTTGAGCCGGGCTGCCGGAACAACTGGCACATCCATCATGCCGCAAAGGGCGGCGGACAGATCCTTGTCTGCGTGGCAGGCCGGGGCTACTATCAGGAATGGGACAAGGAGCCGCAGGAGCTGCATCCGGGCGATGTGGTGAATATTCCCCCGGAGGTCAAGCACTGGCACGGTGCTGCACCCGATTGCTGGTTCTCTCATCTGGCAGTGGGAGTGCCCGGCGAAGGCACCTCTAACGAGTGGTGCGAGCCGGTGGCGGAAGAAACCTATAAGGAGTTGCGGTGATAAACACAGGATCATCTCAGCAGGGAGGCTTTTATATGAACTATATCACATTGAATAACGGCGTAAAAATGCCCCAGCTTGGCTATGGGGTCTATCAGGTCTCACAGGAGGAATGCGAGCGCTGTGTACTGGATGCTTTGCAGGTGGGCTACCGCTCCATCGACACGGCACAAGCCTACTTCAACGAAGAGCAGGTGGGCACAGCAATCGAAAAATCCCGTGTGGATCGCAAAGATATTTTTCTGACCACCAAGGTTTGGGTCGAGCATTACGGTTATAAGGAGGCCAAGGCATCTGTGCTAGAATCCCTGCGTAAGCTGCGAACGGATTATCTGGACCTTTGTTTGTTGCACCAGCCGTTTGCTGATTACTACGGCGCATGGCACGCTTTGGAGGAGCTATATGAGGTAGGCAAGATTCGGGCCATTGGCGTGTCCAATTTTTATCCTGACCGCCTCGTTGATCTGTGCAGCTTTGCTCGTATCAAACCCATGGTGAATCAGATAGAGGTGCATCCGCTGCACCAGCAGGGCAAGGCAAAGGAATGGATGGAAAAGTACGGCGTTCAGATGGAGGCATGGGCTCCCTTTGGCGAAGGTCGGAGTCAGATGTTCACAAACCCTGTGCTGGCAGAAATCGGCGCAAAATACGGCAAAACCGTGGCACAGGTCATTCTCCGCTGGCATTTGCAGCGGGGCGTGGTGGTCATCCCCAAATCCACCCACAGGGAGCGGATGCAGGAAAATCTGGAAGTGTTCGACTTTACGCTGTCCTCTGAGGACATGGAAAGGATCGCCGCACTGGATACCAAAACCAGTGCCTTCTTTGCTCACGACGACCCTGCAATGGTGGAATGGTTCGCCCAGATGGTGGAACAGCGCAAAACCAACCACGTTGCAGCCAAGGAGAAAAAGAACTGGTAAATGCGTTTTGACGGATACCCAACCATGATGAAACAAAAATAGGGTGCGCCCCTGCGGACGCACCCTGAAAAATCCACATACGATAGCAATATGTACAACAGGGCGTTCCCCGTCGGGAACGCTCTGTTTCTCTCTGTAGTGGGAGGAATTATGTCAAATTGACACAATTCCTCCTCGTCCGTTCTAAGCAGGTTTTGGGGTTGGACCGCGTTTGCGCAGCGCAGCGGAGCAATGAAAGCCCCAGTGGGGCTTTTAAGCGGCAGCGCGGTCTGCGACAGCAGATGGAGGGGCCTCGCCCACAAATGTTTCCGAATTGTTAAGACGCAAAAAATAAGTAGCGGGGCTCTGCTCATGTAATGGGGTCACCGTTCGCTCTGAACGAAGTTCGTGCCTCTGTTTGTGCATTAAAGACGCAGACTGCTATAAAACGGCAAGGTCTCTCGCAATCAAGAAACCTTGCCGTCTTGTGTTATATTTTACAATAAATTAGGCAGCTTCCCGTGTATTCACAGTGCCACGCTGACCGGCAGGACATACACGCCGTCGGCGGCGTAGAAGGTGATCTGAGTAATCGTCTTGCCGATGATGGATGCAAAGTAAGGATCATCGGCATTGAAGCCCAGCTTGGTACCATGCCAGATGTTGGTCACATGATGCAGGCCGTACTCACTGCCATCGGCGGTGGTCAGAACTACGCCGTAGACCTTGTTGGCCTTGTAGTCCAGATCAAAACCGGAGATTTTCATCTCGTAGGTGGTGTGGTGACCGTTGGTATTCAGCTCCACAGTGGTGCCCTCTACGGTGGTCTCGGTGGCGTGGACCTTGCCAAACTCCCACTTGCCGCTCAGCAGGTTATACCATGCGGTGATGTAGTAGGCAGGGGTCTCGCTGAGCTTGTAGTAAGCGTAGCTCTCGTTCTCAAACAAGGCATCTGCGCCGGTGTAGGTGGTGGTGGATTCCTTGCCCTTCAGGGTAACGGTAATGTCGTAGCTGTCGGCATCGGTGACCTGCTTTGCATTCTTCAGCGCCCACGGGGTCAGCACCTTGACCGGGAAGGAAACGCCGGTGATGTCGGTGCCGTCCGCGTTGACGTGGTAGGAACCGCCGGCAAGGTTGCCCGCACGGGTCTTGTTCTTGGTGGCGCTGGTCACAGCGTCGATCTTAGATGCGTTGTCCACACCGGCAGCCTTGTAGAAGTCGGCGTAGGGGATGTTCATCTGGACATAGCTGGAGGTCAGGCAGTTCTCCTGTTCCACCTCTTCCGCAGCGAAGGCCGGGACTGCCACAGCGCATACCAGCATAGCGGCCGCAAGTGCACCTGCAAATACTTTTTTTAATCTCATGATAACACACCTCTATCTCAGTTTTGAAAAAACAGTTAGCTTTACCTAACAATTGACGCAAAAAAATGCAGGGGAAAAACCCCTCAGATGGTTAGGCAAAACGAATTCGCGAAGTAAAAATAGCACTCCCACCGGGCGTTGTCAAGTAGAAACCGGAAAGTTTACAGAGGTGAATTTTTCGGTGCAGGAAATGATCTGCATCCTCTATACCGCAAAGCCCTTGACCTTTTTGCCGGAGCGCAGTATACTGCCTGTATGGTTAGTTATGTTTAACCACAAGGAGGTACTACATGATACAAGACGCATTCTGGGGGATTTTGATCCCCTTTCTGGGCACAAGCCTTGGGGCGGGCTGTGTGTTCTTTTTAAAAAAGTCCCTGAGCGACGGCATTCAGCGGGCGTTGACCGGCTTTGCTGCCGGAGTGATGGTGGCGGCATCGGTATGGAGTCTGTTGATCCCGGCCATGGAGCAGGCCGCAGATCTGGGCAAGCTGGCGTTTTTCCCGGCGGCAGTGGGGTTCTGGCTGGGTATCCTGTTTTTGCTGCTGCTGGACCATCTCATCCCCCATCTGCACCAGAACAGTTTGCAGGCCGAAGGGCCAAAAAGCCAGCTCCAGCGCACCACCATGATGGTTCTGGCGGTGACGCTGCACAACATCCCGGAGGGTATGGCAGTGGGCGTGGTCTATGCCGGATACCTTGCCGGAACTGCTCAGATCACCGCCGCCGGGGCGCTGGCACTTTCCCTTGGCATTGCCATCCAGAACTTCCCGGAGGGTGCCATCATCTCCATGCCACTGCGGGCGGAAGGAATGAAAAAAGGCCGGGCGTTTTGGGGCGGCGTACTGTCCGGCATCGTAGAGCCCATCGGGGCAGTGCTAACGATTCTGGCGGCAGGCATCGTGGTGCCCGCTTTGCCCTATCTGCTCAGCTTTGCCGCCGGAGCCATGCTGTATGTGGTGGTGGAGGAACTGATCCCGGAAATGTCGCAGGGACAGCACTCCAACGTTGGCACGGTATTTTTTGCGGTGGGCTTCAGCGTGATGATGGTGCTGGATGTGGCACTGGGGTGATGGTTGGAGTCCCCGAAAGCGAAATCTCTTTCGGAATCTCCGAAAATGCCTAAACTCCTTGACAGAGGCAACAGCAGGGCGTATTATTTTGGCAGAAGGACCGCCGAGAAGCGGCTTTTTATAGAATGAAAAGTTAGCATTATCTAACTTTCGGCACGAGGAATTGCTGGCCTGTCATCCGGTGCAGTGGGCGCATCTGGTAAAAAGCATTGCAATGTGAACGGCAAATAGAAAGAGGGTGGCGTTATGTCCTTTTTTGAAAACACCCGAAAGCCCGTAGGCCTTGGCGGGAAGATCATGGTCGCCATGATGAACTTTGGACACAGCGCAATGGCAGAATGGGGACTGCGCTTTTTACAGCTTGCCCCGAACGCCATGGTGCTGGACTGCGGCTGCGGCGGTGGAGCGAACATGAAAACGCTGTTGAAACTGTGCCCCAACGGCAAGGTGCAGGGCATCGACTACTCAGCCGTCAGCGTGGAAAAAGCGCGAAAAGTCAATGCCAGAGCCATTGCGGCAGGACGGTGTACCGTGCAACAGGCAAGTGTGGCAGAGCTGCCGTTTGAAGCGGAACAGTTTGATGTGGTGACCGCCTTTGAAACGGTCTATTTCTGGCCGGAGCTTGCGCAGAATTTCAGAGAGGTCTATCGGGTGCTGAAGCCCGGCGGGGTCTTTTTCATCTGTAACGAAGCAAACGGCGAAACGACAAAAGACGACAAATGGACGCAGATCATCGATGGCATGACCATCTATACGGATACTGCACTGAAAGAGTATCTGGAACAAGCAGGATTTTGTAAGCTCAAGAGCC
Source organism: Faecalibacterium hattorii (assembly GCF_003287455.1). Lineage (GTDB taxonomy): Bacteria > Bacillota > Clostridia > Oscillospirales > Ruminococcaceae > Faecalibacterium > Faecalibacterium hattorii. The sequence continues at coordinate 102,935 of NZ_PRLC01000008.1, read as the reverse complement.
ACAAAAACAAAAAGGGCTGGCTGTGCGTTACGGCGCAAAAGCGGTGAAGTAGTGTAACCGTAACACTTGGAACCGTGAAGAGTATGGCATGGTTTGTCTGCCGGAAAGCAGAATAAGGAGAACGGGGAGGAACCTATGAAATACAAAATCGAGAAAAACACCGTGCAGGAGACGCTGATCCTCCCGCTGTATTCCCGGAAGCTGTGTACGGAGCTGTACCCGAACCTTTACCGGGACGAAACGGCGGTGCATCTGCTCGACCAGATCGACTACGACTTTTCAGAGGCAGAGAAAAATTCCCGCAGCCTGATGCAGCGTTTCGGTGCGCTGGAGGTCGCCATGCGGCAGAATGACCTTGCCTTTGAGGTGCGGGCGTACCTGAAAAACCACCCCTGTGCGGCAGTGGTCAATCTGGGCTGCGGGCTGGATAACACCGGCAGAGCCTGTGACAACGGCAGATGCAAGATCTACAATCTGGACTTCCCGGATGTGATCGCCCTGCGGCAGCAGCTTCTGCCCGCCGGGGAGCGGGAACAAAATATCCCCTGCGACCTGAAAGAACCCGCATGGTTTGACAAGATCGATGCCTCTGGCGGGGCGGTATTCTTTGCCTCCGGAGTGTTCTATTACTTCCTGACCCGGCAGGTCAAGACGCTGGTGCAGGGGATGGCAGATGCTTTTCCCGGCGGCGTGTTGGTATTTGACGCCGCAAACCGCACGGCGGTAAAGATGATCGCCAAAACGTGGCTCAGAACGGCAAAAATCAAGGATGTAGGGGCATATTTCGCGGTTTCTGACGCTGAAAGGGAGCTTTCCCCGTGGGACAATCGCTTACAAGTGTCCAGCCGGGGCTATATGTTGGGGTACAACAATTTGAAAGACCCATCCGTCAGCGGCTTTTTCCGGTTTCTTGCAAGGGTCGGGGACAACGGGATGAAAATGCAGATCGTGAAGATCGGATTTGGAGACAGACAATGAAATATGCCGGAATGCCCTTTGGAATGTGGGTGCTGTTTGCTGGCTCCTTTCAAAAGCAGCTGACCACTGTGCTGGGCTATGATGCAGCCACCGCAAGAGCCATCACGAAAAAGGCAAAGCCGCAATACCGGCAGATCATCCGCAGTCTGCCGGAGTTTGAAAAGGCCGACCGGTTCAAAATGAATCTGGTCAACTGCGCCATGGTCGGCGCGTTCATTCTCTCCATGCCGCAACGCCCGGAGGTGGACAGGCTGACGGATTACTACGCAAAGTCCATGATGACAAAGCCCATGCAGTGGTTCTGCCGCAAGAGCGGAAAAAGCAAGTTTACCCCAAAGGACATAGCCGCCATGAAGGCCACCGCTGCTCTGAAAGCCGCCGACCGCAACCCATACTCGTGGAACATGGAGTTTTACGAATACCCGGATGGCAGCGGCTACGAGGGACGCTTTACCAAATGCGGCATCTGTGTGCTGATGAAGGAGCTGGGGCTGTACGACCTGACCCCCGCTTTGTGCCATCTGGACTACACCATGAGCGAAGCGGGCGGTGTGACCGACTTTGTGCGGCAGTACACCCTTGCCTCCGGCGGGCCCTACTGCGACTGCGGGTACCTGTGCACAGGCACTTGCCATTAGGGACTTATCATCACAGGAGCCACCGGCACCAATGTCAATGATGTAGCTGTGGATAGAACTTGCAGAGTTGGCCGATATCAGAATTTCGTTTTGGCGTTTGATTGTGCTTGTTCCACCTGCAATACATCCGCCAGCGCACAAAATATCCGCTCCGGTCAAGTATCCCAGTCTATTTTGCATTGCAAAATGCTTGCTGGGCTGTGCCCTGACCTGCGGCAGACATCATAGACCGGGCGGGTCTTGGCATAGTTCCTGATAACGTGGGTTCAGATAGGAGAATTATTTGCCCAGATGCCAGATGTCGCGGTTGTACTCGGCAATGGTGCGGTCGGAGGAGAACATGCCGGCTTTGGCGATGTTTACCAGACACTTTTTGCGCCAGCCCATTGGGTCGCAGGCGTAATCGCTGAGAACCTGCCCTTTGCGCACCACGTAGGCGTTGAAGTCTGGCAGGGTCTGGAACCAGTCTTTGTGGATCAGTTCGTCATGCAGGCGGGTCAGATTTTCGGCATGACCGGCGGCCAGCATCTCCGGCCCGGTGAGAAAGTCGATGGCGCGGCGGAGATTGGGATCGCCCTCGTACCACTGGGCAGCGACATAATCGCCGACGGCGTAACGGTGGATGACCTGATCCGAGGTCTGGCCGAAGATATAGATGTTTTCTTCGCCCACCTGCTGGCTGATCTCCACATTGGCGCCGTCCATAGTGCCCAGCGTCAGCGCACCGTTCAGCATGAATTTCATGTTGCCGGTGCCGGAGGCTTCCTTGGAGGCAAGGCTGATCTGCTCAGACAGGTCGCAGGCCGGGATAAGCTTTTCGGCGGCGGTGACATTGTAGTTTTCCACGAACACCACCTGAAGCCACCGGGATACTTCCGGATCAGCGGCAATGACCTTCGAGAGGGTCAGCAGGGCGTGGATGATGTCCTTTGCGATGGTGTAGGCCGGGGCAGCCTTGGCACCGAAGATGCTCACAAGCGGTACGGCGGGCAGGTGTCCTGCCTTGATCTCGTAATACTGGTGGATGAGGTACAGCAGATTCAGCTGCTGGCGCTTGTACTCATGCAGACGCTTGGACTGGATGTCGAACATGGCTTCGGTGTTTACTTTTACGTTCTGGGTGCGCAGCAGCCAGTCGGCAAGGGCTTCCTTGTTGGCTTTTTTCACGGCGGTCAGCTCGTTGAGCACGGTCTCGTCGTCTGCAAAGGCGAGCAGCTTTTCCAACTCGGCGGCATCCTTACGGAAGCCGGAGCCGATGCGCTGTTCCAGCTCAGCGGTCAGGCGGGGGTCGCACTCCAGCAGCCAGCGGCGGAACGTGATGCCGTTGGTCTTGTTGTTGAACTTTTCCGGGTACAGTTCATAGAAGCCGTGCAGCTCGGAGTTTTTCAAAATTTCAGTGTGCAGCGCCGCCACGCCGTTGGTGGAGTGGGTGAAGTGGATGTCCATGTGAGCCATGTGTACCCGGTCGTCCTTGTCGATGATGGCAAGGCTCTCGTCTTTGGTACGGGTGCGGGCCAGTTTATCCAGCTTTTCGATAATGGACATCAGCTGGGGCACCACGGCATCCAGATAGGCGCGGGGCCACTTTTCCAGCGCTTCGGCCAGAATGGTGTGGTTGGTGTAGGCGCAGGTCTTGGTGACGATCTCTACGGCTTCCTCAAATTCGATGCCCTTTTTGCCCAGCAGCCGGATCAGCTCCGGGATGACCATGCTGGGGTGGGTGTCGTTGATCTGGATGGCGGCATAGTCGGCAAGGTCGTGATAATTGCAGCCGCGGGCGGCGCATTCGGCAAGGATCAGCTGGGCACCGGCGGAGACCATCAGATACTGCTGGTACACCCGTAGGCGGCGGCCCGCCTCGTCGGAGTCATCTGGGTAGAGGAACAGGGTCAGGTTCTTATCGATGGCGGTTTTGTCGAAAGCGATGCCGTCGTGGACGATGCTCTCGTCGATGGTGTCGAGGTCGAACAGGTTCAGGGTGTTGGTACGGCCCTCGTAGCCGGTAACGGCCAGCTTGTACAGGCGTGCCGTGTATTCCTTGCCGGCCAGCTCCACTGGATAGGTGACGTCGGTCTTTTCTGCCCAGCTGTGGGCGGTCAGCCACGGATCCGGCTTCTCATTCTGCATGCCGTTTTCAAAGGATTGATGGAACAGGCCGAAGTGATACCGCAGACCCACACCGTCCCCGGGCAGATTCAGGGTTGCCAGCGAATCAAGGAAACAGGCGGCCAGACGGCCCAGACCGCCGTTGCCCAGAGAGGGTTCCGGCTCCAATTCTTCAATGTCGGACAGGCTCTTGCCAGCGGCGGCCAGTGCATTCCGGGCTTCATCGTACAGCCCCAGATTGATGAGGTTATTGGAAAGCAGCTTGCCGATGAGGAACTCGGCGCTGATATAGTACAGCTTGCGGCCGGTGACCGGCTGAATCCGGTTTGCGCTCTTCTGCCGGACGACTTCCAGCAGAGCAAGGTACAGTTCCTGATTCGTGCAGTCGGCCAGCGGCTTGCCGGTGAGATTCTGTAACGTTTCGGTGAAGTTCATAAACAGATCCTCCTTTGATACGGAAAGCAGGTTTGACATCTCTGCCACAAGATATACCACAGAAAACAATCAAAATCTTGCCGAATCGGTGCAAATTGTGGTACAATCCGATCATCGGGAGGTGAGACGATGCAAAATCAGGCATCTTTGCAGGAAACAAAGCAGCACGGAGCCGTGCGGTTCCCGTTCAACCTTTATCCCTGTACCATTCCGGGGGATTTCCCGCAGGTGGCGCTCCACTGGCACGACAGCATGGAGCTGGTCTTTGTCAAGCGAGGTGCGGGGCTGGTGCAGATGGGAGCTGTGATCTACCCGGCCCGCATGGGGGATATTTTTATTTTTACGCCCGGCACCCTTCATGCGCTGCGGCAAGCCGAGGGGCAGTCCATGGAGTACGAAAACATCATCTTTGAGCTGGAACTTTTGGGCGGTGCGGGAGACCTGTGCGCAGAAAAGTATATTTTTCCGCTGCAAAGCGGGCGGCTGGCGCTGACCGGGCATCTGACGCCGAATGATCTGTGCTATCTTCCCGCTGCGGCCTGTCTGCGGGAGGTGGAAGATGCCAACCACACCAAACGCCCCGGCTATGAACTGGTCGTAAAAGGGGAGCTGCTACACTTTCTGGCCCTGCTCATTGCGCAGGGAAAACAGCAGCTCCCCACGGAGACCGCCGACACCCAGCGGTTAAAAACGGTTCTGCAATGGCTTTCTGTCCACTATGCCGAAGAACTCCGGGTCGCGGATGCTGCAGGGGTCTGCTCCTGCAGCGCCAGCCATTTCATGCGGTGGTTCCGGCAGATGACGGGACAAAGTTTCGTCACGTTTTTGAACGAGTACCGCCTGAACGCCGCCGCCGAAGCGCTGCATACTACAGACGAAACCGTGCTGACCATCGCTTCCCGGTGCGGGTTTGAAAATTTATCCTATTTCAACCGGGCGTTCAAGAAACACTTCGGCATGACACCACGGGAATACCGGAAAAAATAAAGAGCGGTCGTTTCGCCTCTCCGCGCAGGAGAGGAAACGGCCGCTTTGCGTTTAGGGGATATACATCCGCGAAGTTGTCCATCTGCTGTCGCAGACTGGTCTGTCGCGTAAAAGCCCCACTGGGGCTTTCATTGCTGCGCTGCGCAAACTGGAAGTTACCACTTTCCTTTAACGATTCGTCCACCGACCAAAATGGAAAAAAAAATAGCAGCGAAAAACAAAAGGGTGATCCAAATTGGGCTGAATACCCATAGCCATGACCACGAAATCAATCCTGTTACTTTTAGTACAGCAAAAATCAAAACTAAAGCAACAATAGGATCCATCCTAGACCGGTGGGATTTCTTCTCCGTGTGCATAACAGAACCTCCTTGAATTCCGATTGGTTGAACTAAGCCGAGTATACCATACGCAGTTAAAAATAGCAAAAGACAGGATACCATCGCCATGATGATACCCTGCCTTTGGTCGTTGCTGTTCGGGGTGGTTCTCGTTTTCCTTATTTATTTTTTACCAGCAGCGCCTGATAGGGCTCCAGCTCCACATCTGCCAGCCAGACGGAAGTGCTCTCCGGGGTGTGATACTCGCCACCCAGAGCGTCCAGACTGGCCCCTGCCGGGTACTCGGTAAAGTTGAACAGTCCCACCAGTGTCTCCTCGCCGCGCTTGCGTACCAGTGCCAGCACGCCGGGGTTGTGGCTGTCCCATGTGGTCACCCACGCATCCGGGGCAAAGCAGGGGTCTGCCCGCATTTGGCGCAGCTGCTCCATGCCCTGCCACAGGGCGTTTTGCAGCGTGCCCTTCCGGGTGCGCTGCTTTGCGTCCTCCCAGTTGAATTTGCTGCGGTGTAAATTGCGGCTGTCCTCCACACGGTCGGGGTCGTTTTTGTAGTCCCAGCCATTGAGCTGAGCGATCTCATCGCCGCAGTTCAGCATGGGGAAGCCCTGCAAAAACGCCATAGCAGTGTGCAGCAGCAGATCACGCTTCACGGCATAATCCAGCGCAATTTTATCGTTTTTGTCCAGTGCCTGTTCGATACCGCACAGGCTGGCGGTGGTGCCGCAGCTCCGGGCATCGCCGGTGGCGGGGTCGTAGTTGTACAGCTCGCCTTTTGCCCAGCTGCCGGGGAAATTGCCCTCGTAGAAGTGGTACAGGTATTCCTTGTGCTTCTGGGGGTCCATGCCCAGCCGGTTTTCCACCGCCTCGTCCAGACCCCAGCCGATGTCATCGTGGCAGCGCAGATAGTTCACGAACCAGCAGTTGTCCGGCAGGGCGTGCAGGGCATCCAGTTGGGCCTTCAGCAGCCGGGTGTCCCGGCTGGCAAGGGCACCCCACAGGTTGACCATGGTGGATACGTTGTAGAGCATGTGGCATTCCGGCTTTTCCGGGGTGCCGAAATAGGCGGCCAGCTCCTTGGGCGCCATGACCACCTCGCCCTTGAGGATGACCGCCGGGCAGACGCATTCCAGCACCATGCGGAGCATCCGCACGATGGTGTGCACCTGCGGCAGGTTGCGGCAGGTGGTGCCCAACTGCTTCCAGATGTAGGGCACGGCGTCAATGCGGAACACCTCTACGCCAAGGTTGGCGAGGTGCAGGATGCTCTTGGTCATGTCCACGAACACTGCCGGGTTTCCGTAGTTCAGGTCCCACTGGTAGTCGTGGAAGGTGGTCAGCACCCACTTGTGCATTTCCTCGCACCATGTAAAGTTGCCGGGCGCGGTGTTGGGGAACACCTGCGGCACCGTCTGCTCGTACTGGTCGGGAATGGTGCGGTCGTCATAGAGATGGTAATAGGCCTGAAACCACGGGTCGCCCGCCTTTGCCGCCATGGCCCAGCGGTGGGTGCTGGCGGTGTGGTTCATGACAAAATCCAGACACAGGCTGATGCCGGCTTTCCGCAGTTCACGGGTCAGGTTTTCCAGATCTTTGTTGGTGCCAAGGGCCGGGTCTACGGTATCGAAATCCTCCACTGCGTAGCCGCCGTCGTTGTGGGGATGGGGCATCTGCAGCAGGGGCATCAGGTGCAGATAGGTCAGCTTCTGCTCCTTGAGGTAGGGCAGTTTCTTTGCCAGCTCTTTCAAATTTCCGGCAAAGAGGTCGGTGTACATGGTCATGCCGAACATATTGCCCCGCTTGTACCACTCCGGGTCGGCAGAGCGTGCCTTGTCCAGTGCTTTCAGCTCGGCGCTGCGGGCGTTGTAGGCTTCTGCCATCTCCCGCTCCAGAACTTCCAGCCCTTCCCGGTTGTGGTACAGCTCCATGAACAGCCATTCCAGCTCGTCCTTGTGCTTGGCAAACCGGGACGCAAATTCCTGTTTTGCTGCCATGGTTCAGCCCTCCACTTCTGCAAGGGTGGGCATGGCAGGGATGGCACCATGCCGGCTGGTGGTGATGCTGGCCGCTTTGTTGGCAAAGGCCAGAATGCCTTCCAGCTTGTCCACCGTCAGGGTGTCCAGCTCCTCCTTGCAGAGCTTGGACAGGGCAGCCCCAAAGAAGGTGTCCCCTGCGCCGTTGGTGTCGCCCACCTTGCAGGGAACGCCAGCCACATGGCCGGTCTTGTCCCCAAAGCGGTAGAACACGCCGTTTGCACCCAAGGTGACGAAAATCAGCCGGATGCCGTTCTGGGCAAGCTGTGCCGTGCCGCTTTCGCAGTCGGTGGTGCCGGTGAGCAGGGGCAGCTCCTCATCGGACACTTTCAGAATATCCACCAGCGGCAGGGGAGCTTTCATCTGAGCAATGGCGTCCTCTTTGTTCTTCCAGAGGTTTGCACGGTAGTTGGGGTCGTAGGTGATGGTAGCACCCAGCTTTTTGGCACGGGCGGCAGCATCCAGCGTGGCAGTGCGGGAGGGGTCAGCGGTCAGGCTGACAGAGCCGAAGTGGACGATTTTGGCAGCTTTCAGAGCCTCGTCCGAAATATCCTCTTTGCTCAGCATCACGTCAGCGTTGGCGCTGCGGTAGAAGCTGAAATCCCGCTCGCCGGTGGCATCCACCGAGACCACCGCCATGGTGGTGGGGTGGTCTGCATCCACCGCCATGCCGGAAACGTCTACCTTGTTTTCCGCCAGAACCTCTTTCAGGTAGCGGCCAAAGGCATCCGCACCCACCTTGCCGATAAAGGCGGTCTGTGCGCCCAGTCTGGAAGCAGCCACCGCCAGATTGGCCGGAGCACCGCCGGGGTTTGCGGCAAACTGAGGGATGCCGCGGGCATCCTTGCCGGTCTGGGTCAGGTCGATCAAAACTTCACCAATCGTTACAATGTCCATGATAATTCTCCTTATTCTTGATGTGAAACCCAACGATCACCGCTGGAACAGATAATGAATGTAAGCGGCTGCACGCTCCGGGTGCGGTGCATTCTGTACCACCCCAAGATAGACCCTGCCCGAAAAACCTGCCTGCCTGACAAACGGCGTGTCCGAAATATCCAGCACGGTTCCACCGGCGTTCAGACCCGGCAGTGCATGGAAAGACGCATCCAGCGTCCGCAGATCGAGAAAATAATCATCTGCCAACAGCCGATCCCGTGCATATTCGTCCATCAGAACAACATCTAACCGCTGGGCACTGACTGCACCCAGCAGCTTCATCTCCGAAGCATATACATACTGCTCCTCTGCGCTTTCGCTCTCGCTGAGCAGCAAGCCGGACAGCAGATCGACCCGTTGCTTTTTGGTCAGACCCTGTGCCTCGGCAAAGCCGGTGGTAAGCTGTTCCGTCAGATCAGACCCGGCAGTGATATTTACCAGACCAAGGTAAAGCACATCCTCTTTTTTCGTCACATGGCGGTAGGCTGCATAGCCGAGAATATAGACGACGATGAGCACGATCGCAATGGGCAGCTTGTAATATGCCCAGATGTGCTCCCACTTTTTGCGCCCATGGAGGGAGCGGAGCGTATCCCGGTCAGTTTTCGTCATGGTCGGATTCCTCGTGTACTGCATCAGGGTCTCCACCGATCAGATAGAGGATCCGAAGCATCAGAAAGGAGCAGAGCATGGCGCAGAAGCCCATGCCCAGCAGGAAGGCAGGTGTGAACACAAACACGATGACGTACCCCATGATGCCATAGATCGCCGCCATCAGCAGGGTGCAAAACAGATACCGGACACCCACGAGAAACGCTGTTTTCAGGATGCCGAAGGTGGTGTTTTCAAACCGTGCCAGCAGAGGAAAGGCATACAGCACAACGATGCCGTACAGAACTGCCGCACCAATCAGCACTGCAGTGAGCAGCGTCCAGAAAATGTTTTCGCTCCACATTCGGCGCAGCACAAAGCCATCCGCAGCTAGGAAACTGCCGACAGCCAGCAGGATAAGCCAGAGTTTTGTGGCCGGCTTAAAATTTTCCCGGAACGCCTTAAAAAACATCCGGGTCAGACCATCGTCCCGATCTTCCGCCATTTTGAGGGTGACGTAGAACAATGCGGTGGTAGAAGCTCCTATGGTAACGATGGGCAGACTGCACACGAGCCATAAGATGTTCAGGTAAGCACTGTAAGTCAATTTCGTCAGCACAGCAAACAGCGGCTTGTCCGTATTGAACAGGTCACGCATGGGGGTTCTCCTTTCGCTCAATCTCCTGTGGATTCGCGCAGGATCAGGCTGGTTTCCGTATAGACGGTGCGATAGTTCAGCGATGGCTCTTCGATGCGGGTCATAAGCAGATTGGCAGCGGTGTAGCCCATGATCTGTTCATGGATATGGATCGAAGTCAGATGGGGGGCAAAGTAGGAAGCCTCCGGACTGTCATCGAAGCCGCAGACCCAGATATCGTCGGGAACCGAATACCCCAGCTCATTCAATGCCTTGACCAGATCCATGGCAACAAAGTCATTGGCGCAGACAAAGGCTTCCGGCATCGTTTTGAACCGACGGATGGTTTCGTACAGGGATACCGGATAGTTCTGCTGTCCAGATGGCATCGCACAGGTGCTCAGGCCTTCTGTCAGACCAAAGTACTCCATTGCATCCTTATAAGCCATATAACGCTCAAAGAAGGACTGACAGTGGTTTTTATCCCCCGCAAAGCTGATGCGTTTTTTGCCGCGCTGGACCATGTGGGCCACCGCATTCTGGGTCTCAATGCGGTTTTCCATATAAAGGCGGTCGGCTTTCAGGGGAGGACGCATATCCATCACAGGGGTGTCTACAAACAGCAGCGGAACATCCAGATCGCACAGCATCTGTGCGTAGTCATAGTCGAATACTTCAAAGCAGATGATGCCGGCTGTGCGCTGGATGTCGAGAGAAGAGGGAAGTTTTTTCTCTTTCAGCTCTGTGGGAGAAATGCGATGAATGGTCATGCTGCTGTGCAGATGGTCGATTTCCGACTGGAAACGATCCAGCATCATGGAGGAAAAGTGAGAGCTGTTCAGAAACTGGGTCGTCAGCATGGCGATCTCCCGTTTGCCACGCGGCAGAATAGAAGACTCTGCTGTTTTTGCAGCGTCTTCCTGAAACAGCGGCAGATAGGCGAACTGCTTATAGCCCATTTCGGCGGCTTTGCGCAGGATCTTCTCTCGTGTGGCATCTGCCAGCACACCGGTGTTGTTGATGGCCTTTGAAACGGTGTTGCGGGAAAGCTGCAGTTCGTTTGCAATATCCTGAATGGTGACTTTGGTTGCCATAAGTCAACCTCTTTCCTTATAGTATAGGGGACGGATGTTCTTTCTTTTATAGATAAAGTCTGGTGACGGATCTTATTCTTTATGGCTCCAGTATAGTGCAAATGCACAAATTAGTCAAACGTAAAAATGCAAATCATCATTTTGCACATTTGCACATGTTCAAATTTGTGCACCTGTACAAATGCACAGTATTCCTTTATGTATCCCATGAATTATCGTTGACATTCGCTTATTTGCGTGGTATAAATGAATTAAAGAATTTTACATTTGCACAATCGAAGCAAAAACGTAAAATCCAAAGGTGCAAATGTAAAACACAAACCAAAAGGAGGAGAATGATTCATGAAAGCAAAGACGGCCTCACCGGAAACGGCTGTGCTGACAGCGGAACGCAAGCTGCACAACACATGGGTCTACATCAAACGGCATTGGCAGCTTTACCTGTTGTTCCTGCTGCCTGCCGTGGCGCTGACGCTGGTGTTCAAGTACGCTCCTATGGGCGGTGTGCTGATCGCATTCCAGAAGTACAATCCCTTCAGGGGCATCTGGGGCAGCGAGTGGGTAGGCTTCAAAAACTTTACCCGCTTCATGTCCTCGCCGGACTTCCAGCGTTATCTGATCAACACCCTGAAGCTGAGCGTCTACGGTCTGCTGTGGGGCTTCCCGATCCCCATCCTGCTGGCATTCCTGCTCAACCGTATCGAGAGCAAGAAGATCAAGCAGAAGGTGCAGCTGGTGCTGTATATGCCCAACTTCATCTCGGTCATCGTGCTGTGCGGCATCGTCCGGGTGCTGCTGAGTGTCACCGGCCCGGTGAACGGCCTGTTCCACACCAGCATCAACTTCATGACGCTGCCGGAAGCATTCCGCCCCATCTACATCATCAGCGGCATCTGGCAGGGTGCCGGCTGGGCATCCATCATGTACACTGCATCTCTTTCTAACGCCAGCAAAGATCTGAAGGAAGCTGCCATGATCGACGGCGCAAACCTGATCCAGCAGATCATGACGGTAGAGTGGCCCGCCATTAAGGATATGGTCGTGATCCAGTTTATCCTGCAGGTAGGCAACATCATGAGCATCGGTTTTGAAAAAGCCTATGCCCTGCAAACGGACCTGAACCTGAACACTGCCGAGATCATTGCGACCTACGTTTATAAAAAGGGCCTGTTGGACGGCGATTACAGCTTTTCCACGGCAGTCGGTCTGTTCAACACCGTTGTCAACGTCATTCTGCTGATCGCAGTGAACAAGGTCGTTGCCAAAATGAACGATGGCAAGGGCTTGTAAGGAGGGGTTTACCATGGCAAAACAGAAAAAATCAAAAATGGCCCTCTACACCAAACAAGATAAGATCATCCTGTATTGCGGCTACGCACTTTTGGGCTTGTTCCTGCTGGCGATCATCGTTCCGATGATCTACATCGTCATCGCGTCCTTTATGGACCCGGTCACTCTGCAAAACAAGGGCATCTCCTTTGATTTCAGCAAGTGGAGTCTGGATGCTTACCAGCGTGTCGTTTCGGACAAGCAGATCTGGGTCGGCTTCAAGAACGCGGTACTTTACTCCATCATCTTTACCATCATCTCGGTAGCTGTGACCATGCTTGCCGCTTATCCCATGTCGCTGCCGGACTTCAAAGGCAAAGCGATCTTCAACACCTTGTTTGTGATCACGATGTTTTTCAGCGGCGGTCTGATCCCCACCTACCTGCTCATCAACAATCTGGGTCTGCTGGATTCCATGTGGGCGGTCATTCTGCCGGGCGCATTCAGCGTGTGGAACATGATCATTGCCCGTACCTATTATCAAGGCATCCCGCGTGAGCTGCGTGAAGCTGCGGATGTGGATGGAGCCAGCGAGATGATTTACTTCTTCAAGATCCTGCTGCCCGTCTGTATGCCGGTGGTGGCAGTTCTGGCCCTGTGGCAGTTCGTGGCAATGTGGAACAGCTACTTTGACGCCATGATCTACCTGAACAGCGCATCGAAGCAGCCGCTGCAGCTGGTGCTGCGTTCCATCCTGATCCAGAGCCAGCCGGAATCCGGCATGATCGCAGATATCCAGAGCACGGCCGAACGTGCGAAGATGGCAGAGCTGCTCAAATATGCGACCATTATTATTTCCAGTCTGCCGCTGCTGGTGATGTATCCCTTCTTCCAGAAGTATTTTGATGCCGGCATCATGGCTGGTTCCATCAAAGGCTGAGGATACTCCAGAATTTTATGAGCCGGTACGCTCATCTGTTACACGAAGAAAGAAACATAAAAAAGGAGAAAATACCATGAAAAAGCTGATCTCTCGCCGCAACTTCCTCAAGGTCTGCGCTCTGGCGGGCTCTGCCGCTGCTCTGTCTGCCTGTGGCGGCGGCAAATCCACCGGCGGCAACAATTCTGCTGCCGCAGCTGTGGACACGACCGGTGCCGTTGAATTTCCGCTGCCCGAAAAGGTCACCTTTACCGGCATGACCAGCTTCCCTGTGGGCAGCGAACCCGAACCGAACAACCGCACCATCTTCAAGCGTCTGGAAGAGCAGACCAATGTGCACATCGACTGGACCGCCATCCAGTCCGACCAGTGGAGCGATAAGATCACCCTGAATATGTCCAACCCCAACACCCTGACGGATTTTGTTTTTACTGCTGATTTTAGCGACAGCAATCTGCTGCGCTACGCAGATCAGGGTGTCATCCTCAATCTGGAAGACTACATTGACAACAATATGCCTTATCTCCAGACGGTCTTTGAGAAGTACCCGGAGTACCGCACCATGTGCACCGACAGCGAGGGCCACATCTGGGCACTGCCTTGGATCGAGCAGCTCGGCTCAGAAAAGACCGCCATCCAGACCATTGGCAACATGAGCTTCATCAATACCAAGTGGCTGAACTTCCTCGGCCTGTCGATGCCCACCACAGTGGACGAGTTTGAACAGGTGCTGATGGCATTCCGTGATAACGCCGCTTCCATCAAGGCAGAGTATGGCATTGACGGCGACATCATCCCCATGTCCTGCATCGTCAACAACGGCGATCAGGACCCCAGCATCCTCATCAATGGCTTTGGCGAAGGCTACGGCGATGCAGACAAGGACCGCCATATCGCTGTTACCAACGACCGGAAAGTCATCTGTGCCGCCACCCAGCAGGGCTACCGCGATGGTCTGGACTGGCTGCACAAACTGTATGCCGAGAAGCTCATCGACCCGGAGTGCTTCACGCAGGAGTGGTCCACTTATGTTTCCAAGGGCAAGGCTGGCCGCTATGGTGTCTGCTTCAGCTGGGATGTTGCCAACATTGACAACCTGACCGACTGGGAGCCGCTGCCCGCCCTGACCGCCGATACCCGCAATATCACCCCGCAGAACGGCTCTTTCACCAGCGGTTTTGCCCGCGGCAGATGCGTTGTCACCGCAAAGGCGGAAAACCCCGCATTGGTTTGTGCATGGCTGGATCAGATGTACGCACCCCTCCAGTCTCCGCAGAACAACTGGGGCACCTACGGCGATGCGGAAGGCTTTAACATTTTTGAACTGTCCACCAACGATAAGGGCGAGCCCATGCTGAAGCACGCTCCTCTGGGCGATGCTTCTCCCGTGGAAGTCCGTGAAGCCCAGTGTGTCAGCGGGCCTCTGGCGGTTCTGGATGAGTACTATGGTGTATACGTTACCTGCCCGGACGATGCACAGTACCGTCTGGACTGGATCAAGGACATCTACACCCCGGATATGAACAACGATTATGTCTATCCCAATGTCTTTATGAGCAACGAGGACACCGAGCAGGTCTCTAATCTGCAGGCAGATCTGCAGACCTACATGAATACCCAGAAAGCGGACTGGATCATGAACGGCACTACGGATGCAGAGTGGAACGAATATCTGAGCAAGCTGGAAGCCTACGGCCTGTCCGACTATCTGGCCATCATGCAGAAATATCTGGATGCTTACTACGCATAAGAGTTCTTTCCTTTGGAGGATTCCATGAACGATTTGACCTTACAAAAAGCCCGTGCCTACGAGGCCGAGCACGGCGCTGCCATTTCCCCGGCGGAACGCCCTGCCTACCACCTGACTCCTTATGTGGGCTGGATGAACGACCCCAACGGCTTCTCCTACTATAAGGGGCAGTACCATCAGTTCTATCAGTATAATCCCTACGATGTGCGGTGGGCGCCTATGCACTGGGGCCACGCCGTCAGCACCGACCTGCTGCACTGGGAGTATCTGCCCTGTGCGCTGGCCCCGGATTCCCCGGCGGACAACGGCCCCGGCTGCTTCTCCGGCTCTGCCACCCAGATGGATGACGGCAAGCAGCTGCTGATGTACACCAGCGTGGTGGCAGAAAAGCAGCCCAATGGGGAGATGCGGGACATCCAGACCCAGAGCATTGCCATCGGTGACGGTCTCAACTACGAAAAGCCCGCCTGCAACCCGGTGCTGACCCAGAAAGACCTGCCGGAAGGCTTCAGCAAGTTCGACTTCCGGGACCCCAAGATCTGGCGTGAGGCCGACGGCACCTACTCCGTCGTTACGGTCTGCCTCGCCGAGGATGGCAGCGGCGCAGCAGCACTGTTCCAGAGCGCAGACGGCTTCGACTGGCACTTTGTCACGGTGCTGGAACGCTGCAACAACCAGTACGGCAAAATGTGGGAGTGCCCGGACTTCTTCCCGCTGGACGGCAAGCAGGTCTTAATGCTCGGCCCCATGGAGATGCTGCCCAAGGGCGAGTTCCACAACGGGCACAACGTCATTGCCTTCATCGGCAGCTATGACCAAGCCACCCACACCTTCACGAAAGAAAATGTGCAGCTGATGGATGGCGGCATCGACTTCTACGCCACCCAGACCACCCTTGCCCCGGATGGCCGCCGCATCATGACCGCATGGCTGCAAACATGGTCGGACACCGAGGATAAGCCCAAGGGCTGCAAGTGGTTCGGGCAGACCATCTGCCCCCGCGAGCTGCACATCAAGGACGGGCGCATTTTCCAGACCCCCGTGCGGGAGCTGGATGCCGCCCACGGCAAGCGCACCTTCCACGAAAATGTGACGGTGCAAAGCGAAACTTCTCTGGAAGGCATCAAGGGCCGTGTGGCCGACCTGACCGTTACGGTGCAGCCCGGCGAATACCGCTCCTTCACCCTGAAGCTGGCCGCCGATGCAGACCATCACACCAGCCTGACCTACGACCCCCACACCTCCGAGCTGACGCTGGACCGCAGCTATGCCGGTTCCCGTGCCGACATCGTGCACCGCCGCAGCTGCAAGGTCCGCAGCCAGAATGGTGCGCTGAAGCTCCGCATCCTGCTGGATAAAAACAGCATCGAAGTTTTCGCCAACGATGGCGAGCAGACCATGACCGTATGGATCTACACCCCCCAGTCTGCCGACGGCATCACCTTTGCTGCCGATGGCAAAGCAACCATCACGGCAGAACAGTTTGAGCTGAATCTGTAACCTGATTTTCCCTTCCTTTCTCCTTCATTAAAATACAGCCCCGCTTTGGCTTCTCCTTCACCAAAGCGGGGCTGTGTTTTTGTCGTGCGGCAGCAAAAGACCGGAGTTGTAAAGCCGTTTGGCCAAACAACTCCGGTCTCTTTGGTTGGGGCTTGCGCAGCAGCCCACTGGGCTGATTGCTTACGGTGCTTCGCACCGCCGCCCTGTTCAAGTCCCCTTATCCGCACAAAAAAACACAGCACACAAAGTGTGCTGTGTTTTCAGTGCAGTAAAGCAATCCAAATCCGAACCATTTCCCTCGGATGCAACTTCTGTCGCTTCTCCAAAGGTGACGGTCTGTGTACCTTCCTTATAGTTGAAGGTTATTAAAACCTTATCATCGTATAGATAAATCGCATTGATGAAGGTATCCACCAATGCCTGCCGCTGGTCTTTCAGGCTCATGTCCAGCTTGCGGAACCGCAGCAGCCAGAACCGGATGAACTCCTCTGTAACCTTGGGCTTTGCCAGCTTTTCTTCCGCAATGCGGGCTTCAAGCTCACGCTTGGTTTCTTCCAGCTGCTCCAGCCGCTCCTTGGTGGAGCTGGTCAGGATACCGGCCTGAATCGCATTGAGCATATTCTGGATACCAGATTCAGCATCCCGAAGCTGTTTCTCATAGAGGGGAATGTTGGTGTTCTCCTTGTTTTGCAGTTCCATCACCTTGGCGATGATAGATTCCATGGCGGCATCGTCTTTGACAAGCTGCATCGTCTGGTTGACCACCAGATCTTCCAGCCACTGTTTACGGACGGTCTTTTTCTTGCAGCCCTTGTGCTTTTTGGCAGTGGCACATTTATAGTAGCGGTGGACTTCACCCGTCCGGCTCGTGCCGCTTTCGCCAAACATCAACGCCCCACAGTAGCCGCAGAACAGCTTGGTGGTGAGCAGGTAGTCATCCTCTGCCTTTCTACGGGCAGGGGCTTTCTTGTTTTTGGCGATTTTCTCCTGCACATCCTCAAACAGTTCCAGCGGAATGATGGGCGGGATAGCATCCGGTACGACCACATCCCGGAATTTCAGTTCTCCGATGTACCGCCGGTTTTTGAGCATATGTTCGACGCTGTTATAGGTAAACGCACCGCCCACCGGGTTCTTGATGCCGTTTTCATTCAGCCAGTCCCGAATCTCTTTCATCGTGAGGCCATCCCGATACTTCGTGAACGATTCCAGCACGAAAGGGGAGGCAAGCGGGTCGATGTGAAATTTCCGCTCGGAATCCAGCGTATATCCAAACGTTCCACGACCACCGTTGCAGCGGCCTTTCAGGATGTTCTCTGTCTGTCCACGGACAACCTTTTCGGCAAGGTCGGCAGAGTAGTATTCTGCATAGCCCTCCAGAACCGATTCCAGAATGATACCCTCTGGCCCCTCGGAGATGATCTCCGTAGCCGACATGAGCTTGACACCGTTCTTCTTCAGCTGGGTCTTATACCGGGCACTGTCGTAGCGATTCCGGGCAAAGCGGTCAAGTTTCCAGACCAGAACAATATCAAACAGCTTTTTGTCGCTGTCTTTTATCATCTGCTGAAACTCCGGGCGGTTGTCCGTTTTGGCAGAGATGGCACGGTCAATGTAGTGCTTGACGATGGTGATGCCATTCTTTTCCGCATAGGCAGTGCATTCACGAATCTGGCCTTCAATGGATTCTTCGCGCTGGTTATCCGATGAATAGCGGGCATAGATCACGGCGGTCATGGCAAGCACCTCTCTTTTATGCATCAATGGACGGTAGAGTGTTCATTTCAAAGCAATGTTTCGTATAATGTATATACCATACTTTTCATCCTATTGCAATAGGTTTATAGAATGTCATTTTTATGATGGACTCCTGTACAAATTTCGGCTGAACGGTATTCAAAAAGGATGTTCTATCCCATGACAGAGCATCCTTTTGAAACAGCTTTCTCTTATTATAGCTTTAAATCGTCCAATTCTGACTTGCTGATTGCAAATCAACCATGTGCGCATACAATCCGTTCCGAGCATAAAGCTCATCCGGTCTGCCTTGCTCCGCTACGATGCCATCCTTCAGCACAACAACCTTGTCTGCACCTGCCACGGTGCGCATCCGGTGGGCGATGATGAGGACGGTTTTGTTTCTTATGAGCCGGGATAGAGCCTCCTGAATGGCAGTTTCGTTTTCCACATCCAAGCTGGCGGTGGCCTCGTCCAGCAGGATGATGGGCGCATCCTTCAGGAAGGCGCGGGCGATGGAAATGCGCTGACGCTCACCGCCGGAAAGAGCGCAGCCATTCTCGCCGATGTTGGTGTTCCACTTGTCCGGCAGCTTTTCGGCAAATTCCTCGCAGTTTGCCAGCTTTGCTGCCGCAAGAACCTCCTCGTCGGTGGCTCCCTTGCGGCCCAGACGGATGTTTTCGAGAATCGTGTTGTCAAACAGCGTCACATCCTGAAAAACGATGGAATACAGGCTCATGAGCTTTTCCGGGTCAATTTTGGAAATATCCATGCCGCCCACGGTAATACAGCCCTTCTGATTGTCCCAGAATCGAGCGGCCAGACGGGAAACGGTAGTTTTACCGCCGCCAGAGGGTCCGACCAGTGCAGTGACCTCGCCTTGCTTTGCCGTAAAGGAAACGTCTTTCAGCACTGTCTCACCAGAGTTGTAGGCAAAACCCACATGATCAAACACGATGTCGCAGCCCTGATTGGTCATCGTTTCGCTGCCGGTCTGGACTGGGTATTCCAGAATCTCATTCATCCGGCCCACGTTGGTGCGCATGGCAATGACGGCTGCCAGATTCTGCAAAGCGCCCTGCATAGGATCGTACATCCGGGAAGCTGCCATCAGGAAAAGAAACAGCGTTAGTACATCAATGCTGCCATTGACCAGCAAGACCGATCCAGTCAGCACAACCGAAGAAATGCCAAGTTTCAGAACCATGCTTGCCGAAGATACAAACAGGGCGGTTTCCAGTTCTGCCGCAACGGATTGTTTTTCCACCGCACGAATCTTTTTGGAAAGGCCGGAAAGATAGCCTTGTTCCGCATTGCTCGCTTTCAGATCCCGGAGCGTTTCAATGTACTCTTGGATCCCATCGGCGCAATCCATCTTGACCGCCATCGTTCTGACCTGAATGCGATCTTGCACCCGATAGCTGCCAAGCACGATGGCGATGGACACCGGGATGACCCACAGAGCTGCCAGTGCCATCCGCCAGTCGAACGCAAACAGGCTCAGCGCAATGATCACGGTGGAGATCAAGGAACCGAACAGGCCGGGAATAAAGTGAGAGCAGGTCTTTTCCAAAACCTCACAGTCCGACATGATGGTACTGGTCAGATCGGCCAGATCTCGTTTGCCAAAGAAAGACAGTGGCAGCTTACGCAGACGTTCTGCGAGAGCCAGACGGCGGATACCGCTTTCTTTATAGGTCGTAAAATAGGTTCCGTTGTACTGGAACCATGTTGTCAGGAGAATCAGCCCGAAGCAGACGATACAGCCCAGCAGATAAAAAACGGCTTTGCCGGAAGTTGTGCCATTCAGCAGGTCTTTTACCAAAAAATACAGCAGACAGGTGGGCAGCATGAACGCCATGTTCTGGAACGCACAGGCCAGAACGCCCTTCACCAGACCCTTTGCGCCCTCCGGGGAACTGGCTGTGGCGTGTTGAATTTTTTCGATCATTCCTTACCCCTCCTTTGCGACCTTCCACTGCACCGAGGCCTGATAGTCCTGCCACATCCGGGCAAACAGGCCGTTCTGCGCGCACAGTTCGTCCTTTGTGCCGGATTCCACAATCTGCCCATCCTGCACCACATAGATGCAGTCGGCGTTGGCTACGGTGGACAGACGGTGTGCGATCATCAGCACGGTTTTGCCCTTGGCAAGCTGAGCAAAGGCTGCCTGCACCTTTGCTTCATTGTCCGGGTCGGCAAAAGCGGTGGCCTCGTCAAGCAGCAGGATGGGCGCATTTTTCAGCATGGCGCGGGCAATGGCAATGCGCTGCTGCTCGCCGCCGGACAGATACACGCCTTTTGTGCCAATGACGGTATGGATGCCCTCCGGGAACTTTTCCACGATATCCATGCACTGTGCAGCTTTCAGCGCCGCCAGCACCTCGGCTTCGGTGGCCTGCGCTCTGCCCAGCCGGACGTTGTCCAGAATGCTGCCCTTGAGCAGGCGGCTGTTCTGGAACACAAAGGAGATGGTGTCCATCAACTCTTCCTTGGGGATGTCCCGCACATCCGCTCCGCCCACCCGGACGCTGCCGCTCTGCACATCAAAGAACCGGCAAATCAGGTTTGCCAGTGTGGATTTGCCGCCGCCGGAGGGGCCAACGAAAGCCACCATCTGACCCGGCTGAATTTTCAGCGAAACGCCCTTGATAACATCCGTTTTGCCATCATAGCTGAAATGCACATCCTTCAGGGACACAGAGGCATCTTTCGGATGCCGCGGATGATCGTTTTCTGGCACAGGTTCCGCATCCAGAACCGAATCCACACGAGCCAACGCATCTGCCACAACGAGTTCATTTTCGCTCATGTACATGATGCGGGTCAGGGTCAGGGAGATTACCGGGGTAATGATGATGTAGAACAGCAGGTTCAGCAGAAATTTCGAAGTCACACCGTTCCGGGTGAACAGAAGCCCACCTACAATCAAGAAAGCAAACACACCGTTGATTGCGGCAGTATAGAGCATCATCGGCATCCGCAGCTCTTTGGTGTAGGCAATGACCCACTTTTCGTACTCATCAATGGTCGCTTTGAATTTTTTGAACGAAAAGACGGATTGCCCGAAGGTCTTGACTACCGGGATGCCGCGGACATACTCCACGGCCTCGTTAGACATTGATTCCAACGCATTACCGTATTGCCGCATTTTGTCTGCCATCCGCCTTCCTGTCATGGCGGACATGATGACGAAGCCCAGTGCCACCGGAACGAGACTCAGCAGACCCAGCCGCCAGTCGAACACAAGCAAAAGAACCAACAGACCTATGGGTGTTGCCATTGCATTATATTTGTCCGGCAGCTGATGGGCGAGAAATGTCTCCGCTGCGCCAGTACTCTCGTGGATGATCTTGCGCAGCTTACCGCTGCCAAACGTCTCCGTAAAGCCCAGCGGCAGTGTGGCAAGGTGTTCGGAAACCTCCAGCCGCAGATTGGTCGCCACTCGGAACGCCGACAGATGGGAACACATCAGTGCCGCAATGTAAATGAGGTAAGCCAGCACCGCAAACAGCACTGCCATCCAGCCGTAATGGGGGATGTTCACCGCCTGCGCATAGTCCGGCGCGGCGTTCAACACATCACGCAGGATCTTCCAGATGTACACGAATGGCACCAGTGCCATCAGTGCACTGAGCGCAGACAATCCCCATGAGGCATAGGTCAGGTACCGATACGTTCCGGCATAACCCATCAGCCGGGATAAATCGGATTGCTTTTTCACAAAAGAGACCTCCTTCAAATCAGATTGCGGCAAAAATGTGCTGTGGTATTTCAACTCCACAGCACATTCTGCGTTTTAACCCGCCAGATTTTCGGTGCAGAACAGCTCAATGCAGTTGTTGATCATCGTCTGGTCACAGTCGGTGGAAATGCCGGAGGCCAGCCAGTAAGCATATTCGCCTGCATCGTACTGGCTCAGAGCTTCTGCATCCGAACCATAGCGGAACTCAATATGGTAAGTTTCCGCACTGGTGTCCGGCGCAAGGAAGAAGTAGGTGAACTCGCCGGAATCGGCATCATCGCTTTCAAACTCATACAGCCCACGCACAGGCTCCATGCCAATATAGTGATAGGTATGGGAGAACAGCACATTGCCGTCCTTATCGGTGCCGGAAATGGTAGAAGTTTCACCATCGAAGGTCAAGGTCGCAAGGCTATTGGTAAAGCCGCAGAAATAGGCTCCGCCGCCGTTGGCATACGCTTTAACTGCATCTTCGCCGTAAACATCACCTGTCACCATAGAGGACAGCTTCTCAAAAGCAGCTTCGGCATTGTCCTCGCCCACGAGAGCGGTACAATCATCCAGCCATGTCTGCTTATATTCGTCCGCCAGAATCACCGGCCACAGTTCCTGATAGCTGCCTGTTAGGTCGTTCAGCAGCTGTGCAGCGGCAGCTTCGTTTTCATCCGCAGCAGAAGAGGCGGTCTCTTCTACGGAAGAAACAGTGCTTCCTGCGGCAGAACTTGCAGAAACGGGAACAGAGCTCGCCGTGCCGCTGCTGCAGCCAACCAGAAGAGAAGCAGACAGAGCTAGCACAGCAGCTGCACTCAGAATTCTTTTCATCAAACGCATTATCAATTTCCTCCACAAAATCAGAATATCGGCGTTAGTCTCAACTAATCACGATACTGATTTTACTGGAACCGGACTTTCTGCGCAAGAACCAAATCGACAGAATCTATCCAATCGGACGCATCTTCCGATACTCCGTAGGCGTCATGCCGGCTGCTTCCCGAAATGCAGAAGAAAACTTATTCGGATTTTCGTACCCGACCCGATGGGCGATTTCAGCAACCGTGCAATCGGTTTCGAGTAGTAGTTTCTGTGCCAGCTGCAGCCGGTACTCTTTCTGATACGCATAGACCGAGCTTCCGTAAATGCCTTTGAAACAGCTTTTTAATGCCGTAGGCGAAAGGCCGACCTCCTGTGCAAGCTGTTCGATTGTACGGTGAACTGTCAGTTCCTGCGTGAGAAGAGCCGCAGCCTGCTTCACACACTCCACCTGATGCTGATTGAAATACTCTGTCTGCTGCACATCTTCCCTGTTTTTCAGCCGGGTCAGAATATGCAGCAACTCCAGCACTTTCAGCCGAAGATAGCCGGTGTCCGGCACAGAATGCGCTGTGTAAAGCTCTGAAAAAATATGGGCAATGGTCGGTTCTGACCGCAGAATACAGCAGCGGTTTTCCGTGCAGATGTACCGCCGTATGACATCAAGGTCTACGCCGTACCATTCCATTTGTTTCCGCATTTCCGGCGAAATCGCATCCAGATCCAGTAGGATGGTGATGCCGTGGTAGTGCCGCAGCGGAAAGCAGGAGGACGACTTTTTGCGCGCTGCTGCACACACCGCAAAATCCCCTGCTGCCAGATAGCAGCAGCTATTTGCCCCAAAACTGCACTCGTAACGCCCCACGCGGCAGTGGTTGATTTCAATGACATTCCGCATTGGTGCCGTGGCTTCCTCAAAGAATGCAAGGTGCATATCGTTATAATACAGCTCTGCACCCAAAAACAGTGGACAGATGGTCATACTCCCGCTCCCCGTTCCGTTGGAGAACACGACGGTGCGGGGCATCGCCGTGGAAGCAGTTTGCTCCGGGGGAAGATCAAAAAATGATTTATACATAGCCATTCTCTTTTCCTGAAGATTCGATTTTTCTTACTGATTCACAGACGTGAACTGTCAAATTCCATTTCTCTGCAAAAATGTTTCCATCAAATCAAGATACCGTTCCGCCTGAACAACGAAGCCCACATGACCGCCCGGAACCATGCGGATCTCTGCATCCAGTTTCCGGAACAGATCTGCGAACCGTTTCTGATCTTCTTTTTTGAAAATGTCATTTTCCGGGAGAAGGATCAGAATCCTCCCCCGCAGATATTCAAAATCATTTTCTTGGAAAGGCGGGTAATCCTTCAGCATATATACACACCGGAAGCTATGGATGCACTTTCTGCAAAAAACACAGACAATTCAGCAATCGCCGTCAGCCTGCGAGGTGCGCAGAGTGCTTTTTCTCATACACCGCAGCCGCGATGCACCAGCGGATGAACGGTTTTGTTTCTTCTTTCTTCATTTTCTTTGCTTCCTGTGCATCTATTTTATGGTTTTCATGCAAAAATCGCATCGGTCATTGCCGCGTCCCAGCGTCATGCTTCTCTCCCAGATCAGCTTCGGATGCAGCCCGGTATAGCTGACGTCATCGCTGTCGCAAAAGCAGCGGCACAGCTCCGGGCAGCCGTATTCTGCGCAGGTGTCGTGATAGGGACACTTCATCATATCCACACGCCAGATGCCGTTACCGGTCTGCAGTTCTTTTGGGGCAAAGCCCGCCGCCGGGCCAAAAACGCTCCGGGTGGATTTGACGAAAACGCCGGGAACAAGGCGGTAAAGCCCCGGTATGTGCAGCAGGGCGGCAAGCTGTTTGTGGCTCGTTCTCGCCAAGTGCTCCACATAGCCGTGAACGGTTTGCAGTGCTTCTTCTTTCGGCATGACCCGCTGCAAGGTCTCGTAGGCCGAAATGCCCGGCAATATCTGCCGCTTGAGGTGGTATTGCTTTTCCTTGCTTGCACCCGCGTTTTCAGCCAGCAGCGCATTCAGGCGCATATCAAAAGCGGCGTTCAGCTGCTTTGCCTGCGTGGGAAAGCGTTGCGCCGCAGTCTCCCGAAAGTCACGGGAAAGATCGGTTTCCTTCCTCTTCATCGTCCGTTACCCTTTCTTTTTGTACCCGCAGTCGCAGTAGGGTCCGCCGGAGGCAAGGGTATACTGCCGCACAAAATTTGTCACACCGCCCGCTTCGCTCATGGTGTAGTCCAGACGGCACAAAGCAGGGGTCAGGTCATATAGCCCCAGCTTTTTCATCAGCACACAGATGCCGCATTTTGTAAAGCGTCCCTCGTAGCCGCTGCCATCCGGGTATTCGTAAAACTCCATGTTCCACGAATAGGGGTTGCGGTCGGCGGCTTTCAGGGCGGCAGTGGCTTTCATGGCGGCTATATCCTTTGCGGTAAACTTGCTTTTTCCGCTCTTGCGGCAGAACCACTGCATGGGCTTTGTCATCATGGATCTTGCGTAGTAATCCGTCAGCCTGTCCACCTCTGGGCGTTGCGGCATGGAGAGAATGAACGCGCCGAGCATTGCGCAGTTGACGATGTTCATCTTGAAGCGGTCCGCTTTTTCAAACTCCGGCAGCCTGCGGATGATCTGCCGGTATTGCGGCTTTGCCTTTTTTGTGATGGCTCTTGCGGTGGCTGCATCATAGCCCAGCACAGCGGTCAGCTGCTTTTGAAAGGAGCCAGCAAACAGCGCCCACATTCCAAAGGGCATTCCGGCATACTTCATCGCAGATACCTCCCGGCTTCCGCTTCCAGCACCTGCCACACCGGATAGGCTGCACCATGCTCATCGAAAAACTTTTTGAGATCCCGGTTTAGTGCGCTCATTTCGTCGATGGCGTTCATGGCATGGTCGGAGGCGCAGAGCTTGCCCAGCGAAGTGGCGCACATCAGCTTGAAAAAGCGCAGGCAGGTCTTGCGGTATTTCTCCCCTTCAAAGTCTGCATCCTCCTTGGGCAGAATGGTGTGCCCGGCATCCCGGATGGCGCGGTATCCCTCGATGTTGGCATCCAGCACACGGTTCAGGTACGCGGTATCTCCCCTGAGCTTTTTCAGGTCACCGTCTGTCTTATAGCAGGCGAAGGCCGCAGGCATCACAAACGCGGCATGGCAGAGCAGATAGTCCTCCATGTTCGGCTCGTAAACAACCTTATATTTTGTGCCGTGGAAGATGCGCCCGATCAACTGTTTATTGGACTTTGCACCCGGCAGCTGTCCGATAGTGATCTTTTTCAGGTCGATGGAGACCACCCGGTCAGCCTCCCGATGCCCGGCAGAAAGCGCAAAGGCAAACAGGACGTTCTTTTCCGGAAGTGCCGCCGCCAATGCTTTTGTCTGTACGTTGTTGCCCACAAAAACGATGTTCTTCGTCCGGTTCACCCGCAGCGTGTCCAGAACGGAATCCAGCTGTGTATAGCGCAGGACCACAAAGATCACATCGTACATTGCATCCGGTGCAAGTTCAGTCACCACCGGAATGCGGCTGACCGAGGTGCGGAGCGAAAATTTGTCCTTGATCCGCAGGCCGTTCTGCTTGATCTCCGCAGCCCAGTTTCCCCGCGCAAGCAGAGTGACATCCTTTCCGGCGCGCAGCAGATTTCTTGCCAGATTGCACCCCAGAACGCCTGCACCATATACCAGAATTTTCATAGCTTGCCTCCAAATCCGATCTTCACGATCTGCATTTTCATTCCATTGTCACCGACCTTGGCGAGAAACCGGAAAAAACCGCTGACGGAAGGGTCTTTCAGGTCGCTGTAACCTAACATATAGCCCCGACTGGATACTCGCAAACGGTTGTCCCATGGGGTAAAGATGCACCATCCCAACAGCCCCTTTGCGGATGCCCACGGCACAGACAAGAAATAGCAAAGCACCCAACCCAAGACCTTCCAAAATCACCTGTAAAAGCATTACTTGTTCCTCCTGTATCCGTTTTCGTCCCGGTATTCGGGATGTTCCTTTAAGTATAGATCCTGATCGCCGCAGATGGTGTAATCACACTTACAGCCATCCCTCTACAATGTATGGTTCAAAACGCCGTGACGATCAAGGCTGACAGTGCAGCGACTGCGGCAAACAACGGGATACCGCGCCAAAACGATTCGATATGCTTTTTCGGATTTTGATAGTATTTCTTCTCCGGCAGGAAAGAGAAGCGGGTACGTTTTGTGTTGCGCCACCAGAGAAGATCGATCACCAAAAGATCGAACAACCCAAGCCCCTCGCTGAACGCAAGAAAGTACCAAAATGCCGACAGATAACCGTCCAAGTTCAGCACGCCTCTCAGCGTAAGTCCTAAAGCGGAAAACACGACTGTGAAAAGCAAAAGATTGCTGAGCCAAACGGCAGCGGTGGATTTCCTCTTCGGAACAGCCTTTCCAAGCTGATGGTCGCTTCGCACACGGTTTTGAACTTCTTCGGGATAAGAACGCAGCCCCATGAGATTTTTCTTGTCCGTGCCTGTTCCAAGAAAACATACGCCCCAATACAGAAAATAAAAAGCAATTGCAACGATGATTTTCATCAGCCTATATCTCCGTTGAATCCAAAAAGCTGCGGATAGAGCATTCTGATTTTTCCTTTCTTTCAGCTTCTTTTGTTTTGAGCTGCCGATGTGTGTGTCAGGAACTCCATGATTCTCCGATAAAAATCCTGCGGATACATCATCACAAGCTCCGCGTGATCCATCTTCGGAATTTCATGCAGTTGCGCCCGTGGAAAATATTGCTTTATAAAGCAGATATTGCTGTGTCGTGCCTGCTTTTCCTCTTCGCCGTACCAATATGTGATTTGGCAGCCCATTTCAGCCGGCTTCGTCGGCAGAGTATAATTGTTCGCCGACCAGAAAATGTTGCGGACGGTGCGTTTTGAATAGGTTTTCAGATACGCCGCCAGCGCATCATACTCCTTCACTGGATCGCGCCCCGGCATCGTCCAGCGCTCTGGCGGATAGACCGTCTCAAGGACCTTGCGGCTCTTCGCTATGAGCCTGAAACCAAGATTGTCACGCAGGCAGGCGAGACGGCGCAAAATCAGCGGCATCCGATACGGCGTAATGCCTGCATCAATAACGGCGCGCTCGACCGGGATTTTTCCCAAGGCGAGAAAGCGTGTCAGACACGCACCGCCCAGAGAACAGCCATATGCCGCGTTCAAGTGGGTAATGCCGCGCGCTTGCAGCCAATCTGTTACCTCGTCTACTGTCGTCTCCACAGAGATAAAGTCTTCTCCCGTTTCGCCGTGACCGTCATAGACGATCTGCATCACATGGTAATCCTGCGAAAGCAGACCAACCGAGTCGGTGAACGCCCACTCCGGCTCTGCCGTGCACGGCAGAAACAGCAGCGTCTTTTCATGTCCTGTTCCATATTCCAAAGTTCTCATACCATCCGCCCCTTGGTTTTTGCAGCATTATTTTTTCGGATCACGCTCTGTCATCGCGTCAAAGAGTGCCGGTGCGCCGCCTGCA
This sequence comes from Faecalibacterium hattorii, assembly GCF_003287455.1. Classification (GTDB taxonomy): domain Bacteria; phylum Bacillota; class Clostridia; order Oscillospirales; family Ruminococcaceae; genus Faecalibacterium; species Faecalibacterium hattorii. The sequence continues at coordinate 74,872 of NZ_PRLC01000008.1, read as the reverse complement.
CTTCCTTATCTTCCCACGCCCTTCAAGTACCCGCTTTTTGAGTTTTCCTCAGTATCATCGGATTCATCATAGGCATCGTAAAGCGCATTGGGGTCGTGGGCTCTTTTCTTGAAAGGCGAGCACAGCTCATTTTTGTGCGCAAAGGCAAACTCCATGTTGTCCGTCCAACCTGTGTGACCGGTAATGAACAGCGGATGCAGCCCACGTTTTCTCAGCTTTTTCTCCAGCAAAGCCAAAGACTTCACCGCCAGCTTGTTATCCTCTGCCAGCGAAGAAATAAAACTGTATCCGCCGTCCGCACCAAACCACAGCGTGTCGCCGGTAAAAAGGTACTTATCGTCAATGAGGTAGACCATATGTCCCCATGTATGACCGGGAACCAGAAAACACTCGATCCTGACGCCGTCAATGTCAAGTACCTGTCCATCGTGCAGCAGTACCTTTTCGTTGTTGATCGTGACCTGCGGCAATTTATAGAGATGATAGATGACTTTTCGCCGCACCTCGCCGGTGAGATACCGGTTCTCGATCTCGCCGATGTACAGCTTCGCATTCCGGAACAGCCCCGGACTGTCTGCTTCCACCGCACCTACATGGTCGGTGTCCTGATGGGTGATAAGGATATGGTGTATCGACTTCGGATCAATCCCAAGCCAGCTCATTTTTTCGGCAAGGCGGTCGTAGTTATAGCCTGCATCGACCATAATGGTTGTATCGCCTTTGCGGTAGAAGAAGATGTTCGCCACCCATTCGCGCACACAGGCAACATTCTCGTCGATCCAGCCGGTGTTCAAAGGCTTGAAGATTTCCTTGCCCCGGTACATCCAGCTCATTGCTTTTCTTTGAAATTCCGTTGCTTTTTTCGACATGATTACACCTCATTTCTGTGCTGTGATGCAAAGCCAGCCCTTTTTGTTTTTGTGGCTCTGGATCTGACAAAATCCTGCTTTTTCCAGATACTCTTTCAGTGCAGTGTCCGTATAGATGGTCATGCCATCGATGATCTGCGTCCATTTGTCGTCTTTTATCGTTTCGCCGTTTGCTTCATTGCAGATGAAAAAGACCCCGCCGGACTTCAGCACCCGATAGACCTCTCTGAAATTCTGCGCAAGTTCCGGCCAGAAATAGACCGTTTCAAAGGCGGTCACCGCATCAAACTGCTCCGCTTCAAACGGCAGCTCTGCCACACTTGCCTGCTGCACGGCACACCGTCCTGCCGCAATGGCTCTGGCATTGACCTTTCGCGTTTTTTCCACGCTGACAGCTGAGTAGTCGATGCCCTGCACCTTGCCGTTGGGGCACAGTTTCAGCAGTGTCTTAATGTTCGCTCCACCGCCGCAGCCGCAGTCCAGCACCATGGCATCCGGGGCAGGCTGTAAAAAGCGCAGCCCCCATTCTGCCATTGCGCTGTGTCCAAAGTTCATCATAGCAACCATGATCTTCCCGCCAAGGCCTACGGGCTTTCGGGTGTTTTCAAAAAAGGACATAACGCCACCCTCTTTCTATTTACCGTTCACAATGCAATACTTTTTACCAGATGCGCCCACTGCTCCGGGTGACAGGCCAGCAATTCCTCGTGCTGCAAGTTCTGCTCATGGAGAACAGGATGTGCAAAATGCTGCTGATACCGGGCACGATATTTTGCGCCCATTTTCAGGGCGTAAAAAATATGGATCTCGGTACCGGGCACATGGATCTTATCCGGCAGCGGAGTGCTAAGATCGGAGTAGAACTGATTTTTACAGCTCTGCATGGTCACATAAGGGCGGGCCTCACCGAACATTTTCAGAAAGGCTTTGACATAATCCCCCGACTCTCTGGCACGCTTATCCAGACGCTTTTGGAGAAATTTTGCCTTGAACTTTCCGTCCCGCACCACAGGGTAGATCAATGGCAGCAGAAAATCAGTCTGCAATCTTGCCGCCAGCGGCGATGCCTGATCCAGATCGGAGCTGCCCAGAATGCCAAAGTCCATGTGGATGTTCTGCCGTGCCGCCAGCAGCCCCACAAACGAGCCGCCCAGAGAGCAGCCGTAGGCCGCCCGGATGTGACCGCCGCAGTGGGTCTTGAGGTAGGCCTCGATCTTTTCGGTCTCCTCCAGCATGGTGGGAAATTCGGTCTGTTCCGTCTCATCAAAGCCATCGTAGCTGACGCACAGCACCCGGAAGCTGTCAGCCAGAAGCGGGATCACCGCACCGAAATTGCTTTTCCAATGGCAACAGGTGCCCGGCAGCAGCAACAGCACCGGGGCATCCTCTGCACCAAAATGGTAAATTTTCATCCTGATACGCTCCTTCTCTATTTATTTTCCACCTGTAAATAGAAGAGATATATTTCTTCGTATAGGGTAGAGTTTTGAGTTAGGTAAAGCTAACTTTCAGTCTTATAAAAAGCCGCTTCTCAGCGGTCCTTCTGCCAAAATAATACGCCCTGCCGTCTCCTCTGTCAAGAAGTTTAGCCATTTTCGGAGATTTTGAAAAAGATTTCGTTATTGGAGCCTCCCCTGCGGCATAGAGGAAGCAAAACGTTTCCCGCATCGAAAAAAATTCGCCCCTGTAAACTTGTCTGTCTCTGCTTGACAACGCCCGGTGGGAGTGCTATTTTTACTTCATGAATTTGTTTTGCCTAACCATCTGAGGGGTTTTTCCCCTGCATTTTTTTGCATCGATTGTTAGACAATGGTCAAAAATGCAACATCCTGTTGCTGCCGGCAATAGAAAGATCTACCGCAGACAGAAAATGGGGTTTGTTCTGATTCACATAGCGTATTTTTTCCTAAAGCTACAAGATGTGTCATACTTTTCTTGCTTCACTTCAATAAATTTTTCAAAACCCTCTTGACGCATTTTACATGCCGTGGTATTTTTCTTGTAAATCCCATTGATTTTGTGGATTGGTTCAAATCCATCCACAAGATGTGGTCGTGTTCATTTTGAACACAGCCACAGAAAGTGGTTGGTTATCACCGTGAGACCCACCACTTCCGTGAGGAAAAGTCCACGAAGAATTTACCGCCCCGCAACACACCCGATTCATTTTGCCGCCGATTCCCCCGACAAAATCCATCGCTGCGCTGCGTGGGCGGTATTTTTCTTTTTCACAAATAAAATCTTATGTGGTTGTACAAGTCTCTGAAATTTGTTTTTAGTTGTTGACTATACAACTCCAAAGTGTTATTCTTGTGCTTGAAAGAAGCAGAACGTAGTGTCCGCACTGCGCCCGGCTTTCTTCATACCGCACCTTGATTCCTTCATAAGCCGTCTGAACGTGATACCGTGCCACGACCTCACACTTTCTGTGAGCGAGCCGGAAAACGCCGCTGCACAAACAGGGGCAGGAACTTCGTTCGGAGTAAACGGCGACACCATTACATGAGCAGAGCCCCGCTACTTATTTTTTGCGTCTTAACAATTCGGAAACATTTGCTGATGAAGCGTTTTGAGCGCAGCGGTAGAGGGCAAGAACCGTCCCGTGGCCACAAATTTTCAATTCTTGAAAATGTTCTGTCCATCCGGGACTTCACTTCTCAAACTCTTGCGAGTTTTCCAAGTGATCTTGTTGGGGCGTGCCTGCCCCAAACCCTGCTCATGGTTCGCACCTGACGGTGCGAACAGCAACGGCGTGTCGTGCTTTACATAACTTCACCGAGGAGTTATCGAACAGACAGGAGGTACAATGACCAAAACGAATGTTCAATCGACCCCTAGCAATTCCCAGCACCACGACACGCCGAACAGCAAAACGCACGTCATCAAGTTCCGTGTGACAGCGGAGGAAAAAGCGTCACTGGAACTCACTTGCAAACTCCTGAATCTCTCCCTCTCCACTTTTATCCGCCGTGCCATCCACAACGTCAAGATCGAGAAAGCGGTCATCGTTGCAGGTGGCGGAGAAGAAACCCTGACCGCTGTTTCCACCCTGCTTGCCCAGTGCAGCAAGGTGGGCACCAACCTCAACCAGCTTGCAAGGCACTTCAATTCCGGCGGTGCAGACACCGCGCAGATCCGGGCGAAAATCCTTGACGAACTTGCAGACCTGACCGCATTTCGGCTGCACGCCGAGAAAGTTCTGGGTGAACTGTATGGCAACGCTCAAGCATATCGCCTCTAAAAACTCGGACTACACCGCCATCGAAGCGTACCTCGTTTACCAGCACGATGAATTTTCCGGCAAGGTAATTCTGGACGAACAAGGCCGACCCATGCTGCGGGAATCCTACCTGCTCGACACCCTTGAGTGTGGCGATTTCTCGTTTGCAACTGCCTGTCTGCTGGCAAACCGCAAGTATGGCAAGAACACCCGGCATGGTGATATTAAGAGCCACCAGTATATCATCAGCTTTGACCCCAGAGATGCAGCCGACAACGGCTTGACCATGGAAACGGCACAGACTCTTGGCCTGAAATTCTGCGAAGAAAACTTCCCCGGTCATCCTGCCATCGTCTGCACCCACCCGGATGGGCACAACCATTCGGGGAACATCCATGTCCACATCGTGATCGGCAGCATCCGAATGCGCGAGGTGGAACGCAAGCCCTATATGCAGAAGCCCCGTGACTGGCTAGAGGGCATGAAGCACTCCAGCACTGCCCAGACCATGCGGCACTTGCGTGTCGAGGTCATGGAGTTGTGCGAAGGTGCTGGACTGTACCAGATCGATCTGCTCAACGGCTCGAAAGAGCGCGTGAGCGAAGCCGAGTATTGGGTGCGCAGACGCGGCCAGTTGAAACTTGACCGTGAGAACGCAGCCCTCACCGCAACTGGACAGCAGCCCCGGCAGAAGAAGTTTGAAACTGTGAAGGATACTTTACGGAGACAGATTTCGTCTGTATTGTACCGTGCCACGAGCTTTGAAGAATTTTCTGACAGGCTCATGCAGAAGTATGGTATTGCCGTCAAGGAAAGCCGTGGGCAGCTCAGCTATCTGCCCGCTGGCAGAACGAAGTTTGTCCGGGCGAAACATCTCGGTGACAACTACGACAAGGCGGCAGTGCTTGCCACATTGCAGGCAAACGTCGAGCGCAAACCCAAGGCGCAGTTCAAGCAGGATACCATCGGGAAACTGATCGACATCCAGTCGAGAACGACCGAGGGCAAAGGCATTGGCTATAAGCGTTGGCTCACGAAACACAATCTCAAAGTTATGGCACAGACCGTGAAGCTTCTGCAGGAAAAGAACTTGACCGACGAGGACGCCCTGAACCAGCGCATCACCGAACTGGAAACCAAGTATCACGACTCGCTGGCGGTGGTGAAAGACCTCGAAGGTCGCATGAAGGCCAACAAAGAGCTGCGCTATCAGGTCGCAGCCTACACCAGCACCAAGAACATCACACAGCAGTTAAAGACCGCCAAGCGACCCGCAGCCTTTGAGGAGCAGCACCATGCAGAGCTGACAGCATACCGGGTGGCAGCAGCCTATTTCAAGGCAAACGACATCACCAAGCTGCCCAGCCCGAAAAAGCTGGAAGTCGAGTATGCGCAGCTGGCATCCGAAAAGGCAAAGTTCTACGAGCAGTACAAGGAAGCTAAAGAGGAACTGCTCAAACTGAAAACCGCAAAGCAGAATGTTGCGTCCTTTTTCCGGGAGGAAGAGCAGGCACAGCAGGAGAGATAAAGGAGTGTGCATATGATCAACTTGAAAATCGACCCGGAGTTTCAGTCCCAGATTCCCCCTTTGACCGATGATGAATTTAAGCAGCTTGAAGAAAATATCCTCAAAGAGGGCAAGCTGCTCTCTCCTTTGATTGTCTGGGGTAATACCCTTGTTGATGGACACAACCGTTATGAAATCGTTCAGGAGCATCCCGAAATCTCTTTCTCCACGATGCCGCTCCCATTTGAAAGCAGAGAAGAAGTCCTCGCATGGATCTGCAAGAATCAGTTGGGGCGGCGTAACCTTACACCGGAGCAGAAGTACTACCTGATGGGCAAACAGTACGAAGCTGAAAAAGCTGCGCATGGCGGTGACCGCAAAAGCACCGATGCAAAATCAAGTTCGCTAAAAGCGAACTTGATCGACAGCAGCAAAACCTGCGACCGAATCGCAGAAGAAAACAGAGTGAGTAAGGACACCGTTATCCGCGCTTCGAGGTATATGAGAGGCGTAGAGATTGCGGAAGAACTGATACCGGGCTTAAAGCAGAGCATCCTGTCCGGACAGACGAAAGTGTCCAAAGCTGATATGCACCGCCTCGCCAAGGCTGCCTACAATGACCGTGCACAAACTTTGCAGGATATTCTGCACCCGGAGTTGAAGGCAGAACCGACACCTGACGCTGACGGTGTGATCCGCGTTCCGGGCAAAGCGCCTGTCATGCCATTCCGAAAGTTTGAATCGGTTTACGACAGCGATGCTTACCCGGAGGATGTACGGTACGAATATGTGGCGTTGGAAGAACTCACTACTCGTTTCCGTATTTCATTCAACTACCAGTTGGAGCAGATGCCCGATAATGCACAGCGTGATGTGATTCTGGAGATCATTCACAAGCATAAGGACTATCTTACTTCTCTGGAAGCCGCACTCGCAGATGTTAAAGATCAGACAGCATAACATCAGGCACATGGTATGCTGTTCACAGATGTCCAAAGGAGCGTGCGTTTGAACAAAAAGAAAAAGTCCACAAACACTTTCCCCTATCCCGATGAAGTTATCGACCGTCTGGCACGGGCATTCTACCCAGCCATCCTTGCCTGCTGGAACAGCGAGGAAGGCCAGCGGGAGTTTGCTACATGGCAGGCGGAACAGGCTCATCACACTACCAGCAAAGAGAAACAGAGCGTTCCCGACGGGGAACGCCCTGTTGTACATATCGCTATCGCATGTGGATTTTTCAGGGTGCGTCCTATTCAGGGGCGCACCCTGTTTTTTTTTTGCCTTATTTCCCCTTATTCCGCAGTTCTTTTTTCGTTGCCCACAGGCTGTAAGCGCAGGCGATCACCTCGGACACCCAGAACGCAAACCACGCTTTTTCGATGCCCATGGTGCGGATGAGAAGCCACAGGCAGGGCACCAGCACCACCAGCTGCCGCAAGGCAGCGCCGATCATATTGACCACGCCGTTGCCAAGGCCGGAGGCGAAGTAGCCGCACAAGATCGTGAGGACCGCAAACAGGAAGGTCACCGAGATGATGCGCAGGGCGGGCACGCCGAAAGCCAGCATCTCGTCACTGGCAGAGAACAGCCCCAGCAGTTGCGCCGGAAACAACAGGAACACCGCCGTGCCGCACAGGGCAAACACCACGCCGGTGGGCAGCAACACCTTCCATGCTTGCTTTACCCGGTCGGACTGCCCACTGCCGTAGTTGAAGCCTACCACCGGGATGGCTGCCTGTCCCAGACCATTCACCGGCATCATCAGGAAGTTTTGCAGCTTATAGTAGATGCCGAAGAACGCTACCGCCGTGGAGGACACCCCCAGCAGAATGCCGTTGACCGCAAAGGTCATCACGCTGCCGATGGCCTGCATCACGATGGTGGGCAGACCCACCCGGTAGATGTCGGCCACATCCTGCCACAAAAAACGATAGCCCTTCAGTCGGACATGGATGACCGGGTTTTTGACCCGATTGAACCATAGCGCCGCCGCTGCACCGATGAGCTGCCCGATGACGGTAGCAATGGCTGCGCCCCGGATGCCCATGGCCGGGCAGCCCAGCAGACCGAAGATCATAATGGGGTCGAGAATAATGTTGACTACTGCGCCGATGATGAGGGAGACCATAGACAGCACCGTGTCACCCACGGCCTGCAAGAGCCGCTGCCCGTAGGTCTGCAGAAAGATGCCCCAGCAGAACACGAGGTTCACCGACAGGTATTCCCGGCAGAGCTGCCGCAATTCGGGATCGTTGGTCAAGGCGGCAGCGATCCGGTTCGAGAACAGCAGCCCCACCAGCGTAAACACCAGCGAGGTGCCCAGCATCAGAAACAGCCCGGTGGTGGCGGCACGGCAGGCTTCCTCCGGCTTTTTCTGCCCCAGCTTGCGAGAGAGCAGGGCGTTCAGACCAACGGCAGTGCCCACGCCAATGGCGATCATCAAAAACTGGATGGCATATACAAGAGAGGCGGCAGTCAAGGCCGTTTCCGACAGCCGTGCCACAAAAATGCTATCCACGATGTTGTACAGCGATTGGATGAGCAGCGACAGCATCAGCGGTACCGCCATGGTGTACAGCAGGGGGCGGACGGGCATTTCCGCCAGTTTGTTTTTCGGGTTCATAGATCCTCCTTTTCGGGCAAACAAAAAAGCGTGAAATCGTTGAGGGGTAGCTTTCCCTCAGGATTTCACGCTTTGTAAGCCGGCTTTTTGTATTCTTAACGGAAGGTATTATACCGGAGTTTTTTCAAAATTGCAAGAAGGATTTTGAAAAAATCACAGCAGTGCGTTTTCCAGATCACTCAGCATTTCGCTCAGTGCCTGAATGCCGCCCTCTGCGGTGTACCAGACATTCGGGTGTGCCAGATAAACGACGTGGCCGTTCTTGTAAGCGTCCGTGCTCTTGACCAGCTCGTTTTCCAGGATCTCCTGCGCCATCTGTGCGCCATCGGTGCCAATGGCTGCATCACGATCCATGGCGAAGATGTAGTCGGGGTTCTTGTCCACAATGAACTCGAAGGAAGCCTCGTTGCCGTGGGTCGAGGTGTCGATATTGGCATCCACACCGATATTCTCAAAGCCGATCTCCTTGCCGATGATGGAGCAGCGGCCATCGTTGCCCAGAACATTGAAGCTGCCGCTGGTGGTCATGCCGACGATGGCAGTCTTGCCCTCCGCAAAGGCCTTCAGTGCGTCAATGCGGCTGTCAAAGTCTGCCATCAGGCTTTCCACCTGATCTTCCAGACCAAAGATGGAAGCAATGGTCATGGCGTTTTCACGGGTGCTTTCCACAACGCCCTTTTCGGCGTCGGTCGCAAGGAAAACAACGGGTGCGATCTCGCACAGGGCATCATAGGATTTGGAGAGGCGTCCGCCGATAAAGATGATGTCCGGCTCGCAGGCCATGACTGCTTCCATATCGGCTTCCTTGATGTTGCCAAGGTTCGCAATGCTGTCATTGGTGACATAGCTCTGAAGATAGTCCAGAGAGGTGGATGCCGTGCCGACCACACGGTCGCCAACGCCCAGTTCATCCAGAATGTCCAGAGATGCAAGGTCGAGGATCGCAATGCGCTGCGGGTCAAAGGGCACTTCCACGTCCACTAACTCCTTTGCACCGTTGAACGCCTTGATAGTCACCGACTCCGGCACCGCTTCCGAGGAAGTGGTAGCTTCGCTGGATGCTGCCACAGAGGATGCCACGGAGCTTGCCGTGGAGGAGGAAGCACCACAGGCGGTAAGAACACCCGCTGCACTCACAGCGGCCATAGCGGTCAAAAACGAACGACGAGAAATTTTCTTCATAAGAATGCTCCTTTTAAAAAGTACTGAAATCAATAATATATCGACAAAGGCTTGCCTTCGATCTGCATGATCTCAAAGTCCACCTTGTAGATATCGGACAGGTTTTCTTTGGTGATCACTTCCTGCACGGTGCCAAACTTTGCGATTTTTCCATTCACAAAGGCGCAGATGTAGTCGGAATAAAACGCAGCATAGTTGATCTCGTGCAGAACAAGGATCACCGTCTTGCCCAGCTCATCGCACAGGCGGCGGACGATGCGCATGAGGTTGGTTGCGTGGTAAATATCCAGATTGTTGGTCGGTTCATCCAGCAGGATATACTCGGTATCCTGCGCAATGACCATGGCAATATAGGCACGCTGCCGCTGACCGCCGGACAGTTCATCGATGAACTGCTCCTCAAAATCGCCCAGTTCCATGTAGGCAATGGCACGGTCAATGATCTCGTTGTCCTCTTGGGTCAGCCGCCCGCCGGAGTACGGAAAGCGGCCAAATGCAACCAGCTCCCGGACGGTCAGCTTCATCTGGACATTGTTGGCTTGGGTCAGGATGGCGAGCCGCTTGCTCAGCTCCCGGCTTTTCCAGCGCGTGATCTCCGTCCCCTCAAAATCCACAATTCCGCTGTCCCGTGCAATTAGCCGGGACAGCATTCCCATCACGGTGGATTTTCCCGCACCGTTCGGGCCGATAAGGGAAAGGACTTTGCCTTTCGGAATCTCAAAACTCACGCCATCGACAACGGCTTTGCCATCGTAGCGTTTGGTGATCTCTTTTACAAACATGGTGCTATGCCTTTCTCTGGGTGAGCAGCAGATACAGGAAATACACGCCGCCGCCCACGGTGATGAACACGCTGACCGGAACCGAGTAAACGAACACCCGCTCCACCAGAAGCTGTCCGCCGATCAGAACAGCCATACCGAACAAAACAGAGCCGGTGATGAGCTGGCTGTGCCGGTAGGTGCGCAGGAACTGCCGGGAAAGGTTGGCAATGATAAGCCCCAGAAATGCCAGCGGCCCAACCATAGCGGTGGCTGTTGCAATGTACAGTGTGACCCCCAGCAGCAGCCGGCGGATGCAGCGGTCATAGTCCACACCCAGATTGATGGCCTGATCTTTGCCCAGTGTCAGAACGTCCAGCAGCGCAAGTTCTTTCCGGAAGGCAAAGGCGACCAGCACCAGAACCGCAACGGACAGTACCAGAATCGCCGAATTGACATTGGAAAAGCTGGCGACCAGATCCGTCAGCAGCGTGTCGTATTCGTTGGGGTCCATCACACGGGTCAAGGTCGTCTGGATGCTGGAAAAGAACGAGGTCAGCACCGTGCCGATAAGCAGGACGTACAGAACATTGTGGTTCGTTTTCTGGAACAGATAGCTGTAAATCATGGTGGCAACAGCGCCCATAATGGCAAGGTCTACCGCAAAGGCTGCGTTGGCATTGACCGCCAGAAAGCTGCCCGAACCCGCCACAAAGAACACCGCTGTGTGGATCAGCGAATAAAGTTGGTCCATGCCCAGCAGGCAGGGCGTGACGATGGTGTTGTTGATGATGGACTGAAACACGATGGAGGCACTTCCAATGGCAAAGGCCGTGATGAGCATGGCGATCAGCTTGGGCGTGCGGATGCGCATGGCGTAGGCAAATAATTTTTGGTTTTCAAAATGGACGCCCACTGTCATATAGCCCGCGCAGGCCAGCAGAACAAGAAGCAGAAGGATCAGCAGGCGCAGATGATTTTTGTGCGTTTTCATGCTGCACCTCCGGTTTTCTTGGCAGCTTTATCCAACCGGACTGCCTTGCGTCCATGCCGAAGCCGATACAGCAGCAGACCGACAAACAGGATACTGCCGATAATGCCAACGATCAGCTCGATGGGCAGCTCGTAGGGATAGATCACAACCCGTCCGATCATATCGCAGACCAGCACGAACACTGCACCAAACAGAGCGGTATCCACCAGCGTTCCGCGGATCTGGTCACCCTTGAACATTGCTACGATATTGGGCACGATGAGACCGATGTAGGAGATCGAGCCGACCACAACGACAACGGATGCTGTGATCATGGCAGCAATGGTCAGCCCCATAAACAGCACCAGATCATACGGAACGCCGAGGTTCTGGGAAAAATCCTTTCCCATGCCAACGATATTGAAGTGGTTGGCAAATACAAATGCCAGAATCACCAGCGGTACCGTCAGCCAGACAAGCTCATACCGCCCACGAATGACAGTGGAAAAATGACCGACCAGCCAGCTGGAAAGAGCCTGTGTCATCTCATATTTGTAGGCAAGATAATTGGTAACGCCCATTACGATGTTGGAGAACATGATGCCGACCAGCGGGACCATGACAACATCCTTGAACTGGATACGCTGGATGAACCAGACAAAGACCCATGTACCGAGAACGGCACAAACGAAGGAAAAGGCAGCACGTCCCCACAGGGTAGAACCCGGTGCAAACAGCAAAGCCAGCAGAATGCCAAACTGCGCAGAAGAGATCGTTGCGCCTGTGGTGGGCGAAACAAACTTATTCATGCAGAGTTGCTGCATGATAAGCCCCGCCACGCTCATGCCGATGCCTGTGCAGAGGATGGCAAGCAGACGCGGCAGGCGGGAGATCAGAAAGATCTCCCATGTTTCCACGCTGCCTGTAAACAGGTCGGAAGGCCGGATGTCCAGCACCCCGACAAACAAAGAACAAACCGAAAGAATCATCAGCAGAACGCCGAGAAAAACGGTGGAACGATGATTACGAATGAAAAGCCCTCCTCAAGATTAGTACAAACTAACTTTTTGAAAATAAAAAGAGAACGCCTGTGTGTGAAGAAACTGGTCTTACGTGTTCACACACAGCGCGTTCTGATGGAGGGATTATATCATAGGACATTGATGGGTTTCAAGTGGCAAACTCTCACGAAGGTTTTACATGGCAAACCATCCTTCTTTGTTGATTCCTACAAAGTTGCTCCGAACAAAAAGAGCCTTTGCATTTGTTGGTAAAAATCACCATGCGGCTTCAGCGCAAAACCTCCAGCAGCCGTCTGCCGGCTTCCTGCTGCGATTCCCCGAAGGTCACCGCCAGCTCCTCTCGCAGGACACGCTCTACCATCTGGTAGAAGTAGGCATCCATGGCGTTGATCTTTCGGCCGCGGCTTTGCTGCTGGGTCTGCTTTTGCCCCAGCTCCTTGAACAGGGTCAGGTACTGGTAAAAATCATTGGTGTGGAGCAGTGCCTGATAGTGTTCTGCCAGCGCTGTCTGTACCCCCGCCGGGATAGGCAGCTTCTCCGCTTTGATGCGTGCAAGGTCGGCTTCCGCCTGCTGTGCCGGGGTCACCGGGCGCAGCGCCGCTTCCTTTTCCGTGGGGATATAGCTGCGGTCGTGGGAATCCGAAAAATAAGGCCGGAGGGTGTAATACTCTCTGGCGGACGCATCGCAAAAGCGCCGCAGCCCGACCCCTTCCACCTCGTGCACTCCCAGATTTCCGTAGACCACCAGCGCCCCCGCTTGAAACCGTGACATGGTATTGCCTCTTTCCCTTGTATGGAAAGGCTGCAAAAACAGACTTTCCAGCGTACTTTTGTTCTCCATTATATTGTATCACGACTGGGCGGCGGGCTTCAAAGGGCATCTTTCACAAAGTTTTCCTCGTGCAATCTGCGCAGAATGCCCAGTACAATTCTTGTGCAAAACTGCCTTTGCAAATTCCAGACAGGCAGGCTATAATGATTTCGTACAACGAGTAGCACTCATGCGTAAAACCGGTTGCATGAGGGCTGCCCGTTGTTTTTATTTGCCCCAAAATGGAAAGGTAAAGGTGAATCCCATGGAAAGTTCCAATCAATTTCTCGGCACGGAGCGCATCGGCAAGCTGATGCAGAAGTATGCGATCCCGTGCATTATTTCGCTGCTGGTAGGTGCGCTGTATAACATCGTGGACCAGATCTTTATTGCAAACGCCAGCTATCTGGGCTCCTACGGCAACGCCGCCAATACGGTCGTTTTTCCCTTGACGGTGGTGGCACTGGCTATTGCCGTGATGATCGGTGACGGCTGCTGCGCCTTCGTCAGCATCAGCCTTGGACAGAACGAGGTCCCCAAGGCAAAGCGGAGCGTCGGCAATGCGGTGGTCATGTGTCTGGCCAGCAGCATTGTGCTGGCCGCGCTCTATCTGATCTTTGCAGACAACATTCTCGCCATGTTCGGCGGAACGGTGAACGCCGAGACCTACCACCACTCGCAGGAATATTTCTTCTATATCACGCTGGGCGTGCCCTTTTATATGTTTGGGCAGGCCATGAACCCCATCATCCGCGCCGACGGCAGCCCCCGTTTTGCCATGATCTCCACCCTTGCGGGTGCGGCGCTGAACATCATTCTGGACCCCATCTTCATTTTCGGCTTCCGCTGGGGCATGATGGGCGCAGCGGTGGCTACCGTCATCGGTCAGCTGGTCACCGCAGCGCTGGCAGTGTGGTATCTGCTGCACATGAAGATCATCCGTCCTGAAAAGGGTGACTACCGGCTGAAAGGCTCCATCTGCGGCCGTACCCTGACCCTTGGCATGACCAGCTTTCTGTCCCAGATCAGCCTTGTGGCGGCAATGGCAGCCATCAACAACATGATCCGCAAATACGGCGCACTGGATGCTGTGTTCGGGCAGGAGCAGTACGCCCAGATCCCTATGGCAGTTGTTGGCATCGTGATGAAGTTCTTCCAGATCGTCATCTCCATCGTAGTGGGCATGGCGGCTGGCTGCATCCCCGTGGTGGGCTTCAACATGGGTGCTAAAAAGCCCGCCCGTGTGAAGGAGCTGTTCACGAAACTGCTGCTGGCAGAAGCCACCGTGGGTGCCATTGCACTGGTGCTGGTGGAGGGCTTCCCGCGTCAGCTGATTGCCCTGTTCGGTGCCGCCAACGAGAGCGTTTACTACACCGATTTTGCCGTGAAGTCCTTCCGCATCTACCTGTGCATGATCATTCTGGCCTGTGTCAACAAGGCGTGCTTCATCTTTTTGCAGGCCATGGGCAAGGCAGCGGAATCCACCGCCCTGTCCATGGTGCGTGAGGTGGTGTTCGGCGTGGGCTTTGCCCTGCTGCTGCCCCAGTTCTTCGGGCTGGATGGCGTGCTGTACTCCATGCCCATGTCGGATATCCTCACCTTCCTGATTGCAGGCTATCTGATCTGCAAAACCTACCGTGAACTGAACCAGAAAGGAGAAGTCTAATGGAAAAACATATCATTACCATCAGCCGCGAGTTTGGCAGCGGCGGCAGAACCATCGGCAAGCTGGTGGCAGAGCATCTGGGCATCCGGTGCTACGACGCCGAACTGATCCAGAAACTGGCTGCCGAAAGCGGCTTTGACGAAAACTACATCAAGGAGGCCGGAGAGTATACCCCCGGCGGCTTCCTTGCTTCCGCCTTCACCAACCGCAGCTTCGGCCCCACCAACGAGGACCTGCTTTGGAAGCTGCAATACCGGATCATCCGGGAACTGGCAGAAAAAGAGCCCTGCGTCATTGTGGGACGCTGCGCCGATTTTATCCTGCAGGACCGCACCGACTGCCTGAAGGTCTTTGTCCACGCGGACATGAAGTTCCGGGCTGACCGCATCGTGCGGGTCTATGGGGAACGGGAGAAATCGCCCGAAGCCCGGCTGAAGGAGAAGGACAAGCGCCGCGCCGCCTACTACCGCTTCTACACCGATATGAACTGGGGCAATGCCGCCAACTATCATATTGCACTGGACAGCGGGGTTATCGGCATTGAAAAAAGCGCAGAGATCATCGAAAGCCTTGCATAAGTTGTAAATTCCGACAGTCTCTGAGCCGATAGCGCAAAACGCCGCCCACCTGCGTTTCATTCGTTTCATTACGCAGATAGGCGGTGTTTTTTCAATACGATTTTATGGGAAGATCAATCTTCTAGCCCATGGTTCCCTGTTACGTTTTTCAAGTATCCCTCTGGGTCACCGTTCAGAATCAAATCCGAATAGCCAAGCGGGTCATTGTAAATAAGATAGTCCAGCTCCGATCACTGCGCCATGGTCACATCCAGTGCACCCTCAACCCCGGTACAGTCAATGGAGATTTCTCTTCCATCCCGGAGCAGCAGTTCCACGCAGCCGGTGTCCATGTTGAATTTGCAGGTTCTTTCATCGTACTTCATGTTTGTGTCCTTTCTGCCTTACGGCACCTTTACAGTTGTGACCTTCGTTACACGTTTTTTCTGATAAGGTTTTGGACACACAGCCATCAGGGAAGAGCCGTTGTTCTCATTTCCAAAGAAAACAAAAAATCCGAACCCTTCTCCTATCGAGAAAAGGTTCGGATTTTCATGGTTTGGTGCGGATAAGAGGACTTGAACCTCCACCGAGTTGCCCCGATTAGAACCTGAATCTAACGCGTCTGCCAATTCCGCCATATCCGCATATTCTGTTTTCGTTCGAGCTGTTTGGCTCGGAACGTTGATAATTATACCACGGATCTTGGAAAAGTCAAGCGTTTTTGCAAAAAAAGTTTTTACTCCGTCCTCGCGGGGCGGGTGCTGACCTCGCCGTGGCGGAGGGCCTCGGTGCGGCCGCCCTCGCGCTCGACGACGAGCTGGCCGTGGTCATCGATGAAAAGGGCCTTGGCGGCGTAGCTTTCGCTGCCGGTGCAGACGGTGACCCAGTGGCCCGGCACGAAGCACCGGGCGCGGTACTCGTCCAGACAGTCGAAGGCGGGGCAGAGGGCCAGCAGCTCCCGCGCGATGGCACCGGCCAGCGCGGTGCGGCTGACGGGGGACGGGCCGCCGGGGAAGAGGCTGCCCGCCGTGGGGGCCAGCTCCTCCGGCCAGTCGGCGGGGGTGGTGGTCAGGTTCAGGCCGATGCCCACCACCAGCCACTCCACTTGGCCGCTCTCAATGTCGGTGCCCGCCTCGGTCAGGATGCCGCAGACCTTTTTGCCCTGATAATACAGGTCGTTCACCCACTTGATGCCCAGTTCCAGCCCGCAGAGCGCTTTCACGGCCCGCGCTACGGAGACCGCCGCGGCGATGGTGGCGGTCTGGGCGTCGGCGGCGGAAAGGGCCGGGCGGAGCAGCAGGGAACAATAGACGCCCTTCCCGGCGGGGCTTTCGAATCTGCGGCCCAGCCGCCCGCGCCCGGCCTTCTGCTGGCCCGCCAGCACCAGCGTGCCGTGGGGGGCACCGGCCAGCGCCAGTTGTTTGGCGGTCAGGTTGGAGCTTTCGAGGGTGTCGTAGATGTAGATGGGGGCCGGGTATTCGCCTACGGCCTCGGCGCAGAAGGGGTCGCCGCCCGCCAGCCGGTAGCCCCGGCGGGGGGCCGAGTCCAGCGCGTAGCCCTGCGCGGTGAGGGCCAGCGCCGCCTTGTGGATGGCCGCCCGGCTCACGCCCAGCGCCTCGGCGAGGTGCTGGCCGGAGATGTACCCGCCCTCGGCAGCGGAAAGCGCCGCCAGCAGGGCCTGTTTCGTACTTTGCGCCATGGCCTTTTCCTCCTGCGAACTTTGTGTTATGATACCATTATACCAGATGTGCCCGCCGTTTGCTGAAAAAATTTTCCGGATTTTTGCAGGAAACCGCCCGGCAGATCCGTATAAGAGTACAGAAGGGCCGCCCAAGGCTGCCCCGAATGCTGCGAAAGGAGGTCCTGCAGACCGTTGACTACACTGGAATTCAGCGCGCTGGTGCAGAAGTATCAGGGGCTTGTCTACACCGTCTGCCACCAGCTCGTGCCGGACGAAGGCGATGCACAAGACCTCGCGCAGGAAACGTTTCTGGCGGCGTGGCGTGCCATGGACCGCTGCCCGCCCGGCTACGAAAAGCAGTGGCTGGCGCGCATTGCGTCCAACAAGGCGAAGGATCATCTGCGCAGCGCGTGGGTGCGGCGGGTGAACACCCCCGGCGACGAGGTGCTGGCGCTGGAAGGCGCCCCGCCCGGCTCCGACCCCGAACAGCGGGTGCTCGACGCCCTGAGCGAGGAGACCCTGACCCAGATGATCCTGAACCTGCGGGAGCCTTACAAGACGCCCTGCCGCCTGATGCTGCTGGAGCAGCACACCGCCGCCGAGGCCGCCCGGCTCTGCGGCCGACCGCAGAAGACGGTGGAGGCGCAAATTTACCGGGCCAAAAAGATGCTGGCGGAAAAGATCCGTCAGGAAAGGAGGAGCGAAGATGGAATTGTTTCGTGAGGACGGCTGCCTGACCGACGAGGGCCTTCTGGCCGTGACGAAGGGCGGGCTGGATGAGCTGGGGCGGCTGGAGACCGCCGAACACCTGTCCTACTGCGATCGCTGCATGGACCGCTACACGGCGCTGCTGACGGCGGATGCACTGGAAACGCCGCCAAAGCCGCTGCGCGGGGCCGTGATGAGCAATATCTGGGTGCGGCTGATGCAGAACACCTATGGCCGGGTGGCCGTGGCCAGCGTGGCGGCGGTGCTGGCGCTGACCATGTGGAAGACCGGTGCCCTCGGCCAGATCACCCGCCTTGGCTCCGAACTCAACACGGTGCTGCCCGCGAGCCAGACACAGCCGGTGGAAGAAGACCGTCCGGCGGTGCCGGAGCCGCAGGGCAAGCCGGTAGAAACGCGGGCCGACCGGGACAACGCCGGGAAGCTCTCCGGCCCGCTGCAGCGGCTGCTGGACACCGTGCCCCACACCACCGAATCAAACGCTACAACTTGAGAAACGAGGAACTGGACTTATGAAGAAAAACGGGATTTTGACCCTGCTGTTCGCGCTGATTCCGGGCGCGGGGGAGATGTATCAGGGCTATATGAAGCGCGGCCTGTCGCTCATTACCATGTTCAGCCTGTCCGCTGCCCTTGGTGCCATGACGCGGATCGAAGTATTATATATCGGACTGCCCATCGTCTATATGTACAGCTTTTTCGATACCTTCAACCTGCGGGCGCAGATCGGGATGGGCACCGCCCCGGAGGACGATTACCTTGTCCACATGAACCTCCATGATAAGCGCCTTGCGCAGTTTCTGGCCGACAGCCACAAGCTGCTGGGCTGGGCGCTCATCGCCTTCGGTGCGCTGGTGGGCTACCAGAACATCCTCATGAACACCCTCGGCGACCTGCTCTGGCGCTGGGGCAAGACGAGCCCGGTCTTCCGGGCACTCTATCTGGTCATGGACCAACTGCCGGAGGTGGTGGTCTGCGTGGCCCTCATCGTCTGCGGCATCTGGCTGGTGAAAGGCCCCCGCACCGCCAAGAAGCCCCAGCCCGCCGACACGGCGGACGAGGAGTTCACTGAGTACCAGCCGCAGGAGCATAAGAAGGTCAACGTACAGGCCATCCTGAACAGCATCGGCCATCGGGACGCCGAGGCCGACGGGGAGCCGGAGGACACCAAGGAGGACGACGATGGAACCGAACAAAACTGAGCGGACGGCAGAGGCTGCCGCGCCGGAAGCGCCCCAAACGCCCCAGACACCGAAAAGCCTCCCCGTGCGCCGGGTGGGCAGCCTGACGCTGGGGGTCTGCCTGATGGCAGCAGGAGCGTTCTTCCTGTGCTACTACTTCCTGCCCCATTTCAACTGGGAGCTGGCCCTCAAGATCGCCCCGGCGGCGGGGCTGTGTCTGCTGGGCGGTGAGGTGCTCTACTTTGCCGCAAAGCCGGGAAAGTGGAAGTACGATTTCCTGTCCGTCTTCTTCTGCCTGTGCCTGATGGCGGTCTGCCTGTGCATGAGCGCTCTGCCCATGGTGCTGGACCGCATCGACCCGGCCAACGAAGCACGGGTGGCCAAGATCGCAACGGACTACGAAAATACCCTCTATGCCGCCATCCGGGACGAGGCCCCGGACATCCCGCTGAAGGACCTCCGGGCCGGGCTGTACGACTACTACGGCAGCGCCGAGACGGCCGCCGCCGCCGCCAGCGACCTCAACAGCGGCCTTGGCGTGCTGCGGGTGAACATCGAGCTGTTCGGCCCCTATGAGCAGAAAGCGGCCTTCGCCATGGACTGCCGGAAGATCACCGACATCATCCGGCAGCAGACTGCCCAGCCCACCGGCGTGACCTTCTTTTATGACGGCATCGAGGTGGCGGACAGCGAGGAGCTGCACACCGGCAGCATGAAGCAGGAATGCAGCTACACCCTGAATCTGGACAGCAATGCCCAGCTGGACTGGACCGCTGACCAGATGACCAAGCAGACCGAAGCATCCTCTCTGCTGGACGAGGAGAACACCGCCGCCGAGAGTGAGGCGGAGGACTGAGAAAAAGCAAAGGGCTGTTGCAAAACTCCCTCAGTCACGGCTTCGCCGTGCCAGCTCCCTCTCGGAGGGAGCCTTGGCGTAACGGGTAGCTGTGAAAGCCTCCCTCATTGAGGGAGGTGGCATCGCGTCAGCGATGACGGAGGGAGTTCTATGCAACAGACCCTTTTTTGCGTCGAAGAATCAGCCGTCCAAAAGCGTGCGGGCCTTGGCCTGAACGGCTTGTTCCAAGGCGGCCAGACGTGGGGCGCTCAGATTGTAGCGGGAATGCTTCTGGAACCGGAAGGTCAGCAGATGCCGCAGGGCATCCCGCTGCCGGTGGCCGAGGACATGCCGGGCGACTTCGTCAAAGCTTGCGTAAAGTGCGGGCGGCAGAGAGGCTTCCTGCTGGGGGATGTTGTCCAGCTCATCGTCCATGACATAACAGTACAGCGAAAGGCCGTTGTCGAAGATCGGGGCCGGGCGAAGCAGCTCGTTGGTGTGGCTGTCCACCAGAAAACCAAAGTTGCCGAGGTGGCGGTCGGTATTGCGGATGACGGCGTCCAGAACCAGCATATCCGCCAGCTCCTCCCGCCATCCATGCGCTTCGTACCAAGCGATAATCTGTGTGATCTTGGAATCTTCGATCAGGGTCGAGGCGGGAACGAATGCAGTGTCTTTGCTGGTGAAAAGCTTACAGGTCGAGCAGAGCTGACCCTTCCACATGGAAAGGCCGTAGGGAATATGCGCGATGCCCATGGCCTCAGCGACCTGCGCGGCGTAAAACTCCGAGAAAGGCTCTTTTCCGGTGTTGGCAAAGCCGCTGGTGCCGCCTTTGTAAAGGTAGATTTCGCCCCGGATGCGGCGCCATGCTTTCGGGAGCATCCCGTTGGTGGTGAACTCCGGCGAGGAGCGGAATCGGGAAAGGGGGGAACTCCCGTAGCCCGTGAACGCAATCTGAGACAAAATCTGGCTGAACCGGTTGTCGTACAGGTTGACCTGCGCGAAGGTCTTGGAATCGTCCGGCGTGGTGACCCAGTAACTGTCGATCAGAGAGAGACCTTTGCAGACGGACAGGATGCCGATAAAATCGTTTTCATTCAGGCCGTTTTTGGAAAGAAAATTCTGGACATAAGCACGGTTGGCAGGAATCGTGCGGTGCCGCAGCCAGCGGGTCAGGGATGGATCGTCCGCAGTCATTCCAAGGGGAAGCTGGCGCTTCTTTTCGCTGTTGAGCGAAGTGATATGAATATCCGTGCCGTCCAATGTTCGTTGTGCTGTAAAGGAAAGCAGCGTATCATCGTATTGCTTTAGAACAAATTCCATGGCGTCAGCCCTCCCACTCGTTTATAGGATTATTGTACCTTTTTTTAGGCAGAGAAACAAGGGTACTTTCACACAAAATCCCCCCGGAACGCTGCAACGTTCCGGGGGGCCTTTGCGTATTCAGGAAAGGAGCATCAGCCGGGGTATCTCCGGACCTCCAGCAGCTCCTCGGCCCGCGCGAGCTGCTCCGCAGTGGGCGGAACAGCGTCGGGCAGGGGGTAGGGGATGTTCAGCTTCTGCCACTTGAACAGCCCCAAGGTGTGATAGGGCAGCACCTCCACCCGCTGCACGGTCTGGAGCGACCGGATGAAGTCTGCGGTGCGGCGCAGACCCTCTTCGTCGTCGGTCAGGCCGGGCACCAGCACATGCCGGATCCAGAGCGGAACGCCCAGCTCCGAGATGTGCCGGGCCATGGCAAGGATGTTGGCGTTGTCTTTGCCGGTGAGGCGGCGGTGCTTTTCGGGGTCGATCTCTTTCAGGTCAAGGATGACGAGGCTGGTGGACTGCATCAGGGTATCAAACTTGGCCAGATACGCCGGGTCGTCGGGGCGGAAAGGCTCACCGGCTGTGTCCAGCGCGGTGTGCACGCCCTTGGCGCGGGCAAGCTGGAAGAACTTCGTCACGAAGTCCATCTGCCGCAGCGGCTCGCCGCCGCTGACCGTGATGCCGCCCTTCCTGCCCCAGTAGTTGCGGTAGCGGTAGACGCGCTGGAACAACTGTTCCGGCGTCCACTCCTCACCGCCGTCGGCCCATGTCTCCGGGTTGTGGCAGTATTTGCACCGCAGAGCGCAGCCTTGCAGGAAGACCACGAACCGGACGCCGGGGCCGTCCACCGAGCCGAAGCTCTCCAGCGAGTGAATGCGGCCGATGAGGTCACAGGGCTGCATGGCAGGTGCGGGAGATAACGTCCATCTGCTGCTCGCGGGTCAGGTCGATGAACTTGACCGCGTAGCCGGAGACGCGGATGGTGAAGTTGGCGTACTCTTCCTTTTCGGGGTGCTCCATGGCGTCCAGCAGCTTCTCCTTGCCGAAGACGTTGACGTTCAGGTGGTGGGCACCCTGATCGAAGTAGCCGTCCATGACCTGCACCAGATTCTCCACGCGCTCGCCCTCGCTGTGGCCCAGCGCGTCGGGATTGATGGTCTGGGTGTTGGAGATGCCGTCCAGCGCCCAGTGGTAGGGCAGCTTTGCCACGGAGTTCAGGGAAGCCAGCAGACCGTTCTGCTCTGCGCCGTAGCTGGGGTTTGCACCGGGGGCAAAGGGGGTAAAGGCGGCGCGGCCGTCGGGCAGGGCGCCGGTGTACTTGCCGTAGACCACGTTGGAGGTGATGGTCAGGATGGAGGTGGTGGCCTCGGAGTTGCGGTAGGTGTGGCGCTTCTTGATCATCTCAAGGAAGGTGCGCAGCAGCCAGACGCCGATCTCGTCGGCGCGGTCGTCGTCGTTGCCGTACTTCGGGAAGTCGCCCTCCACCTCAAAGCCGGTGGCAAGGCCGGTCTCGTCGCGGAGGACCTTGACCTTGGCGTACTTGATGGCGCTCAGGGAGTCGATGACGTGGGAGAAGCCCGCAATGCCGGTGGCGAAGGTGCGGCGGACATCGGTATCGATGAGGGCCATCTCGGCCTCTTCGTAGTAGTACTTGTCGTGCATATACTGGATGAGGTTCAGCACGTTGACGTACAGGCCGGCCAGCCAGTCCAGCATCTGCACGTACTTGGGCAGCACTTCGTCATAGCGCAGGTACTCGCTGGTGATGGGGGCGTAGTTGGGGCCGCACTGCTCGTGGTACTTCTCGTCCACGCCGCCGTTGATGGCGTACAACAGGCACTTGGCGAGGTTGGCGCGGGCACCGAAGAACTGCATCTCCTTGCCGGTCTGGGTGGCAGACACGCAGCAGCAGATGGAGTAATCATCGCCCCAGACGGGCTTCATCACATCGTCGTTCTCGTACTGGACGGAGCTGGTGAGGATGGAGACCTTGGAGGCGTACTTCTTGAAGGCTTCGGGCAGGGCAGAGGAGTACAGAACGGTCAGGTTCGGCTCCGGTGCGGGGCCCATGTTCTCCAGCGTGTGCAGGAAGCGGTAGCAGTTCTTGGTGACCATGCTGCGGCCGTCCATGCCGATGCCGCCCACTTCCAGCGTTGCCCAGACGGGGTCGCCGGAGAAGAGCTGGTTGTAGCTGGGGATGCGGGCGAACTTGACCATGCGGAACTTCATGACCATGTGGTCGATCAGCTCCTGTGCCTCGCTTTCGGTAAGGATGCCCTTGTCCAGATCCCGCTGGATGTAGATGTCGAGGAAGGTGGAGATGCGGCCCACGCTCATGGCAGCGCCGTTCTGGGTCTTGATGGCGGCAAGATAGCCGAAGTAGAGCCACTGGCAAGCCTCTTTGGCGTTCTTGGCGGGCTGGGAGATGTCGAAGCCGTAGGCCTCGGCCATCTTCTTCATGCCCTTCAGGGCGTTGATCTGGCGGGCGATCTCCTCCCGCAGACGGATGACGTCATCGGTCATGGTGCCGTCGCCGCAGTTGGCGAAGTCCTCCTGCTTGAACTGGATCAGCGCATCGATGCCGTACAGGGCCACGCGGCGGTAGTCGCCGACGATGCGGCCGCGGCCGTAGGTGTCGGGCAGACCGGTGATGATGTGGGTGTGGCGGGCCTTCTTCATTTCCGGGGTGTAAGCGTCGAAGACCGCCTGATTGTGGGTACGGGTGTAGTCGGTGAAGATCTTGTGCAGCTCTTCGCTGGGCTGATAGCCGTAGGTGGTGCAGGCCTGTTCGGCCATCTTGATGCCGCCGTAGGGCATGAAAGCGCGCTTCAGGGGCTTGTCGGTCTGCAGACCGACGACCTGCTCCAGATCCTTCAGCTCCTCGTCGATGTAGCCGGGGCCGTATGCGGTCAGGCTGCTGACCACTTCGGTCTCCATATCCAGCACGCCGCCCTTGGCGCGCTCTTCCTTCTGGAGCTTCTGCAAAGCTCCCCACAGCTTGTTGGTCGCCTCGGTGGGACCGGCCAAGAACGACTCGTCGCCGTCGTACGGGGTGTAGTTCTTCTGGATGAAGTCACGTACATTGACTTCCTCTTTCCAGATACGGCCCTCAAAGCCTTCCCACTGTTCAAAATCGATCATTGGAACCTCCTTGCTCCTTGCCATTCCATTGGCAGTTAGCATTATCTAACTATTGAGCCTTTGAAAAACCGCATCCAATGCGGCTTTCTGGGGGCGGGCGAATAGGCGGCGAGGCGCGTGACGTTCCGCGCCCGGCAGCCTTGACACTATAATAGCAATGATCCCTCGAAAAAGCAAGAGGGAATGGATGGATTTTACACAAAAGCGGCAAAAGGTTCTTAGCACAAGTGCCCAATTTTCCGGAAAAAACTTTTTCTGAAAAAAGTTCAAAAGGGGGCTTGACAGTCATGACAAACTATGGTATCCTGTTGTCACGGCAAGGTTAGTTAAATCTAACCAAGACTGCGGGACCTTCTGCAAAGGGTTCCGATTCCTCCATTCCATACTCTCTTTTTCTTTTGGCAGGGCGCGGCATTCTGGTTTGCTCCGCTCCCTCCTGCGCGGTGAAGGCGGCTCTGGTACGGCGGCCTTCACGAAAACAGAAAACAAAAACGGGACATGTCGCTTGACCACCGACGTGCCCCGATTTTTGTTTTTATAGTGCCTTTTCCAGCTCCTGATAAAGTTTGAATACATCCGGGAAGATGACCTTTGCGCCTCGCCGGGCGATGGCAAGTACTTCGCGGGCATTTTTTGTGACATCTTCCACGATGCGGTCATCCAAACGGATGGGGACTTTATTCTTGTCAATATAAGCTGTCAGATAAAACTCGGTGACAGGGCACATGTTTTGAATCAGGAAGGCCGCATTCCGGCCAAGGACAGTGCCAAAGCGAATCGTGTTGCAGCGGCCATATTTTTCAATTTTGGATTGCGCGATCTTTTGATACTTCTCATACCGGGAGGAAATGGGGACAAGCCAGTAGATCAACGGATTTTTGGAATCCGGAAAGGCGAGAAAGCAGGGGCGGCTGCGGCGGATGCCATCGATCATATCTTTGTTTTGCATCAGTTTATCATCGGGAAAATCTATGTAATACTGATCGGACAAGAAATAAAGCTGTGCATCCAGCATAAAAACCTCCCATAAATGTAGAGCCCCGTCTTTCGACGAGGCCCTGCAAACATTTTTGTCCCAGCCATTTATCAGCCGCATACCGGGGAGCGGCAATATTTGTGATCCCGACCATTTATCGGCCGCGTATCGGGGAGCGGGCACTATTTTGAGACATTGCTGTCTTCTGTTATTATTATACGCTGGTAAGGCAATTATGTCAACAAGAATCAGAAGTGCGATGGTCTGCATTTTTGCCCTTACTGTAGAAAATCTAATGGCCAAGTTCAAAAATAATAATATAGCTACGTTCTATATTCGATGTTGGCCAAGTTGGCGAAGTTCGGTTTGGTGGCCAAGTTCGAACTTGGCCAGCCATTTCGAAGTTGGCCAAGCTGGCGAAATTCGATTCTGAACGAAGCTGCGTTATAAAAACCGAACTTGGCCATTTAACTTGCTTGTCTAGGAGGCTGGCTGAGTTCGCGGGGAAGCGAACCGCGCCGCCGCGTCAGCGGGGCTGCTCCTCCAAATGCTTCTGGGCGAAGAGGGAGACAACGGCACTGAAGCCGAAGACGAAGTAGTAGCTGGCGATGCGGAAGAGCATCAGGGTGCTCATGGCCTCGCCGTTGGACAGAAAGGAGCTGAAGACGAGGAGGAAGGCCGTTTCGATGGAACCCATGCCCGCCACGTTGGGCAGGGCGTTGGAGAGGAAGAGCATCAGGCTGGTGAGGAGCTGCACCTGCCAGAAGCTCAGGCCGCAGGGCAGCCCCATGAACCGGATGCAGAGGTAAGGCAGGGTGAACAGCAGGAACAGCTTGACCGTGTGCAGGGCGAAGATCCTGACGCAGCGGCCCTTGTCGGCCAGCAGGTGACGGCTCTCGGTGCCGAGGGTGTCCAGCTGCTCCAGCCATGTTTCCCGGCGGGTCTGCCATTGTTCGGTCTTGGGCAGACAGCCCAGCGCCCAGCGGGCGAGCCGCTGGATGAGGGGCGAAACGCAGAGCAGCACCAGCCCCACGATGATCGCCGCCACCACGAAGTAGGCCATGGGCAGGTAGTTCATCACGCCGGAGGTGTTGGCCGCCAGCCACTGGCGCTGAAGCAGCAGCATCCCCGTGGCGTAGAGCAGGACCGTGGTCTTGTGGAAAACGTATTGCAGGGTCATCAGGCCCACGCCGGGGCCCAGCGGCAGCCCGCTGCGGTAGAGGTAGTAGGACTGCATCGGCATGGACCCGGCCCCAAGGCAGATGACGTTGCCGAAGCTGCCCATGAACGCCGATTCCAGCGCCTGACGCAGGGTGAACCGGGGCAGTCGGCTCCGGACGATGACGTAGCTGACAAGGCCCTCCAGCACCGGGTAGGTCAGGCCGACGGCCAGCACTACGGCCACCTGCCAGAACTTCAACTGCGCCAGCGCCGAGGAGATCTCGGCCCAGTGGCTCTTGAAGATCCAGAAGACGACGCCGGTCAGCACCACGAGGATCGTGATGGACAGGGCCGCCTTTTTGCGGGATGGCTGCCGGGGGGCGGGTCGATTCATGGATGAGGAGCTCCTTTCGTACTGTTGGTTGAAGTATACCACGCCAGCACCCCGGTTTTGTGAACTTGTATCGAATTTTTCTCAGCAAATGGAGAAAAATGATAAAAAATCCTCCGTACAACCTCTCCGTCAATGCTTCGCATTGCCACCTCCCCTTGTAGGGGAGGCCTTGGCAGTCCATGCAAAGTTTATGGTTTCGCCAGAGGCTCCCCTACTAGGGGAGCTGTCGAGCGGTAGCGAGACTGAGAGGTTGTACGAAGGAAAACGTAGATCAGTGATTAGCAGTCAAGTCCTTCACCGCTGCGGTGAGGGTCTGTTCAAAGGACTGCTTGGAGTAATGGGTCTCGTAGAGCTTCCGGCAGGCGGCCTTCATGGCGGCCAGCTTCTCCGGGTGGAAGATGGCCCACTCCAGCAGCGCGGCCAGCTTCTGCGGGTCGTCGTCGGGGTAGGTGAAACCGTCCACCCCTTCGGTGATGACCCCGGCGGTGCCGGTGTGCTCCGACACGATGGAGGGCTTGCCGAAGATGAGGCCCTCGGTGACGAAGGTGGGCATGGGGTCGTCGCGGGAGGCGCAGACCAGACAGGTGCACTGCTCCATCAGGTTCTTGATCTCGTCCCGGCTGAGCCGCTTGCAGTAGAAGACATTCTCCGGGCAGTCGGTGGTCAGGGAGCGGACGGCGTCCATCATCTCCTTGTCCGCCGCCATGCCGACGAAGAGGAAGGTGGCCTTGTTCCGCACTTCCTCCGGCAGCAGCCGGATGGCGGCGCAGAAGATGTCGTGGCCCTTCCGGCGCTCAAAGGAGCCCACGGTGGCAAAGAGGGGCTTGTCGGCGGGGTAGCCGAGGTCGCAGCGGGGGAAATCCTCCGCCGCATAGTCGGGCAAGCCGTAAATGAGCTGGCCGATCTGGAAATCGGGCCGGACGGCGTGCATGGCGTTGGCGGCGTGGTGGCCCACCGAGTACAGCCGGACATTCTCGGCCAGCTTCGTGGGGATCTGGTGGGCGATGTGGGGGTAGCCCGCAAAGGCATCGTGGAGCCACCACAGCACCGGCACGGCGGTGCCGCTGAGGGCCCGCACCGTCCGGGCCATGACCACGGTGTTGACGAGGACGAGGTCGGTGCAGAGGGCCAGCCCCCAGAGGTTCGGGGTGGCGCGGATGCCCGGCCGGGTGATGACGGCGGCCCCGGCGTCCACGAAGAGCTGCAGCGCCCCGCCATCGCTGGGGCCCAGCACCACCACTTCGTAGCCCATGCTGCGCAGCACCGGCACGGCGCTGACCAGCACGATGGGAGCACCGGTCATGTCGAGGACATGGCTCATGAGGAAGGCCCGCTTGCCCGTGGCCGAGAACGCATCCTCGGCGCAGATGTCCCGCTCGTAGTGGAGCAGAGCCTGTGGGATGCGGGCGGGGTGGGCGCAGAACTGCGCGGCCAGCGCCAGCAGCTCCGTGACGTTTTCGGGGTCCTTGGCGGCGGCGCGGCAGCGCTCCAGCAGGGGGCGGCTGACGAGGGCGCAGCGGTTCTGGGCCAGATGGGCCCGGCTCTGGTAGAGGGCCGTGGCCCCCCCGAAGCCGAAGACGGCGTTGCAGACCGCGTAATCTGCGCCGTCCTGCAAGGCTTTTGCAAAGCACATCAGGGCGGTGGACATGCACTCCACGTCCTCGCTGACGAGGAGCACGCCGTCCACCCCCTCGGTCAAGGCGGAGCCAAGGGTATCCGCCAGCCGGAACTTGCGGTGGAGCTGGTCGGCAAGGGTGGCGCGCAGCGCGGTGTTCCGCCCCGGCGCGTAGACCAGCAGATAGGTGCTCTGGGTATCGTAATAACCCTGCGCGGCCAGTTGGCTCTGCTGCAGGGGGCTGTAACTGCTGTACATGGCGTCCCTCCCGTTAATGGCTGCGGCGGAACAACCCCAGCAGACGGCGCAGCGGCAGGGTCAGCTTCCAACTGCTGCTGTTCAGCACGCCTTCCAAGGAAGTCTCGTAGGACTGGCAGCGGGCGGCGACCTCGGCGTTTTTCTGGTGCAGTTCGGCGATCTGCTGGTGCAGCAGGGCTACGGTCTGCTGCTGGGCGGCCACAGCCTGTTCCAGCTCGGCGATGTGCTGCTTTTCGCCGTCCTTATTCTTCTGCAGGAGCTGGACGCTTTCCAGCAGGGCGCAGAAGAGAGGCTCGTCCGCCAGCTTTTCCAGCGGGTAGTAGCAGTAGCTCACCACCAGCTTCATCCCGGCGGGGTACTGGCTCAGGCCCTCCAGCCGGTAGTTGGGGTCATCGCCGAGGAAGAGGGTGGTGTCCCCCTGCAGATTGGTGCCGTTGGCGGGCTCCCAGACGATGCGGTCGTCGGAGAACAGGAGCTGGGTCACGCAGCAGGGCAGCTCGCCCGGATCGAAGCGGAGCTTCTGGGCCGCCACCGGCAGCTCAAACGTAGCCGTCACGGCCCCGGTCAGCTGGTCGGTGGTGCAGTCGGGGGCGGTCAGCGTATCCTTTTCGGAAAAGCCGAAGCCGGTATCGTAATAGAGCAGCGGCTGCAGCAGGGTGGGCGAGTCGGTGCGCATCTCGCGCTGGGGGTGGGCGGCGGCACAGGCCTGTACCTCCTGTTCCAGCGCAAGGCACCGCTGGGCCAGCCGGGAAACGCCCTCGTCCGAGAGCTTGAGCTGCTGTTCGAGGTCCGCGATCCGGCCCTGCAGGGCCGCCGTGGTGGCAGGAGCTTCGTTGGTCATGACTGGATTCTCCTCATCATAATATATTTCACTTCAGCGGGAAAGACCCGCAAAAAATCAGTGTTTTGCCGCATACTGCCGGGGCTGTGCTTCCCGGCTCTTGGCTGCCACGGTGCGCCGGAATTTCCGATCCTTCCAGCGGAGCAGCAGCTCACAGAACAGCAGCACCGACCCCATGGAGAGGGTGAACTGCAGGACCACGCCCAGCACCGGGTGGGCCGCAAACTTCTGGGGCATCAGATACCACGGAATCGCGGTCAGCTCAACGGTGTGGATGCAGAAGATATACAGAGACCGGCGGCCGATGGCTTGGATGCCGCGGGTCACGAAGTTGTCCACCCGGCGCTGGAACCAGAGGACCATGGACAGGATGCCAAGGCCGGCCCCGGCGTCCAGCAGGATGCTCACCGGGCCGAAGTTCCACTGGGCCATGGAAACGCAGTCGGTGCTCTGGGTGAGCAGCACAAGGACTGCCACGGCGGCCGCACAGCCCATCAGGGTGTTTTTCAACCTGCGGGACAGGGGTTTGTCGAAAATTTTATGCTTCTTGGCGAGGTAGCCCACGTAGAGCGCCGGAACGGTGACCATGCCCTGCCCGATGCAGAAGGGAGCCTCCCATGTGATGCAGAGGCCCCAGCCCAGCAGCATGGTGCCCAGCACTGCCCAGTTTGTGTAGGCTTCAGGAAAGATATTCAGGATCAGATCCAGCAGGACCCACGCGATCATCAGGGAAAGTAAGTACCACATGGGCCCGCAGGAGAAGAAGGTCTGGCCGAAATACTCCGCCGTGTGGGGCAGCCCCAGCGCAAAGCCGCCCAGCACCTTGCCGGTCTCATAGGTGGCGTTGTGGAGGGAGCCGTAGCAGAGATAGTGGATAAGGAAGTGGAACACCGTGGTGGCGATGCCCGTATAAATGTAAGGCTTGAGCAGAGTCGTCACCTGCTGGTCGATGCACTTGCCGATGGAACGCTTGCGGAAGCCGTAGCCGCTGGCGATGTAGAACGCGGCCATCAGGGATTCGCGGTAGGCGAACATAAAAAAGGTCAGCAGGTTGATGCTGCCGGAACCCATCGGATACAGCTCACCGGTGTGCGCGAACACGATGGTCAACATACCGATGCCCTTGAGCAGGTCGAACATGCCAAGCGAATTGGCCGTGCGGGGTTTGGTACCCTCCATGAAAAGCCCTCCTTTGCGCCAGATCACCTTGAGGGTGGCTGATTGCCGAAATTCGGGCGCAAGATGTTAAAAGTTACAAAATCGTTATAAATAAGTATAATGCTTTTCTGAGGTTCTGTCAATGAAAGCGGGCAGAACAAAAAAAGCCCCCAAGGCTGTGCAAAGTGTACCACAGCAGCCGCCCCTGCGCAACGAATGGGAGCAAATCCCATCTCCCTGCACAAGTTGAGCGCAAGTTTAAATTGCATATTTGTGCAATTAAAACTTGCATTTGTCCCCGCTGTGCTGTATACTGGGAGACGAAAGCTGTGCTGCCGCTGAAATTGGGCGGGGGCCGGGGAACACCGAACGAATAAGGAGTGTGCAAAAGATGACCAGAGAAGAGTGCTGTGCCGTGGTTTCGGAAAAAGAGATGCCGATGACGGTTTATGATATGGTCGCTGCCATGCAGGAGAAGTTTGCGTCCCGCCCGGCGTTCCGCTGGGTGGACGACGCCACCACCACCGTGAAGGAGAAGACCTACGGCGAGTTCGTGGCCGACATCCGGAAGATGACCGGCTATCTGCAGGAAACTGTTGCCGATCTCAAGGGCCAGCGGATCGCGATCCTGAGCCGCACCAATTATGAGTACGGCGTGGTGACCTTCGGCACCATGATGGCCGGGGCTGTCATCGTGACCCTGAACCAGAAGAAGACTTGGCCGGAGCTGGAATATGAGCTGGGCCTCAGCGAGCCCGCCCTGATCTTCACCGACGGCATCGACTATGGCTACGCCGAGGAGCTGAAGGCTGTTTACGGCGACAAGCTCCGCCCCATGAACGCCTACGAGGGCAGCGCACCCGCCGCCTTTGAAAACCGCATCGACCCCGACGGGCTGCGGATGCTGCTATTCACCTCCGGCACCACCGGCCGCAGCAAGGGCGTCATGCTCAGCGAGAAAAACTACTTCACCGCCATAAAGATGTACATCGACGGCCAGAAGGTCATGCCTGAAGTGGCCCCGAAGGAGATGAATCAGCTCTTCAGCCACTTCACGCTGGTGCCCATGTTCCACCTGTCCGGCTTCATCTGCTACTTCGCCTACGGCATTCAGGGCTGGACGCTGAACCTCTGCGCCGACCCCCGCGATATGCGCCGGGACATGAGCATGATGCACAGCGACGCCATGTCCACTCCGCCGGTGCTGGTGGAGATGATCTACAACGAGATCCGCCGCGGCAATCAGGAAAAGCTGAACGGCCTGTGGAACCTGAGCTGCTCTTCCGCCATCCTCGACCCGCAGATCCTGCACTACCTCGTGGAGCACGGCATCTACATCAACCAGTGCTACTCCATGACCGAGCTGGCCGGCTACGGTCTGCTGAACGTGGTGCAGGAGGGCGAACACCTCCGGGCACTGGGCAAGCCGGACGGCTTCTGCGAGGTCAAGCTGGACGAGACCGGCGAGATCTGCGTCCGGGGCGGCGCGGTCATGCTGGGCTATTATAAGGACCCGGAGGCCACCGCCGAGGCCATCGACAAGGACGGCTGGCTCCACAGCGGCGACCTCGCCCGCGTGGATGAGGACGGCTTCTATTACATCACCGGCCGTAAGAAAAACCTCATCATCCTCGACAGCGGCGAGAACGTCAGCCCCGAAGAGCTGGAAAAGCTGCTGGGCAAGTGCGCCGACATCAAGGAGTGCATCGTGAAGGAGATGGGCAAGAAGATCGGTGCCGTCATCTGCTGTGAGCCGGAGAAGGAGCAGACTGTCCGCACCTTCGTCACCGAGCTGAACCGCACCCTGCCGCTGTACAAGCGGATCAGCGCCGTGGAGTGCACCGCAGAGCCCCTGCCCCGCAACGCGCTGGGCAAGCTGCTGCGCAGGTAAGAAACGCTTTTGTAGAAAATCTGTAAACCTGACCGGCGAAATGTTGCAATTGCCCCGGAAAACGGGTATTATAAAACTGTATGACGTCGGGTAAGGCCGGGACCAGAATGGGAGACCGGGCCGCAGGGGGCCGCGCCGGAGAAGCGCGCCCTTGCAGCGACGCTGAAATCCATCATGGAAAGGAAGATTTTTTGATGCAAAGAGCAGAAATCGTGTCCCAGATCCTCGCGATCCTTGAGGACGTGGCAGAGATCAGCCCGGAGGACGTGAGGGAAGACAGCGTCCTGATGGACGACCTCGACCTGTCCTCCATGGAGATCCTGACCGTTGTGGCGGATCTTGAGGAAATGTTTGGTCTGCGCATCCCCGAAAAGGAACTGCGCAATTTCGTGACCATCGGCGATGTGGCAGATTATTTGGAGGCTAACGCGGGGTGAACGGATTCCTCGCGGACGGGCGGGGCTTTTCCCCCTTCATGACGCTGATACAGTATTGCAACCCAAGGATAAAGAAAAAGACCGGTTTCGCAAGCTGCGAAACCGGCCTTTTTGCGCTTTAGAAGGAGCCGCCCGACGAACCGCCGAAGCCGTCGCTGTCCACCGACGAGCCGCCGGAGGAAGAGCTTTCCTCGTGGGGCGGGTCGTAGACCTCCACGCGGTCGGTGTGGGTGTAGTGGTCGCGCTGGACCCGGAGCTTGAGCCCGGCCCCGATGTAGTCATCGGCTTCGGTCTTCCGCTTGGCCGTCTTCATCTGAGCATAGAGGATGCTGCACACGATGGCGGCGATGAGGGACGGGATGCCCACCACGATGAGGATGCCGAAGATGCCGAGGTCGCCGTCCGGGTCGTTGTCATAATCCAGCGGCTCGCCGTTCTCGGCGTAGAAATCCAGCGTATCGGCGCACAGGTCGATGTAGGTCTGGGCTGCGTCGGCGTAGTCGCCGTCCGACAGCATGGGCACGACCTCATCTTCGATCTGCTCGATGCGGTAATCGGTAAAGGCCGTCACGCCCCCGCCGTAGGTGATGGTGACGTACTTGCGGGAGCCGAGGGCGATCATGAACAGGATGCCGCTGCGGTCGCTGCCGGAGCCGAGATCGTTGTCGCGGTAGTAGTTCTTCGCGTAGGCACGCTGGTCTTCGTCGCCGATGCTGTCCACGGTGAGGAAATACACATCGCAGTCGTGGCCGTCGGCGGCCTCCTCGGCGTCAGCTTCCAGCGCGCTGAGGGTGTCGCCGTCGAACAGGCCGTAGTCATCCCGCACCAGCGGGGCCGAAGCCATGGCCGGGAGGCTGAGGCAGACCGCCAGCACAGCGGCGGCCAGCGCCGCACCGAGGCGGCGGAGAGAACAAGTCAGAGTTTTCATTCCGCGCACCTCCTTATAAGTACAGCAGCCAGATGAGAATGGCCATCAGCGGCAGGGCGATGCGGGCGAACCACGCGGCCACCCGGCCCTTGTCCACGGGCAGGTCCCCGATGAGCCGCCCGGTCTGGCCGTTCATGGCAAAGAGGAAGTCCTGCTCCTTCCACCGGGTGTGGAGCATCCAGACCGGCAGCAGGGTGTAGTGAGCCTTTTTCATCCGGACGTTGATGTTCTCTTCCCGCGTGTCCACCACCGCGTACTCGGACAGCGTCTGGCGCAGAGCCTCGGCGGTGGAGTTCTCGATGCGGGTCTTGGCCCGGTCGGCGCAGGTCTTGGCGTCCTCGTCGTACCGGTCGGCCAGAAAGCCCGGCAGGTAGGCCGTGGAGAAGGGCTTCAGCTCGCTGTAGTCGAAGGGCTCGATGGAGTCCATGTGCTCGTCGGGCATCTTGCTGGAGCCGTCCACCGGCACGCGGGCAAAGGTGGCCGTGCCCTCGCGGCGGACGTCGTAATGCTGGGTGGTGGTGACGCGGTAGTCGCCCTCGCGGTGGCTCTCGCTCACTTGGCCGTCGTAGCTGCCGCGGGCGTCGGCCTCGGCGTCGAACAGCCAGAAGGGCACGTAGACGCCCTGAATCTCGGCGATGTGGTTCTGGCTCTTGAACGCCTTGGGCAGGAAGGCTTTGCCCTTATAATATTTGGTCAGTTGGGCGATGGCGGCGTTCTTGTCCATCTTGAAGGGCAGGATGTATTCGGGCTTCAGCTTGCCCGAAAGCTTGCCGCCCAGCACGGTGGGATTGCCGCAGTAGGGGCAGGTGGTGGCCGCCGTGGTGGCGTCGCAGACCAGCTCCGCGCCGCAGGTGGTGCAGGAGTAGCTGGAAAGGCCGCTGGCCTCCGCTTCGCTCCAGACCGGGTCTTCGCCGGCCGCTTTTGCGCGGCGGGCCGCAGCCTTCTTCTCGTCGGAAGCGGCGGCCGCGTCGGCTTTCTGCTGCTTTTGGGCGTATTGGGCCTCGATGTCGGCGACCTCATAGGCCGAGCCGCAGTAGTCGCACACCAGCTTGCCGGTGGTGCTGTCGAAGTGCAGCGGGCCGGTACAGGCCGGGCATTGGTAGTTCGTTACTTTATCAGCCATGGACAGTTGCCTTTCTTATGCGCCGAAGGGCTTGCCGCATTCGGGGCAGAACTTCGGCGGGTTTGCGGGGTCGGCGGGCTCAAAACCGCAGTTTTGGCACTTGGCGGCGGGCTTCGGCTTGCCGCACTCGGAGCAGAATTTGCCGCTGTTCTTCGCGCCGCAGCTGCACACCCAGACCGTCGGGGCTTCGGGCTTCGGCTTGCCGCAGGAGGTGCAGAACCTGCCGGTGTTGCCGCTCTGGCCGCAGGAGCAGGTCCAGCCGTTCGCCGCCGGGGCAGCGGGCTGAGCAGGCTGCTGGGCGCCCATCTGGTACAGGGTCTGTGCATTGACGCCGCCCGTAGCGGCAGCCTGATTCATCCCCATAAAGGCCATGGCGGGGCCGGCGGAGGTGTTGGCGGCAGCGGACTGCATGGCCGCAGCCTGTGCGCCGACGAGGTGGGCGGCCGCGCGGGTGGGGTCCATGAAGGCGGCACTGCGCTGTAAGTCCTTGATCATCTGCTCGTCTTCCTCGCTGGCTTTGACGCCGGACACGCCGAGGGAAACGATCTCGATGCCCCGCAGCTTGCTCCACTTGGCGCTCAGGGCCTGATTCAGCGCATCGGCCAGCTCGGTGGTGTGGGCGGGCAGGGAGGAGTAGCGGATGCCCTGCTCGCTGATGCGGGCGAAGGCGGGCTGCAGCGCGGTCATCAGCTCGGTCCGGAGCTGGCCGTCCAGTGCGTCGCGGGTGTAGGCGTTTTCCACATTGCCGCAGACATTGGTGTAAAACAGGATGGGGTTGACGATGCGGTAGCTGTACTCGCCGAAGCACCGGATGGCGATGTCGATGTCGATGCCGGCCCGCTGGTCCACTACCCGGAAGGGCACGGGGTTGGGGGTGCCATACTTGTTGCCCACCAGCTCCTTGGTGTTGATGTAGTACAGGCGCTGGTCGGTGGCGGCCTGACCGCCGAAGCCAATCCGCTTGCCCATCTCGGCAAAGGCGTCGTCAATGTTCTTCAGTCCGCCGCTGAGCAGGGAGGGCTGGGTGCCGGTGCTGTAGGTGTACTCGCCCGGCTCGGCGCACAGCTCCACCACCTTGCCCTGCTCCACGATCAGGGCACACTGGCCGTCGGCCACGGCCACGATGGAGCCGTCGGAGATGATGTTCTCACTGCCGTGCTTGTTGGAGGAACGGCGGTCCGTGCGCTTCTGGCCTTTGACGGCCAGCACGTCTGCGGGGAGGGCGTCGCAGTAAAAATATTCCTTCCACTGGTCGGCCATCACGCCGGAAGCTGCGCTGATTGCTGCTTTTACAAGACCCATAAACCAAATCTCCTTTGTTGTGGTATCAACTCCCTCAGCCACGGCATCCGCCGTGCCAGCTCCCTCAAAGAGGGAGCCTAGGCCCACTCCCAGAGGGGGCTGACGCCGTCAGGCGGCTGGGGGAGTTACATTGTCCCCAGTATAGCACAGTTTCCCCCCGAAGGGAAACTCCCTCTTGCAATTTCAGCCCGAATGGTGTAGAATACACCCGACAACAAAATACAGGGGAGCTCGTGACGCGGGCTGAGAGGAAGTACTCAAACTTCGACCCTTTCACCTGATGCGGATAATGCCGCCGTAGGAAGTCATAGGGTGTATGAGTTTTTACAGGAGTTTCCGCAGCGGGAACTCCTGTTTTTTGTTGCCGGAAAATCGAAAGGAGCGATCCCTATGAAAAATCTCTCGGTGAAAAAACTGGCTCTGGCCGGAATGCTGTGTGCGCTTGCTGTGGTGGGCAGCGTGTTCAGCTTCCCCATCTTCGGCAGCAAGTGCGCGCCGGTGCAGCACATGGTCAACATCCTGTGCGCGGTGCTGCTGGGGCCCTACTGGGGCCTCGGCGTGGCCTTTGTGGCCTCGCTGCTGCGCAACCTGCTGGGTCTGGGCAGCCTGATGGCCTTCCCCGGCAGCATGTTCGGCGCGCTGCTGTGCGGCGTCGTCTACCACAAGACCCAGAAGCTGCTGCCCACGCTGGTGGGTGAGGTGTTCGGCACCTCCATCCTCGGCGGCCTGTGCGCCTACCCCGTCGCCATCCTGCTGATGGGCAAGAGCGCGGGCGACATCGCGTTCTACGCCTACATCGTGCCCTTCCTCGTCTCCACGGCGGGCGGCGCGGTCATCGCGGGCGTGCTGCTGGCGGCGCTGCAGCGCTCCGGCGCTCTGCACTCGATGCAGACCAGCCTGAGCTGAGGAGGCCGCTGTGGAAGCTGCGTTTGGAAAGCGGCTGGACCGAGTGCGGCAAGCCTCCCCTCTCGTCCACTGCATCTCGAACCTCGTCACGGCCAACGACTGTGCCAACATCGTGCTGGCGGCAGGGGCCTCGCCCATCATGGCGGATGCCCCGGAGGAGGTCCGGGAGATCACGGCCCTGAGCCGGGCGCTCTGCCTGAGCCTTGGCACCCCCAACCCCCGCAAGGCCGACGCCATGTTCTTGGCGGGGAGTAAGGCCGCTGAGCTGGGTCTGCCCGTGGTCTTTGACCCCGTGGGCGTGGGCGCGTCCGCGTACCGGCAAAAGATCGCCCAAAAGCTTTTGCAGGACGTTCCCCTGACGGTGCTGCGCTGCAACGCTTCGGAATTGCAGACCCTGAGCGGCCAGAGCCTCGTCTCCCGCGGGGTGGATGCGGGCAAGGCCCCGGAGCTGGAAACGCTGCTGCCGCTGGCGGGGCGCTTCGCCGCCGCCCACCACTGCATCGTGGCGGTGACGGGGGCCGAGGACATCGTAACGGACGGCACCACGGCCTACGGCATCCGCAGCGGCACCCCGCTGCTGCGCCAAGTCACCGGCACCGGCTGTATGCTGTCGGTGCTGACGGCAGCCTTCGTGGGGGCAAACCCCGAAGCACCGCTGGAAGCCGCCGCTGCCGCCGTCTGCATGATGGGTCTGTGCGGGGAGCGGGCCGCCGCCTCCCTGACCGGGGGCGAGGGCACCGGCACCCTGCGCATCCGCCTGATGGACGCCGTTTCCAACATGACCGGCGAAGAGCTGGACCAAGGAGCAAACTATGAACTGTACTGCTGAGATGCTGCGGCTTTACGCCGTCACCGACCGCGCATGGGTCGGGAAACTCACCCTGCCCCAGCAGGTCGAAGCGGCCCTCAAGGGCGGCGCGACCTGTGTGCAGCTGCGGGAGAAAAAACTCGCGGATTCGTCTATTCTGGCGGAGGCGCGGGAGATTTCCGCCCTGTGCAAACAGTACCGCGTGCCCTTTATCCTGAACGATAACGTGGCGCTGGCGGCGCAGTGCGGCGCGGACGGGGTGCATCTGGGGCAGGAGGATATGGACCCCGCAGAGGCGCGGCGCATCCTCGGCCCCGACGCCATCATCGGCGTGTCGGCCCATAACGTTGCCGAAGCCAAGGCCGCGGTGGCGGCCGGGGCGGATTACCTCGGCTGCGGCGCGATGTTCGCCACCACCACGAAAACGAACGTCACCGCCCTGCCCAAGGAGACGCTGCGGGCCATCTGCGCCGCCGTCCCCGTGCCGGTCGTGGCCATCGGCGGCATCAGCAAACAGAACCTGCTCTCCCTCGCCCACTGCGGCGAAGCGGGCGTTGCGTTGGTCAGCGCCATCTTCGCGGCGGAGGATATTGAAGAGGAGTGCAGGGAATTGAGAAGGTTAGCGGAGATGCTATAACTCCTTCCGTCATCGCTGCGCGATGCCACCTCCCTCTGGGAGGGAGGCTGAAAGGCCCCCTCTTTGAGGGGGCTGTCTGCGAAGCAGACTGAGGGAGTCGCGGCCGACCGGGGGCACCACCTTCGGCCGCGTTAGAAAACTCATGCAAGGAGATTTTCATGAAGACCGCAATGTTGTTTTGCGGAGGCGCCGGAATCCAGTATCATCTGAAATATCCGGCCCCTCTGTATATAAATGGTAGAGAGTATTTTAGACCAAACTGGAGGAACTGACTATGCAAACCTATACCACCCAGATGGACGCCGCCCGCAAGGGCATCGTCACCAAGGAGATGGAGATCGTCGCCAAGAAGGAGTACCGCACCACCGAAGAGATCCGGCAGCTGGTCTCCGAGGGCAAGGTCGCCATCCCCGCCAACAAGCACCACACCTGCCTGAACCCGGAGGGCATCGGCAGCATGCTGCGCACCAAGATCAACGTCAACCTCGGCGTCTCCCGCGACTGCAAGGATTACAACATCGAGATGCAGAAGGTCATGAGCGCCGTGAACATGGGCGCTGAAGCCATCATGGACCTGTCCAGCCACGGCAACACCCAGCCCTTCCGCCAGAAGCTGACCCACGAGTGCCCGGTGATGATCGGCACCGTGCCGGTGTATGACTCGGTCATCCACTACCAGCGCGACCTCGCCACCCTGACCGCACAGGACTTCATCGACGTGGTCCGCCTCCACGCGGAGGACGGTGTGGATTTCGTCACCCTCCACTGCGGCATCACCCGCAAGACCATCGACCAGATCCGCAAGCACAAGCGGAAGATGAACATCGTCAGCCGCGGCGGCTCGCTGGTCTTCGCATGGATGTGCATGACCGGCAACGAGAACCCGTTCTATGAGCACTTCGATGAAATTCTGGACATCTGCGAAGAGCACGATGTGACCATCTCTCTGGGCGACGCCTGCCGCCCCGGCTGCTTGGCCGACGCCACCGATGTCTGCCAGATCGAGGAGCTGGTCCGTCTGGGCGAGCTGACCAAGCGGGCTTGGGCCCACAACGTGCAGGTCATGGTGGAAGGCCCCGGCCATGTGCCCCTGAATCAGGTCGCCGCCAACATGGAGGTGCAGAAGAGCATCTGCATGGGCGCCCCGTTCTACGTGCTGGGACCCCTCGTCACCGACATCGCCCCCGGCTATGACCACATCACCGCCGCCATCGGCGGTGCCGTGGCTGCCGCCAGCGGTGCCGCCTTCCTGTGCTATGTCACCCCGGCGGAGCATCTGGCTCTGCCCAACGTGGACGACGTGAAGCAGGGCATCGTGGCCTCGAAGATCGCGGCCCACGCCGCCGACATCGCCAAGGGCATCCCCCACGCCCGCGACATCGACGACAAGATGGGCGACGCCCGCCGCGTGCTGGACTGGGACGCACAGTTCGCCTGTGCCATCGACCCGGAGACCGCCAAGGCCATCCGCGACGCCCGTCTGCCCGAAGACGACCACAGCGACACCTGCTCCATGTGCGGCAAGTTCTGCGCCGTCCGCAGCATGAATAAAGCGCTGGCCGGCGAGTACATCGACATCCTGTAATTTCTTCCCCCGGAGAAAGCATAGAAAGAAAGCCCTCTGCACGCGGTATGTGCAGGGGGCTTTCGGCGTTTTGGGGGGAGAAATCTTATTTCGCGATCTGCGGCACGGAAGAGGGCGTCTGCACCAGATTCGTCATGCTCTTGAGGCTGATGCCGAGGGTGGAGAGGTTATGCAGCATGGCCGAAGCGGCGGGCTGCAGGATGCCCAGCGCACCCAAAAGGATGAGGGTGGAGTTGAAGCTCAGCACGAAACGGTAGTTTGCGCTGACCCGGTGCTGCAGGGCGTTGGCTACCGTCTTGAGGAAGACCAGTTCTTCAAGGCTGTCGGCCTTGATGGTCACATCCGCGATCTCGCGGGCGATGGCAGCACCGGAGTTGATGGCGATGCCGATGTCGGCGGCGGAGAGGGCGGGGGAGTCGTTGATGCCGTCGCCGATCATGACGACGGTGTGGCCCGCAGCCTTTTCCTTCTGGACGAAGTTGGCTTTGTCCTCCGGCAAAACCTCGGCGTAGAACTGGTCCACGCCCACCTGCTTGGCAATGGCCTCGGCGGTGCGGTAGCTGTCACCAGTCATCATCACGGTGTTCCGGATGCCCAGCTTGTGCAGCTGGTGCAGGACGGAAGCGGCTTCCGGGCGCAGGGGGTCGGCGATGCAGATGACGCCGACCAGCTGGCCGGAGACAGCCATGTACAGGTGAGAATACTCCGGGGCGAGGGAGTCGAACTTCTCCTGCTCGTCGGCGGGGATGATGCAGTGCTCGTCCTCAAAGACGAAGTGGTAGCTGCCGATGACCACCCGCTCGCCGCTGACCCGGCTGGCAATGCCGTGGGCCACGATGTACTCCACCTCGGAGTGCACCTCCTCGTGGGCGAGGTTCCGCTCCTTGGCGGCGCGGACGACGGCGTTGGCCATCGAGTGCGGGAAGTGCTCCTCAAGGCAGGCGGCAAGGCGCAGCACGTCGTCCTTCTCGCTCTGGCTGAAGGGGACGACGTCCACCACCTGCGGGGTGGCGCGGGTCAGGGTGCCGGTCTTGTCGAAGACGATGGTGTCGGCCTTGGCCAGCGCTTCCAGATACTTGCCGCCCTTGACGGTGATGTGGGCCGTGCCGCACTCGCGCATGGCGGAGAGGACGGCCAGCGGCATCGAGAGCTTGAGCGCACAGGAGAAGTCCACCATCAGGATGGAGATGGCGCGGGTGACGTTCCGGGTCAGCGCGTAGGTGACCACGGTGCCCGCGAGGCACCACGGCACCAGCTTGTCGGCCAGTTCCAGCGCACGGTTCTCGGTGCTGGACTTCAGCTTCTCGGATTCCTCGATCATGGCCACGATCTTGTCGTAGCGGTTGGAGCCGCCCGCAGCCTTGGCCAAGAAGACGCACTCGCCCTCCTCCACGACGGTGCCCGCGTAGACGGTGGCACCCTCGATCTTCCGCACCGGCATGGATTCGCCGGTCAGCGCGGCCTGATTGATCATGGCTTCGCCTTCGATCACGGTGCCGTCCAGCGGGATCATGTTGCCGGAGCGCACCACGATCTCGTCGCCGGGCTGGACCTTCGTCAGCGGCAGCAGCACTTCGGTGCCTTGGCTGCGCACCCACACCTTGTCCACATTCAGCGCCATACTGCGGGCGAGATCATCGAGGCTCTTCTTGCGGGTCCACTCTTCCAGCAGGGAGCCGAGGTTCAGCAGGAACATGACGGAGCCGGCGGTGTTGAAATCGCCCCGCAGCACCGAGACGCCGATGCTCAGCGCATCCAGCACCTCGACTTCCAGCTTGCGCTGGAACAGACATTTGACGCCCTTCCACACAAAGGCGATGGAGCGCCAGATGGTGTAGGCCGCGCGGATGGGGGCGGGCAGGAACAACTTGCGGAAGCAGTGGCCTGCCACAAGGCTGTACATCTTTTCCTGATATTCCTGATTGAGTTTCCGGCTGTCGGCGGAGGTCACAAGGGCGTCCAGCTCCGGCCGGTCGAACTTGTAGGTGCTCAGCGCCCGGACGGCGTCGGCACGCTTGCCATTATAATAAAGTACCACGTCGCCGGTCCGCTCGTAGACGGTGGCCTTTTCGATGGCGTCGTGGTGGTTGAGATAAGCTTCCAGCACATCGGCGCGGTGGAGCGTCATCCGCACGTTGCAGACATGGACGCGCATCCGGCCCCGGCCTTCATGCAAAATGGTGCATTTCATACTCGTTCCCTTTCTGACCATGAAAAAGAGCCGCCCGCAGGCGGCTCCCATAGGGCCTTGGATTATTCGGCAGCCTCGGTGGATGCAGTCTCCTCAGCAGCGTCCTCGATGACAGCGGCCTCAGCCTTGGCAGCGCGGGCCTCGTTGATAGCCTTTGCGTCTGCCAGAATGTCACCGGCCTGTTCCTGAACCTTGTTCACGGTCTCCATGGTGGAGTCCTTCATGCGCAGAACGGCAGCGGCGGTCTGGGTGTAGACCTTCTTGGCATCGCTGCTGGACAGAAGCTTGAAACCGGCAGAACCAAACAGGGTGCCAGCGGCGAACAGGGCGATCTTTTTCATGTTGACCATATCGATATACCTTCCTTTTTTCGTGTTGCTTGTATGGCCCAAAAGGGCCGGTTTGAGGGAGCGGGACGCTCCGTATTGCTGCCGTTATTGTAGCACGAAATTTGGAAAATGCAAGTAGTTTGCATAAAGTTAGCACATAGAAACTTTTTTGCGGGAGTTTGTTATAATTGACTATCCCTACGTTGTTTTTTGAGACAAACGGGTGCTTACCCCCACACCAACCACAGGCAGCCGTAGCCCGTCAGCACGGCGGCCAGCGTGAAGGGAATGCCGATGCGCAGAAAGTCCTTGGTGCGGACGGTCTCGCCGTTTTTGCGCAGGATGCCGATGGCTGCGATGTTGGCCGAAGCGCCGATGGGGGTCAGGTTGCCGCCCAGCGCCACAAAGGGCCGCTGCTGCGGCAAAGCCAGCATCAGAATGTAGATCAGCGCAAATAAGATCAGCGCAAGGATCATGCGTCCTCCTCGGTATGGGAGTCGCGGTCTTCGTCGATCATCCGGTAGCCCACGCCCAGCTCATTTAAGATGTAGGTGTTCTTTCCGGGGCGGCTACCCAGCTTGCGGCGGATGTTGGCCATGTTGACCTGCAGCTTCTTGGTGCTGCCGCAGTCGGTGTCGCCCCAAATGGCCTTGACGATGGCGGGGTAGGTCATCACCCGGCCGGCGTGCTCGGACAAAAACGCGACGATGTTGTATTCGGTCTGGGTCAGCTTGATCTCTTCCTCCCCCACGAAGACCTTGCGGCGCTCGTAGTTGATGGTGAGGTCCTGCGCACGGAAGGTGCCCGTGGGGTTGGAGCTGTAGCGGTTGGTGCGCAGCGCCGCCCGCACCCGCGCCAGCAGCTCGCCGGTGCCGAAGGGCTTGGTGATGTAGTCGTTGGCACCGAGGTCCAGCGCCTCGATCTTGTCCGCCTCGGTGGTGCGGGCCGACAGCACGATGATGGGGGTCAGGTACTTCTGGCGCACATACCGGATCAGCTCCACGCCATCCCGGTCAGGCAGACCGAGGTCGAGGATGATCAGGTCTGGGTTGCAGGAACCGAACATCGACTGCCCCAGTTCGCAGGAGGGGGCCACAAACGTCTGGTAGCCGTTGGTCTCCAGCAGGGTATAGATGAAGCTGCAGATATTGGCCTCGTCTTCTACGACCAGCACTTTGAATTTGTTATTGCTCATCTTGATTTTCCTCCGTCTCAATGGATTCGGTTTCCAGCCAGAAGCGGATGGTCGTGCCCTCGCCTTGGCGGCTCTCGGCCTTGATCTCTCCGCCGTGGGCTTTTACGATGGCGGCACAGACCGAAAGCCCGATGCCCATGCTGTGCTTGCCGTGGTCGGCGGTGTCCTCGGCGGGCAGCATCCCGGAAAACAGCTTCTTCAGCCGTTCCTTGGGGATGCCGCAGCCGTTGTCCGTTACTTCGAACACAGCGTGGCTGCCCACCGTGAAGACTTTCAGCGTCAACTGGGTCATCCCCTCGGCGTGGAGCACCGCGTTTTCCAACAGGTTCGTCAGCACCTGCGAGATCAGCATC
Organism: Faecalibacterium hattorii; assembly: GCF_003287455.1. GTDB lineage: Bacteria > Bacillota > Clostridia > Oscillospirales > Ruminococcaceae > Faecalibacterium > Faecalibacterium hattorii. The sequence continues at coordinate 30,715 of NZ_PRLC01000008.1, read as the reverse complement.
GAGTCCATGGGGATGACGATGAAGCTGTCCGGCAGTTCGAGCTTTACGTTCACGTCCGGGTAGCGCTTCTGGAACCGCACCAGCACCGTGTCGATCAGCTCTTCCAGCACGGTGGGGGTCTTCTGCACCGCCACCTTGTCGTTGTCGAACCGGGTGACCGAGAGCAGGTTCTCCACCATCCGGTTCAGCCACTGGGCGTCCGAACAAGCCTCGCCAAGAAGTTTAACTTTTTGCTCTTTGTCCAAAGAGTCATAATTTTCAATGACGGTCGAACAAGCCCCGTAGATCGAAGTCAGCGGGGTGCGCAGGTCGTGGGAGACGGCCCGCAGCAGGTTGGCCCGCATTTTTTCAGTCTCGCTCTCCATCCGGAGCTGCTCCTGCATCTTGATCCGGGTGGTCAGGGTGCTGGTCATGATGGAGACCACCAGCATCACCAGCCCGGAAAACAGGTTCTCCGGCAGGGTGAAGTTGAAGGCAAAGTAGGGCGAACGGAACGCAAAGTTGACCGCCAGCACGCTGAGCAGCGATGCCATGACGCCCCAGAAGTAACCGTCAGTATAGATTGATATTAAAAATACCGCCAGAACAAATACCATGGACGCCACGCCGTCGATGCGGCCGCTGATGCGCTGGATGCCGAACATCACGAGGAATGCCAGCGCAAATACGCCCAGCAGCACGAGGATGTCTGTTTTGCGGATGGTCTGCTTCATGGAATGTGATCCCTCCTGAACTGTATTCGATCCCACTCTAAAAGTATACCATATTTTTATTTAAGAAACAGCTAAGGAATCAAGATTCTTGACCGGAGGAAAAAGGGGAATCGGCCGCAATTGACATTTTCCGCCCGAAAGCTCATAATAAAGATACCTTTAATAGAGAGGACGAGGGAAAATGCTTTATTTTGAGAACGATTACTGCGAAGGTGCCCATCCGGCCATTTTGCAGAAGCTGATGGAAACGAACTTCGAGAAGGTGCCCGGCTACGGCACCGACCCCTACTGCGCCAGCGCGAAGGAAAAGATCTGCGCGGCGTGCCGGTGCCCGGAAGCGGACGTGACGTTCATCTCCGGCGGTACCCAGACGAATGCCATCGTCATTGCGTCGATGCTGCACCGGTGGGAGGGCGTTGTGGCAGCAGCCACCGGCCATGTCAACGGCCACGAGGCCGGGGCCATCGAATTCACCGGCCACAAGGTGATGGGGCTGCCCCACAAAAACGGCAAGCTGGACGCCGCCACGGTCCGGAATTTCTGCGCCACCTTCTACGCCGACAGCAACCATGACCACATGGTCTTCCCCGGCATGGTGTATCTCTCCCACCCCACCGAGTACGGCACCCTCTACACCAAGGCCGAACTGGAAGCTCTCCACGCGGTCTGTCAGGAGTACAAGATGCCCCTCTTCGTGGATGGCGCACGGCTGGGCTACGGTCTGGCGGCGGATGGCACGGACGTCACCCTGCCGGACCTCGCAAAGTGGGCCGATGTGTTCTACATCGGCGGCACCAAGGTCGGTGCTCTCTGCGGCGAGGCCGTTGTCTTCCCCCACGGTGCGCCGGCCCACTTCATGACCATGGTCAAACAGCAGGGCGCGCTGCTGGCGAAAGGCCGCCTGCTGGGGCTGCAGTTCGACGTCCTGTTCACCGACGGCCTGTATGAGAAGATCAGCCGGAACGCCATCACCACCGCCAACGCCCTCAAGAAGGGCCTTGCGGCGAAGGGGTACCAGTTCTTCATGGATTCCCCCACCAACCAGCTCTTCATCGTCTTCCCCAACGAGCAGCTGGCCGCGCTGGAGGGCAAGGCCAAGTTCGGCTTCTGGGAGAAGTACGACGACGCCCACACCGTCATGCGGATCGCGACCAGCTGGGCCACCAAGATGGAGGAGATCGAACAGCTGCTGGAGCTACTGTGAGCGCCAAAGATCTCATAGGCTTTGTGCAGAAAATGGCTTGCTTTTTTTGGCGCGGTATGGTATCTTTATTTAGATGAAGATCGCGCTGGGATGCAGCGCAGAAAGAGAAGGAGAAATGGACTATGGGCTTTTTCGATAAGCTGTTTGGCGGCAAGGCTGCCGAGACGAAATTCAAGGGCGAGAAAATGACCGTCATGATGCCGCTGGAAGGCAAGGTCATCCCGCTGGAAGAGCTGCCGGATGAGACCTTTGCTTCGGCGATCCTTGGCGGCGGCTGCGGTATCGAGCCCACCGGCGACACCGTGTATGCTCCGTTCGACGGCACTGTGACGCAGGTGCCGGAAACTCTCCACGCCGTCGGCCTGATGAGCGACGACAACATCGAGCTTCTGATCCACGTTGGCATGGACACCGTGGAGATGAAGGGCAATGGCTTCACCTCTCTCGTCAAGGAGGGCACCAAGGTCAAGGCCGGCACCCCGCTGCTGAAGGTGGATCTGGACGCCATCCGTGCCGCTGGCCATCCCACCGCAACGGCCATCATCGTGACCAATGGCGATGATCTCCCCGAAATGAGTGTTGTTGCCGCCGGTGATACCGCCGTCGGCGTGCCGCTGTTGAAGTTCAAGGCGTAAGTGTTTCCGCCCGGAAGATTTTCTTCCGGGTGTTTTTTTGAGCAAATCTAGAAAAAGTGAGGAAGTATATCATGGAAACGAAAACCAAAAAACCGAAGTTATCTCTTGCCAAGCGAATGGCCATCTCGCTGGTGTGTGGTCTGGCAGCCGGCATTGCCTTCATGTTCCTGCGGGAGAGCCTGATCTCCGGCGGCCGCGCAGAGGTGTGGGCCACCATCAACAACCTCCTGTTCCAAGACATCACGGCGGAAGGGGCCGAGCGCGCCTTCGGCCTCTTCTACATCATCGGCCAGCTCTTCATCAAGGCGCTGCAGCTGGTCATCATCCCGATGGTCTTCACCTCCATTGCGCTGGCCATCGGCAGCATTGCGGACACCCGCACCATGGGCCGCATCTCGGCCAAGACCCTGTTCTGGTTCCTGCTGTGCTCTTTTCTGGCGCTGCTGCTGGCGGGCGTCGTGGGTTACACCACCTATTCCATGGGGCTGTTCAATACCCACATTGAGGGCCTGACCGAGGCCACCGGCTCCACCGGCTCGAACCCCCTGAATGTGGTGCTGAACATCATCCCCTCCAACATCATCACGGCCTTTGGCAGCAACGGTGCGGTGCTGAGCGCAGTTTTCCTTGCTGTGGCCACCGGGCTGAGCATGAATACCCTCGGTGAGAGCCGCACCGCCACCCTCCGCCGTCTGCTGGGCGAGGTCAACGATGTGGTGGTGGTCTTCCTGAACTTCATCGTCAGCAACTTCGCGCCCTTCGCCGTCTTCGTGCTGCTGACCCGCACCTTTGCCATCTACGGCATCGATTACCTCAAGCCCGCGCTGGTCTATGTGGTGGTCACGGTGATCCTGCTGCTGGTCTTCCTTGTGGTGGCCTATCCGCTGGTCGTGGCACTGGGCGCCAAGCTGAACCCCATCAAGTTCATCAAAAAGATCGCAAACGTGGCCGTTTTCGGCTTCTCCACCTCTTCCAGCGCTGCGACCCTGCCCCTGAACATCAAGGTCAGCGAGGAAGAGTTCGGCGTGGATGAGAGCATTGCCTCCTTTGTTCTGCCGCTGGGCATGACCATCAACATGGACGGCACCGCCATCATGCAGGTCATCGCTACGGTGTTCATTGCGGGCTGCGCCGGTTATACCGTCACGCCCGGTCAACTGGTGGTCGTAGCGCTGCTGGCGCTGCTGGCTTCGGTGGGCACCCCGGCAGCTCCCGGTGCAGGGGCGGTCATCCTCTTCACCATCCTGTCCGGCATGGGCTTCGTCAATGACGGCGCGTTGCTGGCCTATTCCCTGATCCTTGCCATCAACCGCCCCATCGAGATGCTGGTCACCTCCCTGAATGTCGTCGGCGATGCCGTCGCCAGCATCTGCGTCGCCAAGAGCGAAGGGCTGCTGAAAGAGGACGTCTATAATAAGTAAGAGCGAGACAAAAGGAACTCCTTGACTTTTTGCCCACAGGTGCGTATAACAAAGGCACAAAGGTAAGAAGTCCATTGATCTCACAAAAGCAAAGCAAGAAGCCCCCCGGTATTGCGAGTACCGAGGGGCTTCCTGTTTGCTGGGGATCAGTGGTTGGGTGGTTTCAATTTTACAAGAGATATCCTCTCTTTACAATTGCGGCGTCGGCGGCGCGAAGCTTTTACACAAGCTTTTCCTCTCCATGGTTTCGGGCGGCGGGGAAGTTCGGTACAATAAAACCGTTCCGAGAGAAGCATGAAAGAAGGGCCCAAGGGGCACCAAAAGAGAGGATTTCCGTATGAAAGAGAACAAGATCACCCGCCGCAATTTCCTGAAGGTCGGTGCTGCGGCATCGGCTGCCGGTCTGCTGAGTGCTGCCCCGGTGGCGGCCAGCGCAGCCCAGCCGGATGCCGTCGGCGCTGCGGAAGAAGAGAACGGTCTGCTGGATTTTCTGAAGAAACCAAAGTACATTTTCCTGTTCATCGGCGACGGTATGGGCACTGCCCAGATCCAGTCTGCCCGCTTCTATAAGGGCACCACCGAGAACAACGGGGCCATCACCGAGGGGGAGCTGAGCTTCACCTCCTTCCCCGAAGTCGGCAGCGTGACCACCTACGACAGCACATCCTTCTGCCCGGACTCCGCGTCCACCGCGACCTCCATCGCCACCGGCAATAAGACCGAGAGCGGCGTCATCAACATGTGCCCGTGGACCCGCGATGTGCCTTACGAGACCATCGCCGAGAAGCTGCACAAGCAGAAAAACTATAAGGTCGGCGTGGTGTCCACCGTCAACATCGACCACGCCACCCCTGCCGCCTTCTACGCCCACCAGAGCACCCGCAAGAACTACTACCAGATCGGCGTAGAGCTGGCCAATTCCGGCTTCGAATACTTTGCGGGCGGCGAGTTCCAGAAGGTGAACGGCGACGGCACCGGCCCCAACAACCACGAGGTCGCCGCACAGGCGGGCTACAACGTTGTCACCACACAGGCGGGCGCGGCGGCGCTGACGGCCGGGGCTGGCAAGACCCTCATCATCGCCGAGAACCTCGCCGACGGCAAGGCGATGAACTACGCCATGGACGCCGCCAACGGCGAGTGGCAGTTGACCGATTACGTGAAAAAGGGCATCGAGCTGCTGGAAAACAGGAAGGGCTTCTTCCTGATGACCGAATCCGGTAAGATCGACTGGGCCTGCCACGCCAACGATGCCGCCGCCTCCATCCACGACGTGCTGGAGATGAGCAACGCCGTTCAGGCCGCCGAGGAGTTCTACAACGCCCACCCCAACGAGACCCTGATCCTCGTCACGGCCGACCACGAGACGGGCGGCATGGCCATCGGCTACAAGACCACCAACTACGACACCTTCCTGACCAACCTGACCCACCAGAAGATGTCCTATGCGAAATTTGATTCCACCTACGTGGAAAATTACATCGCCAACAAGACCCCCTTTGAGGCGGCCATGGCCGACGTCAAGGCCAACTTCGGCCTGACCCTGCCCACTGACCCCGATGCTGCCAGCGCGGGCAAGCTGCTGTTGACCGACTACGAGGTGGAGAACCTGCGCAAGGCCTACGAGCGGACGCTGGAGGTCGGCGCGTCTTCCCAGAGCAAGATGAGCCAGCAGGATTATGAACTCTACGGCACCTACATCCCCTTCTCTATGGCCATCTGCCATACCATCAACCATAAGTCCGGCATGGACCACACCACCTACGCCCACACCGGCGCAATGGTCAACATCTATGCCAAGGGCGTCGGCGCCGAGAAGTTCCGCGGCGTGTTCGACAACACCGAGATCTATCATAAGCTCGCTGAGCTGACCGGCGTGCAGTAAGGCCGGAATACCCTAAAAATAAAAGACTCCGCCCCCTTTTTTCCTTGCTGAGACGGCAGGGAGGAGGGGGCGGCACGGTCTACGCATCGCCCCAAAAAGCGCCCGGCGGCTCAGATGGAGCTGCCGGGCGCTTTGCTTCGTTAAAACGTAAAGATCAATCGTGGATCTCCGGGAAACCTTCCAGCTTGGAGGTGCAGTGGGGGCAGCGGACGGCCTTGATGGAAATCTCGCTCTGGCAGTAGGGGCAGACCTTGGTGGTCGGCTCTGCGGGAGCTTCCTCTTCGGCCTTCTTCTTGTTGAAGAGGGCGTTGAATGCCTTCAGCACCACAAACAGCACGAACGCCACGATCAGGAAGTTGATGATGGCGTTGAGGAAGGAACCGATGCCGATGCCGACATCGCCGATCTGGATCACAACGTCCGAGAAGTCGGCGTTGAAGAACAGGCCGATGAGGGGAGAGATGATGTCGCCGACCAGCGAGTTCACGATGGCCGTGAACGCCGAGCCGACGACCACGCCGACGGCCATGTCCAGCACGTTGCCGCGCATGGCGAACGCTTTGAACTCTTCAAAAAACTTTTGGATGCCCTTGATCTCTTTTTCTGCCATAGCAATACCGCTCCTTTTTTGCGTCCGCAGGGGGACGGATTCATCATTATGATAATAGCATTTGTCAGCGTCCTTGCCCTCTCAGGCGCTTCGCGCCAACTCCCCCAGAGGTTTATGCTTGGTGCGCGGCGATCCAAGCTTCCATCTCTTCGGCGATGGCTTTGATGGAGCCGTCGGTGAAGGGAACTTTCAGGCCCGCCGTCTCGCACAGCTCGGAGTAGCTGGCTGTGCCCGCGCGGCGGACCAGCTTGAGATAGCGCTGCCATGCGTCCTTGTGGTCCTTCAGGCTGAGCAGGAAGAACTGCAGCGCGGCCATGGTGGACAGGCAGTAGTCGATATAATAGAACGGGCACTCATAGATGTGGAGCTGACGCTGCCAGCCCGCGCCGCGGCCGTAGAAGGGCAGGTTGTCGAAGTCGATCCACGGGCGGTATTTGTGCTCCAGATCCAGCCAGACCTTGTTCCGCTCGTCAGGGGTGAGGTCGGGGTTCTGGTACATCAGGTGCTGGAACTCGTCCACAGCGCAGCCGTAAGCGAGGAAGAGGAAGCTGTCCTCGGCGTGGACGAGGGCGTACTTCTCGGTGTCCTTGCCGAAGAGCAGGTGGTGCCACGGCGCGGTCAGGAACTCCATGGCCATGGAGTGAATCTCGGCGCTCTCCATGCCGGGGCATTCGAGGTCGGCGGGGATCTTCGGGTTCCGCTCGGCGACGTAGCCCTCGAAGGCGTGGCCGCACTCGTGGGTCAGCACGTCCACGTCGGCAGAGGTGTTGTTCCAGTTTGCGAAAATGAAGGGGGCCTTGTAGGCGGGCAGACTGGTCATATAGCCGCCGGACATCTTGCCGGGGCGGCTCTCCACGTCGAACAGCTCGTTGTCCTGCATGAAGTCGATGAACTCGGCGGTCTCCGGGCTCAGCTCATGGTACATGGTGCGGGCCGCAGCCATCCGGGCGTCGTAGCCCTTGATGGGGGAGGGGTTGCCGTCCTTGAAGGTGACGGGCAGATCGGCGAAGGTGGGGTGCTCGATGCCGGTGCGCTTGCGGCGCAGCTCAATGACCTTCTGCAGCTGGGGCACCACATCGTTGGCGACCTGATCCCGGAAGCGCTTGATCTCCTCCGGGCCGTAGCCGATGCGGTTCATCCGCACATAGGAAAGCTCGCTGTAGTCGTGGTAGCCGAGGATGCGGGCCTGTTCGTTCAGGTTCTTGACGATCTTGGTGTACAGCTCATCCAGCTCGGCGCGGTGGGCGTCGAAGTAACCAGCCTCGGCCTCGTAGGCGGCACGGCGGACGGCGGGGTCCAGATTTTCCTTGTAGGGGCCCAGCTGGGGGATGGTCAGCTGCTTGCCGTCCAGCTCCACCAGTGCACCGCCGTACACCTGCTGATACTGGCTGACGAGGGCATTGTACTCCTTCTGCAGCTCCACGGTGCGGTCGTCCATGCCGAGGACGGCGTTCTTCATCCCGGCTACGCAGGTGGTGCCGAAGGCTTTGGTCAGCGCGTCCACATGGGGGTTGGCCAGAAACGCCCGGCTGATCTCGACGCTGGCATTCTGCACGGCGGGGCCGTTGGCATCGAAGAAGTCCTGCTCAGCCTTCCAATAGGCGTCGCGGGTGTCGCAGGTGTAGTGGATGTTTGCCAGATTGGCGGCGGTGTTGTAGTCGGCAAAGGCGCGGCTCTGCTCGTAGTAGGCCTCGACCAGTTCTTCGCCGGAAGCGGCAGAGGCGGCCTTGGCGGCCAGCTCTTTGCAGCGGGCCAGCAGCGCGTCAATGTCGGGGCGGGTGTAGTTCATCTCGCTGAATTTCATAGACGGATACGTCCTTTCTGAGTGATGTTTGCTCCATCTTATCACTTTTTATCGGTACAGTCAAAGGAAACCGAAAACGTCTTGACATTTTCGCATAGGCGCGTATAATAAGGGTACAAGGAAATTGAGGAATCCATCGGCCTCACAAAACAGCAAGAAGCCCCCCGGTACCGCTAATACCGAGGGGCTTCCTGTTTGCCTAAGGGTTAGTGCTTGCCGCTGCGGAACTGTTCGTCAAGCCACTTGCAGATGGCGTCAGCTGCGACACCTGCTACGACGGACAGAAGGAAATTAAGGATCGTTTCCATCGACCTCACCTCCTTTCCATAGAAAATGGGCCGGAGTGGAGCGGCATTTACAGAATAACATAAAATTCGACGGAAAGCAACGCAGATAGGTTCCATAGCTATTAGACATATCTGCTAAAAATCCACGAGATAAACTAGTGATCCTGTTGCAAGGGGGCGATTGAAACAGGGCGAAAAAAAGCATATAATAACACTATCAACAGAGTAAGGCCACGCGCGTTAAGTGCCGCATCAACGGGGAGTTGTGCTGCGGACGAAGGGAGACCCGCGGTGCGTGGTCTGCATCCCGCTGCTGCATGGACTTGGGTGCAGGCGAGGCCGTCTGCGCGGCTTCGTTTGGAAGTGAAATTTGTTGGATTCACGCCCTCCTTTGTGCGGTTCGTCACAGGGGAGGGCGTTTTTGCGTCCACCTCTGCTTATCCTGAATGGAGGATGAACGATGAATCATTCCAAATTATCCGTCCGTACCCTGACGATGCTGGCCCTTCTGACGGCTATGAGCATCATCTTTGCCCGCGTGCTGACCGTTTCCACCGGCTTCCTGCGGTTCAATCTGGGCGCGCTGCCCACCCACTTGGCGGCGGTCTGGTTCGGCCCGGCGGGCGGCTTCGCCGTGGGAGCGGTGGCTGATCTGATCGGCGGCACCTTGTCCGGCTATTCCATCAACCCGCTCATCACGCTGGGAGCCGGTTCGGTGGGTCTGGTGTCGGGTCTGCTGTTCCAGAAGCTCAGCAGTCTGCGGCTGGGACTGCGGCTCCAGATCAGCATACTGGCCGGGCATCTGGTGGGCTCGGTGGTCATCAACTCGCTGGCACTTCACATTTTTTATGGATACCAGTGGCCGGTGCTGGCGGCCCGCATCCCCAACGCCATCGTGCTGAGCGCGGTCAACACCGTGCTGGTCCGCATCCTGCTGGAGAATAAGGCACTGGCAGCGATGATCAAAGCAAAAACCTGAACACACAGAATCTTTTAGATAAGGTCGAGCGCTATGAACTACGAAGAAGCAATGCAATACATCCACGCGGTGCAGTGGGCGGGGCACAAGCCCGGCCTGAGCCGCACCCGCACCCTGCTGGCCGCGCTGGGCAGCCCCCACAAGAGGCTGAAGTTCGTCCATGTGGCGGGCACCAACGGCAAGGGCAGCACCGCAGCCATGCTGGCGTCCTGTCTGCGGGCGGCGGGCTATTGCGTGGGGCTGTACACCTCGCCTTTCATCAACCGGTTCAACGAGCGCATCCAAGTGGACGGCGAACAGATCGGCGACGAAGAGCTGGTGCGGCTGGTGGAGAAGATCCGGCCCGCCGCCGACGCGATGGCGGACGTCCCCACTGAGTTCGAGGTCATCACAGCGCTGGGAATGCTCTACTTTGCCGAAAAGCAGTGCGATATCGTGGTGCTGGAAGTGGGCCTCGGCGGCACGCTGGACTCCACCAATGTCATCGACCCGCCGGAGTGTGCGGTCATCACGGCGCTGGGAATGGATCATGTCAAGGAGCTGGGCCCCACCATCGCCGACATCGCCTCGGCCAAGGCGGGTATCATCAAGCCCGGCAGCCCGGTGGTGAGCTACGGCGGCGTGCCCGAAGCCGACGCCGTCATTGCCCGCGTGGCAGCGGAGCAGCACGCCCCGCTGCGGATCGTGGACTTCTCCAAGCTGACCGTGGAGGGCGGCGGTCTCGACGAGGTGACCTTCGATTTTGACGGTCTCCACGGGGTGCGGCTGCCGCTCATCGGCAGCTACCAGCCCAAGAATGCCGCCGTCGCCATCACGGCGCTGCGGGTGCTGCGGGAACGGGGGTGGAACATCCCGGAAGAAGCCATCCGCAAGGGGCTGGAGACGGTGAGCTGGCCGGGCCGGTTCGAGCTGCTGCGGCATTCGCCCGCCTTTTTGCTGGATGGCAGCCACAATGCCCACGGGATGCGGGCCACGGTGCAGAGCCTGAAGGACCGCTTCCCCGGCCAGAACTTCGTTTTCCTGCTCAGCATCATGGCGGACAAGGATGTGGACGAGATGCTGGCCCTGCTGCTGCCGCTGGCAAAGCAGTTCGTGACAGTGGCGGCCCACACCCCCCGCGCTATGCCCGCCGAGACGCTGGCGGAGCACATCCGTGTGCGCGGCGGCATCGCCGAACCGGCTCCGTCCATCGAAGCGGGTGTGGCCCGCGCTGTGGAGCTGGGCGGCAGCGGCCCCGTCTGCGCGCTGGGGACGCTGTATTTTTCGGGAGAGGTACGAAGGGCGTTTGGACAGCTTCAGAAGTGATCCTTCGTACAACCTCTCCGTCAATGCTTCGCATTGCCGGAGAGGTTGTATGGAGTAAGGTCTATCCTTGAATAAGAACCTCAAAACGGAAAAAAGCGCTTCCCCATGCAGGTTGGGGAGGCGCTTTTTCCGTCCCTTGCGGGACAGGGTAAATGATAAGAAGGTAAATGAAGAAAATAGCATAATAATTAGAAGGATGAACCCAAGAGCGGGGAGGTGCAAAGCTCGTCGCAGCCTTTGTATCCTACTGCCGCTCTTGTTGGATACAAGATAGCACTTTTCAGAAGAAAATGCAAGAGCTTTTTTGAAAAAAGTTCTCCTAATCGAGCAAAAATTCGATATTTTGTCACAACGCACAAAATTGAAAGCTTCAACTTGGCAAAAGTGATAAAACAAGCTCTGCTCCGCTGGAAACTGCTGGCAAAACCACGTGCCGATGAAAAGAATCACTGAAATCTGTGGAAGGATTCTTTACAAGGCAGACGGGCTGTGCTAAGATGAATACAAGCATGGTAAAATGTGCATTTGCGGCCTTTTGGCAGCAAAGTAGGTGGGAAGCGGGATTTTTGCGCCCAAATCCAAAAAGAGGAAAAACGAATGGAAGCAACGAAACTGAAAAATGCGCCTCGGTTCGGCGGACGGAAACCGCTGTTTTCCGAGCGCGACCTGCTCGTTCTGACCGGGCCGCTGCTGGTGGAGCAGCTGCTGGAAGTCACGGTGGGCATGGCGGACACGATGATGGTCTCCCGCTGCGGTGAAGCGGCCATCTCCGGTGTCAGCTTGGTGGATATGGTCAACAACCTCATCATCGTGCTGTTTGCGGCGCTGGCCACCGGCGGCGCGGTGGTGGTCAGCCAGTACTTAGGGGCCAAGGAGCAGAAACACGCCGACCAGAGCGCCGGCCAGCTCCTCCTGCTCAGCGGCTTGTTCGGCGTGTTGGTGGGCGTGGTCTGCTTTGTGCTGGCCCGGCCCATGATCCGCTTATTCTACGGCTCCATTGATGCCGACGTGCTGGAAGCCGGTGTGCTCTACCTGAAGATCATCGCCCTGAGCTACCCGTTCCTTGCGCTGTACAACGGCGGCGCGGCGCTGTTCCGCAGCATGGGCAACTCCAAGATCTCCATGCAGATCAGCTTTCTGATGAACATCATCAACATCGTGGGCAACGCCGTCTGCATCTTCGGCCTGAAAATGGGCGTCGATGGCGTCGCATGGCCCAGCGTCGTTTCCCGCGTGGTGGCGGCGGCCCTGATCCTGCGCAAGTGCTATAAAAAGGAAGAAGACAGCCTGCTGAACGTCCCCAAGACCCTGCGGCTGGACGGCGGCCTGACCCGGCGCATTCTGGGCATCGGCATCCCGTCCGCCTTCGAGAACAGCCTGTTTGAGGCGGGCCGCATCCTCGTCGTCAGCATGATCTCCACCTTTGGCACAGTGCAGATCGCGGCCAACGCCGTGGCCAACAACCTCGACGGCATGGGCGTCATCCCCGGCAAGGCCATCAGTCTGGCCATGATCACGGTGGTGGGCCGCTGCGTCGGCGCGGGGGACAACGAACAGGCCGTCTACTACACCCGCAAGCTGCTGCTCTGGGCCTACCTTACCATGGGCCTTTCCAACGGCGCGATCTTCCTGCTGGTGAAGCCGCTGGTGGGCATCTATGCGCTTTCCGGCGCGACCATGGAGCTGGCCATTCTGCTGGTACAGATCCACTCTGGCTGCGGCCTCTTTTTGTGGCCCGCCTCCTTCGTGCTGCCCAATGCCCTGCGCGCAGCCAACGACGTGAGATTCACGATGGTCGTTTCGATCCTGAGCATGGCCGTCTGGCGGCTGGGTTTCAGCTACCTGATCTGTGTGCGGATGGGTTGGGGCGCTGTGGGCGTCTGGATCGCCATGGTGGTGGACTGGACCTGCCGTGTCATCTGCTTTACTGCCCGCTTCCACAGCGGTGCATGGAAGACGAAATATCAAGCATAACATCAAAAGGAGCGACGAGATGAAACTCATCAGTTGGAACGTCAACGGTCTGCGGGCCTGTCTGACCCATGATTTTGCCGCAAGCTTTGCGGCGCTGGACGCCGACATCTTCTCGGTGCAGGAGACGAAAATGCAGCCCGGTCAGGCGGATTTCGCCCCGGAGGGCTACACCGAGTACACCTACTCCGCCGAGAAGAAGGGCTACTCCGGCACAGCGTGCTGGTGCAAACAGCCGCCGCTGGCCGTGACGATGGGCATCGGCATCGAGGAGCACGACCACGAGGGGCGGGTCCTGACGCTGGAATACCCGGAATTTTATCTCGTCAACTGCTATACGCCGAACAGTCAGGACGGGCTGAAGCGGCTGGACTACCGGATGGAGTGGGAGGACGCGTTCCGGGCCTATCTGCTGGGGCTGGACGCGAAAAAGCCGGTCATCCTCTGCGGCGATCTGAACGTGGCCCACACCGAAATGGACATCAAAAACGCCAAGACCAACCGGAAGAGCGCGGGCTTCACCGACGAGGAGCGGGCCAAGATGACCGAACTTCTGGCGGCGGGCTTTGCCGACAGCTTCCGCGTCATCCACCCGGACGAGGTGAAGTACAGCTGGTGGAGCTACCGCTTCCATGCCCGCGAGAAGAATGCGGGCTGGCGCATCGACTACTTCCTCGTCTCCCGCCGCATCGCCGACAGGATCCAAGCGGCGGAGATCCACAACGAGATCTTCGGCTCGGACCACTGCCCGGTCGAGCTGGTCATCGACCTGTAACACCTGTTTATAAAGGAGCTTTTCATGCTGAAAAACTATCTGATCGTCTTTTTCGTCTCCATGGTGCCCGTGGTGGAGCTGCGCGGTGCCATCCCCATCGGTCTGAGTCTGGGGCTGCCGGTGCTGCCCACCTATATCATCTGCGTGCTGGGCAATATGCTGCCGGTGCCCTTCATCTATTTGTTTGCCCGGCGGTTCCTCATCTGGGGCTACCACAAGCCGGTCATCGGGCCGGTCTGCAAGTTCTTCATCGTCAAGGGCGAAAAGGGCGGCCGCAAGCTGGAGGAAAAGGCGGGCAAGGGCCTGACCGCGGCTCTGCTGCTCTTTGTGGGCATCCCGCTGCCCGGCACCGGCGCATGGACCGGCACACTGGCGGCGTCCATTCTCGACATGAAGTTCAAGGACGTCCTCATTGCCTGCATGGGCGGTGTGCTGCTGGCCGGCATCATCATGGGGCTGGCCAGCATGGGGGTTCTGGGCGCGGCAAGCGGCTTGTTTGCAGTAGGCTGAGAGTGGCCGCATCTCCGGGAGCTTTCTCCCGCAAGTGAGTCGGGGATTCCATACCCCGCCCTATTGCCTTCGGCAACAGGGTCCCACCCGTCGGACACTTGCTGGAGAAACTCCCCTCGTGCGGCCGGGGGAACTGTTCGTTACCACTGGCAATCTCTAGGGAAGTGTGTTAGAATAGACGACGAAGTGTCTGTTACGACAAAGAAAGGACGAACCAACCATGGATCAGGCTTTGAACCAGAAGATCGACGCATTCATTGCGGCGAACAAGGACCGGTGGCTCAAGGATATTGAGACGCTCGTTTCCATCAACAGTGTCGAGAGTGCCCCTGCCGAGGGTGCCCCCTATGGTCTGGGCGCACGCGCTGCGCTGGACAAGACGCTGGAGCTGGCGGCAGGGATGGGCTTTGCCACCCGCAACTGCGAAAATCACATCGGCTATGCGGAGCTGCCCGGCGCGGATGCCGAGAAGTATCTGGCAACGATCTGCCATGTGGATGTGGTGCCCGAAGGCAACGGCTGGACGGGCGACCCGTTCAAGATGGAGGTCCGGGACGGCTGGCTCATCGGCCGCGGCGTGGCCGACGATAAGGGCCCGATGATCACCATCCTCTATGCCCTGAAGTTCCTCAAGGAGCAGGGCTATCCGCTGCGCTATCCCATCCGCGCCCTCGTGGGCGACAACGAGGAGACCTCCATGCAGGATGTGGAGTACTACCTGAAGAATTACCCGGCCCCGGCCTTCTGCTTTACCCCGGACGCCGAGTTCCCGGTCTGCAACGGTGAGAAGGGCCACTTCGGTGCCGAGCTGGTCAGCCCGGTCTGCAACGGCGTCATCAAGGAGTTCGTGGGCGGCGTGGCCAACAATGCCGTGCCCGACCGCGCCAGCGCACTGGTCGAGACCGACATCACCAAGCTGAAGAATGCCCCCAACATCACGCTGGAGCCGGAGGGCACCGGCGTGCGCATCCGCGGCTGGGGCAAGTCCGGCCATGCGGCATCTCCGCAGGGTACCGTCAACGCCATCGGTCTGGTGGTGAACTACCTGCTGGACAACGGCCTGTGCAACGACGCCGAGCGCGCCTATCTGGAAGCGCTGAAAAAGCTGCACGCCTCCACCGCCGGTGAGGGCATCGGCGTGGCCTGTGCCGACGGCCCCTTCGGCCCACTGACCGTCATCGGCGGCCGCATCTACATGCAGGACGGCAAGATGGTGCAGACCATGGACAGCCGTTACCCCACCTGCACCACCGGCGACAAGATGGCCGAGCAGATCCGCGCCGCCATCGGCTCCGGTGCATCGCTGGAGAATGTCGAGAGCGCCAAGCCCTTCTACATTGAGGCCGACACCCCCGCCATCAAGGCCTGCATCGACACCTACAACGAGGTCACCGGCGAGAACGCCACCCCGTTCACCATGGGCGGCGGTACCTACGCCCGCCACTTCCCCTATGCCGTCAGCTTCGGCCCGGAGCACAACGACGTCCAGCTGCCCTCCTTCGGCGGCCCGATGCACGGTGCCAACGAGTCTGCCCCCATCGACAAGCTCTTGGAGGCCATGAAGATCTACATCCTCGCGCTGCTGCGTCTTGAGGAGATCGACTTCTGATGGCGGCAAACGTTCTGGTCATTGACGGGCAGGGCGGGGGACTGGGCCGCCAGCTGGTGGCGGCCATCGCGGCGGCCTGCCCGGAGGCGGAGCTGACCGCCGTTGGCACCAACAGCTTGGCTGCCAACGCGATGCTCAAGGCGGGCGCGGCCCGCGCGGCCACCGGCGAGAACGCCGTGGTCGTCAACTGCCGCCATGCGGACGTCATCGTGGGGCCTATCGGCATCGTCATCGCGGACGCCCTGCTGGGCGAGATCACCCCGGCGATGGCCGCCGCCGTCTGCCAGAGCGGTGCCAAGCGGGTGCTCGTGCCCATCAACCACTGCGAAAACTATGTGGTCGGCGTGCCCGAACAGCCCGTCAGCCAGCTCGTGAGCGCCGCCGCACAGAAAGTCAAAGCCCTGTGCGAAGGAAAAACCTGCTAAAAATCGAAGAGGCTGTTGCAACGAACTCCCTCCGTCACGGCTTCGCCGTGCCAGCTCCCTCTCGGAGGGAGCCTTGGCGTAACGGTAAGCTGTGAAAGCCTCCCTCATTGAGGGAGGTGGCATCGCGTCAGCGATGACGGAAGGAGTTGTGCAACAGCCTCTTTTGTTTTGCAACTTATGATTTTTGGTTTCGCTTCTGAATTTCGTGGATCGAGGGCGGCACATCGCCCTGCTCGGAATGTTCGAGGGCGCTGATGCGGCGGTCGAGATCGGTGATGCGCTGGGCGACCACATCGGGCAGGTCCTGCTGGTCAAGGTCGTCGGCGGGGTTGACCGCTTTGTTGTTGATCCGCACGACCTCGGCGGGCACGCCGACGGCGGTGCAGTTGGCGGGCAGGTTCTTCAGCACCACGCTGCCCGCGCCGATGCGGGCGTTGTCGCCGATGTAGACCGGGCCCAGCACCTTGGTGCCCGCACCGATCAGGACGTTGTTGCCCAAGGTGGGGTGGCGCTTGCCGGTGTCCTTGCCGGTGCCGCCCAGCGTGACGCCGTGATAGATGGTGCAGTTGTCGCCGATCTCGGTGGTCTCGCCGAAGACGATGCCCATGCCGTGATCGATGAACAGGCACTTGCCGATCTTTGCGCCGGGGTGGATCTCGATGCCGGTCTTATGACGGCCGTGCTGGCTGACCCAGCGGGCCAAGAAAAAGTGATCGTGTTCATACAGCCAGTGCGCGATGCGGTGGTAGACCAAGATGTGAAAGCCGGGGTACAGCAGAACGACCTCCAGCACGCTGCGTGCGGCGGGGTCCTTGCGCTGGATGTTCCGTGCATCCTCCAATAAACCCATATGGGGAAACCTCCCTTTTTCCAAAACCCCGCCCCTCTTGCGGCGGTACTCTCTTCTGGGTATTATGATAACACATCCAAACTTTAATGTACAGCGTTTTGCTAGGAATTGCGCTCCAAAATTCCGCCTGCCCAGAGGGATTTTGATTTTTCGGTAGAGTAGCTAAAATTTGCCGAGTTCGGAGCGAAACCTTTTTACAAAGAAAAAAGCCCGGAAGCATTGACACATTTCGCGTTTCTATGATAAAATATAATGAAAATAAAACACACGAAAAAAGGAGACGCCGGAATGCTGCCCAAAATGTACGCAAATCTGAAAAAGCAGTTTGCAGCCGTTTTTGCGGTGGGTTCGGTGTTTCCTTTTTTCGTGGTCTGAACTTTTCCCTTTGAGGAAAAGTTCTTTTTTTTGCCCATTGGAGCGCACACCAAACACAGGGAGGGTTTTACCATGCTGCTTGTAAACGCTGTCAACGCAGAGGGCCGGGCCGTTGAGGTCTATGTCCGGGACGGAAAGATCGCGGCCGTCGGTCAGGGCTTGGAGGCTCTGGCCGGGGAAAACGAAGTCGTGCTCGACGCCGGGGGGCTGACCATTCTGCCCGCCTTCGTCGATCTGCACTGCCACTGGCGCACGCCGGGGTTCGAATATAAGGAAGACATCGAGACGGGCAGCCGCGCCGCAGCGGCGGGCGGCTACACCTTCGTCAACCTGATGCCCAACACCAAGCCCGTCTGCTCCTCGGCGGCACAGGCGGCCATGGTGGAGCAGAAGGCGGCGGAGATCGGCCTGTGCGACGTGAACCAGACGGTTTCCATCACCGAGAACTTCGACGGCAAGACGCTGGATCACCTCAAGACCCTGCCCGCCACGGTCAAGTTCATCACCGAGGACGGCCACGGCGTGCAGGACAATGCCACCATGGCGCGGGCCTTCGCCATCTGCACCCAGCGGGACATCACCGTGATGAGCCACGCCGAGGATATGGAGATCAGCCCGTGGGACTACCGGCTGGCCGAGGACATCGAAACGGTCCGCAACTGCTGGCTGAGCGAGTACTACCAGACCAAGCTCCACATGTGCCATGTGTCCACCCGCGGCGCGCTGGACGCCATCCAGATGGCAAAGCTGCGGGGGGCCCCCGTCACCTGCGAGGTGACGCCCCACCACCTGTGGTTCACGAACGACACCTGCGATTACCGCGTCAACCCGCCCATCCGCACGGCGGACGATGTGAGCGCCCTCATCGACGGCATCCGCACCGGCGTGGTGGACGCCATCGCCACCGACCACGCCCCCCACTCTGAGGAGGACAAGCTCAAGGGCATGGCCGGCATGGTGGGCAGCGAAACGGCCTTCGGCGTCTGCTACACCAAGCTCTGCAAGGAGGAGGGTCTGCCGCTGGAGCTGCTGGTCCACCTGATGAGCACCCGCCCGGCGGAGATCTTGGGTCTGGCCAAGGGCCGACTGGAGCCGGGCTGCGACGCCGACTTCGTGCTGGTCGATCTGGACACCCCCTACACCGTGGAGAAGGAGAAGCTCCACTCCAAATCCCACAACTGCCCCTACGACGGTGTGCAGTTGTACGGCAAGGTGTGCGCGACCATCAAGGGCGGCGAGCTGACGTACCAAGCAGACTGACTCCCTCCGGCGTCGCTTGCGCGATGCCACCTCCCTCTCGGAGGGAGGCAAAAGGCCCCCTCACCGAGGGGGCTGCCGCCCAAGGCGGCTGGGGGAGTATTCGATAGAGAAAACCGAAAGAAATCAGAAAGCAACGGAGGAACCAAAAATGACGAACATGGATAAACTGTACGAAGCAGTCGAGGCCCGCGGCCCGGTCTGCGTGGGTCTGGACACCGATTTCGGCTACCTGCCTGCGGATTTTGTGGACAGCACCCTGTCCAAGGGCGAGAACATCGTCCGCTTCAACAAGAAGCTCATCGACGCCACCAAGGCCGTTGCGGGCTGCTACAAGGTCCAGATCGCTTACTATGAGTCGCTGGGTCTGGAGGGCCTGAAGGCTTACGCCGACACCCTGAAGGCTGTCCGCGAGGCTGGCGTGCCCGTCATCGCCGACATCAAGCGCGGCGACATCGCCAAGACGGCCGAGATGTACGCTATGGGTCACTTCACCGGCGACTTTGAGGCCGATTTCGTCACGCTGGCTCCCTACATGGGCCTCGACTCCATCAGCCCCTACCTGCCCTACGCCGAGAAGCAGGGCAAGGGCATGTTCGTCCTCTGCCGCACCTCCAACGGCGGTGCCAAGGACTTTGAGTACGAGAAGCTGGCCGACGGCCGCCACGTCTACGATCTGGTGGGCGACAAGCTGAATGCCCTCGGCAAGGACTACATGGGCGAGCACGGCTACTCCTCCATCGGTCTGGTCATCGGCGGCACCCACATCGAGGAGGCCACCGAGATCCGCGCCAAGTATCAGGACAGCTTCTTCCTGATCCCCGGCTACGGCGCACAGGGCGGCAAGGCCGAGGATATCGCCCAGTACCTGACCCGCGGCAACGGCGGCGTGGTCAACTCCAGCCGCGGCATCCTGCTGGCTTACAAGAAGCAGCCCGGCGTCGCCTTCGACGAGGCCGCTTACAACGAGTGCGTGAACATGAAGGAGGCCATTGCCCATGCGTGCAGCCTGCTGTGAGGCCACCGTCCTGAGCCACGAGGTCGTGGCGGGGGACATCCGTCTGCTCCGCGCCCTCTGGCCGGACCGCGAGCATCTGCCCCATGCGGGCCAGTTCTTTACCCTGCGGGCGTGGGGAGCCGACGAAGCACCCTTCCTCTCCCGGCCCATCAGTGTCCATAAGTGGGAGCCGAAGACCCAGACCATCGAGTTCCTGTATCAGGTCATCGGCGAGGGTACCCAGAAGATCGCCCAATTGAAAAAGGGCGACAGCTTCCAGCTGACCGGCCCCATGGGCAACGGCTTTGACATCCCGGCGCTGGTGAAGCAGTACCGGAAGATCGCCGTCGTGGGCGGCGGCATCGGCACCGCGCCGATGTATCAGGTCACCCGCGAGCTGGCGGCAGCGGGCGTCAAACCCGACGTCTTCTTCGGCTTCCGGGATGCGCCCTACTGCATGGAGGAGTACCGCTCCATCGCGAACCTTGTCAAAGTCTCCACCGACACGGGTGCAGTGGGCTTCCACGGCTTCGTGACCCAGCTCTATGACCCGGCGGATTACGACGCGGTCCTCATCTGCGGCCCCACCGTCATGATGAAGAACGCCGCCCGCCTCTGCGCCGAGAGGGGCACCCCCTGCTTCGTCAGTCTCGAAAAGAAGATGGCGTGCGGCATCGGCGCGTGCCTCGGCTGCACCTGCGAGACCAAGGGCGGCGAGGGCAAGAGCGTGTGCAAGAATGGCCCGGTCTTTGATGCAACGGAGGTGTTCTTCTGATGGCAGACCTGAAAACGAACCTGTTGGGCTTTGTGATGAACAGCCCCGTCATCGGCGCGTCCGGCACCGTGGGCTACGGCGTCGAGTACGAGGAGCTGGCCGATTTTTCCAAGATCGGCGGCATCTCCGGCAAGGGCCTGACCCTGCACGGCCAGTACGGCAACAAGGGTGAGCGCCTGTGGGAGACGCCCTCCGGCCTGATCAACAGCATTGGCTTGCAGAACCCCGGCGTCCGGCACTTCATTGACGTGGAGCTGAACGAGATGTTGGAACTCAAGCAGAAATACGGCACGGTGGCCATCGCCAACCTCGGCGGCCACAGCGAGGAAGAGTATGTCGAGGGTGCCGCCCTGCTGAGCGAGAGCGCCGTGGACATCGTGGAGCTGAACATCTCCTGCCCGAACGTCAAGGTGGGCGGCATGGCCTACGGCGTCAAGGCCGAGGCGGCGGGCGAAGTGGTCCGGATGGTCCGCGACGCTTGCAAAAAGCCGCTGATGGTCAAGCTCAGCCCCCAAGCCGAGAACATCCCGGAGATGTGCAAGGCGGTAGAAGCTGCCGGTGCGGACGCCATCAGCCTGACCAACACCTTCCAAGCCTGTGCCATTGATCTGGAAAAGCGCAAGCCGGTCTTCAACAATATCTTCGCGGGCTTGTCCGGCCCGGCGGTGCGGCCCATCGCGCTGCGGATGGTCTGGCAGGCAGTGGGCGCGGTGAACATCCCGGTGGTGGGTCTGGGCGGCATCGCCACCGGCCGCGACGCACTGGAGTTCATCATGGCGGGTGCCACCGCCGTGCAGGTGGGCGCGGCCAACTTCGCGAACCCCCGCGCCATGGAGACCATCGCCGACGAGATGGCCGCATGGATGGACAAAAACGGCGTCAAGACGCTGGACGAGATCCGCGGCTGTGCCCGGAACGCCGAATAAAGCAATAAATAAACGCATAAAAATGCAAATATTCACGAAATAATAAAATTGAATGAATAAATTTGCGTTTCCATAAAAAGCGTGGTACAATACTGCGTGATAAGTACGAAAAAACACGAACTGTTGAAAAGAGAGGGAGAAGTACAATGAGTGAAGCACTTGAAATTCTGAAGAGCTGTGACGCATTTCTGGAGGGCCATTTCCTGCTCTCCTCCGGCCGCCATTCCAGCGCCTACTGCCAGATGGCTTATTTGCAGCAGTACCCCGACCGCTGCGCCGAGGTCATGAAGGCTGTGGCCGATCAGGTCAAAAAGATGGATGTGGACGTCATCGTCGGCCCGGCCATGGGCGGCATCGTCTACGCCTATGAGCTGGCCCGCCAGACCGGCAAGCGTGCCATCTTCACCGAGCGCGTCGATAACGTGATGACCCTGAAGCGTTTCGCCATCCATCCGGGTGAGAAGTGCCTCATCGCGGAGGACGTGGTGACCACCGGCATCTCCTCTCTGGAGACCAAGCGCGTCATCGAGGAGAACGGCGGCATCTGCGTGGGCATCACCTGCGTGGTGGATCGCACCAAGCCCGAAGCTCCGTCGCCCATCCCCATCGTGGCCAGCGCCCTCAAGCTGGACCTGCCCAACTACGCCCCCGAAGAGTGCCCCATCTGCAAGGAGGGCAAGCTGCCGCTGGTCCATCTGGGCAGCCGCAAGATGAAGCAGGAAGCAAAGCAGACCCTGTAAAGGCCGCGCATCTGTGTTGAAACAAGGAGTACCTATGAACGCTTATCTTCTTTTGGCGAACGGCATGGTCTTTGCGGGCCAGTCGGTTGGCGCAGAGGGCGTCACCGTGGGCGAAGTCGTCTTTGCCACCGGCATGGTGGGCTTTGAAGAGACCCTGACGGACCCCAGCTACTATGGCCAGATCATCACCCAGACCTACCCCCTCATCGGCAACTATGGCATGAACAAGGACGATATGGAGTCCGACCGGATCTGGGCCAAGGGCTACATCGTGCGCGAAGCCTGTACCACCCCCTCCAACTGGCGCTGTGAGGAAACGCTGGACAGCTTCCTGAAGAAAAACGATACCATCGGCATCGAGGGCATCGACACCCGCCACCTGACCCGCATCATCCGGGAAAGCGGCGTCATGAACGGTGCCATCCTGACCACCTTTGACCCCGCCGACCCCGCCAACAAGGCTGAGACGGACAAGCTCTTGGAGACCATCCGCGCCTATGCGGTGACCGACGCCGTCAAGAGCGTGACCTGCGAAAAGCCCGAAGTCTACAACGAAAAGGGCGAGACCCACATCGTGCTGATGCACTACGGCTGCAAGCGGAACATCGTGCGCTGCCTCGTCAAGCGCGGCTGCAAGGTGACGGTCATGCCCGCCTTTGCTACGGCAGAGGAAGTGGCCGCTCTAAACCCGGACGGCATCATGCTCTCCAACGGCCCCGGCGACCCCGCCGAACCGGTGGAGGTCATCGAGAACCTGCGCCGCATCTTTGACCTCGGCATCCCCACCTTCGGCATCTGCCTCGGCCACCAGCTCTCTGCGCTGGCCGCCGGTGCCAAGACCATGAAGCTGAAATACGGCCACCGCGGCGCCAACCAGCCCGTCACCGATTTCGAGTCCGGCCGCACCTTCATCACCAGCCAGAACCACGGCTACGCGGTGGTGGGGGATGAGCTGCCCGCCGAGATGGGCGAGGTGGCACAGGTGAACGCCAACGACGGCACCTGCGAGGGCATCAAGTACAAGAAGTGGAACTGCTTTACCGTCCAGTTCCACCCGGAAGCAAACGGCGGCCCCAAGGACACCGAGTTCCTGTTTGACCGCTTCCTGAACAACGTCAAAGCTGCAAAAAAGGAGGCACGCTGAAATGCCTAAGGACCCCAGAATCAAAAAGGTACTGGTCATCGGCTCCGGCCCCATCATCATCGGTCAGGCCGCAGAGTTTGACTACTCTGGTACACAGGCGTGCCGCGCGCTGAAGGCAGAGGGCATCGAGACCGTTCTGCTCAACTCCAACCCCGCTACCATCATGACCGACCCGGACGTGGCCGACCATGTTTACATCGAGCCCATGACCCTTGAGGTGGTGGAGCGGATCCTTGAGATCGAAAAGCCGGACTCTGTGCTGCCCAACCTCGGCGGCCAGATGGGTCTGAACCTCTCCATGGAGCTGGCCCGTTCCGGCTACCTCGACCGCACCGGCATCCGTCTGCTGGCCTGTAAGCCGGAGACCATCGACCGCGCCGAGGACCGGGAGCTGTTCAAGGAGACCATGGAAAAGCTGCACCAGCCCATCATCCCCTCCGAGGTGGTGGAGACGCTGCAGGACGCACTGGCCTGTGCCGACCGCATCGGCTATCCGGTCATCGTCCGCCCGGCCTTCACCATGGGCGGCACCGGCGGCGGCATCTGCGAGACCCGCGAAAAGCTGATCGAGATCGGCACCAACGGTCTGCGCCTTTCCCCCATCCATCAGATCTTGGTGGAAAAGTGCATCGCCGGCTGGAAAGAGATCGAGTACGAGGTCATGCGTGACCACAAGGGCAACGTCATCACCGTCTGCAACATGGAGAACCTTGATCCCGTCGGCATCCACACCGGCGACTCGGTGGTCGTGGCTCCGTCCCAAACCCTGACCGACCACGAGTACCAGATGCTGCGCACCGCTGCGCTGGACATCATCACCGAGCTGGGCATCGAGGGCGGCTGCAACTGCCAGTTCGCCCTGAAGCCCGACAGCTTCGATTACGCGGTCATCGAGGTCAACCCCCGTGTGTCCCGCTCCTCTGCGCTGGCCTCCAAGGCCACCGGTTACCCCATCGCCAAGGTGGCCACCAAGATCGCCATCGGCTATACGCTGGACGAGATCACCAACGACGTCACCGGCAAGACCTGCGCCTGCTTCGAGCCCGCGCTGGACTACATCGTGGTCAAGTACCCGAAGTGGCCCTTCGATAAGTTCGTCTACGCCGACAAGTCTCTGGGCACGCAGATGATGGCCACCGGCGAAGTCATGAGCATCGGCAACAGCTTCGAGGCCGCCATGATGAAGGCCGTCTCCTCCATTGAGCTGGGCATGGATACCCTGACCCACAAGCCCTTCGAGGAGCTGACCGATGACGAGATCGTGGCACATCTGCATGTGCAGGATGCCGAGCGCGTCTTCTGCGTCTACGAGGCCCTCAAGCGGGGCATCGATCACCAGACCATCTGGAACATCACCAAGATCGACTGGTGGTTCCTCGATAAGATGCAGCACCTCGCCAACCTCGAAAAGGGTCTGGCCAAGTGCAACGGCACTCTGAGCGTGGAGCAGTACAAGGAAGCCAAGAAGTACGGCTTCCAAGATAAGACCATCAAGCGTCTGGCACAGGTGGACAAGCTCCCCATCGAGAACTACCGCGCCGGTTTCAAGATGGTCGATACCTGCGCCGCCGAGTTCTCGGCCAACACCCCCTACTTCTACTCCACTTACGACGGCGACAACGAGGCCGCCGCGTTCATCGCCGAGAAGGAAGCCCAGAACCCCGAAAAGAAAAAGAAGGTCCTCGTCTTCGGTTCCGGCCCCATCCGCATCGGTCAGGGCATCGAGTTCGACTACTGCTCGGTCCACTGCGTCTGGACGCTGAAAAAGCACGGCTGCGAGGCCATCCTCGTCAACAATAACCCGGAGACCGTCTCCACCGATTTTGACACCGGCGACCGCCTCTACTTCGACCCGCTGAACCCGGAGAGCGTGGACAACATCATCGCCACCGAAAAGCCCGACGCCTGTGTGGTCCAGTTCGGCGGCCAGACCGCCATCAAGCTGGCCAAGCACATGGACGAGATCGGTCTGCCCATTCTGGGCACCCCGGCAGACGCCATCGACGAGGCCGAGGACCGCGAGCGCTTCGACGAGCTGCTGGAGCGCTGCAACATCCCCCGCGCCCCCGGCCGCACCGTTTTCAATCTGGAAGAGGCCCTTGCCGCAGCCGATGAGATCGGTCTGCCCGTCCTGATGCGCCCCTCCTACGTCCTCGGCGGCCAGAACATGATCGTCGCCTACACCAAGGCCGACGTCATCGAGTACATGGGCGTCATCACCGAGCACGTGGATATGGACCACCCCGTCCTGCTGGATAAGTACATCATGGGCACCGAGTGCGAAGTGGACGCCATCTGTGACGGTGAAAACTTCCTGATCCCCGGCGTCATGGAGCAGATCGAGCGCACCGGTGTCCACTCCGGCGACTCCATCTGCGTCTACCCGGCCCAGCACCTGACCAAGGCCGAGATCGATACCATGGTGGATTACACCGGCCGCTTCGCCCGCGAACTGCACGTCACCGGTCTGGTGAACGTCCAGTACGCGGTCTCCAACGGCAAGGTCTATGTCATTGAGGTCAACCCCCGCTCCTCCCGCACTGTGCCTTACATCTCCAAGGTCACCGGCGTGCCGATGGTGGATCTGGCCGTCCGTTGCTGCCTCGGCGAGAAGCTCACCGATATGGGCTACGGCACCGGTCTGCACCCCAATGCGCCTTATGTGGCCGTCAAGGTGCCCGTGTTCAGCTTTGAAAAGCTCCACGGCGTCGATACCCAGTTCGGCCCGGAGATGAAGTCTACCGGCGAGGTGCTGGGCATTGCCCCCAACTTCCACGACGCCCTGCTCAAGGGCCTCATCGGCGCGGGCTACACCTTCAAGACCCCCGGCCCGGCCTCTTGCTGCATCTTCACCGTGAAGGACAGCGACAAGCCGGAATTCGTGGATATCGCGTGGAAGCTCAAGAGCATGGGCTATAAGTTGTACGGCACCTCCGGCACCTGCGCTTGGCTGAACAAGCACATGGTCCCCTGCAACGAGGTGCGCAATATGTCCGGCGAGTCGCCTAACATCGTGGACCTGCTCCAGAGCGGTCTGGTGGATTACGTCTTCTCCACCAGCGCCAAGGGCCGCGACCCCAAGCGCGATTCCGTCCGGCTGCGCCGCAAGGCCGTGGAGCTGAGCATCCCCTGCATCACCGCCGTGGATACCGCCAATGCACTGGTGGAATGTCTGCGCAGCGAGCATGACCTGAAGGGTATCCCTCTGGTGGATATTGCAACGCTGTATCATAAAAATTGACCGCTTCAAGGTAACTCGTGCGCAAAAAGATGCGTTTCGTGCGCAATCCATCGTAATGGAGGGCCGCATTTGTTATAATCAACAACGCAAAATTTGCCAAAAGACGTTACTTTTGGACGTTCCAGGAGGATATCGATAAACATGACTCGTTCCCAGATGATTGAGACTGTGGCACGCAAGACCGGCTTTACCGAAGCGCAGGTCGAGACCACGATGGACGCTTTGTTTGACCAGATCGCTGACTGTCTGCGCGCAGATGAGAAGGTGACCATCGCCGGCTTTGGCCGTTTCGAGATGCGCCCCCGCAAGCCGAAGGCTTACACCAACCCCAAGACCAAGGTCTCCAGCCGTTTGGAGTCCACCTCCATCCCCGGCTTCAAGGCAAGCGGCCGTTTCAAGCAGAAGCTCGAAGCCGGCCGTGCCGCTGACAAGAGCGTCGAAGAGACTGCCTGATTTCCTACATAGGAACTCAAATCCAAGAGCTGTGCCCCCCAAACCGGAGCACGGCTCTTTTTGTTACTGACAAGCGGCGCATTTCATGGTATACTGTAAGAAAATCAGAACGGAACGGAGAAGGAACATGCTGTACAGTGAATTGCAATGCAGCGAAGCGATCCACAAGGCTGTGGAACAGATGGGCTTTGCGGAAATGACTGAGATTCAGGAAAAGACGATTCCCGTCATGCTGGCGGGGCGGGATGTCATCGCCAAGGCCCCCACCGGCACCGGCAAGACCTGCGCCTTCGGCATCCCGGTGGCGGAGCAGATCGACCCGGCCCGGAAAGTGCCGCAGGCGGTCATCATGGCCCCCACCCGTGAGCTGGCCCAGCAGATCGCCGACGAGCTGGCGGCTCTCACGGCCTTTATGCCGGGCGTGGAGGTCGCATGCGTATACGGCGGCGCCAATATGGAAAAACAGGCCAAACGCCTCGCAGAAGGGTGTCAGATCGTGGTGGCGACGCCGGGCCGCCTGATGGATCACTACAAACACCACAGCATTGACCTCTCCCATGTGACCCAGATCGTCCTCGATGAGGCGGACGAGATGCTGAACATGGGCTTCTATAAGGATGTCCGCCATATCATCGAACTGATGAAGGCCCGCAAGCACCTGTCCATGTTCTCGGCCACCATCAGCCGCGAGGTGATGGACATCGGCTGGCTGTACCAGAAGAACGCCGAGGAAATCACCGTCCAGCCCAAGGAGGAGAGCCAGCCCAAGATCACCCAGTACATGCTGGAGACCTCCGGCCGCAACAAGCTGTCCGATCTGGCCCAGATCATCATCGGCGAACATTATAAGCGGGTCATGGTCTTCTGTGATACCAAGTTCAACACCGCCACGCTGGCCAACCAGCTGGCCCGCCTCGGCTTCTCGGTGGACTGCCTCCACGGCGACCTCTCCCAGAAAGAGCGCAACCAGATCATGCAGAACTTCCGGGACGGCAAGCTGGCCATCCTTGTGGCCACCGATGTGGCTGCCCGCGGCATCGACGTCTCGGATGTGGATGCCGTCATCAACTACGATGTCCCCGGCGACAACGAACATTACACCCACCGGATCGGCCGCACCGGCCGCGCCAAGAAGGAGGGCGTCAGCTACCTGTTCTACGTGCCGGAGGAGAAAAAGCGGGTGCAGGAGCTGCTGCGCCTGACCCGCAATACGGAGCTGTGTACCCCGGTCCACTTTGACTTCAACCATGAGCACATCGTGGTGGAAAAAAAGCAGGACAATGCGGACCGGTTCCAGATCAAATGTTACTTTTAATTTGAATCCACTCCCTCAGTCTCGCATTCGCTCGCCAGCTCCCTCTAAGAGGGAGCCTTTTGTCAGGCCCCATCTCCGAGGGGGCTGTCTGCGAAGCAGACTGGGGGATTTTTTTCAAAAAGCTGTTGACCTTCCCCCTTCTGGAGGGTGTAAAGTAAGCGTGTAAGGAGGCTGCGGAACCGATGAAGATCAACGAAGTAGAAGCCGCTGTGGGCGTGACCAAAAAGAACATCCGTTTTTACGAGGAAGAAGGGCTCATCCACCCCGGTCGGGAGCCGGGCAATGGATATCGCAGCTACTCGGCGGCGGATGTGGAGCGTCTGCGCCGGATCAAGCTGCTGCGCAAGCTGGACGTGCCGCTGGCGGAGATCCGGCAGATGCTGGAGGGAGAGTGTACTCTGGCCGACGGGATGACCCGCCAGCTGGAACGCTTGAACACCCGCCGCGCCGACCTCAACGAAGCAGTGGAATTCTGCACGCTGCTCCAGAAAGAGCCGGTCAGCCTCAATGAACTGGATGTGGAGCAGACGCTGGCGCGCCTTGCCGCAAAAGAGGAACAGGGGGTAACATTTGTGGATATTGAACAGGTGGACCGGAAAGCCGAGCGCATCAAGGGTGCGCTGGTGGGAGCCGGATTGTTTACTGCGATCATGCTGCTGACCATCGGCATCATGGCGTGGTCGTTCTGCGTCGACCCGCAGGATGTGCCGCCGCTGCCGCTGTTGGTGGTGCTGTTCGGCATCCCGGCGGCGTGCATCATAGGAACGCTGAAGGTTCTGGTGGATCGACTCAAGGAGATCGGAAAGGGAGAAGAAGATGCTTATCGTAACTATTAACGAAGTTCCGGGCAAAAAGCTGGAAGCGCTGGGCGTGGTGCGGGGAAGCACCGTGCAGAGCCGCAACTTCGGCCACGACATTATGGCCGGGTTCCGCACTCTGGTAGGAGGCGAAGTGACCGACTACGCCGAGATGCTCACCGAAGCCCGGCAGATCGCCACTGGCCGCATGGTCAAAAATGCGGAGGAGCTGGGTGCTGATGCCGTGGTCGGGATGCGCTACGCTTCTGCCAGCGTCATGCAGGGCGCGGCAGAGGTCATTGCTTACGGAACGGCGGTGAAGTTTGTATGAGTACGAAAGAAAAACAGAGCTTTGCACTCTATTTCCTCCTTGCCTTTGGTTTGGCATGGCTGTGTCAGGTGTATGGAAGTCTGCTGCTCCTGCGGGACGGCAATGCCGCGGTTTACCGCGCCCTGCTGTCCGTGAGCATGTTCTGCCCGCTTGTTGCGGTCTTGGCAGCGAAACGGATTGTTCTGCATCAGCCCACCGGCATCGGCTGGAAAGTGCGGGGCAAGCGCCGCTACTGGCTGGCGGCGTGGTTTGGCCCGGCGGTGTTCACCGTACTGGCGGCGCTGCTCTACTTTGCAGTGTTTTCGTCCCGGCTGGACCTCTCCGGAAGCTGGCTGGTGACAGCCTACGGAGGCGAGATGGATGCCGAGACTCTGCGCAGCCAGTTGGGTGTATCCAGCCTCAGCTACATGCTGGAAACGGGTCTGTTCGCGATCACGCTGGCCCCGCCCATCAATATGCTGTTTGCAGTAGGGGAAGAAGCGGGCTGGCGCGGATATATGATGCCCCAGCTCAAGGAACGCTTCGGTCTGCTCAATGGCCGTCTGCTGGGCGGCGTCATCTGGGGCGTGTGGCATTGGCCTATCATGCTGCTCACCGGCTATGAATATGGCACCAATTATCTGGGCGCCCCGGTGCTGGGCCTTGTGGTGTGGTGCGTGGTCTGCTTTGCACTGAACACCCTGCTGGATTGGCTCTACGAAAAGACCGGCTGCATCTGGGTGTCAGCCATCGCGCATGGGGCGTTCAATGCGGTGGCAGCTTTGTTTACGGTGTTGACCTACCCGGCAGATGCCTACTATAATGTGCTGGGCCCGACGCCCATTGGTTTGATCGGAATGCTGCCCATGTTGGCAGCAGCCGTCTGGCTGACTCTGCGGCAGGTAAAACAAGAAGAAATGAATTGAGACTCGAACTCCCGGCGGTGTGTGCTGCCGGGAGTTTTCTATATATAAATAGGAAGAAACCTGAAATATAGCCAAAACTCGGATCGTTTATGCCGAAAAACTGGCTGTTGCATACAAAGAACAAAAAATGACAAAAAACTTTGCAAAAAGACTTGCCAAAGCCCCTTGAATATGGTACTATATGTGAGCGCCAAGCGCTGAGGCAAAAGAATGACTTCCGAAGCCTCAGCAAGAAGCCGAAGAAAAGAACCAATAGACGTCAAGAAACACCAAAGAGATTTGAGAGGTTTCGGGACGCTCCAAGTTCAGGAAGTTCGACAGCTTCGAAAAAAAGAGCTTGACAAAAAATCACTTCTGTGATAAAATAATCGAGTCGTCAGCCGAAAGGCTGAGGCGCTCACAGGACCTTGAAAATTGAACAATATCGAAAAACTTGTAACGGAACCTATTTTCGTGTTGGAAAAACACGGTAAACA
>NZ_PRLC01000045.1 GCF_003287455.1 Faecalibacterium hattorii | reverse complement strand
TGAAATGAACCCCAAAAGTTAGACAAAAATCAAATTAAGCGGCCCCAACGGTCTGAATCCTGTACTGCACAGGGCTCAGGCCGTTTAGTTTTAATTTAATTCGGCGGTTGTTGTAATAGTCGATGTAATCGACAATAGCCTTTTCAAGCTGGTCAATGGAATCAAATTTTTCCAGATAGAACAGTTCCGTCTTGAGCAGTCCGAAGAAGTTCTCGGCAACAGCATTGTCC
This sequence comes from Faecalibacterium hattorii, assembly GCF_003287455.1. Lineage (GTDB taxonomy): Bacteria > Bacillota > Clostridia > Oscillospirales > Ruminococcaceae > Faecalibacterium > Faecalibacterium hattorii. The sequence continues at coordinate 1,067 of NZ_PRLC01000045.1, read as the reverse complement.
AGACAAGTGGCTTTCCGAGACATACTTTGCGTAATTCCTTTTGCTTTCAGTAGATTCTGGTAGGACTTCATCTGGTATTGCCAGCCCTGATCCGAATGCAGAATCAGATTGTCAACTTTGTCCGGCAGCTTTTGAAAAGCACCTTCCAGCATATCCATGATTTGCTTAAAGTTCGGATGGCGGCTCAGATTGTAGCTGATAACTTCGCCATTGAACAAATCAAGAATTGGAGACAGGTAGAGTTTCTGGTCGTTCACTTTGAACTCGGTAACATCTGTGACCCATTTCCGATTCGGCTGGTTTGTCTTGAAATGCCGTTCCAGTAGGTTTGGAGCTACTTCTCCAACTTCGCCTTTGTAAGAACTGTACTTCCTTTTTGCACGAACCTGACAGACTAAACCAAGCTGCTTCATGAGTTTCCGAACCGTCTTGTGGTTCACACAAATATCGTTGTTATGCAGTTCTTTTGTGATTCTGCGGTATCCGTATCGTTTTTTGTTCTCGTTGAAGATTATAACAATCTGTTCCTTTACCATCTGGTATTTGGCAGGATTCTGAGACTGGTGCAGATAGTAGTAGAACGTGCTGCGAGGAAGTCCGGCAAGTTGCAGCAGTGCTTTCAGAGGGTATTTCTGCCTTAGTTCCTGAACTACTTGTGCTTTCTGTTTTGGCGTTCCTCTTCCAGCACCAAGGCATTCAATTTTTTTAAGTAGTCGATTTCCATCCGAAGTCGCTGATTTTCTGCAATAAGATCTTCTTCTACTTGCTTATCCAGCTTTGGCTTCCGACCTTTCTGCGTCCCACTGGCGGCACAGGATCGTCCTCGACGCTCTAACAGAAGTGCTTCTTCTCCCTCCTCCCAATAAATGCGCTCCCAGTCCCTGAGTGTACGGTCCGAAATGCCATATTCTCTGGACGCTCCCTTAAAGCTCAGGTTTTCTCTGTGGATTCGTTTAATGATTTCTACCTTCTGCGTTCCGTTGTACTTTCGTTGTCCCTTTGGCATACAAAAACACCCCATTTCCTAAACAGTATACCATACTGTCTAACAAATAGGGTGCAGTTCA
>NZ_PRLC01000007.1 GCF_003287455.1 Faecalibacterium hattorii | reverse complement strand
GGCTTTTAGCATCTGTTTTATAATGCACAGCAGTTTCTTATCCCGAATACCAAGTGACCATATTTGCCGTATCAGCTTTGTGTGATTGATATTGTCGAAGAAGCCTTTAATGTCAAGGTCTACTACATGGTACAGGTGTTGTACCTGAATCAACCTGCAACACTGTGCAATGGCAGTTTCGGCGGAGCGATTTGGGCGAAATCCGTTAGAATTTTCACTGAACTTCGCTTCGCAGATTGGCTCCATGACTTGCAATATACATTGCTGCACGATACGGTCTGAGATTGCCGGAATCCCCAGTGGTCTGGTTTTCCCATTATCCTTTGGTATTTCCTCACGCCTTACTGGGCGAGGATGGTAATTACTGAATTTCTTCTTTACAAGGCGGACATACTCATCCTCGCTTAATTTTGCGAGATTTCGTATTGTCTTCTTATCTACACCCGGCGTTTTACTTCCATGGTTCCTTTTGATAGTTCGGTATGCCAGTTTAATGTTTTCTTCACTCTCAATGATTGCCATGAGGTGATTGAATGTTTTGCCATTCCTGCTTTCCGCATACAACGTATCAAAGATGGATTCCATGCCGTAGTATTCCGAGTTTCGGATTTTTCCTTGCTTCTTTTCTCGCCGCTCCGAAGTCAACACAGGCATCCTCTCCTTTCGGGTTGGATTTTCTTAGTCTTACTCGAAGCTGTGTTTGTTGTATCTTGATGTTACTTTCACTGAATTCGACTTGTGGCCTTCCCTCCACCGCTTACTTTTTCACGGTTTCACAGGTACTACGCCACTACTTTCACTGAAACAAAGAATGGTTATTGCCCTCTCACGAAGGTATTCCCATCCACCATCTCACAGCCTTGCAACAGGCTAAATGTTTTCAGCTTCCTGCGTTCCGATATTTCTATCATGGGCCACCTTTAGGTTCTTCCTCTAAGCCTGTATTCAATTCTTTCCGAATCGTGCCGCCTGTAACGGCACATGGACTTTCATAACAACCATTCTTACTCATCCACGAATACCTCCATATAAGGAGTACCACCATTTCGATGGTATCAACGTTTAGACTTGTACATTCAGAAGTTCGTCAGTATTTCCATACATACTAACCATGGGCGGCTGACACCCGGCATATCCGATGCACCGTCCACCTCTGGACAGCTTTCGGCTCTGACCTTGCGGCCAGAACTACGACATCTTTCTGCCGACTTCACCGAGCTTCTGACAATCGGCGGTTGCGCGCCTATGCCAGTCGGAGTATCAGTGTGGACGCTTCGGGACGTTACTCCCTCATTTCATCCATCGAAATATCAGTTCTCCAAGATTCTGGACTTCTTTAGTCCTTCAACTTGTGCCTGACCTTTTCAGTCAGGAACGCATCGCACGGTTATCGTTCCCGTACCCTTCGAGCAAGTTAATCACGCCCCAGATACCAAGACCAGCACCGAGCGCGATAACGAGGGTTTGCAGTACAGTAACCGCCTGATTGAAAAATTCCATATTACCTCACTTTCTGCCGCATTGTGCGGCGATAAAAATATGATTGTGTTGTGTTTCGGGCAAAAAAATAGCGGTAGTCTTTTCGGCTACCGCATGAGGAAAGAGATATATTGCTTACAGGTAGGGGCGCGTATCTCATAGCCCATATTTACACACTGGATTGCGTCAATCCCTCCTTTCTTCCGTATTTGCGTTCACAATGGCGGAAAACAGTTTCTACAAACTGCCGCGTGCTTTCTTCTGCCCATTGCCGCCAATATGCCTTTTCTGCCGCGTCAACAGTTTCTTTGAGTTCTACCAATGCCGCCGCAAGATGGTTTATCATTTCTTGCCGCTGCTTTTCTTTTTTCTTTCTGATACGTCGGTTCATGGCGAGTCCTCCTGTAAATCGGCTGTGTCGATCTCATAACAGTCAAAAGTTTCATCGGGCTTTACAAGCACAGGGCGGCGGCGCAAGTGCTTTTCCATGTCAAAGGCGTTTTTCTTGTCATAATCGGAAAGATACTTGTAATTCGGGTGCTTTGTAATATCGTACTTATCCGAGAAAAACGGACGCACTCCGCGTAGCTGCAAGATACATTTTCCACCGTCCATTACGGCGATTTCGTCCTGCGTCATAAGCTCTTTGCCGAGCTTTTGAAAGTTTAGACCGTGGGACAGCTCCCGTCCCCGTGTTTCCGAGGTGTTAAAGCTGTCAATCGTTTCTTTCCCCAAGATTTCCGATATTTCTTTGAGGGTGGTTTTTTCCTTGCCGCCGAGGAAAAGGGTCGTGTCGCAGTTGCCGACAATGGTATCGGCATTGTCCTTGTAAATTGCTTTTAGCTGCGATTGGCTTTGCAGAATGATAGAAGCGGAGATTTCCCGGCTGCGGATCGTGGCAATGAGCTTTTCAAACTTCGGGATTTGTCCGATGTTGGCGAACTCGTCCAATAAGCAGCGCACATGAACGGGAAGCCGCCCGCCGTACACATCATCGGCTTTGTCGCATAACAGGTTGAAAAGCTGCGTGTAAAGGATTGATACCACAAAATTAAAGGTGTCGTCCGTATCAGAGATGATAACGAAAAGGGCGGTCTTTCTGTCGCCTATGGTATCAAGCTCCATTTCGTCGGTTTCCATCAACTCGCGCAATTCCCGTATGTCAAAAGGTGCCAATCTCGCGCCACAAGAAATAAGTATCGAACTGCGTGTTTTCCCCGCCGAGAGCAGGAATTTTTTGTACTGGCGCACCGCAAAATGTTCCGGGTCTTTTTCTTCCAGCCGTTCAAACATGAGGTCAACCGGGCTTTGAAATTCGGGGTCGTCCTCACGGGCTTCCGACGCATTTATCATTTCAAGCAGCGTCGTAAAATTCTTTTCCGCTTCTGGGGCTTCGTAGTAGATATAGCCGATCAGAGCGCAATAAAAGAGCCGTTCCGATTTTACCCAAAAATCCTCGCCGGATTTCTCCCCGTCGCCTTTGGTATTTGCGATAATGGTATTTACCAGCTTCAAAATGTCTTTCTCGCTGCGGATATACACAAAGGGATTGTAACGCATGGATTTCTGAAAATTGATGGTGTTCAGCACTTTTATCTTATACCCGCCGCGCTGCAAGAGCTTCCCGCACTCAATTAAAACGGTGCCTTTCGGGTCGGTTACAACGTAGCTGCTGTGCATTTGCATAAGGTTTGGTTTGACGAAAAATCTCGTCTTGCCGCTACCCGAACCGCCGATTACAAGGATATTTTTATTCCTTGCGTATTTCGGCTGCTTCGGGCGGCTGTTCATCGTCAGCCGTTCCGTCTGTGTGAGCAGCACATTGTTTTGAAAATCCGGGTCAATGTATGGCTTAATGTCCTCGGCTTTTCCCCATCGGGCAGAACCGTACTCCATGCCCTTGCGGTATTTCTTCGCGTTCTTGCCTTTCACATAAACGGCAAGCCGGATAATTGCCGCGCCTGCAATCCCGATCAACAGGTCAATGGGGTGTAAGCTCGGCAGCGCGTTTGAAAAAGCGGCGGCAAATCCGTCCCCGATAGACAGGAGCTTTGCGCTCATATCTGCGCCGGGGGCAAGCCGCGCCGCCTGTCCGACTTTATCAAAGAGATATACAAAGATCAGATACGGGGCGTTGAGAATAAGCAGTTTCTTAATTTCCGGCTTCATAACTCAATCCCCCTGTCTTTGTGTTTTGTCTTTTGACGGTTTGCGTTAAGCTGCTTCGCTGCTTCCCGGAACGCCGCCAACGCTTTACGGATAGATGGCTTTTGCTCCCGTGAGAGCTTCTTTGCGGAAAACTCCCGAAACGCTTCTGTCATAACGTCAATATCCTTGCCGCGAAAGGAAACAAGGTAAGTAGGTGGTTTCCCGTTTTCTATCCGCTTGACGTTGTAATCAAGCCCGTTTTTCTTTGCGATAGGGTCAAAGGCTTTAATATTTGCGTCTGTGATTTCGATATTCGTTACCTTTTCGCCCGGTTTCATAAGCTGCCGCATAGTGATTTTTCCATGCGGGGCTTTGGAAAGTTGCTGTTTGCCTTTGGCTAAAACCGCTTTCATGGCTTTTTGCAGCACTTCGGCGGTCAGCTTTGAGGTCTTAATGGATAAAGCAACCACTTTTTCGTTTACTTCATCTTGCATTTACCGTCCTCCTTTCCCGGTAATCGTAAAAATGTTAGGGTGGTACGCCGCTTCTGGGCATAAAAACAGGGCGTCCGTTCTTCACGTCGCCCCGCTTAAATCCGCACCCGCAGCCCGTTCAAATCTTCGGCGCGAATACCCACAAGATACCAGTTGTCCCCGTATTCCATGCGGGTAGGCTTCCACTTGCCGCCCGTGAATACCTCCAAGCAGTCGCCGCAATGCAAGCCGCCGTAGTAATCGGCAAGGTCAAAGCGAATCTCGTAACGGTCAGTCAGTTCATCGAAAATCAAAGCTCCCTGTTTCATATAATCGTCCTCCTTTTGGTTTTTACAGGCTTTCGTTTTCGTTGCAGGAATAATAATCGGGGTCGCCAAACTTCGGTTTTCTCGGTGCAAGTGCGCCGCTTGCCATATCGTGAGCGACAAGGGAAGTGTAATAGTTGTCGATGGTAGACGGGGCATTGAACAGCACCGCCCGTAAATACTGCTTGATATTGCGGATTTTCGTTGTGTTCTTCTGCATACAGTCAAGGACAAAGCGGATATGTTCGCTGTCCAGCTTCATAAACTTTGCTTTTACAAGCTCGGCGGGATAATCGTCCCCGGCAATACGGATTGTTTTTCTTCGGGTGCAGACCGTTTCAAGAATGAGATCAACGATTTCATCTAACCTGTCACAATCGTAGGGCATATCCTGTTTGAGAAGATCATAGCTGATATTCTCTTTGATGATTTCCTTGTAAATCTCAAATGCACTCTGCATTTCCGTTTCCTTTCGCTTCCTTTCCTGCGGCTCTGCCGCGTCGTCCTCAAAAGGAGAGGGGTTAGGGGAAAGGATAGGAATGGAATGGGTAATTGATAAATCCGTATTTGATTTATCTTTTTTTGGTAAGTCAGTTCTTTGTATATCTTTATTTAATTGCATTGGATTTTCCGTCGTCGGATTTTCCAACATCGGGCTATCCGTAGTTGGATTTTCCAACATCGGGTTTTCCAATAACGGGGGCTGTGGCTGCTCGTAGATGGTGTACTCAATCGCTGCCATTTTGCCCTTTGCGTCGCGTCCCTGCCGCCTTGTGATATATCCGGCTTTTTCCAGCTCCCATACGGCGGTGCGGATCGCGTCGATACTTTCCCGGTTGATATGGGACAGCCCTGCAAGGGTGTAGTCCCAATCTTCCGGCAGGGATAACATCTGCGACAAAAGCCCTTTCGCTTTTAGGGAAAGTTCCTTGTTGCGTAGATGGTGGTTGCTCATTACGGTGTAGCCCTTGTTGCGTTCCACGCGGAAAACTGCCATAGCTTCATCACTCCTTTGCTGTGGATTTGTTACGCAGTAGAACGACGATTTTAAGGGGAAAGGTATCTTTCCTTTACCTTGCTCGTTTTGCACTCTGGAAGCCGCGTAAATCAAGGCGTTTTTCGTCCCTATTGCGTAACATGAGGGCATGAAAAAAGCGGCGTTCCTTTTCTCCCGGCAAGGGATTTGAGAAACGCCGCTCATGCGGTTGCAATAACGTATCTTCAATTTTCGCGTTGGGTTAAAATGCCATTTGGGAAGCAACCGTAGAAACCGTAAAATGTAGCAACTGCTGATTAAATGTGCGTTGGACTCTGATTTCGATTACTCAATCTACGCCCATTTCTACGCCCAAATTGCATTAAAGTATATGAAATTATGTGCTTCTTTATAGAGTTGCGATTTTGAGAAATGCAGTAACCATGCAGGTTTGCGGGGTTACATAGAGATATAAGGAGATATGAAAATAGGCTGCTGAATTACGATACCTAATTTCATATCAAATACGCTCCTTACACGTTCTCGATCTATAAAACCACTCAGACCTCGCCCTTCGGGAGAGGCGGCACGGCAGGGCCGTGACGGAGAGGGTCCAGAACATAACAATACATCTATCATTATACGCAAAGCGGGAAGGGAGCGCAAGAGGTAGAAAAAGCTTCGGTGGGTTCGTTTTGCAAAAGTGTCAGTAGGGGATCCGGAAATAATCCATGACCGCTTTGAACTGATCCTGCGCGGTCAGGCAGGTATCCAGCAGATATCCTTGCTCCGACTTCCACTCATGGAGCCCCCGATAGTAGAACATTTTGAGGTCATCCGTAATAATGAATGGCACGATGTTGTTCCGCAGACACTCCTTGAAGAGCAACAGCCGCCCGACACGGCCATTTCCATCTTGGAACGGATGGATGGATTCAAAGGAATAGTGAAATTCCAGCAGGTCTTCCAGCGACTTGGCAGAATTTTGATTGTACGCAGATAAGAGCTCTTTCATCTGTGGGGCAACCAGTTCTGGCGCAGTGGTGCTTCTGCCACCGACTTCGTTCGGAAGTTTTTTGTATTCGCCAACGGCGAACCAGTCCTTGCGGGAATCGCTGGTGCCGCTTTTTAGGGTGAAGTGCAGCTTTTTGATCAGAGCTTCGCTGATGGGCTTCTTGGCATCTCGGATGACCATATCGATGCACTTGAAGTGATTGGCTGTTTCGACTACATCATCTACATTGATAACACCGTTCTCCATGCCGATGGTGTTGGTTTCGTAGATATACCGTGTCTGGTCATGGGTCAGGCGGCTACCCTCAATATGATTGGAGTTATAGGTAAGGTCGATCTGGATTTTGTGGTAGATACCACCTTTGACATGTCCGGCCATTTCATCCTGTAAAACAGTAAGCAGAGTACGAGGTGCTTGTTGCTTTTTGTTGATACGTTCTGGACGCTCTGCATCCTGCGGAATGTTCCATGTCTTGCCGATAAGGACTGCCCCCGGAATCTTGCCGGTAGCACAGTAGTTGCGGACAGTGCGCTCTGAAACATTCCATGATTTTGCCGTATCAGCGACAGAAAGATACTTCATATAAACACCTCCCAGTAAAATAATTATACCATTTTATCGGCAAGAAATCAAATTTTGAAATGCGTAAAATTGAATTTTGCCGATAAAAAGTTGCGAATAATCTGGTAAAAAAGAATGGCCGCTGATGGAAAGAGAAATCTTTTCTTGATCCATGAGCGGCCATAATTTTGAGGAAGAAGACGGAACAAAACCATGTTGGTGCCGCTTTTTTGGCACCAGAAATGTGAAAAATCATACAAAACCTTCTTTATTTTGTCATAACTGTTCCGTATAATAGAAGATAGGCATTCATTGAAAACAGCCGTCCCGGTGCGTGGGACGCTTTTTAAGAGACGATCACAAACGACGAACGAGTCGAGATACAGGAGGAACACTCATGGCAAACGAAAAGATCCTTGTCGTGGATGACGACGTGAATATCTGCGAGCTGCTGCGGCTCTATCTGACCAAGGAGGGCTATCAGGTCACCATCGCCAACGACGGCGAAGAGGGGCTGGACAAGTTCAATCAGGTCAAGCCCGACATGGTGCTGCTGGATGTGATGATGCCCAAGATGGACGGTCTGGAAGTCTGCCGCCGTATCCGCAAGCTGGGCAACACCCCCGTCATGATGCTGACGGCCAAGGGCGAGACCTTCGATAAGGTGCTGGGCCTTGAACTGGGCGCCGACGATTATATGGTCAAGCCCTTCGATGCAAAAGAGGTCGTGGCCCGTATCAAGGCGGTGCTGCGCCGCTGCACCGCTTCCACCCAGACCGAGACGAAAGAGGGCGTCATCGAGTTCGACAACCTCCGGCTGGATATGAACAGCTACGAGCTGCGGGTCAAGGGCAAGGTGGTGGAGGCTCCCCCCAAGGAGCTGGAGCTGCTCAACTGTCTGGCATCTCACCCCAACCGGGTCTACACCCGCGATCAGCTTCTGGACGAGGTCTGGGGCTTCGAGTATTACGGCGACAGCCGCACCATCGATGTCCACGTCAAGCGTCTGCGCGAGAAGCTGTCCGGCGCTTCCGACAAGTGGGAGCTGAAGACCGTCTGGGGCGTGGGCTATAAGTTCGAGGTGCGTCAGTAATGCGCAAAAGTATTTCCGTCACCTTCTTTTCGATGGTGGCGACCCTTCTGGTGCTGGGCACGGCGGTGATGGGATTCTCGGAATGGGTCCTGTTCAACCGCTATTTCGCGCAGGAGCGCTACGAGGCGCTGGACAGCGTGGCCGAGGTCACCCAGCGGGCGGCGGACTACGTGGTGCAGCAGGCGGCGCTGCCCGGCGGCGACGAGCTGGCCGCACTGAGCGACAAGCTGGTGATCATCGGCGAGAGCGCGGAGGCCTACCTCTTTTTCACCGATGAGGACGGCAGCGTTCTCATCACGTCCAATCCGGAGCTGCTGGCCAAGGAGACGGTGCCCGAAGAGCTGATAGCCAAGGTGGGGGAGGATAAGCCCTACCATGTGCTGAGCACGCTGGACGGCGTGCTGACCGAAAAGAGCTACGTCTCCGTCCGGCAGACGCGGGATGCGCAGGGCGTGTGCAGCGGGTATCTGTTCCTCTGCTCCTCCGGCGCACGGCTGACGGCCTTCAAGCAAGAGTTCGGGTCGAACTTCTTCTTCTCGGCCTGCATCATGCTGCTCTGCGCCAGCGTGGTGACCTCCTTCCTGATGCGGCGGCTCACCGACCCGCTCCAGAAGATCACCGATGCGGCCCAGCGGTTCGGCGGGGGCGATTTCTCCGTCCGGGTCGAGGGCGTGGAGGGCGAAGGCGAGGTGGCCGATCTGGCCAACACCTTCAACCGGATGGCGGAGAACATCCAGTCCAACGACAACTCCCGTGGGCAGTTCATGGGAAACATCGCCCACGAGCTGCGCACCCCGATGACCACCATCAAGGGCTTCATCGACGGCATTCTGGACGGGACCATCCCGCCCGATATGCAGAACCACTATTTGCAGCTCGTCTCGGAGGAGACGGGCCGCCTTGCCCGGCTGATCCAGAACATGCTGGATCTGTCCAAGCTGGAGAGCGGCGAGTATCAGGTCAACGCCCGGATGTTCAACATCTGGGAGACCCTGACCGGCGTGGCTCTTTCGGCCGAGCAGCGGATCAACGACGGCATGATCGAGCTGGAGGGCCTGACCATGGACGAGAAAGTTCTCGTCTACGCCGACCCGGATCTGATCCATCAGGTCGCGTACAACCTGCTGGATAACGCCATCAAGTTCACCCCGGCGGGCGGGACCATTAAGTTCAAGGTCGAGAAGCTGGGCCCGGAGGTGGAAGTTTCCATCTGGAACTCCGGGCAGGGCATCAGCCCGGAGGCGCTGCCCCATGTGTTCCAGCGCTTCTATAAGGAAGACAAGTCCCGCGGGCTCCATGCGCGGGGCGCGGGCCTCGGCCTGAATATCTGCAAGGTGCTGGTCAACCTGTCCGGCGGCCAGATCCGGGTCGAGAGCCAGCAGGGCGAGTGGTGCCAGTTCGTCTTCACCCTGCCCACCTGCCCGCCCAACCCCGGTGAGATCAAGCGTCTGCCGGACGAATCGGGCCGCCCGGTGCCGGTGGAAGACCCCGCCAGCATGAAACCGGTGGATTAAAATCTGCGCAGTCAGGCTGCTCCGCATCCGGGAGCGGCTTGGCTGCTTTTTGTATTGCCGGGGCCGTGAAATGGATTTTTGCGTCTTTTCCGTGAAAAACACGGCTGTGGGTTTGATTTTTTGCGTGTTTTCATGTAAAATAAAAATAGCTATGTCTACCCTGAATTCTGTCTGCACAGGAGCGACAGAACCGGGCCAAATAGCAAAATTTTTCGTAAAAATAACGGAGAGTACAAACGAATATGACGATTGTAAGTCCTTCGATCCTTTCGGCTGATTTTACCAAGCTGGGTGCCGACTGCCAGATGGTTCTGGACGCCGGAGCGCAGATGCTGCACTACGACGTGATGGACGGCCACTTTGTGCCGAACATCAGCTTCGGCGTGCCGGTGCTGAAAAGCCTCCACAAGGGGATGCCCGCCGCCTTCTACGATGTCCACCTGATGATCAGTCATCCGCTGGCCTACGCGGAACCCTTCGCCAAGGCCGGTGCCACCTTGCAGAACTTCCACCTCGAATGCGAGGACGACATCCAAGCCACCATCGACGCCATCAAGGCGCAGGGCTGCAAGGTGGGCCTGACCATCAAGCCGGGCACCGCCCCGGAGGCGCTCAGCCCCTACCTCGACCAGCTGGACCTTGTGCTGGTGATGAGCGTGGAGCCGGGTTTTGGCGGGCAGAAGTTCATGCCCTCGGCGCTGGAAAAGCTGCGCTGGCTGCGGGAAGAGCGGGCCAAGCGCAACGCTCACTTCCTGCTGGAAGTGGACGGCGGTGTGGACGACACCACCGCGCCCCTCTGCGTGGAAGCGGGGGCCGACATCCTCGTGGCGGGCAGCGCCGTCTTCGGCGCAGCCGACCCGGCGGCCGCTGTGCGCCGTCTGGCCGCTCTGTGAGAGGAGCCGCACCATGGATGAAACTTTGATCCGTGCGCAGGAGCGGGAGCTGGCCAAGACCGGCCATTACTACAAGCACCTCTGCTGGATGGTGGTGCCGCTGCTGTGCGTGTCCTGCTTTCTGTACGGGCTGCGGCCGCTGCTGCTCTGCGGCGCGGCCCTGCTGACCGGTAACCTCTGCGACCGTCTGGTGTCGCTGCTCCGCCGCCGCGTCTACCAACCCAAGGACTGCTCCAACGAGAGCTTTGCCCTCCTCATCGCGCTGCTGATGCCGGTGACGGTGGACTGGTACGTCCTCATCGCCGCCGTGCTGGCCGGTGTCCTTATCGGCAAGGAGGTCTTCGGCGGCTACGGCAGCTATCCTTTCAATCCGGCGGCTGTCGGCTACACGGTGGCGGCGGTGTCGTGGCCGGAACAGGTGTTCCGCTACCCGCAGCCCTACACGAACATCCCGCTGTGGGACGCTCCCGGTGTGCCGGTGTCTGACACCGTCTCCCAGACTCTGCGCAGCGGCGGCATCCTGAACATCGGCTCCCTGTCGCTGGGGCTGGGCGAGTACGCCGCCCCCATGGGCACCGGTGCTGCGCTGGTGATCTTGGCGTGCGGGTTCTTCCTCTGGCTGCAGAAGGATACCCGCCTGAGCGCGACCGTCAGTTTCTTGGTGACGAGCGCCCTCATTGCCTTCTTCTTCCCCCGTCAGGTGGGTTTGATGGACGCCTCTTTCGCGGCAGGTCTGCTCTCCCGTTTGCAGTGTGTGCGGGACGAGCTGCTGACCGGCGCGATGCTCTTCAGCGCGGTGTTCCTGCTCAACGAGCCCTACACCTGCGCCCACCACCGCATCGGCCGCATCCTGTACGGCGTGCTGGTGGGTGCCGCGACCATGGGGTTCCGCTATTTCGGCGTCTATGATACGGGCGTCTGCTTTGCGCTGCTTACGGTCAACAGCATTTCCGGCTGGCTGGACCGCACCGAGACCCGCCTCTATCGGCTGCTGAACCGGAAGGAGGATGCGGAATGAGACGTCATATTGCCGAAGCGATCGCGCGCGACCCTGAAAAGTTCGCGCACCATGACCGCATTTTCAAAAACAACCCTGTCGTGATGCAGGGCATGGGTCTGGCTCCGCTGGTGGTCCTTGCCACTTCGGGCAAAAACGCCGCGATGCTGGCGGTGGCCGTGGCTCTGCTGCTGACGCCTTCCCGGATGCTGGCGTGCCTTCTGAGCCGCCTGTGCCCGCTGCGGGACGAGCGCCCGGAGCCGGAGGAGCTGGAAAAGAAGCTGCTGCCCCGTGCCTTTGTGTACAGCGGCAGTGCGGCGGTGGTCTACCTCGCCGCCTACCCCATCCTGAACATGCTGTTCGGCACCGACTTGCTGACGATGGGCGTCTACCTGCCCATGCTGGTGGTGGAGCCGCTGCTGACCTACCGGTTTGGCCGGGTGCAGGAGTCCATGCATAAGGCTGTCTCGAAAGGTCTGCGCATCACGCTGGGCTACGCGCTGCTCCTGCTGATCCTTGGCTGCGTCCGCGAGTGGCTGGCCTTCGGCACCGTGTTCGGCGTGGAGCTGAGCCGCTCCATCCTGCCCATGGCCAGTATGCCGGCGGGCGGCTTCATCGTGCTGGGCGTGGTGTGCGCCGTCTGGCGTGCGCTGGCCCGCAAACAGCGCGAATACCTGAAAAATGAGGCGCGCGGCTATCTGGCCGTGCATCCCCAGAGCCAAGAGAGCGGGAAGGAGGAGAAAGAATGAGCGAAGTGCTGCATCTTGTGGGCGTGTTCTTCAGCTACGCGGTGCTGGCCATCTTTGCCCAGAATGCCATCTTCACCCGCGGCCTCGGCGTTTCCCGCCTTGTCCAACTGGTCGGCGACAAGCGGACCAGCAGCTGGTGGTTCGCGCTGATGCTCTGCATCACGCAGGTACTGGTGGCTCCGCTGGCCTTTTATGCGGGCCGCCTCCTCGCCCCGCTGCCCAACCGCGCCCAGCTTCGCCCGGTGGTGTACCTTGCGTGCATCGCGGTGGTCTGCCTGTTTGAGCTGGTGGTCCTGAAGCTGGCCAAGGGCCCGCGCAGCGGCCAGCTCATCCGCATCCTGCCCATCGCCGCCGTGAACAGCGGCGTGCTGGGCACCGTTCTGGTCGAGCGCACCCAGAGCTTTACGCTGGAACAGTCCATCGGCTTCGGCCTTGGCAGCGGCCTCGGCTATCTGCTGGCCGTCATGCTGGTGACGGAAGCCCAGAATCGTCTGCGCAGCCGGGCCATCCCGGAAGCGTTTCGCGGCTTGCCCATCACGCTGATCTACATCGGTGTGCTGGCGCTGGCCATCTATGGCTTTACCGGCCATTCCGTGATCTTGTAAAGACCCCAAGGGAGGGTGGTTCATTATGGCAAAATATCCAAAACGCCAGAAGGTCAAGCGCTACCGGCGCAGCTTTTACAGCCGCGAGATGCGGGTGAAAAAGGGCATTGGCATCGCGGTGCTGGTCCTCGTGGTGCTGGCCGCTGCATGGGTGGCCGCGCCGCATGTGCTGGACTGGGCGACCCATACGTGGTACACCGTCGTGCGCAACCGGGATCTTTCCGCCTCCTCCCCGGCGGGCGGGAGCGCTTCGTCGGCAGCCGAGAGCACGGCGTCGTCCGTGGCGGAGGAACCGGCAGCTTCTTCGGAGGCCCAGCCGGAGGTGGTGACCCCCGCTGTGGACGGCACCGCCATCGTGGAGGGCGCTTGGGCAGAGGCCGACCTCACGACCCTGACCGATGATGCCGCCATCCGCGCCGCAGCCCAGCAGCTCGCTGCGCAGGGCGCAAAGTACGCGGTCGTCACCCTGAAGGATGCCGCCGGTGCCGTCTATTACGCTTCGCAGGTGCCCGCCGCAGCGGCCAGCCCTGCCGGCGTGACGGTGGACCCGGCCAAGGTGGCCTCCATCTTCAAGGACGAGGGCCTGATCCCGGTGGCGAAGCTTGCCGCCTTCCGGGACCCTGCCGGTGCCCGCGTGGATCACGCCATGGCCATCCGGTATAAGAATCAGGAGTACCTCTGGCTGGACAACAAGGCGTCCGCTGGCGGTAATCCGTGGCTGAACCCCTATGCCGCCGAGGCGGTGCAGTACATTGGCGACCTCATCGACGAGCTGCACACGGCGGGCTTTGACCAGATCGTGCTGGAAAATGTCCAGTTCCCCTCCTCTACCAGCAGCAAGCAGGACTACGGCTCCACCAACGGTGTGGGCCGCGCCGACCAGCTGACGGCAGACATCACCGCGTGGGAACAGCGTTTCGGCGGCAGCGTGACCCTCTGGTACAGCTATACACTGGCCGAGGTGACCGGCACCTCCCCGACGCTGGGCGTCCCGGCGGTGGAGCTGGGCGTGAAGAACCTGCTGGTGCGGGTGCCCTCGGCTTCCACCATGGCCGACGAGGAGCACACCGCTCTTATCCAGAGCCAGACCGAGGCGGGTGCGGAACATGTCGTCGTGTGGGACCCGACGGCTGGAATTTTTGAATGAACCTGCGAAACCCTTTCATGAGAGGGAGGAATGTGATATGAAAAAAACATCCTGCTTTTCCCCGGCACATATCCTGCTGCCGTCGGAGCAGATCAAACTGGAGCAGTGGGGCTGCGTGGCCTGTGACCAGTTCACCAGCGACCGCTCCTATTGGGAAAAGGCGGAATGGGCAGCGGCAGGTTCACCCAGTGCGCTGAACCTGATCCTGCCGGAAGTGTATCTGGAAGACGAGGATGTCCCCCGGAAGATCGAAACGATCCATGCGGCCATGGACGAATACACCCAGTCGGTGCTGACCCGCGCTGTGGACGGCTTCATCTACGTGGAGCGCACCGAGCAGAGCGGCCGGGTGCGGCAGGGCCTCGTGGGCAAGATCGACCTCGAAGCCTACAGCTACGCCGAGGGCGCCAAGGCGGACATCCGCCCCAGCGAGCACACGGTGGAGAGCCGCATCCCGCCCCGGATGGCCGTCCGGCGGGGGGCCAGCCTCGAAACGCCCCACATCATGATGCTGGCCGACGACCCGGACTGCACCCTCATCGAGCCCATCGGTGAGAAAAAGGCGCAGCTGCGCAAAGTCTACGAGGGCGAACTGATGCTGGGCGGCGGCCACATTGCGGGCTGGGCCGTGGAGGACCCGGCGCTGCTGGCCCAGATCGACGCCGCCTTGCAGCAACTGGGCAGTCAGAAAGCCTTTGACGCCAAATACCCGGAGGCCAAGGGGGCCGCGCCGCTGACGCTGGCCGTCGGCGATGGCAATCACTCGCTGGCTTCCGCCAAGGCCTGCTGGGAGGAGCTGAAGCCCACCCTGACCCCGGAGCAGCGGGAACACCACCCGGCCCGGTGGTGCCTTGCCGAGGTGTGCAACATCCACTCCCCGGCCATTGAAATCGAGCCCATCCACCGCGTGCTGTTCAATGTGGACTGCGGCGCGGTGCTGCTGGCCCTCATCGCGTGGAGCGACTCCAACAACGCGGGCATCTGCTTCGGCGATGCCAAGCAGCAGTCCTTTACGCTGGCGGGCCCCCACATTGCCAACGTGCTCAGCTTCGAGCGCCCCATTGCGCCCCTGACCGTCGGCACCATCGACACCTTCATCGAATACTTTATGGCCCGCCACATCGAGGCCCGCGTGGATTACGTCCACGACGAGCCCGCCGTCCGTGCCCTGTGCAAACAGCAGGGCGGCGTGGCCTTCCTGCTGCCGCCCTTTGAAAAGAGCGACCTGTTCAAGGGCATCGTGATGGGCGGCGTGCTGCCCCGCAAGACCTTCAGCATGGGCCATGCGGAGGAAAAGCGGTACTACATCGAGTGCCGTAAGATCAAAGAATAAACGTTACGAAATGCCAGCTCCCCCAGCAGGGGGAGCCTCTGGCAAAGAGGGAAACATTTTATTGATACAGGAGAACCATGACTTTTAACGAACTGAATCTGTCCGCCCCGCTGCTGCGTGCCGTTGCGGAGGCGGGTTACGAATCCCCCTCGCCCATTCAGGCATCGGCCATCCCGCCGGTGCTGGCCGGGAGGGACTTGATGGGTTGCGCCCAAACGGGCACCGGCAAGACCGCAGCCTTTGCGCTGCCCATGCTCGACCGCCTGACCGCGAACCCTGCGAAGAAGAAAGGGGCTGTCCGCGCCCTGATCCTCACCCCCACCCGTGAGCTGGCTCTGCAGATCGGCGAGAGCTTTGAAATGTACGGCAAGTACCTCTCTCTGCGCAGCACCGTCATTTTCGGCGGTGTGGGTCAGGCCCCGCAGGTGGCAGCCATCAAAAAGGGCGTCGATATCCTCATCGCCTGCCCCGGCCGCCTGAACGACCTTGTGGGGCAGGGGCTCATCGACCTCGGCAGCATCGAGATCTTCGTGCTGGACGAGGCCGACCGGATGCTGGACATGGGCTTTGTGCATGACGTGAAGAAGGTCATCGCAAAGCTGCCCAAAGTGCGCCAGAACCTGATGTTCAGCGCCACCATGCCCAAGGAGATCGAGCAGCTGGCGGCGGGCATCCTGCACGACCCCGCCTTCGTCAAGGTGGATCCCGTGTCCAGCACGGTGGACCGCATCGACCAGAGCCTGTACTTCGTCGAGAAGGGCAACAAGAAATTCCTGCTGCCGTGGCTTATCCAGAACCTGAACCCGCCGGTGCAGAACGCGCTGGTCTTCAGCCGCACCAAGCACGGCGCGGATAAGATCGCAAAAGACCTGAACAAGCAAGGCATCCCCGCCGCCGCCATCCACGGCAACAAGAGCCAGTCTGCCCGTGTGGCCGCGCTGGAAGGCTTCAAGGCCGGGCAGACCAAGGTGCTGGTCGCCACCGACATCGCCGCCCGCGGCATCGACATCAGCGAGCTGTCCCATGTCTTCAACTACGACCTGCCCGAAGTGCCGGAAACTTACGTCCACCGCATCGGCCGCACGGCCCGCGCGGGCGCAGACGGCACCGCCGTCAGCTTCTGCGCCCCGGAGGAGCAGGAGTATCTGGCCGGCATCGAAAAGCTGAACCGCCAGAAGATCCCGGTGGTGTCCGGCCACCCGTGGGACGGCGTGCCCGCCCCCGCCAAGAAGGAGCCGCCGGTGCGGGGCAAAAAGCCCAAGGCGGAAGCCGAAGCCCCGGCTGCCAAGCCGGAACAGCCCGCCAAGGCCGTGAAACCGGCCAGACCCAAAAAAGAAAAACCGGCCGCAGAAAAGCAGCCGTTGAAATCTCAACCGAAAGAGGAACCATCCATGGACGAAAATCAGAAGCGAACTTCCGGCGGGCGCAATGAAAACCGCCGTTCCAATAATAACCGCCCCCGCCGCGAGGACAGTGCCGCCCCCAACCGGGGCAGCAATGCGCAGCCCAAGTTTGACCCCCACTTTGTGAGCGCCCCGGAGGCAACGCCGCTCCGCCCTGTGAAGAAGGCCGCCCCGGCTCAGCCCGCCGCCAAGGCCGCTCCGGCAGCGAACAACGCCAAGAGCGAACAGGGCAGCGGCCAGAACCGCCGCAATGCCCAGCCGAACGGCCAGAACGGCCAGAGCCGCCCGGCCCGCGGCAGCCGCAATGAGCGCACGGAGCGTAACGGCGACCGCGCTGCCCGCCCGGCCCAGAACAGTGCCCAGAGCGGCAAACTCCGCAGTGAGCGCAGCAGCCAGCCCGCCCGTGCGCCCCGCGCCCCCAAGCAGGAGACCTCCCGCGGGCGCGGCCGTGCCGCTGCCCCCAGCCGGGACGAAGATCCGGGCCTTGTGCTCATCAGCCGCCGCCCGCCGCAGCAGAAGTTCACCAACTTCGAGGAGTATATGAACGCCCACGGCGGTGCAACGGCCCCCATCGAGGATCACAGCGATGAAATGTGAGCCGTGGCAGTGCCCGCTGTGCGGCGGGCCGCTGACCGGTGAGCGGGACCTGAAGTGCCCCTCCGGCCACTGCTTTGACCGCGCCAAGGAGGGCTACTGGCATCTGCTGCCGGTGCAGAGTATGCGCACCAAGGCCCCCGGCGACAGCAAGGAGATGGTCGCCGCCCGCCGCGCTTTCCTCAACGGGGGGTACTACAGCATCTTTGGTCAGGCGCTGGGCGAGCTTTGCCTCGAATACGGCCAGCCCGCCGCGCCGGATGCGCCGCTGCACCTGCTGGATGCGGGCTGCGGTGAGGGCTGGTATGACCGGTGCATCGCCGGGCAGTTCGAAGCGGCGGAACAGCCGCTGGCGCTGGCCGGGTTCGACATCGCAAAACCGGCGGTCCGCTGGGCCGCCAAAGCTCTGCCCGCGGCCCGGTACGCCGTGGCGTCCAGCTTTGCCCAGCCCGTCCGCACCGGCTGGGCCGACCTGCTGCTGAACTGCTTCTCGCCCTTTGCGCGGGAGGAGTTCCTCCGCGTCCTGCGCCCCGGCGGGCGGATGATCTATGTGGTGCCCGGCGCGGAGCATCTGTACCAGATGAAGGCGATCCTCTACGATACGCCCTACAAAAATCCGGTGCAGCAGGTGGCCTATGAGGGTTTCCGCCCCATTGGAGAGCGGGAAGTCTCCGGCACCATCACGGTGCCCGCTGCCCAGCTCGAAGCGCTTTTCGCCATGACGCCCTACTACTGGAAGACGCCCCGCGACGGCGCGGCCCGCCTCGCCGCCCTCCCGGAATTGACGACGGACATCGCCTTCCGGTTCTTGGTGTTTGAGAAAGAATAAAAAATGTCCCGGTTTGCATCGAATGAATGCCAGACCGGGATATTTTATTTGGTAAATTCGTCCGATTCGTTTGAATTCATCGAACGAATTTGATATAATAATAGTACGATGAGGAAAAGGAGGCTGTCAAGATGTCGATCACTGCAACGGAGCTCAAGAATAACTTGGGCAAATATCTTCTGCTGGCTGCAACGGAGGAAGTCTACATCACCCGCAACGGCAAGACCATTGCAAAATTGACCTCGCCCTACCAGAATAAGCTGAACACAGTGGAGTCGCTGTTTGGCAGCGTCCCGGCGACGATGACGCTGGAACAGGCACGGGAGGAAAGGCTGGGGAAGTTATGAAGGCGCTGCTGGATACCTGCGTCGTAATGGATTTTCTGCAAAATCGGGAGCCGTTCTCCATTCCGGCACGAAGCATCTTCCGCGCGGCCGCAGCGGAATGGTTTACCGGCTGCATTACCGCAAAGGCGGCGACGGATATCTATTACCTGACCCACCGCTGCACCCACAGTGATAAGGAAAGCCGTCAGAAACTCAGTCAGCTATTGACGATCGTAGGGCTGCTGGATACTTCGGCAGAGGATGTGTTCCACGCGATCGCATCCCCGACTGCGGACTTTGAGGATGCCGTGATGATCGAAACGGCACTGCGTTCTCAGGTGGACTGCATCGTGACCCGCAACACGAAAGACTACGCGAAATCGTCGGTGCCGGTCTATACGCCGGACGTCTTTTTGGAGCAGCTGGAACAAAACAGTATCAATTAAAACGCAACCGCCCCCGGTGCTGCATGAACGTGCAGGACCGGGGGCGGTTTTGTCAGAGACCTGTGGAGAGGTTGGAGAAATGCTTAGTGCTTCTTCTCACCCTTGGGCAGGAGATTGGCGCGTTCCAGCGCCGGGCGCAGGGCGAGGTAGAGGATGACGGCGCAGACCGTGGAGGCCACGCTGTTGACGAAGGTGACGCCGCCGGCGATCTTGGAAAGAGCCTGTGCGACGGTGTACTCCTGACCGAAGATGTAAACGTTGCGGAAGTAGCCGAGGAACGGGTCGGTGACGACGTTCAGCAGCAGACCGGAACCGGCAGCCACGATGACCTTGACGAGGTAACCGGCGCTGTGGCGGTCGAGGTCGCGGAGCTTGAAGGCCTTGTGTGCCACGGCACCGCAGGTGATGCCGATGATGAACTTCAGCACAAAGGTGGTGACGGCGTAACCCGGATCACCGGCCAGAATGTCGGCCAGCGCCAGACCGATGGCACCGGCCAGACCGCCGGACACGCCGTCCAGCAGCAGGGCGGTCAGGGCCGTGAAGGTGTTGCCCAGATGGAACGAGGAGCCGCCGTAGAACGGCACCCGGAAGAACAGGTAGGCCACAAGGCTCAGCGCGGCCATGACGCCGGTGAGCGCCAGCTCGTGCACGGTAAAGGTGCGCTTATACAGCACACTGGCAAAGAGGATAACGATGACGACGACTGCCAGCAGCAGCCACATTGCGGTTGTTGACATGATGTATTCCCTCCATTTTCACAAAACCCATAAAACCGATTGACATTTTCGGTCTCGGCGGGTATGCTCTTATTATACGCAGAACTGAACCCGTGAAAATACCCAGAATAGAGTTTTTTTATGGGGTCAGTTTGGAAGACTGCCCAAAAAGAGGAGGGGTTTTGTGTTCCACTTGACAACAGCGCTGGATGCGGCCTCGGCGGTGCCGCTGTACGAACAGCTCTACGATAGCCTTGCGGAGGAAATGCGCACCGGGGCCATCCCGGCGGGCACTCGGATGCCCGGCAAGCGGCGGCTGGCGGCGGAATTGTCGGTGTCGGTCAACACGGTGGACGCCGCGTATCAGCTTCTGGCGGCGGAAGGGTATCTGGAATCGCGGGAGCGCAGCGGTTTTTATGTACAGGAGTATCTGGCCCTGCCCGTCCGGCCGGAGACCCTGCCCGCCGCCCCGGCCCCGCTGCCCCCGGCGGCCCAGCCGGAGCGGCCCGTCCGCTATGATCTCTCCACGCGGGGGGTGGACCCGGCGCTCTTCCCGTTCCGGACATGGGCGCGGCTCCAAAAGGAGCTGCTCTATTCCTCGCCGGAGCTGCTGACCCACGGCGACGCGCAGGGCGATCTCGAACTGCGGCGGGCGCTGGCCGGCTACCTCGAAGAGTACCGGGGCGTGCGGTGCAGCGCGGAACAGATCGTGGTGGGAGCCGGATTGGAATACCTGCTGGGGCTGCTGGCCCCGCTGCTGCCCGGTGCGGCGGCGGTGGAAAACCCCGGCTACCCCCGCGCCAAGCGGGTGCTGGAAAACAACGGCGTGCCCTGCTGCTGCCTTCCTGTGGACGAGGACGGCCTGTCCATCGAGGCACTGACCCGGTCGGGCGCGGCGGTCTGCTACGTCACCCCAAGCCACCAGTTCCCCACGGGGGTCACCATGCCCGCCGGGCGGCGGGCGGAGCTGCTCCATTGGGCGTCCCGCAAGCCGGGGGAGCGGTACATCATCGAGGACGACTACGACTCCGAGTTCCGGTTCGACACCCGCCCACTGCCCAGCTTGCAGGGGATGGCCGGGGCCGATGGCCCGGTGATCTATCTCTCCACCTGCTCCCGGAGCCTTGCCCCCAGCATCCGCATCGCCTATATGGTGCTGCCGGTGCAGCTCCTCCCGGCGTGGCGGGCGGCTTACCGGCTTTATTCCAGCACGGTCAGCCGGTTCGAGCAGCAGACGCTGGCCCGGTTCATCACCGAGGGGTACTTTACCCGGCATCTGGCGCGGGAGCGGGTGGCCTACAAGGCCCGGCGGGACGCGCTGACCAAGGCGCTGAACGGGGCTTTTGCCCCCGGTGAGCTGACCTTAGCCGGGCTGCACACGGGGCTGCACCTGCTGGCTGAGGTGAAACAGGCCCCGCCGGACCCGGCCCTTCGGGTGGCGGCGGCACAGCAGGGGGTGCGGCTGAGTCTGTTGAGCGATTTTGACCTGACCGGCGAAACGCCCGGCCTTGCGGGAACGTTCGTGCTGGGTTACGGCTCGCTGGCGGACGATGCCTGTTCGTCGGTGGGCGAAACGTTGAGGAAGGTCTGCACCGCCGCGCGGGAGGCTTCCGTGACCGAATAAGTGCCGCTGGCCCGGTCCCATGCGCCGGGCAAAGCGTCGGCCCGGATGGAGGCTGCGCGGTTGGCGAGGAACTCCAGAATCTCGCCGAGGCGGGCGTAGTCCTGCGCGGTGAAGTCCGTCAGCAGGGCGGAACTCTGGGCCCGGAGGGCGTCCGGCAGGGAGGCGGGGAGCAGTTCGAGATCCTGCCGGAAAAAGGCGTCCCACACTGCGGCCCGTGCCGCGGCCCGGTGGGCAGGCGGGATGCGCCCGGCTTCGTCGAGGCCGGTCAGAAAGGCGGAGGCTTCCCCCGCGCTGAGGGTCTGGACATTGCCGGTCTGGCCGAGGGCGGCCAGCTCTTCGGTGGTGAATGCCCCGGAGAACCCCACCCGCACGGCCCCGTAGCGGGACGCCAGCTTTTCCAGCACGGCGGGGGAAAGAGCCAGATAAAAGGTATCCTCCGGCAGGGCCAGCGTTTCCAGCAGGGCTTGGCGGCACCGCGCCGGACCCGCCGCCGCGTAGCAGCGGGTGAGGGACGCTTCCCCATCCCCGAAGGGAACAGTCAGCTCCCCCGGCACGGCCAAGAGGCCGCAGACGTTCTGCGGGGCGTTCAGGTAGAGGAGCAGAAAGCCCGGCTGCTCCCCGGCAGTGCAGAGCAGCACCGTCATCCGGTCGTCCTCCTTGGGCAGTGTGATGGGCACGCCCTGCTGAGGTTCGGCGGTCTGGGCAAGGAGCTGGGTGTGCAGCATCCGGCGGGTGAGCAGCACCGTGCCGCCCACAAGGGGCAGCAGCACCAGCAACGCCGCCCCCAGCGCAGCCCAGAACGGCCTCCAACCTCCCTTGTGCATCCTGCGCCCTCCTTTTTGCAAATGATACCGAAAGGATGGCCCGGCAAAGGGCGGATTATACAAAAAACGATCCCGGCGCATACAACGATCCCCTCTGCCATACAGTGTGGCAGGGGGGATCTTGCGATGTTGGAGACCATTACTGCCGTCAACGGCGCGGTCAATGGGGTCGTGTGGGGGCCGCTGGGGCTGGCACTGCTCTTCGGGGCGGGGGCGATGCTCTCGGTGCGGACGGGCTTTTTCCAGCTCGTGCACTTCCGGTACTGGATGCGGCAGACCATCGGGGCCATCTTCACCGACCGGAGCGTGACCGCCCACACGGGCACCGACGATCAGGCTATCAGCCAGTTCCAGAGCCTGTGCACCGCGCTGGCGGCCACCATCGGCACCGGCAACATCGTGGGGGTGGCAACGGCCATCCTCAGCGGCGGGCCGGGGGCGGTGTTCTGGATGTGGGTCATGGCCCTCCTCGGCATGATGACCAGCTTTTCCGAAAACGTGCTGGGCATCTTTTACCGGCACAAGAATGAGGAGGGCGCGTGGCAGGGTGGCGCGATGTACTACCTCGCCGACGGGCTGGGGCGCAAAAAAGGCTGCAAACAGCTGGGCCGGGTGCTGGCCGTGCTGTTTGCAGCCTCCTGTGTGCTGGCGTCGTTCGGCATGGGGAACATGAGCCAGATCAATTCCATCGCGGGGAACCTGCGCGCCGCCTTCGGGGTGCCGGAACTGGCCACCGGGGTGGTGCTGGCCGGATGTTCGGCGGCGGTGATCTTCGGCGGGCTCAAGCGGGTGGCGGCGGTGGCGGAGCGGGTCGTGCCGCTGATGGCCCTGTTCTACCTCGGCGGGGCGCTGGTGGTGGTGCTGGTCCACGCTTCTGCCGTCCCGGCGGCCTTCGCGGCCATCTTCCGGGGGGCCTTCGGGCTGGCCCCGGCGGGCGGTGGGGTGCTGGGCTGCGGCGTGGCCCGCGCCGTGACGTGGGGGTTCAAGCGGGGGGCCTTTTCCAACGAAGCGGGTCTCGGCGCGTCGGTCATGGTGCATTCGTCCTCCAACGTCACCGAGCCGGTGCAGCAGGGGATGTGGGGGCTGTTCGAGGTCTTTGCGGATACCCTTGTGGTCTGCACCCTGACAGCCCTTGTCATCCTGACGTCGGGTCTGGTGGATCTGGAAACAGGCCGCGCCGCCGCCGGGGTCGTGGGTTCCGCGCTGGTGGGCAAAGCCTTTTCCACCGTCTTCGGCAGCTTCGGGCCCAAGTTCATCGCGGTGTCGATCTTACTGTTCGCCTACTCCACAGTGTTGGGATGGAGCCAGTACGGCACCAAGGCGGTCAGCTACCTGTTGGGGCCGCGGGCCGGCGGGGCGTATCAGGCCGTGTTCGTGGGGATCATGGTGGTGGGCGCGGTGATGAAGCTCGACCTCGCGTGGGACCTGTCCGACACGTTCAATGGGCTGATGATGCTGCCCAACCTCGTGGGCGTGGCGGGGCTTTCCGGCACGGTGGCACGGATCACCCGGAATTACGCTGCCCGCGTTTTTTATGGGCGAGATGTCGCGCCGCTGACAGCGAGCGCACCGCGTCCCGCCCGGCGGTGATGCCGCTGCCGAAGGCCCAGTGGAGATTGAAGCCGCCGCACATTCCGGCGCAGTCCAGCGTTTCGCCCACAAAGTAGAGGCCGGGGCAGCCCTTGAATTGAAAACTGGGTTCCAGCTCTGTCAGGCTCAGACCGCCGCCGGTGGTCTGGGCCTGTTTCCATCCGCAGGGGGTCAGCCCCTCGAAGAGCCAGTGCTTTGCGGTGTTGGCCAGCACCTGCCACGCGGCATCGGGCAGGGTGTTCAGGGGCTTGTCCGGCAGATGGGCTGCGGCCCAGAGCGCCTTGCCCAGCTTCGGGTTCAGCAGACCCGTCCAGAGATCGGCGGGGGTCTTGCCGGGCAGCAGGGACACCCGCCCCGCGAACAGGGCCGTCAGGGCCGCTTCGTCCAGCGCGGGGAAGAGGTCCAGCTCCACGGCCGGGCGCTTGGGCCCGCGCTTGGGGGCCAGCAGACCGGAAAGCTGCATGATGCAGATGCCGGACAGGCCATATTCGGTGAACTGTACCTCGCCCGTCTCGGCGGCGAGGGTGGTGTGCCGGTCGAGGTCCAGCAGGGAGGCTGCGGCCTTGGCCCGGATGCCCGCAAGGGATCGGTTCGGTTTTGCCACCTGCAAGGCGGTCAGGCAGGGGTAGAGCGGCTCCAGCTTCCCGCCGCACTGGGCGGCGAACTTGGTGCCGAAGCCGTCGGTGCCGAACTGAGGGCCTGCGTTGCCGCCCAGCGCACAGATGACGGCATCGGCGTGGAGGGTCTCGTTACTGTGCTCGGCGCTGTCGAAGAGGACGGTGTAACCGTTCCGGTTCTGGCTGATGGTATTTACGGTGCAGCCGGTCCGCACCTCTACGCCGAGGCGGGCCATCTGCCCTTCCAGCAGGGCCAGCACATCGGCGGCTTGATTCGAGTAAGGGTAGACCCGCCCGGCCTCGTCGGTGCGGGTGTAAAGGCCCAGCGCCCGGAACCACTCCAGCGGGGCGCTCCGCTCCACCGCCGCCAGCAGCGGGGCCAGCGCCTTGGGGTCGGCGGTGAAATAGCACTCCGGCGCGATGCCGGTGTTGTCGAGGTTGCAGCGGCCGTTGCCGGTTGCCAGCAGCTTTTTGCCGCAGCGGGGGTTGCGGTCCAGCAGGGTGATGCGGGCCGAGCCGCCCGCCGCCTGTGCCGCTGCCAGCGCGGCCGCCATACCTGCAGCACCGCCGCCTAAAATTACGATCTGTTGCATGAAACGCTCCTTGGTTCGGGGATGTCCCGGATTCGATCCCAGTATAGCATAAACCGAAAAAAACGACCAGTCCCTTCGGGAAAACAGGAAAAATGCCATTGACAAAAATCACTGGTTTTGGTAAATTTTTATTGAAAAAACGGTAAAGAAATCTTAGCTGCCCTTCGAGAAAAAGTTGAGGCAGTAAAAAAATAAACGAAACATCGCAAAAGAAAGCGTAGAATATGAAGAGGAGCAAAGAGAAGATCACGCTGTCGATCCTGCTGGCTGCCGTGCTTGTGGTGGGCATCGTGGGGTATATGATCTATGTCCAGCACCAGTTTTACACCGAGAGCACCAAAAACCTTCTGGAGACCTATGAGCAGGTGGACAAGACCTTCACCATGTTCGCCCAGCGGAACTGGAATGTGCTGAGCGAGTGGGGCAGCAACCTGCAGGATGACGCCGACGGGGAGGCGGTCCGGGCCAGTCTGTGCCTGTTCAACCAACAGAAGCCTACATGGAAATACAGCGGCCTGTACTTGTTCAACGAAGACTGCACCTATCTGGATGCCGAGGGCGGCTATGGCTCGGCTAAGCACATCTGGGGCGCATTTTCCGAAATGTACGCCACCGGACATCCCTGTGTGGGCAGCTATACCATGAAAAACGGGGAGCGCCGGGTCGTGTTCACGGTACCCATTGAGCCGGTGGAAGTGGACGGCGAGACCTACACCTGCATCGCTGTCAGCTACGACAACGAGACGCTGGAAGAAATGATCGGCGGGCACGCCTACAACGGCCAGAGCGATTGCTACATCATCTATCCGTCGGGTGATATCATGCTCTCCGAAGAGCCGAAGAGTGAGATCGAGCCCCGGATGGAAAACCTGTTTGATTTTCTGGAGCAGAACGCACAGATCAACACCAATGCCTTGGCCAAGATGCGCGAAGACGTGCAGAACAGCGGCCGGGGCAGTGTGGCGTACCGTTATGGGGGCAAGAGCTATTATCTGGTCTATCAGCCGGTGGGTTTTCAGAGCCTGAGCATCGTCGGCATCGTGGACCGGAGCGTGGTGGACGCCGGGATGCGGAAGATCCAGACGGCGACCATCCTGCTGCTGATCGCATTGATGGCGGGCATTGTGTTCACGCTGGTGCGGTTTGTCCGGATCAACGCCCGGCAGGAAGTGGAGGAAAAGGAACACGCCCTGCGTGCGGAGGCCAGCGAGCGCAAAAAGATGGAGGGCCTTGCCAACAGCGACGGCCTGACCGGCCTGCTCAACGAGCGGTGCTTCAACAAGACCCTGAAAGAGAAGGAACAGCAGGGCGAGCCTTTTGTGCTGTTCTACCTCGACCTTGACCGGTTCAAGCCGGTGAATGATACTTACGGCCATGACGTCGGCGACCAGCTGCTCAAAGCGGTGGCGGGCCGGCTGCGGAGCTGTGTGCGGAACACGGACTACGCCTTCCGAATCGGCGGCGACGAGTTCGCCCTTATCGTCAACGGCGAAGTGGACGCAGAACGGTGTGCGCAGCGGATGGAAACCATCAAATCGATTATCCGCCAGACCTATGTGCTGGAGGGGCAGACCATCGACATCAGCACCAGCTGCGGCGTGGTCTGTTACCCGGCGGACAGCGCCGACGTGCGGGAGCTGCGCATCCTTGCCGATCAGCGGATGTATGAAGACAAACAAAAAACTGGGAGCAGCCGGAGCATCAAGCAGAAAATCTGAGATTGAATAATTCTCTTTCTCTTACCACAAAATAACCACAGAAAACGAAATCTGGGAACAAAGGAAACGCCGAACAGAGAAAGGGAGAATGTGCTATGAAAGCGACAGGCATCGTGCGCCGCATCGACGAGCTGGGGCGGGTGGTCATCCCGAAGGAGATCCGCCGCACCCAGCGCATCCGCCGGGGCGACCCGCTGGAAATTTTCACGACCGGCGAGGGAGAGGTCATCTTCAAAAAGTATTCGCCGGTGGGGGAGCTGAGCGGCGTGACGACCCAGTACGTCGATGCGCTGAGCAAGAGTTTCGCACTGACGGCCTTCGTCTGCGACCGGGACCGCATCCTCACGGCGTCCGGTGCCGGGCGGCGGGACCTCATCGACCGCAGCGTCAGTCAGCCGCTGGAAAGGCTGATGGACGGCCGCAAGCCCTACGCCAGCGAGGGCGAGGCGGAGAAGACCCTGCTGCCCTGCGAGGGGGCCCAGCGGGTGCTGCTCTGCGTCAGTCCCATCATCGCGGCGGGGGATGTGACCGGCGCGGTGGGGCTTTTGACCGAGGACAAGAGCGCCCAGCCAGACGCTGCCCAGCAAAAGGCGATAGCCGTTGCGGCGGCGTTTCTGGCCAAACAAATGGAAGAATAACATTATAAAGGAAGAAGGCCAAGCCGGAAAATCGGGTGGTGCGCCAGTTGGCGCAAACGCTGATCCGATTTTCCGGCTTGGCCGATTTTGATTTGAGAGAGATGTATAATTTGTGAATCTTTCAAAACTTTTCTGCGAACCTATTGACAGCGCCGGAAAATTGAATATAATGGTCTTAGCACTCAGGAAGATGGAGTGCTAAAGAACAAAAAGCAAACAAAGGAGGCAGGCGCTATGACGATGGATGCACGCAAGCAGCGAGTCTTGCAGGCAATCGTGGCGCTGTATGGTCTCGAAGGTGAGCCCGTGGGCAGCAGTGTGCTGGCAAACTACTTTGACATGGCGGTTTCCAGCGCGACGCTGCGCAATGAGATGGCGGCGCTGACAAAGCTGGGTCTGCTGGAGCAGCCCCACACCAGCGCGGGCCGCGTGCCCAGCGCCAAGGGCTACCGTTATTATCTGGATAATCTGCTGACCGACGATCAGCCGCTGGACCGTGTGACCGGTGCACGGGTGGATGCCGTGTTCGCCAGCCTTGACCATGAGCCTGAAAAGCTCGCGCAGGGCGCGGCGAAGGCGCTGGCCGCCATCAGCGGCTACACGGCCGCCATCAGCACCCCCTGTGCCGAGGATCTGTGCATCGCGCATTACGAAGTCGTGCAGGTGGGCCGCAGCGCGGCGGCAGTTCTGGCCGTCACCACAGCCGGTTACGTCCGCACCCGTGTGGCGCGGGTCCGCACCGGCCTCTCCCGCGAGAACGCGGCGGCGCTGGCCGCTCTGCTCAACCGGAACCTGACCTTCGTGGCTCCCGTAGATCTTTCGCCCCGGCTCCTTGCGGAGCTGTGCAGCCAGATCGGCCCGGAGCTGGTGCCGGTGGTCTCGGCGGCGGCGGCGATCTTGCAGGATTCCACCACGCCCCATGTCTATCTGGGCGGTGAGCAGTACCTGCTCGACTGGCCCCAGCTGGAAGGCAAGGTCGGCTCCATCCTCTCGCTGCTGAACGACGAGGAAGAGGCCGCCCGGCTCATCGCACCGCCTGCAGAGCGCAGGGAAAGCGTGCTGCTGGGTGAGGATATTGAGCCGCAGATCCCCGGCCTGTGCATCGTCAGCGACCGGTATCTGGTCGGCGGCGGGCTGTGGGGTTCGGTGGCACTGATCGGACCCACCCGGATGCCGTTCCAGAAGCTGATGCCGCTGCTCCACGCCTTTGCCGATCATCTGGGCGAGGGAATGAGCGGCCGACAAAAAGATACCCCGCAGGCAGCCGCACCCCGGCGGACTGTGATCTATAAGGAGGATCTCGAATGAGCGAAGAAACCAAGAAGACCCCGCAGCAGGAACAGCCCGCTGCGGAGCCCAAGACCGCAGAACAGGCCGCGCCGGAAGCGGCTGCGGAACAGACTGCTCCCGCCGCCGAGGAAAAGGACGGCAAGAAGGACGGCTGGTTCAACAAAAAGACCCATGAGCTAGAGGCCGTAAAGGCGAAGCTCGAAGCCGCCCAGCAGGAGGCGGGCCAGACGAAAGACAAGCTGCTGCGGATGGCTGCCGAGTACGACAACTACCGCAAGCGCACGGCCCGCGAGGCTGACCAGAAGTTCAACGACGGCATTTCCTTCGCGGTCAACCAGATCATCCCGATCCTCGATACGCTGGAGATGGCGGCCAACGCCCCCACCACCGACGAGAATTACAAAAAGGGCGTGACCATGACGCTGGACAAAGCCGCCAAGGCGCTGGATGCCCTCCATGTGGAGGAGATCGAAGCACTGGGCAAGGCCTTTGATCCCAACATCATGAACGCCGTGCAGCAGGTCCCCGCAGAAGAGGGCCAAGAGAGCGGTACGGTGGTCACCGTTTACCAGAAGGGCTACAAGCTGGGCGACAAGATCGTCCGCCATGCGACCGTTGTGGTGGCTGAATAAGCCAAGCCTCCCGCAGGGGAGTTTCAATAAACATCCGCTTATCCACTTTGAGCATCATATAAACAATACGTTCTGAATTGAGAGGAGCTTTTATTATGAGTAAGATCATTGGTATCGACCTTGGCACGACCAATAGCTGCGTGGCTGTCATGGAGGGCGGCGAGCCCGTCGTCATCGCAAACTCTGAGGGTGCCCGCACCACCCCGTCCGTTGTTGGCTTCACCAAGACCGGTGACCGTCTGGTCGGTCAGGTCGCAAAGCGTCAGGCCATCACCAACCCGGAGAACACCGTTTCTTCCATCAAGCGTCAGATGGGCACCGACCATAAGGTGACCCTGAACGGCAAGGAGTACACTCCCCAGCAGGTCAGCGCCATGATCCTGCAGAAGCTGAAGGCTGACGCCGAAGCTTATCTGGGCGAGCCCGTCACCGAGGCCGTCATCACCGTTCCCGCCTACTTCAACGACAGCCAGCGTCAGGCTACCAAGGACGCCGGCACCATCGCGGGCTTGAACGTCAAGCGTATCATCAACGAGCCCACTGCCGCTTCTCTGGCATACGGCATCGATAAGGAAGACGACCAGAAGATCATGGTCTACGACCTCGGCGGCGGCACCTTCGATGTCTCCATCATCGAGATGGGCGACGGCGTTACCGAAGTTCTGGCCACCAACGGCGACACCCATCTGGGCGGCGACGACTTCGACCAGCGCATCATCGACTGGATGGCGGATGCCTTCCAGACCGAAAACGGCATCGACCTGCGCAAGGACAAGATGGCCGCTCAGCGCCTGAAGGAAGCTGCCGAGAAGGCAAAGATCGAGCTGTCCAGCGCAATGAGCAGCCAGATCAACCTGCCCTTCATCACCGCCGATGCGACCGGCCCCAAGCACCTCGATATGACCCTGACCCGCGCAAAGTTCAACGAGCTGACCGCTGATCTGGTCGATCGCACCATGACTCCTGTCCGCAAGGCTCTGCAGGATGCAGGTCTGCGCGCTTCCGACCTGAAGAAGGTCCTGATGGTCGGTGGTTCCACCCGTATCCCCGCCGTCTACGACGCTGTGAAGAAGGAACTGAACTGCGAGCCCTTCAAGGGCATCAACCCCGATGAGTGTGTGGCTGTCGGTGCTGCCATTCAGGGCGGCGTCCTGCAGGGCGATGTCAAGGGTCTGCTGCTGCTGGATGTCACCCCGCTGAGCCTCGGCATTGAGACTCTGGGCGGCGTGTGCACCAAGATCATCGAGCGCAACACCACCATCCCCACCCACAAGAGTCAGGTCTTCTCCACCGCAGCGGACAATCAGCCCTCGGTCGAGATCAATGTCCTGCAGGGCGAGCGTGAGTTCGCACGCGATAACAAGAGCCTCGGCGTCTTCCATCTGGATGGCATCGCTCCGGCTCCCCGTGGTGTGCCTCAGATCGAAGTCACCTTCGATATTGATGCAAACGGCATCGTGAAGGTCAGCGCAAAGGATCTGGGCACCGGCAAGGAGCAGAACATCACCATCACTGCTTCCACCAATATGTCTAAGGACGATATCGATAAGGCCGTCAAGGAAGCCGAGCAGTTCGCTGCCGACGACAAGAAGAAGCGCGAAGAGGTCGATATCCGCAACGGTGCCGACCAGATGGTCTTCCAGACGGAGAAGATGCTGAAGGAAAACGGCGACAAGATGCCCGCCGACGTCAAGAGCGAGGCCGAGGCCAAGCTGGCCGAGCTGAAGACCGCAGTGCAGTCCGGCTCCATCGACGACATCAAGGCAAAGCAGGATGCTCTGAGCCACGTCTTCGAGAAGATGTATCAGGCAGCCGCAGCCGCTCAGCAGGCCGCCGGCGCACAGCCGGGCCCCGATGCCGGTGCGAACAACAACCAGCAGAAGCCGGGGGATGACGGCGTCGTGGATGCTGACTTCAAGGAAGTCTAATGTTTGATACAAGCGGCACACGTCCGGCCAAACCGGCGGATGTGGGCTGAGGAATAAGCAAAAGCCGCTCCGGTTTTGCCGGAGCGGCCTTTGTGGGTTTACGAGGTTAGAGGGATATGGCACAGGAAAAGCGTGATTACTACGAGGTGCTGGGGGTATCCAAAAGCGCTACCGATGCGGAGATCAAAAAAGCCTACCGCAAGCTGGCAATGAAGTACCACCCGGACTACAACCCCGGCGACAAGGATGCCGAGGAAAAATTCAAGGAAGTCAATGAAGCCAACGAGGTGCTTTCGGACCCGAAGAAGCGCCAGATGTACGACCAGTACGGCTTCGCGGGTGTTGACCCCAGCTACGCGGCCCAGAACGGCGGCGGCGCGGGCGGCTTCGGCGGCTTCGGCGGTGCCGATGGCGTCGATCTGGGCGACATCTTCGGCGATATCTTCGGCGGCGGGTTCGGCGGTTTTGGCGGCTCGTCCCGTCAGGCAAACCCCAACGCCCCCCGCAAGGGGCAGGACATCCGCGTGCGGATCACCCTGAGCTTTGACGAGGCCGTGCATGGCTGCAAGAAGAACATCACCATCACCCGCCAGCAGGAGTGCACCGAGTGCCACGGCTCCGGCTGCGCGGCGGGCTCCAGCCCGGAGACCTGCCCCGACTGCGGCGGCCGCGGCTACGTCATCCGCCAGCAGCGCACCCCCTTCGGTGTGATGCAGACCCAGCAGCCCTGCTCCCGCTGCGGCGGCAAGGGCAAGCTGGTCAAGAACCCCTGCAAGGTCTGCCACGGCTCCGGCAAAACGGCCACCAAGAAGACGCTGGAGGTGTCCATCCCCATGGGCATCGACGACGATCAGAGCTTTGCGCTCCGCGGCATGGGCGACGCCGGCACCAACGGCGGCCCTTCCGGCGATGTCATCGTGATGGTCACTGTCCGGCCCAGCGAGGTCTTCCAGCGGGATGGTTACGATGTCTGGGTCACGGTGCCCATTACCTACAGTCAGGCCGTCCTCGGCGACAGCGTCACCGTGCCGTCCATTGACGGCAAGGTGGAGTACACCGTCCCCGAAGGCACCCAGAGCGGCACCACCTTCCGGCTGCGCGGCAAGGGAATCCAGTACTTGAACGGCCGGGGCCGGGGCGATATGTACGTCAAGTGCGAGGTCGAGATCCCCAAGAAGCTGAACAAGGCCCAGCGTGACGCCCTGAAGAAATTCGAGGGCACCCTGAAAGAGGAAAACTACGAAAAGCGCAAGGGCTTCTTTAAGAAGCTGAAGGATATGTTCGCCTGATCTCAGGGCAAACGAAAATCCCGGAAACCGTTTGGTTTCCGGGATTTTTTTGCTGTCGGGAAAGGATCAGCCCATGTAGCTGATGTTCACATCGATCTGGCCGCCGTAGCCGGGGATGCGGGCGGTGCAGCTGCCCTGCCACATGTTGCAGGCGATGGGGCTGCTGGCAACGTTGTAGTGAGCGTTCCAGATGTTGTACTTGGTCAGCTGGCTCAAGTCGAGGCGCTTGCGGAACCATGTGGTCGAAGCGTAGACGCCGGGCTGGTAGCCGAGGGCCTTGACCTCCTCGCAGAAGGCGACGGCACACTTGGTGCGGTCCTCCACGCCCAGACCGTCGGCGCGGCCGGAACCGGTGCCGGTGGCCTCGGTGTCATAGTAGATGGGGTAGTCGAGCTGGCGGCCGTTCAGGACGTAGACGCACGCCTGAGCTTCCTCGCGGGCCTCGTCCTCATTGACGGCCTGTGTGAAGCAGTAGACGCCCACCCGCAGACCGGCGTTCCGCGCGTTGGTGAAGTGCTCCTCGAACTTAGGGTCCTGCACCAGCGTGCCGGAGCCGTAGCCACGGTAACCGAGGCGGATGATGACGAACTGGACCCCGGCCTCTTTGACCTTTTCAAAGTCCACGCTGGCCTGATATTTGGAGACGTCGATGCCGAAGGTGGCGTCCCGCTTGACGCCGTTGGCATCGAAGTAATAGAGCTTGTTGTCAATGGACTGGATGCCGGTCACCCGCTGGTTGGTGGTCTGGCTGTAATAATAGGTGTTGCCGTTTTCCACACGCCAGCCGGAGTAGACAGGCGCAGGGGGGGCGGGGGTGTCGTCCTTTTTGCCGAAGAGGAACTCCCACAGCCATTTCAGGAAGCCGTTCTCACTGTCAAGGCACTGGGTGTCTACGCTGCTCTCGTCCAGCGTACCGGCGTCCAGCGCGGCGCGGATCTCTTCCGGTGTCAGCAGGATGGTGCCGTCCGTGTCGGTGATCGCAGCGGCGGAAAGATCCCCGCCGTTTTCGGAGGCGGCAGGAGTCTCGGCGACTTCTGCCGAGACGTCATCTGCGGTCTCTTCCGGGGCGCGCAGCGGGTCCTCCGCGGCCAGCTCTTCCGTTTCCTGCACGAAGTGGGGGAAGGCAGCGTTTTCGTGGTCCACCTCCTCTGCCGAACCGGCCATGGGGTCGTCTTCTTCCGGTTCGGTTTCAGGGGCGGCGGGTCCCGGCTCAGCGGCCGGTTCGGAAGGGGCCGCTGGAGCGGCTGCTGCACTGGACGCAGCGGGCTCTGCGGTCGTCACGCTGGCGGCAGGGGCAGAGACGGAAGCGGCGGGCTGTTCTTGCTCGGCAGCTTCGTCCTCTGCCGCAGCCGGTTCCTCTGCTGTACTGGACGCAGCGGGCTCGGACGTGTGCTTTTTGGTGTTGTTGTGCTTGAGGGAACTGCTCTCCTCCCAATCGACGGTGACGGGCGCAACGGTCAGGCCCGCAGGCTGGGAAGCCAGCAGGATGGTGGTGCCCGCGCCGCCGATGGTCAGCGCCAAGGCCATGACGAGAGCCGCCACAGCCTGTCCCACGCCGCGGTGGGACCGCTTTGCGGATGTATCATTCGAAACAGATGAAAATTTATGTTTCATACCGTTAGCTTTTCCTCCAAAAATCATCGGGCAGCGGCCGCCCCGCGGCAAAAACGAACCCGGTTGAATCGGAACGGATCTGTAATCCTAGTTTCACTCTTCCAGTATACACCCAACCCCCGGTCCCCGTCAATCTTCTTTGCAGCGGTGCGTCGGGAAAAGCACGAACGGAAAAGAGAAAAATCGCTCCATGAAAGATACGGTTCATCCGGCGCAAAAATTGCGTCTGCCGCTAAAAAATTTGGTTCTTTTCACGAAAAGCGAGAATTTCACTTGCTGTCTTGACAGGTGTATGGTATGATGATGGACATGCAGTCCCGTTGCAGTGAGATGCCGGGAAGAAAGGCGGAAATTTCTATGTCGAACTTCAAGGAGTTTTTGAAACGAAAAGATATCGTCATTACCCCCCAGCGCTACCTGATCGAGGCGCTGGGCGCAATGGCACAGGGCCTGTTTGCCAGCTTGCTGATCGGCACCATCATTAAGACGCTGGGCCAGCAGACCGGGCTTGAGATGCTGGTGGATCTGGGCGGCTATGCCACAGCCATGAGCGGCCCGGCTATGGCGTGCGCGATCGGCTGGGCGCTCCACTGCCCGCCGCTGGTGCTGTTCAGCCTTATCACGGTGGGCTACTCGGCCAACGCCTTGGGCGGAGCGGGCGGCCCGCTGGCCGTCCTCATCATTGCCATCGTGGCAGCGGAGCTGGGCAAGGCCGTGAGCAAGGAGACCAAGGTCGATATTCTTGTGACCCCTCTGGTGACTATTTTTGTCGGCGTCGGCCTCTCCATGCTCATCGCGGCCCCCATCGGTGCGGCGGCAAGTCAGGTGGGCACCCTGATCATGTGGGCTACCGAACAGGCCCCGCTGGTCATGGGCATCCTCGTGTCGGTCATCGTGGGCGTGGCGCTGACCCTGCCCATCTCTTCGGCGGCCATCTGCGCGGCACTGGGCCTGACCGGCCTTGCGGGCGGCGCGGCGGTGGCGGGCTGCTGCGCCCAGATGGTCGGCTTCGCCGTCATGAGCTATCAGGAAAACGGCGTGGGCGGTCTGGTCAGTCAGGGTCTGGGCACCAGTATGCTCCAGATGGGCAACATCATCAAGAACCCCCGCATCTGGATCGCCCCCACGCTGGCCTCGGCCATCACCGGCCCGCTGGCCACCTGCCTGTTCCACTTTGAGATGAACGGCGCGGCGGTCTCCTCCGGCATGGGCACCTGCGGTCTGGTGGGCCAGATCGGCGTCTACACCGGCTGGGTCAACGACATCGCCGCGGGCACCAAGGCCGCCATCACCCCGATGGACTGGGCTGCCATGCTGCTGCTCTGCTTCGTCCTGCCCGCCGTGCTCAGTGTCCTCTTCTGCGAGATCGAGCGCAAGCTGGGCTGGATCAAAGAAGGAGATCTGAAGCTGAATTAAGACTCCCTCAGTCGCGGCGTTGCCGCGCCAGCTCCCTCAAAGAGGGAGCCTATTAGCCTCCCACTTTGAGGGAGGTGGCATCGCGAAGCGATGACGGAAGGAGTTCCCCATCAAGGACCGCTTCCGTTAGATCGTCCCCCTCATATTTCAGCTTGAGGGAGAAGAACGGGCGGTCCTCTTTTAATAAGCGGAAGAAAATTTTATCGCCCTCCCAGACGGGCAGGGCCTCGACTTCGCTCTTCGGCACCCATTCCAGCACCCCTTCGTTCCGGGCGGCGTCCTTCACCAGCTCGCCGGTCCAGCCGTCGGCGGTGTAGAGGAACATATACTCGGTCAGGCTGCCCAGCAAAAAGGTCACGATGCCCCGGAGGCGGTAGTTCGTCAGGGTCAGGCCCGTTTCCTCCCGCACCTCCCGCAGAAGGCAGTCTTCCGGGCTTTCAAAAGGCTCGAACTTGCCGCCCACGCCGATCCACTTGTCGTGGTTCATGTCGTTTTTCTTGGTCACGCGGTGGAGCATCAGCCACTTGCCGCCCTGCTCCAGATAGCACAGCGTCGTGTTCAGCATGGGGAATTCTGCGTTCATGGGAGTTCTCCTCTATTTTTCATTCAAAAAGGCGTCCCGCAGTCTGCCCCGCGGGACGCCTTTTGTGTTGTTTGGCTATTTGCGTGCAGCGCGGCCTTTGCCCGCGTCGTTCAGCTTCCGGACCAGATCGTTCTGGTGCTTGCGCTGGGAGGGCGTCGGCTCCGGGTCGTGGGCTTCATCGGCGCGGGCGTTGGTCTGCGCGGCGGAAGCGTCCACCCGGACGAGGTTCCACTCCTGATTGCCGCCGGAAACGTAGTTCCAGATCTGAGCCTGTGCGCCGTTCGAGGTGTTCATGGCCACAAGGTCGATGTACTTGTCGGCCAGCACGTTCCGAATGCGGGTGCGGCCGTTGCGGGTGGGTTCCAGCGCCCAGCACTGGCTCAGCCCGCTGCTGCGGCTCCACTGGTGCAGCCATGTGCCCTCTACCACGCCGCTGAGGGCGAGGTCGATGAACTTGCCGGTAAAGCGGTTCTGGATGCGCCAGCGGCCCTCGCCCGCGTCCACGAACTGCCACTGCTGCCACGGATGGCCCGCGTAATCCCAAAGCTGGATCGCAGCGCCGTTCTCGGTATTGAAGTTCTTTACCTCCAACACCTTCCCGTTCGGGGCCTTGATCAGGTAAAATTCATTTTCCATTAAAACGACCTGCGATGTTTTTGCCATAGCGCTTGTTTCTCCTTTCCGGTATCCGCCGATTGAATGATTCTATTATAGCGCATTTCCTCTCAGGCAACAAGAATTGAAAATCACAATTTTTTGTCGATTTCTTGTGCGTTTTGCTTAGAAAGACACGCTTTTCCCGCCAACTTGGGCACCGTGTACCACAGGAACAGGGCCGCAAGGCTGAGCCACCGGATCTGGGCGTTCGTCAGGTGCTCGTTCAAAAGCCAGCCGACCCCGAACGAGAGCAGGTTGGCCGTCAGGGCGTAGAGCACCGGGCGGGGCGTTTTGCCCTCCGGCCACGGCAGCCAGCGGCAGTAAACAAAGGCTTCCACGGCAAAGACGAGAACTTCCATTCCGGCGTAGAGCGCAAAGCCCGCCCAAGGGCCGAGATAGAACAGCCCGTAGTGGAGAACAAGGTTCAGTGCAAACTGCGTGGCCAGATTGACCCCGCCGATGAGGTTCTGCTGGGCTTTTTCGCGCAGACCGAACACCAGAGCACCCAGCGCTAGCTCCAGAATCAGCGTGATGAGTAACCGGGAGGTGAACAGGGAAATCTGGTCGCTGTCGGTCCGGTTGGTGTAGACGTGCATCCAGCCGTCCTCCGGGTCGAACAGCACCTGCCATTCGCTGTCGAACGCATACCGCTGGACCGGCTCTTTGCTAATGGAAAAGACCCCGGTGTCCATATTATAAAGGAGCACATAGAATTTCTGGGGCGGGTAGT
Organism: Faecalibacterium hattorii; assembly: GCF_003287455.1. Classification (GTDB taxonomy): domain Bacteria; phylum Bacillota; class Clostridia; order Oscillospirales; family Ruminococcaceae; genus Faecalibacterium; species Faecalibacterium hattorii. Next base: position 95,101 of record NZ_PRLC01000007.1, on the reverse strand, counting down.
ACCCCCAAGTGAAGGTCTGTTCGGTGTCGCCGAAGTATTCCTCGAAGTAGCCGAGGAAGTAGTACCCCTCCGGCGCGTCGTAGTTCTTGAAGGCTTCCCACACCTCGCGGGAACCCATCCAGTCCCCGTATGCGCTGGGGGCGCTCCATGGGCCGGTGGATTCTGTATTGCCCAGCAGAGTCACGGCGTAATTCTGGTCGTTGTAGATGTAGAGCCTGAGCGTGACCGACGGTTTCGGCCCCATATCCGCGAAGGCAGGCGGCGAAACGGTCAGCAGGAGCAGGGAGGCAAGTAGAAAACCCAAGATTTTTTTGCAGAGTTTTTCCTTCATGATGGGGCCCTCCGGCTTTCGAAAACAAAAATTCCGACACGACTTTCCTTAACTTGTAAACGAGGAAGGAACAACTGTTATTGCACGGCGTTCTGCACAAACTTCAAACAGGACTTTTGTGCAGCATTTCCTGTACTTGCAAAGAAAACAAAACGCCGGTTTCCGGGGCGTTTTGACCCGAAATATGAACAAAGTGTTTCCGCGCTGCGGCCAATTCAGGGCAATGACTTCACGTTTATAAAGCAAAGCGGACTTCAACACTTTATTTCGATGAGTAAAAGAAACTTCAACAGATACTTTCGTTTGTTTCATGATTTCGTCTATTGACTTTATATAAAAACTGCGGTATAGTATGAGTGCGGAGAGCGGAAAGACGCCCCGCTGACACTTGAACTTCGGGCCATGACCCGTAGAAAAATATAGGAGGTTTGATTATGTACTATTACATTCTGGGCTGCGGTATCGCTTGTTTGGTTCTGCTTGGCATCAACAGCATGGACACGGTATGTGTCAAGCCGGCCGAGATTCTGGGCAAGGTCATTCTGTGGCCTCTCGCCCTGATGGAAGCAGTTGTTCGTTACAGCTCCACTCATCACAGCATCAAGACCGCGCTGTAAAACACACTCGTTCCAATGCAAACGGCAATCAGGCGGCTGCGCTTTTGAAAGGCGCAGCCGCCTTTTTGTTTTGCACTTTTGGGCGGGGTATGATACAATAAGAAAAACGCCGCCGCAGCGGCACAAAACCCGAAACCGAAGGAGAACTATGAAACCGGATTACAAGCTGGTCGCAAAGGCCAAATACATTCACACGACCGCCGACCTTGCCAGTGAGCTCTGGCACGAGGTCTACAAGCGCTATTACCCGGCAAAGCAGCTGGACACGCTGGTGGAGGCGCTGCAAAGCGCCGAGGCCATTGAGGAGGACATCGACAACGATGTGAACTACTTCCTCGTTTTTCTGGGCGATAAGCTCATCGGCTACTTTGCATGGAAGATGGAAAACACCGTGCTGCACCTGCTGCACCTCTACCTCAAGCCGGAGTACCGGGGCAAGGCCATCGGCCGGGACATCGTCATGTCCTGCGAGCGGCTGGCCCGCGGCGAGGGCCGGGGCCGCGTCTGCTGTGAGGTGCACACCAAGTGTCTGCCCGTGCAGCAGTTCTTCAAGGCGCGGGGCTACCGCATCCTGAAGCCGGTGGAGAATGCGGCGGCGGGCATCTCCATGCAGCTGACCGAAATGGAGAAAATGCTCTGAAATTCCCCATTGCAATTTTCCTGCGTTTGTACTACACTAAAGTAGTGTACTGAAGTGCCCCTCGCGGGCCAGACCAACCCCAAATCATGAGGGAGGAAAAACGCTATGGCAAAAGATCATCCCACCGGAGAGTCCGGCCTGTATTCCGCACTGCTGGAGCTGAAAACGCCGGAAGAGTGCTACCGCTTTTTACAGGATGTGTGCAGCTACGCCGAACTGAGCGCCATGGAGCAGCGCTACAACATCGCGGAAAAGCTCGTCAGCAAGCAGAGCTACACCAGCATCATGGGCAACATCGGGGCGTCCAGCGCCATCATCAGCCGGGTGAGCCGGGTCATCAGCAAGGATGACAGCGTGCTCCGTCGGCTGCTGGAGGAAAAGGCAGACGCCGCCACCGAGGAATAACCGCAAGACCGCGCACCGCGGGGCCGGGAAGCACCCGCCCTGCGGTGCTTTTTATCGCTTTGAAAAAGGAGTATCGCAGTATGAGCAAAGCAGTTGTCTTTTTCGCCGACGGCACCGAGGAGTGCGAGGCCCTTCTCGTCGTCGATCTTCTTCGCCGCGCCAAGGTCGAGGTCATCGTGGCGTCGGCCATGGGCCGCAAAGAGCTGGTCAGCAGCCATAAAATTCATCTGACCGCCGATGCACTGGCCGAAGAGGTGGATTATTCCCATGTGGATCTGGTCGTGCTGCCCGGCGGCATCCCCGGCACCCCGAACCTTGCCGCCAACAAGACCGTCACCGACACCTGCGCCGCCTTCGCCAAGGCGGGCAAGAAGGTGGCCGCCATCTGCGCCGCCCCCAGCATCCTTGCCTCGCTGGGGCTGCTGGAAGGCAAAAACGCCACCGCCCATGCGGGCTTCCAAGACCAGCTTGCCGGTGCGGTGGTCCACGATGAAGAGGTCGTCGTGGATGGGAACATCACCACCAGCTACGGCCTCGGCGGCGCTATCCCCTTTGCACTGGAACTCGTCCGCCAGCTTGCCGGCCCCGCCGAAGCCGACCGTATCCAGAACGCCATCGCGTATCGGCACTAAAAGGAGGACTCCCTATGCGTTTTATCACGTGCCGTTTGCCGGACGGCGTGGAAGATCCGGCGATCTTATCGGAGGACGGGCGGCAGGTCTGGCCGCTGAGCTGGCTGGGGCTGAGCTATGAGACCCTGTCCGACGCCATCCCCTTTCTGACGCCGCAGGTGCGGGCGGGACTGTCGCTGGCCGTTGCGGGCATCCCGGCCCTGCCCATTGAGGCCGTCACGCCGGAAAGCCCCATCCCGGCCCCAGCGCAGGACGTCATCTGCCTCGGTATCAACTACATGGCCCACTCGGATGAGGCGGAAAAATATTCCGCCGATGCCTTTGCGACCCAGCATCAGGACGCCATCTACTTCTCCAAGCGGGTCACACGCGCCGTGCCGGACGGCGGGGCCATCGAGGCCCACACCGACCTTGTGAAAAAGCTGGACTACGAGTGTGAGCTGGCGGTGGTGCTGGGAAAGGACGCCAAGGATGTGCCCACAGGGCAGACGCAGGACTACGTTTTCGGCTACACCATCCTGAACGATGTGTCGGCCCGCGACGTCCAGACTGCCCACAAGCAGTGGTACTTCGGCAAGAGCCTTGACGGCTTCACCCCCATCGGGCCCTGCATCGTCACGGCGGACGAGTTCGCCGACTATCCGCCCAAGCTCGGCCTCCGCAGCTTCGTCAACGGCGAGAAGCGGCAGGACTCCAACACGATGCTGCAAATTTTTGATATCGACCATGTCATTGCCGAACTTTCGCAGGGGATGACCCTGAAAGCGGGCACCATCATCGCCACCGGCACCCCGGCGGGCGTCGGCATGGGGATGGATCCGCCGCAGTTCCTCGTGCCCGGCGATGTAGTCCGGTGCGAGATCGACGGCATCGGTTCGCTGACCAATCCCGTCCGGTAATGCAAAACGGTACCGTCCAAGACGTATCCGGCTTGTAATATGACTTCGTGAGTATCCTGCACGTTATCAAAAACAAACCAAAACCCATCTTATTCATAAACTGTTCAAAATAAATTCATATACAGTTCATTGACTTTCGGTATACATAGGGCAACGAAAGGCGCACGCTGCGCCGCACCCCAGAACAGCACAGCATGGGAACTGAAAAAAGGAATGCCCGTGTTGGAGGAAAGGAATTGGAACGCTATGAAAATTGGTTTTACTGAACTGATCCTTGTCGTGATCGTTGCGTTCGTGGTCATCGGGCCGGACAAGCTGCCCGAATACGCACGCAAGTTCGGCAAGATGCTCCGGGAGCTGAAAAAGTACACCGGCGCCGCTTCGGAGGAGATCCAGAAGAACGTGGTCGAGCCGCTGAATGAGATTCAGGCTCCCATCAAGGAGGCCGTCGCCCCGCTGACCGATATCAAAAAGGATATCGACGACAGCATGAAGGACGTGACCAAGAGCTTTACCAACATTGGCAAGACCAGCAAGGAAGAGGCCAAGAAGGCCGAAGAGGCCGAGGAGGTCGCTGAGCTGGAGGATGCCGTAGAGGAGCTGCCCGAAGAGCCCGCGAAGGCCGAGGAACCCGCTGCTGAAAAGGCGGAGCCCGCTGCCGAACCGGTGAAGGCCGAGGAGCAGCCCGCCGAAAAGGCTGAGGCACCCGCCCCTGCTGCCGAAGCTGCCCCTGCGGAGGAACCCAAGGAGGCTGCCCCCGCCGAGGAAGCCAACGTCTAATTTTTGGATGCACCCGCGCCCGCGGTTGTACGATACATTGTAAATCAGCCCGCCAAAGCGGCGCGGCAAGGTAAAAAGGAGATTATTATTATGAGAATCGGACCTCAGGAGCTTATCATCGTTCTGATCATCGTTCTGGTCATCTTTGGACCCAAGAACCTGCCGAAGCTGGGCAAGATGTTCGGCAAGACCATGAAGAACTTCAAGGAAGGCATGGAAGACGTCGAGGATGACGGCGAGACCAAGAAGACCGAGGCCAAGTCTGAGGACGAGGCCGAGAAGAAGGACGAGGAGTAATTCGTGGCTACAAACGTAAAGCGCAAAAAGAAAGCCGAAGTCATGTCAGAGGACGGCAGCATGACGCTGACCGGCCACCTGAAAGAGCTGCGGAACCGGCTGATCATCTGCGCAGCGGTGTTTGTGGTGGGCGTGATCGGATTTCTGGCGATCTCCGATAAGCTGATCGACCTGCTGACGGCGATGGCAATGAACGCGAACTATACCTTCGTGTTCCTTGCCCCGCAGGAAAAACTGATGCAGTACTTCCGCGTCTCGCTGATCGCAGCCGTCATCGTAACCATCCCGGTGGCGCTGTATCAGATCTACGCCTTTGCAAAGCCCGGCCTGAAGCGGAGCGAGAGCTTTTTCTTCCGGCTCGTGCTGGTGTTTGGTCTGGCGCTGTTCTGTGTTGGTGTGCTGTTTGCCTACAAGGTCACCCTGCCCTTTATGCTGAACTTCCTCGTTACGCTGGAAGGCACCGACTACATCACGGCATCCATCAGCATCGAGAGCTACATCAACCTCTGCCTGACGATGTTCATCATCTTCGGCTGCGTCTTTGAGATGCCGCTGGTCACCATCATTCTGGCCAAGATGGGCATCGCAAACCCGGAGATCATGAAGAAGGGCCGCGGCGTTGCCATCGTCCTGATCTTCCTGATCGCAGCCATCATCACCCCGCCGGACATCGTGTCCCAGTGCTTCGTGGCAGTGCCTATGTGTCTGCTGTACTTCGTCAGCATCTTCCTGAGCGGCATTTTCTATAAGCCCAAGACGGACGAGGATGACGAGGACGACGAAGAGGAAGAGGACTCCGACGCGGAGTGAATTCCGGCTTTTTTAGGAAACTGAAAACGCGCTCTGCCTTTGCGGCGGGGCGCTTTTTTATGTGGAGGAACGGGCAGATTGCAAACACTTCGGCAATATGCTATACTGTTCACAAGGTAAAAATCAGCGGGAGACCGCTGCGAAAAAAGGGGTAAATGAATCATGAAAGAATACGCATTCGGCATCGACCTCGGCGGCACCACCGCGAAGGTCGGCTTGTTCACCACCTCCGGCGCGCTGCTGGAAAAGTGGGAGGTGCCCACCGATACCTCCAACGCCGGTGAGCACATCCTTGAAAATCTGGCCAACGCCATCCGGGGCAAGATGGCCGAAAAGGAGATCCCCGCCGAGCAGGTCGAGGGCGTGGGCATCGGTGTGCCCGGCCCCGTGCTGAACTCCAGCGTGGTGCCCATCGTCTGCGCCAACCTCGGCGGCTGGGGCGAGCGGAATGTTTCGGCCCAGCTGTCCGGTCTGCTGGACGGCCTGCGGGTCCTCGTCGGCAACGACGCCAATGTGGCGGCGCTGGGCGAGATCTGGATGGGCACGGCGAAGGGCTGCCGCAGTGCGGTCATGGTCACGCTGGGCACCGGCGTCGGCGGCGGCGTCATCGTCAACGGCAAGGTCGTTGATGGCACCCACGGTGCGGGCGGTGAGATCGGCCACATTACGGTCAATCCGCACGAGACGGCGGTCTGCGGCTGCGGTAAGCGCGGCTGTCTGGAGCAGTATTCCAGCGCCACCGGCGTTGTCCGCTGCATGAAGAAGCTGCTGGAAGAGAACCCGGACGTAGACTGCGTTCTGCGCGGCAAAGAGTTCGAGGCCAAGGATGTCTTTGATGCGGCCCGCAGCGGCGATGCTCTGGCGGCCCGCGAGGTGGAAGAGATGTCCAACACCCTCGGCATGGCGCTGGCCAACATCGCTTCCACCACCGACCCCGAAATGTTCCTCGTGGGCGGCGGCGTGGCCCGCGCAGGGGATGTCCTCTTTGACCCGCTGGTCAAGCACTTCAAGGAGTATGCCTTCCGCTCCTGCCGCGAGACGCCCATCAAGTCCGCGAGCCTCGGCAATGACGCCGGTATCTATGGTGCAGTACGCCTGATCGTGGGAGAGTAAGGCTTTATTTTCCACAAGAAAAAGCGAAGCGGTTGAAAATTCAGCCGCTTCGCTTTTTTCATGCGTTGATGTTAAGTTTTACAGCGTATCCTTGCCCGGAAGCTGGTTCCACAGGCGGTAGTAGACGCCCTGTTTTGCCAGCAGCTCGTCGTGGGTGCCGGATTCCTCGATGCCTTCGGCACCGAGGACGAGGATGCGGTCGTAATTCTTGATGGTGGTCAGGCGGTGAGCGATGGTCAGGGTAGTGCGGCCGTGGGCCAGCTTCTCAAGGCTGCGGCCCACCAAGATCTCGCTCTCGTTGTCGAGGGCGCTGGTGGCCTCGTCAAGGATGAGGATGGGCGGGTTCTTGAGGAAGACGCGGGCAATGGCGATGCGCTGCTTCTGGCCGCCGGAGAGCTTGACGCCGCGCTCGCCCACGTAGGTGTCGAAGCCGTCCTTCAGGGCCAGAATGAACCGCTCCGCGCCCGCCAGACGGGCCGCTTCAACGATCTCCTCGCGGGTGGCACCGGGCTTGCCGTAGGCGATGTTCTCCGCCACCGAGCCGCTGAAGAGGTAGACGTCCTGCTGGACGATGCCGATGTCCTGCCGCAGACTCTTGAGGGTGACGTGCTGGATGTCCTGCCCATCGATGTAGATGTGGCCGCTTGTCACATCGTAGAAGCGGGGGATTAGATTGCACAGGGTGGTCTTGCCGCCGCCGGAGGGGCCCACTAACGCCAGACGCTCGCCGGCCTTGATGTCAAGGCTGACGTGGTGCAGGACCTTGTTGTGGTCATCGGGGTACTCGAAGCTGACGTCGTCGAACCGGATGGCACCGGGGCCGGGCTGCAGGGGCTTTGCGTCGGGGGCGTCGTGGATGGGCACGGGGGTGTCCATGATCTCAGCGAAGCGCTCGATGCCGGTCATGCCGCGCTGGAACTGCTCGGCGAACTCGACGATGCGGCGGATGGTGGCGATCAGGGTGGAGACGTAGAGCACGTAGGCCACGAGGTCGCCCGCGCTGATCTTGCCGTACACCAGCGACAGGCCGCCCGCAAGAATGACGACGAGGTACATCAGGCCGTCGAACAGGCGGGTGGAGGTGTTGAAGGCGGCCATGGCGTAGTAGCCGAGGGTCTTGATCTGCTCAAAGTCCTTGTTGCCCTGCAAAAACTTTGCCCTCTCCTGCTCCTCGGCGGCAAAGGCCTTCACCACGCCCTGACCCAGCAGGCTGTCCTCGATGGTGGCGTTCAGCTCGCCGATCTGGACGCGCTGCTGGCGGAACCGGGCGCGGAGCTTCTGGTTCAGCTTGACCGAGACGATGCCCATCAGCGGCACACAGGCGAAGACTGCCAGTGTCAGCGGGAAGCTGGAACGGCAGAGGATGAGGAAGGACGCCAAGATCTTGATGAAGGCGATGAAGAATTCCTCCGGGCAGTGGTGGGCGAACTCGGTCACGTCGAACAGGTCGTTGGTGATGCGGCCCATGATGGTGCCGACCTTGGTGTTGTTGTAGTAGGTGTGGTCCAGCAGAAGCAGGTGGTCAAAGGCGTCGCGGCGCATGTCCGTCTCGATGTGGACGCCCATGATGTGACCGATGCCGGACATGAAATACTGGGCGGCACCGTCGATGATGCGGAGCACGAAATAGAGCCCGGCCAGCTTGAGCACGATGCCCACCGTCAGGGTGATGCCCACCCCCATGGCGGAGTTGGTGATGGTGCTCATGATCTTGGGCAGGATGATGTCGCAGAGCGTCGTCAGCGCGGCGCAGAACAGGTCAAAGAACAGCACGCCCTTGTACTTGGCCAGATACGGCAGGAACCGCCGGATCAGTGCGCGGCTGCTGGTGTGGTGGGCGCTGGGATCTTGGATGGGTTTGGTTTGATCGTTTGCCATGGTTTCTCCTCTTTTACTCCCTCAGTTACCTTCGGGGAGGTTTATTTTTTTGAATAATCCCGCTCCCCGTAAATGGCGGTGCCGATGCGGACGAGGGTGGCACCCTCGCGGATGGCGTTCTCGTAATCGCCGCTCATGCCCATGGAGAGGGTCTCCATCTTCACATTGGCGTAGCCGCGCTCCCCGGCTTGGACAAAGAGCTTGTGCACGGCGGCGAGATAGGCGCGGTTCTGGGCGTCATCGTCGTTGACGGGGGGGATGGCCATCAGGCCGCAGACGCGGAGGTGCTCCTGCGCAGCAGCAGCGTCCAGCAGGGGCCAGAGTTGCTCCGGCGAAACGCCGGACTTCGACTCCTCGCCGCCGATATTCACTTCCAGCAGAATGTTCTGCACAAGGCCCGCCTTGGCGGCTTCCCTCTCGATGGCGGCCAGCAGGTGCTCGCTGTCAACGCTCTGGATCAGGCTGGCGCGGCCCAGCACCTTTTTGATCTTGTTGGTCTGCAAATGCCCGATGAAATGGCTCGGCTTGCCGCAGTAGGCCCCGGCGTCATAGTTGGCGCAGAGCTCCTGCACGTGGTTCTCGCCGAACACATCGATGGGCAGGGCCGCGCTGGCGGCCACGGTCTCCGCCGTGCGGGTCTTGCAGGCGGCGCAGAGCTGTACTTCAGCGGGGGCGCGCCCGGCTTCGCGGGCGGCGGCCGCCATCTTCTCGCGGATGGCGGCAACGGCCTCCCGCATCTCTTCCAGTGTCTTTTCAGCCATAAAAACTCAGTCCTCCTCGGTATAGCGGGCGCGCTCGCCGCCGATCAGCTTCGGGCGGGTGCGGGCGCAGAGAATGTTTGCTTCGCCGATTTTGGAAAGGCTCAGCCGGACCGGCACGGCCACCCGGCGCAGGTGCATCCCGATGAGGGTGCCGCCGATATCGATGCCCGCATGGGCGCGGATCTCCTCCACGGCGATGGGGTCGCGGAACTGCTTCCAGCAGGTCGTGGCCCAGCTGCCGCCCGCATGGGGGCGGGGCACGACGCAGACTTCCTCCCAGCCGTATTTCTCGGCGGCTTCCCGCTCGATGATGATGGCGCGGTTCAGGTGCTCGCAGCACTGGGCCGCCAGCCAGATGCCCTGCTGGGCCAGCACGGGCGCGATGCCCGCGTAGACGGCTTGGGCGGCTTCCAAGCTGCTGTCCTTGCCGATGTGCCCGCCGACGATCTCGCTGGACGAGCAGCCCACCACAAAGACATCGCCCCTGCGGAGCTTGGCCTGTGCCAGCAGCTCAGTCACCGCCTGACGGGCCTCTTCTTCGATTTGCTGTTTGAATGCTTCGGTCATAGTCAGATCACCTCATATCCTTACCCAATTCAATTCTGTTTCCCCGGAAATAGCCAGATACAATCGGCTGCCCACGGGGCAGAGTGCGGTGGTGCTGCCCGCTTTTTTGCCGGAAATGGTCAGCCGCCCGCCGCCGGGGGCGGCAGCTTCGGCCCGGATGCTCCCGGCGGGCAGGGAGAACAAATTCTGCTGCATCGTCCGGCTCAGCCGGAGGGCGGCTCCCCGCAGCAGGGTGCGGTCCGCGTGGTTTTCCAGCCAGTCGGCGCGGGCCCAGCGATAGCTGATATACAGGGTGCCGTCCTCGTCCAGCGCCAGTGCACCGGGATATCCGGGCAGACCGGTCAGGGCCGTCCCGCAGTTCCTGCCCCCGGCGGTCAGGCCGCGGGCCGAGGCCTCCACGCTCCAGATGCAGCGGGTGCCGAGGTCGGAGACGTAGAGGGTGCCGTTTTCATCCAGCGCAAGGCCGGAGGCTCCGGCTGCCCCGGTCAGCACGGTCTGCACCGTGCGGGCGGCGGGGTCGTAGACGTAGACGCTGCCGGTGCCGGTGTGGGCGACCAGCTCCGTGCGCAGGGCGCTCTCCACGCCGTGCTTCGGCGAGACGGCGGCGGCATCGGTGAAGTAGACGCTCCCGTCGGCCCCCACAGCCACGGCGGTGGGGCAGGAGAGGGCGGTACCGTCGATCTGGGTCACGATCTGTTCGGAGGCGGCACCCCAGCCGTCGTACCCGGCGCGGCAGAGGGCCCCACCGCTGGCGGTGACTACGGTGTACCAGATGTCGCCGTCCGGGTCAAAATCGAAGCCGGTGATCTCGCCCTCCGCCGTCAGGATGGAAGAAAGGCCGCTGCCGTCCTCCCGCATCCGCAGCAGCGCGGCCCCGCCGGCGCGGGTGTCGGCCTGTGCGGCGAAGTAGAGCCAGCCGTCCCGCTCCCGGATGCAGGAAATATCCCGCCAGCCGGTGACGGAAAGGACGTCGCCGCTTTCGGCGGTGGGTCCGGCGTCCGGCATCGGCTGGACCTCCGGAGCCGTGTAGGGCGTAACGGTGACGTCAATGGGCCGCAGCACCAAGCCCCAGACGAGGGCAGCGGCGGCGCAGAATACAAAGACGATGCTCAGCTTCTGGAAGCGCTGGAGCACTTCCTCCCGCTCGGCGGCGCGCTGGGCCTCCTGCGCGGCCCGGCGGCGGGCGGCGGCTGCCGTGGAGCGCTGGGCGCGGCGCATCCAGCGCTCCACCCAAAGGGCGGCGCTGGGGCCGATGGACAGGGCGGCGATGAGCAGGATGAGCAGCAATTCAACAAGTCCGATCCGCATGGAAGTATGGTCCCTTTTTTCCTTAAAATGTGTGTGGTTTCGTATCGTTTCAGTATAGCACACTTGTGCGCAAAAGCGCAAGCCGCGCCCTTCTGGATTGCACCGCCGGAATGTGGTATACTGAAGGAGGGGGTTTTTCCAAACCCTTCACCCAAACTTCACAAAAATTTCCAAACTTCGCTGTATGATATCCTCAGAAAATCAGAAATTATTCCGTGAGGAGGGAGCCACTGATGGCAAAAATTCTGATCGTTGATGATGAACCCCGGATCCGGGAGCTGATCCGGGAGCACCTGCAGTATGCGGGCTATGTCTGCGAGGAAGCGGGCGACGGCTCGGCGGCACTTTCTCTGCTGAGCGGCGGCGGATACGATCTGGTGATCCTCGATCTGATGATGCCGTTCATGGACGGCATGACCTGTCTGCGGGAGATGCGCACCCGCCACATCAACACGCCGGTCATCATCCTGACGGCCCGCGGCGAGGAATACGATAAGCTGGCGGGCCTTGAAGGCGGCGCCGACGATTATGTGGTCAAGCCGTTTTCCCCGCGGGAGCTGGTGGCCCGCGTCAAGGCGGTGCTCAACCGCACCATGCCCCGGAGCGAAAGCGCCGACGGAACCATGACCTTTGGCGAATTGACCATCGACACGGCCAGCCACACCGTCCGGGTGAGCGGCGAGGAAGTCAGCCTGACGCCTAAGGAGTTCGACCTGCTGGTCTTTCTGGCATCCAACAAGGGCATCGCCCTCAGCCGCGAGAAAATTTTGCAAAAAGTGTGGAACTACGATTATTTCGGCGAGGACCGCACCGTGGATACCCACGTCAAAATGCTGCGCGGCCATCTGGGCAAGTGCCGGGGCTACATCGCAACGGTGTGGGGCATCGGTTATAAGTTCGACCCGGACGCGGCGCGGTAAAACGGAGGAACGCAGTTGATGCGGCAACAGGAAAAAAAACGGCGCTCCATCGGCATCCGGGGGCAGTTGATGTGGTTTCTGTGCCTGATCTGCCTTTTGCTGCTGGGGATGTTCTGGTTCCTGAGCACGCAGCTGCTGGAGCCGCTGTACACCAAGCACATCCAGAAACAACTGACCGAGGAAGCCGACCTCATCGTGACCAAGATGGACGAAGCCATTGCGTCGGGCACAACCCTTTCCTACTGGGCGTTCGGCGGCATCAAAGTCACGAACGAGGAGTTCTTCAGCCAGCTCGGCAGCGAGATCTATTCCGGCGGGGAGCTGAGCAGCTTCTGCGTCGATATCTCGGACGCCACCCTCCGAACCATCAAAAAATACGAGAACCTGTCCTATTGCAGTCTGCATCAGAAATCCTTCCCGGATACGCTGGACGACGACGCGTTCTATTCGACGGCCCGTCAGGTGCGCCAGTACTGCCGCGAGAACGGGGAGTTTGCCCGCGTGCTCCCGGCGGCCAAGCCCTCGGCCTATAATCAGCTCGTTGTGGGGCGGATGACGTCGGACGGGGCCTATACCGTCCTCGTCAGCACCACCCTGATGCACGTTTCCGAGGCGGGCACGGTGCTGAGCACGGTGCTGCCGCTGGCGGCGGCGCTGATCTTCGCGTTCTCCATGAGCGCGGCGTGGCTGTTCAGTGAGTGGTTCACAAAGCCGCTGCGCCAGCTTTCCGGCGCGGCGCGGCAGGTGGCGCAGGGCAACTACGCCGTCCATGTGGAAACACGGCGGAACGACGAGCTGGGCGACCTTGCTGAGGACTTCAACCATATGGCGAAAGAGGTCCAGCGTGCCTCCCAGATGCAGCGGGACCTGCTGGCCAACGTCTCCCACGACCTGCGCACTCCGCTGACCCTCATCAAGGGCTACGCGGAAACGGTGCGGGACATTACCGGCGACGACAAGGCCCACCGCGACGAACAGATGAACATCATCGTGGACGAGGCCGACCGGCTGACGGCCCTTGTTTCCAGCGTCATGGAGCTGAGCAAGGTGACCAGCGGCGCGGAAAAGTGCGAGAAGGTCCACTTCGATATGGCCCAGCTCTGCGACGAGGTCAGCGAGCGGTACGATGCCATCTGCACCCAGAACGGCTGGCAGCTCCGGCTGGAACTGCCGGAGGAGGAACTGCCCGTTTACGCTGACCCCAACATGATGCAGCGGGCTTTGCACAACCTGCTGGGCAACGCCATGCACCACATCGGGGCCGACGGCGTCTTCGTGCTGCGGGCGGAAAAATGCGCCGAGGGCGTCCGGGTCGAGGTGGAAGACCACGGCCCCGGCATCGCGGCGGATGACCTGCCCTATATCTTTGACCGGTATTACCGCTCCCGCTCCGACGCGGGCAGGCAGGGCACCGGCCTCGGCCTGTCCATCACCAAGGCCATTTTCCAGCAGCACGGCTTCCGCTTCGGTGTCCAGAGCACTGTGGGCAAAGGCACGACGTTCTGGTTCCTTATGACAAGCAGATAAACGAAAAGACTGCTGCACACTCCCTCCGTCACGGCTTCGCCGGGAAGAGAAGTTTGCAGCAGTCTCTTTTTTATTGGATCAAATTCAAGCGTCGGCAGAGCGGTAAACGCCGAGGCTGTTGTCGGGCTCCGGCATCTTGACGCGGGAGGCGCGGTCATTGACCGCGACCAGCATCCAGCCCATGAGGGCCAGCACCACCACGATGATGAGCCATTTGACAGCATTGGGAAGTTTTTTCATGTTGACGTTCCTTTTTCGTTAAAGTTCCGGACGGCAGCGCTTGCGGGCGCGGGCCAGCAGGGCGGCGGCATCCGCAGCGGAAGGAGCGTGGACCCACGCGGGGCGGGGCGCGGCCCCCTCACCGGAGCTGCCCGCCTCCACGAACTGCGCTAAATCGGTATCGGTGCGGTCGTTCCAGCCGATGAAGCCCTCCGGCGAAATATGGGCCCCCAGCCGGCAGTCCAGCACGGCGGTCTTGCCGGTGGGCCGCCACGGACGGCCTAAGTAGATGGTGCCCGCCGGGCAGTCCGAGACGAAATCGCAGTCCCAGAAGACGAAGCCGAGGCCGTCGGCCGGGCCGGAGGGGGCGGTGATGTAGCTGTGGGGGATGTGGTTGTCCACCGTGCGCAGAGTGCACTGCTCAAACAGCGCGTCCGCCCCGCCGAAGATGAAATCGATGTCGCCCGCGATCTCGCAGTTCTGGTAATACTGGGCGGTGGCGCGGCGGGGCGCAAAGGTGCGGGGGCCGAGGAAGCCGTCCTTTTCCCGCTCTTTTTCGGGCAGCGGGGCGCAGAACAGGGTGTCCTGATTGCCCAGCAGCTTCACCCGGCGGAAGACGGCCCGTGCGCTGTCCACATAGGCGGCCACGGCCTGTCCTACGGCGCTGCCCGGCCCGGCGTCGTTCTCAATGGTCAGATCCTCCACGGTGAGCTGTTCCCCGCTGAAAAAGGCGGTGTAGCTGCGGAAGGTGTGGGTGGAGCGGCCATCCGGGTGGGGCAGTCTGCCGCCGTCGCCCCAGACAAGGCGGGTGGCGTCGGCTCCGGCTCCCCGCAGGGTGATGCGGCGCTTTTCGCAGACCAATTTTTCCCGGTAAACGCCGGGGCCGATGGTGATCTCGGCTTCCAGCTCATACGGCACGGCCAGCACAGCTTCGGAAATGGAAGCGTAGTCGCCGCTGCCGTCCTGCGCGACGGTGAGGTTTAACATAGAAAAGGCCCTCCAAAGATAAGGATTTGTCTTTGTACAACCTCTCAGTCTCGCTGCCGCTCAACAGTCGTCCCCTTCTGGCGTTTACACGCCACCTCCCCCGGCCGGGGGAGTCTTTCCTAGTAGGGGAGCCTCTGGCGAAACCGGGAACTTTGCGAGGACTGCCAAAGCCTCCCCTACAAGGGGAGGTGGCATTGCGAAGCAATGACGGAGAGGTTGTACAGAGCAGATGCTATCATTATAGGCCCCGTTTATGAACAAATCAACGTCCACAGCTTTCCAGCCGCAGGACGGCGGCGGTGATATCGTCGGGGCGGCCCGTTGCTTCGGCGCGGGTGCGGGCAGTTTCTACCAGCGCTTTGGCCAGCTGTTCGGGCGGGTCGGCAGCGGCAGCGGAGAGTTCCAGCTGCTTGAGCACCCAGCCTGTGCCGTCCACGAGGAGCCCATCCGACACGAGCACCGCATAATCCCCGGCGGCGAGGTGCACCACCCGGCTCTGGCCGTTTACCCCGCCCAGAATGCCGATGGGGAGGCTGGCGTCCCCCACGGGCCGCGCCCGCCCGCCGTGGACGAGGAAGCCCGGTGCGGCCCCGGCCTTGAACAGCCGGGCGGTGCCGGTGTAGAGGTCCACGCTGATGAGGTCCAGCGTCGCGCCGCTCTCCTCGTCGCTCTTGAGGGCCAGCGCCACATTGACCAGCCGCGCCGCCAGTTCCGCTGTGAACCCGGCCTTCAGCAGCCGGGCCGTCAATTCGGCGGCAAGGTTGCCGTCCACAGCGGCGGGGCGGCCGGTGCCCATCCCGTCACAGAGGATCATCTGAGCCGCCGCCGGGCTGCAGAACTGCTGAACTGCGTCGCCGGAGATCGTCCCCCGCGCGGCGCTGGCCGCAAAGCCGAAGACGGCCCGCAGCGCGGGCTTTTCGGAGAAGAGCAGGGTGGTCATTCCCTTGCAGGAGAGGACCTGCGGCGGCTCGAAGGTGCGGCGGCAGAGCCGCCCGACCTCCTGCGCCAAGGCCGAAAGCTCGGCGGCAGCAAAGCGGGTGCGGGGCAGGGTGACCGCCGCCCGCGTCCGGCCGAGGTCGTCCAG
The DNA here is from genome assembly GCF_003287455.1 of Faecalibacterium hattorii. Classification (GTDB taxonomy): domain Bacteria; phylum Bacillota; class Clostridia; order Oscillospirales; family Ruminococcaceae; genus Faecalibacterium; species Faecalibacterium hattorii. Next base: position 79,326 of record NZ_PRLC01000007.1, on the reverse strand, counting down.
CGAGACGGCGCATTCCAGCGGCGGGGTGCCGAGGCTCGAAAAGAAGTCCGCCACCCGCCCGGATTTGTAGGGCTCCGGATTGCCGGGGCGGCCAAGCTGCTCGCTGAGCACCCCCAGCGCATCGGCCACGGCGCTGTACTGCTCCGTTAAGGCGGTGCGCATGGCTTCGGCGTGGACGCGGGCCTCCTTCCGGCTGCGGTAAAGCGCGAAGGACTTGTTCGCCGCCGCGCAAAGAGCCGCCGGGTGGATGCAGCGGGACAGCGCACCGGGCAGGTCGCTGGTTTCCAGATGTCCGTTCTGTTCCAGAATGGGACGCAGTGCGTTCATCCCGTCCAGCGTGGCGGCGTATTCCTGTTTCCAGCAGCATTCCCGCCGCCCACAGTTGAAACAAAGGCTGTCGTGGGTGTTGTCGATGACCCAGCGGAAGCTTTCGCACCGGTGGGGCAGGGCGTCGTAGACCTCGTTGACCGTCTCCGCCAGCGAGGACAGGCTTTCCGCCACCGCTTCCAGCCGGGTAGCCGCCGCCGAAAAGCGGGGCCGCTCCTCCGGGGCAGCAGCCTCTGGGGCGGGCACCGGGGCCAGCCAGTCCTTCGGCAGAAGTGCCGCCGCTGCCAGCCCGGCCCCGGCACTGAGCAGCAGGGAAAAGGCATTTCCGGGCGGCTGAACGCAGAGCACCCCGGCCACGCACCCGCCTGCGTAGGCGGCGAAGGCTTCGATGCGTCGGCCCGGTGCCAGCAGGGCCCCGGCGGCACTGGCGCAGGAAAGCCCGGCTGCTGCCGGGCCGAGGGAAGGGTCTGCGGCACAGAGGGCAGCCCCGGTCACAGCGCAGTACGCGAGGGCGGCGGTGGGCTGGCCCCGGCAGCAGAGGGCAAGCTCGACGGCGGCACAGACCGCCACGCCAAGGCAGAGCAGCCCCAGCGAAACGCTGCCCAGCGCTGCCGCTGCCCCGGCCGCGACCAGCAGCATCCCAACGCCGGGCGTTTCGGGCGGGAACCGCCGCAGCGCGAAGCCCAGCGCCGCCGCCAGCAGAGCATCCGCTCCGCAGGTCAGCAGGAGATCGACCCCGCCGCCCGTGGGGCCGAAGGCAAAGCAGACGGCTCCCAGCCCCAGCGCCCCGCAGCCCGCCAGCGCGGCAGGGCGGAACCGGCCCGGCCAGAGCCACCGCGCAGCCACGGCGGCCCCCACCGCACAGAGCAGACAGAGACTGTCCAGCGACAGCGCCCCGAACCCGTGGAGCAGGAGGCCCAGCAGGGCCCCTGCCGCACCGGCGGCGAAGCAGTCCTCCGCGAACCCCAGCGTCAGCCCCAAGCCGAAGGGCATCAGCGCGCCGTACAGCACGGCCCACCCGCCGAGGAACCCGGCTAGAAATGCCGACCCCTGCCGCAGCGCCGGGCGGACGGCGGCCCGCGGCATCAGCGCCGCCGCAAAGGGGTGAGAAACATCCGTTTTCAGAACTTTGAGCATGAAAAATCCCCGCTTTCCGGCGGGGATCTTTTGTCGTTGTTCTGTTTCCCGCGCCGCTTGCATATACTGTAGCGCGGCCGCAGGGCGTTTTTTGGGGGCGTGCGGGGAAGTTTGCTAAATCAGCAGAAATACCGCACCTCACCAAAGAAGTTCTTCCATTTGGCAATGACTTCTTCGCTTCGGGCTTCAATGATCGCCATGATGTTCCGCAGCACACGCGGCGGAATGCCTGAATTGTTGTGGCATAGATAACATTTTCCGGCCCGTGTGATCCAGATCTTCGTGGCATTGCTGCTGGGGGCTCCCTGCGATACATGCACATGAATGGGTTCTAGCGGGTCGTTTTCGTTGGCCCAGAAATAGACCCAGTAGGAGCCGATCTTAAAAACCTGCGGCATTCTCTACGCCTCCTTCTTTGGAGAACTGCAAAATAAGATGTGCCGTGGTCTCAAGGAATTTCTGGTAGCGCCCGATCTCTTCGGGGGTGAAGCCGCTGATATCCGTCCATGTATAGTCGGGCAGATAGCAGACAGCAGAATGAAAACAATCCTTCGCGTCCGGTTTTTCAAAGTAGACCTTTACACGCTGGTCCGGAAGCATTTCCGAATGAACGATCTCGGTGTTGTCGTCCAATGTCATAAACGGATACATCATGAAAAATCCCTCCCGGTATTGTTTTCTTAAAAATGGGGAAGCAACAAAAACTTACCCGTTCAGCTTCTCGATGGCGGCCTTCACGCGGGCGAGGATGGTCTCGCGGCCCATCATGCAGGCGAGGTCGGTGCCGCCGCCGGGGGTGCGCTGCTTGCCGGAGAGGGCGATGCCCAGCGGGTAGAGCAGCCAGCCGTTCTTCTTGCCCAGCTCCTCGGCCTTGGCCTTGCAGGCGTCGAAGACGGCGTCGCGGTTCGTGAAGTCCAGAGCCTCGTCGCTCAGCACGGGCAGCAGGGCCTCCAGCGCCTCCTTAGCGGATTCGGGGGTGGTTTTCTGCTTTTTGTTGGCGTACAGGCTCACATCGTACTCCGGCATGGCGTCGAAGAAGTCCAGCTGCTCCGGGATCTCGCCCAGCACTTCGCACCGGGGCTGGAGGTTCGCACAGAGGAGCTTCTTGTCGATGGGGGTGTGCACGGCCTGATCGATCCACGGCTCGGCGGCGGCGAGGAAGTCCTCCGGGCTCAGGCGGCGGATGTACTCCGCGTTGATGGCCCGCAGCTTGAGGGGGTCAAAGATGGCGGGGGATTTGGAGATGCCGTCCGGACTCCAGACCTTGCGCAGCTCGTCGAGGGAGAAGATCTCCTGCTCGGCGTACTCGCCCTTGGGGCTCCAGCCCAGCAGACAGATATAGTTCAGGATGGCGGCGCTCAGGTAGCCCTTGGCGCGCAGATCCTGATAGCTGGCATCGCCGTTGCGCTTGGACAGCTTGTTCTGGGCATCCTTCATGACCGGCGGGCAGTGGATGTAGGTGGGGATCTCCCAGCCGAAGGCCTGATACAGCAGATTGTACTTGGGGGTGGAGGACAGATACTCACTGCCGCGGATGACGTGGGTGATGCCCATCAGGTGATCGTCCACGACGTTGGCGAAGTTGTAGGTGGGCATGCCGTCGGTCTTAATGAGGATCTGGTCGTCCATCTCGCTGTTCTCGACCTCGATGTGGCCGTAGACCACATCATCGAAGCCGGTGATGCCGGTGCGGGGGATCTTCTGGCGGATGACATAAGGCTCCCCGGCAGCCAGACGCTTCTTGACCTCCTCTTCGGGCAGGTCGCGGCAGCAGCCGTCGTAGTGGGTCATCTCGCCGCGGGCGCGCTGCTCGGCGTGGAGGGCTTCCAGCCGCTCCTCGGTGCAGAAGCAGTAGTAGGCTTTGCCCTCGGCGACGAGCTGCTCGGCATACTGCTTGAACATGCCCATCCGTTCGCTCTGGACATAGGGGCCCACCGGGCCGCCGATGTCCGGGCCTTCGTCCCAGTTCAGGCCCGCTTCGCGCAGGGTGTTATAGATGACGTCCACGGCGCCTTCCACATAGCGGCCCTGATCGGTATCCTCGATGCGGAGGATGAAGGTGCCGTCCTCGTGCTTGGCCATTAGGTAGGTGTACAGCGCGGTGCGCAGGTTGCCAACGTGCATATAGCCGGTGGGCGAGGGGGCAAAACGGGTGCGGACTTTGTTGCTCGGCATAAAAACGCTCCTTATCTATATCGACAAATCAATTTGCGAATCGCTACCCCTTAGTTTAACTGTTCAGCGCAGTTTTGTCAACGAAAAGGGAAAGACAGGATCGACCCATCAGCCGTTTCCCTCCGCCAGCGCTGCCCGCTCGGCGGCGGCAAGGTCGTTCTGCGCCGGGCCGAAGAGGGAATCGTACCGGTAAAGTGCCCAGCCCTGTGCGCCCCAGCGGCGCAGGTCGGCCACCTGCCGGGCCAAGGCGCTGCCGGTGGCCCACTGGCTCGTGCTGTCCTCGTTGGCGCCGCCGTCGCCCACGCCGACCCGGTAGGCTCCAAGGCCGAAATAAAGCGCCACATTCGCCGCGCGGGCCATGCCCAGCCACTCCGGCACGATATTCTCAAAGGCAAAGCGGGTGCTGCCCGACTGCAATTGGTAGCCGTAGCCCCAGTAAATTTGGGGGCAGAGATAGTCCACCACGGCCTCTTCGCCGGAGGCCGCCAGCCAGCCGTAAACATCGCTGTACTGGGTGGCAAGGTCGTTGTCCGGGTTGCCCTGCGGGCTGATGCCGAAGCGCAGGGTCGGGTCAGCAGCCTTCACGGCGTCGCGGGCCGCTTTGACAAGGGCCGTCACGTTCGCCCGCCGCCAATCGGCGAGGTCGGCCTCTCCGCTGGCCGCGAACTGGGCCGCGTCAAGGGAGGCGTCCGTGGTGGGGTAAAAATAGTCGTCGAAGTGGATGCCGTCCACGGCGTACTTTTCCACCAGTTCGGCCACGCCTTGCACCACATAGGCCGCCGCTTCCGGGACGGCGGGGTTCAGGTAGACCCCGTCTCCCACGGTGCAGCACCACTCCGGGTGGGTGTTCATCAGGTTCGTGTCCGCAATGCTGGGCGGCATGGCGGCGGAACTCTTCAGCCGGTAGGGGTTCACCCACGCTTCCAGCGAAAGCCCCCGCCCGTGGGCCTCCGTCACCAGCACATCCAGCGGGTCAAAGCCGGGGCCCTGCCCCTGCGTCCCGGTGCAGAGATGGCTCCACGGGAACAGGCTGCTCTCGTACAGCGCATCCCCAAAGGGCCGCACCTGCGCGATGACCGTGTTCAGCCCCAGCGCGGCGCAGTTGTCCAGCAGCTCCGCAGCGGCGGTGCGGAAGGCCTCCTCGGAGGAAAAGTCCATCCGCGCCCATTCCAGATAGCTCACCCAGACGGCCCGCCACTCGCCGGAGGGCAGGGCCGGGTTCGGTTCCGGTGCCGCTTCCGGGGCGGTCGGAGACTTCGACTCGGTTCCATTTTGGATAGAATGGTGCACAATATACGCTCCGGCGGCAAGTGCGGCCCCGCCGAGCCCTGCCAGAAACACCCGCCGCCGGATCTTTTTCCGGCGGCGTGGAGCTCTCCGCCGCTGGGTCATGCGTCCTCCTGCATCTTATACAGGCTCAGCGCGGCCCAGCCGCGGGCACAGGCCAGCAGCACCCAGAGCAGGTTGGCCCAGAAGCTCAGATTCGTCATGCCGCCGTAGACCGTCAGCAGTACGAACATCAGGTGGAGCACTTCCGCCGCGCCCACGAGCTGCAGCTGCCGCTGGATGGGCTTGCCCTTCTGGTATTCCAGCCCCAGCAGGGCAGGCCAGACCAGCGCCGAGCAGATGTACGCCGCCCAGCCGTTGACCACATAGCTGAGCATCAGCACCACGAAGACGCAGAAATAATTCCGCTTCTCCTTGGCCGGGCTGCCCTTTTCCGCCGCCAGAAACAGGACGGTGATGCCCGTGATGCAGAATGCGATCATCTCCAAGAAGGAGAAGTCCATCCCGCCCAGCACCGCAAAGCCGTTCAGCATCGAAGCCGCCGCCGCGCACAGCAGGAAAAAGTACCATGTCTTGTGGGTGAATTTCAATTTCATGAGGAACCTCCCGCCCGTGAGACCGGCACGGGCCGCCGTAAAATTTGGAATTTTTCAAATATTATAACACAATTTCCCGCGTGTTGTGTTACAATAAGGAAAACTCTCATCAAAAACTCAGGAGGGCGACATGAACGCTGTCTTTTCCATCATTCTGCTGGCGGTGGCGCTGGGGGCCATCGTCCTGCTGCTCACCCGGCGGGAGAACACCCGCCGTAGCCAGTACGGCCCCACCGGCCTGAGCGAGTTCCGCACCGACCTGCCGCTGGACGACTGCTTTGACCGCCTCGACGAACATAAGGACACCGACGAGTTCGTGTACGAGTGCCGCCGCGAGAACGACGGCGGCTTCCTGCTCCACCTGACGCTCCACCAGCCCACCCAGCAGCCGCTGGATACCCTGTACACCCTCCGGCTCGACCCCGGCCGCCAGACCGTCGTCACCCTCATCTTCATCCGGGAGGCCTTCGGTTACAAGGAGCCGCTCTTCCCGCAGGAAATGCTGGACCGCTTCCTGATGCAGAAGCTGGATGCCCACCGCACCAAATAATTTTGCAAAAATCGCTTTTCATTTCCCGTCTTTTTTGTTATACTATCCTGTAGCACTCCGCCCGGATGCGGCGGCGCTCTGCGGGTCAGTAGCTCAGTTGGTCAGAGCTGGCGGCTCATAACCGCTTGGTCGCGGGTTCAAGTCCTGCCTGACCCACCAAAATAGCACGAAGGTTCCGGCCTTCGTGCTTCTTTTTTGCTCATTCGTACAGTTCCTTGCTCATTTGGCTGCGAATTTCTTTGCGCCGCTTGTCATAGACCTGCGTATAGATCGCAAGGGTCGTACTGGGCTGTGCGTGTCCGGTTTCTGCGGCCACCGTTGCCACGCCGATCTCCGGGTTGGACAAGAGGATGCTCACAAAAGTGTGCCGAAACATATGAGGATGCAGCCCTTCAATGCCTGCCCGCTGTTCGATCCTGCGAACCAGTGCGCCGTAGCTGTCCGGGTTGATAGGAAATCCGTGGTCGTTGCAGATCACGAAGTCCGTTCCCCGAAGGGCAAGGAGCGAGGGCGCATACTGGGAACTTTTCTTATCAAGGCTTTTCTGCCAACTTCCTCCCATCAATTTTTTCTGGGACTTCCAATACTTATAATATTCTTTGAGGAAGTCCATGTACTCTGGAGCAACGTCCACATCCCGGATGTTGCTTTCCTTTGTAGTAGTCAACTGGTAGCCGTAATCTTTGAATACCAGAAGCGATTTGGAAATATGTATGGTACATTCAGTAAATTCAAAACAGCTTCCTGCTGGTCGGGACGCAGCACCGGCCACCGATCAATAATCTGCATTTGCTGAGACGTAAGTACCACCGGGGTAGACTCACTTCCCTCTGCCTTAGCAAAAAACTCAGAAAGTGTAATCTAAAAGGCATCGCAGATCTTTACAAGCGAAGGAATGGACGGGGTCGCACTGTTGTTATACCATGTGGAAATGGTGATCGATTTCATCCCCGCATGAGTTGCCAAATCGTAAAGCGACCATTTGCGTTCTTTACGGTAGGCGGTTATAGTGTTCAGAATGTTGTCCACCGCCACTCCTCACTTTCGTACAGTAAACTTTTGCCTATTATACCGTACTACGCAGAAAATTATAATCCTTTTCGCCGTATAAAAAGTACGAAGCTTGGGAGTGCTAAAATCGTGGATTAACCGTCCGCATGGAACGGTTTATATGCTAAAACAAAAGCCGCCCGAAGGCAGCACGGGAATTTTATTGGACGGAAAACAGTGCTTGGTATCAAAATTTTTTGTGCGGCATCTACTGCCCACTTAACGAGAAACCGGGTCGGCGGCATCGTAAAGAGCTTGTGCCATGCGGCTGGCATCCTCCGGGGTCATCAGGTCCTGCACCACGTTGTGGATGGCGGTGCCCACCGCAAACTCGTATTTGGGGACGGAGAACTGGTCCAGCTTTTCACACTACGCTGTCCCAGACCAAAGCTCCCCTTGGAGCTGTTCACAATGCCACCACTCAGCAGGGGCTTGCGTGGTATTGTGATTATCAGTTGATAGACCGACTCTCATGGCTCCTTAAGCAGCTGTTTTAATATTACGCTATTCCAGGGCTCTGACCGGTGGTTACGGTACATGCCATTCCTAGACGATTACCTAAATTTACAATCAGGTACAGAAGTTTCTCTTTTGAAAAGCTGTAGTTGTTCCACCCATGCCGAGCGTGGTTTTGATGCCGATTCCACCATACGGTGCAAAAGAGAGCAATGTATTCCACAATTCCAGAAGTGGTGGTGCAAGGTGAGCTTCAACCGTTACATTTCCGAGAAAGGACGGGATTCGTGTTTCTTTTAGCAGGTAACGTGTCGTATGGAGATTGTAATCCACAATGTGAAGTCCCTGCTGTAAAGCTTGTAGCGCATCAGAATCTGTAAGTGCGTATTCTGGGAACGTTGTATTCCAATGTGTAATCAAACTTTGCAGGATCAGGTTTTCCTGTGGGTAAATAGCATAACGACCGGCCTGCTTGAAGGCACATGGCGACTGGAAAATCAATTTCGTGCGGTTTTCGCTGCAGGAACGCCCGGCACGAATGATTTCCGCAGCAGAAACCGCTGAAGAGACATGGACCTCTGAAACAGATAACACCAATTCATGCAGAGGGATTTCCTTTGCAGATTCCAAAACGGGAAAAACTACCTGTCGAGCAGCGTCATTCAGCAGGTTGACCGTCCAGATCAAAGACTGTTTTTCCGGCGAAAAACATAGAAAATGCGCAATGGGGTGTTCCCCTTGCAGATGCATCTGCTCTCCAAATTCAGAAGAAATCTGTGACATCAGCCAACCATACAGACGATAGGCCCACGACTGGGGAATCCGCACATCATTGGGGGGAGATAAAACCAGTTGAATCTGCTGGATCATAAGATACTCACCCCGCAATGTCCATAGGGATAAAGCCGACCACGAAAGCGAGCATATTTCATGGTGTGCGGGGAAATGCCATTTTCGGCATCACGCTCATGCTTATGTTTACGGAACATCTGCGCCATTTGCTCTGCTGTCCAGCGCAAACCTTCTTTTTCGCCCAGATAGAGATATGCTAGCGACTTGGCAAAGAACCCGGAGCCGCCGCCCAGGATCAGATAGGGCTGCTGCGGCAGGTTGACGGCACCGCGCGGCAGGGTAAAATGCCGAGCGTAGGTCTGCTGATAGGATGCATCGAACTGTTGGATGGATTCCAGCAGAGAGTCTTTTGTAATGCGGCCCTTCAGAACAGACTGATCCAGGGTCAGCTTGAACCGGATGGCTGTGCCCGGTGCGACGCATTCCCGGCAGAGGTTGATGCTGTGGGTTCCGCCATCTGTGGCGGAGTCTGTTTTTCCGGCCAGCATCATGCAGTTGTCCGGGATTGAGAGACTGTCCGAGATCTGAATGCCGCGGAAAATGCTGTTGACAGCGTCCGAAGCGATGCTTCCATCTTTCAGAGTGCGCAGGTGCAGCTGGTTGACATATTTCTCTTCCGGAAAGGTGGCCCGGCGGTTTGGTGCAAGGCTGTGTCCGGTACTGCGGTCAGCCAATACCGCACTCAGCAGCCATGCAGTACGCAGCGCACCCTTGATGCTGCTGCCGGGAATGTAGGCGTGCCCTTGTGCATCACGCTGGAAAGCATGGATTCCTTTCAGTGAATGCTTGGCATCCAGAGCATCACCTGCCACAATCTGATAACGAGTCAGTGTTTTCAGTTCCACATCGGAAATGCCGCAGTCTTTGGTCAGGAACGCCCAAAGATTGGACTGGTCACTAAGCATAAACTGCTCATACTTGTCCACCAGATCGCGTTCGACCAGAAAGCTGAAAAATTTTTGCTCGTCCAGAAAGGAGACTTTGCCATTGCGGGTGTTGTACATGTACTCTTTTTTGGTACAGCTGCTGCCATTGCCAACAAACAGAGGTGCCCATACATTCAGAGTAAGGTCGAAGATCTGCAGATGATCCTGCTGAATCATAATGTCACCCCCATAAAGATCGGTTTGGAATAGCGGTATACCGGATGCACATCCGACAAGCCAACATCATACAAAGCACCCTGATAACGATTTTGCAGGACAGATCCTGCCGAAAGGGCATACTGCGTTTTTTTCTTCAGTGGCGTTTCCACACGATCAGATGCCATGAAGCCGCTGCGGCGTACGAGCTGGAAAGAGGCGTCTTTCAGCGCGCTGTCCAGTTCATCTGTCTGCGGCAGGCTGGTGCTCAGCAGCAGATAAGGTGCATGCTCGGCAGAAAGAGCGTGATACATCCACTCTGTCTGTTCGTCAAAAGGTTCGTTCAGATAAATCTTGGCCACGACATGGAACTTTCCATAACCAGAGCTGACTTTGCCGCCGATGCCGGTAGCGCCCAGCTGATTCAGCAAATACTCCAGATCTTCATCCTGACCGTCTTCGGTAAATCCGCAGATGGAATACAGTCCGCAGTCCGGCGCAAAACAAAACAGTCCAACCTGATACGGCATGGTATCCCCCTGCATGGGAACGGCTGCCTTGGTTTGCTCATAGTGGGTGCCAAAGCTTTCCGGTTGCTCGTCAGGGGTAAAATGACCTTCATGTAGGCTTCTGGCGTAGCGGTCAAATTCCAACACAGGGATCCAGGCTAGTTTTTTTACCTTTTTGCGCAGGGTGGTTTCCACTTCCTCAGCGGATTCTGACGCGGCAATGGGTTTTGGCAGGTAAAACGTTTCGCCATACCAGGGCATTGTATCGCTGAGCAGGAATTTTCCCTGCTGGACCTGCGCACAAAGTTGTTCCAGAGCTTCTTCTCCATGCTGGACGAGGGTCTCATGGCAGAGGGCAGAAAACAGGGTATCTGCCCGCAGGGTTTCTTCGGAGGTATAAAGTGACAATGCAGAGTCGGCTCCTCCGAAATGAACAGCTGTGTCAAACTGAAGCTTAAACAGAAAATAGTTCATAACTATCCACCTCATCAAAGAGGGATTTCAGGTGGCTGAGATCCACCTGCGCGCCATAGCCTTCCAGCGCAAAGTTTTTCAGGCTGACACGGCCGCTGCCGCGGGAACCATGGCCGCCCAGATAATCCATCTGCAGCAGCTTCATGCCTTTGGCCAGAAGAGAAAGATCTTCCTCGACCTGTGCCGGGTCGGTCACATCGTAAACGATGCTGACACCGAACTTTGCACCGGCGATCACACGTTCGATCTGGCGAGGATTGGCCACAGAGTTGGCACGGGAAATTGCGTTCTCGGTCTTGACCTCGGTCACACCCACGTTGGAAAGCTCTTTTGCATTGGACAAAAAGGCATCCGCAAACTGCAGGCGGGAACGGCGCACCGGCTCCGAGGAACCGAACAGGCGCAGAATGCGCTCGTCGTCCTTGTCAAAAACAGGCATGTGTTCGATATCCTGACAGATGCTGCGGGCCAGCAGGGTACGCAGTTTGCCTTTCAGACTGCTGCCGGGTACGATGGGATAACTGGTATAAGGGTCACGCACCACCGGGCTGTCCACAGCACCAATGGCAGAAAAGGCAGAGGAACCGCCGATGTGCATACCGGTGCGCACTTCCAGATCGCACCGGATCAGAATTTTTCCATACATAATTACCCCTCCTTGCCGCCAAAGTAGCGGTGGAAAGCGACCAGCGCTTCCATGTAGTGTGCAAAGCGGATCAGATCCGCACGGTCGGTGGAAATGCCCTTGAGGTATTCTAGCAGATGTGATTGTGAAATAAAGTCTTTCATGGGATAAGCTTTATCTTTACCGACACTTTCTCCGGTATCGCGACCATATTCATAGGCTACCCGAACTCGCATCAGATTAATCTTTACAACACTTTCGGGCAAAAGTGCTTCTTCGGTGCGGAGATTTTCAACGTTAAAAATCTCTGTTACAAGACTCAGCAGGCCACGGATCTTGCTAGTGGTCACTTTTTTGGGCTGACTCATCAGGTTGCTCATAATACGCTCGGCTTCGTCTACATAATCTTCCGGCACCTTTTTCGGCGTGATCTCCGGCGGCAGCTCTTTCTGCTGTCCATAGCTGTGGCCATTATCATTCCATCCTGCCATCTGTGTCGCCACCCTTTCTGTTCTGATAGACATAAATATAAATTGCGGTGATGAGCTGGTGACGCTGTACGGCATCCAATGCCCAATCCATCATGTTGTGAGAGAATTGCTCGTAAAGTTTATAATCTGGTGCATTCTTTTTTGGGGAAAGCCGCGCCAGCAGGTAAGCGTACCGTGCAAGGTTGATGCGGTCGTTTTCTGCTTCCCGCAGCAGTGCCAGAAGATTGTAGAGCATGGTGTTTCCATGCTCGGCGTCATCCTTGCCGAAGAAGCTTTGCAGGCAGCCGACCTTTTCGGTCAGGACCTTTGTACGGAATACATCCCACGCATAGATATGTCCCTGCTCCGGCTGCACCAGCAGATTGCCCTTTGCATCCCGTACTGCTTTGCGCTCCGGCGTAAACAGTGCCACTGCATTTTTGCCGGGCAGATGCTTGGCGGCTTCTTCCAGCGCGGCAGTTTCCTCGGCGGAAAGCCGGATGGGGTAATGGTCATCAAAGATGCCGATGCCTGCGCTGAGGGTCAGTGCACCGCAGGAAAATGCAGTGAAATTGCTCTGGATGCGCTGTGCTGCTTCCAGCACAGCGTTCCATGCGCCCACAAGGAACACATCATCGCCGCCGGCATAAACAATGCTCACTTGCAGCCCTTCGAGAATGCCGTTGATGTAGCACTTGAAAAACAGTGACATCTGCCGGGAGAACGCCGAGGTGCGGGACAGGGTAACATAGTGCATCCGTTTGACAGGGTCTTTCTCGTTTTCCTGCTCGAAACCGGAGATAAATGCGTGCCCGAGGTTGTCCACATCCATACGGCAGACTGCAATACGGCGCACGCCCTGGGACTGCCCGGCCAGTTCTTCCATGCTGTTGCTGGCGGCATAGTCGCCCACGTACAGATTGGTGCTGTACGTCAGACTGGTGAACGGTGCATTTTTGGTATACACCCGCACGATAGGTTCGTCAGAGTTCAGGCGCTTGCGGGCGGAAGCCGGATCGGTGAGGGAAAGATATTCGCTGCCGCCGTCCAGTGCAGGCAGCGTGCAGTCATCGGCTGCCGAGGGCTGACGGCTTACCACCAGCACGCTCTTGTGCTGAATTTTGTAGGAAAACTCCACAAACAGCCTGCACCACGGGCAAAGCTCGTCCGCAAGGTTGGCACTGGTGCCGCACACCTTGCATTCCCGGCCATCCGGGTAAGCGGCGGTACTGTTCAGCTGCCGCAGATCCTCTGCGGTATAGCGGTGGAATTTGTGCTGTTCCAGCAGCCGGTTCATCCGGCGGAACAGCTCTTTGTAGGGGCTTTTTTCAGCGGGGGTATTGGTCAGGTCGCTGCCGGAGCAGGGTGTCCATGCGTTGGCCAGAAACAGCTGGGTGCCGAACTGCTGCAGCAGCCAGCGGTTGAACTGCCGGTTCCACCGGGTCAGGGTATCGGCCACAGCGGCAGTGTTGGGCAGCAGCACATAGCAGTGTCCGCCGCCGCTGTAGATCAGGTTGGCGCGGGACACGCCGCACCCGGCCAGAAGCTCGTCCAGATAGTGCTCCATGAGCAGCTCCAGAAAGAACGACCGGCTGCGCAGGGAGCGCAGGGCTTTTTCGGTATGGACAGTATAAAGGAACTTCTGGATGCGGGAAAAATCAGCGGTATAGAGCAGAAAGGCGTCCTTCTGGCAAAAATCCTTCTCCTGCTCAAAAAGCGCCTTGCGCAGGTCGGTGATGTTGTTTGCCTGCACATATTCGCTGATACACGCCGCAATGGCTGCGGTGGTCTTGGCGTGATCAAACAGGGAAACATCCGGGCTTTCGCCGGTAAAGGTGCTGGACGGAAAACAACTGAACTGCGTTTCCAGCAGACCCAGCAACGAGTTGATCCACTCCGGCTGCGGCTGCAGATCCGGCAGGCACTCGCTCAGCTTGCGCACGGCATCTGCATAGACGGAAGCGGAAAGCGGCTGCTGCTGCCGTGGCAGCTTCAGGCTGCCGTCCTGCGGCTGCGCAGGCATCATCCAGCCGGGGTGCGTACCGTTCAGGTGGGTGAACACCGAGTCTAGCGGAAGGTCCCGCCGGAAGGAACTGCTTTCACCTTCGATCTCCCGGCGGTCCGCCGTGGCGGAAAGGGTGTCGGCCAGATAAACGATATAAGCGGGGGAGTCCTTGGGCAGTGTGTTCTGCACGCTTTCCAGCTCGGATGCATGGTGATAGCGTACACAATCCAGAATGGGTTTCCAGTCTGCGCCGGTCAGCATCTCGCACAGGAATTGATAGCCCTGTGCACTGTGGCTGCTACGCTGCCCGCCTGCACGGTACACGGCTTTACCGGTGTCGTGCAGCAGCCCGCCAAAGGTGGACTGCAGGGTAAGAAGATCCAAAATATCATCTCCTTTACAAACAATGAAATAACTGCGCAAAAATCCGGAAATAAAATTGGCAATTTTGTTTCAAACGTCACCATTTTGCTTTATTATAGCACATCCTGCCGGAATGCAAAAGATGCGAGGGAAAATATTTGAGCGGTTCCGGCTGGTCCTCTCGATTCTATACAGACCACCGCACAGGCAAGGTTAAGGCTGAACAAAAGAAAAACTCCGCATCAAAAAAGGTGCGGAGTTTTTTGCCCCCTTGCGGGGATAAGTTGCAATGGACTTGACCGACAGCAGATGACCGCAGCCATCAAGTTATCGTCCCCTTGCGGGGATAAGTTGCAATTGTAGATGAAGAGGCTATTTTGACACCTAAGTGGGTTATCGTCCCCTTGCGGGGATAAGTTGCAATTTGTAACATTTTCTTTGATGTGCCAGATATTCTGTTATCGTCCCCTTGTGGGGATCACATTATCAAACATTGAGAATTAGACCGATTAATTCGGGTTTTCGCCCCCTTACGGGGATAAGTTGCAATGATGTCTTGTATGTTGCCCAGTACAATGGAACGAGATTATCGTCCCCTTACGGGGATAAGTTGCAATTCTGTGTTAGACGATGCCTTGTATGGCTTATTTAAGGTTATCGTCCCCTTGCGGGGATAAGTTGCAATCCGTAAATTTAGATACACTATTTGCAACAGAAGCGTTATCGTCCCCTTGCGGGGATAAGTTGCAATTTTTACATCAAATTATAAAAGGAGTATTGAAAAATGTTAAATGTTTTCGCCCCCTTACGGGGATAATATGTGAAACGGCATATCATGAGGTCGGACATTTATTTCCGCCCCCTTACGGGGATCATATACTAAATATATCACAACCCATCGAAAAAAGGAAGAGCCAGAAGGTTGGAAAATGTTTGCTTTACTGTAATGCAGTAAATCTGCATAAAAAAGAACAAATGCAGACTCTCCGATTATAAACGCCGCAGTTGGTAAAAAGTCCCTTTTCAGGACGGCGAACCATACCGTCGGAACCGGGTAAACACGAAAACGCTCTGCTTCAGAGTGCTGCCGTCCGGAGAGATGGTCTCCTGACTCTTACGGAAAGAGCAGGCAGAAAATACCGGGATGCCTGCTCCTTCCAGCCGCAGGACAACCCGGTAGACAAAGGTAAACTCGCCCTGACAGAGTACAGCGTCCGGTTTCATGTGCAGGATGCGGGCGGCATATGCGGATGCCAGCGAGTCCAGTGCCGCCTCATCCGCAGCAGGGTCGATGGCAGGAAAGGCAAGGTCGATCACTTCGCCGTAAGCCTGCGCTGCTGCCTTCTGTTCGGCGCTCCACTGGGCAGACGGATGGTTGGTAAAGTTAATGAACATAATACACTCCCTTGTTACTGCAAAGAAAAAAGCTCACAAGTTGCAGATAGTTAAGCAAGAAGTTCTAAATTATTCTTCCTGAAAATGATGTTCATTACAGCCGGCGCAACGAGATACATAAAAAGCGTGTACATAGAATAACCGCGTCTTTCTTTTTGGTGCTGCTTGGTGTTGCCCCCTTGCGGGGATCATACGCTAAATATAGCACAAAATATCGAAAGAATAAAGGTCTGAAAAAACTTTATTTTATCTTGCATGCAGAACGGCTTCATGATATGATGCAGATAAAAGAAACCGCCCAGGATAAAACTGTAGCAGAATTTCCCGGTGCGAACAAAGTGACCGTATCACAGCGGCATGAGACCTGGTAGCAGAAGCTGCTGCGGATGCGGACAGAACAGGAGGATGTGTAAGATGGAACGCAATGTATTGCTTTTGTATATGAGTCCGTTCGGCAGAAATCCGAATATCCATACCCAAACCAACGAAGCGGCCGTTCAGGAACTAAGAAAGCACAAAGAAGGCCCGGACTACATTCTGGCGCTGTGCAGTGAGTTGGTGCGCACCAAACCTACCGTGCATCTGCCGGACGGAAAAACCTGCACCACTGTAGAGTATTTCCGGGATGTGTTCCTGCCTTCAGTGGACATTCCGGCAGAGCGGCTTGTGGTGATCCCGGTGCCGGACAGCATGGATGATCAAGCGCAGTTCCGGGCGATCTCTTTGCTGCTGGGTAAAATCGAAGCAGAAGATACCCTTTCCATCGACCTTTCTGGTGGTATGCGGGACACTGCCATGCTGCTGGTAACAGCTGCCCGGTGTATGCGGGACCTGCGAGGCGTGGAGACCCGCAGAGTGATCTATTCTGAGCTGTGCCCGGACGGGACTTCCCGCATCCACGACAGCAGTATGCTGTACAATTTATTCGACCTGATCACAGCAATGGACGAATTCTTTTCTACCGGAACGGCACAAAAGCTGAAAAATTACTTGCAGAGCGAAGGCGAAAACGACCCGGTTCTGCACATGCTGCTGACCTGCATCAATCGATTCTCGGATGATCTGGCTTTGTGCCGGGTGCAGGCACTGAATGAGGATCTGCGTCAGATCGCACAGGCATTACAGACACCGCCTAAAGAGAGCAAAACCCTGATCAGCCTGTTTTTTCATCTGTTGAATGATCGTTTCCGTATGGAATTCGAAGGTCTGCTGGCATCACAGGAAAATAACCGGAGGGCTTTGGATAAGCTGCCGGAACTGGTGAGCTGGTGTGCAAAGCATGGGTTATATCAGCAGGCGCTGACATTGTTGTGTGAGCAGATGCCGGAGTATATTTGCAGCCATATTTTTTTACAGCCTACGGAAAGCGGGCTCAAATATTTGGAAACACGGAAAGAGAACAAAGGGAAACCATGGGTGTATCCATTGTTTCATTTCCATTTCTGCCGGATGGCGCTGCTGCAGCAAAAACTTCACTATACGGCAGATTTGCGCTTGAACAGAAACAGAGAAAATGAAGACGGCAATATATTGTTTGGCGTGGCAAGTGCAGAAGAGGTCCACGACTATGTGAAGGAGGCAATTGATTTTGGACAGCTGGTCATAGACCATAAGGTACAGCGACAGGTCGAAGGAGCGGCAATGCTTTATCAAAGGGTGATACATTACCGCAATCAGGTCAACCATGCAAACGATAACTCTTTTGGCTTGCAGAGCGACCGCATTCTCCCGCTGGACATTGCTCATATTGAGCAGCTCCTGCAGGATGTGACGGACTACCTGCAGGAGCTCCGTCCCATGAGGCCAAATGTTCCTCAGGGTGCCAAAGCGCTTCCTGTTACAATGACCATTTCCGCAGGCATGGCGCTTGCCCTGTAACCTGTAAATAGAATAAGGATAACACAAAGCACCTCCGCTGCTGGCAAAACGCCAGTGGCGGAGGTGCTTTGTTGTCCCCTCGCGGGGATAAGTTGTAATCGGTATGTATATCACGATCGCCGACAAGAAGATGGGGTTTCCGTCCCCTAGCGGGGATAAGTCGTAAGCCCAATAAATCTCTAGACCGCCTTGCGGCTTTTGCTTTCGTCCCCTTGCGAGGTAAGCTGTAATCTCAGAGCGTTATTGAAAGGCATGATAAGCTGAATTTGCTTTCGTCCCCTTACGGGGGTAAGTTGTAATGTTGGGGGCAAGGGTCATCAGTAAGAATTCATGGGTTTCCGTCCCCTTGCGGGGATAAGTTGTAATGGCAAACTTCTCTAAAAAACATCGAAAAAGGTCTGTCGAAGCTGAGCAAATATACATTACACTCGTATTATACATTGAGTTGCATGAAAAGAAAAGTGCATTTGGGGCAAAATACTGTTTTTCTGTGGTGCGAACCGGAGGTTTTCAGGATGGCAGAGGCTTGTGCCGTGAGGAGGTTCGCACTGCCCTATGAAAGGAAAAGCACAAAGGCGACGTTTCAAGAACGCAACACGCTCATGTTTCCCAGTACAGTGCCTCCAGAAAAAGTCAACGGTTCTGTTCCGCATTTGCTGTTGTAACATCAGTTCTGCGCCATATAGACCGCGATGCGGTGGTAGTATTCCTGCACACCGGCAGCGGCATAAGCGCGGCTGTCCGTTTCCAGTGCCTGCGCGGCATAGGCGTTGTAGTCTTCTTCCGGGTCCACCGGCTGCGCCACCTCATTGGCATAATCGGCTGCATCGCGGAAAAGCCGCAGCCGCTGCAGTTCCGGGTCTGCGGAGGTGTACACCTCTGCAAGGCGATGTTCGTAACAATGGTAGATCTCGTGCAGCAGGGTGTCCAGCACTTCTTCCACCGGGTCATTTTCCAGATGTTCGATGCTGATGCTGATGGCCCGGCTGCTGTCATCGTAACTGCCCAGCGTGTTTTCCGGAAGGTTCGCACCGCTCACCGTGACCGCACAGGGCAGGCCCAGATAATACACCTCGATGTTGCAGATCGTCTGCATCGTGTCGATGCGCTGGGCCGTGGTAAGGTCCTGCCAGACCTCGGGCTGCAGCTTCAGCACCTCACTGATGTTCGAGGCAATGGTCTGCGCCTGCGTTTCATCCACGGCCGATGCCTGTGCTTTTACTGCGGCGGGAAACAGCTCCCCTTCCAGAAACGCATGCCACCCTACACTGCCGATTAGGCAGACACTGGCCGAGACTGCCGTACACACCATCAGGTACTTCCAGCGGGAGACCCTTGCCCGGAAACGGCGGCGCGAGAGCCGCCTGCCCCAGAACATCACGGCGGTAAGGCCCATTGCCAGCACAGCCGCCAGCATCAAAATCAGCAGAATGCGTGTGCGGAAGGTGTTTGCGTAAGCCAGCACCGTGTACAGCCCAAACGGCAGAAAGATGCAGGCTGAAGAGATCCACCCGTTTTTTCTGCGGCGGAAGCCAAGGCTGAGCGCAAGTACCGCAGCCGCCGTCAGCCACAAAAGAATGTGCAGCGATGCTTTGCGTTCAAGCCCCGCCAGCGGGCGGAACAGCAGGCTGCGGTACCATACATAGCCCACCACGAATTTCCAGAAAACGCTGTACAGGTATCCCCCCAGCGTCATCGTCGAACGATCCTGCATTGCTCCACATCCCCTTCTTTCCTTTTTCAGTCCTCTTCCCCCGGGCCAAAAAGCTCGTCGAATTTTTTTTCTAGCATCTGACCAAGGTCATCTTCCCGGGCGGTGCCCGGCTTACAGCCTGCGGCACTGCGGGTCTCGTACCGTTCCACCGGGGCACGCAGTTCCAGCACGAACTTTTTGTGTGCGGACATTCTCATAGCTCATCACCTCCAAAGCGTCTGCGGCCGGTGCGGTCATTGCTGCAACTGAGATACTCCTGGTATTCCCGGCTGTTCAGGGTGTCGTAGCGGGGCAGGCATGCCGGCCGACACCCTGACCTCATTACGAACACCTTACCCATCGGTGCATAGAGCACCTCGTCGTATGGCAGATCCATCCGTTTGGAGACGATCTCACAGGAGCGGTTATCGAACCCGCCGGGGAAGTAAGCGTATACTGCACAGTTCTGCCGAATGACGGCAGCTTCTTCTTTGTACATAGCTTCCAGCTGTTGCTCCGACTGCAGCAGCAGAATGGCCGAAAGCCCTGCCGAGCGGAACAGGCTGATGTCGCTGGCAAAGCCCTGAATAGGGGCCGTGCAGGCGAAATCATCAAAGATGTAGCGCACTTCCCGAGGCAGCTCACCGCCGGGACAGCTGGCCGCATATCGGAGCAGTTGCTGCTCCGTGCTGCGGTAGAACAGGTTCGCATAGTATTGCTGTGCGGTGTCTGCCGCCGAGGTGATCACCAGCAATGCTTCCTTGCGGCTTGCAAAACGCACAGTGTCGAACTGCGGTTTTTCTCGCATCATGCGGCGGATGGACTCCGGGAATACGGTGCTCAAAGCACCCGCCAGAGTATCCCGCACGCAGGATGCCGTGCGTTCTGGCAAGCTGCGCCAGCTGTTAAACTCCCGCACCGCAAAGCACCCCGGCGAGGCCTTTTCCAGCCGCTGGAACATCCCATACAGCTCCGGCTCAACGCCATAGGCATTTTCGCAAGGAATGGTCTTGTCGAACAGTGCCAGCACATCGGCCATGCCGGGCATACGGCTGCCTTTGGAGGTCATGAAGCAGCCAGCGATCAGGCCCGAGAGCAGCTGCTTTGCCTTGACCTGCCAGTAATCATCCACGCTCTTGCGGATGGACATATCCACGATGGCTGCCGACAGTGCCTCGATGTCCGCATAACTCTCGATGGAAGCAATGGGGTCGTAGCTGAGGGTGCTCTTCTTGGGGTGTGCCGCATTCAGGATGTGCACCATGTAGTTTTTGCGCTTGAGGTACTCTGCCATAAGGTAGGCGTCCCGCTCTTTTGCATAGCTCAGGATCGGGTTGCTGCAGTGCATCCGGGCCACTGTGGGCAGGATCACGCTAGTACTTTTGCCGCAGCCGGTGGTGCCCACGATCAGCGCATTTGCGTTGGGGCGAGTGCGGCCCACCTCGTCACCGGACAGCACACAGCCTTCCGCCACAACAAGAGAATCTCGTTTCATCGTACTCTCCTTTACACTCGGTCCACAATACGGTCGCAGATTCCAAAGGCCACAGCCTCGTCCGCTTTCATGAAGTTGTCGTAACCAATGGCCGCTTCGATCTCTTCCACCCGGTGGCCGGTGTCCCGTGCCAGCAGGCCGGTCAGTTCTCGCTTGGTGGTCAAAATGGATTCTGCCGTTTTCTGGATGGAGGATGCACTGCCGCATACCCCGCCCGAAGCGGAAGCAATCTGCGGTTCATGGATCATGACCATGCTGTGCCGCAGGATAAAGCGGTGGCCACGTCTTCCACCGGCCAAAATCACCGCCGCCATGCTGGCCGCCAACTCCACACAGTACAGGTCGATGGGCACAGTCATGCCCTTCAGCTGGTCGTAAAGGGCAAGGCCCGCCTGCACGGTGCCGCCGGGCGAGGTGATGATAAGCTTGATGGGGGCTGTGGCATCTGCGCTTTCCAGAAACAGAAGCTGCTGGATGATGGCGTTGACCGTGCTGGTGTTGATCTCACCGGTCAGGAACACCGTCCGCTGCGCCAGAAGCATGGCATCCAGCGGAAAGCTCTGGGTGCCGCTGCTGCTTTTTTGAATCACTTGCATGGTAATTCACTCCTTTGTTTTTTCTGGTTCCAGTATACCAGCTCTGCCGTGCAATGTGTATCACCCAGCAGTTTACAGCCCCAGGTGCTGCATTTCCGGTGCGCTGATCAGCTCCGCATACCCACGCAGCAATTTCAGGATTTTCTTCTCCGGGTCTGGCTCTTCCGGATCGATGTGCTGCTCGGCATAGATGCGGAGCGTACCTTCCCCTGTGGGTTCCACCCCCACAGCGGGCCCGTTCCGAGAAGGGTCACGGCATTCCATGCGGCGGTCTTTCTCCCACCTGGAGCCATCTACCAGCCGCCAGCACTGCAGCGTGCCGTCTAAACCGGCGTACAGATCAAATCTCAGCCCGCTGGGCAGGGTGCAGAAATACAGGGTACCCTGTGCCTGGCGCAGTTGCCGCAGGGTGATCTGCAGCTGCCGGGCAGCTTCTTCCACGGCCCACGCCGGGAACTCTGGTGCCGCGGCCATCAGACGAAACTCCCTGCGATGCGGGCCTGCTCTTCGGTGGGCACATAGCGTTCCCCCAGCCCTGCACGGTACAGTTCGGCCAGCGCTTCGCGCAGCAGGACAGCACGCTCCGGTTTGAGCACGCCGCCTGCGTGGGCTTGCTCGATTCGCAGCTGCACCACAAGGCTGATCGCCTTCCGGTGCAGAAAATAGGCTTTCAGGTCCGCAGGGTCGATGATATCCAGCCCCCTGTGCAGGTAATCACGGTAATATTCGTCGTTTTTTTCTTCCGGGATGCCATTGCACTGCAGATACTCCCGGATGCCCGCCTCGGCGGTCTTCATCTCCTCCTGGCTATAAAAGACAACGCCTTTTGCTGCCATATAATCAAATACCAGATCGATCATCATTTTTTGCTCCTCTCTGCCATCCGGGCCAGGATCTCCTGTGCCTCCCGGGTGGCGGCCACACGTTCAGTATAGTCATCGGAAATGGCACGGTCCAGGCAGCTGCGTAGGCTGTCGAACACTTTATCCCCTGCCAGTTCGTTCACCTTGTCTTCCAGCGCCTTCATGTTGCCGCCAAAGAAGGCTTCCTTCATGGGTGCTTCGCCCACCTGCCCTTCCAGTGCTGTGCACAGGTCTGTGGCATGGCCGTAGATCTGCTGGCGCTGGGCGGCAAGGGCACGTTCCTGGCTAATCTTGGCCAGCTCCCGGTTTGTGTACATGGTCGTGATACCCTCGTTCATTCCTCTGCCTTTCTCTGCATAGTTGGAGATCTCGCCATTCTTATCCGACTTGAACCAGGATGCCTGACGGGTGCCCACGGTATTGTAGACCATGTAGCCGCCCTTTGACGGCTCGGGCACGATGATCTCCCGGTTGAAGCTGCTGCAGTGCACCGTCTCATGGATGGCAGAGCGTTCCAGCTGGTTTTTGCTGGTGGCAAGCAGCTGGATCGAGCTTTTCCCTTCACTGTAGCGGTAGCCGCCGGTCACCCCCTCGCCAAGGTCCTGCACCACCCGGATGCTGTCTGCGCCCTGGCTGACCCGGGCCGCATCCTTGGGCGAAAAGTAGGCCCCGTTCTCCTGTAGGATACTGGCGATGGTATTCTGGTGGATGACCTCGGCCTGCTGCTGCGGGCTGAGCTCCTGTACCTCTGTTGCCGGGGCAGGGGTGATTTCGGCTGCTGGGGCGGCGGGCGGTACTTCGCTGCCCTCGCCCAGCTGGACGCTCTCCAGGTTCCCGCCCGCAAGACCTTCGGTGCCTCCGGAGCCGGTCTGGCCTGTCTCGCCGCCTGTTTCGGGAGTGTTCATCTCATCGTTCTCGGCGCTGCCGCCGCTGATCTCGCTCATACAGTTCCTCCTTTCAGGTGGTTATGGTATGCGGTCACGATCTGTCGGCTCTCGCCCAGCGGCACCCCGGCTCCGGCCAGCATTTCGCCCAGCAGGCAGAGCTTTGTAGGTGCTGCCGCCGTGATGCGCAGCTGCTGCAGCATCTGTTCGATGTTCTCCGCAAGCACAGGGATGTTGTAGGGGTCGGCACGGATACGGGCCAGATGGTACTGCATCTGCCCTGCATCCAGCGGGGCCAGCAGGCCCTGCACGGCACTTTTCCTGCAGCGGAACCGGCTGCCGCACACAAGGCAGGCCGCCGTAAAGCTCCCGGATGTGCCGGGCTTTTCCGTCTGCAGGTGGAACACCCCGTGAGTGCCCCGCACCGTCATCAGGCATTCGCCGGGCCGGAAGGCGTGCAGGGCACGGCGCTGCAGCACCGAAAGGTCCATGACGCTGCCCATGCAGCCCCGGTCCTCGCCGGAATCCATGCCCAGACACAGCTTGACGGCGGTGTTGGCCATGACGGAATCCGGCATCAGGGAGGGCCGCTGGTCGCTGAGGACAAGGCCTGTGCCGCTGGCACGGATCTCGGCAAACATCTTGTCGAAGGCTAGGTTGGAGCGGGCCAGTGCGCTGTCCTCGGCGTCCGTTTTGCGGAACACGTTGTGGGCCTCTTCCAGCACGATGAGCCGCTGCAGCGCCGAAGACTCGGGCAGCCGCTGCAGGTAAGACTGGAAGCGGAACATCAGGATGTTCATGAGGAAGGCCGTGGCTTCCTCCGAGAAGTCGGCCAGTTCCAGAACCGTAGGCACCGTGAGCAGCTGCTTTGCCGTCATGCCAAAGGGGTCGGCGAACACGCGGCCCAACGCACCGCTGGTCATGGTCTCGGCGCGCAGTTCCAGCGCACCGGTCAGGTTCTGGCGCACCTCAGGCCCATAGCGGGCGTGGTGGGCGACATAGTCCTCCACCCCAGCCAGCACATCGGCAAAGGTTGGGAAGGGCTTTGCCGGGTCGGTGTAGGCCGCCATGCCGTACTCCCAGCCAAAGCGGTGGTAGGTCTGCTGCAGCAGGCCGCTGAACGCCTCCGGGATGGGGTGCTCTGCACCGGTGGAAGCCGTCAGCGCCAGCGTAACGGCGGCGTGGTTCTCTATGAGCGTACCGTCTTCCGGGCGCAGCGGATTGATGCGCAGCAATGGGCCATCGGCACCGGAGGTATAGACCATAAGCGAAGGGATCTGCCCCAGCAGAGCGTTGTACTCCTTCTTGGCCGCTTCCAACACCACGAAGGGGGTCTGCTGCCGGGCCCACAGGTCCACCAGCAGGTTCTTCACCAGCGTGGTCTTGCCGGTGCAGCAGGCTCCGAACACCGCCGTGTGGCACAGCAGCGCCGAGAACGGGATCGCTGCCGGTGCGCCGCTGCCCAGCACGCGGCCCGCCGTGACGCCTGCCGCCGCGATGGGGCGCACCACCGGGAACAGCTCCCGGCAACCCTCGTCCTCCACAGGGTTCTGCACATAGAACCCCGGGCAGGCGCAGGTGGGCGGCACGCAGAAGGATGCCGCCGCTTCGGCGCTCTGAAGGCTTGCCACATAGACTGCGGCGGCGGTGCCGTCGGGCAGGCGTACCGCTGCGCGGGGGATGGCAAGGCAGGTCTCCGGATAGCGGAAATCCCCCTGCAGGTCAAAGCAGCGGATAGGCTCAAAGCCCGGCTGCTCTTCCCGCCCGGCAAGGCATGCGCGGATGATGCCGGCAAGCTGCAGATAGTCGGTGCGGCTGTCCGCACCAAAGCGGATCACCGCCTGCACAAGGCCGGTGCTGCGGGCCTTTTCCAGCAGCGTGATCTCCTCCTGCAGTGCATCCAGCGCCGCCGCCACATTCTGCACCGGCACCTCCACCGTGCGGCGGGAAGCGCTGCCGCACACCCGGGGGAACGCCTTGCAGGGTTCAAGCTGCCGGGCAAGACGGCGGTCATCTTCCAGCAGGGCCTGAATGTCGGCATCCGCTGCGGGCAGGGCGATGAAGGCCGCGTAGCAGCGGTCCAGCCCTGACGAAGCCAGTGCTTCGGCCACGCCATCAGCGGTAAAGGTGCCCAGGAACAGCCCCGAACAGCGGTAGCCACCGCTGAACCAGGACGCCTGCGGTCTGGTCTCGCACTCTGGCAAAAGCGACTGGAACAATGCTGCATTGTCGATGCTGCTGCCGTAGAAGGCGGCTGCACTGCCGTGATCCGTGCGGAACACGAACGCCGAGGCGGCACCGCTCTGGTGGGCGGCACGCAGCCACCGCGCCGCAGCCTTTTGCAGCAGGGCCTTGCCTGCTTCGGGCGGGCCGCTCATGCGGAAGCCGCACATCTGCGTCCAGCGGGAGATGTTGGGGAAAAACGCGCCTGCGTCCACCTGCATGGCGTCAGCATCGACCAGGCCGCGGTTTTGCTTGAGGGCAAGGATCTGGTCGGCCAGCGTCATGGCGCGGCGCAGTTCAGTGCTGTAGGGGTTCATGGCTTACCTCCTTCTTCTGCGGTTGGGAAATACGCTCCGGAATAAGATCCAGAAGCCGATCAGCATGATGAACAAGGGCATGCAGGCTGCGAGCAGTGCCAGCAGGAATGCCGCTACCACTCCGGAGCGGAACAGGTAGACCACCGTGCAGGCAAGGGCCGCAAGCAGCGCTGCCAGCAACCCCAGCGTCAGCCAGATGGCTGTGGCGCTGAGCTGCAGCCCGGGCTTCACCTCTGAGCCGGTGGCAAGGTTGTAGATGGACTTTACCACCCGGTGGCCGCCCTGTTCCTTTGCCCGGATACGCACCTCATCGCCGATCTGGATGCGCCCCAGGCAGTTGCCGTACAGGCAGAAGTCCGTCACCTCGCTGGGCACCTCGTCGGTGATGGGCTCGACCCGGACGGTGTATTCCAGCGTCTGGTGGGCGAACTGATACGGTTCCCTGCGCACCAGCGCATTGAACAGCTTGTGCGCCCGACTGTAAAACACAGCCTGATGGTCCAGTTCCAGAACGCGGCCGGTGCAGGTGATGCCGCCCCGGCCGTGCTGCATGAACACTGGCTCTGCCTGTGCCTGCGGCGGGCTGACAAGGGGCGAAAGCGGTAGGCTCACCCGGGGAGAGGCGGCAGGTGCCGTATCCTGCACCAGAACGCTGTGGCAAAAGGGGCAGTGGGTCTTGGCATCGCCGAAGAAGAACTCCGAACGGCAGTCCGGGTTTGGACATCGTTTCATCGTGCCTTCTCCTTTCAGCCAAACAGCTTGCCGGTGGCAATGTACTCCTGCACACTGTCCGCCCACAGCCGGGACACCGACTGCATCTTGGTCAGGCTTGTGACGGGCGAATCCCAGCAGACCCAGTGGTTGCCGTTCGCATCGCTCCAGCGGTGGGTACTGTGGCCGTCGCTGGGGCGACCACACAGGCTGGGCATCCGCAGGATGTACGCGCGCCAGGTGTATGCGTGAAGGGTGCCATCGTATACCCACTTGTAGTTGAACTGATATTCACGGTCCGTTCGGCCATGTGCATCGTTGGCAAAGTAGATCATGGGGCCAGTCTCACCGTGGGGGTCACGCCGGGCCGTTGCTGCCGAAGCCGCTGCCTGCTCCGGGTGCCGGTTGTTTTGATAGATCAAATACCCAACTCTGCCCGCAGCCACCACAAAGATTGCCAAAAGCACCCAGCCAATAAGTTCTTCCATAAAGTCTTCCTCCCAAAGTAACTTCAATAAAGATAGGTCAGGCTCCGCAGAAATACCTTCATGTCGGTATAATCTAGAAACTTCAGCGTTCCGGCCTTCAGCCAGCTTTTCAGAAGCCGGGAGGCTACCGGGCAGCCGCAGGTGAGCCCTTTGTCGATGAAAAGTGCATAGCCCACCTGCTCCTTCTCGAAGCCGATCCGCCCAGAGGGGCGACTGAACGAGGAAGGAAAGATGCACCTCTCATAGACATGGCACCGATCATCATTTAGGGACTGCTTGAGCATCTCGTACTGTGCATCGGTCCCCAAAACGAATTCCTTCATAGGCATTTCTCCTTTCTGGCTGCACATTTGCTGTGCTTTGGTCCCAGTATAAAATTTATCCCGGCTGCTTTGAACTAACCGCTGGTTTACACCGCACAAAAAAAGAAAAGCGGCCTGCAGACAGGTTGGCCACCCTGTCTGCAGGCCGCTGTGCTCAAAGCCGCCATAAGGCGCTTTGCGATCATCTCCTTTCGTTATTATCTGTCAGACGAATGACCAAGCGAGTTCCGACACCAGATGCCCGTCATGGATCAGCATATTGAGCTGCCTTCCATCCTCGCGAGGCCAGATGGCCTTCTAATCCTATTCGATCAGAACATCGGCTCTTTCCCCATTCTCCAGAAGCAGAGTCACTTTCTGCCAGCTCTCTGACGGGTCACCCTGCCGTTCGTCTCCATGGTGGAAGCCGCCACCGGGCAAGCTCGTCTGCTGCTCGCCGCCGTGGAAGCCACCGCCGGGCAAGCTCGTCTGCTGCTCGCCGCCGTGGAAGCCACCGCCGGGCAGGCTCGACTGCTGCTCGCCGCCGTGGAAGCCGCCGCCGGGCAGGCTCGACTGCTGCTCGCCGCCGTGGAAGCCGCCACCGGGCAAGCTCGTCTGCTGCTCGCCGCCATGGAAGCCGCCGCCGGGCAGGCTCGACTGCTGCTCGCCGCCACGGAAGCCGCCGCCGGGCATGCTCGACTGCTGCTCGCCGCCGTGGAAGCCGCCGCCGGGCAGGCTCGTCTGCTGCTCGCCGCCGTGGAAGCCGCCACCGGGCAAGCTCGTCTGCTGCTCGCCGCCATGGAAGCCGCCGCCGGGCAGGCTCGACTGCTGCTCGCCGCCACGGAAGCCGCCGCCGGGCATGCTCGACTGCTGCTCGCCGCCGTGGAAGCCGCCGCCGGGCAGGCTCGTCTGCTGCTCGCCGCCGTGGAAGCCGCCACCGGGCAAGCTCGTCTGCTGCTCGCCGCCATGGAAGCCGCCGCCGGGCAGGCTCGTCTGCTGCTCGCTGCCGTGGAAGCCGCCACCAGGCAGCTGGTTACGGGCGTTCATAGTTTCGTTCTTCATCTTCGCTTCCTCATGGATGTTGTGGGTGTGGATGCGGACCATTTCTGCGTTTGCCATAGGGCAAAGACCTCCGTTTTGTGTGACCACTGGGCTGGGCACCCCGGGTTGGGTGCCAGACCGGCGGAAGTGTATCTTTCAGCATAAGACTTGTGAAGCCTTATGTTGTTTGTATTATAAGCCTCCTGCGTTGGGAAAGGAATCAACCGCTGGTTTACAGGGTCTTTTGTTTCAGCCACCGGTTTGCGGTGCAAAAAGCTCTCAGGTGTCGAAGTGGATAGCGCGGGTGTCCAGCTCGGCCCAGTCCACCTGCAGGTGGCGCAGGTCGCCGGTGCCGCCGCACATCTTGCAGGGCTTTGCACCGAACTCGGGCCGATCCGGGTGCTGGGGCACCCAGAGCGTCTCGTCCATGTAGGCAAAGCACCCGGCGTCCCCGCCCAGCACCTGATCGAACAGCTGGATGCCCAGCTGTTCCTTGAGGTCCGGGGCAAGGCGGATCCACACAAAGTTGCGGTCTTTCACCGCGTCCAGCATCGTGTTGAAGGGGCTGCCGGGAGCCTCGTGGTACAGCAGGAGCATCAGAGCCAGATACCCCTTTGTGGCGTTCATCCGCTCGGTGGCGAAGATGGGGCAGGCCGAGGAGTCCACGTCGTTCTGGTAGCCGTGTTCGTATTGCTCGAACCGGCTGCGCAGCAAACAGCGCGGGCAGCTGGCCGTCACACCGGGGTAGAGGAAAATCAGCTCCGCAGCCGCACCATGTGCGTACATCATGGCTGCCAGATACGGCATGCCGTACTTCAGCGCCAGCATGGAAGAGCGTTTCTGGGCTGCGAAGTTATCAGTGCAGCCAAGGATCAGGTAATCGGTAACTTTGCGACCGGGGAAGCGGTCGAGGTATGCCTTGAACGCTTCATCACTCATGGCATCGTCCAGCGCACGCGGGATGCAGAGCACCTGTGCGTCCGGGTTTATATCGCGGATGCGGTCGCGGATTACCTCGACCTTTTTGCGGCCCATCTCGGAGATGAACACGGCCTGCGTCGCTATGTTGGAGGGGCTGACGATGTCCGGGTCCATGAGGATGAAGTTGCGCAAGCCCGAGCGGGCGCAGTTTTCCAAGAAACTGCGTGCCCCGCCCACGCCAATGCAGACCACCACTTTCTGCTCCAGCACCTTCTGGGGGTAGAGCGAACGCACCTTGCCGAAGTAATCCGGGGTCTCGGCAGGCTGTGCGGGGGCCTTGACTACAGGGTCTTCGGCAGGTGTTTCAGGCTGCTCCTGTGCTTCCAGCGAAGCGCGGTATGCGTCCATCTCCGCCACAGAGTATTCCCTGTGCCACGGGGCAAACGTGCACAGCGCATAGCGGCTGCCGCTTTCCGCCCGCAGCACATGATCCAGATCCACGGTCAGAGTATCGCCCTTGAGGTGCACGATGTAGAAATACAGCGTGAACAGCCCCTTGCGGGCAGGCCGAAGGATGGGCAGGTAGAAGAAGTCCTGCTCAAAGAAGCGCAGATGGATCAGCGCCGTGGAAATATCGTGGTAGGAGGGGCGGATGCAGCCGCGGGGGTGGCTGTGGTAGATGCCGGTAACGCGGTAGCCTTTCTCGGCCCAGTCGTGGAACACCTTTGTCATGGAATCCACATCGTAGTAGAAGGTGCCCGGCGTGTTGCGGGAGAGGGCATCGAAGTGGCACAGGTCCACCAGCGCCATATCCCCGGTGCTGCCCATCATGCCGCCGGTCTCGGGGGCGTAGCGGCCCACATTGCTTCGGAAGTCCGCCAGCACCTGGCGGGAAAAGCGGACCGTAGGCTCCGCCGGTTTTTCCGGGCAGGGCAGCTGGTTCTGGCTCTCCCGCACGGGGTCGCTTGCCAGCTGGCGGGTCAGACGGTCGGCAGAGCTGCACGCAAGGCTGCGCACCGCGGCAGCACCGGCTTCAATGTTTGCAAAGAACTCGTTACGCATGGTATTCTCCTCTCTCTTAAGCAAGATCGAACTGGATCTTGCGCAGTGAACCGCTGAGGGCTGCCGACTTCCCGGCCAGAACCTCCTGCGGGTGGCTCAGTTGCAGGTGCAGCAGCTGCCGGCCCACCGATGCCCGGACGTTCCCGGCGCGGGTGCGGGCACCGTAAGCCGTATTGAAGTCAAGGAACTCGTTGAGCAGTGCCGGGTCGATGGAGCGCAGCTTGATGTCGTAATTCGCCAGCTCCTGACGAATAAACTTGATCACGATGCGCGCATTGGCCTCGGGGCTAAGCTCCTGGTAGACGATGTAGTTGGCGATCTTGCCGCTGATCTCGGGCCGGTGGCAGTATTTGGTGAAGGCATCGCGGCAGATCTCGGTGCGCTCGAAGTCACCGGCTGCCCGGTACTTGTCCATGGGGATGGGGAGATTTGAGGTGAAGATCAGGATGCAGCGGCTGAGGTCGATGGCGGGGGAATTGTCCGCCATGCCTAGCTTGCCGGTGTCAATGGCCTCCATGAGCCCTTCCACCACCTTGGGGTCGCTCTTCTCGATCTCGTCGATGACGATGATCTGGTAG
The DNA here is from genome assembly GCF_003287455.1 of Faecalibacterium hattorii. GTDB lineage: Bacteria > Bacillota > Clostridia > Oscillospirales > Ruminococcaceae > Faecalibacterium > Faecalibacterium hattorii. The sequence continues at coordinate 48,921 of NZ_PRLC01000007.1, read as the reverse complement.
GGGTTCTGCCGCACGGGGTCCAGCACTGTGGGCTGGCCGTGGCCGACGTAGCCCGGAGGCGCGCCGAAAAAGCGGTTCACGGTGTGGGAGCTTGCAAACTCGCTGCCCGCAACCTCGATGCAGCCGTACTCGGTGCCGTAGATCCCGGTCAGTATCTTCGCAAGCGACTTTGCGGTCTCTGATTTGCCTGTTGCTGTGGGGCCAAGCAGCATCACGGTGAGGATCTTCTCCTTCTTCTGCATCTTGTGCACCGCCACCAGCTCCGCGATGTCGTTCAGGGCATCATCCTGCCCAAAGACATGCTTCTTGAGCGGACCGCTGATCTTTTCCGGGTCCACAAGTTGGGGCTGCTCCCGCTTTTCCCGCTGCTCCAGCACCGCCGCCATGTCCACCACATCGTCCTCCGAAGGCGTTTCCTCTGCCACAGGGGGTGTTGCCTGCGCTCTGTCAGGCTCCGCACCAGCGGAAGGGGCCGCTGCACCAAACAGGGGCTGCAGCGCATACAGGAACTCGACCATATCCTGCATGCAGACAAAGCGTACCTCGCCCTGCTCCAGCAGGCTACAGAACTTTGCATCCTGCACCGTGGTCTTGATGCCGTAGTCGATGTAGAGGATATAGACGCTGCTGTTCTTTTCAAAGCCCAGCCGTGCCGTGCCCGGCGTGCAGCCGGGGGGCAGCACGCAGTGCTCAAACACATGGCAGCGGCCATCGGCCAGCAGTGCTTCCAGCCAGTCGAACTGTGCGGCCGTGCCAAAGACAAATTCTTTCATTGCTAAGCTCCTTTCAGCCGAAGAAGGCACCGATCAGTGCCAGAACGATTGCAATGGCGGCCACCCAGCACACCACGGTGGCCACCGAGTAAGCCACCGGGAGAATGAAGAACCCTCCGATCAGGAATGCGCAGGACACGCCAATGCTGCCCGAGATGGTGCGGCAGGTGCAGATCTTCCATGCGGCCACGCCGATGTAGACCAGTACCAGCGCAATGGTGGTGAACTCAATGAAGCTGCTCATAAAGCATCCTCCTTTCAGGCTGCATCGCGCTCGCCGTCAAAGCGGCGGGCAGGCACTGCTTCCAGCAGCTCGTCGGCGGCTTTTGCTGCACCCAGCTCATACCGGCACACATACTCGATCTGTGCAGGCAGACGCTGGAACAGTTTGTTCAGCAAAAAGTTGCTGTGGTCCGCACGGGAAGTGTAGAGCTGGCCGAGGGTGATGCTGTGGGTCATGCAGGTGTCTTCATCGCAGACCAGACGGCCGTTCGCTTCAAAGAAGTGGTAGACCGTGGCTGCGTATTTCTTCATGCTGAGCAGGTAGGCGATCTCCTTGCTGCCAGCAGGCTGGTAGTAGAAGTTGTGTGCGCCAACATACCGCACCGGTCTGCCGGGTCTCTTTGCCAGCGGTGCACGCACGGTGACACAGAGGATGCGGTCTTTATCCTTCTTGCAATTGATGTTTTTCATGGTGGTTCCTCCTTGCGTTTCCAGCTTGTATGCGGCTTTGTTTCGGCTGTCTTGCGACCCCGCCGTGATCATGGTCAAAGTATACTGCCGATGCCAAAAAACCACTATATACCAGCGGTTAACCCCGTGCAAAGCACTCTGCAACGCAAAAAACGCCGCAGGCATGAAACCTGCGGCGTTCAATAGAAGATCATAATAAAAAACGACGGGCTGATCCCCGTCTGCGGCCTCCCTTGCGGACTGCCGGTAAGTACAGATCAGCTCGTCGAGCGTGCAGCCGTACAGCTCCCGCAGGAACACCATGTGCGACAGAGTTGGCAGTTTTTTGCCGCTCTCCCACATGCTGATGCTCACCCGGGAAGCCGGGTCGCCTCCATCCGTCAGAATGCCCGAGAGCCCTTCCTGCGTCAGGTGGTTGGCGTTGCGGTACTGCTTCAGCCTTGCGCCAGTTGCAGCAGGGTCCACCCCCATAAGCCATGCGGTTGCATAATTCACGGTAAGTTTGTTTTCCATGATCTTTCCTCCTGATCGTTTTTGACGTGTGAGCCTTGCGGCTCCGAAAAAAAATTCACGCTGCGATCAATGGAAGGATCAACCCTGTTCAACTACCTGTAGTCTAGCAGATACAAGATGCCCTTGTCAAGAAAAAAACAGACCCTGTAAACTAGTGGTTTACAGAGCCTGCTTCTGGTTCTTGGAATATGCAATCAGAAAAATCTCGAAAGCAGTTTGAACGACATTGAAGATATCATTTCCATAAGATAAGAAAAGAACTTATAAAATAAGAGGACACAGCTATAGCAAGAACCAAAGGCAGTAAGAACGGAACACATTCAACGAAATCAAAGGACAATTATTCAGAACGGATTGCAACAAAAAGGGCAAAGAAAGAGCAGGTTACTGATATGTACCCCCAATACTGGGTGTCCAGTATTGGGGGTACATATCACAGAGCACATGATACGCTGGCCGTTTTTGTTTGCCACCATTGCGGCAGATCCTGCTTTCTGCCGCAAATTGCATCAGATCCCGCCGTTTGCTCAATGAGTATTTCCCGCCGTCCCGTTATACTGGGAGGGAAATGGAATGAAACGATGGAGGAACAGACCATGAAATACGGTGTCATCGATGTGGGTGGCGGCCTGCGGGGCATTTACGGCGCTGGCGTGCTGGACCGCTGCTTGGAGGAGGACCTCCGCTTCGATCTCTGCATCGGCGTTTCGGCGGGCAGCGCCAATATGGCGTCCTATCTGGCAGGCCAGCATGGGCGGAACAAGCCCTTTTACGATGAATACTCCTTCCGCAGGGAGTACATGAGCGTGCACAACCTCATCCGCAAGCACTCCTATCTCGATCTGGACTATGTCTACGGCACCCTCAGCAATGCAGGCGGCGAGAATCCGCTGGATTACGCGGCGCTTGCCCGCAGCCCGGCAGGGCTCTGCGTGGTGGCCGCTAATGCACAGAACGGCGAGGCGCAGTATTTCACCAAGGCAGACCTCCACCCGGACGACTACCGCATCCTCATGGCGTCCTGCTGCATCCCGGTCATCGACCAGCCCTGCGTCATCGACGGCGTGCCTTATTTTGATGGCGGCCTTGCCGATCCCGTCCCGCTGGAATGGGCCTTTGCCCACGGCTGCGACCGGGTGGCTCTCATCCTGACCAAGCCCATCGGGCTGGTGAGCAGTGATGCCCGGGACAAGCATCTGGCACACCTGCTGCAGTCGCATTACCCCGCTGCAGCCGAGGGGCTGCGCCGCCGGGTATGGCGGTACAACACGGCTGTCCAGCGGGCGCGGGAGCTGGAGCGACAGGGCCTTGTCTGCATCATCGCCCCGGACAGCACCGAGGGAATGTCCACCCTGACCAAGAACCGCGCCGGCCTTGAAAAAATGTACGCCAAAGGCAAACAGGACGCCGAAGCGCTGGTGCGGTGGATGCAAAACACCAAACAAGATGAATCGGTGGGCACCTAGAGATGAAACCCGTTCACTTCCCTTGACAATATCCGCCCCGGACATTATAATACGATATGTACATACAGACAAAGGAGCCTGGAGCGGTATCGCTCTGGGCTTTTTTACTTTGTTGTTCTGCTGCGGACAGATAGAGGGGGTCCGCAGCAGAGGATAGGAAACATCAGTCGGCTCGCCGCAGCGGAAATTTCGGCGTCCTCTATAACAACGACACGATGCAGATACAGTTGGAAAAAATCTTGATCGTCTGAGGAGGGCTTCCGTCATGCTTCATCTTCGAAAAATTGCACTTTTCCTCGCCGTCGTGTTTTGCATCTCGCTGGCGGGGTGTTCTGCGGATGCGCCGCAGTCGAAAGCGGCTGGGTCGATCGACCAAACGGCGGTCTACCGCCAGAATTCCGCTTCCCAGCAAACACAGAACCTTGCCAAACTCTGCAAGGTGTGGGGATATGCAAAATATTACCACCCGGCTTTTTTGCTGGGCACCTCCGATTGGGATGCTGAACTTCTGAGCCTTCTGTCCAAAGCATCCGCTTGTGAGACGAGCGACGACGTGAATGCTCTGCTTCACGAATGGTTCACGAGCCTCGGTGAGATCGACTACAAAGCCCGCATTCCCAAAGCAGCTTCCGGCAGCGATGCGAGCGTTTCGGAAGCGGACCTTTCATGGACGGCAGATGCAGATTATCTGGGAGAAGCACTGGTAGGTGACCTCGCCAAACTGCCGACAATGCTTCCCACAAACCTTGACCGGACCCATGCGCCCGTCTTCTTTGATTCGCTGGGGGTTCCGGATTTTTCCAACGAACCTGAACACGGGTCGGACTACACCGACCCGGACTTCCGGCTGCTGGGGCTGTTCCGGCTTTGGAATGCGCTGGACTACTATGCCCCTTACCTGCATTTGCTCGACTGCGATTGGGATGCCGTCCTTCTGGAAGCCATTCCAACGATGTTGGATGGCACCGACCGGGAAAGCTACGAAGCTGCCCTTGCGTCCGTCACGGGAGAACTTCAGGATGCACATGTCTGGTGGAGCAGTACGGTGGAGGGCACAAAGCTTTCGTACCGCTCTAACCCCGGCGAATACTATCTTCCCGTTCCTGTTTCCGATGTGGGGGGTCAGTTGGTCGTGACCGGCACGGCGGACAACTGTCCCTTGGAAAAAGGCGATGTTCTGGTTTCCATCGACGGGGAAACCATCGACGAGTTAGCTGCCGAAAAGAAGCCTTATTATTCTCTGCCCAGAGAGGACATGCTTCTGACAAATGCGTGGCGGGCTATTGTGAATTCTGAGACAGAAACGATGGAGGTCGTCGTTCAGCGCGGAGGTGAGGAGTGCTCCTTTTCCGTGACCGGCTCGGAGCATTCCGTCTCCCACACGAAAAGTGTTTTGAACGGCTTGGATGCTTTTCAAGTCGTTGGTGGCAATATCGGTGTGCTCAACCCCGGCGTCCTCGAATCGGAAACAGAGCTTTGCAACGCTATGGAAGAGCTGCGGAACACGGACGCACTCATCATCGATCTGCGGCAGTATTCCGGGGTCATAGGGCTCTATTTCTATATCCCGACCAGTTACCAGCCCGCCATTGTTGTGGCAAAACCAAACGCCGCCACTCCCGGAACTTTTACGAAGGACCCCATCTCCTGTGGTTACGACTCCAGCCTTTTGACCTACTCGCAGAGTTATTATCCCTATGAAAAACCGGTTGTGATCCTTATGGATAAAAATTCCGTCAGCCGAAGTGAATATCTGATCACCATTCTCAAACAGGCGGACAATGTGACGGTCATAGGGGAAGCTTCGACCGGTGCCGACGGCAATGTTGCCTTTCTGCCCCTCCCCGGCGAACTTCAATTGCAGTTCACATCCTTCGGTATTTATGAAATGGACGGTGCTCAGACGCAGTGCACCGGCATCCAGCCTGATGTTGCGGTGCACTACACTGCTGAGAGAATCCGCGAAGGCCGCGATGAGATCATGGAAGCGGCACTCGACCGGTTGCGCCGTTCCTAAAAGATTTCACATAAAAAGACACCCTGCCGGGCGTGTTCCGGTCAGGGTGCCTTTGCAGTTTTTGCTTTGTTTTTCAGAGCTGCTGTTCCACGAAATCGCCGATGTCCGCAAAGACTTCCAGCTTGTTCGTCTCCACCAGAAGCTCATGGCGGGCACCGGGGTAGAACTTGACCCGGACATTCCGCATCCCGGCGTTCTTCATGCTTTCCACGGCCCGCTTGACGCCCGCGCTCCGCTCGCCCACGGGGTCCGCGTCCCCGGCGAGGAAGAGCACCGGCAGGTTCTTCGGCATCCGGTCGAGGAAGGCTGGGTCGTACAGGCGGAGGATGCCGCTGAACATGCTGTAGTAGGCGTTGAGGGTGAAGGTGAAGGTGCATCGCTCGTCGGCGAGGTACTTGTCCACCTCAGCGTGGTCGCGGTTGAGCCAATCGTGGGTGGTGCGGCCCTCCAGCCCCTTATTGTAGCCGAGGAAGGAGAGCTTCGCCACCAGCTTGCTGCGGTGCTGCCAGCCGAAAAAGACGGCCAGCACCCGGCAGACGGCCCGCGCGAAGGCGACCAGCGCCTTGGGCTGGAAGCCGGTGCCCATGATGATGGCACCGTCCAGCTCCTCGCCCCACTCGCAGAGATACTGCCGGGCATAGAACGAGCCCATGCTGTGCCCCAGCAGGAAATACGGCACGCCGGGGTAGAGCTGCTTTGTCAGCTTGGTCACGGAGTGAAGGTCCTCCAGCACGGCGCGGTTGCCGTCCGGCTCGGCAAAATAGCCGTAGTCGGCCTTGGTGCGGATGGAACCGCCGTGGCCCAGATGATCGTTTCCGGTCACAAGGATGCCCCGCTGGGCCAGCGATTCGGCCAGCGGTTTGTAGCGGTCAATGAATTCCACCATCCCGTGTGAAAGCTGCAAAATAGCGCGAACCTCCCCCTCCGGCACGCAGCGGAACGCATGAAGCGTCCGCCCCGGCACCGTAGAGGGCAGTGTCAGGTCGATCATCTGGCTCATAGAGTCTCTCCTTTTGTTACAGGGCTCCGATCTTTTTGCGGCACTCCGAGCAGATGCAGTAACCCGCAAACTGCACGGCATTGGGGTCCACTTCGCCGCAGAAGTCGCAGCTCCCCGCGGCGCGGTACTTTTTGAGGATGATCTGATCACCCTCCACGAAGATTTCGAGCTTCGAATCCGTCTCCAGCTTCATGCTGGTCCGAAGCTCCTTTGGCAGGACAATACGCCCAAGGTTGTCGATGCCGCGTACGATTCCGGTACTTTTCATTTGATGTGCTTCTCCTTTGATGTGCTTCTCCTTTATTTACGACGCAGGGGTTCCTCATTTTCCATCTTTTTCCGGGCCACAATGCCCGGCGTTGATCCGCCACAGGAAAATTGTACCAGCGTCGTACGCCCAGTATACAAAATCCATCCCGCTTCGTCAATGATTGCGGTCGGTTTCGACAAAAACTTCTTCCTTTTCTTGGGAAAGCCACCAGTATTCCCGGTCTCGCGCTGCCGCTGGGCAGAACAAACGCTTTTTCAGGCGGTTTTATGTGGAATTGGGCTGAATCGGCCGCGCTGTTCTTCCCGACTGCCCCAGTGCATTTGAGTCCATGCGCCGTTTTCCTCCGGGAGGAAAACATACCAGTAAACCATTTTTTCCTCGCCCGGCCTGATCTCCACGGACGCGGCATCGACTGCCGCCACGATCGGCCTCCAGATGCGCTCATTCTTGTCTGTTTCGACCCATGCACCCAGCGCGTCTTCGGCTTCACCCGCAAACAGCCGGTTTGCGTCCATACCGTCCGTTGCATTGCTGGGCGTGACCGAGCCAAGCTCTGCCAGCGTGTGCTTCAGCTGCGCCTTGTGAGCCGTCTGGTTCTCAGCGTGGGTCTGGATCACGATCAGAGTGCCCGGCTTCCCTTGGCACTGGACCGAAACGCTGCGGAGATTCCAGACCTCATAAACCAGCGCCAGCGCATCCCCGATGATCTCCGGTTCCGGTTCGGGCTCCGGCTCTGGTTCGGGCTCTGGTTCCGGTTCCGGGGCGGGGTCCTGCTTCGGGGAATCGTCCGTTGCCGTATCCGCCGGCGGCAGGATGGGCGGCGGCACCGCGCTTTCGCTGCCGCTGCACCCGGCCAGCAGCACCGCAAGACAGAACAGAACGGCTATCCGGCCGAGGTGCTTGCGAAAATCCGGTCGTTCCATCGTCTCATACTGCCTCCTTACTCGAAAATGCGTCAAAATGTGTCGTTTTTATTGCACCGGGTTTCGGTGAGTTTGTCAACCGTTTTCCGCATTTTCGTGTCCAATCTTTTTCCTGCGATTTTGTGAAAATTGCCGGATGCGTTCCATCTGCCGGCTGAGCGCACCAAATGCCCTTGTATGCGGGAAAAAAATGCGGTATACTATATCTGTATAGCGCTTGCGAAAAGTGCACCTTTCTGCAATTTTTGAGGAGCATAAACCATGAAGAAAACAAAACGGATCGTTGCTTTTGCGCTGGCGGCAGTTCTGGCACTGTTGGTGCTGGCCGGCTGCAAGAGCACATTGACGTCCATTGCACACAAATTGACCGGCTCGTCGGACGAGGTGCAGGAGGAGGACACGACCCAGTGGGCCGTCCTCAGCAGTGACCCGCTGATGATCGATGGCATCGCCGACACCTCCGCCAAGTATGCCACGGCGAAGGCCAACGGCTCGCTGAACATCGTGTTCAACGGGGTATGGAGCCGCCAGACCGACTACTTCACCGCCCCGAACGGGATGATCTCAGTCTACGGCTGCGGTACCGCCGAGGGTGTCCAGAAGTTCAAGATCTCGCTGTGGAAAAAGGTCGATGGCGGCGCAGAGTATGTGGACAACACCACCTTCTACTTCGTCACCGACGGCCAGAACTACCACTGCGACATCGGCAACCTCGACCCCAATGCCAGCTACCGACTGACCATCTCTTATGATTCCAGCAAGTATTACCTCTATGGTCTGCTCAAGGTGGAGGGAATCGGCTGATGAATACCCAAACCAAACATTCTCTGATGCTGATGCTCTGCGCCTTTATCTGGGGCACGGCCTTCGTGGCCCAGAGCGCGGGTTCCGGCATGGGAGCCTATTCGTTTCTGGCCGGGCGGAGCTGGCTGGCCGTGATCGTGCTGCTGCCCACGGTGCGGGCGTTCGACGCCGTGCACCGCAAGCAGGGCGTTCCCTTCGGCGGGCCCGCCACCAACGCCGAGCGCAAAACGCTTTTGATCGCGGGCCTGATCTGCGGCACCCTTCTGTTTGCGGCCAGCGCGGCCCAGCAGATCGGCATCACCATCAACCCCTCCACCGCAAAGGCGGGCTTCCTGACGGCGATGTACGTTGTTCTGGTGCCGGTGTTCGGGCTTTTTCTGGGCCGGCGGGGGAACGTGCAGCTCTGGCTGAGCATGGTCATCTCGGTGGGTGGGCTATACCTGCTCTGCATGAAGAACGGCTTTGGCGGCATTGAGTCGAGCGACTGGATCCTGCTGAGCTGCGCCGTGCTGTTCAGTTTTCAGATCATGGCGGTGGATCATTTTTCGCCCCTCGTGGACGGCGTGCGGCTGAGTCTGCTGCAATTTTTCGTCGTGGCCGTGGAGAGCACCGCAGCGGCGTTCCTCTTTGAGACACCTGCGCTGGCCGAGTTCGGGGCCAACTGGCTGCCGCTGATCTACTGCGGCGTGCTGTCCAGCGGCGTGGCCTATACGTTACAGATTCTGGGCCAGAAGGAGCTGAACCCCGCCATTGCCAGCCTCATCATGTGTCTGGAAAGTGTGTTCAGCGCCCTCGGCGGCTGGCTGATCCTGCACCAGCGCCTCTCTGTGCGGGAGGGCTTCGGCTGCGTGCTGATCTTCGCGGCTGTGGTGCTGGCTCAGCTGCCGGTGGAGGAGTGGCGGAAATGCCGGGCCGGAAACCGGAAGTGACCCTGCGCACCGCGGGCGGCATCAACTACGAGGCCGCCCGCCGGAGGGTGAAGAACCTGAACATCCGCGTCCGGCTGGACGGCAGCGTGGCCGTCAGCATCCCGCTGGGGTGCAGCTGGGCGGACGCTGACCGCTTGGTTTTGGAGCGGCGGGAGTGGATCGAGCGCTCGAAAGCCGAGCTTACTGCCCGGCAAGCCAAGATGTACCGTCAGCCCCTGCCCGAAAAAGCGGAGGCGCTGGCCCATTTCACCCGGATGAGCGATGAGGTTTACCCGGCCTTTGCTGCCGTGCTGGGCGGGCAGAAGCCCACCATCAAGGTGCGGGATATGACGAGCCGCTGGGGGGTCTGCGTGCCCGCAAAGCGGCAGATCACCTTTGCGCTCCAGCTTTACAATATGCCCGCTGCAGCGCAGATCTATGTGGTAGTACATGAGTACTGCCATTTTCTTGTGCCCAATCACAGCATGGCCTTCTGGGCGCAGGTGGAGCGCATTCTGCCGGACTGGAAAGCTCGGCGGATGTTATTGAAATAGCCCGCTCAGGCGCTTCGCGCCAGCTCCTCTACAGTGGGAGAGTTTGACAGATCGGGAACGTATAAAAGAAGCGCCCTGCGGGCAAGGGCGGATAGTACAGGAGTTGAAAAACCGTGTCGAATGAAAAGAACACCGGCGACAAATATTCAAAGCTGGCCGGAAATACCATCATCTTTGCGATCTCAAGCTTTTCGTCAAAGCTGCTGACGCTGCTGGTCCAGCCGTTTCTGACCTATGCCATGGCCGAGATCGCCGACCTTGGCCTGTCCAAGATCCTGAGCCAGTACGCAAACCTGCTCATCCCCTTTGTGTCGATGGGAATGTCCAATGCCATCATCCGCTTTGGTCTGGACAAGGGCAACAGTGAAAAACAGGTGTTCACCAACGGCCTGCTGACCATCCTCGGCGGCTTCGGCATCTTGGTGCTCTGCTGGCCGGTGGCGCAGTTCCTGCCCGATATGGCGCAGTACGGGATGCTCATCTACATCTACGTTCTGATGAGCTGTCTGCGCACCCTCTGCACCCAGTTCGTGCGCAGCCGCCAGTGGAACAAGCTGGTGGCCGTGGACGGCGTGCTCTGCACCGTGGCGACCATGGCATTTTATGTGCTGTATCTGCTGGGCTTCAAGTGGGGCGCCAACGGCTACCTGCTGGCTATCATCAGCGGCGACTTCGTCAGCGTGCTCTTCCTCAGCTTCACCGGCAAGCTCTGGAACTTTGTGGAGTTCAAGGGCATCAACCGCGACCTGTGGAAGCAGATGCTCCGCTTCTCGCTGCCCATGATCCCGGCTCAGATCAGCTTCTGGGTCATCAATGCGTCCGACCTGTTCTTCGTGCGGGAGATGTGCAACGGCCTCGACGGCAACAGTGGCGAGGCGTGGAGCGGCTTGCTTTCCACCGGCTACTTCCTGCCCACCATTTTGACCACGCTGGGCCTGATCTTCTACGACGCATGGCAGCTTTCCGCCGTAACGGAGGAGGACGGCCGCGCCAAGTTCTTCACCAAGATCTTCCGCACCTATTCCAGCGTGCTGTTCTGCTGTGCGGCGGGCATCATCTGGCTCTGCCGCCCGGTCATGCACATCATGAAATCGAATTACTACTATGCGTGGCACTTTGTGCCCTTCCTGACGCTGGCGTCCACCTGCAGCTGCTTCAACCAGTTCCTGAACAGCGTCTACGTCGTCAACAAGAAGTCCAGCCACAGCCTGTGGACGATGCTCTCCGGCGCGGTGAGCAACTGCATCATGAACTATTTCTTCATCAAGTGGTGGGGCCCCATCGGTGCGACCTTCGCATCCTTCCTCGGCCTTGGGCTGGTGTTCACCCTTCGTGCGCTGGACGCCCACAAGATGATCGGCATGTCCATCCATCCCGCGCGGGTGGCGGTCAACCTTGGGGCGCTGATGTGTGAAGCCTTCGTCCTGCTGGCAGGTGTGCCCCTCTACGGCCTGTGGACCGGCCTCATCACCGCCGCCATCATCCTGTACAATTTCGCCGGGGTCTGGGCTATGGCCCGCCTCCTCCTGCCGAAAATTTTCGGCCAGCGCGGCAAGGCGCTGGTCAATGCCGTGGATGGCTGGGTGAAACCGAAAAAGGCGTAAAAGTGTATATAAAAATCACGAAAGGCGTCTGCCGTGCTGGCAGACGCCTTTCGTGTTATCCGATAAAATAGAGGCTCACAACATTTTTTCCAACCGCTCGCGGATGGCTTTGATGAAGCCGGTGCTGTCCACGGGGGTGGGGGTGATGCCCTCGGCGAGGCCGCAGAGGTCCTTGGTCATGATGCCGTCGTTCAGGGTCTGGAGGCTGGCGGCTTCCAGCGCCTCACCGAAGCGGACGAGGTCGGGCAGGGCGTCCAGCTCACCGCGCTTTTTCAGCGCACCGCTCCATGCGAAGATGGTGGCCATGGGGTTGGTGGAGGTGGATTCGCCCTTGAGGTACTTGTAGTAGTGGCGGGTCACGGTGCCGTGGGCGGCCTCGAACTCGTACTTGCCGTCCGGGCTGACGAGGACGCTGGTCATCATGGCGAGGGAGCCGAAGGCCGTGGAGACCATGTCGCTCATCACGTCGCCATCGTAGTTCTTGCAGGCCCAGACGAAGCCGCCCTCGCTACGGATGACGCGGGCCACGATGTCGTCGATGAGGCTGTAGAAGTATTCGATGCCGGCGGCCTCGAACTTGGCCTTGTACTCGGTGTCATACACCTCTTGGAAGATGTCCTTGAAGGTGTGGTCGTATTTCTTGGAGATGGTGTCCTTGGCGCCGAACCAGAGGTCCTGCTTTTTATCCAGTGCGTAGTTGAAGCAGCTGCGGGCAAAGCTGCGGATGGAAGTGTCCTTGTTGTAGGAGCCTTGGAGCACGCCGCCGCACTCGAAGTCGTAGACCGTGGCGGTCTGCTGGGAGCCGTCCGCGCCGGTGAACCGCAGCTCCGCCTTGCCGGGGCCGGGGATGCGGAACTCGGTGGCTTTGTACACGTCGCCGTAGGCGTGGCGGGCAATGGTGATGGGCTTTTTCCAGAACTTGACGGCGGGCTTGATGCTGTCGATCATGATGGGGGCGCGGAACACGGTGCCATCCAGTGCAGCGCGGATGGTGCCGTTGGGGCTCTTCCACATCTCGTGGAGCTTGTACTCGTCCATCCGCTGCGCGTTGGGGGTGATGGTGGCGCACTTGACGGCCACGCCGTACTTCTTGTTGGCCTCGGCGGCGTCGAGGGTCACTTGGTCGCGGGTGGCGTCGCGGTTGGGCAGACCGAGGTCGTAGTACTCGGTCTTCAGATCGACGTAAGGCAGGAGAAGCTCGTCCTTGATGAGCTTCCAGAGCACACGGGTCATCTCGTCGCCGTCCATCTCCACAAGGGGAGTGGTCATTTTGATCTTTTCCATGATGGTTTCCCTTTCCTCTCTTACAAAAATCAAAAAATCTAGCAAAGACTCCGGCGGCACTGCCAGATGCGCACCGGAGGTTCGGCTTTATCTGCGGTAGGAAGCAGCCAGCTTTTCCAGAGCCGGGAGGCTGCGCTCGACCTTTTCGGTGTCGATGCAGTAGGCCAGACGTACATAGCCCTTGACGCCGAAGGTGTCGCTGGGGACGAGGAGCAGGTCATACTGCCGTGCCCGCATACAGAAGGCGTTGGCGTCCTCTTCCAGCGCTTTCGGGAAGATGTAGAAGGTGCCGCCGGGGCGCTCGACCTCAAAGCCGAGGGCCTTGAGCTTGTCGTACAGCAGGTTCATGTTCGTCTCGTAGACGGACAGGTCGCTGGTGACATTCAGACAGCGGCTCACGGCCCGCTGGATGATGCTGGGCGGGCAGTTGTGGCCGGTGAAGCGGGAGATCTGGGCCATCATATCCACGAGAATGTCCTCGCCTTCGCAGCCGGGGCGGACCGCCACATAGCCCAGACGTTCGCCCGGCAGACTGAGGCTCTTCGAGAAGGAAAAGCAGGTCAGGGTGTGGGGGTAGAACGCGGCGGGGTAGGGGACAGCTTTCCCGTCAAAGGCGATATCACGGTAGGGCTCGTCGCTGACGAGGAAGATGGTGTGGCCGTAGGCGCGGCTCTTCTCGGCCAGCAGCTCGGCCAGCCGGGTCAGGGTCTCGGCGGAGTAAACGACGCCGGTGGGGTTGTTGGGGGTGTTGATGAGCACGCAGGTGACCTTTTCGGTCAGCATCTGCTCAAAGGCGTCGAGGTTCGGCTGGAACGCCGGGGCCTGCGGCGGCACTACCTTGAGGTGGGCCCCGGTGCCCTCCACGTAGGGGCCGTACTCCGGGAAGTAGGGCGCAAAGGTCAGCACCTCGTCGCCGGGCTGGGTCACGGCGCGGATGGCGTGGGCGATGGCACCGGCGGCACCCGTGGTGGGGAAGATGTGCTTCTGCTGGTAGGGCAGAGCAAAGGTCTTGGCCAGATGCTTTGCCACGGCGGTGCGGAAGCCGGGGTCGCCCTGACTGGGGCAGTAGCCGTGGAGGTCCACCGGTTCCTCGGTGTCCAGCAGGTTCTGCATCGCCAGCGTGAACTGCGGCGGGCAGGGGACGCTGGGGTTACCCAGCGAGTAATCAAAGACGTTTTCATAGCCGATCTCGGCGGCGTGCTGTTTGCCGTACATGAAGGTCTCGCGGATGACGCTCTTGTGGTTCAGCATTCCGCGATAGGTTTCGTTCAGCATAAATACTTCCCCCTGTGAACGATCTTATTTTTGCGGAGCGACGGAATAGCTCTGCTCCAGTTTGATGATGCAGCTGTATTTGGGATCCTGTTCGGTAACGAAGCGGCACATCTCGGCCATGGCAGCGTCGGTGTCGCCGGTGTAGCCCGCCGGGAAAGTGAGGTCGAACAGGACGTTGGTGTGGCTGCCGCCGGGGACGATGCGCAGATCGTGGATGGAAAGCTGGGGGTCCAACTGGCGGAGGTGCTCCGTCAGCCGGGTGCGCAGCACCCCCACGGCGGCGTCCGAGGTCACGATGGGGTCATAGTGGATGGTGACCTGCAAATTGTCTTTTTTCAGAAAATCCCGCTCGATGTTGTCGATGACGTCGTGGGCGGCCAGCGGGTCGGCCTCGGCGGGGAACTCGACGTGGAGCGAAGCGAATTGGTGGCCGGGGCCGTAGTCGTGGACCATCAGGTCATGCACGCCCAGTACGCCGGGGTAGGACATGACGGTCTGCTCGATGTGCGCCACCAGCTCCGGCGAGGGCGTTTCGCCCAGCAGGGGGCTGAGGGTATCCATGACGAGGCCCCAGCCCGACCAGAGGATGAACGCAGCCACCGCCACGCCCATGATGCCGTCGATGACGTTCCAGCCCGTAACGCGGCAGAGGATGGTGGAGAGCAGGACAGCACCGGTGGTCAGCACGTCGTTGCGGCTGTCGGCGGCGGTGGCCAGCAGCGTTTCGGAAGCGATGCGCTGGCCCACCGTGCGGTTGAGGCGGCTCATCCAGAGCTTGACGGCGATGGAAACGGCCAGCACCCCAAGGCTGAGCCAGCTGAAAACGACCGGCGTGGGGTGCAGGACTTTGCCGATGGACTCTTTGCCCAGCGAAAGGCCGATGGCAAGGATGGTCACGCTGACCACCAGCCCGGCGAGGTACTCGTAGCGGGCGTGGCCGTAGGGGTGCTCCGCATCCGGGGCCTTGGAAGCCAGCCGGAAGCCGATGAGGCTGACGACGTTGGACGAAGCGTCCGAGAGGTTATTCAGCGCATCGGCCATGATGGCGATGGAGCCAAACAGGGTGCCCACCGTCAGCTTGCCGACGCAGAGCAGGATATTGCAAGCCATCCCTACAAGGCTGGCCAAGTTGCCGTAAGCGGTGCGGACCGCCGGGTCCTTGGTGTCGGAGGGATGCTTGATGAACAGGCGGATCAAAAGCTGGGTCATACCGATTTCTCCTGATACAGATGAATTTTGTCGGTGGAATGACTTGGAACTAGTATAACATTTTACTTTAGCATTGTGAAGCATTTTGCGATGAAAGCACGGCTTGTTACAGCGCTGTTATATGAAATTTCGTCTTGTTCCACAGACGCAAAATAGCCCCCAAGGCGGCATCTGGGCCGGTTGGGGGCTGCGGTTTTATGGGGTTTTACAAGGGCCGCCGGAACGCTCAGACGTTCTTGGTGGAGGGCTTGCTGAGGTTTACGCTGCGGATGATCTTGCGCACGGGCAGGATGCTCTTGGCGTTCATGGACAGCTCGTCCACGCCCATCCGCAGGAAGGTCTCGGTCAGGGCAGTGTCCGCGCCCAGCTCGCCGCAGATGCCGACCCAGATGCCGTGGCGGTGGCCCGCCTCGATGGTCATCTGGATGGCTTTGAGCACAGCCGGATGGTGCGGATCGAAGAAGGGCTCCAACTTGGCGTTCTGGCGGTCCAGCGCGCAGGTGTACTGGGTCAGGTCATTGGTGCCGATGGAGAAGAAGTCGCACTCGGCGGCCAGATCATCGGCGATGAGGACGGCGGCGGGGGTCTCGATCATGGTGCCGACCTCGATATTGTCGCTGAACTTCTTGCCCTCGGCGGTCAGCTCCTGCTTGCACTCTTCGAGGATGGCCTTGGCGTCCTGCAGCTCGCGCAGACTGGTGATCATGGGGAACATGATGCTCATGTTGCCGTAGGCCGAGGCCCGGAGCAGGGCCCGGAGCTGGGTCTTGAAGAAGTCCCGGCGGGTCAGGCAGATGCGGATGGCGCGGTAACCGAGGGCGGGGTTGTCCTCGTGATCCAGCTTCATATAGTCCACGGTCTTGTCGGCGCCGATGTCGCAGGTGCGGACGACGACCTTCTTCGGGGCAAGGCTCTCAAGGACCTGCTTGTACGCCTCGAACTGGTAGTCCTCGGTGGGGAAGTCCTTGCAGTTGAGGTAGACGAATTCGGTGCGGAACAGGCCGACGCCGCCCGCGTCATTCTGCTGGACCGCACCCACGTCGCCCATGCCGCCGATGTTGGCGAAGACGTTGATGGTCTTGCCGTCCAGCGTGGTGTTGGGCTTGCCCTTCAGCTCGCTGAGCAGGGCCTGTTTCTTCTGATCCTCCTGCTGGCGCTTGGTCAGGCTCTCCAAAAGGTCGGGGGTAGGGTCTACGTACACACAGGCGTTGTAGCCGTCCACCACGGCCATCTTGCCGTCCCAGTCGTCTTGGATCTCCTTGCACTGGATCAGGGCGGGGATGTTCATGCTGCGGGCCAGAATGGCGGTGTGGCTGTTGGAGCTGCCCTCGCGGGTGATGAAGCCCAGCAGCAGACTCTTATCCATCCGGACCGTCTCGGAGGGGGCGAGGTCTTCGGCCACAAGGATGCTGGGCTCGGTGCCCTGCAAAGAGGCGTTGTCCACCCCCTGCAAAATGTCCAGCATGGCCTGTGCAATGTCGATGACGTCTGCGCTGCGGGCCTGAAGATAGGGGTCATCCATGGCCGCGAAGACGGCGGCCTGATTGTCGCCCGCAGTCTTGACGGCGTACTCCGCGCACTTGTGCTGGCCGTTGATGATCTCCTTGATGGTGTCCACGAAGTCGTCGTCGTCCAGCATCATGGCGTGGATGTTGAACACCTCGGCGATGTCCTCGCCCGCCTCGTCCAGTGCCTTTTCGTACAGGGCGGTCTGCTGGTCGATGGCCTTGGCGCGGGCCGCTTCAAAACGGGCCTCCTCGGCAGCGGGGTCGGCCGCGTCTGCCGTGGAGATCACCGTATCTTTTTTCTTGTAAAGTTTCAGTTTGCCGATCGCAATCCCATTCAGGATGCTTTTGCCGGTGCCTACCTGCATCGTTCATTTCTCCTTCTCATCAAAATGTTCCATTGTGCGAAAAAGCCCCCGCAGGGAGTTCCCGCAAGGGCTTTGGTTCGCTGGTGCTCAGACGTTCTCGATCAGGAACTTCTGGATCGCTTCTGCTGCGGCGTCCTCGTCCTCACCCTCGACCTTGATGGTGACGGTCTCGCCCTGCTTGACGCCCATGCCCATCAGGGCCATCAGCTTGCGCAGGTCGCAGGTCTTGCCGTTCTTCTCAAGGGTCGCGGTGCTGGAAAAGCCCTTGACGACCTTGACCAGAAGCCCGGCGGGGCGTGCGTGGATGCCACAGGCATCTTTGACGGTGTACTGGAATTCCTTCATGCTCATTTCTCCTTACCGGTATCCCTTATCATCATCTTAAAAATCCGGGGCCGTTGGCCGCGCCGGACGCAGCCGATCTTGCTGCGGGATATCCTACCCCTATTATAAACCCGGATCGTTCATTTTTCACCATTTCATTTCGCTGATTTTTATACAGTTTTTTTGGTATAGTTCAACAGAATTTTTTGTGGAAAATTTTCAACAGAGTTTATTCGACGGGATACCCCTCTGCGTCGAGGGGAAGATCGGTGTAGCTGTAATCTTCACCGGAGGTCTGCTGGGCCTGATCGGCGGCGGAAAGCTCTTCGTCGTGGCGCTCGCCCCAGTCGCCGCTGTAGTCCTCGCCGGAGGTCTGCTGCGCTTGGTCGGAAGCGCCCAGTTCCTCGTCATGCCGCTCGCCCCAATCGCCGCTGTAATCCTCGCCGGAGACTTCCTCGGCGGGGGTCTCCTCACTGAGCGCTGCGCTCTGGGCGTCTTTGATGCCGGTGACGGTGCCGGAGGGCTTCTCCAATAAATACGCCCCGATGGCTTTTTTCCGGTAGACCAGCAGCACGCCATACTGGCTCAGATCGCCCTTGCTGGCGGCGGGGATAAGAGCCGTCCACTTTTCGACGGTTTTTCCTTTGTAGCGGGCAAGGTCGAGCCCGCTCTGCTGCACCACGCCGTTGAAGGCCGAGAAGCTGTCGTCCCACTTGCGGGGGATCTTGACCTTATCCGCCGTGATGGACGCGCCGTCCACATCCAGCCCGTAGCCCGTGAACCACGTCTGGATATCCTGTGCGCTCTCGATCTTGTTCACGCTGGCCGAAACGCTGACTGTGCGGGTGCTGATGTACCGCCCCAGCAGGGCGCTGAATGCCACCAGCGCACAGCACATGGCCCCGATGCCGAATTTCTTCAAACTTGCTTTGTTCAGTGTGACCACAAACATGCCCATGCCTCCCACCCTTGTTTGGTTCTGGAAGCAGTCTATGCGGGGCGGGCCCGCGATATGCGGAAAGCTTCTATACAAGGCCGCGCTTCTGTGCTAAAATGGGGTCAAATACAACAAACTGCAAAAGGCGGTGATCCCCAATGCCCCAAGCGCCGAAATCATCGAGACCCCAGCACCCGCTGCCGGAATACCCCCGCCCCGCGCTGCGGCGGGACAGCTTCGAGAGCCTGAACGGTATGTGGCAGTACGCCATCACAAAATCGGCCAAGCTCCCGCCCCAGTGGGACGGCGACATCTTGGTGCCCTACTCCCCGGAGACGAAAGCCTCCGGCGTGGGGCGGACGCTCCGGCCCGGCGAGTGGCTCCACTACCACCGCAGCTTTGCCCCGCCCGCGGGGGAGGGCGGCCGGGTGCTGCTCCACTTCGGGGCTGTGGATCACGCCTGCGCGGTGCAGGTCAACGGGCATCTGGTGGGCGGCCACCGGGGCGGCTACTGGCCCTTTACGTTCGACATCACCGACGCGCTGAACGCCGACCACAACCGCCTGTGGGTGGCTGTGCAGGACCCCACCGGCACCGGGCACCAAGCGCGGGGCAAGCAGACGCTCAAGCCCGGCGGGATGTTCTACCCGGCCCAGAGCGGCATCTGGCAGACCGTCTGGCTGGAGCGGGTGCCGGACAACTACATCGAGACCCTGACCGTCACCCCGGACTACGATGCCCGCACCGTGACGGTCAAGGCCCACACGGCCCAGCCCGGCGGCGCGGCGAACCTCTGGGCCGTGGTGCGGGCGGGCGGCGTGACCATCGCCGAGGACTGGGGCAGCGACGAGGCCGGCCAAGACGGCGAGGTGACCCTGACCATCCCGGAGGAGCACTTCTTCCCGTGGAGCCCGGCCAGCCCCTTCCTCTACGACCTGACCGTGGGCACGACGCAGGGCGGCGAAGAGAGCTTCGACACGGTGCACAGCTATTTCGCGCTGCGGAAATGGAGCTGTGAGCCGGACAAGAAGGGCATCCTGCGCTTCTGTCTGAACGGGGAGCCTATTCTGCTGAACGGCTTGCTGGACCAAGGCTACTGGCCGGAAGGCCTCTACACTCCGCCCTCCGACGCGGCGGTGGTCCACGAATTGCAGACCGTGAAGGAGCTGGGCTTCAACCTCCTGCGCAAGCACGCGAAGATCGAACCCCAGCGCTGGTACTACCATTGCGATAAGCTGGGCCTCATCGTCTGGCAGGACATGGTGAACGGCGGCGAGCCCTACAAGCTCTGGTTCGTGACCTACCTGACCAACGTGTTCCAGCCCCTGCTGCGGCACCTGCCCGACGGCGCGGCTCTGCGGGGCCTTCTGAGCCGCCGGAGCGAGGCCAGCCGGGAAACATACCGCCGGGAGCTGGAGGCTACCGTAGAGGCTCTGCGGGGGCATCCCTGCATCGGCTGCTGGGTGCCCTTCAACGAGGGGTGGGGCCAGTTCGACGCGGCCAAGGCTGTGGAGGCCCTGCGCGCCCTCGACCCCAGCCGCCTTGTGGACGAGGCGAGCGGCTGGTACGACCAAGGCGGCGGGGATGTGGACTCCCGCCACAACTACTTCTACCCCCTCCGGGTCCGGCCCGGCAGGCGGGTGGCGGCCCTGAGCGAATACGGCGGCATCGCGTGGCCCATGCCCGGCCATGAGCCGCCCCGTAGGACCTACGGTTACGGCACGGCCAAGAGCCGCGCCGAGTTGACGGAGCGCTACCAGAAATTGCAGCGGGACACCGTGCTCCCTCAGCTCAAAAACGGCCTGTCCGCGCTGGTGTACACCCAAGTGAGCGATGTGGAGGACGAGGTGAACGGTCTGTTCACCTACGACCGCGCGGCCCTCAAGCCCGACCCCGCCGCCGTCCGCGATGTAAATGAGGCGCTGGAAGCGGAGTTTGAGAGACTGACCCGATGATAGTATAAACGCCAAGGCCCCCGGAAGGTTATTGCTTCCGGGGGCCTTGGCGTTGTTATTTGACAGAATCAAAATCAGGATGATTGGATTCTGAAAGGATACCATGTGAGGGGAGCGATAGAAGAGGATCTTAGCGCTTGGACGAGCTTGCCGGTTCGACCTTGGAAGCGGGGAGTTTGTTCATTGCGGGAGCATCAAGGTGATGCTCCATGGAAGCGCCGTAGTCGGCGAGGGCGTCGGCCAGCTCGTCGCTCTTCAGGTCACTCAGCACCTGCGAGCGGACGGCGTCCAGCGAAGAGCCGTCCAGCGGGTCGAGACGGACCGCCATGATGAGGGAGAGGGACGAATACTGCACGGCCACGGCGTCGCCGCAGTGCAGGGCACGGATGGCGTCGGCAGAGCCCTCGGCGGTGAAGGTCGAGTCGAGGGTGCTGTTGCCCAGCAGTTCGGTCTGCAGGGAGGTGGTGCTGTCATCGGGGACGGTGGAATCCAGCACGGCGTAGATGCCGCTCAGCGCGTTGGACGCGGCGGCGTTGAAGGCGGCGAACTGGGCGGCGGCATCGTCCGGGGCAGTGGCATTGTAGCTGTCCACGGCGGCCTGTGCCAGCGAGAGCATCTCGGCTTTCTGGTCATCGTCGGCGAAGGCGTAGGTGCTGGTGTTGTAGAGGGGGATGGCGTAGTAAGCCAGCTCGTACATGCTGGTTTCGAGGTGGCTGGTCAGGTCGGCGTCGGAGACGGGGGTCTCGCCGTTCTGGCCGTACACGAGCTCCAGCAGGTCATTGCTCTTGAGCAGGATGCGCTCGAAGCGCTTGAGGGTCTCCAGACCGATGCCGTTGGCCTTGTAGGTGTCGGCGTACTGGTCCATCAGCTGCGAAGCGTAGCTGTCGGCCTGAGACTCCTCGGCCTCGGTGAGCTGGCCGCCCAGTTCGTCGAAGCGGGACTCCACGGCGGCGTACAGATCCAGATTCTTCTGGGTCTGGTCGGCGATGTAGTCGCTGACGGTGGCGGTCTCGCCGCTGTCGGGATCGGTGGTGATGGTCTCCTTCAAAAAGCTCTTGACGTTGGCGGCGTCCTGATCGGAGGAGGCGAGGTTCGCGGCGGACTGGTAGGCGTTGTACTGGGCCAGCAGATACAGGCCGGAGGTGATCTCCACATCGCCGATGGTGCCCACCGTGTCCGGGGTGGAGATGACGCAGCCCGCAAGGCTGATGATGAGGGCCAGTGCACAGAGAAGTGCGGGAAGTTTTTTCTTCATAAATATACTCCTATTTTTTGTAACTCCCTCAGTCTCGCGTTCGCTCGACAGCCCCCTCTGGGAGGGGGCCAAAAGCCTCCCTCCGGGAGTGAGGTGGCATCGCGAATGCGATGACGGAAGGAGTTATTTATCTTTTAAGATCTCTCCCATTGCCTTCAGGATGCTTTGCAGCAATTCCAGTGGCTTTTCGTCCTTCTGAAGAGTGACGGAGAGGTAGGGCTTGCTGCCCGCCCCGGCGGTGACGCGGCCATTGAAGGCCACGAGCAGCCCCCGGATCATGGGCACGTCCAGCGTCTCCACCTGAAGCACGAGGGTGTCCTTTTTCTGGGTGACCTCATACACGCCCACGGCGGTGGCCTGAACGCGGACAAGGGAGACATTGACAAGGTCGCTGACCGAAGGGGGCGGGTCGCCGTAGCGGTCGATCAGCTCGTCCAGCACGTCGGCGGCATCTTCGGGGGTCTGGATGGCGGCGATCCGCTTGTAGGCCTCGATCCGGCCGGGGCCGTCGGCAATATATTTTTCGGGGATGTAGGCGTCCACCCGCAGATCCACAAGGCATTCGCTCTTGTCCCGCTGGATGGGCTCGCCTTTGGCCCGCGCGATGGCCTGCCCCAGCATCTTGACATAGAGGTCATAGCCTACGGCCTCCATGTGGCCGTGCTGGCTGTGGCCCAGCAGACTGCCCGCGCCGCGAATTTGGAGGTCGCGCATGGCGATGCGGAAACCGGAGCCGAAGGCCGTGAACTCCCGGATGGCGGAAAGCCGCTTCTGGGCAATGTCGGAAAGGGTCTTGTCCCGCCGGAAGGTGAAGTAGGCGTAGGCTTTCCGGCCCGAACGGCCTACCCGGCCCCGGATCTGGTAGAGCTGAGCCAGACCCATCCGGTCGGCGTCCTCGATGATAAGGGTGTTGCAGTTGCGCACGTCAATGCCCGTTTCGATGAGGGTGGTGCAGACGAGGATGTCGATCTCACCGTTCAGCAGGTGCTGCCAGACGGGGTTCAGCTCCTCCTCAGTCATCTTGCCGTGGGCGATGCCGATGCGGGCACCGGGTACCATCTGGCTGACGTGGGCGGCGCAGGACTCAATGTTGTCCACCCGGTTGTGCAGGTAGTAGACCTGACCGCCGCGGGCCAACTCCTTCTTCATGGCTTCGGCGAGGATGATGTCGTTGTACTCCAAAACGAACGTCTCCACAGGCTGCCGCTCGATGGGCGGCTGCTCGATGGTGGACAGGTCCCGGATGCCGCTCATGGCCATGTTCAGGGTGCGGGGGATGGGGGTGGCCGAGAGGGTCAGCATATCCACGCCGATGAAGTTTTCCTTCAGCTTTTCCTTGTGCTTGACGCCGAAGCGCTGCTCTTCGTCGATGATGACAAGGCCGAGGTCGTGGAAGCGGACGTCCTTCGACAGCAGCCGGTGGGTACCCACCACGATGTCCACGCTGCCCGCCTGCAAGCCCCGCAGGGTCTCTTTCTGCTGCTTGGCGGTGCGGAAGCGGGAGAGCATCCCGACCTTGACGGGGAAAGCTTCCATCCGGGAAAGGATGGTGTTGTAGTGCTGCCACGCCAGCAGGGTGGTGGGCGCAAGGATGGCGCACTGCTTGCCGCCCATGACGCACTTGAACGCGGCCCGCAGGGCCACTTCGGTCTTACCCACGCCCACGTCGCCGCAGAGCAGACGGTCCATGGGATAGCCGCGCTCCATATCCTTTTTGATCTCGGAGGTGGCGTTGAGCTGGTCGTCGGTCTCGTCGTACTCGAACCGGGCCTCGAAGTCGCTCTGCCAGTCGCCGTCGGGCGGGAAGGCGTAGCCTGTGGCCTGTCGACGGCGGGCGTACAGCTCAATGAGCTCCTGCGCCATCTCCTCGGTGGCCTTTTTGACCTTGGCGCGGGTGCGCTGCCACTCGGTTCCGCCCAGCTTTGCCAGCTTCACCTTTTCCTCGTCGCCGGGGGCGGTGTAGCGGCTGAGCAGGTCCAACTGGGTGACAGGAACATACAGCACGTCCGAGCCGGAATACTGGATCTTCAGGTAATCCTTGATGGCACCCTGCACCTCAAGACGCTGGATGCCCGCATACATGCCGATGCCGTGGCTCTGGTGCACCACATAGTCGCCGGGCTTGATGTCCGACAGGCTGGACAGGGCGTTCTTATTCTTTTTCCGCTTCTTCGCTTCGGCGGAGGCTTCGTCCAGCCCGTGCCGCCGGGAGGAGATGACCGCCATGCGGGCGAAGGGAAAGTTGCACCCGGCGGTCAGGTGGCCGGGCAGCACCTGCACCAGCCCCTTGGCGGGGCGGACGTCCCGGCTCATGCTGACGGCGTAGCCCTTGTCCGCAAGGTCGCGGGTCAGGGCCGCTGCGCCCTTGGGCGTGCCGGCGAAGAGGGTGACCGCATACCCCTGCGCGATGAGGGGGTCAAGGTCCTCCCGGAGGGACGCCATGTCACCGCCCCAGTTGGGGGCGGCAAAGGCCTCGGCGTTGATGAGGGCTTTCAACTGGAACTCGTTCATGCCGCGCAGGAAGTTTTCGCACAGCAGGGTGCTCTGCTTCTGGGCGGCGATGATGAGGTCGTCCATGGTCTGATACAGCACGTCCAGACCGGGGCAGAGGACGCCCTCTTCCAGCAGACCGGTCAGCTCTTCGCTGCGGCGGAACTCGGTGGCCTTCTGAGCGTCCCGGATGCCGCCCACTTCGTCCAGCACGAAGAGGGGGCTGTCGAGATGGTCCAGCAGGGTGGCCGGGGCGGGGTAGCGGAGACCATAGTATTTGTCCATGGCTTCGGGCATCAGGCCGGAGTCCAGCTGGGACAGGTCGGCTTCCATGGCCTTTTCCAGCGCGGCGCGGTGCTTGCCGCGGGCTTTCTTCTGAGCCGCGCGCAGGGCCTCGGCGGTGTCGGCCGTGCTACCGAACAGCACCTCGCGGGCGGGGGAGAGGTAAATTTTTTCCAGTGTGCCGTCCCGCCGCTGGGTCAGCAGGTCGAAGGAGGCCAGCGAATCAATCTCGTCGTCCCAGTATTCGATACGGGCGGGCTGGCGCATATCGGGGGCGTAAATGTCCACGATGTCGCCGCGGACGCTGAACTGGCCGGGGCCGTCCACCTGACTGCGGCGGACGTATCCGGCGGAGAAGAGCCGCTCCACCAGCGCCTCCCGGTTGTAGACCATGCCGGGCTTGAGGGTGAGGGTGTTCTTCAAAAACTCGTCGCGGGGGACGGTGTACTGCAAAAGCGCCTCCGCCGGGACGCAGACGGCATTCAGCCGCCCGCCCGCCAGTGCGCCCAGCACCGACAGCCGCCGGTACTCGTACTCGCGGCCCGCGCCCTCCACCGGGCGGAGCATGAAGTCGCGGGGCGGGAAGACCGCTGCCGTCAGCCCCAGCGCCTTGAGGTCATCCGCAAAGTGGGTGGCCTCAGCCTCGCCGGGCGTCACGATGCAGAGCACCCGCCCAAGGTCTTTTTGCAGCACCGCATACAGCAGCGCCCGGCCCGCCGGAGGCAGCCCGAACAGCGCTGCCGGGCCCGGCGCGGCAAGGCTCGCAGAAATTTTCTGGTACTCTGCCGTGTTTTTCAGCAGGGATTCGTACATCGTGGACCTCCTTTCGCAGTGGGCTGAGGATGATTGCGCTGCAACGCAGCGCAATCATCCATTATACTTGCTCTGTGCCAGCCCCAGCTTGCCATCCATGATGAGCTTGGCTGCGGCCTCCAAATCGGGATACCGGTCGGCCATGGCCTTGGCATCGTCGGGCGGGAACTTGCCCAGCACCCAGTCGGCCAGATCGTAGTCCGGGCGGGGCTTGGCTCCGACGCCGATGCGGATGCGGGGGAAGTTCTCGCCGCCGAGGCGGGCGATGATGCTCTTCAGGCCGTTGTGGCCGCCCGCCGAACCGGAGGGCCGGATGCGGAGCTTGCCGGGGTTCTGGGTGATATCGTCGCACAGGACGATGACGTGGTCGGCGGGGATTTTGAAGAAGCCCGCCAGCGGGGCGATGGAGTCGCCCGAAAGATTCATGTAGGTCAGGGGCTTGAGCAGCACGACCTTGTGGCCGTCCACATCCCCTTGGCCCCACAGGCCCTGAAATTTGGTTTTGCTGACCGCGATGCCCCACTTGGCGGCGAGGGAGTCCAGCGCGGCGAACCCGGCGTTGTGGCGGGTGCCGTCGTATTTGGGCTCCGGGTTGCCCAGCCCGGCGATCAGCCAGATGTCAGTTGCATTCATATCGTGACTTGCCTTTTCCTGTTTTTTGATGATGCTTTGAAAGCAAGTTCTTAGTATATCATACGCGCGGATAAAAAGATATACATTTTGAATCGAAATATCGTCAAACGCGAAAAAGGCCGCAGTAAACTCCCCCAGTCACGGCTTTGCCGTGCCAGCCCCCTCGGAGAGGGGGCCGAAAGCCTCCCTCATTGAGGGAGGTGGCATCGCATCAGCGATGCCGGAAGGAGTTTGCAGCAGCCCGATGGAGGAGCGGCGGACGCTTACTTGCCCTGCGCATCCTCCAGCTTCTTCTTTTTGGCGATGTAGGCTTCCATCTTGGGGGCAGCCCAGCCTTCGAGGTTGGTCTGGCGGTCGCGGGCGATGCCCAGCGCCTGTGCGGGCACATCCTTGGTGATGGTGCTGCCTGCAGCGGTATAGGCGCCGTCGCCTACCTTGACCGGGGCCACCAAGTTGGTGTTGCAGCCGATGAAGCAGTAGTCGCCGATCTGCGTGCGGAACTTATCCTTGCCGTCGTAGTTGCAGGTGACGGTGCCGCAGCCGAAGTTGCAGTACTTGCCCACGTCGCTGTCGCCGATGTAGGTCAGGTGACTGACCGTGTTGCCGCGGGCAAAGTTGGAGTTTTTGGTCTCCACGTAAGCGCCCAGATGGACGCCGTAATCGGTGACGGTGTTCACCCGCACATGGGTGAAGGGGCCGATGTTGTTGTGGGGGCCGAGGTGGCTGCCGTAAACTTGGCTGGCGTTGACGGTGGTGCCCTCGTCCACGGTGCTGTCCTCGATGAGGCTGTTGGGGCCAATGACGCAGCCCGCGCCGATGACGGTCTTGCCGCGCAGGATGGTGCCCGCCAGAATGGTGGCACCCGGCGCAATGACCACGCCATCGTCGATCTCCACGGTGCGGCTTGCGATGTTTACGCCGTTTGCGATGTGGCGCAGCAGGAGCGTTTCCCGCTTTGCCTCGGCTTCGGCCAGCTTTGCGCGGGCAGCCTCCAGCGCGCTATTGGAAACAGATTCCATAAACTGATCCCTCCTTCGGGACGAAATGACCTTTTTGTTGTATCCATGATGAGGAGAAACTCCGACAAATTTCTGGTACATTGTCCACGATCCTGCACATTGGATAGAAAGTTGTATCCAACAAGCCGAAAACGGCTCCAGAAACTAAAAACCTCTCGAAATCTCTCCCATTCTATATTACTCAAAAACTGAGTAAAATGCAAGGGATTGCACAAAAATTATCAAACAAATTCGGTGTTTTGCATGGTGGCAAGACGTGGATTTTCTGGTATAATGGTTTAGCATTCACATGACAATGTTCATCGTATCAGAATTGTGAGCAAACGATGAGACCGCCGGAGCAAAGCACCGGGGGCCACAATTGGGAGGTAAACAACGCATGAGCAAAAAGTATCTGTACTACTTCAGCGAGGGCAACAACGCCTTCGGCGGCGACAAGGTCACCATGAAGAATACTCTGGGCGGCAAGGGCGCCGGTCTGGCTGAAATGACCGCAGCCGGTATGCCGGTGCCGCAGGGCTTCACCATCACCACCGAGGCCTGCACCCAGTACTATGCAGACGGCCGTCAGATCAATGACGAGATCACTGCTGACATCTTCGAGCACCTCAAGGGCTTGGAGAAGATCACCGGCAAGACCTTCGGTGATAACGAGAACCCCCTGCTGGTCTCCGTCCGTTCCGGCGCACGTCAGTCCATGCCCGGCATGATGGACACCATCCTGAACCTCGGCCTGAACGACGAGGCTGTTGAGGGTCTGGCAAAGAAGACCAACAACGCCCGTTTCGCTTATGACTGCTACCGCCGCTTCGTCCAGATGTTCGCAGACGTCGTTATGATGGTCCCGAAGAGCCTGTTCGAAGTCGAGATCGATAAGATGAAGGAAGCCAAGGGCGTCAAGAACGACGTGGACCTGACGGCTGACGACCTGAAGGAACTGGTCGGCGTCTTCAAGAAGATCTACGAAGAGAACGAGGGCAAACCCTTCCCGCAGGATCCCCGCGATCAGCTGATCGAGGCTGTCAAGGCCGTCTTCCGCAGCTGGGACAACCCCCGTGCAAACGTTTATCGTAAGATGAACGAGATCCCCTACGAGTGGGGCACCGCTGTCAACGTGCAGCAGATGGCATTCGGCAACTCCGGCGACCGTTCCGGCACCGGCGTCGCCTTCACCCGTGACCCCGCCACCGGCGCAAAGAAGCTGATGGGCGAGTACCTGATCAACGCACAGGGCGAGGACGTCGTCGCCGGCGTCCGCACTCCGTCCCCCATCAGCCACCTGAAGGATCAGATGCCTGAGGTGTACGATCAGTTCGTTGAGATCGCGACCCGTCTGGAGAACTACTTCCGCGATATGCAGGATATGGAGTTCACCATCGAGGACGGCCACCTGTACATGCTGCAGACCCGTAACGGCAAGCGCACTGCTCAGGCCGCTCTGCAGATCGCATGCGATCTGGTGGACGAGGGCATGATCACCGAGCAGGAGGCTGTCCTGCGCGTGGAGCCCAAGCAGCTGGATACCCTGCTGCATCCCCAGTTCGACGCCGCTGCCCTGAAGGCAGCCGAGGTCGTCGGCAAGGGTCTGGCGGCTTCTCCCGGTTCCGCCTGCGGCCAGATCGTCTTCACTGCTGAGGAAGCAGAGGAGAAGGTCAAGTCCGGCGAGATGAAGAAGGTCGTTCTGGTCCGTCTGGAGACCTCTCCTGAGGACATCGTCGGTATGCAGGTCTCTCAGGGCATCCTGACCGTCCGCGGCGGCATGACCAGCCACGCAGCCGTTGTTGCTCGTGGTATGGGCACCTGCTGCGTCTCCGGCTGCGGCAACGACAACGAGGTCAAGATCGACGAAGAGGCTAAGACCTTCGAGATCAACGGCCACAAGTTCGTCGAGGGCGATTGGATCTCCATCGACGGCTCCACCGGCAACATCTACGGCGAGCAGGTCGCAACCGTCGCCGCTACCGGCAACAAGAACTTCAACCGCTTCATGGGCTGGGCTGACGCAGCTCGTCAGCTGCTGGTCATGACCAATGCGGATAACCCGCGCGATGCACAGCAGGCAGTGGATCTGGGTGCTGAGGGCATCGGCCTGTGCCGTACCGAGCATATGTTCTTCGCGGAGGACCGCATCAAGGCTGTCCGTGAGATGATCTGCGCCCGTACCGTGGAAGAGCGCGAGGCTGCTCTGGCCAAGGTCGAGCCGTTCCAGCAGGGTGACTTCGAGGCGATGTACCGCATCATGGGTGAGCGCCCGATGACCATCCGTTATCTGGACCCGCCTCTGCACGAGTTCCTGCCCACCAAGGACGAGGACATCAAGGAGCTGGCTGCCGATATGGGCATGACCTTCGATGACCTGAAGAACGTCGTTGCTTCCCTGCACGAGTTCAACCCCATGATGGGTCACCGCGGCTGCCGTCTGGCTGTCACCTACCCGGAGATCGCCGCGATGCAGACCCGCGCTGTCATCAAGGCAGCCCTGAACGTCTCTGCTGAGACTGGCTACATGATCACCCCCCACATCATGATCCCGCTGGTCGGCGAGGTCAAGGAGCTGAAGTTCGTCAAGGACGTTGTCGTCAAGGTCGCGGACGAGCTGATCGCTGCTGCCGGCGTTAAGATGAAGTATCAGGTCGGTACCATGATCGAGATCCCGCGCGCCGCTCTGACCGCCGGTGAGATCGCCAAGGAGGCTGAGTTCTTCAGCTTCGGCACCAACGACCTGACCCAGATGACCTTCGGCTTCAGCCGTGACGATGCTGCCAAGTTCCTCGGCGCATACTACGAGAACAAGATCTACGAGAGCGATCCGTTCCAGCACCTCGATCAGGTCGGCGTCGGCAAGCTGGTCAAGATGGCTGCCCACGATGGCCGCGAGACCCGCCCCGATCTGGGTCTGGGTATCTGCGGCGAGCACGGCGGCGATCCCACGAGCGTCGAGTTCTGCCACAACGTTGGTCTGGACTACGTCAGCTGCTCTCCCTTCCGTGTGCCCATCGCCCGCCTCGCTGCGGCTCAGGCTGCTATTAAGAACCCTCGCAAGTAATTGCGTGAGGGCTTGGGAAAGCACCAATAAAGTATATGACCGCCTCGGTTTCCGAAAGAGGAAGCCGGGGCGGTTTTTTGCGCTCACGGAGGGGCAGATGAAAAACATAGTATGAATATATACCATATAAAAATGAATATATGCTAAAATTTCGGGAAAATACTTGCATTTTAGTTAAAATGGGTGTATTATGACACCTGCCGACGAAATGCCGACAATCAACAAGAGAGGGATCGATACTATTATGTCTTTGAAGAAGAAAATTGCTGCGGCTTTCATCGCCTGTGCGATGACGCTTGCCGTGGTTCCTTCTGCCTTCGCCTGCACGGCACTCTATGTCGGCAGCGACCTCACCGAGGACGGCACCACCATGTTTGGCCGGATCGAGGATCTGGGCACCAACGATTACAACAAGCTGTTCAACATCAGCCCCGCCGGGAAGCACACCGCGGGCGAGGTGTACGAGGGCTGCTACGGCTTTACCTACACCTTCACCCACGACAGCTACCGCTACACCGCCCGCCGGGACGACAACGGTCTGGGTGTCTGCCCGGACTGCGACAGCACCCACGAGCACACCCCCTATGAGGAGGCTGGCACCAACGAGAAGGGCGTCATGGTCTCTGCTACCGAGTCTCTCTACGGTACCGACGCCGTGCTGAGCGTAGACCCCTATGTGGACAACGGCATTGAAGAAGCCGAGATCACCACGGTGCTGCTGAGCGAAGCTTCCACGGCCCGCGAGGGTGTTGCCCTGCTGACCTCCATCTACGACAACGCCGGTGCAGCCGGCGGCTCCGGCGTGTTCATTGCCGACCAGAACGAGACCTGGTTCGTGGAGAACCTGACGGGCCACACCTACCTTGCCCTGAAGCTCTCCTCCAGCGTGGTCTTCATGCAGCCCAACATCGCCGCTATGGGCAAGATCGATCTGGATGACACCGACAACGTGGTGGCCTCCGCCAACCTGATCTCCGTAGCCCAGAAGGCCGGTACCTTTGTGGGCGACGCCGCTGCCAATGTCATCGATCTGGATGCCTCCTATAACGGCGACATCGCATCGGACCGCATGGCAGCCGGCCTGAACTACCTGTACGGCACCGACACCTTTACGAAGGACAACTACAGCGAGACCGACTTTGCTATCAGCAACGTCGGCGAGAACGGTGCCATCGTCCCGGTCTACTCCAACATCCAGCTGACCAAGAAGTTCTCGGTGGAGGATTCCATCCACTTCTTTCAGACCGAGCCCATCGGCAAGACGGGCAATGTGGAGACTCATCTGTTCCAGGTGAGCGCCACCGGCGATCTGAACACCGCCATTACCGAGTGGACCGCTTTTGATGACGACGTGTACAACGCCTTCGTCCCTTACTATCCGATGCTGACCACCGACACCGCAGATGTCTACAAGGTCTCGGTCCATAAAGTCACCCGTTCCGACGAGCAGCCCACCGAGGGCGTCTGGTATCAGGATGCCAAAGGCCGCTACTATACCTACCCGGACGACTGGACCGACTCCTTCTACGGCGTGCGTGACGCCCTCTCCAACCTGCTGACCTACGGCAGCAATGGCAATCAGGTCACCGCAAAGGATCGGACAGCAGCCAAGGCCAGCTATGCCGCGCTCCAGCAGGAGATCATGGCCGACTACGCCGATATGAAGGCCGCCGTTGCCGCCGCCGACACACTTGAGGCCAAGCAGGCTGCCGCCACCAACGCCAGCAATGCCATGAGCCAGAAGGTGTACAACACCACTCTGAAAATGTACAATAAGCTCCAGGCCAAGACGGCCGCCCGGGCATGGGTCAGCTCTCTGCTGCACTGAGGCTTTGCAGCGCCTGAGGCGTTTCCCATAAAACCGCAGCGCCCCCGGTTTCCATGACAGGAAGCCGGGGGCGTTTTGTGTATGACTGCTCCTTGCAAACGCCGCCCATTCGTTCTATATGACAAGGCAAACTGCCGGAATTCTATTTGCAGGAAGAAAATTTGGAGAAGATCATTGCGGAGATGGGGTAAAACACACTGGAAATTCACAAATAACGTATCATCGTTACTCCGAACGCTCTGCAATTTTGGCACCCGCCCCCGGCTGCGATCAAGAGCCCCCGCAAGGTTTTGCGTGAGGGC
This sequence comes from Faecalibacterium hattorii, assembly GCF_003287455.1. Classification (GTDB taxonomy): domain Bacteria; phylum Bacillota; class Clostridia; order Oscillospirales; family Ruminococcaceae; genus Faecalibacterium; species Faecalibacterium hattorii. Next base: position 16,870 of record NZ_PRLC01000007.1, on the reverse strand, counting down.
TTGAGAAAGCACCAATAAAGCGAACAAAGCCCCCCGGTTTCTGTGATAAGAAGCCGGAGGTTTTTTTGCGTCTTGTTTTGTGAACAGAAAGAAGGTACAATAATAACAAGTGACTCACATCTGCGAGGTGATACCATGCTGAACATCTACTTTGATGTATTCTCTGATATCGTAAACGTGCTGTTATTCAACGGAAAGCAAGTTCTAGGCGCAGATTCCAGATCGCGTATCTGAACCGTGAGCAGGTAGAGCTGTTCCAAAGCGATTTCAAGGTGGTTGCAGACTACTTTGTGCAGAAAAGAGAGAAAGGCGATTATGTGCCAAGTTCACAGGATCTGACGCATGTGCAGGAAACGCTTCAGTTGTTGAGCATCATGACGAATGACCACCGATTTGAAGACGCATATAATACCAGCACCGATGACAGGAAAGGAGGCCCACGCAATATGTGTGATGTGCTTGATAAAGTGGAAAGCAGAGGCATTGCAAAAGGCATTCGCCCCTTGGCTGTACCCCCCGCCAAGGGGCTTTTTCTGTCCGCCCATTTTCCTTTGATTTCCAGCAAAATGCCCAGTAGAATCCACCTGAAATTGTCAAATGAAACAAAAATCAAAAAGGGTATTGAATAAACTGTGACAAAATGGTAATATGAGCTTAACAAATCAGGCGAACAGAAAACGCCTGAATGGGTGCAGTGTGAAAACTATTTTGGAGGATACGATTATGAAAATGTTTAAGAAACTCATGGCCGTTGCGCTCGCTGGCGTTATGGCAATGGCAGTCCTGACCGGCTGTGGTTCTTCTCTGAATGAGAAAGAGGTTATTGCTGTTATTAACGACGCAATCAAGTCTCCTTTGGCAAAAGTCGTGGAAGATGAGACCGGTGAAAAGAACGTGGAGATCACTTTCAAGGCTGCTGATTCTGAGCTGAAGGATAAGACGAAGGCTGTTGCCGGCATCGTTGAAGAAAAGATTGGCGAGAAGGATACCATTGATACCATCCTGAAGGGCAAGAAGGATGCTATTCTTGATGCTCTGGCTGGCAAGGATCGCAAGGATACTAATATGTACCTTGTGAGCTATGCTACCAAGGTGAAATATGACAGCAAGCTGTTTAATACTCTGAACGAGGGTATTAATGCACTGGAGATTGCTCAGAATATTACGAAGAATGTGGTTATTCATGCCTCTACCGAAATTGGAGACTACGAGACTAAGGGCACTGGTATGATGGCTTTCCAAGATGTTACTGTCAATGGTAAGACCTATACCATCGTCGTGATGAAGGTTGATATGCAGAAGAAGGCAACCAAGTAATTGGTTTCTACAACAAATTGGGCATTGCATCACTGAATATACCCTTTGAACTGCACCAAATGACCCGTTGAATCAACGAAGCCCCGGAATGAGCTTTGCGGCCTCACTCCGGGGCTTTTTTGCGTAAAAAAGAAACGCCCAAAACAAGCCGAACGCTTGACAATTGGACGTAGGAAGGTTATACTACAAATAGAAAAGGCGCTGGCCCGCAAACGGCTAGCTCCTTACCGGTTTAGTCAAGAAAAAGATGACCGCTCACGGCTGGAACTATGAGGCGGTCATTTTTTCTTGTGTTCATCGCTGTGAGAAACGGTCCATGTGATCTGAAATGTAACGTACACTGCCCCGCCGATCAGGCTGAGCAGGAGAACGACCAGTTCAAGGGCGGTAAGCACTAAAAACAGGAAGCCCCTCGGTAGTAGCGATACCGGGGGGCTTCTTGTTTGCTTACGTGTCTCCATGGAGACTTATTTACATTCGTTAATTCTATTATATGCACTTGGGCCTAAAAGTCAAGCGCGGTTTCACATCTTGGCGGCTCCCTGCATAGCCTGTCGTAAACCTTGGGAGGGGGAGCGGGCATGGAGGAACAGAAACGGTTTGCGGTGATCGGCGGGGACGCGCGGCAAGCGGCGGCGGGCCGGGCGCTGGCGCGGGCGGGGTACGAAGTGTGCGGCGCGGAAGAGGTGGCACGAGCGGATTACATCCTGCTGCCGCTCCCGCTGGACGAGGCGCGGACGCCGCTTGCCGCGCTGCTGCGGGCGGCGAAGCCGGGGGCACTGGCGCTGGGCGGGAAGCTGTCGGCGGAGGCGCAGCAGATCGCGCGGGAGGCCGGGGTAGAGCTGGTGGATTACTTCACGCGGGAGGAGCTGACCGTGCGGAACGCCATCCCCACGGCGGAGGGGTGCATCGGCATTTTGCTGGCGCAGCGGTCCCAGACGCTCTGGGGCAGCGGCGTGCTGCTGGCCGGGTTCGGGCCGGTAGGGCAAGCACTGGGGGTGCGGCTGGCCGCGCTGGGCGCACAGGTGACGGTGGCCGCGCGGCGGGCCGGGCCGCGGGCGCTGGCCGAAAGTCTGGGGCTGCGCAGCATTCCGCTGGCGGCGGTGGCCGGGGCGGCCCCGGCATTTGATACGGTGGTGAACACCGTCCCCGCCCCGGTGCTGACCGAGCCGGTGCTGGCAGCCCTGCGGCCGGGGAGCCTGATCGTTGATCTGGCATCGCGGCCCGGTGGAACAGACTTTGCGGCGGCGCAGCGGCTGGGCCATACGGCGGTCCATGCGCTGAGTCTGCCCGCCGCCTGTGCGCCGGAAACGGCGGGTGGGTTTGTGGCGCAGACAGTCTGCGCGATGATACAGGAGCGGGAGGGGAGAGCATGAACACACCGCGAGGGCGGATCGCGTTTGCGGTCTGCGGGAGCTTTTGTACGCTGGGCACGGCCACGGCACAGGCCGGGCGGCTGGTGCGGCAGGGCTGGGAGCTGCTGCCGGTGATGAGCTTTGCAGCGTCCCGGCTGGACACCCGGTTCGGCACGGCGGCGGAATGGAAGGCGCGGCTGGAGGAGCTGACCGGGAACCCGGTGCTGGATACCCTGCAAGCCGTGGAGCCGCTGGGGCCGAAGCGGCTGGCTGAGGCGCTGGTCATTGCGCCCTGCACCGGAACGACACTGGCCCGGCTGGCGGTGGGCCTTTCCGACACGCCGGTGACGCTGGCGGCGAAAAGTCTGCTGCGGGTGGGGTGCCCGGTTTTGATCGCCGTCTCCACCAACGACGGACTGGGGGCATCGGGGGAGAACATCGCCCGGCTGCGCCAGCGCAAACATTACTATTTTGTGCCCTACGGGCAGGATGACCCGGCCGCGAAGCCGCAGAGCCTGAAGGCGGATTTCGCCCTGCTGCCCGCTGCGCTGGAAGCGGCGCTGGCCGGGCGGCAGATCCAGCCCCTGCTGCGGGAGAGGATCGGGGCGTGAAGGGGCGCATTTCTCTTTTCAGGCGGGGCAAAGTGTGGTATACTAAAACAGATTAAAGGAACAACGGAGTATACCAGATGAAAAAACAGATCACCGTGCTGTGCGCGGCCCTGCTGTGCCTGTTGGCGGCCTTTGCGCCCGGCGCGGCGGCGGCCCCGGCCCTGACGACCACCGAAGCTTACTGCATCATTGACGCGGACACCGGGCTGGTGCTGGCGCAGCAGAATATGGACGAGGAACTGCACCCGGCGTCGATCACCAAGGTGATGACGCTGGGCCTTGCCTGTGAAAAGGCGCAGGGCCAGTGGGACGGCGTGAAGCTGGCCGTCAGCCACGAGGACGTTTACTCGCTGGCGGGTACTGATTCCAGCCACATCGCATTGCAGGAAGGGGAGGAAGTTCCCCTGACGGATGCGCTGTACGCCACCATGATGGCCAGCGCCAACGACGGCGCGAACCTGCTGGCGGAATATTTCGGCGGCGGCACCATCGCCGACGGTGTGGCCGCGATGAACGCACAGGTAGCGGAGCTGGGCTTGCAGCACACCCACTTCGCGAACCCCCACGGCATCAGCGACGAGGACCACTACACCAGCTGCTACGATATGGCGCAGATCCTGCGCTGGGCGCTGACCCAGCCGGGCTTTGAGACCCTTTTCACCCGGAACGAGATGTACACGATGGCCCCCACCAACATCCAGCCCGTGACCCGGTACTTCCACCAGCAGGATAAGATGCGGGTGGGGTCCAGCCGGTACTATATCCCGGCCATTTTGGGCTCGAAGATCGGCTACACCAACATTGCCCGCTACAGCTATGTCTGTCTGGCGGAGCAGAACGGCGTCCGGCTCATCTGCGTGACCATGCAGAGCAACCTGAAGACCGACAAGTACAACGACGTCCGCACCCTGCTGGATCACGCCTTTGCGACCTTTACCGGCTACACCGACATCCCCGCGCAGGGGGTGACGGCCCAGATGGAGGTCGTGGGCGGCGGCAGCGCCATGGGTACTGTGACCGTCAGCGACCCCGGTGTGCGGCTGCTGTTGGCCGACGGCCTGACCGCCGACAATGTGTCGGTGAGCCTTGAACTGCCCGAACGCTATATTTTGGGGGTTGACCCGGAGGCTTACGCGGTGTATACCATTCAGGGCGGCGATGTGCAGGAATCCACCTCCGTCCGGGTCAAGGCGAACATCGAGGGGCTGGAAGAGGTCGTCGCGGCCAACGCGAACGTTCAGCTCCCCGCCTCCCGCAATATCAAGAAAACCGCGGGCGGCTTGCTCGCCATCTCTCTCGGTGCCACCGTGCTGGCGGCGGTGGTGGTGTTTGCAGTCATACGCATCCGAGCTAGGAGAAAACGTAAGCCGAGAAGTAAGCACTGACGATAGAGCGCAAGGCCCGGCTGCTGCCGGTATGCGCTCAGACTTGCCCGATATGCCAAGGGCTCCCACTTTGGGGGAGCTGGCACGCGAAGCGTGACGGAGAGGGCGAGCTATCTACCCTGCGCAAAAGCCCTTCGGGACTTTTCATATACAACAAAAAAATAATTCTTAAAAGAAAACAGAGAGGAAACGAAATATGGGCAAATTTACTTTTACGCAGACCGAGATCCCCGGTGTTGTGGTCATTGAGCCGCAGGTGTTCGGCGATGACCGCGGCTATTTCATGGAGACGTATCAGAAGGATCAGTTCGCAGAAGCCGGCATCGACAAAGAGTTCGTGCAGGACAACCAGAGCCGCTCCACCCGCGGCGTGCTGCGCGGTCTGCACTTCCAGAAGAACCACACGCAGGGCAAGCTGGTCCGCGTGACCAAGGGCGAAGTGTATGACGTCGCCGTGGACTGCCGCCCCCACAGCGCCACCTTCGGCAAGTGGGTGGGCGTGACCCTGTCCGAGGAGAACAAGAAGATGTTCTATATCCCCGAAGGCTTTGCCCACGGCTTCCTCGTGCTGAGCGATGTGGCGGAATTCTGCTACAAGTGCACCGACGTCTACGACCCCACCAGCGAGGGCGGCATCCCCTACGATGACCCCACCGTCAACGTTCAGTGGCCGGACTGCGGCTGCGAGCACAAGACCAGCGCCAAGGACAAACTGCATGAGTCCTTTGCAGCCCAGAAGTTCGAATTCTTTGAAAAGTGGTGATCGCCTGTGGCAAAACTGAAAGGAATGCTCAACGGCTTTTGGCGGTACCGCTATCTGCTGTGGAACCTCGTCAGCCGTGACTTCAAGCTCAAATACCGCCGCAGCGTGCTGGGCGTGGTGTGGAGCGTGCTGAACCCGCTGCTGATGTGCCTTGTGTACTGGGCCGTGTTCAGCAGCCTGATGGATATGCGGGGCAGCGGCATCGACAACTTCCCGGTCTTCCTGATGTGCGGCCAGCTGCTGTTCAACTTCTTCAACGAGGCCACCTCAGCCAGCATGTCCAGCGTGCTCAGCGCCGCGCCCCTGCTGAAAAAAGTGTATATCCCCAAGTATATCTTCCCGCTGGAAAAGTGCTGCTTCGCCATGGTGAACTGCGTGTTCAGCTTTGTGGCCCTGCTGTTGGTGATGATCTTCACCGGGGCACCGTTCCACCTGACGATCCTTGAGGCGCTCTACCCGCTGGTGACCCTCTTCTTCTTCAGCCTCGGCGTCGGGCTTTTCCTCGCGGCGGCAACGGTCTTCTTCCGGGATATCATGCACATCTGGAGCGTCTTCACCACGGCGCTGCTCTACTTCTCCGCCATCTTCTACGACCCCACCCAGATGACCTTCTCCATCGGCGGCTTCAACATGCAGCAGATCATCAAGCTGAACCCGATGTATTGGTATATCACCGGTTTCCGCCGCACCCTGATGTGGGGCATCCCGCTGGACTTCAACATGTTCGCGGTCTGCGGCATCTGCGCGGTGCTGTCCATGGTGGTGGGCGTCTGGATGTTCCGCAAAACGCAGGATCGCTTCGTGCTGCACATTTAAGGAGGGGACAAAATGGAACCGATCATCAAAGTGGACAATGTTTCCATGTGCTTCAACCTCTCCACCGAAAAGCACGAGAGCTTGAAAGAATACCTGCTGGCCATGGTGCAGGGCCGTCTGCAATACGACGAGTTCTACGCCCTGAAAAACGTCAGCCTTGACATCATGCCCGGCGATTTTTACGGCCTTGTGGGCCTGAACGGTTCGGGCAAGTCTACCCTGCTCAAGACCATTGCGGGCGTGTACAAGCCCTCCAAGGGCAAGGTGACCGTCAACGGCACCATCGCCCCGCTCATCGAGCTGGGCGCGGGCTTCGATATGGATCTGACCGCCCGCGAGAACATCTACCTGAACGGCACGGTGCTGGGCTTCTCGCCCAAGTACCTCGACGAAAAATTTGACGAGATCGTGGAGTTCAGCGAACTGCAGAACTTCCTCGACGTCCCGCTCAAGAACTACTCCTCCGGCATGGTGGCCCGCATTGGCTTTGCCATTGCCACCATCACCAAGCCCGACATCCTGATCGCGGACGAGGTGCTGTCGGTGGGCGACTTCCTCTTCCAGCAGAAGTGCGAAAAGCGGATGCAGGAGCTGATGGCGGGCGGTACTACGGTCATTCTGGTGTCCCACTCCATCGAGCAGATCGAGCGGATGTGCAGCAAGGTGGCATGGCTGAGCCACGGCCACCTGAAGATGAACGGCGACACCAAGACGGTCTGCGACGCTTACAAGGCGACCCAGCGCGGCGAGGCATGAGATGAATGTACGACTGAAACGCGCCAAGGAGCTGGCGGGCTATGCTGTCCAACTGACGAAAGATGAGGGCCTCGGCACCATGCTGGCGCGGGGGGCCGGTTTCGTCAAGCGCCGGTGCTTCGGCAAAAAGGCCCGGTATCTGCCCACGAAAAAGGTGCTGGAAGCCCAAAGGGCCGAACTGGCCGGGCAGACGGCGGACTCCTGCGGGCTGCCCACCATCTCGATCTTGACCCCGCTGTACAATACGCCGGAACCATACCTGCGGGAATTTCTGAATTCTTTTGTGGATCAGACGGCTCCCAACGGTCAGCTCTGCCTTGCCGATGCGTCCGACGCGGAACACGATGCCGTAAAACGGATCGTGGAGGAATATCAGGCGAAGAATCAACGCATCGTATACAAAAAGATTGAAAACAAGGGCATTGCGGCGAACACCAATGCTGCTGCTTCCCTTGCCACCGGGGACTATCTGGCCCTTGCGGACCACGACGACATTCTGGCGCCCCACGCGATGTACACGATGGGCAAGGCCATCCTGCAATTGCGGGAGCGGGGGGAGCCGGATGGCTTCCTTTACAGCGATGAAGCACTCTTCTCCAAGAGCATCCAGCGGCCCATCGTAGCGCACTTCAAGCCGGACTATGCGCCGGATTACCTGCTCTGCTGCAACTACATCTGCCATTTGGCCGTGTTCCAAAAGGCCCTGTGGGATGCCGTGGGCGGCGAGCGGCCGGAGTGCGATGGCAGTCAGGACCACGACCTCTTCCTCCGCCTCATCGAGCAGGTGGGCGGCGCGGCCCATGTGCCGCAGGTACTCTATTATTGGCGGGTCCATGCGGGGTCTACTTCCGGCGGCACCGAGGCCAAGCCCTATGTGGCAGCAGCAGCCAAAAAGGCACTGGCCGACCACTTGGCCCGCACCGGCCGCACCGGTACGGTGGAGGACGGCCTCTTCCCCAGCACTTACCGGGTGAAGTGGGACATCGAGGGCGACCCGAAGGTGAGCATCCTCATCCCCAACAAGGACCACACCGATGACCTCGAAAAGTGTCTGCAAAGCATCTGGAAAAAGACGACGTGGGACAACTACGAGATCATCGTCATCGAGAACAACTCCACTGACCCGGCCACCTTTGCCTACTACGAGAAGGCGAAACAGCGATACGACGGCCTGAAGGTGGTCACCTACCCGGAAAAGGGCTTCAACTTCTCCGGCATCAACAACTTTGGCCGGAAAGCGGCAGCGGGGGATTACCTGCTGCTGCTGAACAACGATGTGGAAGTCCGCAACGGGGATTGGCTGACGGAGCTGCTGCGGCAGTGCGCCCACAAGGGCGGTGCGGCCATCTGCGGGGCCATGCTCTACTACCCGGACGAGACGCTCCAGCATGCGGGCGTCATCACGGGCCTTGGGGGCTACGCGGGCCACAGCCACAAGTATAAGCAGAAGGGCGGCAGCGGCTATCTGTTCCGCATCGCCACCGTGCAGGACTTCTCGGCGGTAACGGGGGCCTGTCTGCTGGTCAAGGCCAGTGTCTACGACGAAGTGGGCGGGCTGGATGAACAGTTCGCCGTGGCGTTCAACGACGTGGACTTCTGTCTGCGGGTGCGGGATGCGGGCTGCCGCATCGCATGGACCCCCTACGCCGAGCTGACCCACTACGAGAGCAAGAGCCGCGGCGGCGACGAAAAAGATCCCGCCAAGGCGGCCCGCTTTGCCGCCGAACAGCAGCGGCTCTATGCCATCCACGGGAAGGAAAACATCCTCGACGACCCCTACTACAACCCCAACCTGACCCGCGACCGGGAGGATTTTTCGGAGAGCGACGATCTGCGCGGGCTGAAAGCGGGGAAAGTGACAGTGCGTTTTCGCGGAGGCGAAGCATGAACATCCTAGGCCATTTTGAGACCATCACCCGCCACAAGCTGCTGGTGATGAAATACTGCTTTGAATGCGGCCTGTACGAGCAGGGCTTGGCCCACGACCTGAGCAAATACAGCCCCACGGAGTTCATCCCCGGCTGCATCTACTATCAGGGCGACCACAGCCCCAACGAGGCCGAGCGGGATGCCAAGGGCTACTCCTCGGCGTGGCTCCACCACAAGGGCCGGAACAAGCACCACCTCGAATACTGGATCGACTACAGCTCCAATAAATCCGGCATGACCGGCATGAAGATGCCGCTGCGGTATGTCTGCGAGATGATCTGCGACCGGGTGGCGGCCAGCCAGATCTATCTGGGCGAAAAATACACCGATGCCTCCCCGTGGGAATACTACGAGCACAGCAAGGATCATTACATGCTCCACCCGGAGACCCGTGCCCTGCTGGAAAAGCTGCTGAAAATGGTACGCGACCTTGGGCAGGAGCGGACCTTCGCCTACATGAAATTATTACTGGGCTGCTCGGATACCTACTGAGAACAAAAGGAGCTGCTGCACATTCGGCGAAACGATGTGCAGCAGCCCCTTTTTGTTTCTTGAGATCAGTCCAAGGTGACGGGTGCCTCCGGTTTGTTGGCGGTACGGGCGCTGGTACGGCCTTCCGGTTCGATCTCACCGGCGGCGGTCAGGCTGAACTTGGTCAGGGTCGGGCCGACCAGCTCATACACGAGCACTGAGAAAAGCACGACGTTCCGCACCATGTGGCCGTCGGAAAGTTCGGCGGCTTCGGCTGCCATGCCCAGCGCCACACCGGCCTGCGGCAGCAGCGTGATGCCAAGATACTTCTGGATCCTCTCGCTGCAGTGGGTGGCGCGGCAGCTCACGTAGGAGCCGCTGATCTTGCCCAGCGAGCGGGAGGTGATGTACACCACGCCGATGAGGAGCACCAGCGGGTTCGACAGGATGTTCAGGTCCAGCTCTGCGCCGCTGAGGACGAAGAAAAGGATGTTCACCGGCGACACCCAGCGGTCGAGGCGGTCCATCAGCTCATCGGAAGTGGGGCAGATGTTGCAGAAGACGGTGCCCGTCATCATGCAGACCAGCAGCAGAGAGAAGCTGCAGTGCACCGGCCCGATCTGGAAGGAGAGCATCGAGAGGCCCACCGTCAGCAGGACAAAGGCGACGGAGAGGCTCATGCGCTTGGAGCGGGAGTGGAAGTAGACTTCCAGCTGGTTGAGCACAAAACCGGCCAGCGCACCCAGCCCCAGTGAGATGACGATCTCCACCAGCGGCTCGACGATGACGCTGAGGGGGTCGATGCGGCCCTGCTCCAGCGCGTTCGCCACGCCGAAGGAAGCCGAAAAGAGCACCAGACCCACGGCGTCGTCGATGGCAACAACATTTCACAAGGCTCAACTCTGAAGTTTTCTTAACGAGCTTGTATCCAAACGAAAACCGGGCAGCTGGATGTGACCCAGCTGCCCGGTTCGGCAACATTATTCCAAAAGAAACAACAAGTTTTATTTTAGTTGAATTTGAAGAGCTTCTGCGCGATGCGGTAGCAGCCGATGACGATGGTATCCCCCTTGGGGAAGTTGAGGTTGGTCACGCCGCCGAAGCCGTAGCGGATGGAGTGGAAGACGGCGGGGCTGGTGTGGGCCTTGAGGTAGCTCCACAGGTCGGCCTTCTTGGCCTTGGCCTCGGCGCTGCCGTCCAGCAGCAGGAAGATATCGCTGACGGCCATCATCATGGACAGGTAGTGCAGCATGTAGCTGCGCAGACGCTTCTCGTTCTTGAGGGCGTCGAGGTCCTGACAATCGATCATGTGCTTGGTGACACGGAGCTGCTGGTCTACACGCTTGACCATGACGCTCTCGTTCACGCTCTGGTCGGAGCGGCCGATGAAGTAGCGGTAGAGGTCAAGGTTCATGTAGTACATGCTCTTGACGTAGGGCAGCGGCTGGTAGACGAAGATGTTGTCCACATAGAAGGTGTGCTTGGGCAGCACCATGCCGCAGTCCCGCAGCACCTGCGTGCGGTAGATGACCGAGTGCATCAGCAGGTTCTGGTCCGGGCGGAAATGGCCCACGTGCATCCAAGTGAAGAGCCGGTTCTCCGGGAAGACGTTGGTGTAGCGGACGGTGTGGCTGGTGTTGTCCTCCACATGCTCGTACACATAGTTGCAGATCATCAGGTCGGGGGCGGTGCCGCGGGCCGCGAGGGTCTGCAGCTTGGCCAGCACGGTCTTGAGGGCGGCGGTGTCGAGCCAGTCGTCGCTGTCCACGACCTTGTAGTACAGGCCGGTGGCGTTCCGGATGCCCTGATTGACGCCCTCGCCGTGGCCGCCGTTCTCCTGATGGATGGCCTTGACGATGGTGGGGTACTTCTCGGCATATTCGTCGCAGATGGCGGGGGTCTCGTCCTTGACGGAACCGTCGTCCACGAGGATGATCTCGGCCTGTTCTCCGGCGGAGAGCAGGGTCTCGATGCAGTGACGCATATAAGCGGCAGAATTATAGCAGGGGACTGCAAATGTGATCAATTTCTGCATGGTTTAAAATGCTCCTTTTTCGTTGGGTCCGGCACAAAAAACAGCCGGGATGGAGATATGTAGTCTCATTATATCATTTTCGCGCCTGAAAAGCTATCAATTGTAAAAAAATCCTTGTGACATTTCGTTCGTTTTGCCAAAAAGGAGGCCCTCCGGCGCGCAAACCGGCGTTTTTTGTGGTATACTGGTAAGGCTCCAAAGGCAGTGCTCATCTATTATAACGGAGGAACTCATGGAAAACCCGCATTCGATCTTAAAAAAAGTGTTCGGCTATGACGGCTTCCGCCCCGGACAGGAGCAGATCGTCTCCCGGCTGCTGGCCGGGCAGGACGTTCTGGCCGTGATGCCCACCGGTGCGGGCAAGTCCATCTGCTATCAGGTGCCTGCGCTGCTGCTGCCGGGCATCACCATCGTGGTGTCGCCGCTGGTCAGCCTGATGAAAGATCAGGTGGGGGCGCTGGTACAGGCCGGCGTGGCGGCGGCGTTCCTGAACAACAGCCTGACCGATCACCAGAAGGCCCTGATGCTCCGCCGTGCGCGGGAGGGCTGGTATAAGATCATCTATGTGGCCCCGGAGCGGTTGGAGATGCCGGGCTTCCAGCGGTTTGCGCAGGAGCGGGAGATCAGTATGGTGACAGTGGACGAGGCCCACTGCATCAGCCAGTGGGGGCAGGACTTCCGCCCCAGCTACCTCCGCATCAAAGAGTTCGTGGAGACCCTGCCCAAGCGCCCGGTCATCGGAGCCTTCACGGCCACGGCCACCGCCCATGTCCGGGACGACATCCGCAGCCATCTGGATCTCCACGACCCCTATGAGGTCATCACCAGCTTCGACCGCCCGAATCTCTACTTCGGCACCCGCCGGGCCCTGCCCAGCGAAAAGCCGCGGGTCCTGCTGGATTTGGTGCTCAAAGAGCGGGACAACGCGGGCATCATCTATTGCAGCACTACCAAGCAGGTGGACGAGACGACCCGTCTGCTTCAGAGCCGGGGCATCCGGGCGGCGGCGTATCACGCCAAGCTCGACCCGGAGACCCGGCGGAAAAATCAGGACGATTTCCTTTACGACCGGGTGCAGATCATGGTGGCCACCAACGCCTTTGGCATGGGCATCGACAAGCCCAACGTCCGGTTCGTCATTCATTACAATATGCCCAAGGATCTGGAAAGTTACTATCAGGAGGCGGGCCGCGCGGGCCGCGACGGGGAACCGGCTCGCTGCACCCTGCTCTACTCCGGCACCGACGTGCGGACCATCCGCTTCTTCATCGACAAGGAGATGGAAGCGGACAACGGCCTCCCGGCGGACGTCAAAGCCGAAGCGGCCCGCAAAGCCGAGGAACGGCTCAAGTACATGACCTTCTATTCCACGACGCCGCGCTGTCTGCGGAGCTTTCTGCTCAACTACTTCGGCGAGGCTGCGGCCCCCAGATGCGGCAACTGCTCCAACTGCCGGATGTCGGAACAGGCCGCCGAGGAGATGCAGCAGCAAGCCGCACAGGCCAAGGAGCGCGCCGCCGCCAGCGCCAAGCGTCTGGCCGGTGCCCGCCGCCGCGCAGCCGATGCCGAACCGCTGAGCGAAGCCGACGAAAAGCTGCTGGCCGGGCTGTATGCCCTGCGCAAGCGGCTGGCCGCGAAGCAGAAGGTGCCCGCTTATATGATCTTCAACGACGCCACCCTCCGCGAGATGACGCAGAAGAAGCCCCTCAGCCTCGACGAGCTGCTGAACATCACGGGCGTGGGCGAAAAGAAAGCCGCCCACTATGGCCGGGACTTCCTCCGCATCATCGAGGACGCGGTGGAGTCACGATAAACGAAAAGCGTTCTGGTTTCCACATTGCCCTGCCGGGCGGTGGAAACCAGAACGCTTTGTTGTTACATCGTATGCGTGGCGAAGACCTTCTCATCCTCCCACCAGACCGGCTGCCCGGCGGCAAGAGATTTGGGCACATCCAGCAGACGCTGATTGGAGCTGCCGCGGAAGCGCAGGGAGATATCGTGCTTTGCCTCGAGGAAGCGGCCGTCTACGAGGACGTCCAGCAGGGCCAGCAGCTCGTCGGTGACTTCGCACCGGGCGGGACAAGGGTCCTTGCCGGTGAGCTGCTCCCACGTATAGCCGGAGTAGCACCAAATGGTCTTGTTTGGGTAGAGGGCTTTGAAATTCCGGACGAAGGGGAGAAGTTCCCGCTGGTTTTCCGGCTCCATGGGCTCGCCGCCCAGAAGGCTCAGCCCGGTGATGTAGGCGGGCTGGCAGGAGGCGAAGACCTCGTTGCGGATGGCCTTGTCGAAGGGCTTGCCATAGCCGAAATCCCATGCCACCTCGTTGAAGCAGCCGGGGCAGTGGTGGCGGCACCCAGAGACGAACACACTCGTCCGCACGCCGGGGCCGTTGGCGATGTCATAGTATTTAATGGTAGCGTAATTCATGGTAAATATCAGAAAATTGACTCCTTCCGTCATCGCTTGCGCGATGCGCCTGAGAAGGTCACAGGTGTAAAACGCGGTCCTTGATCTCCTGCGTGCGGCCCTGATTCCAGAACTGAGTGCCGATGTAACCGCAGGTGCGGCGGGCGACGTTCAGCTTATTCTGGTCGCGGTTGCCGCACTTGGGGCACTCCCACACCAGCTTGCCGTCGTCCTCAACGATCTTGATCTCGCCGTCGTAGCCGCAGCACTGGCAGTAGTCGGACTTCGTGTTCAACTCGGCGTACATGATGTTGTCGTAGATGAACTGCAGCACGCTTATGACGGCTTCCAGATTGTCCTGCATGTTGGGTACTTCCACATAGCTGATGGCGCCGCCCGGCGACAGCCTCTGGAACTCGCTCTCGAACTTCAGCTTGGTGAAGGCATCGATGGGCTCGGACACATGGACATGGTAGCTGTTGGTGATATAGTTCTTGTCGGTGATGCCGGGCACGATGCCAAACCGCTTCTGGAGACACTTGGCGAACTTGTAGGTCGTGGATTCCAGCGGGGTGCCGTAGAGGGAGTAGTCGATGTTCTCAGCCTTCTTCCACTCATTGCACTTGTCGTTCATGTGCTGCATCACGCTCAGGGCAAAGGGCTTGGCACCGGCGTCGGTGTGGCTGCGGCCGGTCATATACTTGACGCACTCATACAGGCCGGCATAGCCGAGGCTGATGGTGGAGTAGCCGCCGAAGAGCAGCTTGTCGATCTTCTCGCCCTTCTTCAGACGGGCCAGCGCGCCGTACTGCCACAGGATCGGGGCAGCGTCGCTGGGGGTGCCCAGCAGCCGCTTGTGGCGTGCCTGAAGGGCACGATGGCAGAGGGCCAGACGCTCGTCGAAGATCTTCCAGAACTTCTCAAAGTTGCCACCGGAGGACAGGGCCACATCCACCAAGTTGATGGTGACGACGCCCTGATTGAAGCGGCCGTAATACTTGGGCTTGCCGGTCTCCGGGTCCACATACGGGGTCAGGAAGCTGCGGCAGCCCATGCAGGTATAGCAATGGCCCTCGCCATTTTTGTCGATCTTCATCTCCAGCATTTTCTTCTCGGAGATGTAGTCGGGCACCATCCGCTTGGCGGTGCACTTGGCGGCCAGTTCGGTCAGGTAGTAATACGGGGTGCCGGGGCGGATGTTGTCCTCTTCCAGCACATAGATCAGCTTCGGGAAGGCCGGGGTGATCCAAACGCCCGCCTCATTCTTGACGCCCTGATACCGCTGGCGGATGGTCTCCTCGATGATGATGGCAAGGTCGGCCTTCTCCTGCGCGTTCCGGGCCTCTCCCAGATACATGAAGACGGTGATGAACGGAGCCTGACCGTTGGTGGTCATCAGGGTGACGACCTGATACTGGATGGTCTGGACGCCGCGGTTGATCTCGTTGCGCAGACGGCGCTCGACGATGGCCTTCTTCCGCTCGGCGGAGACGTTCAGGCCCTCCATCTCGGTCTCGACCTCGGCGGCAATCTTCTTGCGGGAGACATCCACGAAGGGGGCGAGGTGAGTCAGGCTGATGCTCTGGCCGCCGTACTGGTTGGACGCCACCTGTGCGATGATCTGGGTCGCAATGTTGCAGGCGGTGGAAAAGCTGTGGGGCTTTTCAATATAAGTGCCGGAGATGACGGTGCCGTTCTGGAGCATATCTTCCAGATTGACCAGATCGCAGTTGTGCATGTGCTGGGCAAAGTAATCGGAATCGTGGAAGTGGATCAGGCCCTCCTGATGGGCCTTGACGATCTCCGGGTCCAGCAGCAGACGGGCGGTCAGGTCCTTGGAGATCTCGCCGGCCATGTAGTCACGCTGAACGCTGTTCACGGTGGGGTTCTTGTTGGCGTTCTCCTGCTTGACCTCTTCGTTCTGGCACTCGATCAGGCTCAGGATGCGCTCGTCGGTGGTGTTGGTCTGGCGCTTCAGGCTCTGGACATACCGATAGGTGATGTAGTGGCGGGCAATGTCGTGGGCCTTCATGTCCATCAACTTGTTCTCCACCATATCCTGAATCTCTTCCACGCTGACCGCGCGATTCAGGGACTGGCACTGGTCCGTGACCTCCGCAGCGATCTGGGTGATCTGCTCGCGGGTCAGGCGGCTCTTGCCGCTTACGGAATCGCTGGCTTTGGTAACAGCGGTGATGATCTTGGTAATATCGAAAGGAACCTCCGAGCCGTTGCGCTTGATGATCTTCATGGCTTTCCTCCATCTTTTTATCGGGTTGCACTCTTTGCCGCAGTTCAAACGGGCGTCCCCTTTTTGCCAGAGCCGCCCGCAAAATGCCGTAGAATCAATTCGTTTGAATGTGCTTCTATCATATCACTATTTAGTGATATGTCAATGGATAGACCACTACATTTTGTGTTTCGGAAGTTTGACCAAAAATACGGAGAGATTTTCGGGGCAAAATTTGAACGCAAAGGTCTTGACAAGCAGTGCAGGGATAGTATCCGCATTCCGGCTCGTAATATCCGCTGGCATCTATACGGAGCTCTTATATTATTACATTATATAGGGACAGAACAGAAAGAAAAGCCCCGGAGAAGACCTTGTATCCAAGCTTGTCAAAGAGAGTGTTGAAAAGGAACAAAAAACTAGCAAAAAGAGACAAAGCGAAAAAAGAGGGCAAAAAAGTTGAAAAAAGGGGTTGCCAAACGGGCGGGCATGTGGTATTATACTTGAGCGCCAAGCGCTGAGGCAAAAGAATGACTTCCGAAGTCTCAGTGAGAAGCTGAAGAAAAGAACCAATAGACGTCAAGAAACACCAAAGAGATTTGAGAGGTTTCGAGGCGCTCCAAGTTCAGAAAGTTCGACAGCTTCGAAAAAAAGAGCTTGACAAAAAATCACTTCTGTGATAAAATAATCAAGTCGTCAGCCGAAAGGCTGAGGCGCTCACAGGACCTTGAAAATTGAACAATATCGAAAAACTTGTAACGGAACCTATTTTCGTGTTGGAAAAACACGGTAAACA
>NZ_PRLC01000006.1 GCF_003287455.1 Faecalibacterium hattorii | reverse complement strand
GTTGTCCCTTTGGCATACAAAAACACCCCATTTCCTAAACAGTATACCATACTGTCTAACAAATAGGGTGCAGTTCACAGACCGCCAGCGGGGATTTTTCATTCTCGTGATTACCACAGGGTCTCGTCGGTTTCGTCCGCGCCGACGGTCGCAGCCGCCTTGGCGCGGCGGAACATGCTCTCGACCACCGCGCAGTACTTATCGGCCAAGCAGACGATGACCGCCTCGCGGCAGGTGGGCACATGCCGGAAGGTCAGCGGCCACATGTGGCTCTGGATGATGTTCTGCTCCTTCTTGGTGATCTGGAAGTAGCGCTTCGCGTTCACACAAGCGGAACCGGGGTGGGAAAAGCCGTGCATCTCGAACAGGCGGCGCAGCCCGTGGAAGCTGCTGGTCTTGTGCCAATCATACAGATAGAAGTCATGCAGGAAGCCGCCCACCGCCAGCGCCGTCTCATCCGCGCCCAGATGAAAGCGGCGGTTGATCCAAAAGCTGACCAGCACCACATTCTTGCAGTGCTGATAGGTGGTCACATCGCCGTGCTGGATGAACTCCCGCATTTCCTGCACCTTGGGGTGCTGGTCGTATTTTTCGAGGATGGCGTAAAGCTGCTCCCGTTCGATCTGAGAAAGCTGCATCGCTTGGGTTCCCTTTCCTTATTCCAAAAATATCAAGAACGAAGCTGCACCGGGTTTGAATTGCCGAAGTTTTCGGCCACGGTGGGGGTCGAGCGCTTCAGGCTCATATCCACGAGGTACTGCTTGCTGCCGTCGCCCATAGCATCCAGCTCTGCCAGCTTCGCGTTGGCGGATTCCACATCCGGATACCACTGGATCAGGAAGAAGTTCTCTTCTTCCACACCGTAATAGAGCCACTGACCGTCCGCGCGGAGCAGATCGTCCAGATGATCCACTTCTTCGCCGTCCGGCAAACCGAGGCCCTCTTCGGCGTAGAGGTTTTCCGGCTCCACCTGAAGCACCTCGATCACCTGAATGGCGCTCTGAAGATATTCGTCCTGCGAGATGCTCTTGTCGGAGAGCTCCCAGCCGGTCAGAAAGGCCTGCATCAGCAGGTCCTTGACCGAAATTTCCGGCCGCATTGCCATATGTATTCCCTCTTCTCTTCCGGGGGTGTGCCCCGGCGTTCGTTTTCGCTGAACCAGTATACGCTAATTTTTGTTGCAGGTCAACTATTTTTTCATGAAATTTTTGTAGACACGCACAAAACCATTTTATTCCAGATGAAAATCGAAGGTGTCGTTCAGCCACTCCACAGCCAGCTGCACCCAGTGGGCGCGGTGGACGCTGGCAGCATCGACCTCGGCGGTGGAGATGCTGGTGCCGTGGACGCCCTTTTCGAACAGATGTACTTCGCAGGGGACGCGGTTCTTCCGCAGCGCTGCGAGCAACAGCAGAGTGTTTTCCACGGGAACGGTGGCGTCCTCCATCGTGTGCCAGACAAAGACGGGCGGGGTGTCCGGCGTGATCTTATCTTCCAGCGTGAATTTCTGGTGGTCCGCCGGGTCCTCGCTGCCGGCCAGCCGGACAAAGCTGCCCCGGTGGGCGTGCTCTCCCGCCGTGACCACCGGGTAAGCCAGCAGCACCGCATTGGGCCGCTGCTGGGCCGCCGCCTCACCGCCGGGCAGGTCCAGCACAGCCCCGGACAGGGCCAGATGCCCGCCCGCCGAAAAGCCGCAGACTGCGATCTGTTCCGGCAGGACGCCCCACGCCTCCGCATGTTCCCGCAGCAGCGCAAGCGCCGCGCTGAGCTGGCGCAGCGGCTGGTAATTCCGTGCGCCCTCGCCGACGCTGTAGGTCAGCACGGCGGCGTGGTACCCCGCTGCCGCAAACTGCAAAGCCACCGGGTCCGCCTCGCGGGCGCTGACATGCTCGTACCCGCCGCCCGGCACCACCAGCACCAGCGGCCGCCGCAGCGCGTTCGGCATCGCCGGGGCCGGGGTGCGCAGATATACGTCCAGCTCTCCCCCGCCGGGGAGAGGGTAAGTCTTAAACTGCATTTGGGTCATCCTTTCCGGTTTGGTTTCCGAATCATTATAATAAGTTTGCGGGGGAATGTAAAGGAAAGCGAAACATTTCTGAACTTTTTATGAAACCCCTTGATTTTTGGTGTGAAGCGGTGTATATTAGCACTCGAAAGTTATGAGTGCTAAGCAGTCATTCCGAAACTCCGGCTCCTTGGCGCCAAATCTGAACAAAAGAGGTTTTGCATTATGGCGAAAAAAGAATTTCAGGCGGAAAGCAAAAAGCTGATGGATATGATGATCAACTCCATCTATACCAATAAGGAAATTTTCCTGCGGGAGCTGATCTCCAACGCTTCGGACGCCATCGACAAGCTGTACTATAAGAGCCTGACCGACACTTCCGTCGGCATGAACAAAGGCGATTTCCGCATCCTGCTCACCCGTGATAAGGACAACCGCACCCTGACCATCTCCGATAACGGCATCGGCATGACCAAGGAGGAGCTGGAATCCAACCTCGGCACCATCGCCCACTCCGGTTCGCTGGACTTCAAGAAGGAGAACAAGGACGAGAACATCGACATCATCGGCCAGTTCGGCGTCGGCTTCTACTCCGCTTTCATGGTGGCCGACAAGGTCACCGTCATCTCCAAAGCCTATGGCTCCGACGAGGCTTGGCAGTGGGAGTCCAGCGGTGCTGACGGCTACGAGCTGAACCCCACCGAGAAGGACACCGTGGGCACCGAGATCATCCTGCACATCAAGCCCAGCACCGACACCGACAACTACGAGAACTTCCTCGACGAGTATGGTATCGTGGCCATCGTCAAGAAGTACAGCGACTATGTGCGTTATCCCATCCAGATGGAGCGCGAAAAGAGCCGCCAGAAGCCCGAACCGGATCCCAAGCCCGACGATTACAAGCCGGAGTGGGAGACCTACACCGAGCTGGAGACCCTGAACAGCATGGTGCCCATCTGGAAGAAGCAGAAGAGCGAAGTCACCGACGAGGAGTACGCCAACTTCTATAAGGACAAGTTCAACGATTACTCCGACCCCGCCCGCGTCATCGTCAGCCGCACCGAGGGCACCGCGAACTACAACGCCCTGCTCTTCGTGCCCAGCCACCGTCCCTACGACTTCTATACCAAGGATTACGAAAAGGGTCTGGCCCTGTATGCCTCCGGCGTGCTCATCATGGAAAAGTGCGGCGACCTGCTGCCCGATTACTTCAGCTTCGTCAAGGGCGTCGTGGACAGTCAGGACCTGAGCCTGAACATCAGCCGTGAGATGCTCCAGAAGGACAACCAACTCAAGCTGATCCACAACGCACTGGAAAAGAAGATCAAGAACGAACTCCACGCCATGCTGGCCAATGACCGTGAGAAGTACGAGGCCTTCTGGAAGGAGTTCGGCCGCCAGATCAAGTTCGGCGCTTACTCCGATTACGGGATGCACGCCGAGCTGCTGCGCGACCTGCTGCTGTTCTGGTCCGCCAAGGAGCAGAAGATGGTCACCCTGCAGGAGTACGTGGACAAGATGCCCGCTGAGCAGAAGTACATCTACTTTGCCGCCGGCGACTCCACCGACCGTCTGGCAAAGCTGCCCGCCGCCGAGCTGGTCATGGACAAGGGCTACGATGTCCTGCTGCTGACCGAAGATGTGGACGAGTTCTGCCTCCAGATCATGCGCACCTATCCCCGCAAGGATGCCGAGGGCAAGGACGGCACCGTGGAGTTCAAGAACGTCAACAGCGGCGACCTTGGCCTTGAGACCGAGGACGAGAAGAAGGCCGCCGAGGATGCCACCGCCGAGAACAAACCCCTGTTCGACGCTATGAAGGACGCACTGGACGGCAAGGTCAAGGAGGTCAAGGTCTCCACCCGCCTGAAGGAGCACCCGGTCTGCCTGTCTTCCGACGGCCCCCTCTCCATCGAGATGGAGAAGGTCCTCTCCAAGCAGCCCGGCAGCGAGGGCGTCAAGAGCGACAAGGTGCTGGAGCTGAACATCAACCACCCCGTCTTCGCGGTGCTGAAAGCCGCGCAGGAAGCGGGCGACACCGACAAGGTGAAAAAGTACAGTGCCCTGCTCTACGCACAGGCTCAGCTCATTGAGGGGCTGCCCGTGGACGATCCCGCCGCCTATGCTGAAGCTGTTTGCAGCCTGATGAAATAAGGCTTTTACTCCCCTATTTACTCCCAAAGAAAATATCTCTTAACAAAAGAGCCGTGTTCCGCTATAATAAAGTGGAACGCGGTTCTTTTTATTTAGGAGGATTTTGCCCCATGGAGCCAAGACGCAGCAAACATTATCTCGCCCGCATCCCCACCATCGCCCTTCTGGTGCTTTTCGCCCTGTCGCCGGAACTGAGCATCCTGTTCTTCATCCTGCGGGCCATCGATCGGGACGCGCTGAAAAAAGAGCAGGAAAACGCCGACTACGCCAGCGATTTCCGGGCCGAGGACACCCGCGCGGACCAGAGCGCCCGCCCCGTCGGCTGCGACGACGAGAGCGTTTACGGCCACGACATCCCCACCGCCGAGCAAAAGAACGCGAAAAAGTGGCACAAGAACCTGACCACCCTCTGCACGGTGTTCGGTGCCATCTTCCTTGTGGCAGGCCTTGCCGGGCTGGGGGACATCATCGACTTGTGGGGCTACTGGTTCGACTGGGGCGAGTTCATCACAGCGCTGACCCAGATCCTCGGCGGCGGCGCGGCGCTGGGCATGGGGCTGCGGATGCGCAAAGCCAGCAAGCTGGAATGCAAACTGGATAAGATCGTCGGTGACCGGAGCAGTATCCCGCTGGACGAGCTCTTTGCCGCAGCGGGCATCGACTCCGCCAAGGGCATCTCGGTGGTGGAGCGGGCCATCGACCACGGCTATTTCGGAGCCGATGCCTACATCGACCACCGCACCGGCACCCTCATCGTGCGAGGCGCAGCACCCCAGCCGCCCCAGACAGAGGAAGAACCCAAGGCGGAGCCCGCCCCGGAGGACCTCTATGCTTCCCTGCAAGCCCAGCTCCGGAAGGCCAACGAGGCCATCCCCGATCCGGTGATGACGGCTAAGATCTCCCGCTTGGAGGAGGTCAGCGCCCGCATCTTTGCGCTGGCGAAGAAGGACCCCGGCAAAAAGGCCCAGCTGCAAAAGTTCATGGACTACTATCTGCCCACGGCCCTCAAGCTGCTGAACACCTACGCCCAGCTCTCGGCGCAGGATGTGCAGGGCGAGAACATCTCCGAGGCCAAGCAGAGCATCGAGCGCTCCATGGACCTGCTGATCACGGCTTTCGAAAACCAGTTGGACAAGCTGTTCCAGTCCGACGCGCTGGACGTCTCCGCCGATGTGGCCGCGCTGGAGGGAATGCTCAACCTCGACGGGCTGGCCGCCAGCGATTTCAAGCCCGGAAACGCAAGTTAAGGCTTCATCGAGAGGCAACAATAATACATGGTCTTTTCCGCAGAGATTCTTTATTATTAGGGTAAGAGAAACCGGAGCAGCACTTGCCCCGGTTTGGGAATATTGATCGCTCAGAGGAGGAACTTCACCATGATGAGATCCGTTTCTGTCTGGAAGCAGGAACTGGCCGACGGCACCCACACCAGCCGTCTGGCTGCGCTGTACTGCTGCGCCCCCGAACAAACGCCCACACAGGCTGCCCGCTATGCCGCCGTGCTGGACGGGCTGGAAACCACCTTTGGCTCCCACACCGAGGCCGGGCTGTACAGTGCCCCCGGCCGCACCGAGATCGGCGGCAACCACACCGACCACCAGCACGGCCGGGTGCTGGCGGGCAGCGTCAACATTGATATGATCGCTGCTGCCGCCCCCAACAGCCTGAACCAGCTCCGCGTCCAGAGCGAGGGGTACGACCTGTGCGTCATCGATCTTTCGAACCTTGTCGCCCGCAAGGAGGAAGAGAACACCACCATGGCCCTGCTGCGCGGCGAGTGCGAAGCGTTCCGCCAGCGGGGAGCCAAGCTCTCCGGCCTTGACGTGTACATCTCCTCCAACGTGCCCAAGGGCAGCGGCGTCTCGTCCTCGGCGGCGTTCGAGGTGCTGATCGGCGTCATCCTCAACGACTGCTTCATGGCCGAAAAGGTCTCCCCCATCGCCATCGCGCAGATCGGCCAGTGGGCAGAGAATGTTTACTTCGGCAAACCCTGCGGCCTAATGGACCAGATGGCCTCCAGCGTCGGCAACATTATCACCATTGACTTTGCGGACCCTGCCCACCCCGCCGTCGAGCCGGTGCAGGTCGATTTCTCCAAGGCGGGCCTTGCGCTCTGCATTCTGGATTCCGGTGCCGACCACGCCGACCTGACCGACGAGTATGCCGCCATCCCCAGCGAGTGCCGCGCCGTGGCCGCTGTCTGCGGCGGCGAGGTGCTGCGGGATGTTCCCTTTGAGACCTTCCTCGCAAAGCTCCCGGAGTGCCGCAAGCAGTGCGGCGACCGCGCCGTGCTCCGCGCCTTCCACATCTACGCCGACAACGAGCGGGTGGCAAAACAGGTGGCCGCCCTCCGCGCGGACGATTTCGACACCTTCCTGCAGCTGGTCACCGAGTCCGGCCTGAGCAGCTGGGAGTACCTGCAGAACGTCATCCCCGCCGGGTACAAGGAGCATCAGGAGGTGGCCGTGACCATCGCCGCCGCCAAGCACTTCCTGCGCGGTAAGGGTGCCGTCCGCGTCCACGGCGGCGGTTTTGCGGGCACCGTACAGGCCTTTGTGCCAGTGGAAGAGCTGGCCCAGTTCAAGGAGCAGATGGAAGCCATCCTCGGCGCGGGCCGCTGCCATGTTCTCTCCATCCGCCCGGAAGGAGGCGCTGTCCTGTGATCTCCACTGCCATCCAACAGCTCGTCAATTACGGTCTGGACACCGGCCTCATCCTGCCGGACGATGAGATCTACATCCGCAACCAGCTGCTCATGACCATGCAGCTGGACAGCTTCACCGAACCGGAGGGCGAGGTCTGCTACACCGACCTCGAAGCCATCCTGAAAACGCTGGTGGACGATGCGGTGGCCCGCGGCGTGTGCGAGGACAACTCCACCGCCCGCGACCTCTTCGACACCAAGCTCATGGGTGTGCTGACCCCGCGCCCCTCCATCGTCCGCGCCAACTTTGAGGAGCGGTACGAGACCGAAGGTCCCGAAGCGGCGACCAACTGGTTCTACAAGTTCAGTCAGGACACCGATTACATCCGCCGCTACCGCATCAAGCGGGATCTGAAGTGGGTCACCAAGACCCCCTACGGCGATCTGGATATCACCATCAACCTTTCCAAGCCGGAAAAAGACCCCAAGGCCATTGCCGCCGCTAAGCTGGCCCCCCAGAGCGCCTACCCCAAGTGCCAGCTCTGCGTGGAGAACGAGGGCTATGCGGGCCGGATGAACCACCCCGCCCGTGAGAACCACCGCATCATCCCGCTGACCATCAACGACAGCGCGTGGAATCTGCAGTACAGCCCCTATGTCTACTACAACGAGCACTGCATCGTCTTCAACAACCAGCACACCCCCATGAAGATCGAGCGGGCCACTTTCCGCAAGCTGCTGGACTTCGTGGCCCTCTTCCCCCACTATTTCGTGGGCAGCAACGCGGACCTGCCCATCGTGGGCGGCTCCATCCTGAGCCACGACCACTTCCAAGGCGGCCACTACGAGTTCGCCATGGCGAAGGCCCCCATCGAAAAGGCATGGGTTTTCCCCGGCTATGAGGATGTGGAAGCAGGCATCGTCCACTGGCCCATGAGCTGCATCCGCCTGACCTGTGCGGACGACAAGCGCCTTGTGGACTTGGCGGACAAGATCCTGACCGCATGGCGCGGCTACACCGACGAGAGCTGCTTCCTCTTCGCCGAGACCGACGGTGAGCCTCACAACACCATCACCCCCATCGCCCGGATGCGGGACGGCAGGTTCCAGCTCGACCTCGTGCTCCGCAACAACATCACCACCCCGGAGCACCCGCTGGGCGTCTACCACCCCCACGCCAAGCTCCACCACATCAAGAAAGAGAACATCGGCCTCATCGAGGTCATGGGTCTGGCCGTTCTGCCCAGCCGCCTGAAGCAGGAGCTGTTTGATCTGGCCGACGCGCTGGTGGCCCGCGTACCCACCGCCGAGTATCCCGAAGCGTTGCAGAAGCACGCCGCATGGGCCGAGGAGATCCTTGCCAAGCACCCCGACCTGAACGGTGATAACGTCCACCTCATCCTGCAGGACGAGGTCGGCCATGTCTTCGCCGAGGTTCTGGCAGATGCCGGTGTCTATAAACTGGACGAAGCCGGACGCGCTGGCTTTGTGCGGTTCCTTGCTTCCGTAAACTAAGCTTTTTTGCGATGCAAAACCCGTCAGCAGTTCCTGTTGGCGGGTTTTGTTAAATCAATCGCAGGGCAGTGGGTATTCTCCCCCGCAAGTGAGACGGGGATTCCATACCCCGCCCTATTGCCTACGGCAACAGGGTCCCACCCGTCGGACACTTGCTTGGGAAAACACCCACCGTCCTGCTGACGAACGTGCATCTTGAAACGATTGGAGAACGCTATGTCGTATACCCTCGAAGTTTGTGTTGACAGCACCGCCAGCGCCCTTGCGGCGAAGGAGGGCGGGGCCGACCGGCTGGAACTCTGCGCCGACCTCATCGTAGGCGGCACCACCCCCAGCCTTGCGCTGGTGCGGCAGGTGAAGGGGACCACCGGCCTCCCGGTCCGCGCCCTGCTCCGCCCCCGCTTCGGCGATTTCTGCTACGATCGCTGGGAGCTGGCGCAGATGGCTGCTTCCGCCGCGGAGCTGGTGGCTGCCGGGGCCGACGGCATCGTGACCGGCGTGCTGACCCCGGACGGCGCACTGGATGTGGAAGCTCTGCGCCCCATCTACGACGCCGCCCGCGAAGCCGCAGCCAAGGCGAACCGCCCCGTCGCCCTCACCCTCCACCGCGCCTTCGATGTCTGCCGTGACCCCTTCGCCGCGCTGGAAGCGGCCTGTGGGCTGGGCCTTTCCACCATCCTCACCAGCGGCCAAGCCGCCAGTGCCCCGCAGGGCGCTCCCCTGCTCCGGCAGCTCGTGGAGCGGGCGGCGGGCCGCATCGAGATTCTGGTGGGTGCGGGGGTCTCCCCGGCCAACCTCCCTGCCCTCACAAGGGAGACGGGCGCTTCCGCCTTCCACCTCTCCGGCAAGCAGGTGCTGGACAGCCGGATGACCTTCCGCCGGGAGGGCGTCCCCATGGGGCTGCCCGGTTTCTCGGAGTTCGAGCTCTGGCAGACCAGCAAGGACACCATCCGAAACGCCCGCACCGTTCTGGATACGCTGTAACAAACGATCCCGCCACATTCCATGGCGGGATCGTTTCGTTTATTCGTCCTGTCTCAGCACTTCCCTGACCTCACCGTAGTACAGCCCTGCACGGCTCTTTTGCAGTTCCTGCTCAAAGTCCGCTTGGGTGTGGGTCTTCCGGTATTCTTTCAGCCGGTCGATCTCCGCCTGATGGGCATATATGCCTCGCCACTCGTCAAATTTGACGCCCGGCTCCCGCTGAGGCATCAGAGTCGGGCTGGAAAGAAGTTCCCGGTTCTTTTCCACGAACCGGATCAGAGTGTCGAGTTCTTCCTGCAAAAAAGGAACGGTCTGCTTTTCCCGCTCTTCTTCCAGCTCCTGCTTCAGATATCCAAGCTGCTCTATCTCATGCTCGGCATAGCCATCTTTATACGACCACTCGAACATAAAGCCTCCCATTTGTTCGCAATAGCGGTTCTGCATGATTGCTTCCATGGCATTTTGAAAGAACATCCGGTAAGATGGGAGATGTTCCGGGTTTTTCCCGCCGTTCAGGGTGGCGAAGAAGTCCGCCATCAAGATCAGGTCCTGCCCGTTCAACCAATCGCAGTAGGAAAGGCATTCCAGCAGCACATCCGACACCGCCGGATTCTCTTTTGCCCGTTCCAGCTCGATCAGCAGTTCCAGCAGCTTCGTCTGCACCTTGGCGTATTTTCCCGCACGGGCCATGGCGCGGAAGGAGCACGCCAGCGCATTGTCTCCCCACTTCATCACGGTCGTGTTGTCCTTTGGGAAACGGCCATCGATGCGGTCCAGTTGATACGCTTCCCAGCGGGCGGGCCACTCCTCTTTTTTCGCGTCATAGAAGACCTTGTGCAGCAGCTCCTCCACCTCGTTTTCCTCGTCGGTCAGCTCCGAAACGCCGTTGGCCATCACGTTCCAGACCAGATGGTCGATCTTTGCGTTGTGCATCTCGGTCTGCACTTTCTGCTTCCGGTTTCGCTCTTCATCCCCTCCCTGAAAGGGGATCCGATATCCCAGAAGCATCAGCAGCCAAAGGTGCTCGGAGTTTTCGCCCCGCTGCAGCACTTCTTCCAGCGCCGCGCAGCGCTGTTCCCGCGCTTCCGGCTCCTCCCGCTGCGGTTTGCGGTATCGGTCGGCCAGTTCCAGAAGGGTGAGCGGCCCCTCCTCGGTCTTAAACAGAAATATTTTCAGCGGACTGGTCTTGGTTTGCAGGGCCGCGTACTCCTTCCGGAAAAAGTGCTTGACCAGCAGCACCATCGCCACGGTCTCCGCATTTGTCTGCCGGGCGAACTCTTCGTTGGAGGTCAGCAGGACCTTGACCTCTTCCAGATAGAACTGCACCTTCCGGATCGAGACCAAGGACGTAAGGTCAAAGGATGCCTCCGCATCCAGCCCCACCGCAGAGTTCAGCGTTTCGCAAGACGGGCGGGTCACGCCGATGAGGCTCAGCGCGTCTTTTTTCAGCGGCAGGTCATCCATCTCGAACCGATCCCAGAAATACTCCACCAGTGAGGCAAAGGAGATCGGCGTCAGGCCCACATTGAAGGGCACATACTTTTCCAGATAATCCTTCTTCCGCAAGCGGCCCGGCAGGGCCTCCTTGTTGTACTGGAAGACCACATGCACCCGGTCCGAGGCCAGCTTCTCCGAGATGGCAAAGATCTTCTGGATGACTTCCTCGCTGCGGATGCGGTCGATGTCCTCAAAGTTCAGCAAAACCTTCTTGGGCAGCCGTTCCAGCTCCTGCTGCAGCGAGTCGAAGGTATCCGAAAAGCCGCTTTCCCCCGCGATGCCCCCCAGCTTTTCCAGCGCGCTGTTCTTGCCCAGCTGTGCCTTGAGGTAGTGGGCGTTTTCCGGGTAGATCTGGCCGCGCTCCAACACCTTTTCCAGCTCCCGGATGAGGAAGGCTTCGATCTGGTCCAGATCACAGGCCAGCAGGTCGATCTGAACGATCTCGAACTGCGCCTGAAGGTCGGACCGGAGATTTTCCCACAGAAAGCTTTTTCCGTTGCCCCATTTTGCGTGGATGCCTACAATCGGCAGATCCCGTATGTATTGGATGAGCCGCGCTTTATCCGGCACTTGTTCCTTGAACAGCGGCGGCTTCTCCCGTTTCGGGGCTGCATCCGCCCGGCAGCTCCACAGCAGCAGGCCCGCCCAGAGCAAAAAGTCCAGAAAGAGCAGGGCGTATTCCGACGCGGAGACCATCCGCAGCGGCCGATCTTGCAGCATAGTCCGCGCCAGCACAAAGCCGCCAAGGCAGCCGATGCCGCCCGCCATCACCCGGCCAAAGAACCGGGACGAAGCGTTCCGGTACAGCAGCCCCAGCGCACAGAGCCCTGCCGCCAGCAGCCCCAGCAGGTGCACCAGCCGGAGGCCGGGCACCGCCGCGAAAACGACCAGAAAGGCCAGCACCGCCAGCACAAGCCGTTTTCCCTCCGCCAAAAGATAGCCTTTCATCCTGCATTCCTCCCACTGAGATGAGAAATGTCCCGCCGTTTGGGCGGGACAGGTCGTGTAGAGATCGCCGATTTAGAGGATCGGGCTTTCCAGATTGCCGTTCTCCTGAATGTGGTGCTTTTCCACATAGCCGGTCAGCATCAAGGTCAGCGCGCCGTCGCCGGTGATGTTGCAGGCGGTGCCGAAGCTGTCCTGCAATGCAAAGATCGCCAGCATCAGAGCCGTGCCCGCATCGTCGAACATCAGCACGCCGGTGATCAGGCCCAGCGACGCCATGACCGTGCCGCCGGGGACGCCGGGGGCACCGATGGCGAAGATGCCCAGCAGCACGCAGAACAGGATCATCGTGCCGACACCGGGCAGCTCACCGTAGAGAATCTTCGAGATGGTCATGCAGAAGAACACCTCGGTCAGCACCGAGCCGCAGAGGTGGATGTTTGCGAACAGCGGGATGCCGAAGCTGACCATATCCTTGCGCAGCACCTTGCTCTTGCGGGCGCAGTCCAGCGCAACGGCCAGCGTCGCGGCGCTGGACATGGTGCCGACGGCGGTGAGGTAGGCCGGGCCGTAATGGCGGAGGACCTCCCACGGGTTCTTGCCGGAGTAGGCCCCGGCCAGCAGGTAGAGCACCGCCAGCCAGATATAGTGGCCCGCCATGACGATGAGGATGATCTGAATAAAGGCGGGGAGCTGGTGGGTGATCATCCCCTCATAGCTCAGGTTGCAGAAGGTGGCCGCAATGTAGAACGGCAGGATGGGGATGATGATCTTGCTGACGACGGACAGAACGATGTTCTGGAACTCGCCGAGGAGATCACAGGTCAGCTTGCTGTTGGTCCACGTTGCTGCCAGACCCACGAGGACGCTGAGCACCAGTGCGCTCATAACGCTCATGATCTGGGGGATGTTCAGCTCAAACACCACCTCCGGCAGCTCACGCAGACCGGCCACCTCGGTATCGATGGACAGATGCGGGATGAGCGCATAGCCCGCGCCGGTGCTCATGAAGGCCGCGCAGACCGAGGAGGTGTAGGCGATGACGATGGCAACGCCCAGCAGCCGGGAGGCATTTTTGCCCAGCCGGGTGATGGACGGCGCGATGAAGCCGATGACGATCAGCGGCACACAGAACGTGATCAGCTGGCCCATGATGTATTGCAGCGTTACCACAACCTTCATGGCTCCCAGCGGGAAGATCTGCCCCAGCAGCACGCCGACAACGATGCCCAGCAACAGCCGGAACGGAAGACTGTTCAGTAGCTTTTTCATCTGGTTCCTCTCCTTATCCTATCCTGAAAACCCTGCTCAGACCTTGCGCCGCAGCAAGCTCATGGGGGGCAGCTCCGGGGTGGGGATGGTGTATTTTTCCATGGCGTGCGGGGTGGAGTCCACGCTCTCCCCTGCCTCGTTCTTGATCCACTCCGGGTGCAGCGGGATGCTGCGGCCGTCCGGGCAGAGAGCCTCCAAGGTATCGCCAAGGGTCCACTTGCCCCGCTGCTGGCAGCTGGCAATGCCATTTTCCCAGCCGTCCACGGTGCCCACGAACTCCCACTGGCGGATGTAGGTGGCGCTGTCGGTGGCCTGTCTGGCCTGTTCGCGGCCGAAGTAGAAGCCCGGCGAATAGTGGCGGTGGCTGGTGCGGGTCAGCTCGGCCAGCACCTCGTCCGGCAGCTCGAAGTTGTCGTTGAGGGGGTCGGCAAGGTACTGATCCAGCGCCTTGCGGTAGGCCGCCGTGACGCTGGCCACATAGTAGAAGGTCTTGGCGCGGCCCTCGATCTTCAGGCTGTCCACGCCCGCCTTGCAGATGAGGTCGAGGAAGGGAGCGGTGCACAGATCGTTTGCGTTGAGGATGTAGCTGCCGTTCTCGTTCTCGCCGATCTCATAGAGCTGGCCGGGGCGGGTCTCCTCGCTCAGGTAATATTTCCAGCGGCAGGGCTGAGCGCACTGGCCCCGGTTGGAGTCGCGGCCCGTCATGTAATTGGAGAGCAGACACCGGCCCGACACGCTCATGCACATGGCACCGTGGACAAAGGCTTCGATCTCCAGTTCCGGCGGGGTCTTGTCGCGGATGGTGGCGATGTCCTGCAGCGTCAGCTCACGGGCCAGCACCACACGCTTGGCGCCCATGTTGTAGGCAGCGCGGGCTGCGGCCCAGTTGGTGATGCCGGTCTGGGTGGACATGTGGATCTCGATGTCCGGGGCGAACTGCTTGCACGCTTCCATCACGCCGAGGTCCGCCACGATGAAGGCATCCACGCCCGCAGCGGCGGCATTTTTGATGGCCTCCGGCAAACGGTCTGCCTCCTCGTTGGTGGGCAGGGTGTTCATGGTCAGGTAGACCTTGCGGCCGCGGGCATGGGCATAGATGACGCCCTCAGTGAGCTGCTCCGGCGTGAAGTTGGCCGGGGCAGAGCGCATCCCGAATTCGGGCAAGCTGCAATACACGGCATCCGCGCCGTAGTTGATGGCGTAGCGAAGGCGTTCCAGATCGCCCGCCGGGGAAAGAAGTTCCGGGATTTGTAGCATAATGATCCTCTTACTTATAATTTTTATTCACCTGCGCTGCTTTTTCGCAGTTGGCTTGGTGCTCCGCATAGGTGCGGGCGTAGTAGTAATGGCCGGAAAGGTCGGTCACGAAGAAATAGCAGCCCTTGACGTCCTCGTCGGGCTGGGGGGCCAGCGCGGCTTGGATGGCCGCCAGACCGGGGTTCGAGATAGGCCCGGCGGGCAGCCCGGTGCAGCTGTAGGTGTCGTAGGCGTTCAAGATATTTTCCGGGATCTTGTCCCAGCCGCCGTACCACGGGGCCACCCAGTTCCACAGGTAGTTGTTGTCCTCATCGCTCTGGACATAGCTCGAAGTGTTGCTCTGGAGCTTGGGGTAGGGCGAACCCTCCGCCAGCCGGTTGCGGAACACCTGCGCCACATTGGAGTCCTGCTCGTTGCCGGCCTCCTCCTGCACGAAGGACGCCAGCGTGATGACCTCCGAAAGGCTCAGATCCTGCTTGTCCAGTTCTTTGTACATTTCGTCGGTGAACTGCCGATCGAAATGAGAATAGAACGTTGCCACATAGTTGTGTACGGTATCTTCCGTCAAGAATTCGTAGGTGTCCGGGAAGAGATAGCCCTCGCACTTCATAAAACGGCCGGGGGCTTCCTTGTTGTCCGGGACATACTGCCAGAATTTGTACGCGCTGAAATCACCGGTATTGGCTTCTTCCAGAAACTCCTCGGCAGTACACAGACCGGCTTCCTCCATTTTCCGGGCAATGGCAATGGCAGTGGTTCCCTCCGGGAAGGTCAGACGCACCGAATCCGCCTTGGCATACGCGGACAACTCTGTGATCAGGCCATCGTAGGAATATCCGCCGGTTTGCAGCGTAAAATCACCGTACTGCAGTTTTCCGGCGGCACCCTTGTGCCCCACATACCAGCGGAACAGATAGGCCGAACGGATAACTCCAGCCTCCTTCAGCTCCTTTGCGATGGCAGCAACGCCACTGCCCTGAGGGATGCTGACGGTCACCTCTGCACCCGGCTTTCCTCCATTGCCGTTGATCTCGTTATACGCAAACACGCCTGCCGCACCGGCTGTCAGCACCAGCAGCACCAGAATGACCAGCAGGATCTTCAGCGCACCGCCCTTTTTGCGGGGCTTCGTATGATTGCTTTTCGCCATCCGTCCATTCCTTTCAGTCCAGCATCAGCCGCATGTAGCTCTCGCTCACGTCAAAGGGCTCGCCCTCAAAGCGGATCATACCGTAATCCTGCCGGGTGCCCTCGCCGAGGAAGAGGTTCTGCGCGGCCCCCACGGTGATGACAGCCTTTTCCACGATGACTTCCTTCTCGCGGGCCGCTTCCATCAAAATTTCGGCAGCGCGGTCGTTTTCGGCCATCAGCTCCACAAAATAAAGGGTATCCTCTTTCCGGAAATAGATGCCGTAGCCGTCGTTGTTGGAAACGATGGTGGCCCCGCGGGAGTACAGATCCCCCAGCACCACAGTCATCTGCTCCGGCGGGAGCTGGACGGTATCGGGCCAGAACCTTGCCCGCAGCTCGACCAGCTTCCGGGCCGTCACGGAGTCGAACTCCGCTTGGCTCCACAGGTTCCGCTCCACTTCCCGCGGGAGGCACCGCAGCGGGAACGCCCACTGGAAGCCCTTGTCCTGCAAAAGAGCGGCCTGTTCGGCCCCGGCGGGCACCACGACCACGAAGCCGGCGCCCCGCAGCTTCTGCTGCGCGCACAGGTGATCCACAAGGCCCGCCAAGATCAGGCTTCCCTGCCCGGTCAGCCCGTACAGGCAGCAGCCGGGCCGCCCCTGCAGCGTGACCGGCACAGCCATCGCCACAGCTTCGATGTGGTCATTTTCCTCGGCCACGTAGACATTTTCCACTCCGGCAAAGCGCTCGATGGCGTTGGTGACGAAGGTTTCCCCGTCGCCCCGCTCGCGCTGCCACAGCGCCAGAATTTCCGCCCGGTCGGACGGCTGCATCAAACGGTACATGAAATAGGATTCCTCCTTACGCATTCGTTATTCAAGGGCAGAAAGGGCAACCTGCCGAACTTCCTCCCCAATTTCCTCGATGCTGCGCATCTGCCCGCCCACATCGCAGCGGACGGAGCACCAGCCGAGATGGGCGGCGCAGAACTCCGCAGCTTTGCGGCTGCGGTTCAGGTACTCGACGTCCTTTTCGTGGACGTCCTTCTTGGTCTCATCGCCGTGGTAGCGCTGGGTCATCAGCTTCTGGCTCACGGCGGGGTCCACTTGGAGGTAGATCACCCGGTCCGGCGCGGGCAGACCCAGCAGCCGGAACTCGTAATCAAAGAGCCAGTGGAGGAACTCCTCCCACTGCTCCGGCGGCAGCTTGGAGCACTGGTGCACCGCGTTGGAGGTGGTGTACCGGTCTGCAATGAGGATGCCGCCCTCTTCGTAGAATTTCCCCCAGTCGGCCTTGTAGCCCGCATAGCGGTCCACCGCATAAAAGCTGGACGCCGCATAGGCGTTCACATCGTCGGGTTTTTCGCCGAACTGCCCGGCCAGATACATCCGGACCAGCGCGCTGGAGTCGCTCTCGTAGTTTGGGAAGGTGATCTCCCGCACCGGGCGGCCTTCGGCAGCCAGAGCCGCCGCCAACCGCTTGGCTTGGGTCGCCTTGCCGCTGCCGTCCAGCCCTTCCAACACGATCAGCTTTCCCCGGCTCATACGGCTTCCCCCTTCAGCGCGGCGTATTGATCTCGCACCTCGGCGGTCTTGCCGCAGCACATCTTGCCCTCCGGGCAGGGGCCGGACACGCAGGCGGGCCCCGCCGTGCGGAACAGATGGGGTGCTACCGGATAGACCAGCCGCAGCATTTCCTCGGCCAACGCCCGGATCTCCCACTGGGCGCGGTTACAGCAGCGCAGGTGGAAGAAGTTCTGCAGGCTGCGGGCGTTCATGGTCACGACCAGCTTGGTCTCACAGGCGTTGGGCAGCACGAAGCGGGCGTCCTCGTTGGCCTGTTTGGAAGCCTTGGCGCGGGCCTGTTTTTCGGGCATTCCCTCGGCCATCAGGCGGGCTGTGTGGCCGTCCTCCAGCTTCTGCACAAGGTCAAGGTAGCGCTTAGCATCCTCGTTCATGCTGGCAATGAAGGCCTCCTTCGCTTCGGGGATGGCCTCGATCTCCGGCGGGATGACGTAGCTGAAATCGTCCAAGCGGACATAGCGCTGGCTCTGAACGCTGAAGGACGCGATGCGGTGGCGGGTGATCTGAGCCAGCAGGGTGCGGCTGACGCCCTCGATGCCAAAGGTGAAGCTGGCGTGCTCGATGGGGCTGGCGTGGCCAAGGTCGCTGAGCATGGTCAGGAACTTGGCAGTCTTCTCCTCGGTCAGGCCGTCCAGCAGGTCGGTGATGTGGGCATCGGAATAGCAGAGCTTGGCCGCCGCCGCCACCACCTTTTCGGGTTCCGGGGTATGTGCGATCAATCGTACCGTCATCATCTGTCATTCCTCCGTGATCTTTACAAGCGGCGCAAAATTTGCCATGGTCTTTTTCACGCCGACCTTTTCAAAGTTGATCTCTACGATCTGGTCGCCCGCTGCGGGCTTGACCTTGAGCACCTTGCCGCGGCCGAAGACCTTGTGCTCCACGATATCCCCCGGCTCGTAGTGCTTGGGGGTGTTGGCAGCGGGTTTCTGGGCCGCCGGTGTTCCTGTAAAATTGATGGGCTTTGCAGAATTTCTGCTCGTACCTGCGCTGGAATATCCAGCGCCGAAGCTGCCGGTGCTGCGGGGGGCCGAGCTGCCGAAGCCGGAGGAAGAGCTTCCCCGCCCGGCGTACTCGGAGCCGAAGCCCCGGCTGCCGCCGTTGTACTCGGAATTCAGGTAGCCGGAGCTGTAACCCGAACCGTAGCCGCCGGTCCTGCTGCGTCCCCAGCCGGAAGCGCCGGAGTAGCCCGACGCGCCGCCCGGCACCGTGTCGCTGTAGGAAGAACCCCAGCCGCCCATCTGAGAGCGGCGCTCCAAGGCGGGGCTGCGGGTCTCCTCCATGTACTCCGGCTCGATCTCCCGCAGAAAGCGGCTGGGCTCGTTGCGCTGGGTGCGGCCGTAGAGCATCCGGGTCACACTGTCGGAGATGTAAAGCTCCTGCTTGGCGCGGGTGATGCCGACGTAGGCAAGGCGGCGCTCCTCTTCGAGGTCGGCCTCGGAATACTTGCTCATCTCACTGGGGAAGACCCCCTCCTCCATGCCGATGAGGAAGACGTAGGGGAACTCCAAGCCTTTGGCGGAGTGGATGGTCATCAGCACCACCCGATCGGCGCTCTCGTTGTAGCTGTCGATGTCGCTGATGAGAGCGATATCTTCCAGATAGCCTTCCAGCGTGGCGTCCTCGCCGTGCTGGTCGCAGTAATTTTTCACGTTGTTGACCAACTGGCCGAGGTTCTGCATCCGGTCGGCGGCGTCCTCGTGGCCCTTGGCCACTTCCTGCTCCAGCATCGCTTTGTAGCCGGTCAGCTCAATGACGTCGGACGCGAACTCGTCCAGCGTCCTTGTCTCCAGCGATTCCTGTAATCTCTCGTAGATCTGCCAGAATTTCAGCAGTGGCATCATGGAGCGGGACAGCCGCGCGTATTGGTCGGCGTGGCTGATGATCTCCAGCATGCTGGTGTTCTCCTGCGCGGCCAAGTCGGCGATGACCTCGATGGTCGTATTGCCGATCTTCCGGGCGGGCTCGTTGATGATCCGGCGCAGCCGTACATCGTCGCGAGGGTTCGCCACGATGGACATGTAGGAGTGGATATCCTTGACCTCTTTGCGGTCATTGAAGCGCTGGCCGCCCACGATCTTGTGGGGAATGCCCGCGCGGGTGAAATAGCTTTCGATGGGGGCCGACTGGGCGTTCATCCGGTAGAGCACGGCGTGGTCAGCCAGATGTCCGCCTGCTTTCAGGTGCTGGCCGATGACGTCCGCGATGTGCATGGCCTCGTCCTGCTCGTTCTCGGCGGTGTAGACATGGACCTTATCGCCCTCGCCGTTTTTGGTCCAGAGGGTCTTGCCCTTGCGCTCGGTGTTGTGCTGGATGACACAGTTGGCGGCGTTCAGGATGTTGGAAGTGGAGCGATAATTCTGTTCCAGCCGGATGGTCTTGGTGCCCGGATAGATCCGCTCAAAGTTGAGGATATTCTCGATGGTCGCGCCGCGGAATCGGTAGATGCTCTGGTCATCGTCGCCAACCACACAAATATTCTTTTCCGGCCCGGTGAGCAGACTGACCAGCCGGAACTGGGCCACGCTGGTGTCCTGATACTCGTCCACAAGGAGGTAGCGGTACTTATTCTGGTAGAACTCCCGCACCTCGTCGTGCTCGGCCAGCAGCTGCACGGTGTGGTAAATGAGGTCGTCGAAGTCAAAGGCTCCGGCATCCTTCAGCTTTTTCTCGTAGGCAGCGTAAACCTTGGCCGCGATGGCACCTTTCGTATCCCGTGCCGGGGTGCGCAGGGCCTCTTCGGGGCTGACGAGCTGATCCTTCCAGCGGCTCATCTGGTTGATGGCGCTCTTCACCGGGAAGAATTTATCGTCGATGCTCAGCTCTTTATAGACCGTTTTCATCACACGCTGGGCGTCGTCAGTGTCGTAGATGGTGAAGCTGCGGGGGTAGCCGATCTGTTCAGCCCAGCGGCGCAGGATCCGCACGCACGCCGAGTGGAAGGTGGAGGCGAACACCTCGTCCCCCTCTTCGCCGCCCAGCATATTCCGCAGACGCTCCTTCAGCTCCCCGGCCGCCTTGTTTGTGAAGGTGATGGCCATCACGTTCCAGCTCCGGACGGCGTCCTTGCGGAGCATCCCGTCCAGCCAAGCCGGGGCATCGGTGCCGGTCATGATGGCCATCCGCAGGGCCTTGACGTCATCTTCGGTCACCTCGCGGGG
Source organism: Faecalibacterium hattorii (assembly GCF_003287455.1). Classification (GTDB taxonomy): domain Bacteria; phylum Bacillota; class Clostridia; order Oscillospirales; family Ruminococcaceae; genus Faecalibacterium; species Faecalibacterium hattorii. The sequence continues at coordinate 132,563 of NZ_PRLC01000006.1, read as the reverse complement.
GGTCCAGCCCGAGCCGTGGGCCGAACCGAACCGGATGAGGTTCGCGATGCGGTTGACCAGAACCGTGGTCTTTCCGCTTCCGGCACCGGCCAAGATCAGCAGCGGGCCGTTGGTCGTAAACACCGCCTTGCGCTGCATCTCGTTTAGGCGGCCAAACTGTTTTTCAATGTAGGTATCGCGCAGGGCACAAAATTCCTGCTTGAGATCTGTTGCCATTGTTTCACCTGTTCTTTTGCTAATTTCGCATGAATCACTAAGGTATAGTATATCACATTTGCGGCTCATTGCACAGGGTTTCCAGTATAAAAAACCGCCCGTCCGCGGCAGTTGCCAGCAGACAGGCGGTTTAAGATTTTTTATTGGAGGACCACGCTTAGCCGAAGATGTTGATCAGGATACCAGCAGCAACGGCGGAGCCGATAACGCCAGCGACGTTGGGGCCCATGGCGTGCATCAGCAGGAAGTTGGAGGGGTTCTCGCTCTGGCCCACCTTCTGAGAAACACGGGCAGCCATAGGAACGGCGGAAACACCGGCGGAACCGATCAGCGGGTTGACCTGACCACCGGTCAGGGCATACATGACCTTGCCGCACAGCACACCGGCTGCGGTGCCGAAGGAGAATGCGATCAGGCCCAGCACGATGATGAACAGGGTGCGGGTGTTCAGGAAGGTGTTGGCAGAAGTGGTGCAGCCAACGGACAGGGCAAGGAAGATGGTGATGATGTTCATCAGCTCATTGCCAGCGGTCTTCTGGATACGATCCACAACACCGGATTCCTTCATCAGGTTGCCCAGCATCAGCATACCGACCAGAACGGCGGCATCCGGGACGATCAGGGAGACGATGATGGTGACCATGATGGGGAAGATGATCCTCTCGGTCTTGGTCACGGCACGCAGCTGCTTCATGACGACGGTGCGCTCTTTCTTGGTGGTCAGCGCCTTCATGATGGGCGGCTGGATGACAGGCACCAGCGCCATGTAGCTGTAGGCCGCCACGGCGATACTGCCCAGCAGCTCAGGAGCCAGACGGGAGGTAACGAAGATGGCGGTCGGGCCGTCGGCACCGCCGATGATGGCGATGGCAGCGGACTGCTTCTGGGTGAAGTCCACCAGACCGGTAGCGGCCAGCAGACGGGCGCCCATGTAAGTACCGAAGATGCCGAACTGAGCAGCAGCGCCCAGCAGCAGACTCTTGGGGTTGGAGATCAGGGGGGCGAAGTCGGTCATGGTGCCGATGCCGAGGAAGATCAGCGGCGGGTAGATGCCCAGCTTGACGCCCATGTAGAGCATATCGGCCAGACCGCCGTTGTTCAGGATCTCGACCCACATCGGGTGTTCCAGACCATCGCCGACGAAGTACTGCATGTGGATGATACCGCTGCCGGGCAGGTTGGCAAGGATCATGCCGAATGCCATGGGCAGCAGGATCAGGGGCTCATATTCTTTCACAATGGCCAGATACAGCAAGAAGCAGCCGACGCAGATCATGATTGCGTACAGCCAGCCGCCCGGCTCGCCGAACCGTGCGAAGCCGGAGCTTTGGAAAATACCGACCAGAGTATTGATAAACTGTGTCATGTTCTTCCTCCTGTGTTAAAAAGGTGCGGTGGTGTCATTGACACCGGCCTTGCTCCAGCCATTGCGGCTGCGGCGCACGGCCTTGAGGGTGTACTTGCCATTGCCCATGGCGTGAATGGCTGCCATGATCGCGGCAACCACATCACCGGGGATACCCTCCTCCACCACAGGAGCGGGTGCTGCCTGCTGCACGGGGGCTGCAGGCTTTGCCTCAGGGGCCTTTGGCACAGCCGCCTTTGCTGCAGCCTTCTTCACGTTCATGCCGTCGAAAATCTTGCCCTCCAGCGTGACGATCGCCATCAGCAGGACAAGGATCGCAAACACCAGAACGATACCGGTTATCGTGATAACCACATCCGAACCCAAATTCATGGTCTTCCTCCTAGTCATTTATTGTTTCGCAGCCGGGGCACGACCCCCACCCGCAAAAAACCGATTTGAAATTATTATACAATATTTTCCGGCCCGATTCAACAACTATGAACAAAAATCGTCACAATTTTTTCCAAATCGTGAAGAGCCGCTTCCCTGTTCCGGCCCCTCAGCGGCGGCCGATGCGGGGGGTAGCGTCGGTGAAGCCGGTCTCCAGCTTATCCCGCACACCAAGGCTCATGGCCGTGCCCAGCGCCACGCAGTTGACGGGGTCGGGCGAGACTTCGACGTTGACCTTCAGCTCTTGGCTCAGATACTCCGGCAGACCGTGGAGCTGTGCGCCGCCGCCGGTCAGCACCACGCCGTTGCGGAAGATATCGCCCGCCAGCTCCGGCGGGGTCTTTTCCAGCACCTGATGGGCGGCGGTGCCGATCTGCTCGCTCAGCATCATGACCGGCTCGTACAGATCGCTGGTGGAGACGTTCACCCGGATGGGCAGACCGGTCAGCAGACTGCGGCCCTTGATCTCCATCGTCTCGTTGAAATCCGCTTTCTGGGGGCAGCACGCCACGTTCTTTTTCAGCTGCTCGGCGGTGCGCTGGCCGATGGCAATGCTGAATTTATTGCGCACATGCTTCAAAATTTCATCGTCGTAGTGGTTGCCCGCCACCCGGACGCTGGTGGCCTTGACCTTGCCGCCAAGGCTCAGCACGGCGATATCGGTGGTGCCGCCGCCGATGTCGATGATCATCCGGCCATCGGGCTGGGTGATGTCGATGCCGGAGCCGAGGGCCGCAGCGATGGGCTCGTCGATCAGGTAGACCTGCCGGGCACCGGCGGCCATGACGGCCTCCACCACGGCGTCGCTCTCGATGCCGGTGATGGCGGCGGGCACGCAGACCGCCACGCGGGGCTTGACCATGTGGGAGCTGTACACCTGATTGACGAAGCGGCAGATCAGCTCGCGGGTCATGGTGTGGTCGCTGATGACGCCGTCCTTCAGCGGGAAGATGGCGGAAATATAGTTGGGGGTGCGGCCCACCATGGCCAGCGCCTTGTCGCCCACCTCCAGCACCGAGTTCTTGCGGGTATCCACCGCCACCACGCTGGGCTGGTTGAGCACGACGCCCGTACCCTCCTGCGCGATGATGATGGTCGTGGTACCGAGGTCGATACCGATATCATTCTGTGCCATAATGCGTTGTTCCTTTCTCTGCTTCCCCTAGTTCGTTTTGTATGGGCAACGCCCGCTGCGGGGCGTGATCTCAAATCATCTTATTATAACACACCGGTCACACTTTTTCCACTGCAACTTGCTCCGGCGGAATGGCTTGCTGCAGCAGCGCGCACAGCCCGCTGTACCGCAGATTCTGGCGCACATTGCCCATCATCCGGTTCACGACGTCCCGCCGCCCGGTGACGATGCACAATTTGCGTGCGCGGGTGACGCCGGTGTAGAACAGGTTCCGGTAGCACAGCCGGGGCGGCACCTGCGCCACCGGCAGCACCACCGCCGGGAACTCGCTGCCCTGACTTTTGTGCACCGTGATGGCGTAGGCGATCTCCAGTTCGTTTAGGTTCTCGGCCGGGTAAAGCAGCCGCCGGTCATCCATCCGCACCACCATCGACCGTTCCCGCGTGTTGATGGACTCCACGATGCCGATGTCGCCGTTGTAAGCGCCCACGCCCTGTTCCCCGCCGATACGCTGCCAGACGATCTCATAATTGTTGCGCACCTGCATCACTTTATCCCCCACCCGGAAGATGCGGGCCGCGCTTTGCAATTGAGGTCTGCCCTTCTGTTCCGGGTTGAGCAGGTTCTGCAATTCCACATTCAGCGCCTGTGTGCCGGTGGGGCCGAGCTTGGTCGGGCAGAGCACTTGGATGTCCTTGATGGGGTCGAAGCCGTAGCTGCGGGGCAGCCGGGTGGTGACAAGGTCGCAGACCAGTTTCTGCGCCGCCTCGCCGTCCGACTCCAAGAAGAAGAAGTCGTCGGTCTTGCCGCCCTTCTGAAGCGGCTCGCTGGAAATGATGTGGTGAGCGTTCTCCACGATGAGGCTCCGCTTGGCCTGACGGAAGATCTCGTTCAGGCAGACGGTGGGCACCAGCTTGGAGCGGATGACCTCCCCCAGAATGTTTCCGGGGCCGACGCTGGGCAGCTGGTCGGCGTCGCCCACCATGATGATGCGGCAGCTATACCGCAGCGCCGCGATGAGGGCCTGAAACAGCTTGACGTCCACCATGCTCATCTCGTCGAGGATGACCACATCGCACTTGAGCAGGTTCTTGTCGTTGTGGATGAAGCTGACCACGCCGCCGGTGTAGTCCACTTCCAGCAGCCGGTGGATGGTGGAGGCCTTCCGGCCCGTCAGCTCGCTCAGCCGCTTGGCCGCGCGGCCCGTGGGGGCACAGAGGGCCACCCGCTCCGCCTGATGCTCCAGCAGCTGCAAGATGGCGTTGACGGTGGTGGTCTTGCCGGTGCCGGGGCCGCCGGTCAGTACAAGGCAGTTCTCGGTCATGGCCTTGCGGATGGCTTCTTTTTGGAGCGGCGCATAGGCGAAGCCCTGCGTCAGCTCCAAGACCTGAATGTTCCGGTCAAGGTCGCAGACGGGGTTCTTGCCCCGCCGGGTCAGCAGAGCCAGCCGGTCGGCAATATCCTGTTCCGCCGCCAGCAGGTCTGGCAGATAAACATACGGTGTGCCGTCAAACATCCGAACGCAGAGTTCCTCGGTCTCAAGGCAGCGGTCCAGCGCGGCCGCCAGCTTTTCCGGCGGCTGGTGGATGAAATTGGACGCCGTGTCCAGCAATTGTGCGCGGGGCAGACAGGTGTGGCCGTTGCCCGCGTTATGGCGCAGGGTGCGCAGCAGGGCCGCTTCCAGCCGCTGTGCACAGTCCCCTTCCATATGGTAATACTGGGCGATGCTGTCGGCGTGGCGGAAGTCGAGCTGCAATGGCTCGCCGCAGAGCAGGTAGGGGTTCGAGGAAATGGCGTTCATGGCGCCGGGGCCGAAGACCCGGAAAACTTCCATGGCGCGGCGGGGGCTGATCTCGAACTGGGCGAGGTAGGCGATGAGTTCCCGCATCCCGAACATCCGCTTGAACTCCTGCTGGATGCGGTCGGCCTTGTCCGCCGAGATGCCGGGGATGGTGACCAGCTGGGCCGGGTCGTTCGCAATAATTTCCAGCGCCTGTGCGCCGAATTTGTCGATGATCTTGTTGGCTGTCCGGGCTCCGATGTAGGGCAGCGACCCGCTGGCAAGGAAGGCGTAGACGGCCTCCAAATCCTTGGGCATGTCGGTCTCGCACTCCTGCGCGTGGAATTGGCGGCCATAGGCAGCGTGGTTCTCGTACTTGCCGCGGCAGACGACGCTCTCGCCCGCGTGCAGCTCCCCCACCACGCCGCAGACCACCGTGAGCACCCCGCCGCCGGAGATCTCAAAGACGGTGTAGCCCGTGTCCGTATTCTCGTAGATGATGTCCTCGACCGTGCCCTCGATCTGTTCCAGTTCCTGTTCCATCGGCTCCACCGCCCTTTCTGTGACATAAGTGATTTTAGTATAATATAAAAGGAAGCGTTTTGCAACGCATCGTGTGCAAAACGCTTCCTTTTATATTTATAGGTTTGCGTGGGGCGTCAGCTTCTCCTTTTGCAGCCGCCGATAGACCACGATGTAGGCGGGGATGAGGAAGAAACAGGCGAAGAACCACGCCACCGGGTTCGCGATGCAGGCGGCAAAATACCCCCACAGCGGCACGAACAGGAAGCCCACCAGCGCGCGGGCCACCATCTCGGCCACACCGGCGAACATGGCAAGGCTGGAATAGCCCAGACCCTGAATGGTGTACCGGTAGATGATGAGGACCGCCAGCGGGATATAGAAGACGCTGTTCCAGAAGATGAAGCTCTGGGCGTTGGCCATGATCTCGGTCTGGTCGCCCTCAAGGAAGAGGCCGATCAGGGGCTTATCCAGCACCCGCAGGATCAGGAAGGAGGCCACGCTGTAGACACAGCCGATGCCCAGCGCCGTGTTGACACCCTTGTTCACGCGGCCAAGGTCGTGGGCGCCCATGTTCTGACTGGCGTAGGTGGTCATGGCCGTGCCGATGCTCTCCAGCGGGACGGACAGGAAGGAGGCCGCCTTGCCGCCGGCAGTCTGGGCCGCCACGATGTCGCTGCCCAAGCCGTTGACCGCGCCTTGCAAAAGCACACTGCCGATGGCGGTGATGCTGCACTGCAAGCCCATGGGGATGCCCATATTGCAGAGCTTGGCACAGTGCCTCTTGCTCAGCTTGCCCTCTTCCTTCGACCAGCGCAGCTCACCGTAATGCTTGAGGATGTAGAACAGACTGCCAATGCCCGCCACGGCCTGACTGAAGACCGTCGCGAAGGCCGCACCGAAGGCCCCCATCTTGAACACGATGATGCACAGCAGATCCAGCCCGATGTTCAAAACGCTTGCCACCAGCAGGAAATACAGCGGGCGCTTGCTGTCGCCGAGGGCACGCATCAAGGCGCTGGTCATGTTGTACAGCAGGGTGAACGGGATGCCCACAAAGATGGTGCGGATGTAAATATCCGCCAGATCAATGATGTTATCCGGCGTGTTGGTCCACACAAGGATGGAGCGGGTCATGACCACCGTGGCCACGGTGAGCACGGCGGCGAAGAACACCGACAGCCAGACCGCGTTGGCGGTATAGCGGTGCATCTCGCGGTAGTCCTTCGCGCCGAAGGCCCACGAGATCGGGATGGAAAAGCCGCACGCGATGCCGTTGACGAAGCCCAGCACCAGATAGTTCAAGCCGCCCACGCTGCCGACCGCCGCCAGCGCTTCCACGCCGACGAACCGGCCCACGATGATGGTATCGGCCAGATTGTAGAACTGCTGAAACAGGCTGCCCAGCATCAGCGGGACCGCAAAGGCGAGGATCAGCTTCAGCGGGCTGCCCTGTGTCATATCTTTTGTCATGTCAGCGCCCTCCTTTGGGGATCATCAAAAGGCAGAAAAAACGATTTTTCACCGACAAAAACGTCCTGCCGGAAAAGGGGCAGGACGTTGTGGGATTCACGAATGTGATTATAACAGATTGCAGGTTTTTTTCAAGCGTCTTCTTTTGATAAGCTTCACTAAAAAATTGATGCAAAAATTAGTGATTCTGCGCATGACCGTTCACCGGGCCAGTTGACGGCAGACATTCACGGCGTCATCGACGTGGTAAGGCTCGGTGTTGTGGTTTCCCTGCGCCCCCGCCGTGACCATGAGATAGGTCTTCCCTTTCACTTCCGCCGCGCTGGCAAGGCAGAGCCCGGCGGCGCTGGTATAGCCCGTTTTGCCGCCCAGAAATTTTCCCCGGCGCAGCTCCGTGCCGTCCAGTTCGCTCCAAAACGTGCTCTCCATCGTAAAGCCGTCCGGGTGCAGATTCGTGGGCGGCACGGTGTAGCGGGCTGTTGCGAAGATCCTACGGAACATCTCATTCTGCATCGCCGCCCGCAGCAGAACAGCCATGTCCCGCGCGGTGGAAACATGCTCCGGGTCGTGCAGACCGGTGGGGTTGCAGAAGTGGGTGGATGCCATCCCCAGCGCTGCGGCCTTTTGGTTCATCAACTCTACAAAGGCTTCCTCCGAGCCGCTCACTTCTCGCGCCAGCGCCTCGCAGCACTCCGCGCCGGAGGGCAGGAGCACACCGTATAACAGGTCCCGCACCGTGGCCGTCTCACCGGGCAGAAAGCCCGCCATTGACGCGCCCTCGGCCCGCAATTCCGGGAAGATGTCCTCTGGCAGCGTTGCCGGCGTATCCAAGTCGGGGTTTGCTTCGAGGACGAGCAGTGCCGTCATCACCTTAGTCATGGACGCCGGATAGATGGACGCATCCGCGTTTTTTGCGGCCAGCACTTCCCCGCTGTCCGCGTCCATCAGAACCGCTTCAGGGCTGATGAGTCCTTCCAGACTGACCCGCCGGGGCCAGAACAGCAGCAGCGCCAGCAAAATCAGCAGAAAAATCAGCCACCGCCGCCGCGTGCGGCGCTTTTGCGCAGAACGTCTCCGTTTCATAGAACACACATCCTTTCGCTCTATAAAACGATGCAAAACGTCCTTTTACTGCATGGAGCACAAAAATCCGCGGTTCCCCGCACGCCCCCTTCTTGGCCGAAGCGCCAATTTTGCCGATGCGGCCAGCAAGGCAGAGGATCATAGACGGGCATGAAATTCATACTTTTTTGCCGGAACAATGATGGACAGAACCATGCTTCCAAGATATAGCGCCCAAATCACCCAGCCGAGCTCCACGCCGACCCGTTTTCCGATCCATGTTCCGACCGCAAACAGCGGCGGCATGGCCAGTGCGGTGACGACCGTCCAGATCCGTGCCCACCGCAAAATAATCGGCCAGTTATGATTGTTGAAATAGACTCCCGGAATATTCATCCGGAACGCACCCTGCGCAATGTAATTGATGCGGTTTTCATCATAGTAGCTTGGAAGAACTTCCTCTGTAAAAAAATAGTATGCTCCGAAAAAGAACCCGAAAAAGCAGCTGACCCACAACAGCGTTCCCATTTTTTCAGACACCCATCCCAGATTCCAGACAGCCAGCGCTTCCACCGCGCCCAGCACGTTGCAGACCAGATACACCGGCAGGTATTTTTTCACTCGTCCACGCCGGACTTCCACCGGCTCCTTGGGGATGGTCAGCGCCTTTTTGACCAGCGCTTCCACCTCATTGGCTGGGAGCTGCTGCTCCTCCAGCCGCCGACCTTCCAACAACTCCGTCACCGAAATTCCCAGCAGTTCGGCCAGCGGCAGGAGCAGGGAGACGTCCGGCACGCTCAGCCCCCGCTCCCACTTACTGACGGCCTTATCTGAAACGTACAGCCGCTCCGCAAGGTCCTTCTGCGTCCAGCCCTTTTCCCGCCGCAGCTGCGCCAGAAACGCCCCGAACGCCTGCTTGTTTAGTTCGAAGTTCTGCTCCATCGTGTCGTCCTCCCCTGTCCGGTTTTGTTGGTACCAGTGTAGCAAAACCGCGCCCAAACCGCAACCGACCAGTAGTAGAATCCACGAAAAGACGCAAAACGCCCCCGGAAAGGCAAGCTCTCCGGGGGCAGATGTGGTCATTCAGAATAGTGGGCGAGGAACTGCTTTGTGCGCTCCTCTTTGGGGTGGTCCATGAGCTCTTTGGCAGGGCCCTCTTCCACCACCACGCCGCCATCCATGAAGAGGATGCGGTCCGCCACATCGCGGGCGAAGTGCATCTCGTGGGTGACGATGATCATGGTGGTCTTGCGGTCGGCAAGGTCCCGCAGGACGCGCAGGACTTCACCGGTCAGCTCCGGGTCAAGGGCCGAGGTCGGTTCGTCGAAGCAGAGGATGTCCGGGTGGAGAGCCAGCGCGCGGGCAATGGCCACCCGCTGCTGCTGGCCGCCGGAGAGCTGGTGCGGGTAGTGGTTCGCCCGCTCGGACAGGCCCATCTGGCCCAGCAGCTCCTTTGCCTGCTGCTCCAGCTCGGCGTGGATGGCCTTTTTGTTGACCTTGTAGTCCGGGCGCTCCTTCGCCAGCAGCTCCCCCGCCAGCATCACGTTCTGCAGGGCGGTGTACTGCGGGAAGAGGTTGAAGTTCTGGAACACCAAGCCGAAGTGGAGCCGCTTTTTTCGGATCTCGCTCTCCTTCTGGGTGGCGGGGTCGGCGGCGTCCCACATGGTCTCGCCGTTCACCTTGATGACGCCGGTATCCGGGCGCTCCAAGAAGTTCAGGCAGCGCAGCAGCGTCGTTTTACCGGAACCCGACGAGCCGATGATGGCCAGCGCCTCGCCTTTTTCCAAGGTCAGAGAGATGTCCTTCAGGACATGGGTCTCCTCAAAATTTTTCCCGATGCCGGAGGCTTCGAGCAATGCCATAATATCGTTCCTCCTTAGCAGCGGAAATAATCGAGCTTTTTCTCAAGCCAGTTGAACAGGATGGTCAGCACGCCCACGAACACGAGGAAGAAGATGGCCGTGGAGAACAGCGGCCAGATCAGGCCCTTGGCGCTGTACTCCTTCGCCATCATGATGATCTCCTTGTTGGCGATGGTGTTGGCCAGCGAAGTATCCTTGACGAGGGTGATGATTTCGTTGCCCATGGGGGGCAGGATGCGCTTGATCACTTGTAATAAGGTCACCTTGAAGAAGATCTGGGGCTTGGTCATGCCCAGCACCTGCCCGGCCTCGGTCTGGCCCTTGGGCACAGCCTCGATGCCGCCGCGGTAGATCTCCGAGAAGTAGCACGCATAGTTGATGACAAAGGCCACCACCGCTGCCACCATCCGCCCGCCGGAGCCGGTAGGCCACGGGTTCGTCATGCCCAGCAGACCGGGGCCGAGGTAGATGACGATGATCTGCAGCATCAGCGGGGTGCCGCGGATGATCCAGACGAAGGTCTTGACCACAGCCGACAGGGGCTTGCAGCGGCTCATGGAGCCAAAGGCCACCACGAGGCCCAGCGGCAGCGCGAACAGCAGCGTCAGCGCAAAAAGCTCACAGTTGAGCAGGAACGCGCCGGAAAGGCGCTCAAGAATCACAGACACAAAAAACACACCTATCCATCAGTTTTTTCGACGGCAAAACTCCCCCAGTCTGCTTCGCGGCCAGCCCCCTCTCAGAGAAAGCCTCCCCCGGCCGGGGGAGGTGGCACGATTGGCCAGAAGGGGGCAGTGGCATCGCGCAGCGATGACGGAAGGATTTTTTTACTTAGTCGGCCAGCGTCAGCTCGTACTTTTCAGCCAGAGCGCCGAGGGTGCCGTCGGCTTTCAGTTCATCGAAGGCCTCGTTGACGGCCTCGGCGGCGTCGCTGCCCTTGCGGAAGGCCACGCCGTATTCCTCGGCGTTCAGCTCGTCCACGATCTTCAGGCCGGCATAGTCGGTGCCCTCGCCGATCATGGCGTTGGCCAGCGTCATATCCAGAACCGCAGCGTCGGCGGTACCGGCGGCAACCTCCATCAGGCAGTCGGTCTGGACGTTCTTGGCGATATAATCGGCCTGTGCCAGATTCTCGTCGCTCTCGATGGCGGCCTCACCGGCGGAACCGGCCTCGGCGACCACGGTCTTGCCCACAAGGTCGGCGGTAGAAGAATACTCCGTGCCGTCCTTCACGATCACGACCTGCGCGTTCTTGGCGTAGGGCTTGGTGGTGGCGGCGTTCGCCTTGATGTCATCGGTCAGGGTCAGGCCGTTCCAGATGCAGTCGATGCTCTTGGCGTCCAGCTCCACGACCTTGGTATCCCAGTTGATCTCCACGAACTCCGGTTCAACGCCCAGCTTCTCGCAGACGGCGGTAGCCAGCTCAGTATCGAAACCGGTGAAGGTGCCGTTGTCGTCGGTATAGTTCATCGGCTCATACACGGTGTAGCCGATGACCATCTTGCCGTTGCCCTTGATGTAATCGAGGTCGCTATCTGCCGAAGCGGAAGCAGCGGACCCCGCCGCAGATGCGGAAGCCGAAGCTGCCGTGGAAGTGGAAGCGGCACCGCCGCAGGCTGCAAGGCCCAGTGCCAGCGCACCGGCCACCATCATCGAAAGAATGCGTTTCATCCTCATCCCAGAAGCCCTCCTCAACGAGCTTATTTTATTGCTTTATCATGCTAAAGAGCTAAATCGTGACTATAGAATAGCGCGTTTTGCCGCGTTTGGCAAGAGGAAAACGGGATTTTTCGCAGAATGCCGGAAGACGTCTGCCTTTCGGCGCTCTTTCTGGGCGTTTTGCGCAAAAAAGCTGTTGCGGAACTCCCTCCGTCATCGCTGACGCGATGCCACCTCCCTCAATGAGGGAGGCTTTCACAGCTCACCGTTACGCCAAGGCTCCCTCCGAGAGGGAGCTGGCACGGCGAAGCCGTGACTGAGGGAGTTTTGCAACAGCCCGATTTTCTTTTGCTCGTCTTGGCTCAGTTGACCGCCGCCATAGCGTCCAGAGCGGCTTTCTGCAGGTCCTCAATCGAGATCGTGCAGAGGGCCATCAGGTCGGCATCCGAGCCGTCGGAGGGGATGTCGGCCACCTCGGCGCGGGTCTTGCCCTTGAGGTAGCTGCAGAAGCCCTCGCTGTGCTCATACCACTCCTTGTCGATGGAAGAGGCCCCCCGCATCCCGTAGCGGTCGCCCTGTTCAAGCTTGGTCTCCACCATGTCCGGGGCCTTGATGCCGCCGTCGGACATCACGGTGAGGGCCGGTTCGGCCATGTCGGCCACGGCGCTGGTCACGCGGCCGTCGGCGTCCAGCGTCACGGCCACCATGCTCACGTCGATCCCCGCATTCACGTCCTTGTCATCGGTGGCGGTCACATCCGAAGTCGCATTCACGGCCTCAATGCCCAGCGAGACCCGGTCTCCCTTGGCCGCGCCCAGCACCTTGGCGCTGCTGCACGCTTTCGAGATGGCGTCCCGGTAGTGGTCCACTGCGATGGTGCACTCGGACAGCAGGTCCGGGTCCGTCCCCTTGCCGTCGTTGTCCAGTTTCAGCATGGACACCTCTTCAGGCGTTTTGCCGATGAGGTAATCCGCAAAGGCATCGGCCTGTTCTGCCCAGCCCTTTTTCAGGGAGGACGCCGCCGCCAGCGGGTAGTCGTCCCCTTTCTGGCGCTTGGTGCGGTAATCCTTGGGTAGGTTTACAGCGCCGTCGCCACCCGCAGAAAAGGTAGTTTCCAGCTCATCCAGCTTCACGCCGGAAATTTTCCCGTCGCCATCCAGCAGCACCGCCGCCGCCACCAACTCGATGCTCCCGGTGCGGTCCTCTTCCGATGCCTCGGTGATGACGCCGAGGCCGGTCTTCCACGCCGCCGTTGTCTGGGAAGCCGAGCTGCTCCCGCTGGCCGCCCCGCTCATGCTGCCGGAACCCGACGACCCTGCATTGTTTTTCCCGCAGGAAGTCAACAGCAGCGCCGCCGCCAGCGCACAGCCCCAAAGAACCCTTGGTTTTCTCATAGATACGCTTCCTTTCCGGATAGGTTTAGGAATAGTATATCCGGTAAGGATTTTCTTATTCGTCAGCGGGGCTTGCCCTCGCCTTATCGAACGCAGTCATAAACAAAGGCCCTGCTGCCGCAAGGGAGCCGAAGGCGTTACGCTCAGACTTCACGCCTTTGCCAATGGCTCCCACTTTGGGGGAGCTGGCGCGAAGCGCCTGAGAGGGCGAGGATGCTGGCGGGGAGACTTTGCCCCGGTTTAGAGGGCGCTTACGATGGGGCAGACTTCCGAAAGGCTTGATCTAAACTGACGCGGTGCGTTCTTGTCAGCGTCCTTGCCCTCTCCGTCATCGCTTCGCGATGCCACCTCTCCCAAAGTGAGAGGCCTTGGCAGTCCGCAAGGTTTGCAATTCAGCACTTTACGCCCTGCTGCCACAAAAAGCGCCGTCAGATGTTGGTATCACATCAGCGGGCTGAGCAGCCGCAGCACACTATCCAACAGGGTGCCGACGAGGGAGGTGCGGCAGTCGGAGAGGCTCACTTCGCGGCACCGGGGGAGCGTGGCCAGCACATCGTCCCGCAGGGCGATGACCTGACTGTTGTTGTAGAGCAGCGCCCCACACTCGAAGTGCAGAAACAGGCTGCGGTAGTCCATGTTGATGCTGCCCACCACCGCCAGATGGTCATCGCTGACGTAGCACTTCGAATGGAGGAAGCCGGGGGTAAACTCATAAATGCGCACCCCCGCCCGGAGCAGCGGCACATAGTAGGACCGGCTCAGCCGGAACACCAGCTTTTTGTCCGGGATGCCGGGCAGCACCAGCCGGACATCTACCCCGCGCTTGGCCGCATTTTTCAGCGCATCGAGCATTTCTTCGCCCACCGCAAGGTAAGGCGTATAGATGTAGATATACTGCTGCGCTTGGTTCAGGATGTTCAGGTAGACCGTCTCCGCCAGCGGCTCTTCGTCCAGCGGGCTGTCCGAGTAAGGCTGCACGATGCCGTCCGAGGTTTCGGGCAGCTTCGTGGGCGCAAAGGGAGCGTAATCCGTTTCTTGCGGGCGGAAGGCATTCCAGCTGTTGAGGAACATGACCGTAAAGTTCCAGACCGCCGCCCCTTCCAGCCGGATGGCGGCGTCCTTCCAGTAGCCGAACCGGCGCTCGGCGTTGATATATTCATCGGCAAGGTTGACGCCGCCCGTGTAGGCAATGTTGCCGTCGATGACCGCGATCTTCCGGTGGTCGCGGTGGTTCATGACCAGCGACACCAGCGGCACCACCGGGTTGAAGGGGATGCAGCGGATGCGGCTGCGCTCCATCCGAACAATGAAATCCGTCGGCAGCCCCAGCAGACTTCCGAAATCATCGTAGATGAGCCGGACGTCCACCCCCGCGGCGGCTTTCCGCTTGAGGATGGTCTCCACGCCGTCCCACATGATGCCAGTCTTAACGATGAAAAATTCCAGAAAGATGAACTTTTCCGCCCTTTCGAGGTCGGCCAGCAGTTTGGGGTACATGGCCTCGCCGCTGGGGAAATATTCCGCGTCCGTGTGCTTCCACGCCGGGTAGGGGCCGTATTTTTCCACGTAGCGGCTCAGGTTTTTGGCCGACCGTTCCAGCGTGTCGGTCTGGTCCTCCTGCGGGGCAAGGTCGGCGGTGTGAGCCCGTTCCACCTTCTGCATCCGGGTGCGCAGCCCCTTGGCCGGGGCCTTATTGCCAAAGGCGAGGTAAAGCGCGCCGCCCAGCAGCGGCAGCAGCCCGATCAAAACGATCCAGCCGATCTTGTAAGCGCTGTTTTCGTCCTTCCGGACAAGGTACAGCACGATGCAGATGCTCAGCGCCTTCAGCAGACCGTTCAGCCAGACCCGGCCCGTGGTGAAAGCCCAGAACGCCCACAGCAGCCACGCCGCCTGCAAAAGCACCAGTGCAATGGTGACGGTGGCCCGATTGATGATCCGGCTGAAAAATTTAACGAATGGCAGTCTGAACACGCTGCACCCCTCCCCCGCCGCCCCGCGGCTCTTATGATGGAGATAGTATAGCGCAGCTTGGCTCGGTTTGCAAGGCGGCTTTCTTACGCCTCTGCGTCCTCATACCCAACCAGCAGCCCGCCCAGCTCAGCGTAGTAGCTGCACAGGCCGCCGCAGGGGTTCACAACGACCTGTGCGCCCTCGAAGACCGCCTCGATCATATGCTTGAGGCGCTCAGCGGCGGCGGGGTTGCTGCAGTGGGAGACGATCACCCGGCCGCCGGCATAGCCGTGCTCCTTGAGTTCCAGCACGATGCGTTCCAGTGCGCCGTGCTCCCCCCGCGTTTTGCAAATAACGTCCAGCTCTCCCGCCGCGCTGGCCTGACCAATGACCCGGATGCCCAGCACCCGCGCCACAGCGGCGACGGCGGGCTTCACCCGGCCATTGCGGGCCAGATTCGCCAGCGATTCCAGCGAGAAGAGCAGATGCGTGTGCTCGTGGTAGCGGAGCATCTCCGCACAGATGGCGTCGAAGTCCTTCCCAGCCGCCAGCTCATCCCGCAGGTGCTCAGCCAGAAGCTGCTGCTCCGGGCCGGTGGACAGGCTGTCCAGCACGAAGACCCGCTTGCCGGGGTGCTCCTGCTGGTATTCTTCCGCCGCCAACTGGGCCGCATTGTAGCAGCCGGACAGGGTGCCCGTGATGGTGATGGCATACACCTCGTCGGCTCCCTCGAAAGCCTCCAGCCAGTCGCTGACGTTCGGGCAGGAGGTGGAGGTCTTTCCTTTGTAAGTGCGCAGGGCCGTTGCCATGCCCACAGCGTCCAGCGTGCCGTCGTCGCGGTACTCCTCATGGTCGGTGATGATCTTCAGCGGGACACAGGCGAAGTCCACGCCCTCCAGCGCATACAGGTTTGCGGCGGAGTCCACAACGATCTTGGTCTTCATAAGCGATCTCTCCCTTTCAGCGGCCGGATGCGCCGCCACGTCTTCATGGTTGTCGGAGACATGATATCAGTTTTTCAAAAACCTGTCAACTGTTTTCGCGAATTCTTTCAAAAGATTTCACAAACCCATTGACCCTGCTGGAAAAATACGCTATACTATCCGCATGAAAAAAGAATCGAACCGCCGCATTGCGGCCTGTGCCGTGGATTTTGCCCTGCCCCGGTACGAGGAGCTGCCTTCCGTTGGGCTGTATCTCGACCAGACCGTTCAGTTCGTCAACGGGTATTTTCGTTCGTTTCAAGGGGTGGAGCTCACCGCCTCCATGGTGAGCAACTATGTCAAGAAAGGGATCATCAGCCACCCCGTCAAGAAAAAATACACCCGCGAGCAGCTGGCCAGCCTGATCTACATCGTCGTCTCCAAAACCGTCCTCTCGATGGAAAATATCGACACCCTGTTCAAAATGCAGCGGCAGCACTTCTCCGCCGCACAGGCTTACGATTATTTCTGCGACGAGCTGGAGAACTGTCTGCCCTACGTCTTCGGCCTGCGCCACACCATCCGGGACCTTGCCGAAGACGCCGGGGAGGAAAAGCTGCTGCTCCGCAGCACCATCATCTCCGCCGCCAACAAGATGTATCTGGACTGTGCCTTCGCCGTCATGCGGCAGGAGGAAGCCCTTTGGCCGGGCATTCTCGCCGACCTCGCCTGAGGACGCCGTGTTCGATGAATAAAAAGAGGCTGCTGCATGTTCGACTAAAACGACGTGCAACAGCCTCTTTTACATTATAAAAGCAGGCGACCGCTCAGAACAGATCGAGCATGTTGTCCAGATAGACAGCCTCCCGGACGTGGAGCTGGTATTCCGGTTTGGTCAGATAGTGGAGCAGAAACTCCAAGATCAGGGCGCTGCCAAGGCCGCGGCCCTCGATTTTGAATTGCGAAAAGCCCATGGGCAGGTAGCAGTCCCGGATGTCCTCCACGCCGATGAAGCTGGGGCTTGCCATCGCCTTGGAGAAGCGGTAGCCCTCTGCCGCCTTCGGCGCGGCACAGCGGTGATCCGGGCAGGGCTCACCGAGGTTTTTGCGGCTGACATTCTCATAGCACCGTTTCCGGTCGGTGCAGCCGACCCAGCAGCACTCGTTGCAGAGAAACTCCACCTTGTCCTTCAGCGTCTGCGGCAGAGCGTCCAACTCCGAAAAGGCTTTGTTCAGGCGGAAATCCGGCACGACATAGCGGAACTCCTCCCGCTGCAATTCCTGCAAAAGCTGGGGAAACTCCGTCAGCACCTTGGTGGTGGAGGAGACGAAGTACAGCGCCGGATAGGTCCGTTTTAGGTAATCCAGCAGCAATTCCGAGTGGACGATGACGCCGCTTTGCACCCCGCCGCCGGCCGCAAACCGGGCGCAAAGGGCATTGCACTTCGGGTCGGCAAGGTGCTCTTCCCGCAGCAGAGAGTTGCTGAACGTCAGGCGGGCGGAGATGCCGTACTCCTGCGTCAAAGCAAGGACCTCGCCGGGGTCGGCGCTGCCGAAGCCGGTGCGTCCCCCGCCCCAGATGCAGTCCGACGGGGCACCGTAGAGCGAACCGATCTCGCACCAATCGTAAAAATACTCCCGATGGGTGCGGAACAACGGCAGAAAGACGCGGTACAGCTCATAAAACTCGAACAGGCCGGGCAGATGATAATACGCCGTGCGCTTCATGGCCGGATCACAGGTACGCGACCGTCTCCGACAGCGGCTTTCTGGAAGCGTGGTTGGGCAAGGGCTTGGTGCCCTCGGCGGCGTAGCCAAGGTCGAGGATCATCAGGATCTCCTCGTTCTCCGGCAGCCCCAGCGCCTCGGCCAGTTTGTCCGGGTCGAAGAAGTTCAGCCAGCAGCTGTCCACCCCCTCGTTGGCGGCGGCCAGCATCAGGTGGGTCGCCACGATGGAGGCATCCTCCACACCGGAGTTCCGCTTCCCGCCGGGGTAGGTAAAGGTATTGTTCCGGTCAAAGGCCACCACCACGCAGGTGGTGGCGCCGTAGCGGCAGGGCGTGGCAGCGTCGATCTTTGCCAGACCCTCTTCAGACTGGATCACATAGATCCGCTGCTCCTGCAGGTTCTTGGCCGTCGGCGCAAGGCGGCCCGCTTCGAGGATGGCGTTCAGCTTCTCGGCGGGAACTTTGCCGGGGCCAAACCCTTTGCAGGAATAACGATCTTTCACAACTTCATGAAATTCCATAGTCTTGACCTCCCTATTCTGGATGGCTTTAGTGTATCACGCCCCGCAGAAAAAGGCCAGAGCTGTTTTGCACAAATCCGGCGGCCCGATTTGCCCTCTGTCTTTCAGAGCCGGTCGTATCTGCCGGTCGAATGTTTTAGTGCCCCGCTTTCGTTCCCTTTTGCAGCGTCTCGTGCATCGCCCCCATCAGGATCAGGATCACCAGCAGATAATAGGGAAAAATGGCGATGGTGGTATGGTTTGCGGCCGCGCCGAACAGCGGCGGCATCAGGCAGTTGCCGATGTAGGCGCTTGCCATCTGCACCCCGATGATCGCCTGTGAATTTTCCGCCCCGAAACGGCCCGGCGTCGCATGGATCAGGCTGGGGTAAATGGGTGCGCAGCCGAAGCCGACCAGCAGCAGCCCCGCCAAGGCCGCCGTTTCCCCCAGCGGCAGCAGCAGGAGCACCACCCCCATCGCGATCAAGCCAAGGCCCATCCGAACCATCTGTGCATCGTTCAGCTTCAGGGTCAAAAAGCCGCAGAGGGCTCGGCCCGCAGTGATGCCGAGGAAAAACAAGCTGGCAAAGCTGGCGGCGGTTTCCGGGGAGATGCCCCTGTTCAGTACCAGATAGCTGCTGGCCCACAGACTCGTGGTCTGCTCCAGCGAGCAGTAACAGAAAAATGTGACCAGAACCTCTTTCACTCCGGGGATGCGGAAAATTTGTTTCAGGGTCAGAGCCTTTGCGGGGGCCGCTTCCTGCTCCCCTGCGTCCGCAGTCGTTTTGGCCTTCCAGAGCGGGAGACTCAGAACGATCATGATCGTCAGTACCACCTGCATCCCGCTGATGATACGGTAGCCCATCTGCCACCCGGCGCCTCGCGTCAAGGCAGCCCCCATGATGTACGGCCCGACTGAGGCACCAATGCCCCACATGCAGTGGAGCCAGCTCATGTGGCGGCTGGCGAAGTGGAGCGCCACGTAGTTGTTGAGGGCCGTATCCACGCTCCCGGCACCGAGGCCGTAGGGAATGGCCCACAGGCACAAAGCCCAGAACGAATTGCTGGCGGAGAAGCCGAACAGCGCCGCCGCCGTCATGGCCACACTGATGGCTGTGACGCCGCCCGCCCCGAATTTCCGGGTCAGTCGGTCACTTTGCAGGCTGGAGATCACCGTCCCCATCGAGATGATGCAGAAGATCACGCCGGAATAGGAGACCGGGACCCTGAGCCCCTGATAAATGGACGGCCACGCCGCCCCCAGAAGGGAATCCGGCAATCCCAGACTGATAAACGACACATAGATCACGGCCAGCAACAGGTGGATCATCTTGCATTCCTCCTTTTCATTGATGCAATCATATCACACAAAGGGAGGAATCCATAGGACAGATCCGCTTGCTTTATACAACAAAACCGTCATTTCCACTTCTATCTGCCCCTCCGCCCCGATGCTTCAAGGCGTGATGTGAAAACGAAATCCTGTTTCAGCCGATTTGTTTTCAGCAGCCGATGCACGCAGATACGGTCATCTTTCCTTTCCTGCTTTGACCAGCCGCGATCCCAGACCGGATAAGATTCAGAAAAGATTTCCGTATCCCTCTTGACAGCCTTCCCCTCTTCTGTTTTAATGCCTTTGATAAAAGGGAGTAAAGGGCAGTTTTCGTTTTTTCATTCGGGAAACTGCTGCATGGCAGCGTCATCACGGCAGAAATGCCCGATGTCATGTGTTCGCTTGAGACTTTTGTCACAGACAAGGTACTGTGGCAGAAGTCTCTTTTTTCTTGCCGCCGTACCGGAACACAAGGAGGTAAGAAAAAATGAACTTTCTGAACACATTCGCAAGTCTGTTTTCCAACTTTGGGAACCTGACGTGGCAGATGGTGGTCATGTGGTGCATCGGTGCGCTGCTCGTCTACCTTGCCATCGCCAAAAAGATGGAGCCGAGTCTGCTGCTGCCCATGGGCTTCGGGGCCATTCTGGTCAACCTGCCGCTGTCGGGTGCCATCACGCAGGGGGACACCGTCGGCCCCATTTCCGCCTTGTTTGAAGCGGGAATGTCCAACGAACTGTTTCCCCTGCTGCTTTTCATTGGCATTGGCGCCATGATCGACTTTGGCCCCCTGCTGGAAAAACCGTGGCTCATGCTCTTTGGTGCCGCCGCTCAGTTCGGTATCTTCTTCACCCTGTTTCTGGCGGGCTTCTTCTTCGACCTGAGGGACGCCGCTTCCATTGCCGTGATCGGTGCAGCGGACGGGCCCACTGCCATTTTTGTGGCAAACACTCTCAATTCCCAGTACCTCGGTGCCATCATGGTGGCAGCTTACAGCTACATGGCATTGGTGCCCATCGTGCAGCCGCCGGTCGTCAAGCTGCTGACCACCCGGAAAGAGCGCCTTATCCGAATGCCCTACGAAAAAGGCAATGTCAGCCAGCTGACGAAAATTCTGTTCCCCGTTGTGGTGACCATCATCGCCGGTATGGTGGCTCCTGCCAGTGTGGCTCTGGTGGGCTTCCTGATGTTCGGCAATCTGCTGCGGGAATGCGGCGTGTTGAATGCGCTCAGTGAAACGGCACAGAATGTTCTGGCAAACCTCATCACCCTTGTGCTGGGCCTGACCGTGGCCGGGCAGATGACGGCAGACAAGTTCGTCCGTCCCGACACTCTGCTCATCCTTGCACTGGGTCTGGTGGCTTTCGTCTTTGATACGGCGGGCGGTGTGCTGTTCGCAAAGCTGCTGAATCTGTTCCTGCCGGAAGGCAAAAAGCTGAACCCGATGATCGGCGCGGCCGGCATCTCGGCCTTCCCCATGAGCGGCCGTGTGGTCAATAAGATGGGATTGGAAGAGGATTCTCAGAATTTCCTGCTGATGTACTCCATCAGCGTCAATGTTTCGGGGCAGATCGCATCCGTCATCGCCGGCGGCCTGATCCTGACCCTGATGGCTTAACGGAGGTACGCATATGCTTCATCTTTCTTCGTGGATGACCACGCTGCCCATGATGTTCATCGGCATGGTCGGCATCATTCTCGTCATCGGCATCATCGTTTTGGCCGTGATGCTGCTGAACCGGTTGACCAGCCGGAAATAATTTATTTCGTCGAAGCAGACGCAAAAAGCCCCCGGAGAGCCTTTTCTCAGCTCTCCGGGGGCTTTGCATTATACACTGGGCACCGATGTTCCTCACACCGATGCACGGCTGTTATTCAATTTCGATCAGGTTGGGGTTCACAGGCAGAGCCTTCTGCTGCTGCGGTGCGGGCAGCGTGATGTGCAGGATGCCATCCTCGAACTTTGCGTGGATGTCCTCCTTCTTCACGGCGTCCCCCACATAGAAGCTGCGGGCGCAGGTGCCGGAGAAAGTCTCGCGGCGCAGGTAGCGGCCATTTTGATCTTTCTCGTCATTGCTGTGGCTGCGGACGGCCTGAATGGTCAGGTAGCCGTCGTTCAGCTCCATCTGAACATCTTCCTTCTTGCAGCCGGGCAGGTCAACGGCAACATCATAGTTGCCATCGGCGGTCTGCTTCACATCGGTCTTCATCATGTTTGCACCGCGCTTGCCGAAGGTTTCACGCTCGTCACGGTTCATCGCACGTTCCAGCGCGCCATCGTTCCAGAACGGGTCAAAGAGATCATCGAACAGGTTTTCATGGAAAATAGTCGGCATAAACATAAATCATTCCTCCAATCCCGGCGTTCGGGTCGGGTCAAAAATCTTTATGTTACCCATTCGGCGGGGCTTTCCGGGGAGCCTTGCGGCTCTCTTCTTTGCCCTTCCTCCTGAGCACGGCCTAGTTATACCACACGTTTTTAGCACTGTCAAGCATAGAGTGCTAAAATTCACAAAAGAATAATACTTTTATCATACTCTATGCAATCTTTTCAACTGCACCTGCCGCACAAAGGACGAAGCCCAGCGTCAGAGATATTTCTGGATGGTCGGCACAAGGATATTCCTATTGATCGGCTTTGAAACATGGTCGTTCATCCCTGCATCCAATGCCGCCTGTTTATCTTCGGAAAAAGCATTTGCAGTCATGGCGATGATGGGGATATCCGCTTTTGGGAGATCATCCATCCTCCGTATCTTTTTTGCCGCATCGTAGCCGTTCATCACAGGCATCTGGATGTCCATAAGGATCAGCTGATAGGTTCCGTTCGCAGCTTTTTCCAGCATATCCACACATTCCACGCCGTCTTTGGCGCGGTCTACCGCGCAGCCCTCTTCCTGCAGCAGCTCGACGGCGATTTCCGCATTCAGGTCGTTGTCCTCGGCCAGCAAGATTTTTGTACCGGACAGGCCCTTTTTGTCCGAAGAAGTGGTATCCCGTTTTGCCTGTGTTTCCTCCTGCGATGCAATGCGGCAGGGAATGGTGACGGTAAACGTGGAGCCAACACCGATCTTGCTTTCCACTTCCACGGTGCCGCCCATCAGCCCGACCAGCTTTTTCACGATGCCCATTCCGATGCCGCTGCCCTCCACCTTGCTGACGGTGGAAGTGCGCTCCCGTTCAAAGGGTTCAAAAATGTGCTTCTGGAACTCCTGCGACATTCCGATGCCGTTATCGGCAACCGTGATCACCGTATCGCACCAGCCCTCTTTCTTGCCGGGCTTCTGCGTGATATCGCAGTGGATCGTGCCACAGGCACCTGTGTATTTGACTGCATTGCTGACAAGATTCGTGCAGACCTCGGTCAGGTGCGGAATATCCGCATAGACATACGGATGCTGCAGCTGTGCTGTCACCGTAAGCGTCTGCCCCTTGCTGTCTGCCTGATTCTGGAACATCGCAATGCAGTTACGGAAATCCTTCTCCACATCCGAAACCGAATATTCGATCTCCGTCTTATCATTCTCGATCCGGGCGAGATCCAGAACATTGTTCAGCAGCATCAGCAGGTTCTGTCCGCACACCTGAATGTTCTCCATGTATTTTTCCAGCTTTTCAGGGTCGTCCAGATGCCGGGAGGCAAGATCTGCGTAACCGATAATGGCGTTCATGGGCGTACGGATATCATGAGACATATTGAACAGGAAGGTGGACTTGGCGCGGTTCGCACTCTCTGCTTTTTCCACGGCGACCTGCAATTTTGCATTCAGCTCCTGCGTATCGTTTGCGGCTTTCTTTGCAGCAGCTTCGGCTTTACGCGCCTTCTGGAGCAGCTTCAGGATCGTGAGCAGAACAACTGCAACGGCAATGCTGCCGATCAGCAGAACCATAAAGAAGTTATCCTTTATAAACTCGCTCAGGGTAACCTTCCGCGCAGAGCTCTGATACATTGCAATAGAACCGGCAAGCAGATTGATTGGCTTTGCCGCATCCTCCTGTGTATCACAGTCCACGATCTCCCACTGCGGATAATAAAACGCAAGGTACTTTTTCAGGGAAAGCTTGTTTTGGGGAACGGCAATGCGGTTTGCCTTGCTCTCGTTAAAGTGCTCTTTGTTCGTAACCGCCATCAGGTTTGTGATCCACGTTGTGCTGGTACAGGCAACACGATACTCTTCCGCCAGATTCGGGTTCTGGTCGAAATGGAAGATCATGTCGATCTCGCCCGATTTCAGGGCATCGAGTTCCGCTTCTATGCTGTCATAGCCGACGATCTGGAATTCCAGTTCCTGATTTCCAAGACAACCTGTTGCAAACTGAATATAGTCCGTGATCGCTCCGGTAAGCTCCCCGGTGGCAGGGTCATAGGTGCTGACGCCGCCATCACTCGTCAGAAAGCCCATCCGGATCGCGCCGTGCTTTCTGAGCCACGCCTTTTCCTCACCCGTAAGGATGGGCGTATAATCCAGCGAGAAATACCGTTTATACAGATCCGCCGTATAAAAAGGATCCGCTTCGTCCAACACGCTCATTGCATAATCCAGTTCTTCCTTGAGATCAGGCCGGTCCTTATTGATCGCATAGTAGATGCTGGATTCTCCCACACGGGTCATGGTCGAAATGCCAAGCTCTGCCCAGAAAGCTTCTTCCAGTGAAACAAAGCAGTCGATCTCGTGGTTTGCCAGCTTTTGCTTCACATCCTCGTTGTCGGAAATGTTGACGTGTTCCGTTTTTATGCCGTGTTTTTCCTCCCATTCGGTCAGCATCTCTTCCGGTTCCGTTCCCATCAGAACACCGATCTTTTTGCCGTTCAGCGTTTTGAAGTTGGAGGCGGAGATGTCTGTGCGCGAGAAATCAGCATAGAGGTAATATTTTTCTTCCCCCATCGGCTCGTCCGAAAACAGCATCTCCTCAGCGCGGTCTTCCGTATAGGAAATATCGCCCATGATGTCGATCTCGCCGTTTTTGAGTTTTTCAAAGCAGTCTGACCAATCGCAGGTCACATACTCAAACTGCCAGCCTGTATAGCCGGATAGTGTTTCCAGCAATTCGTAGCCGTAGCCTTTTCTTGCACCCCTCTCGTTGACATAGTTGAAGGTGTCCTCAAACGAGCCGACACGGACGATCTTTGCAGGGGCGGTTTCTGCGGCAGTCTTCACAGGGAGCACGGCTGATAGCAACAGCAGCAGGCTCAGCATCGCACAGACGCTTTTCCGCATCAGCGTCTGCATGGTTTCGCTCGTTCCAGAGTTTTTCATTTTTCCCAATCTTTCTCCGCCCCAGACGGTCTCATTCCGGTTTCATTTCCATTGCACAGGTTTCAAGAAGTTCATTGCAGCATGATTCATGCCCTGTTGTCAGCAGTTTTTTGAACAGTATATACCAACATATCTAGTATGTATTGTAACATTCCGACAGAAGCGTTTCAAGAGTTTATGCTTGTGAATCCTACTTATTATTTATTATCAGTGCTTGACAAAAAATCCGCCGAGGAGCCTTCCAACTGGGAACGCTCCTCGGCGGTATTCGTTTATCGGATCCGGGTTTTCTCGGTGGTGTTCTTTTCCTCCGCAAAAAATCGTTCTACGTTTTTCTGAGCCCGAACCAGTTCCTGCAAGGATCATCCCACGTTTCCCGCCAAAGCGGTATCGGTCTGCCCTGTACTTTTAATCCAGAATTTTTCCGTCAATGGAGATGGTTACCACCTGCCACGGAATGAACTTTCCGCTGGTCTGCAGTGCCTTTTTTGCGGCCATCTCCAAGCCGCCGCAGCAGGGCACCTCCATGCGGAGGATGGTCACGCTCTGGATGTCGTTGCTGCGCAGGATCTCGGTGAGCTTTTCGCTGTAATCCACAGCATCCAGCTTCGGGCAGCCGATGAGGGTCACCTTGCCGCGCATAAACTCCTGATGGAAATTGGCGTAGGCGTATGCTGTGCAGTCCGCTGCGATCAGGAGTTTTGCACCCTCAAAGTAAGGCGCATGGACAGGTGCCAGCTTGATCTGCACCGGCCAGTTGCGGAGCCGGGAGACCGGCTGTACGGGAGCAGAAGCCACACTTTCGGCAGCGGTCTCCGGCTGTTCCAGCGTCCGCATCCGGGAGCCGGGGCAGCCGCCCTCGTGGAGATGCTTCATCTTTTCCTGCAGCTCCTTTTTCTTTTTGTTCTCCTGCACCGCCGCCTCGTCGTAGGCGGGGGCTTCCCGCTCTTCAAAGGTAATGGCTCCGGTGGGGCAGCCCGGCAGACAGTCGCCAAAGCCATCGCAGAAATTTTCCCGCACCAGCTTTGCCTTGCCGTTGATGATGTCGATGGCTCCCTCGTGGCAGGCGGTTGCGCACAAGCCGCAGCCGTTGCATTTTTCTTCGTCAATATGGATGATCTTCCGAATCATATCTATACTCTCCTGTTGTGGGTGTTTTTTGCATTTGCAGCTTTATTATAGTATACTAAAGGCAACTTGTCTGTTTGAATTCCAACAAGGAGGCTTTTATGCAAAAATATCTGCCTGTTCTGCGGAACTGCCCCTTCTTTACCGGGCTTACCGACGATGAAATTTTGTCCATCCTGCACTGCGTCAGTGCAACGAAAATCACCCGCCCCCGGGGCTCCTACATTTTCCGTGCCGGAGATTCCACGGAGGTCATGGGACTTGTGCTGTCCGGCTCTACCCTTGTGATACAGGAAGATCTTTGGGGACACCGCAATATCCTGTCCAAGTGCAATACCGGAGACTTTTTCGGGGAGCCTTACGCCGCCACCCCCGGTGCCATCCTGAACATCAGCGTGGTGGCAGAGGAGGATTGCGAAATTCTGCTGCTGAACGTCAAGCGGCTGCTCACCTCCTGCCCCACCGTCTGTAGGATAGTTCTCGGAGGTGACTTTTCTGACTTTGTTACTCGATGGCATCCAATGGACCGATAAAGCGGTAGAAAATCTGGATTTTCTGGACGTATTCGCCATCGACCTTTTCCGCTTTGGATACCAGAATCTTGTCAATCAGCTGATGCAGAATCTTTTAGTTCAGTTCGGTGATGCCAGCGTACTTGCTGACTTCATCAATAAAATCCTGAATCTTGTCCAGCTGATCGTGTTCAGCACGGCCTTCCCGCTCGTACTGCTCAATCTTCTCGGTCAGTTCAGCCTGTTCTTTGTCGTAGCGATCTGCAAGCATTTGAAAACGTTTCTCCGGGAGAAGTCCCTTTGATACGTCCTCATAAAGTTTTGCATACAGGTCTTCGATTTCTGCGATTCGTGCTTTACACTGCTTCAAATCCCGTTTGTGCTGCGCCCGGTCAGAGGACACCCGGAGGTGCATCTGATTTGCAATCTTCTTCACAAGGGCTTCCCGATTGCTCACAGCGGCCTTTGCGTGTGCCTGAATGTCCGCAAAGACAGCTTCATGCAGAACACGGGCTTCCAAGTTGTGAGAGTCACAGGCTTTCGCACCATATTTCCGATAAGTGCTGCAACAATAAAAGGTCTGATCCAGAACACTGTTGCGTTTGCGCCTGTGCTCGACCTTGACTAACATCGTTCTGCCGCAGTCTGCACAACGGACGATGCCCTTGAAGATATTGTCGTAGTCGGTCTTATCACACATAAAACAACCGGAACGGCTGTAAAGGATTCGCTGCACGTTTTCCCAGCGGTCTTGTGGGATGATTGCTTCATGTGTATTCGGAACGATAGCGCGTTCTTCAAACGGAATATAACGCCGCTTTTTGGATTTCATGGACACGGTGGGCTTGGCTTCGTAGATGATGTGTCCGGCGTAGACTGGGCTGTGCAGAACCTGACTGATATAGGCACTGTCCCAATCATACATCTTTTCATCATCAATAAAGCGGCCAAACATCTCTTTCTTGTAGTAACACGGCTTCAAGACTTTTTCATCGTGGAGCCGCTTGGCGATGCGGTGAAGCCCCAGCCCTTCCTCTGCCATTGAATAGATATACTCAACAACGGGGGCGGTGTTCGGGTCGATCACAAGGTGATTGTGGTCGGCAGGGTCTTTCTGGTAGCCAAACGGTGCGTTGCTGGAGATATACTTTCCGCTTTTCTTGCGTGTCCGAAGGGCACTCTTGATTTTTCGGGAAGTGTCTTTGGCGTACATTTCATTGATGATGTTTCGGAACGGGGCAATATCCATCTGGGATTGCTCGTTGGAATCATAACCATCGTTGATTGCAATATAGCGGACACCGTGTTCAGGAAAGAATATCTCCATATACGTTCCGGTTTCGATGTGGTTGCGTCCAAGTCGGGACTGGTCTTTGGTAATGACGGTCGCTACCTTTCCATCCCGGATATCATCCAGAAGTTCCTGAAAGGCAGGGCGGTCAGAGTTCGTGCCGCTGTAACCATCATCGACATAGTACTGGCAATTCCCGAAACCGTTGCGTGTGGCATACTCCATAAGCATCGCCTTTTGAGATGGAATTTGTCAAGGGGCTTTTCTGCAAAACACAATGTTTCTGAAAATAGCGTTCAAAATATATGCAGAGCCGTTAGTCCGCAGAGGATGCGAATTATCGGCTCAATGGTTTTCTTTTATTTGTAATCATTACTTTTCCAATTCCAGATATTCTTGTCCCATGAAGAAGATTTTCAATTCGTTTTGATCTACTTCTATCTCAAATTCTACACTACTATTTCCCTGTGTAACACAGATTATATCCGAGTAAGAAAAACTATAATATGCGTCACCGCAGGATAGACCCGAATCGGGCATATCTTTACTCACAGCAAGTTCCCCGTTTTCTTGAAAGGTAAATATCTCCTCAGCATTTGCATCCTTCCATGTGCCAATAATATCTTTTTCGTTCTGAATGCGATTTACTTTACCAACACATACAATGGCAAGTATAACTGCACCAACAGTCAAAGCAATGCCTGCAACTCTCTTTACCAGTTTCTTTTTACGCAATTTCTATTACCTCTGTTTCAGTTGCTTTGTTAGATTGAATGATTACATATTGCTCAATTTCAGTTCCTCTACAATTTCCACCTTTGATACGCTTCTAACAGCAAACAGCATAGCGATACATACCATAGCGCCGACAGCCATAACTGCAAGAGCATAAATACCGCCGTTCATATAAAAAGCAAATGGTGTCATACCCGACGATATGAAGTAGTAGATAGCACAATGAATCAAAAAGCTCACAGGCAACGCAAGAACCAATGCTTTTACGCCGTACAAAACAGCTTCGAGCAATAGCGTACATTTTAATCCTTTGGCAGTCATACCAACAGAACGCAGAACAGCAAATTCGCTTCTTCTCAAATGAATCGTATTCGAGATAGTGTTACAAACATTCAAGCTGATAATAACCGTCATCAGGATCGAGAACAGGCAGATTACCAGTTTTGCAATCGTATATACCTGTCTGGAATTATTCGTTGCGGCTGCAATGTCCACAGTTTGCGGAAATCCTCTGTCAGCCAGACATTCCATTGCTTCTTTATGCTGTGCTGTCTGTATTCTCATTTCCACATAGGCGTTATCATCTATCAGCAAGTTAAAATAACTTAAAGGCACGATGAGGACAGCTCGATCTCTCACAAACATGGATTGGATATTTGCATTTTCTTCTGAAACGATTTCTTCCACGATAATCGGCAAGGCATCCTCGGATGCCCCCAGCGGAATGATTTCTGTTCCCGGTTCAATAAGAAACGGTGAGCCTGCAATTACCCGATTTTGTGCCGAATTATAGTATCCCATAGTCTGATTGAGCAAAATTCCATGATTGAAATTTGTCACATCCAGACTGAATCCATTTTCATCGCAAAAAGAGACAAAATGTTCTTCGTCCAATCCTACGACATATACCTCTGCTTTCGTACCATTGATAAAATATCCTTGCATATCAGGATTGATTTGTTCCTGCGAAAATTCAGCGGTCATATATCGCTGAAAAGAATAGGAAACATCCGCAGTGATATTTTCATCCGATAATGCCCCGATTGCGACAGGAATATCTTTGTATTGAATCATCGAAATCACATCAGTATAACAGGAACCGTCCTCCTTCATATCCAAGGATGTCTGATAAAGCATAAAATCAGAGAAACTATATAAGGAAAGGGCAATTACCACCGACAAGAAAATAGAGCCGGTAATCGCTCGGAAGCGTTTTGGATTACGCTTAATATTTTTTGCTGCTAACGAACCATAAATGCCAAAAACCAAAGAAACGATTTTTCCGTCACGGAATTTCTTTCTTGATACCGCATTGTTAGACTGGCGGATCGCTTCAATAACTGTAATTTTAGCTGCTTGCTTCACAGGCTTTCTACTTCCGAAGTACAAAGAAGCAATGCCGGATAATCCGCTGACGAGCAGGATCAATCCGTTTACCTTCAAGGACAGTTCTACGATGCCAAAAGTGAATGTTTCTCCAAAAGCTGCCCTGACCACACTTAATAACAGAGCAGATAGCAGGATACCAACAACCAATCCAAAGGGTATGCTCACCACTCCCAAAAGGAAGGCTTCTAAATATACGCTAAGGCGTTTTTGCCCTTTTGTGGCTCCAATACTGGATAGCATTCCCATCTGCTTAATTCGTTCCTGTAAGGAAATGGAGAGGGCGTTGCTGATCATTGAAGCAGATGCAGCCATCAAAAGACAAACGACCATGACCACCAAAGCAATCAGTTTTGCAGCTCCTTTACCCCCGGTAATTCCATGATAGACTAACAATTCCGAATGAAACTTTGCTACATGACTGTCTACTGCCGCAGCCACTTCTTCGGCTTCTGTATAGATCGAATTGGATAAATTCTTTGCCTTGACATACGCAGCAAAATCGGATGCCGTTTTGTCAACACCTGCAAAGGCATTATAGTTTGCTGCGATTTTTGAGTCATTCACATCTGACAGAATACCAACAACTACATACGCTTTCTCTTTTGTTGGAACGAAGCTTTCTTCTTCGCCCCTATAATTTGTCAGCCCGGAAAGCTGGGCATTATATTCATCCCAAATTCTTGAACCAAGAGTTAAAGAAATCGTATCTCCAATCTCTGTATTCATGTTGTTTTTCTTCAAAAAAGATTCTGAAATAACAATCTCATTTTCATCTTGCGGGAAACGCCCTGCAAGCAAATACTGATTTAACGAAAATCTTTGGGTAAAGTTCTCGTCAATCTCGCCAACGGAGAGCATTGTACTGTTGGATTTCTCCCCGTAAAAACTGTTTCCGGCAAAGCGGAGAAGCGAAACTTCGCCTACATTGTTTTGACTATATAGCTCTTGAACCTGCTCCCAAGTCAAATCCTCCATGTAGTAGTCATAATCGCCACCATACACTTTTTCTTTCTCTTTCAAAAAATCAACCAACGACCATCCCCCACAGAGAATAGCGGTTATCATACTGATTGACAAAAGAATGGTTAAAAGTGTGAGTAGGGTACGCTTTTTATTCGACAACAGATTCCTGAGTGTAAGCATGAAAATCATATTCATCAGCGTATCACCTCATCCCTCACAAGTCTGCCATCCTGAATTTCCAGAATACGGTCTGCCTGCATTGCGATTTCACGGTCATGGGTAATCAGGATCATTGTCTGGCGATAGACTTCATTGGATTCACGCAGAAGTTTCATAATATCCCTTGTGTTCTCCGTGTCCAGATTTCCCGTTGGCTCATCCGCAAGGATAATCGCAGGTGCGTTAATCAACGCTCGTCCGATTGCCACTCTTTGTTGTTGACCGCCGGATAACTGACTTGGCAGGTGCTTTCTACGCTTTACCAGTTTGAGTGTGGATAGCAGTTCTTTCAAACGCTCCTGATTGATTTTACGCCCATCCAATCGAATCGGCAGCGTGATATTTTCCTCGACAGTCAAAACCGGGATCAGATTATAAAACTGATAGACAAGCCCAACCTGCCTTCTTCTGAATACAGCCAATTCATCTTCATTTTGCTCATAAACATCCTGTCCATCCACAAATACTTTTCCCGAAGTCGGTCTGTCAACACCACCTAAAATGTGCAACAGGGTAGACTTGCCAGACCCAGATGCTCCAATGATTGCAACAAACTCTCCTTTATCGACGGAAAAAGAAACATCTGACAAAGCATGGACAGGAGCATTGTCCATTTCATAGGTTTTGCAGATATTCTCTACTCTTAATATCTCCATAAAAAGTTCCTCCATATATTTTTGCAATTCAGTATAGCAAAGCCAAGTGACTGCTTCATTACTTTTTCATTACAAAAATGTCACTTAAAAAGGGGCTGCATTAAGCAGTCCCCCGATAAAAGCAGATTTCAAATTTTGCACCGCCTGACTCCCGATTTTTCGCTTGGATGACACCACCCTGATTGACAATGATCGTCTTTGCCAGAGCCAACCCCAAACCGGCATTACCGATTGTAGAGCCACTTCCTTGATAAAATCGGTCAAATAAATGGGGGATGTCTTTTTCCTGAAAACCTGTTCCGCTATCCTCTATAATGATCTGTGTCAAAAGAGGTCTTTCTATTGCCTTGATTTCGATAGTGCTGCCCTCTGGTGAATGTTCGATACAGTTTTTGATTACATTCCCCAAGGCTTCAGCAGTCCAATCAGTATCAAGAGATAGTTTTAATTCTGCCGGAATCACTTGCGTGATTGTCTGCATTTTTAATTCTGCCGCAATCTCCAGAGGACGAATTGCTTTTTCTACCACATCTTTTAAGTATACCGCCTGTGGCTTTAGAGTAATCGTTCCTGCATCCAGCTTGGATATTTTCAGAAGTGTGGCTATCAGCCACTCCATTCTTGATAAGAGCATAGTCTGTTCGCGGATCAGCTCATACCTTTCTTCGTCAGTCAGTTCCTCATTACACAGAGAAGCATTTAAGATATTCAGCGATGTCAAAGGTGTTTTTAATTGATGTGAAATATCGGCTAAAGCATTTGCCAAATTACCTTTCTCCATTTTCAGAGCTTCTGCCTGTTCAATAAGCCGTCTTGTCATCTTGGATATTTCATCATGTAAAACAGATAACTCACCTTCTTGAAACTGCCCAAAAGAAATTTTTTCATCTCCATGTAACAGCCTATCAATATGCAAACTAAAATCAGCAATTTTCTTGTATCTCTGATATGTGAAAAAGAGGGAAACTGCACTGGATGAAATGATAGCCGACAGAACAATCCACACAGCTTTGCTATCAACGATAATGCCAATGCCGCCCCAAAATAGAATAAGAATACTGCTGACAACAATTTGCCTTTTAACTTCTTTATTTCTGATAAAGTCCATATCAACCCACCTTATAGCCAAGCCCACGAACGGTAATTATGATTTCCGGCTCCTGCGGATTGGTTTCAATTTTGTCACGTAGCCTTTTCATATAGACAGTCAATGTATTATCA
Source organism: Faecalibacterium hattorii (assembly GCF_003287455.1). GTDB lineage: Bacteria > Bacillota > Clostridia > Oscillospirales > Ruminococcaceae > Faecalibacterium > Faecalibacterium hattorii. The sequence continues at coordinate 99,858 of NZ_PRLC01000006.1, read as the reverse complement.
TTGATAAACTCCCCAGTAGTGTCCCATAAAAGCTCCAACAATCTTCTGCGAGAAAGGACAATACCTTTGTTACGCAAAAAGACTAACAGCAACTTATATTCCATAGCAGACAACAAAATCTCTTTCCCATTCTTTGATACGGTTGCTTGATTTGTGTCCACAACTAAGTCGAGGTAACTGATAATGTTTTGTGTGTTCTTAGTTCTCCTTAATACGCTGTTGATCCTTGAAAGCAGTTCTCTTGGTCTGAACGGTTTGCTGATATAATCGTCAGCCCCCATATCTAACCCAGCCACAACACTATATTCATCATCAGAAGCCGTTAAGAAAATAACTGGCATAGTTCCTCTTTCTTTAATTGCAGAACAAACAGAAAAACCATTTCCGTTTGATAATTGAATGTCCACCAAGGCTATATCGTATTGGTCGCTATCCAATTTTTCTATTGCTTCTTTTTGACCGGGAGCATTTTCGATTTTGAACCCTTCATTTCCTAAATAGTCTGATAATGAGGATACGATACTTTGGTCATCCTCCACTAATAACAATTTACTCATCGTGTGTTCTCCTTGTTGTCAGCTATAAATTCATTTTTATTTTGTTTATATCTTCCATCAGCCGGCTTTTGGGCATCTTGGGGAATTAGCCATGCACGAGGTAGCCGAACAATTCCATCAATGCGATTCTCCTCACACAGCTTTTGAACACGACGCACCGATATTCCCCAAAGTTTAGCCGCATCCTGTACTGTCATGTATTCAAACATAGTTTACCTCCGCATCAAATAGTTATATATATTATATACGCACAAACGAACAATATCAATGGGCTGTTTGTAAACACTTAAACACTAACTGTGTACGAATTAACTCGGCGCTAACAATTTCCGTCATCCTGTTTCGGATATTATTTATTTTTCCACCCAACCCATTCTGTCCGGGCAGCTACCTTTAATTTTTTGTTACGCCTCCTCTGCTGCGAGCAACTCTACCAAAACCGAAGGACCATATTTTCAGACTGCCGAGCGACCTCGACTGGTGCCAAACGATTTTGCTGAGGCGATAGAAAATAGAATTGCAATGTACTATAATAAAGGTGTGAAATTTTCCCTCGCTTCTGTAAGATTGTCCGCCAGATCCATAGTACATAGGTGAGGAGGTGGATACCTTGTTAGAGGATGTGAAGATCATTGAACTGTTCTTTGCTCGTACTGAGCAGGCAATAGCTGAACTTGCTGCAAAATACGGTTCAACTTGCAAAAGAATTGCAAACAACATTTTGAAATGCGAACCCGACGCAGAAGAATGTGTAAATGATACATACCTTGCTGCGTGGAATGCAATTCCTCCAGAAAGACCTGACCCACTCAGAACCTATATTTTTCGTATTACCCGCAATATCGCTACCGCAAAATACCACGCAAATACTGCACTAAAGCGAAACAGTTACTATGATGTTGCACTTGATGAGTTGGAAGAGTGCCTAACTTCTGCATCTACTATTGAACAGGAAGTGGATGCAAAGGAGCTGTCACAGGAAATTGATCGTTTCCTTGACAGCTTGGATCAGGAAAGCAGGGTTATGTTTGTAGCAAGGTATTGGTACTCAGATAGCATTACAGAAATTGCAAAGAGGCTTCGTACAACAAATAACAATGTGTCTGTTCGCCTTTCCCGAATCAGAAGCAAACTTAAAAATCATTTACAGAAAGCGGGGTATGATTTATGACACGAAAGAACATCTCTGACGCCGTTGGTGGCATTGGTAGCCGTCATATCGAAGAAACGGCGAGTTATCAGGCAAAGAAACAAAAAAGCATTTGGCTGAAATTTGGGGCAATTGCTGCGTGTCTCTGTCTAATCGTGGTGGGAGTGTTTAGTATGGGATTATTCGGCAAAAGTACAGAAACAGCTACATTAGGTGATGGAACTACCATATCTTTCACTAAAGCAGATACGGTAGCCTCTGCTCTGAGTTTGAACTTGCAAGCACGAGCATTGACCAAAGATGAGGTTCAGACTATTTTCGGTGATCTTCCGATTTCCGGAGATGCCCTCTTTACCTTGGACGATGTAGCATTTGTTGGCTTTGATGGTCATTACAGCGATATGAAATTTGTTGTTTCGCTGTCTGGGAACAATCTTATGGATACTACCGTAATTGGCAAGGGAAATGTATCTATGGTTGGAGATACGCCAGTTAAAGCTGGCTACTTCGTTACAAATGCAAACAGCGAAGGAATTAAGACTGTGATCTATTACGCCTATATCACATTTGATAACTATTCCATCTATATCGAAAATGCAGGCGGAGAAAGTGAAAGAGAGGCTGTTCGAGCGGAACTGATGGCAGCACTTGATAAGTTGTTGGAAAACTCTTTTGATTTTAAGTGATAGAATTCGATTAAATATTGCAAGCACCGGTATGGAAAACCCATACCGGTGCTTATTTTACGCTTGACGTATAGGGATTATCTCCATCCCCCTATGTCACAGACTTCACCTGAAGTTTCAACCTCCAGCACTTTTAACGTTCCATATCTCTGTTTTTCATCTTACGCTCAAGCCGCTCCGATCGCCGCCTTTGCCGCAGTTCTCGATCCATTGTCTTTTCCTGTGCATATTCGTCAAGATAGCCAGACACATCCCGTAGGCCACTCTCCATCAACCACCAACTGAACTTGTCGCCATAAGCCGCTTCAATGCGTTGGGCTGCTGCTTTCTCTCTGTCAGGTCGAAGTGCCTTCCGCTCCAGATAAAGCTGCAAGGAATCAAAGCCGGAAGCTTGCTCTTTCAGCTCGGCATACTCAGACAATGCAGCCTCCAGCTCTCCGGCATACTTATTCTCCTGCGCCTCAAGCCGTTTGAGATTATCTTCATAGCGGTCAATCTGGCGCTGGAAGATATCGCTTGTGGCGTCCTCTGGGTATTCCAGAGAATGAAGCAGCATAGCCTTTTCGCTTTTTAGCTCCTCTAACTTTTCCGTCAACTCGGCTATTTTGGAGGCAAGCTCACGGTGCCTGACAAAGTGGATCGCAGGAAGGGATTTCTTTTCAGCCAGTAGGGACTTCCGTTCTTTGGTTGTTTCCTTTATCTGCTGCACAAGGGAGCGGTACTGTGCCAGATTTGGCTTCAGAATATTCAAGGCACCGGTCATCTGTTTCTTGCTGCTGCGGATATGCCCTAACTGATAGCAGAAGATCAGCATATTTTCCCGCAGCTTTTCCAACGCTTCTGCAATAGCGGGCAGCGTGTTCTTCACCGCCTCCGTAATTTTCTTGAACTGCGCCTTCAGTTCCCGCAGGAGCCTGTTGTCCGCCTTGATCTGACGGTTGAGTTCGCACCTGTCGGACACGATACCTTTCTGTTCCAAAGCACGGGCAATCACGCCCTCGTGGATGGTGGGCTGCTCGTCAATGCCTCGCTCGACAAAGCTGCGGTGGTCGATGCGCTCCTCATGACCGTATCGCTCCAAATATTTGTTTGTCACATCTGCCCATGCTTTGCGCCAGATAAGGAGCTGTTCCTCGCTGTTCCAGCGTTCAGAAATGGGATTCTGTCTCCCGTATTTGGTGCTTTTGGGATACTTGCTGGCACGCTCATATCCATGTTCCTCAGCTGCGGATGGTGTCATATACACTTTCTTCCTGCCTACCTTGTACTGGTACTGTTTCTCCCATCCGTCAGCCTGTGCAGCCTTAAACTCGGCAGCGGTAAAGCCCCGTTCCTCACCGTCACGGCTGCAGAGATATTCCTTCTCCGTTTTGTATTGCCATTTGCCGCTTTCATCAAGCGGGCGCACCGTCAAGAGAATGTGGGCATGTGGATTATGACCCGGTGGATCAGGATCGTGGATTGCCAGATCGGCGCACATCCCGTCTGCGACAAATTGGTTTTGTACGAAGTCCGTCAACAGCGTCTGCCATTGCTCTAGGGACAACTCTATGGGCAGGGCTACCACAAACTCACGGGCTAAGCGGCTGTCCTTGGTTTTCTCGTTTTCCTCCACGGCGTTCCAGAGAACCTCTCGGTCTTGCCATGCGGGTGGGGCCATGTCCGGCAGGAATACCTCCTGCCACACAAGCCCCTGCTTTCGGGTGTAATCGTGCTGTACTCCGTCATAGTCATTGAGGATGTGGGAGCAGCTGAGATAAGCGGAGGCTGCACAGGCGGAGCGTCCGGCTCCCCGGCTGACCACCTTTGCCTCCAAGTGGTAAATTGCCATTTGCGTTCACCTCGATTCGTATTTTGTGAGGGGGTGGTAAAACGCCACCCCTTGGTTTCTGTTTCTCTTTGCAAAGAGAAAATGGGCTGCATTGCTGCCCATATCTGCGATAAAGCTGCCGGTGGCAGGTTTTCGCAGGCAGGAGGCGGGCAGAGTATCTGCCGGATTGGTGCGACAAGCAGCAATCTCTGCATCAGCAGAAGCGCCGACTGCACAGGGAATGCTGACTTGCGGCATTTCCTGCCCTCTCTGGAGAAGTGTCCGATGGACAGTTCGTGAAGAGCGCACGAGCCCGACCAACGGAAGGGATACCACCGCCTGCTTCGCAGGTGGTGAGTAAGTGCGCCCTTCGGGATAAAAAAGGAAGGGACGCCCCGGTTGCCCGGAACGCCCCTCGCAGATTAGTGTAGCTTCTCATATAACAAGTCCTCTAATTTTTCAAGCTCCATTTGCTGAGCCTCTGGAAATACTTTCTCCAAAACAGCGCCCTCCTGAATCAAGCGTCTGGTACGGGCCTTTCGCTCTTTCGCCCGATCCCGCATTTGTGCCTCCTCCAATCGGTGCTTGGCCTGCAATTCTTCCTTGGTCATGATCTTTTTATTTGCCATATCTGGCTCCTTTCTGCCGCTGGGCGGCTTCGTGATAGTAAAAAGCAGGGAACTGGTATCACACAGATACCAACTCCCTGCAGAACTGATGGTAAATTGTTTTCCTCATTCTGAGAATTGCCAATTTGGTAGCAAAGACGGATTGTATTGCCACCAACATAGTAGTAAAATCAAGAAAAGTAATTTCAAAAGCCGTCTGCAAAATCCAGCGCAGCTGAAATGTCCTCCTCGGTTTCCTCCGAAACAAGAGCAGCGGCAGGCTGTGCGCTCTGCATAAGCTGTAGGATACCGCCAAGGCTTACCGGCGTACAGCTCTGCAAGCTGCGTGAGATGGTATCCTCGATCCGGCTGAGGAAAGCGTCCTCCTTCTCCCGTGTTTCCAGATAGGGATCATCGGCAAGCTGCTTGCTACGGTCAAAGTAAGCGTTGACCGCCGAAACGACTGCCTTGCTGACTGAACGATATTCTCGCCTGTCAAGGCTCTGCAAATGCTCCCACGCCCTGCGGTCTGCTTCGTTCTCCAGATTCAGCCGAAGTGTTGTTGTGTAGATTTGCTTCATACAAGATCGCCTTTCTTTTGCATTTTCTGTGCAGACAGCAGCTCATAGCCCTTGGCTGTGGCGCAGATGTCATCATTGATCATCACCCGGCTGGCATCATATTCTCCGAAATTCTTCACCATGCAGCTTCCACCGCCGACAACATAGAGCCTCATCAGTTCCGGGTCATACTCATGCTCACGCAGTCTGCGGAAGATGCCTGCGGTGTAATCCCTCGCTGTGTTCTGGATAGCAGTTAGGTAGCGTTCGCTGATGTCTGCCGTCCCAAAGCGAATCACACGCTCCAGAATCGTATCATCTACCGATGCGCCAAACTGCCGCATGAGATTTTCCCGGACAGCAATCATGCACTGGTTTGTCCCGTACTTCTCCGTGAAGCACTTCTGAGATAGCGGACGGCGCTCGTTGATATACATGACATTCATCGTTCCGTTGCCAATGTCGCAAAGCATATTGATGCCCTTGAATCCCCGCAGTCTGTCCGCCACAGCGGAGAAGCCCTGCGGGAAGATGTCCGCTCCGGCAAACTCCACATGATAGCTGACACCACGGAAAATGAAATCCGCCATTTCATTCTGCAACAGGTACGCCTTGAAGCTATCCTTCTGTTCGCTGACCCAAGTAAGAGGGAGCCCCGCCGCCAAATGCACACGGGCAGAGGTCTGCTTGCGGATATTCAGCTCTCTTGCAATGGCAGCAAGGGTCAGAATATAGTAGTCACCGTCTGTCATTTTGTCAGAGATAAACTCCTTGTGACCTTCGCCCACGGTGTAATAGCTGCCGTTGTAGACAAGCAGATTGCTTTTGAAGGTCGGCTCCTTGTCAGAGATGATCACGCCCGTAGGAAAGCAGCAATGTGCAGTCTTGATATTCCCATAGCCGTGGTCGATGCCGATGATTATAGGGTTATTGTTCATATAGTTCATAGTTTGTCCTTTCTGCCGCTGTGCGGCCTTGAAAATAGATTGTTTGTGTACGGCTCTGTACGGTAAACGCCAGTGCTGTACGCCGCTGTACACCGATTGGTCTTTGGATTTTGCGTTTGCTTTGTCAAATCGCTGTTTATACCGCAAGAAAATGCGGTAATCGCAGCACATTGCACATAAAGAACGCTGATTTTGCGGTAAAATAGCTTTTTGAAAACGGAGTTGAGAACTGCCGTACATCGTGTACGGCATGTACGGCAGTTTTGAAGTCCAGTTCTCATATTTAATAAGGAAGCAAGTTCATCGCCTCCACTCCGATAAATCCACGCACCCGCTTTCCGGCTGCGTACACATTGTTGGTAGCCTCCACATTATAAAGCCGTTCATTCTGGGCCAGCTCTGAGCTGATACGATTTGCTGACATAGGCTTTTGTGCGTTGTCCTCGCACCAGCGGAGATAGGCTTCATAGATAGCCTTGGAGCTGGCTTCGCTGTCGGCCTTAAAGCGGATATAGCCCTCGGATTGCAAAAACTCGATCACATTGTTGCTGCTGCGCTTTACTGTCTCCATATTTTCTTTGGCTCTATCGCTGATGGTGAACTGATACTCGTTCCCAATCAACCGCCGCAGACCCTCCAGACACCACAAAAAGATGCCCTCACGCTCCTGTGTCAGCTTATCCACCAGAAATGGATCATCGGCTCGTCCTGCTGGCCTGTCCTTGGTGGTCAACACGATCTGCCTGCGGAAGAAGCCGTCTGACTTGTCGTGCAAAGCGGTTAAAGCGCCGTTGCCGAAGCAAAGAAAGCGGACATAAAGCTGGCTCTGATAGCTTTGAACACCCTTGCGTTCCATATCCATCTTGCACTCTGAGGTCACGATGGATTTGATATAGTTGGTCTTGGGCAGGGCACTCATATCCATATCGTCATCCACCATCAGCAGCTTGTTTTCCAGGTCTGCACGGCTGAAACGGTTGTTCTCTACCTTCTGGATGCTGGTGGTATTCATGTTATCTCCCAGCATGGAGCGCATTACAAGTCCGATTCGACTCTTTCCTTCGCCGCCCTTACCAATCATCAGGAGCATTTTCTGCCCCTTTGTGGTAGGCAATAGGCAGTAGCCCATATACTCCTGCAAGGTGGGAATGTCCTCCGGGACAAGCAGCTCGGATAAAAATTGCAGCCAGCGCACAGGCGGCGGTGCATCGGGGAGATAGGCCACACTCAGACGGTTGTTGCAATAGCTTTTGTCCTCGGTGAAACGCCCATCCAGAAAGAGTGTCCCGTTTGCCACATGGATACGGTCAGTCTCGATGGGCAGGGGCGGCGAATAGGCTTGCAGCTTGATACTGGCCAGCAGATTTGCCACCACCTTGGAAAGCCCGGAGGTCAGACAGCCGGAGATCTCCTCCAGAATGAGATTGCCGATTTGCGCCTCGTCCTCAATCAGTCCATCCACTGTGAACAGCCTTCCTCTGACACATTTCATGGGATGCTTTTTTAAGAACTGCTGACAAAACAGCACTTCGTTGATGCGTTTTCCATCATACCAATCGGGAATGCTTTCTTCAGGCGGCATAACCATTGGGGTATTCAATTCGTCCATAGGTTTCCTCCTTTCGCAGTTGTTCCAGACGCTCCTTTAGTGCTATGATTTCACCATCCGTCATCCAGTCCTGTACAATTTCCCGACGCTCATAGCTGTCACCAAAGGTGAGAATGTTCAGTTCATATTCAATCTGACTGAGCTTGTGGCAGGCTTCCACGAATAAATCATGGACTGGCTCATCCGGCGTTTGCGGCGCATAGTATGCTTTCCATTCCTCCAAGCAACGGTAATAGTCCGATAAAACAGAAAAGCACAGACGCTCGTTTTCTTTGAGCTTCTGTGCTTCTGTTCGGATACGCTTTGCATTGAGTGCCGCTGCGCTGGGCGGCTTGTCCGGGTCAAGATGAAAGTCTATCACCAGCTTCATGGCTGCGTCGTAGGGCTTGAGATCAAACAACCTTGCAGTGAAGTCAATGACATCTCCATGCTCTCCGCAGGTAAAGCAATAATAATGGTCGTTTGCCACATACAAGCTGGGGTGTCTGTCATTGTGAAAGGGGCAGAGCGCCTTGCCGTGCCGGTTGACCTCAAGGCCATACGCCTGTGCCGCTTCCCGCAGGCTGACGTTGTTTTTTACGGTTTCGAATAAATTCATGTGTCCTCCTTTGCGTAGAAAAAGCGGCTTGCCCTGATATAAGGCAAACCGCTTCCTCAAAATTTATTGTTTTATTGGAAATATTAAGCCGGAGAGGTAACTGTCTCCGCTGCCAGTTTTTCCTTCCTGTTCGCTGCATTGCGAACCCGCTGGCCTTTGATATGCCCCTCATATCGGCACTCATCACTGCAATACTTGACATTGCTTCTTGTGGTGGAAAAGGTCTTACCGCAGTTTTCACAAGTGCAGTCACGCCGCCTGTTTTCTGCCGCTTCCTGCCGGTAGAACTTCGCCCGGCAATTCGGTCCGCAGAACATAGCAGCCGAGCTTTTGGATTCAAATCCCTGACCGCAGCACTTACAGGTTAGCTGAAAAGGCTGCCCAACGGTGTGCTTCCCGGCCTTAATCAACTGATAGCGCTCCCGGCTTTTGATGCGATGCTGGCGTAGCTGCTCCTGCCGCTTGATTTCCTCTGCTGTCAGCTCCGGGGCAGGAAGTTCAAACTTTCCGATGAATTTCAGGAAGATTTCTACCTCCTGCGTTCTGTCCCCGTCGATGCGCTCCGGGGCATGAACGATGATTTTATCAATAAATTCATTGATCATCGGTGTAGTCAGCTCGGAGAAATCGGTGTACTTTTCTGCCAAAGCAAGGAACTGCTCTACACGGGCAGTATCTTCCTCATAGCTCGTCAGGCTTTCCTCCGTTTCTGCAATCTGTGCGGAAAGGTTTTTCTGTTCGACTTCGTACTCAGCAAGCAGGCTGTCAAAGCGTTCCTCAGAAATTCGGCCTACGGCAAAGGATTCATAGAGCTTTTTAATGATCGTATCCAGCTCACTGTGGCGCTTACGGTCTTTGTTCAGCTTTCGTTTGGCATCTTTGGCCGCCTCCACCTGCCTGACCTGTGAAGCGGCTCGTATCTTCTCGGTGAATTTTTCCCGATCTGCTATGGCAAGCTGGCTGACAGTGCGGATTGTCTCTAAAATAAGGATACGCAGCGACTTAGTGGTAATATAGTGCCCGCAGCAGTCCTTTCCATGCTTCTGATGTGCCAGTGTATAAGAGGAGCAGTCAAAGAAATCCGACGGATACGGAGTGCCTTCTGTACCGCCTCTGGAACGATGATTATACATCTTTGCGCCGCAGTCCGCACAGTATAAAAGCCCGGTCAGGGGATTGGCTTCGCCTATGGTATCAATACGCCGTGGCGTTTTCCGCAGTTGCTGAGCAAGCTCCCATGTTTCCGGCTCGATAATGGCCTCATGGGTGTTCTCGAAGATCAGCCAGTCCTCCTTGGGATTAGGAATAGAGGTCTTGTCCTTATATGACAGCTTGTGGGAACGGAAATTGACCGTATGCCCCATATACTCAGGCTTAGACAATATCTGCCCCACAATATAGCCGCTCCAGTTATAAGGATATGCGAACTCGGTCTTACTTTTCCAAACGCCAATGCCTTTCCTTGCAAAATAGACCGCCGGAGCTTCTACCTTATCTTCAAAAAGGATTCTGGCAATGTCATAGGGGCCTTTTCCCTCGATGGTCAGACGGAAGATGCGCCGCACAACGGCGGCGGCCTCCTCGTCAATCAACCAATGGTGCTTGTCGTTCGGGTCTTTCTTATAGCCGTAGATGGCACTGTTGGTGGTAGGCTTGCCTGATTCCCCCTTCACACGGATAGCGGTTTTCTGCTTGCGGCTCAGATCACGCAAGTACCACTCGTTCATGATGTTGAGGAACGGAGCAAATTCATTGCTGTTCTGGTCGTTGCTGTCCACGCTGTTGGCGATGGCAATAAAATGAATGCCATGCTGACGGAACATAACCTCCGTGTAAAAGCCGGTCTGCAAGTAGTCACGTCCGATTCGGGACATATCCTTTACGATCACACGAGCCACCTTGCCAGCTTCAATGTCTGCCACCAGCTTTTTCCATGCCGGTCTTTCAAATGTGCCGCCTGAGAATCCGTCGTCCGTGTAATGGGCAAAGTTTGTGTACCCCTGCTGTGCGCAATAGCCCTCCAAGTATTTCTTTTGATTCACAATGGAGTTGCTATCCCCAATCTGGTCATCGTCACGGGAAAGTCGTTCGTATAAGGCGGTGATCTTGTCCTCAGTCTGAATGATGCTCATGATGCGCTCCTTTCAGACTGACGGCTCATTTGTGGTACACCAATTATATCACAAGTTCCGTCGTTTGTAACTACTTCGTTGCGTATCATTCGTAAAATTTTATCCTCCATTGTCTCTTTCCCACTTTCACTGAAAGCGACTCTCACCTTGTAGGTGGTGCCGCCAATACGTCTTATCATATACTGTGCCTGTTTGTTTTTATCCATAGCGTTCCTCCTTGAAAAATTCATGTTCGTTTGATATACTAATGGTGGTTCCGACTGATGTAAGTCGGTGGCATCTTGTGTCATGTTTCATAAAGCTACCGCAACTTGCGTCCTCCTTTCTCTTGATACGGGTTGAAAAAGTAACCTAAATAACCGCTTATCAGATTACCCTCTCACTAATAGGAGAAATCCGGGGTGTAAATCGGAACTGTTTTTGAAAGAAATTCAAAAAATTTTCGGAGGTGAGGTCATGACAGATGAAAATAGAACATTTCTCCTGTTCCCGGATGACGGTGATGACCTAACCGAATGGGATGAAGCCTCCGATCTGACGATACAAAACGAGCAGTTAGAGGAAATCCTCTCCGAAGAACGAGCCTTAGAGCTGGAAAGAGAGCTGGAGCAGGACGAAAACCCAAGGGACTACACCGTAGAACTGGAGGACGAAGAGGAAGAAGCTGCTCCTGTCAGCGAAAAACGCTTAAAGCGCCAGATACGGGCAGAGGCGTTGGCACGGCTGGAGGATGCTGCAAGAACAGAGGACGACTTTCGATACGTTGTCAGCGAATGGGACAGGTTGGATCGGAATCGGGAACGACGGGAGCGTGACCATGAAAATCTCCGGGGAGATGTTCCGTTAGAATACATGGCAGTTCCCAATCCGAAGATGATTCCGCTGTATTTGAATCTGCCACGATACCGCCAGCTTGCCAGCGGCAATTTTCTGGATATCATTTTTTCTTGCCCCTATGAACTGCATGAGTTGGTTGCAAGCTCATTTATTTCTGAGCTGATACGCAGCCTTACCATTGATCAGAAGGAAGTGCTGTATTACCTGTCCATCCGGCAGTACAGCACCATACAGGTGGGTATGATACGGGGACAGACAGACCGAAACATTAGAAAGCTCCGAAAGAATATCCACAAGAAGCTGCAAAGAGCGGTTTATGATTACCTTTTGGAAAAACAGAACGACTGTGGAAGCCTAACGCTGCGGGAACGGCAGTTCTTAGAGGAATATGGGCTTTTGCTGAAAGCCTATGGCAAGGACGCCGTTATCCTCCGGGAGAACAAATCAAAGCCGAGGAAAAAGAAAGCTGCCCTTGGCAGCAGCAAGGACAGCGAATGATCTGATTGAATTTGATAAGCAGATGACCGAAAGGAAGGATTTGCGTTATGAATACATTTTTTGAGCAATCCCGTTCCCATTGGGTGCGGTATGAACGCTATGAAATCAAAACAGGCAAGGACGGGAAGAAATACATCACCCCGGCAAAGGATGCCAGGCCGGATGTCTATAACCCACTCAAGGAAGCCCCGGACATTGTGCTGGATGCTCTGAATGTGGGGATGCTGATGATGAACGGCAAGAAAAGCTCTGAGCCAGAGGTAGAAAAGGCAATCTTGGAATTTATTACCCACTATGGGCTGCTGGGCCTGATGACGGCCCTGCCCACCACGCCGTCCTTTATGGATTATGAGGCGGTATATCTGCCAAAGAACCATTTTATCAAGGAAGAAACGATGGAGACGGAGAAGTATCTGTCCCTGTTTTACCCCTTTGATAAGCTGGATGTGGTCAAGAACGGTGTGGAATCCAGTTGGAATGTGTCCAGCGACCGGGCAATGATTGCACTGACCATGACCTTTATGGACGAGCCGATGGCAAAGACCATGAGCTTCCAGCGGGCGTATGCAGAGCCTTACGATTGGGTGGCACAGCAACTCAAGGATTGGGCATTTAATATGCTGACCTCTTTCTTCTATTATAATGACTATGATTCCATGGAGGAAGAAAGCCGGAATATGCTGCGTAAGTCTATGGCTGCATTTGGCGGCATTGCACCCACCTATCATATAGAGCTGTTGGATAGGCCAACGATCTATTGGGATTTCCATTCCCTGCTGTTGGGGATTCAGATGATGTTCAGCTTCATGCTGGTGGACAGCACAAAGCCGTTGCGGATGTGCAAGCAGTGTCAGAAAGTGTTCCTGAGTAACCGGGCTAACTCCGCTTTTTGCAGTGCAAGGTGTAAAAATCAGTATAATGTTTATAAGAGCCGGGGAAAGAATAAATCAGAGGATGGTGATAATAATGCCTGAAAATCAGAACATAGAATGGAAAGCTAAGTGGAAGGATGACTATCTGGAATGGATTTGCGGCTTCGCCAATGCACAGGGCGGCAAGATTTATATTGGCTGTGACGATGATGGAAAAGTTATCGGCCTGCCCAATATCCGCAAGCTGCTGGAGGATGTTCCAAACAAAATCCGAAATGCCATGAGCATCGTGGTGGATGTCAATCAGCTGGAGCGTGACGGGAAAGAATATCTGGAAATCGTTGTTCCACCATATCCCGTTGCCATAAACTGCAAAGGTGTCTATTATTATAGAAGCGGCAGCACCATGCAGACCCTTTCTGGCCCAGAACTGGAGAGCTTCATTCTACGCAAACGTGGTGCTTCGTGGGATAATATGCCCTTGCCGGGATTTACGTTGGATGATATTGATGATGAGTTGGTCAAGAGATTCAAGACCCTTGCCGCCAAGAAGGGCCGGATCGACCAAAGCGTTTTAGACGAGGACAAAGCGGATTTAATGGAAAAGCTGCGTCTGACCAATGCCGGGTATTATACCAACGCAGCGATGCTGCTGTTCTGCAAAGACCCTGACCGCTGGCAGCTGGGCGCATACACAAAAATCGGCTTTTTCGAGAATGATGCCGATCTCCGTTATCAGGATGAAATTCACGGCTCCTTGTTGGAACAGATTGACAAGATCATTGAAGTCATCCATCTGAAATATATGAAAGCGAAAATCACTTACGAAGGGATGCAGCGCATTGAGCGTTATTTTGTTCCCGACGCTGCCCTGCGTGAAGCCCTTCTTAACGCTCTATGCCACAAGCAATATGAAAGCGGCGTTCCGATTCAGATCAGCGTGTATGAGGATAAGCTGTATATCGCTAACTGTGGTAGGCTTCCAGACAACTGGACGGCAGACAGCCTGATGTCCAAACACGCATCCCGCCCTTACAACACGGCGATTGCGAATGTGTATTATTTGGCCGGCTTCATCGAGAGCTGGGGACGTGGTATTGAGAAAATCTGTCAGGCTTGCAAGGAAGATGGAAGCCCGCTTCCTGCGTACACCGTGCATCCCGGCGATATTATGATTCAGTTTACAGCGTCAGAGGATCGGGTTATTCGATCTGCCACCTACAAGGTGACAGAAAAGGTAACAGAAAAGGTAACAGAAAAGGTAACAGAAACCTTGGATGAAAAATCCATGCAAATTCTGGCCCTGATTTCCGAAGATCCTGCATACACATCTACCACCATAGCAGATAAGCTATCTATCAGCAGAAAAACAGTTTCTCAGCGTCTGAAGGAGCTGAAGGAAAAAGGAATCATCGAGCGCATCGGGTCTGACCGAAAAGGCTACTGGAATATAAAGAGCTAAGTGATACAGAATTAGCCCCACACCAGCGTTCATTCATGCTGATGCGGGGCTAACATGTGTTTAGCAATATACAAGCTCCGTCAGAACAATTTCCTCTGCACGGTTATGAATGTTGTTCATGCGCCGTACCCATTCCATTTGATCGGTAGCTTTAAGTGCCTCGGTCACACCTTCCAGTCGTGCCATAGCTTCGCACATGATCTCCATACGCTGATTGCAGGATTTGTCTATCTCTGCAAGATGTTCATGCAGGGTGCAGCTTGTTAGGTAGTGTGCATAAAGGACGGGACGATGCTCTTTCAAGTAGCGGCGGCGCATACGGCCATACTTACCGATCTGATATTCCTCGGTCTCCGGCAGCGCAAGGTCGGGGATATAGTAATCGCCAACCTTCGTATATGTGCCGCCCATTTCTTCAAAAATAGACTTCATTTTCATGCTCCCTTCGTGCTAAAATGTCAGCAGTTATGCGGATTTTTTTCCTTTCCCACAACTGCCAGACCAATTCACCACAAATGAGCCGCCAGTCATGTAATAGTATTAGGCGGTAGAAACCACCCTCTACATATTACATCTTGAGTGCGGATGCTCAGGCTTTCGCTGTTTGAACCGTCATCTTTTGACAGCCGGCAGTATAAAGCAGTTACTTTTTTGTCCTTTTCCATGCGTACCTCCATAATGGAAAAGAGACCTCATCAATCACATTGTAGCGGATGCTGCGTGATGATGCAAGCCCTTTTCCGCAGTAAAACGTCCAATTAGCCAGCGGCGAGATACGATTCGGCAGTTTTACGAATTTCTTCTTCCGCAAGCCGCTGAAAAAGCGTATTCATCGGCACATTGCCGATATAATGGCGTTCCACGATCAGGCGCACGGACTTCGGACTTCTCGGCGCACGTTTACGTGTGGTGGGCTTCTTCTCAGATTTTTCTTTGTTCAAGGGCAGACCTCCTCATTCATGTGGTGCAAATACGGAAAGGAATGGATGGATTCTATTCGTTTTTCTCTTTTTGTTTTATTACGTTGGTTAGGTAAAAGTTTTCTTTGATACAGTCTTTAAGGCTGCTATACTGCATAGGAAAAATATCTTTTGCAGATGCCATTAAGAATCTGCATCACAGAATCGTGATTTTGGCGGTTCTTGAATCGTGAAAAACGCAGAACTATTCAACATTTGGAATTTTCACAAAGATGTGATTGGGCGAAGAAAACCGCGTTCGTCTGCGCTCGATCAATCCCGCAGCGTCCAATTCCTTAAGCGCACTGGAAACACTGACAGTGCTGCGCCCTAGCTGCTCAGCCAAAGAGCAAATCGTAAAAATGACAAACACGAAACCACGTTCATCTATCCAGAGATTTTTCTGCGAGAGCGTGGCACGGTCGAGCAGCAGCGCATAAGTCATTTTTGCAGTCTGGCTCAGGTCAAGTTCCAAAAGGAAGCGTGGGTATGGGAGAAACGGCGGCAGCGGAGTTTGCGTGGTAAGATATTCTGAAATGTTGATCACCTCCAGCTGAAGCAGAAATCAGAAACAAAGAGTATGTAACGAGAATTGGTGGGTTCCAATTCTCCAGTCGCAGAAAAGCACGAAACAAGTGCTCAACTGCGTTAATAAGTTAAGGTCTCCCATATTGGTCCTCGACTTCCCTAGGAGTGGGGAATCGTCCGGCGGCGGGCTTGCACCGCACCATTGGCATTTCAGCCACCCCGTCTTCGTTATGACCGGGCTGCGAGTTACAGAAGTACCTTTTGTGAAGTGCCGGACGATTGAACTATTCTGTTTTCAAAGAACGGAGTTTTATAGAAAATCTTCGGAATTTAAGGCTTCCGAAAAATTGTCCCTCTACTTACGAGCCATCGAAAACGGCCAAAAAATAGCCTGAAAAAGAAATTTGTTGAAAAGTTTTTGGAAAATATAGTTGAGGTGGCTGTTTGATTAAAATAACATTGACCCATGGGGCGACCGATGGAGGACGGAACTTTGCAACAATGGCAGTGCCTAAAGTTGAAAGTGGTCTTGAAAAAGATGCCCTACACTTGGTAGGCATCGAGAACGCCTGTTTCGTAGCATTGGTGAGAAACTTGTAATTGAATTGTAATTCTTGAGACCGAATCTCCGGCTTTGAAAAAGTCCTCTCAATAGGTAGCCGACGAAAAAGACCAAAAGACAACCATCTTTTTGAGAATTAACAAAAAGGTCACAAATGACTAGCCTTCAAAGAAGCGTTTCTACTATTAACAGAAAAAGTGGCCTAAAATGGGGGGTGTTGGAGAAAATTTCCACCTTAAAAATGCGCCTTTACTCACTAGCCAACGAGAATAGCCAAAAGCCAACAAAAACGAATTATGTATTTCTGCCACTGATTGCAACAGCATATCGGTGACAGAAAGATCGTTTAGAGCGATTCTTCGCGGTTTGGGGGAGTGGAAGTCGTTTTGTGGTGGGACTTTTTCTGCTGAAACTGCTCCAGCTTTTTCAGCACCGATTCCTTTTCCGGGGTCTTGCCGCCCGGTGCGAAAAGCTGCTGCTTGTTCAGCACCATATCAATATACTTGCGGACACTTTTCAGATCGGAGATGTCCGGCTGCAAGGTTTCCAGTTGGGTGCGAAACTCTGCGCTGCTGGATTGCAGCGCAGAAAATTCGGCATCCAATGCCGAAAAATCCACCGCAATACTGCCGTTCAGCTTCATCAGAGTGCGGACAGCTTTATTGAAGATGTCCAGTTCCTCCTTGTGCTGGGCAGCGTAAGCGTCCTTGGTCAGCTTGAAGTTCTTCTTGATAAAAATGTCATGGATGGGCTTCAGCTTGGCATGGACGGCGGCAGCGTCCTTGATCTGAGCGATTGCCCGCATACGGTTTTCGTTCTGCTTCAACTGTTTGCGGAGAGGAGCGGCGGTCTGGTTTAAGCTGTCAATGGCTTGGTTCAAATCCTCAACAGTGTTCAGGGAATGGGCTTTCAGGTAGTCCACAGCCCGTTTGACTTCCTCAAAGTCCCGGACAGTGCATTTCAGTTTTGCCTTGCCAGACCAATCGCTGCGCTGCTCGGCACGAAGATTGAAATAATCCACTAACAGGTCGGATAGCGTTGGCTCTTTGGCCTTTTCCAGAGCGTCCAGAAGAAGCTGCTTCTTTTCATTCAGATCTGCGATCCAGCGTTGCAGCCCACGAATTGCGCTGCGGATGGACTGCATCAGGCTGTTGGCGGCTCGAATATCACGATTCAGATTGCCGAGAAAAGTTTCGATGCCACGTTTTTCCATCTGGTGTGCAGCGGGACCGAGATGGACGGTCGGTATCTGCTGGATGCCCTGCCGCTCAAAGGAGCGCAGGTCAACACGTTCCGGGCGGCCAGCCGCTTCCAAATAGCGGTTGGTGATGGTTTCCCAGCTATGCCGCCAGATCTCGGCGTACTTCTGGTCGTTCCAGTCCACCGTGTTTTCCTTGTGACACTTCCAGTTGCCGGAGGGGAGTTGGATGCGCTCGCCGTTCTCGTCAAGGTCGTAGACCTTTCGGGCTTTTGGAAGCCACCTGCCGTGTTCGTCCATTGCCCGGAGCGTTAGCAGAATGTGGGCGTGTGGGTTATCATCTCCCTTGTCGTGGATGGCAAAGTCGGCTATCATGCCTTTGGAAACAAACTGCTCCTGACAAAATTCCTTTATCATGGAGAGATACTGTTCCTTCGGCACCTCCACCGGGAACGCCAGCACGATGCGCCGTGCAAGCTGGGAGTTCCACTGGTTCTCCACGGCTTCTACGGCGTTCCAGAGGGTTGCCCGGTCTGCAAATCCGGGCGGCGCATGGGATGGCAGCATGATCTCGGCATGGACTAGCTCTTTCTTCTTGTTGTAGAATTTCGTTTTCTGGTCGTACTCGCTGAACAGCCGTTCGCCGCTCTGGTAGGCAGCTCCGGCAACAGCGGACTGCCCTTGGCTGCGCTTGACGATGGTGATTTTGAAATGCGGACACGGAATAGGCATCACCCCCAAACAAAAAGACCGCCCAGCAAGATTGCTCTTGATGAACGGTCTGGAATCGTATTCGGTTTTGCTCGCCGCCTTGGAACGGAGTGCCATGCGCTTCGGTCTTAGGCGGGAGCCGCAAAAGGATAGCTGCAAAGCAGCGCAAGGAAAATGCAGTTTTCCTTGGGATGGAATCGGGCTGGTGCACAAACGCCAGCTTCGATTTCATTGAGCCGTCTGCAAGACCGCAATTTCACCGGAACGGTGTATAATTGCGCCCTTTATTCTAAAGGGTTCGGAACGCTGCGGCTCTCGTGCAGGTCGTGAATCATCTTTGCAAGAGCCAGCGCAACTTCTGGTTGACGGAATGCAATTTTCAGCAGCTCCATCACCTGATCGTTGGTGAGATCTTCTGGTGCAATCAGAAAACTTTCCAGCATTCCGGCACGGGTACACAGACGATGCACACGGGCTTTTCGGGTCAACTCCGGTATCTGATGTTCCAGAATTTTCTCACGGTGCTTGTAGTAGCGAAGCTGCTGCTCCGCTTTGGCTTTCTCGCTGCGGAGGTAGGCAAGGTCAGTTTTGGGTTGAGTCATGGCATCACGCTCCTTTACAATATTAGTGGTATTCGACATTTTTATTGGTTCGTGGTACACTACACACAATCAATGTAGATAGAGGTGATTGCGTTGCTTGCGTTATATCTAAGTGTGCTTGATGATCGAAGCTTTGAAGAAGAGTTTACCGAGGTATACAATACATACAAACGGCTGGTTTACCATACCGCTTACAAAATCATGGATGATTCGTATTTGGCAGAGGACGTGCTACAAGAGGTGTTTTTGTACGTTGCAAAAAATTTTTCTAAAATTCATCGAGAAAACTGTCACGAACTCGCTGCCTATCTCGTTAGTTGTAGTAGAAGCCGTGCGTATGATCAGCTTCGCAAGCGGCGCGAAGAATCGCTGGAAGAAATCCCAGATATTGAGGATAATGCGCCAGTGCCAGATGATGCAATAATCAGTGTTGACAATATCGAGAGGTTGACAGAACTGATTGGACAAATGAAACCGAAATATCGTGACCCATTACGCCTTTTGGCAATGGGATATACAAATCGTGAGATTGCGAAATCGCTGGGATTAACGGACGAAGTGGTACGAACACGGCTCTTTCGAGGGAGAAAACTATTATGGAAGGAGTTGAGTAACCATGAGTGAGCAGACAAACATTTCATTTGAAGCGGCCTTGATGATTGCACTTCGTGCAGATGCACAAAAGGAACTGGATACACTGCCAACACCAGAACAACTTGAAGAACTTTACCCGGATACTTCTCAATGGGATGAACGAATGGCAGTGGCATTACGGAGGAAAAAACACCGTCCGATGTTGAAACGGGTGTTGGTTGCAGCCTTGACGCTGGTGGTGCTGACCCTTGGCGCACTTGCGGTCAGCGCAGACTTCCGCAAGGCAGTCTACACGATGATTCAAAAGTTTCTGCCCATTGAGATGCAGTTGACTTATCAGGTGGATGGCGAACCGCTGGAACGATTGCCGGATGGATACAGCGATCATTATGTGCCGGACGGCTTTGAAATGGACAATGCGCAGAAATTTGAACGAGCAGAAAACTTTTTACATGTTTACTCGTCAAAAGAAGCAGAAGAAAGCTACACTGTCCGTTGCTCAATTATCCAGCCGGGGCAGCAGTCCCTATTTGATAATGAGCATACAGTGTACGAAACCGTAAAGGTCGGAGAAGCAGATGGTGTACTTGGAACCAGTACGGATGAACATGGAAAGAATGTTTATACTCTAAGTTGGGAACATCGGGGGATTACACATACCGTTATGGGAAACATTCCATACGATGAGATTATGAAAATTGCAAAAGGCATCCGATAAGAAAGCCGGGCACTTGTGAGAGTTCACAAATGTCCGGTTTTCTTTTTGTCTGAACTTACAAAGATGGAAAATTTGAAAAAATTTCTCCTGAAAATTGAAACGAAGCGGATGCGAATTACGTTGATTATACAAAGGCTCTTGATAGGAGCGAAAAAACGGAGGTGTATGTCTATGTCGAAAAAGCGTTTGTTGTCCATTGTTATTTCAGCGGTGATTCTCTTGAGTTTTGCTTGCACCGCAATGGCCGTTGAAAAGTCTGAGCGGTATGTAGGCGATAGTACGGTCAACGGATCTATTTACCAAACATACTATCAAGTTGATGCCCAGACACGAACTGGAGTAAAGAAAATCAGCGTTTCAGGCGTTCTCTATGAAAAGGGAACAATTGGAACATGGCAAAAAGTAAGCAGCTGCTCAAACAGCAGCACGACCTCAACCTGCGTGGGGAGCGGTAACTTTAACACTAAGCCTGGAAAATCTTACAGGCTGGAGTATTCTGCAACCTTTAGCTATTCCGATGGGCGGAGTGAAACCATTACTGGAAGTACCAGTAGATAAGTGAAGCTTGTTATATATTTCAGCAAGTTAGAAAGGTGTGAGGTAATTATAAAGGCGAGATCAACGCACGTTATCCGATACCTAGCTATAGTCGCACTGTGCTTGCTTTTGGGCTTTATGCTTGGAAGAAAAAGCAAATATGAAAAACGAGATTATTTGAAACAATTCAAAATTGGAAAAGCAACATACTCTGAATCGTTGATATATGAGGCTTATGGCGGATTGCAAAATGATGGGATAATGTTAGCGGTATACTACGATGTGGATGCAACCAAGATTGTTCATCAACTCGATTCATGGGAGAAAATTAATGATTCCCCAACTATATCTTCTATATTAAAAAATGTGTCGTCATATTTTGGATTGGATTTTAAGATTCCTGAAATTGCAAGTGGAAATTTTTTTCTTTATGATAATAGTCAACATAAGGAACTATGCTCGGAAGCCGAAATGAATACATTGCTTTTACATTCTGAAGATGTGAATTTTAGTCTCGTTGTCTGGGACGATGAGAAGCACACAATTTATATAGTAGAGTACAGAATTTAAGGAGGTTCGTTATGAAGAGGTTCGTATCATTAGTTCTTTCGGTGTGTTTTTTGTTTTCGATAAATACTGTGTCTTATGCTGCTAATACAAGCAGCCGTAAAGCTAGCAATCCTGTTATTCAAAGCATGAATGATAAGTATCATGTTGATTTTTCGGGAATGTCGATAGATGAATTAAATAAGTTTATCGATAAGATGAAAGATGAAGATCAAACACGCGCATCTGGAAATTTGTTAAATAATACACAGCTTGCATGGTTGGCAGCTGCGCAAATTGCACGGGATAAGGGATATGAATGTGCGGCTCTTATGGTTGAATTCTCTGTATATAATATTGACTATTCTGAGAGTGTGACGGACTCTTCGACGCCATTGCTTGACAAGTTAAACACGACAACAGTTTTTAATAATTATAAAAACAAAGTACTTAATAGTGGCTTGAAAGATTTTAGCGGAGGAAGTTGGTCTTTTACAATTCAAAAGTCTGATAATGCAGATTTATTCTATGCATTGCATAGGGTAAGCACCTCTGGAACAGGCTTCATGATTGGTAATTCTATAATGTATTATTTGATTACCGTTCATGACACATTTGATTTTGCATATGACAACAACTATGACGACTTGTTTACTACTACAGTGAACAATTGGGCTTGGTTGTGCCAGCAGACGCATGTGTTGAATCCCATAGAGATAAATCTTAGCACGGCTATTGGATAAAAAATCAGTGGTATTTATTTTTTTGCGAAAGTAAAAGTTGAAATCTAAAATAAGGATGGCTCTAACGTATGAAAAATTTTACGGAGGTGTTTCCAATGCAGAGCAACTGATGTATAAGAAATCTTGTGTATACTCTAAAAGTAAAGAAGGAAAATTAAAATAGCTAGTGAAAAAATATCTCGTAGAATTTTTTTGAAAGCAAGTGGGATTGTGGCTCTTTCTTCAATGGAGCTTAACTCTGGGCTGACTGCTTTTGCAGATAATCAAAGTGATGGAAGCAAATCTCATATCGAGAGATACCATAGATACGATTTTGATACAAAAGAAGAATCTATAGAGGAAATTATAGTTGAAACCAATTCCTTCACGGATGGAGAGACAACTGCAGGCTATTTTCCAAATGGAAAGATTTCGGATATTGATCTATCCGATCTGTATGCGATTATCGGAAGCAATGATATCACTGTTGTTGATAATCCAACGGCAACACCATATTGTAGTACGGTATGCCTACAGATAACGACCAATAATGGAGGGACAAATTATGGTTCTGGATTTATGATTGGGCCTAATGCACTTGCAACAGCAGCACATAATCTATACAGTATAAAGGAAAAAGCCTACGTTAAGTCGGTAAATGTCGCACCTGCTCGATCTGATAATAGTAAACCTTTTGGAAGCGAAAATGTATCGGCAAGTTCGATGATTGTTAGTGATTCTTATCTTGCTGGAACAAGTTCGGAGGATTGGGCGATTATTACGCTCAAGAATAATTTAGGAACGAAAACGGGATGGCTTGGGTTACATTGGCAGTCTAGCAATTATTCATCATCACAGTTGGTGTATGCTTATGGCTATCCGAGCCAAATAAATGGTGCCGATGCGAGATATCGGATGTGTAAATCTTCTGGGTATATTAGAAGTCAGACTTCAAAATATCTCAAGGGCGATTGGGATTTGACAGGTGGCTTTAGTGGTGGTCCTCTTGTAGAATATATTTCTGGAGCTGGGTATGTAGCTATCGGAATCCATAAAGATGGAAGCACAATTGATGGTTCTTCATATCCAACTTCTTATACAGGGGCATTGAGAATAACACAATCGCTTTATACGCTGTTCCTTTCATACAGAGGTTGATAAAATGAAATGCAAACGGAAGATTATGGTTGGCATAGCATTTGTGGCAGTGGTTCTCTGCATTCTATTTCAATCGAATACATTCGGAAGAAAAAAATCGGAACTTATAATTGAAGAAGTTGACCTGAAGAACAATTGTATTTATGCGACTGCAAAAAATCAATTATATGATACGGATGACAATTATATAATTTATGGCGTATCAAACTACTTGAAAGGAAATCTTCAGTTGTCGTATCTTAAAGAAGGCGAAAGCATTCTTGTGATATCAAACGGTAAGGTGTTGCTATCAGATCCGTATCAATTTGATAAAATATACAGTATTCAACTGTTGCAATAGCGTTTCATTTTCTCAATAAATAATATAAGCTATTTACAGCTGCCTCCTCTGTTAAGTGGTGGTGCAGTGCTTATTCTCAATAACGATGCGATTGATGAAAATGATAGACCTTTTTGGAATTTAGAATTTTCTCAATAATCAAGCCCCCAAAATGGCAAACTTGAAATCATCGAGAGATACATAAAATATAGGGTTAAATCGACTTTCGTGTCGAAAAAACAAGTGCTAGAAATAGCAAAATTCATTGAATTTTAGAATGACATTTATAAGAAACCAGTAGATTTGCCTGATATTTGTGATTTCTTTGACTGTTGGGCCATTGATTTTGCACTACATTGATTTTGCACTACTATGAGCAAAGGAAAAACTTAAAATAAGCAAACAACCCGCCATTTGCAGCGACTGCAAGTAGCGGGTTGTTTGGCCTATTTAGAGGTTAGTCTTTCAGTTTGCCATGGTCACAGCCAAGTGAGAGATAATGCTCAATCTCACCACTCAGCACAAGCTGGACGCACTCCAAGGGCTTGTTGTATAGTAGCCAATCAAGTTCAGCTCGCTGTGCCGGGGTATTGCCGTATTCGTCCTCGATGGCAAGGCAGTCAATGGCAATGGCAGAGCCATCAGCGAACTGGGCTTCCGCTCGGTTGGTGTCCATATTATAGTGCCAAGAACGTGCTTTTTGAGAACTATTCTGGTCAAAAATTCGATTTTGTTTCATTTGAATGCCCTCTTTGATGCTTTTATGATTTAGTTTTTTGACGAGATGAGGTCTCTTTTTTCTTTCTCTTGAGTCACCCAACCGCACTATCCTGCATCTGCGACCACCACCAGAAACTCATCCGCAATCTGGTCAGCGTTCTGGCAAACAAAATATTGCTTTTTAACGATAAGATCACCCATGTCAGCAAACGGACCACCCGGGAAAAGCTGCTGTCCTACCTGTCCGCTGAGTCCATCCGGCAGTCCTCCCTCTCCTTTGACATTCCCTTTGACCGTCAGCAGTTGGCGGATTTTCTCTGCGTGGAGCGCGCCGCCATGTCGGTGGAGCTTTCCAAGCTGCAAAAGGAAGGGCTGCTGGTCACCAAGCGGAATCATTTTGTGATATTGTCAATATCAGTTGACAGATAAAACTCACTGGCCCACATACTTTTGCAGCGAGCATTGTCATGGCAGCGCCCGCCTGCACGATTCATGCTTTGCAGGATACCATATCGTGTGATTGCTCTGCGGTACAAATCGCTTGTATACTGAGCACCGCGGTCGGAATGAAGGATAGTACCGCGCAAAGCCGGATAAGAAGCCATTGCGTTGTCCAATGTCTGAACGCACAGCTCCGCCTTCATGTTTGTACTCATAGCAATCCCCAAAACACTCAGATCGCATTTTTTCTGTTTTCTCTTGACGATGCCCCGCCAATGGAGTAGGATGGTGCTGCAAAAATGAATTGCAAAAGAGGAGTTCTAAATGCAAATCAGCCTTTTATTGATGCAGCAGATCGCGCAGCTATTTCTGATCCTGCTGATGGGATATGCCGTTGTAAAAACCGGCCTGTTGAAGGCATCGGACAGCAAGGTGCTGTCTGTGGTCTTTGTCTATCTGGTCATGCCCTGTGTCGTTCTGAACGCCTTTCAGATCAAGGATACACCGGAGATTCGCACCGGGCTGCTTTATTCCATGGGCATCGCCGTTGGAATGCACATTGTATTTCTGCTTCTGAATGCGCTGTTCCGCAAAGCTCTCAAGCTGGACGCCGTGGAGCAGGTCAATATCGTTTACAGCAATGCCGCCGCGCTGGTCATCCCCATTGTACAGGCCCTGCTGGGGGAGGAATATGTTGTCTACTCCTGCGCCTTTGTCATTGTACAGCTGGTACTGCTCTGGACCCATGCCAGCGCCTGCCTACAGGGGTCTGCCCGGCTGGAATGGCGCAAGCTCCTTACCAATGTCAACCTGATCGCCATTGCAGTCGGTGCTCTGCTGTATCTGCTGCACGTCTCGCTGCCCGCCCCGATCACCAGCACACTCAGCAGTGTCGGCAATATGATCGGCCCCATGGGAATGCTGCTGGCAGGCATGGCTATTGCGGAAGTGCCCCTGAAAAAGGTTTTCTGTACCCCGCGCAACTATCTGCCGGTATTTCTGCGTCTGCTGGGTGTTCCGCTGGTCATCGTTCTGCTGCTTTGGGCAGTTCACGCATCCCTTTGGATACCGGACGGCAAGTCCATCCTGATGACAGTCTACCTTTCTGCCATTACCCCCGCCTGTGCAACAGTCACCTCCATGGCACAGCTCTATGACCGGGATGCTTCTCATTCCAGTGCGATCTATGCCCTGAGCACACTGCTTTCCATCCTGACCATGCCGCTGATGATCGGGTCGTTTGAGCTACTGCTCTGAAATACGGAAAAAGGCCGTCCGGCACCGTAGCAGGGCAGCCTTTACAACTACAAGGATGTGTCTCTATGAAACTCAAACAATTCATTCAGCAGGAAACGGTCCTTACCGCAGCCGCTGTGCTGGCCGTTGTCTCCGCCTTCTTTGTTCCGCCGGGTGCGCAGTATCTCGGCTACATCGACCTGCGCACGCTGGCGATCCTGTTTTCCCTGATGACGGTCATGGCCGGGCTGCGGCGGCAGGGCTTTTTTGATGGACTGGGCCGGGCATTGCTGTCCCGTACCCACAGCATCTTTCAGCTGACGCTGGTACTGGTCGGGTTGTGCTTTTTCGGAAGCATGTTCATCACCAACGATGTTTCCCTGCTGACCTTCGTTCCCTTTACGTTCGTAGTCCTGAGCCGTCTGGGAGCGGATGTCCGCCGCTCTCTTCTGATTCCGGTGGTCTGTATGCAGACCATTGCGGCAAACCTTGGCAGTATGCTGACCCCCATCGGCAACCCGCAGAATCTCTATCTTTACGGAAAAAGCGGCATGAGCATCGGGGGATTTGTGTTTCTTATGCTGCCCTACACACTGGTTTCTCTGTTTCTGCTGCTGGCTTGGGCAGCAATGGTCTGCCGGAAAGCCCCTGCCGCCCTCTCCGTGAATGAGCTTGTTTCTTCCTCTGCGTCTCAGGGGGATCAGAAGATCATCCTGCTGTATCTGGTTCTGTTTGCCGTCTGTCTGCTGTCCGTGATCCGGGTGCTGCCCTATGGCATTGCCTTTGTCGCTGTGCTCGTCTGCGCCCTTTTTGCAGACCCGCACACCTTACGGGCAGTGGACTATTCCCTGCTTTTGAACTTTGTGGCTTTTTTCATCTTCATCGGCAATCTGGGGCGCATTCCTGCCTTTTCCGGCTGGCTGCAGGAGTTTCTGACCGGCCGGGAAGTTCTTGTGGCGGTTCTTGCTTCGCAGGTCACCAGTAATGTTCCTGCCGCCCTGCTGCTGTCCGGGTTCACGGCAGAGACACAAGCCCTCATCATCGGCACCAATCTGGGAGGTCTTGGCACTCTGATCGCATCCATGGCCAGTCTTATTTCCTACCGGCAGATCGCACGGGAGCTGCCACAGGGGAAGAAGCAATATTTTGGGCTGTTCACCCTGTCCAACCTGATCTTCCTTGCGATCCTGCTGGGCGTGTGGTATTTGCTCCGCTGAGTGCGGCAGATGACTTATGGTTTTTCTATAAAGCTAAAAAGGGAGTTCCGTCACGGACGAAGGTCCGAGCAGAGCTCCCTTTACGTTTATTATATGATGCCTTATTCGCCTTCCGGCTCCTTGCAGACATCCACCCAGCCCTCGGCTCCGGCGGCTGCTTCCAGCTCCTGCAAGGTCAGCTTGACGGCGGTGTGACCATTGCCAGCTGCCGGGTAAACGGTATCAAACTTGCGTAGGCTCTCGTCTTTCGTAATCTGGGTGTTGAGGATAGCATAAATCCACTTTCGCACCATGTCAATAGGTTTATTCTTTCAAAGACAAATTTGCTTTTGGGTGCAGTTTTGCCCCAGAGCGGCTTTCTGTTCTTTAGATGTCTGTCTGCCCGGTAAACTGAAATTTATGACTTTAACTTTTTCCAAATAATCAGCTTTAGGATAACACATACGACCACCACAACAGCCACCACGGAACCATACAACAGTAACTCTGTGTACCACGGCGCAGACTGCATGGCATATAAATTGGGATAGGTTTTAAAGTGCCAGAACTTATAAATTCCTGCTCCAATGAAAATCCCTATGAATGAACCAATAACGATGTTTAAAAAACAATTCAACTTTCTCAGCATGGCAGTGCACCCCTTTCCAACTTCCGAGTTATCGTTCTCCGTATAGCATAGTCTCCGCACGCAAAAGACCCGCGGCAAGCTGTGCGCTTACACCTCGCCCGCAAACTTCATGCCCCAGCTCATGCGGGTGTCGTACATCAGGCGGGTCAGGGCAAAGCTGTCCTGCGGGGTGTAGCGGTCGCTGCCGGTGCGCCCCAGCTTGACGCAGCGGCTTGCTTCCCGGATCTCATACTCAAAGCCGTTGATGTCCACCGGGCAGCGGATGACCTCCGGCTCTTTGCCCTCCACTTCCAGCGTCATGGTCTCGGCGTGCTGGAAATCCGGCAGGAAAATACGGCCCTTGGTGCCAAGGATGCGGGCATTGCGCTCCAGCTCCTGCCCGATGGTCTGGACCGACTCCGCCTTGCAGCCGCCGGGGTAGGTCAGCGCAAGGCGACTGTAATCGTCGGTGCCGTACTCGTTGATGTGCACCTCTTTGGTCTCCACCTTCTCCGGGTCCTGTCCGGTGAGGATGCGCAGAAAGCCCAGATTGTAGATGCCGATATCCAGCAGCGCACCGCCGCCCAGACCGGAATCAAACTTGCGGTCCTTCCGGGCACCGGTGGCCACAAAGCCGTACTGACAGCTGATCTGCTTCAGTTCCCCGATGGTGCCCGCCGCAAGGATCTGGCGCAGACGGTCGTACAGCGGCAGCAGCCAGATCCAGAACGCCTCCATGAGAAAGAGGTGCTTTTCCTCCGCCAGACGATACAGCTGCTGCGCCTGTTCCGGGCGGATGGTAAAGGGCTTTTCGCACAAAACGTGCTTGCCCTGCTCCAAGCAGAGCTTGCAGTTTTCGTAGTGCAGGGTGTTGGGGGTGGCAACGTAGACAGCCTCCACCTCCGGGTCGGCGGCAAGGGCTTCGTAGGAGTCATAGCAGAGGGGGATGCCGTACTGCTGTGCAAAGGCCTGTGCGCTTTCCAGATGCCGTGAGCCCACGGCAACAAGCTGCTCCCCTTCTGCGCCCATCTGTTCCACCGTAGACGCAAACTTTTTGGCAATGGTGCCGGTCGCTAAAATTCCCCACTTCATAACGGTACCTCCCGATTTATCACTTTGAACTCAGTATACCATGGTTTTCCCTTGCGGAAAAGGTATCGAAACAAAAATGCTCCCGGAGAGCTTGTTGCGGCTCTCCGGGGACAGAGCCTATACACCGGCATCCTTCATCTTGTTCCCAGCAGTCCCATCCGTTATAATAGAGATGGAAAGAAGGTGCCCACATGAAACACCGCATTGTGACGGCTGCGCAGATGAAGGAAATCGAACGAGCCGGGGATGCCCACGGTCTGCCCTATCTGCAAATGATGGAAAACGCCGGACTGGCGGCTTACGCTGAACTGCAAAAGCAGTTTCCGCATCCCGGCAGGCTGCTGGTGGTCTGCGGAAAAGGCAACAACGGCGGCGATGGGTTCGTGATTGCCCGTACCGCCGCAAAAGATGGCTGGAATGTGACCGTTCTTCTGGCCGAGGGCGAGCCAAAAACCGCTGACGCCATCCGCAATTTTGAGCGTCTGCATTCCCTTCCGGTGCACATCTGCGCCGACGGTTCCGTACTGGAAACCCAGAGCTTTGCTGCCGTTGTGGATGCCCTCTACGGCACCGGGTTCCATGGTGAATTGCGGCCTTCCGGCCTTGCCGCCTGTGGGCTGATACGCCGTCTGCACAAGAGCGGTGCCTTTGTGCTGGCCGTAGACCTGCCCAGCGGCATCAATACGGATACCGGCGAGGTTGCCGAGGGCGCTGCCCATGCGGATCTGACCGTAACCTTCGACAGCTATAAGCCTTTGCATATCGCAAAAATCTCTGCGCCCCTGTGCGGAAAGATCGTCTGTGCCGACATTGGCATCCGGGATGAATGGCACCCGGAGTTTTGACGAGGGCTTGCCGCTGTGGAAAAGCACTTGCACGCAAAAGACCCCGGCGGCTTTCAAGGCACGCCGGGGTTCTTTTTGTCATTCTGCTGCAAAATGTCTACACTTTCTCGGCAGAACGCAGAAAATGCGGAAACCGCTTGATTTGGCTCGGTTTCCGCACTAGAATGGAAACCAGAAACGCAAGTACAGTTTCCATAAGGAGGACGCTCATGCAGGAAAAGCTCGATGCGCTGGTGCGCACACAGGCGATGCAGTTATTCCGTCAACAGGGGCTGCATTTCACCATGCAACAGGTGGCAGAGCCGCTGCACATCAGCAAAAAGACCATCTACACCGTTTACCCCTCCAAGGAGGCGCTTCTGCTGGACATGGTAGACCATGCCTTTGCGGAGATCCACCACTGCAAGCAGAAAATTCTGGCGGGCAGCGGTACTTTGCAGGAGAAGCTGCGGGCAGTCATCATTGCCATGCCGACAGAATACGCCGCGCTGGACCTGCGGCAGATGAAGGAGCTGGACGAGAAATACCCGGTGGTGGCGGCGCGGGTGCGCAGTCACTTGGAAAACGGGTGGGAACCCACCATGGCGCTGCTGGAACAGGCTGTGGCAGAGGGGGTCATGCGTCCGGTGTCCCTGCCGGTGCTGCGGCAGATGATCACCGCGTCCATTGAGAGCTTTCTGGCAGACCGCAGTCTGGCAGAAAGCGGGGTGCAGTATGTGGCTGTACTGGAGGAAATGATCTCGATCTTACTGGAAGGAGTGCTGCCGCGATGAAACACAGTTTTTGCGAGGATTGGGAGTTTACACGACACTGGACGGAAGCCTTTGGCAAGGGGCTGCCGGTGCCAAAACAACAAGCCGTCCGCTTGCCCCATACCTGCCGGGAGGTGCCGCTGCACTATGCCTCCCCTGCCGATTACGAGATGGTCTGCGGCTACCGCAAACGGTTCCGGGTGCCGCCGGTACAGGCTGCGCCCCGGCTGTTTGTCCGCTTTGACGGAGCCGCCCATCAGGCGGTGGTGCGGGTCAACGGCAGGGTTGCCGGGCAGCACCGGGGCGGCTATACCGGCTTTGCGGTGGAGATCACAGACCTTGTGGACCGGGAGGGTGAAAACCTGCTGACCGTGCAATTGGATACCCGTGAAGACCCGGCCATTCCACCCTTTGGCTTTGTCATCGACTACCTGACCTACGGCGGGCTGTACCGGGAGGTCTGGCTGGAAGCTACGGCAGAAAGCCGCCTGACGGATCTGTTCGTCTACACGCCCACCCTGCATGATGCCGTGGTGCAGTGGACGGCAGAGCTTACACCCGCAGCCGTGGCGGTCCGCATCCGGCTGGAGACCGCAGACGGCACCCTGCTGGCCCAGCAGACCGCACAGGCGGCAGAAACCGGGAAGATGCAGCTTTCCGTCCCGGACGCACAGCCGTGGGATACCGAGCACCCGGTTTTGCATCATGCCGTGGCAGAGCTTTTGAACGCCGCCGGACAACCCATCGACCGCAAACAGGTGACGTTTGGCTTCCGCACCGCAGAGTTCCGGGCGGATGGCTTTTACCTCAACGGAAAAAAGACCTTTTTGCGGGGTCTGAACCGACACCAGAGCTACCCTTACATCGGCTACGCCGCACCGGAAAGCCTGCAGCGGGAGGATGCCCGCATTTTGCAGGAGGAGCTGCACTGCACCGCCGTGCGCACCAGCCACTACCCCCAAAGTCCATATTTTCTGGACGAGTGCGACCGGCGGGGTCTGCTGGTGTTCACCGAACTGCCGGGCTGGCAGCACATCGGGGACGACAACTGGAAGGACGCCGCCTGTGAAATGCTGCGGGAGATGCTCCTGCAAAACCGCAGCCATCCCAGTATCATCCTGTGGGGCGTGCGCATCAACGAGAGCGTGGACGACGATGCCTTTTACACCCGCACCAACGAGATTGCCCATCAGCTGGACCCCAGCCGCGCCACCTCCGGTGTGCGGTATCTGGAAAAGAGCCATCTGCTGGAGGATGTCTATGCCTATAACGATTTTTCCCACAACGGCGTAACGCCCGGCGCAAAGCCCAAAAAGGACGTGACCCCGGATATGGGCAAGGCGCTGCTCATCTCGGAGTGCAACGGCCACATGTACCCCACCAAGGCCTTTGACGACGGCCCGCACCGGCAGGAGCACGCCTTACGGCATGTCCGGGTGCAGAACGCCGCCTATGCCAGCGGAGAGCACGCCGGGTGCTTCGGCTGGTGTATGTTCGACTACCAGACCCACAAGGACTTTGGCTCCGGGGACCGCATCTGCTACCACGGGGTGCTGGACAGCTTCCGCAACCCCAAATTGGCGGCAGCGGTCTATGCCAGTCAGGGCGATACCGACCCGGTGCTGGCGGTCAGCTCCTCCATGGACATCGGCGATAACCCCGCCGGGCAGCTGGGCACGGCCTATGTTTTCAGCAATGCCCAGCAGGTAAGGCTTTACAAAAACGATGTGTTCGTCACCGCCCTGCGCCAAAGCCAGTGGACGGCGCTGCCCCACCCGCCCTTTGTGGTGGACGATCCCATTGGCGAGCTGCTGGAGACGCAGGAGCACTTCTCCCCCTCCAAGGCAGCCGCTGTGCGGGACTGTCTGCTGGCCGCCGGAAAATACGGCTTGGCGGGACTGCCGCTGGCCTACAAGGTCAAATTCGGCTGGTGTATGCTGCACTACAAAATGAGCTTTGAAGATGGCGTGGCGCTTTACGGCAAATATGTGGGCAACTGGGGCGGCGAAGCTACCCGATGGCGGTTCGATGCCGTGCAGGACGGCAACGTGGTGCGCAGCGTGTCCCTTTGCCCCAGTGCAAAGCTGCACTTGGAAGTCAAAGTCAGCCGGACGACTCTTCGGGAAAAAGATACTTACGATATGGCGGCTGTCCGGGTGCGCATTCTGGACGAGAATGGCACCCCTGCCCCCTACGCACAGTTCCCGGTGCAGTTTACGGTGGATGGCAGCGCCGCCCTTGTGGGCCCGCAGACCGCCGTGGCAGAAGGCGGCATGACCGGAACCTATCTGCGCACCGTGGGCACTGCCGGAGAAGCCCTGCTGACCGTTTCTGCACCGCAGACCCAGCCCGTTGTGCTGCGGTTCACCATCGAAAAGGAGGATGCTGTATGGAACTGACCCTGAAACAGAAAACCGCATTTGGTATTGGTGCCGTGGGCAAGGATATGGTATATGCCCTGTCGGCTTCTTACGTCATGTATTATTATCAGGATGTGCTGGGGCTTTCGGCCAGCTTTGTGGGCGTCGTGCTCATGGCTGCCCGGTTCTTTGATGCCTTCAACGACCCCTTTATGGGGGTTCTGGTGGCAAAGACCCGCACCCGCTGGGGACGTTTCCGTCCGTGGATCTTTTCCGGCACGCTGCTCAATGCGCTGGTGCTCTACGCCCTGTTTGCCGCCCCGGTGCTGGACGAAGCGGCGTTGATGGTCTATTTCAGCGTGATGTACATCCTGTGGGGCGTCACCTATACCATGATGGATATTCCCTACTGGTCCATGATCCCGGCCGTGACCCGCACCCCAAAAGACCGGGAGAACCTTTCCATGGTGGGGCGTACCTGTGCAGGCGTTGGTTCGGCTCTTATCGCCATGTTCACCATGCTGCTGGTGGGAGCCCTTGGCGGCAACAGCGAGCGCGCCGGCTTCCGCTGGGTGGCGCTGATCGTAGCGGTAATTTTTGCAGTGACAGAGCTGGTGTGCTGCATTTCCATGAAAGAAACCACCCCCAGTGAGATGAAGACCGCCACCGTAAAGGAGATGTTCTCCGCCCTGTTCCGCAACGATCAGGCTATGGTCGTGGTAGGCAGCATCGTGCTGATCAACTCGGCGCTGTACCTTACCTCCAACTTCATCATCTATTTCTTCAAATACGACCTTGGCGGTGCAGGCTGGAAAGCCACCTACACCCTGTTTTCCACCGTGGGCGGTGCGGCGCAGATCCTTGGCATGATGGTGCTTTACCCCTTGCTGCGCAAAAAGTTCAGCAGTACGCAGGTATTTTACCTGAGCCTTTTGCTGGCGCTGTGCGGCTACGGCATGCTGCTGGTGTTCTGCCTGACCGGCCTTTCCCACAGCCTTGCCCTGCTGTGCATTCCGGGCGTGGTGGTGTTCGCCTGCAACGGGATGCTGAGCGTGCTGACCACCCTGTTCCTTTCCAACAGCGTGGATTACGGCCAGCTCAAGACCGGACGCCGGGAGGAGAGCGTTATCTTTTCCATGCAGACCTTTGTGGTCAAGGCTGCTTCCGGTGTGGCGGTATTCCTGACCGGCATCGGGCTGGACCTCATCGGTCTTGTGGGCAACACGGAGGAGACCGGCCCGGTGGCAGTACAAAGCGCCGGAACCCTGCTGGGTCTGCGCCTGATGATGACCGTTCTGCCCATGCTGGTACTGGCTGGTGCGCTGGTGCTGTTCCGCCGCAAGTTTGTTCTGACCGATGCCCGCGCTGCCGAGATCAGCGCACAACTCCACGGGGAGGAAGCGCACCATGACTGAAACACTGCACTGGTACGCGGAAACTTCCGGCGGCGTACAGACAGGCAACTGCACGGTCACGGAGAATGGCGGTGCGCTGCATCTGACGGCAGACCTGCCCGCCGGGACGCTGAAGGCGGTGCGTGCCGAGATGCCGTGGACGATGGAAGCAGACGAGCGTCTGTTCATGAACGGCTACCAGACATGGACCTACAGCCCGGAGCTGGACCGGAACGGCAAGCTGCGCGGCACCGACCACATCCCCGGCTTTCTGCGCAAAAAATACGCCTTTGACCGCTACGGCGATTATCATTTTGCGCCTTATGGGCATCAAAAGGGGCAGAGCCACGGCTTTTCCTACTGCTATTTCCGCAAGGGCACACAGTTCCGGCTGGTGGCATCGCTGGACGAGAAGTCGGGCTACACCATCCTCCGCTACGACAGCGGCAAAGCCCTGCTGACGCTGGAGCGTGACTGCACCGGGGTGGAGCATCCCGGCGGCAGTTTCCCACTCCTTGACCTGTTTTTTGCCGAGGGCGGCGAGACGGAGGTGTTCGACGGCTGGTTTCAGGCTATGGGCATACGCCCTCGGACGGAAAAGAAGCTGGCAGGCTATTCCAGTTGGTACAACCGCTATCAGGACATCACCGAGGATACCATCCGGGAGGACCTGACCGGATGCCGCAGTCTGCTTTGTCTGGGAGACCTGTTCCAGATCGACGATGGCTGGGAGCCGAAGGTGGGCGACTGGCTGGAAACAGATGCACAGAAATTCCCCCACGGGCTGAAAGGCATGGTGGAGGAAATTCATGCCGCCGGATTTCAGGCCGGGCTATGGCTTGCACCCTTTGTGTGCGAAAAGGACTCCGCCCTTTTCCGGCAGCACCCGGACTGGCTGCTGAAAGTGGACGGCAAACCGTGGTGCTGCGGCAGCAACTGGAGCAGCTTTTATGCGCTGGATATCGACAACCCGGCCGTGCTGGACTATCTGCGCCGGGTGTTCGACCGGGTGCTGAACGACTGGGGCTTCGACCTTGTCAAGCTGGATTTTCTGTACGGCGCTGCCCCCTTTGGCAACGCCCATGAGAGCCGGGCAGCCCGGATGTACCGTGCCATGGAGCTGCTGCGCAGTTGGTGCGGGCAAAAGCAGATTCTCGGCTGCGGCGTACCGGTGATGCCGGCCTTCGGGCTGGTGGATTACTGCCGTGTCAGTTGTGACGTGAGCTTGGACTGGGACGATGTGTGGTATATGCGCCTGTTCCATCGGGAGCGGGTGTCCACAAAGCAGGCGCTGAACAACACGGTATTCCGGCGGCAGCTCAATGGCCGTGCCTATGGCAGCGACCCGGATGTGTTCTTCCTCCGGGAGGAAAACTGCAAGCTGACGGCAGAGCAAAAACGCACTCTTGCCACAGTCAACGCCCTGCTGGGCAATGTGTTCCTTACCTCGGATATGCCGTCCCACTACACGGATGCGCAACGGGCAGAGTACCGCCGTCTGCGCACCCTCTTTGAGCACGCCACGCAGGTGCGAGCAGAAGCGGAAAACGACCGTCTCTCTATCCGGTATCTGCTGGACGGAACTCCACAAAAAATCTGTTTCGACCTGTTCTGACAGTGCAAACAAACCACAACAAAACCGCACCCGCCCATGTACTGTGCTTTGCACACAATACGTAGGCGGGTGTTTTGCTGCTCTTCCGGTAAGATCCTCCGTTTTTACAATACAGCTTGGGTCTGTGCAGCACCGGCGGTGTCACACCCTGCGCTCAATATCGTTATTTGAAAGCCAGCCACACGCAAAGACGCAGTGCCGGTTACGGCCCTGCCATAATCTGCACTGCGTCTTTTTAATCCTCTGTATACGCAAACAATTCTTCCACCGTGGTGTGAAAGACCTTTGCAATGTCCATCGCCAGTTTCAGGGAGGGGTTGTACTTGCCTTTTTCAAGGTTGACAATGGTTTCCCGGCGTACCCCGACCAGCTCGGCCAGCTCCGCCTGCTTGAAATTGTCCCGCTCCCGGTATTCTTTCAGTTTCGTGACCAGTGCCATGCTCAGAGTCCTTTCTCGTCCATCAGCCAGAATGCAACCGTGCGCACGACTTCAATCAGGATCAGCGTCCCCATCAGGCAGTAACCGATGACCTCGGTGGTGAGCACGAGCCGACCGATGGCACAGGCAAAGCCAATCCCAATCAGGGCGGCCTTGCAGACCTTCAGACAGATGCTGTCGCATCGGTGGAGATTGGCCTCGGCCATTTCGTCGGCAGCTTCCTGCTTATATTTCCGCACCCGGATAGCGCGGAATACAAAATACCAGAACGTGAAGCCACCCACAACGGTCTGGATAGTGGGATAAAAATCCTTCCAGTCGTTCCGTGCCCACATCCAGTAGTAGAGCGCGACCAGAACGGCAAAGATGATCTTGTCGGCGACCAGCTCTTTCAACGTGACTTTTTTCATAGGAAAGTTCCTTTCTTGCGAATGAAGATATACCATACAATGAAATGAGGTGAGAAATTTCGCACATCTTGTGTGATAAATATATCACATTGCACAGAGCATGTCAATAGAAAATGTGCGAAAAATATAACTTTTCCAGAACGCATGATGAACAATGATTTCAAAAAGGCGGCGAGTGGGCCATCATCCACCGCTGCAAACGCTGCGGAAAGCTCAGCTCCAACCGGGTGGCGGCAGACGACAATCCCATGAAGCTCATGAGCATTGCCATAAAGCCCCTGTGCGCTCCGCCGTTCCCGCTGGATTATCTTGAAGAAATGACCGCCTTGATGGGCGGCGATGGACGGATGCGGTAAGCCGCAGCCAAAAACGAAAAGGCCGCTGTGCCGGAGAAGCGCTCTGCGACACAGCGGCCTTTTGTAACTTACCCCCTGATTTTTACAATAGCAATTCAACTTTTTAATGCAACAGCAACAACGTTGAATTGCATCTCGCAAATATGCTGTTTGAATGTTGCGCTAATTTCTTGACTTGCGATAAGAAACAGGATGTTCTTTCATTCCATCCCATTTTACCCTTCCCGCTGCTCCACGATCTCCAGACTGTCCCGCCCGACATGGCAAAGCAGGAACAGCACCCTCACGCCAGCGGCTTTCGCTTCAGCCAGCGCTGTGCCAAACTCCGGCTGAATATCAACATTCGGCCTTACCTCGGCGACGCCTTCCATCTGAATTACAAAGGCCACTGCGCACCGATATCCTGCCCGCTGCGCTTGCGCTAGCTCGTGCAAGTGCTTCACGCCCCGTTCGGTGGGTGCATCCGGGAAATAGCCGACGCCGCCCACTTCCAATGTGCAGCCTTTGACCTCCAGCAGGTATTTCTGTTCGCCCTTTTCCATGTAGAAGTCAATGCGGGATTTTCCGTATGCAAACTCCGGCCTGACAAGGTCAAACTCCTGCTTTGAGAGCCATTCTCCTACCACCTTGTTGGGTGCCTGACTGTCCATATTGACCCAGCCAAGTTCCTGCTTGCGGACCGCCACAAGGTCGTATTTTGTCTTGCGTTTCGGGTTGTCTGACACTTCTAGACGCACCGCCGCACCGGGCAGCAGCAGTTCCCTGCACCGCCCGGTGTTTTTGACATGGACGGTTTCCACCGTGCCGTTCACGTCTACATGGGCAATAAAACGGTTGGGACGGTCAAGAAAAATGCCGTCCACGATTTCTCTGTATTTCAATGTTTACTCCATTTTCATTTTTGTCTGATACGTCTGCGCCAGAACCATTGGCTGCACGCCAAAACAGACTCCTGCAACCGTTTAACCACTGGCAGGAGCCCGTTTATTTCTTACAGCTTCGTCATCCACAGACCATGCAGGTTGCAGTAGGCATATTAAAATCCTCCATCGGAATGTTGTTGGTGTTTCCTGTGGCTATATGATAACATTTCCTAGTTAGATTTTCTGTGACCGGGTCACGCAAGACAGCCCTGTACTGTGGGGATGCCCTCAGCTTCCCATGGCAATGAGCACCAGCACGACCACCACCGCAATGGCGATAAGGCAGCCGCAACCGTTGCCGTCTCCCCCGCCACCGCCGCCATTGTTGTGGTTTCCGCCGCCGCCACCGCCGCCGGACGAGCCGCCGAAGTTGCGGTTGAAGGCCGTCATGTACTGGGCATAGCCCGTGTCACCTTTGCCGAAATAGCCGTAATCACCGTTTGCCATGGTATTTTCCTCCATCCGAAGTGTGTTTTGCTTCTTCTGAGGTCATTTTATCGAAAGAGGTGTCCCATAAACATCTCTTTCAGCATTTTTTATCATCTTATTCTTTCCCGATGCCCAGATACACATCAATGTCCATGATGCCTTCCCCTCTGACCTCCACCAGATCTTCAAAGGGCACCACGGTGTCTCCCACCTGCAAGGTACGGAACACCGGGTCGATGCGGTCTGCTTTTCCGGTCAGCGTGATGTAGTTGCCCACTGCGGGAATCTCCGGGTGGGCGGTATCCTCTTTGAAATACCGCACTGTAATGGTCATGCCCTTGGTGACCTGCATCAGCCGATCGGACAGAGCCGACATTTCTTCCTCGGTCAGAATGCGCTTGGTCACCCGCTCGGTGCGTTGCTTTTCTGCGGCAAGCTGCTCGTCATAGCCCCGCAGCGGAGAGAAGGGCGAGAAGATTTTTGCCCGGTTCTGAAGGGTCATGCGGGGGTGCTTGTGGAGCGATTCTTCGGTCTGGGGGCGTTCCATCTCTAGGATGTCCCCGTACTTTTGGGCGGTCTCTTGTCCGATCTTGCTATTTTTGTAGTTTTCCATCTGAACCTCCCGCCGAACCTCCTGCGCTGTGCCCGCCGATTTGTGCGTTGCGCTGGCGCATGGTGGCACCTTCCTCGTAGCTGCTGGCTTTCAGCACGGCGTTTTTGCCGTACTTGTTCTTGATGCCCAGCATGGCTTGCTGGAGTTTTTTCTCCTTTTCCAGCTTCTTGGTGTCCGTGAAAAGATCCACCTGATAGATGCCCTCGTCCGGCGTGACCTTGTTGGCGTTGATGGTAATGCGCCGCACCGTCAGCGCCGGGTTAGTGATGCGCTCAAACAGCTTTGCGCTTTCGTTGATGAGGGTGCTGCCCAGATTGGTGGGAGCATCGAACCGGACGGTGCCGTGGGCTGCCTTGGGGATGGTTCTGCCGTAGCGGTCGGTCTGGGTCAGGCCACGGTAGCCGCCCTTGTCCACGTTCTCCCGGTCGTAGCCTATCTCCAAGGTGATGGATTCCGTCACCAGCTTCTTTTCGGTGAGCCGGAACATCAGAATCTCTGCCATCTCCCGGACGATGAGCTTGGCTTTGTCGTTGGGGTAAGGGCAGGTCAGCACCTGCCCCTCGCTGATGCTGTTGGTGCTGGGCTTGTAGCTTTTGATCTCAGCCATACCACAGGGCTCATAGCCCCATGCGTGGTCGATGAGAATTTCCGCATCCACGCCAAAAATCTCATACAGACGATCTTCTCCGTGGATAGAAAACCGTGCCAAGTCCCCCATGGTATAGATGCCGTGGGCTTCCAGCTTTTTCACTGTGCCGGGACCGGTCATCCAGAAATCCGTCAGCGGGCGATGGTTCCACAGCAGATACCGATAGGACTGCTCGTCCAGCTCTGCAATACGCACGCCGTCCTTGTCCGCCGGGATGTGCTTTGCTACGATGTCCATGGCCAGCTTTGCAAGGTAGAGGTTGGAGCCGATGCCCGCCGTTGCGGTGATGCCGGTGTTGGTCAGCACCTCCCGCACCATGGTCATGGCAAGCTCATGGGCGCTCATGTGATAATAGGGCAGATAGCCCGTCACATCAATGAAAACCTCGTCGATGGAGTAGGGGTAAATATCTGCCGGGGACACATATTTGAGGTAGGTTTTGTAGATCTGGGTGGACACATCCAGATACCGCTGCATCCGGGGCGGCGCAACAATGTAACTCAACCCCAGTGCAGGGTCTGCGTTCAGGGCGTTGGCATCGAAAGAGGTGCTGGCAAAGTGGTATTTTCCATCCTCTCCCCGGACTGCCTTTTTCTTCTGGATGGCAGTTTGCAGCCGCTGAGCGTTGACCTCTTTCACCCGCTGAACGGCTTCAAACAGCCGCGCTCTGCCGGGGATCTTGTAGGCTTTCAGGGAGGGCGACACCGCAAGGCAGATGGTCTTTTCGGTGCGGGAGGCGTCTGCCACCACCAGATTGGTGGTCAGGGGGTCCAGATGACGGTCTACGCACTCCACCGAGGCATAGAAACTTTTCAGGTCGATTGCCAGATAGGTGCGCTGCGCTGCCATAATTCACTCCTCTTTTGCTTGTTTCACAACCATTTATCTCATTATAATAAATCTTTACGCTGTTTTCAAGATGAAACGGCCATTTTGTCTGTGATATAGACAACAAAAAAGAGTGACAGCATTTCAAGCTGAAACGCTGTCACTCTGTAGGAACTGCGTAATGACTGACGATTATCCTTCTACTTTGACCGTAGCACGATCGCTCTTTGCGTTTCCATCCGCATCCAGCGTGATGTGCACAAAATGTTCCGGCTTATCATAATCCCTTGTCTCGCCGTCATCGGTATAGTATTCGTAGGATGCACCATCGGGAGCATAGGCAAGCAGACGCAGATCTGCAAAATCCACA
Organism: Faecalibacterium hattorii; assembly: GCF_003287455.1. GTDB lineage: Bacteria > Bacillota > Clostridia > Oscillospirales > Ruminococcaceae > Faecalibacterium > Faecalibacterium hattorii. The sequence continues at coordinate 59,082 of NZ_PRLC01000006.1, read as the reverse complement.
TCGGCAACGCTCTGGATCTTTTTGCCGTCCTTGGCAAGGGGTACAAGGCATCCCTTGCGCACATAGAACACCACTTCATCCAGCTCCACCGGAATGTAATGATGACCTGCTGGCAGCACGCTGGTTTCCATGCGGTTGCTTTCGCTGCACTTTACCCTCACCTGCAGCATCTCCTCCGGCAGATAAACATACCGACCACGGGCATTTTGCTCATATACCGGGGCGATCAACAGGCTTTCACCGATCATCACCTCATCCTCCACCCGGCGGGCAAAGTCGTCCTCCGGGAAGGCGAACGCCAACGGCATACAGTACATGCTGTCGTGCAGAGCAGCCTTCATGTACTCGCTGTAAATGTAGGGCAGCAGCAGGTAGCGCAGCTGTAAAATACCAGCAAAGGCAGCCTTGTTCTTAAAGCGGTAGGGTTCCTGTCGGCGGGTGTCCTTGGCAGAGTGGTTCCGCAGCAGCGGAGAGAAGATGCCCATGCCGTACCAGCGCAGCACCAGATCCTCCGTGGTATTGCTGCCAAAGCCGCCAATGTCGGGGCCTTCGTACAGGAAGCCGCACATATTCAGGGAGGGCATCATGTGCAGCGCAAGCAGAATGTGGCTCCACCAAGAATGGTTGTCGCCAGTCCAGATGCCGCCATACCGGTGCATCCCGATGCAGGCAGAACGGGAGTACATCAAAATGCGCTTGTCCGGCTCCAGCCGCTCAAAAGCCTCGCCCGCCGCACGGGTCATGTTATAACCAAAAAGATTATGTACCTTGTCGTGCCGCATACGCCCCTGCTTGGTGTTGTGGTAGAACAGCTTATAATCGTTTTCGTTGTTGGAAAGCTCTGCCACCATGCTGGTAAAAGCACCAAAGCTGGAAATATCTAGGTTTTGCTTGTCGTATTCCCCAATTTTAGCAAAGACCTTTTTCAGTCTTTCCTCTGCGTAGAAGATTGCTGGCTCGTTCATATCATTCCAGAAGCCCTCGATCCCCTGATCCAGCAGAACTTTATATTGACTGCCAAACCAAGCACGGGCTTCCGGGTTGAGCATATCGGGGAAGTGTACCCGTCCCGGCCACACACCGGCTACAAAGGGAGTGCCATCCTGATTCGTGCAGAAGTAGCCGTTTTTCACGCCTTCCTCGTACACATCATATCCCTCTTCGACCTTGACTCCTGCATCGATGATGGGGACAAGATGGATGCCCTGCGCTTTCATCTCGGCGGCAAAGTCCGCAAAATCCGGGAAGCGCTGCGCATCCACCGTAAAGTCCTTGTAACGCTCCATGTAATCAATATCCAGAACCACAGCGTCCAGCGGCATATGATTGGCACGGTAATTTGCCACCACCTCGCGGACCTCGTCCTCGTTCATGTAGCTCCAGCGGCTCTGGGCGTTGCCAAAAGCCCATTTGGGCGGAATATAACTGCGCCCAACCAACTGGCGGAACTGGTGCACAATATCGGTCAGGCTCTCGCCCTCAATGATGTAGAGATCGTAATTTTCCTCGGGTACCGTGATGCGTAAGGTATCCATGTCGGTGTAGCCGCAGTCAAAGGTGACCTTGCCCGGGTAGTCGATAAAAAAGCCAAATGTATCCTTGCCGGACACGATCATAAAATTATAAGCACCGTACAGCGAGGATTTGCCCTCGGTATGGTTGCCGTCATCGGAGCATTTGCTTTCGTACACCCACCCGCGCTTGTTGATACCACGGACGTTTTCGCCAAGACCATACAGGACATCCTGCGGTTCCATGGCATAGGAGAAACCATCCGGCTCCTTGGTCAGATAGGGTATCGTTTCCATCATGGGCAGAAAAGAACCCACTACACTTTCGGTATCAAACGGTTGACCGTATTGCTTTTTGTAGATCATAGTAAAACACCTCTCCTTTGTTTTTTGAATCGTCACAGTGTAAAACGTACCAACGTATTTTTGATGGGCAATGATAGCAATTCAACTTTTTAATGCAACAGCAACAACGTTGAATTGCATATCGCAACTATGCTGTTTGAATGTTGCGCTCATTTCTTGACTTGCGATAGATACCACGCGCCTTCCTGCACTGCACAGATCACAGCCACCGTTTCAGCACATCGTTCAGCTTATTCAAATCAAGCGGTTTGGCGATATGCTCGTTCATACCGGTGTTCTTTGCCAGCTGCACGTCCTCGGCAAAGGCATTTGCCGTCATGGCAATGATGGGCACTTTGCCCCGGCTGCCGGCAAGGGCACGGATCGCAGCAGTGGCTTCGTAACCATTCATGATGGGCATCTGGATGTCCATCAAAATGAGATCGTACCACTTTTCTGGCGCTTCCATCACCTTTTCGACTGCAATTTTTCCGTTTTCGGCGCTGTCGATGGTCACGCCCGTCATGCCTATGATCTCGGTTGCGATCTCACGGTTCAGCTCGTTATCTTCCACAAGAAGGATCCGCTTGCCCGCATAGTTTTCCTTCGCAAAGTCTTCCAGATAGTTCCGGGCGTTTTCCTCCTTCTTCCCGGATGTAAACTGCCGCAGAGTTGCCGTCAGACGGGAACGGAACAGCGGCTTTGCCATAAACGCATTCACGCCCGCCGCTCTGGCTTCTTCTTCGATCTCGCTGAAATCAAAGGAAGTCAGGATGATGATCATGACATCTTCTCCTACCCGTTCCCGGATTTTTCTGGCGGTTGCAATACCGTCCATTTTCGGCATCTTCCAGTCCAGAATCACCGCAAAATAGTCACTGTTGGTCTCATGACGCGCATAGCAGCGCTCCACAGCTTCCTTACCGGTCAGGACCCATTCGCCCGCTATGCCGATCTCCTGAAGGGTCGCAACGGTGCTTTCGCAGCAGGTCTTGTCGTCGTCCACGACCAGTACCGGCAGATCGAGCAGTTCTTTTTCCTGTTCCCTCTCGTTCTCCTGAAGCTTCAGATAGACCGTGACCGTGATCTTCGTTCCCTTGTTGGGAGCGCTTTCGACCTGAATGTCACCATTCATCAGGTTGACGATGTTTCTTGCAATGGCCATGCCAAGGCCGGTGCCCTGCACCTTGGTCGTCCGGTGATCGTCTGCCCGGCTGAACGGCTCGAACATGATCTTCTGGAATTCCGGCGTCATACCGATGCCGTTGTCCTCGATGGAAAACTCGTAGCAGCCAAGCTCCGAGAAGCCGTTCGGTTTTTCCTTGATCGTGAAGGTGATGTTTCCGCCATCCGGGGTATACTTGACGGCGTTGCTCATCAGGTTCACAAAGACCTGCTGGATGCGCAGACTGTCGCCGCAGACAGCTTCGTGCTCGATGTGCTCAACATGGACTTCGAGCTGATGGTGGTGCTCGTCGATTGCCGGTTTTGTGAGGGTGATCAGGTTATCCACCAGCTCCGGCAGACTGAAATCCTCCTCGGCAAGGCTTATTCGCCCGCTCTCGATCCGGGCCATATCCAGCACTTCATTGATCAGTCCCAACAGATGACGACTGGACTTTGTGATCTTGCCAAGGCACTCGACCACCCTGTCCTGACTCTCGATATTCGCACCCGCAATGGCGGTCAAGCCAACGATTGCATTCATCGGTGTACGGATATCATGGGACATATTGGAGAGAAATTCTGTCTTGGCGCGGCTTGCGTTTTCCGCCGCCCGGTACGCATCCTTCAGTGCCTTATGGGATTCGATCTCGGCCTTTTTCTCCTGTGACACATCCATAGATGCCAACAGTGCTTTGACCAGCTTTGTGCCCTCCCACTCCAGCGGAATGAAGGAAGCGATCTTATAGGTGTTCTCATCCATGGAGCAGTACTCAAATTTGTAGATGTCGTTCTCGCCCTGCAGATTCTTTCGGATATTTTCCGGTGAAATCAAAGCAGTCAATGCGTCCAGCGGTTCCAGTGTCTTATACTTTGCAACCACCTGCTCCACAAAATCATGGTAGGTTCCCGTCGGCGCGTATATCATTTCACCTTGCAGATTATAGAACCGATACCGGTCATTCTCCAGATCGCAGACCACAAAGCGGTCCAGCAGACGCACCACACTCTTGATCAAAAGATCCATCGATGCGTTATCTGAGGCCATCTGCATCCGCCGTGCCATCTCTATTTTGGACTCTGTGATGTCCCGCAGAAAAATCATCGCATATTCAGAATCTTCGATCTCACCGCGCATGACCACGTTGCTGACCCATCGTTCCTCCCCATTCAGAACGATGCGGCAATCCTGACGCAGCTCCGTCTCCAGCCCCTTTAATTTTTCTGTGATGTAGGCGCGATTATAGAAATCCGTTACAGACTTTTTGTCCTCTTCCACCACATAGTTGTCCACCAAGAATCTGACCAATCCATCCCATGTGTGGTTCTGCTCAAAGGCCGTCATCAAAGAGGGCTCCACTTTGAAGGTATCAAAGGTGTTCTTTTCCAGATTTACAAAGTATTCGCAGAGGTTTGCGCTGGTAAATGCACGGTGAAATGCCGCTGCCCGCTGCGCCTGCATCCGGCTTCTTTTTTCCGCGTCAATGTTGCTGATGATTCCGGCTATTCGATTGGCCGAGCCATCCAGACGGCGTATCACCTCCGCCGATGCCCGGAACCACTGGTATTGGCCATCCTGCATTTTCAGCCGGTACTCAACATTATATTTTGTAGTATTGGTTTTGTCCGCAATCGTTTCCAAAAGCAGCTGCATTACCCGGTCATAGTCCTCCGGGTGCAGAAGGTTCGACCACGAATCCAGTTTGTTCGGAAAATCCAGAATGTCATGATATCCAAGGATCTGCCGGAACGCATGGCTCCAGTTCACATGAACGATCTCACCGTTTTCATTACACTCAAAATACCACAGCGCAGAATGGATGGATTCGTTAACCAGCGCAAGGTTCTCATACGCCCAGTTCATCTGTACTGACATGATCCAGATCGGTGTTCCATCCGTATCGACTGCATCTTTTTTGTAGAGACGCACATAGACGGGAGAGCCATCTGCTGTAAGGATCCGGCCTTCTCCTTCGCCTTGGAGCTGACGAAAGCGTGCATTGTCAAGGAATGTGCCATCTTTCTTGTAGAAAAGATTCTTCAGCGAACCCTTTGTCTGCTCCATCAGGGATGCATAGCTGTGGTTCAGATTATGCAGCAACAGATCACTGACCGACAGGATCGACAATTCGGCATCATAGTACCCGGCAATGGTTCCGACACCGCCATTATGATAGATCGTCTCCTGCATGGCCTGAAATGCATCTTTTCCCAGCCTTACCGTATCGGAAGTGTAGATTTCATCTGTAAGTCTTCTATCGAATTTCATTTTCTTCTTCATCCTCGTAGGGTTTTGACCCCGCCGCACGCTTCCATTCTGGTATGTCTTTTATGGTCAACTGGCATACTGATTTGTGATCACGCTTGTACAATATAACTAGTATAGTATACTTGCGCAGCGTTTCGATTTCAAGCGCTAATTGGCATTGGCTGTGTAAAAAAGAGAGGCCCATCTGCGTGAAAATTTACGCAAGTTGCTCCCTGTACTTTTCCGCAATCCGGCCATCCGTATAGACAGCCGCCCTGCGATGCGGTATACTCGAACCAGATCAACCGTTTCAGGCGGAAAATCATGGCAGGAGAAGACAACAAGGTGGTCGTTGTGACCGGAGGAAGCTCCGGCATCGGACGGTGCACGGCATCCATGTTACCGTCGTGGAATTGGGTGACATCTGCACCGGGTTTACAAAAGCACGTCAGAAAAGCATTCTCGGCGATGAGGAATACGGCGGGCGCATCTCCCGGAGCGTCAGTCAGATGGAGCACGACGAACAAAACGGCATGGACCCGGCACGCATTGGACGATACATCGCCGGTATTGTGGAGAAAAAGAACCCGGCAGTCGTTTATGTTGCCGGCGCACAGTATAAATTCCTGAGCCTTTTGTGCAAACTCCTGCCCGCCGCAGCACGCGGAAAGATCGTGGGGAAACTATACGGGTAACAGACGCATTGCTCCGTAAAGCTGCTATACACCAGCAGAACCTTCCACAAGAAGCTGTTGGATGCCGGAATGACGCAAAGTATGTCCCGTGTTGGCCGCTGTATTGACAATGGCCCGATGGAGGGCTTCTGGGGAATCTTGAAACGTGAATGCTATTACGGACAGACATTCACCAGCCGGGAACAGTTGGTTTCCACCATTGAAGATTACATTGCCTCTATGATACCATCAACCCCGTGCTCTTACAAGAAAAACAAGGAACCACTTTTCTTCTTTGAAATACCAAACGAACATTGCCGGCATATTCAAGATACGTTTTACCCGCCCTGCAATTTCCCTTATAATAGCACCGCAGTCTTGAAACGGCTGCAACATTCCCATATCACAAAGGAGGCTTTCCGGTATGGGACAACGGCAAAGTGAGATCATCAAAAATCACATGGAAGTCTACTGGCACGACTATGCGTCGGCCAGCAAGGGCGTTCCCATTACCGAGGCGGGGCTTGTGGAAAAAGCCTCCGTCATTGGACGCACCGGGCTGATGCTGCTGGAATGCGGCACCGGCGCATGGCGTGTCCGAAGCTCCATGAACACCCTTTCGCGGGAGCTGGGAGTCACAACAACAGCGGACATCGGCCTGTTGTCCATTGAGTTCACCTGCTTTGACGGTGACCAGTGTTATACCCAGTCACTCTGTCTGACAAACACGGGCGTGAATACCTCCCGGCTGAACCGGCTGGAGCATTTCGTCAACGACTTCGACCGGGAAGGAAAATTTATGACCGGCGAAGAACTGCACAGCCACCTCGATGAGATCGAGCGCATCCACGGCTTGTATTCGCCCATCGCACTGGGCTTTGCAGCTGCACTGGCCTGCGGCTGCTTCACCTTTCTGCTGGGCGGCGGCATTGTGGAAATGCTGTGTGCCTTCTGCGGTGCAGGCATCGGCAACTTTGTACGGTGCAAGCTGACAAAGCACCATTTCACCCTGTTTCTGGGCATTACGGCGTCGGTCTGTTCAGCAAGCCTCGTGTATGCCATCCTGCTGAAGCTGGCAGAAGTTCTGTTTGCCGTATCGGCGCAGCACGAGGCGGGGTATATCTGCTCCATGCTCTTCATCATTCCGGGCTTTCCGTTCATTACCAGCGGCATCGACCTTGCCAAGCTGGATATGCGCTCCGGGCTGGAACGTCTGGCCTACGCCGTCCTCATCATTCTGGTGGCAACCATGACGGCTTGGATCATGGCACTGCTGCTGCATTTGCGGCCGGTGCAGTTCCCTGCCCTGAGCCTGACACTCCCGGAAGAGATCGTGTTCCGGCTTCTGGCAAGTTTTGGCGGTGTGTTCGGCTTTTCGCTCATGTTCAACAGTCCCCGGAACCTAGCAGTCTGCGCCGCCCTTATCGGTGCGGTAACGAACACGTTCCGGCTGGAGCTGGTGAGCCTTGCGGGCTTTCCGCCCGCTATTGCAGCGTTTCTGGGCGCACTGCTGTCCGGATTGCTGGCCTCCTGCCTGAAGAGCGCCGTCGGTTATCCCCGCATCTCCGTCACCGTGCCGTCCATCGTTATCATGGTACCGGGACTGTATTTCTACCGTGCCATCTATAATCTGGGCATCCTGTCTCTGATGGACTCCGCCACATGGTTTGCAGATGCCATTCTCATCATCGTGGCCCTGCCGTTAGGGCTGATCTTCGCCCGTATTGTCACTGACAAAACTTTCCGTTATTGCACCTGATGTGCAGCATTTCCATTCTCCTTTATAAGGCAAAACGCAGCGAATCTTTTAACGGTTCGCTGCGTTTTGTTTTGCTGTGATGCACTTTATAAAGGGAGTTCGTTTACAGGGCGTTTACTCGCCGTAAACGATCTTGGTAGCAGTTTCCACATGGCGTTCCAGCCGGTCGGCAAAGTGTTCCAGCGGCAGAAAAACGCCAAGTTCATCGTAGCGGGTTCCGCCGTCCTTGAGCGTATCCTGTCCATAGTAGACCACGGAACGGGGCAGTGCGTGCTGCAGCTTCATCTGGATATCCCAGACGGTGGAGTAGGCCTCCGCTTCCGTTACCTTCTGCTTCACGGTGTCCGGCAGTTCGTAGATCAGCAGCAGCCCCAAATGCTGGTTGTAGTGGTACTCCACCACATCCATCGAGCCTTCGTCGTAGCCGTGATACTTGCAGTAGCCGCTGGCAAGGTACATTTTTACCTTTTCCTGCTTCTGGAACACTTGGATGAACCGGTCGTATACTTTGCTGCTCACGGCAAATTTGTTGTTCGGCAAAAGAACACCGTCATCATCCGTCAGGATCACCGGGTTCGGCTGGCCATCGGCGTTGAATTTAAACGGAATCAGGGCAGCGTTCCGTAGCAGGTCAAACATACTGTGCTGGCAGATCGCCATCAGAAAGGCAGACAGATCCTTGTTCTCGTAGGCGTTGAACAGCGCTGCGGCAAACTGCTGTGCACTCACGGTCGGCGCATCCAGTACGTCTGCCATGTCCAGCGAGTCGTTGAAGGTATCCATCAGGCGGCGGCAGGCTTCTGGATTTTTCAGAATCTCCCCGAACAGTGCCTCTGCCTTTTCTTCTCTTGGAAATATCGTTGCCATCAAAAAGACCCTCTTTCTGTTTATTTCCAACTACCTATTATAGATTCATAATGCCCCGCTGTGAAATACTGCTTTCATATTGCTGCTATATGCAGAACACTTTTTGCACATTTTCCAAGTGACCGTATAATGGACACTGCAATCTTGAAATTGCACGAGGGAAATTGAAAAGTATATAAAGTTGGTTTGAACGGAGGCAGTTCCTATGTCCGAGGTCAAAAAGGTCGTGCTGGCATATTCCGGCGGTCTGGATACTTCCATTATCATCCCGTGGCTGAAAGAGCACTATAACAACTGCGAGGTCATTGCCGTGTGCGGCAATGTGGGGCAGAAAGGTGAGCTGGAAGGCTTGGAGGAGCGTCTCGACCAGATGCTGCCTTGGGGAAAGATCATTCAGGAAAACTTTGCATGACAAAATGAGGCACCCGATTCTGAGTCGGGTGCCTCTTATCTTTCTGTGAACACACTTTCACTGGGCGGTCACTTTCTTGTATGGTGGCCATGAACTCTGCACGATGTCAAGTCCTAGACAACTTTTTTCACATATAAATTTGAAAAAGCTCAAAAAACAAGCCCTACAAGGTTTTCGGTCGGTCTTGTGGTCCAATTTGAGCCTTGTAGGACTTTTTCTCTATTTTACTTCTAATACTTCATCGGATAGCGAATTATCTCAACAAATCGAATAAGCTGCATTTTGCTCTTAATGGCCGACCGTCAGAAGTCCCACCGACACGATAGAACACCCTGTTTCCTGCTTTTCTTGCAGTAAGCAGCCCCATCTCATGGAATTTCATCACAAACGTCCGAATGGTTGCATACGCAGCGTTTCGGAAATCCTTTTCCAGCTGCTTTGTGGTAAACTCCTCTGCACCATAAGCAGACAGAACATACTCCCAAAGCAGCCGTTCTTTTTCTGTGATTTTTCCTTCCGCAAGAGCAGTTTGATATACCTCAAGATCAGTTTTCGGCGGGACTGCATCCACCTGCAGGCGGTTATAGACCTCATTGCAGAAGTAGAACAGAAAGGGAGTCACATCCGTATAGCCGGAAATCAGAGCATTTCTCTCCACGCGTTCGTAGGCTTTGTAATATGCGTCCTTGTTTTCAGCGATGTATCGAGAAAACGGCGTGAATAGTGCCGCAGGATAGCCCTGCTGAACAAGATACCAGAGGTGGAATAGCCGTGCAGTGCGTCCATTCCCGTCAAAATAGGGGTGGTAGTATGCAAAAGCAAAGTGCAGAATGGCAGCCTTATGCAGCTCATTGATGCCGTCATTGGCATTCGCAAAATCGACAAGACATTTCATAGCACCGGGAAGCCGCTCTGCCGGAAGTCCCGGTCTGGGTTCTTCACCGCCCACAATAAAAACATCGCCATGCCGATAAAAGTGGTTTAGCAGTAATCGATCTTCATCCGGGAGATAATCCCCTGTGCTGATCTGATATAGGTGATGCAGATTCTCCTCGGTGATCCTATTCTGACGATTCGCGATAAACTCCAGTCCGCGCTTCATACCATAGATGCGGGCTTCTTGTTCATCACGAGGGGCATAACCATTGAGGATATAACGGATACTGCTGCGGGTCGAGCGGATACTTTCAATTTGAAAAGTAGCATAAATTTCCTCGGTCATCGCCGACAAACCGAAGTTTTGTCCACTGACAGGGACAGAGAGCAACTGCTTCATACCATTTGTTGAAATTTGCGCGAGGTTCGGCAGGTAAAACAGCTTATTCCCCACTTCGTCCAGATTCAAAGCAATGCTTCTGAATCATTTTTACACTCCGAACACTGCTTTCGTCAGCCGGACACCTGCTGCCGTCTTCATCGTATGTTCCATAAAGGTTCGGATTGCCTGTCGGCCGTACCCACTTTCGGACGCATTGACGATATAATCTGCCTCAATCAGAATCTGATAGTCAATGCCGTCGATCTGCGCCGGACTATGGTGGTGCCCTACCAGATAGGCCACACGGTCGATCTGTTCTGCTGTCATGCCGGTATCCGCCAAGAACTCCCGCACCAGCGGGGCACCCTCCTGCTCCTGATATTTACCATTGGTGTTGCCGTACTTTTTGCGGCAGAGCGGGCAGGCGATATCGTGGGTAATGGCCGCCACCTCCAGAATAAACTGCGTGTCTGCGTCCAGCCCCTCCAGCTCACCAATGGTTTTGGCATCTGTTATTCTCCTATGGAGGTACCGCTATCGTCTTTAAGACCACAAATCGCAACTATACCATTATTTTTATAACTCACAACGAGAATGGTATCATTTCCTATTTTCCAACATGCTGTGCCGTTTTCACTGGTATCAGGCTTCCCCCATACCTCTCTAAGCTGGTCAATATGATACCCCGGCAAAAGGCTATTAACATCGGCTTCACTCATTTCTGCGATTGCCGCCAGAGTGGGAAGATTGTCGTTGCTTTTGTGATTGTAGTATCCATAAAACCACGCCGATACACATATCGCAAGAACCAAGATGATTACAGCTATAACAGATAGCTTCTTTTTCATACAATCACACTCCTCGTCAAGTTCCGATTCACAAAATCCCCGTCAGCGCCACTGCAACCAGAACTGTGCATCCAGATCAATAAGTTCACCCAGCAGCGCACCCAACGCCAGCGATAGAATCATGACCATAGAGCCACCGGTGCTCAAAGTTCCATCTGGCCTAACCGTCAGTATCTTGGAGATCGTTCCCAATCCCCGCATTTTCGTTTTTCCTTTGCTTACTGATTCCTGTATTTGTTTAAGACTTCATCCGGGATATGACAGTAGCTGCAATCTTCCGGGTATCGCTCCAGATGGTGCTGATGCTCCTCTGCACTCCGGACGTAATTCGTCAGCGGCAGCACTTCTACAACAATTTTATCCCGGTCCTTCCGGCTGTCAATAAAGGCTCTTGCTTCTTCCAGATGTCCGGGATTTGTGCTGTAAAGCCCCGTGCGATACTTTTTTCCAACATCAACGCCCTGTTTGTTCAGGCTGTACGGGTCGATGATTTCAAACAGATGCTCCATAAGCTCTGTAACACTGGTACATTTCTCATCAAAGACCACTTTAACGCACTCTGCGTATCCATCATACGGGCCGTCCAGCGTGTTTGTTGTTCCGTTGGCTCTCCCGGCTTCGGTCGTCCGTACACCGGGCACCGTGTCAAAAAAATGCTGGACGCCCCAAAGGCACCCGCCTGCAATGTATACCGTTTCCATACTCTTGACTTTCCTTCTTTTACTGGTACAGTTTGCATCCATGCTCTGTACTCCTTACGGTTTCCTTGCTAGCTGCAAATCGATCCATCATACCAACTCACAAAAAGTGCTTCCGCACCATTGGAGAGTAATTATCATATTGTTGAAAGCCATATCGCTCATAAAATGGGATCGTTTTAGGATCAGACGGCATAACTTTCACATACAGAAGATTTTGATAGAAACTCATGATCCGTTTCATCAGCTCATCTCCAATGTACTGTCCCTGATAAGCAGGAGCCACCAAAAAATAATGCAAAAATGCGACGGTTTCTCCATCATCAAGCGCACGAACCAGCCCGACCAGCTTATCACCATCCCATGCAGAAATAACTCGTGTGGAATTGTGCATCGCACGGACAAGTTTTTCGGGATAATTGCCGGATTCCCAGTGAACGGATAAAAACAGTTTCTGCAATTCATCGGCCGTGAAATCTTTTGTTTGTTTATACTCGATTTCCATGATGCACCCCTTTATAACTTCCACAAACGCGAATTTGTTATTGTAAATCATTTTTTGATATTTCAATCGATGGATAGTGTTCTAAACTTGTTAAGTCAACATCTAATGGAGTAACGTATTCCATATAAAATTTTTCAGGATTTTTATCTTGCAATTTTTTAAGTTTATTCTTAATTTTTTCCTCCTCTGTAGAAACAAAAACCACTGATACTACTCCTACCTTTTCACTTGGATTCATTCTGCTATCTTCAACATTTCCACATAAAATCATTCTAACTGTATTCATAATAATCCTCCTCCACATATAACTTACGATTTATCAAATAAGAATTTCCGTCAATTTTTCTCTTGATGTGGCTCGCTTCTAAGAGTAGGAACGAACTGTTCTGTTGCCGGAGACGGACCATTCAGGTCGATCTCCGGCAGTATTTTTGTTATCGCCTATTAAAAAACAGCCGGAACGACTTTCTGCTGCGCTACATCGATGATGCCGTATGTATTCAGTCTGAGTTTTGGAATGACCGGAAGGCTGACGAAGGCGAGGGTCATAAAGATGCCGATATCTTCCGCTACACCATGTGCCTTGAGGGCATCGTTCAGCGCCTGCATTTTCGCCGCAACGCTCTCTGCGCTTTCGGTGCTCATCAATCCGGCCACCGGAAGCGCAAGTTCTGCCACGACCTGTCCATCTGCCACAAACGCAAGTCCGCCTTTGTTTTTCCGCACAGTGTTGCCGGCCAGCATCATATCGGTATCGTTGTCCCCTGCCACGATCAGGTTATGGGAATCATGTGCGATGCTCGATGCAACGGCTCCGCATTTCAGGCTGAAGTTTCCTAAAAAGCCAATGCCCACATGGCCGGAGTGATGATGCCGCTCAAAAACGGCCAGTTTTACGATGTTGTGTTCCGGGTCCACACCGGGAGCTTTGCCCGGCTGCCGTTGGAACGGGATGATTTTTTCCTCCGTAAGCAGCTCGCCCCGGTTCAGGCAGATGACACGCTCCTGCTCCCCGCTCTCCCGAAGTTCCAAATCCTCCAGTGTGATCTCATCCAAATCGAACGAGTTCATGACGCGTGCAAAGCGCGCATGGTCGATTTCAAGCGATGCGGGTTTCTGCACCCTTCCGTGTTCTGCCACCAGCGTGCCGTTCTTGTAAACCTGTTCGACCGTAAAGGATTCCAGATCAGAAACCACAACCAGATCTGCCCGATATCCCGGTGCTACGGCACCGTGCTGCTTGAATCCAAAATACTGTGCCGGGACCAGCGTTGCCATTTTGACGGCCACTGCTGGGTCTGCGCCCAGCCGGATCGCTTTACGGATGTTGGAATCGATGTGTCCGCTGTCCAGCAGGTCACCGGGGTGCTTATCATCCGTCACCAGCATGCAGCGGCTGCAATAAGGCTCCCGGAACAGCGGCATCAGGGCCTCCATATTTTTGGCAGCCGTTCCTTCCCGGATCATGATATATTGTCCGAGCCGGAATTTTTCCATGGCTTCCTTAATGTTGGAGCACTCGTGATCAGACTGAACGCCTGCCGCAATATAAGCATTCAGGTCCTTATCGCTCAAGAGCGGTGCATGGCCATCCACGATCTTTCCCGCTTCGGTGCAGTCGCGGATCTTCTGCAGGATCTTCGGGTCACAGCGCACCGTTCCATAGGCGTTCATCAGTTCCGCAAGCCCCAGCACACGAGGATCGCCGTAGTAAGGCCGCAGCTGTTCTGCGTTCAGCACCGCGCCGGATTCATCCAGATCCGTGGCCGGCACACAGGAGGGCAGCATGAAATAAACCGAAAGGGTCAGATTTTTTGTTGTTTCCAGCATAAAATCCAAGCCTTCCAGCCCCGCAACGTTCGAGATCTCGTGTGGGTCTGTGACCACCGCAGTGGTACCGTGGGGCAGCACTGCCTGCTCGAAAGCCGGACCACAGAGCATGGAGCTTTCGATGTGGATATGCCCATCGATCAGGCCCGGGCAGACATATTTGCCGTGCAGATCAACTTCTTTCCGGCCGTGATACGCACCCACACCCACGATCGAATTTCCGCTGACGGCAATGTCAGCGGTGTCGACCTCATCGGTAAACACATTGACGATTCTGGCATTTTTCAAAACCAGATCGGCCAAAGCATCTCCTCTGCCTGCCGAGATCCGGCGTTTCAGCTCATCAGACTGCATAGAAACATCTCCTCTCTCTGAAGTTCGATTTTCTCACCTGTGGATTGGTTCTGTCCTTATTCTACCACGCCTTGCCGCTGCGGAAAAGATGTCGGGAAACAAAAATGGCCCCGGTGGGCTTGCTGCAGCTCTCCGGGGTCCCTTTGTGTGCGTTGTGCCTTGGCGCAGACCGTCAGCACTCCACTGCCACCTTGATCACGCCGTCCCGTTTCTTTTCAAACAGCTCGTAGCCCTCTGCGATCCGGCGCAGGGGGTAGGTGTGGGTGATGAGCGGTTCGGTATCGATCTTGCCTTCTGCGATGAGACGCAGCGTTTCTTCACAATCGCAGCCGTCCACGCCGCCGGTCTTAAAGGTGAGGTTTTTGCCGTACATTTCCGGCAGCGGCAGGGTCTGTGCCTTATCGTACAGCGCCACCACCGTCACAACGGCGTTGGGCCGTGCGCACTCCCACGCCAGCCGGAAGGTAGTGTCCGCCCCTGCCACCTCCAGCACCACATCGGCCCCGCCGTGGTCGCTGTGGGCGCGCACAAAGGCGGCGCAGTCCTCCGGCTGCACCGTGAGCACCTGCGGGTAGTGCCGACGGATGAACTGCAACCGGTTCTCGTCCTTTTCGCACACGATGATGCGCTTGGGGCTGTGCAGCATGACGCACAGCAACGTACAGATGCCGGTAGGCCCTGCACCGAGGATCAGCACGGTATCCTCGGGGGTAATCTCCGAAATGCGTGCCGCCCAAAAGCCGGTGGCCAGCACATCGCCCACCAGCAGCGCCTGCCGATCGGTAACGCCGTCCGGGATCTTGTTCAGCCCCTGATCCGCAAAGGGCACCCGGACATACTCGGCCTGCCCGCCGTCGATGCGGCAGCCCAGCGCCCAGCCGCCGTTTTGATCGGTGCAGTTGTTCACAAAGCCTTTTTTGCAAAAGAAGCACTCCCCGCAGAAGGTCTCCACATTCACCGTCACCCGGTCGCCGGGTTTCACATTGGTCACCGCACTGCCCACTTCTTCTACGATGCCCACCATCTCGTGCCCTACCGTGATGCCGGGCACCGCCCGGGGCACGCTGCCGTGCTTGATGTGCAGATCGCTGGAGCAGATACTGGCAAGGGTCACCTTTACAATGGCGTCCCGCTCGTGCTGCAGCACCGGCTTTGGTTTTTCCATCAGGGCAAACGTCCCCTCTGAAACATAGGTATAGGTCAGCATGCTTATTCCCTCCATGCGCTTTGATCTTTCCGAACGGAGTATACCGCAAAAGTCAGCCGCTCACCCGGCTCACAGGATATACTCCATCTGCCGTTCCTTTGTTTTCATCCCCATTTTTTCGTAGAAGTGCTCTGCCGAGGTGTTTCCTGCCCAGACGTTCAGCGTCACCTCATAGCAGCCTTGCTCTTTTGCCTGCTGCTTTACATATTCAAACAGGCTTTCTCCGATGTGCTGTCCCCGTGCCTGCTGGTCAACGCACAAATCGTCGATGAAAAGTGACTTAAAGGGCACCATATTCGTAGAAAATGGCTGCTCCTGCATTTGACAGAAAGCGTAGCCCACACACACATCATCCTCGTTCACGGCAACGTAGATGGGTCTATCCTCCTGCTTCAAAAGCTCTGCCAGCTCGCGGACGGTGTATTTGGTGGTGCCGGAAATAAAAACATCGGGACGGATCTCTGCGTGGATCTGCAGTACCTGCCCCAGCAACGCAAGAAGTCTGGGAATATCTTTTTCCTTTGCCTTACGGATTCTCATTTTACGTTTCCTCAAATCTTTCTCCGGGCCGCTCGTTTTCCTGCGGCGGCTCCGAATTCCATAGTGAAGTACCTCTATAAATTCTGAGTTGCTGTTCTCAGTATACCATGTTTTTCCCTTGCGGAAAAGATAGCGAAACAAAAATGCCCCCGGAGGGCTTGTTGCGGCTCTCCGGGGGCATCTTATGTGCGTTGTGCTTTGGCGCACACGACCGGCGTTTTACTCGATCTCGATCAGGTTCGGGTTCTCAGGCAAAGCCTTCGTCTGCTGAGGAGCAGGCAGCTCGACGTGCAGGACGCCATCCTCGAACTTTGCGTGGATGTCTTCCTTCTTCACATCGCCTACGTAGAAACTGCGTGCGCAGGTGCCGGAGAAGGATTCGCGCCGCAGATAGCGGCCCTTCTTATCCTTTTCATCGTTGCTGTGGCTGCGCACTGCCTGAATGGTCAGGTAGCCGTCGTTCAGATCCATCTGAACGTCTTCCTTCTTGCAGCCCGGCAGATCAACCGCTACTTCGTAGCCGTTGTCCGTCTGTTTGACATCGGTCTTCATCATGTTTGCACCGCGCTTACCAAAGGTATCACGAGCCTCACGGTTCATCATACGTTCCAGTGCAGCGTCATTCCAGAACGGATCGAAGAAATCATCGAACAGGTTTTCATGGAAAACAGTCGGCATAAGCATAAATCATTCCTCCAATCCCGGCGTTCGGGTCGGGGCAAAAAATCTGAAGCGTCCACTCGGAAAGGCTTTCCGGGGAGCCTTGCGGCTCTCCTTTTGCCCTTCCTCCTGAGCACGCCACTGTTATAGCACCGTTAATTAGCAGTGTCAATAGAAGAGTACTAAAATTCATGAAAGAATAACACTTTTATAAAATCCTATGCAATCTTTTCAAAATTCAGTTGCATCATCGTGTTTTTATTATTTCTGCCGGTACATCGGCGTAGACAGATATTTCATGCCGTTGTCCGGGACGATGACCACGATGTTCTTTCCCTGATTCTCCGGTCTGCGGCCCACCTGCACCGCTGCGTGCAAAGCCGCTGCTGCCGATGTGCCCAGAAACAGTCCTTCCGCCCGCAGCACCTCATGGGCCGTTTCGTAGGCTTCCTCGGTGCGGACATTGATGCACGCTATGGGGCGTTCCTCTACCGTCCGTAGCGATGCCCGGAAATTTTGATCGATGGCTTTCAATATCTTTTTTACTCCATTCTCTGAATCACCGCACCCAGCCATCGGCACAGGGTATCGCCTGCCTGATTTGCGATCTCCAGCACGCGGGCGTGGCTATGCTTGACCGTCTGGATGCCGGTGGCCATGTTGGTGATGCAGCTGACGGCCAGTACCTTCATGCCCATGTAGTTGCAGACCATGGTTTCCGGCACGGTGCTCATGCCCACGGCATCGGCTCCCATCCCCGCAAAGGCGCGAATTTCAGCCGCCGTTTCATAGCAAGGGCCCATAAAGCCCATGTAAACGCCCTCCTTGTAGGCAATGCCCAGTTCATCGGCGGTCTGCTTGGCAAGGTTCCGCAGTTCCAGACTGTAAGGTTCGGTCATGTCCGGGAAGCGGGGGCCGAAGCGCTCATCGTTGGGGCCAATGAGGGGGTTCGTGCCCATCATGTTGATGAAGTCGGTAATGAGCATCAGGGTGCCCGGCGCAAACTCCCGGTTGATGCCGCCGCAGGCGTTGGTCAACACCACCTTTTCCACGCCCAACAGCTTGAACACATAGAACGGGTAGCAGACTTCCTTCATGGAGTAGCCCTCATAGAAATGGAAGCGGCCTTCCATGGCGTAGACTTCCGTGTCCCCCAGCTTGCCAGCCAACAATGCGCCTTTGTGTCCTGCCACCGTGGATACCGGGAAGTTGGGGATATCCTTGTAGGACAGTTCTTCCGTGTCCGTAAAGTCCGCGGTCAGCTTGCCAAGGCCGGAGCCCAGCACCACTGCGATCTTCGGGCGCTTTTTCGTGTGCGTCTTGATATATTCCGCACTTTCCAGTGCCTTTTCATAAAGATGTTCCATACCGTTCTCTCCTTTTCCCAAAAAATTCGATATACTCTCTGGGTTCAGTATATCGGATTTTTCAGGCCGATGCAAGACACCCTTCATCGAGTCTTATTAAAAACCAAGGAGCAGATACTTCACATCACGAGTGTGTTGTATCTGCTCCTTGGTTCTCCGAATGTCTTATCTCTGGCCGATGTTCCACCGAAACAGCTCATATCCTTCCCGGATATCCTCCGGCAGACGTTTCAAAGTCTCGTCCCGCAGTTTCTGCGGCATCCCATAAAAGGCTTCGGCAATGCCGCCGGTGATGCAGGCAAGGGTGTCGCTGTCGCCGCCCAGAGAGACCGCATTGCGAAGTGCATCCCTTTATATCAAGTTTCGCCTTTGAAATCAGAGAGAATCATAGTATTGATGTATTTTCTCGGCCATCAGTTCCCGACGCCTTTGTAGAAAATCCTGATAGTCGCCAATCTCCATGCTTTCAAATCCGTCTGGAATACAATTCTGTTTAAGATTTTCAGCCAGCCTATCTTGTTCTATGATTCCACCATAAACAGGCTTTTTCGTATTGCATTGCCCTATCACTTCAGTCATATAGTGGGCTGGCGAACTATCTTTAATTTTAATGTTGATTTCCTGTTGAATAAAAGCATAATTCGCAATTTGATTGTATTGTGCTTGCACAATTCCATTTTTTATCAAGTAATTTTTCGGGAACAAATGGTGAATATCGCCTCTGTTTTCCAACATGGACTCAATATCAATTTCCATCGACAAAAAGCCTTTATCGTGTGCCTTGACCTGTGCCACAAGGAACATATTAAAATATGGACTGCTCGCAACCGATGTGTTCAGCCGTTGAACAAGATTTACCTTCCAGTACGCCTCAGATAATTCGCCCGCCTCTGTGATATTCAGGTACTGCATCGGATCATCATAAGCAAAGAATCTCTTAATGTCGTAATCAAATGCAGACTCTGGCGAGCCAGAAGAATATCTTCCCGTCAAAATAGACAAAGCCAGCCACTTGCGTACAATCTTTTCAATTTGATTACTATCCACTTTTCGTTCACGAAGTGCAAGAAAAAGCGCATAGCCAAAGTTCAAAACATTTTGTGAACGAATCAGCGATTTTTTCACAATTCCCGCTGAGCGCACAATCATCAAATACCGTTCGTAATTTGTCTGATTCACCGCTTGCAGAACTGCCTCACGTAATTGATTGAACGACCTCTCTTCTATTTCGATCTTAAATTCACGCGTTTCAAAATCTCGACCTGAAAGCAAGCTAACCAAATCTGCTAGCTTTCCTCGCTTGAATTTATATGTAAATGCAACACGAAGAATATCCGTATAACATGTGCGATAAATCAGTGCATTCTTTGCAGCTGCCCACTTTATAGCTTCGAATTCCGGTCTCGCCGCAAATTCAGCATCATTTTTCTTGATTTCTTTCAAATCCTCCGGAGACTCCAATAAATGACAGAAGTAATCAATCGTTTTTCGGGTCACATTTCCATTATATATTTCATTCGAAGAAATCTTAGACATTGCAAAATCTGCTTGCGACAGAACCACACCCTTAGAATTGATTCGAATAAAAATTTCCGTTACACTGTCAATATCCAAATCTTCTGCCAGCGTAATAACACCAATGCTATTATTTTGTATTGCCCTCAACCGATTGATTGTGTCATTGATTTCCTGTGCTTTGTCCATAATTCCGTTTTTCTGGCAATATTCCATCACAAAAGAAAAAGAACCAAAGGACACATCCAGCACTTTTGCAATATCCGGAATCCATTTACTGCTTTTTTGATTTGCGGAATTTGCCACTTCAAATATTTCGTCAATGGGGTTAAACGCAATACAGACCCGTTTCCATTTATAGTGGCTGTCTAAAACCTCCTGTCCCACAATTGCAGCCGCCATAGCAGTAATACGCTGTTGCCCGTCGATCAGAACTTTTTTCCCTATTGCAACTGTTCCGTCTTTCAACTTTACACTTGGATTTTGCCATACGATAATATATCCGACCGGAAAGCCCTTATAGAGCGAATCCATCAAATCACGCACTTGCGTTGCGTCCCATACAAATGGACGTTGCATTTCCGGAATCGCAATATTACCGGATTTTATATCCGCCAAAAGCACATCCACCGTATAATTATTCACGCTATATCGTGCCATAGTCAAATTCCCTTCTATTGTATCATACTGGAATTCTATCTAAAGTTGTTTTCATACAAAGCGTTATTAAATTTTATTTAATCTTATCACATCCGGCGGGGCGGCGCAAGGGGTGCTCTTGTTTCCTGTCCGCGCAGCTATTATAATAGGTACAGAAAGAAGGTGAGCTTCCTGCACGACATCTGGAATCCATGGCACGGCTGCGTCAAGTGCAGCGAGGGCTGCCAGAACTGCTACATGTATTTTCTCGACCGGATGCGGAACCAGAACGGAGCCGAGATCTACAAAACGAAAAGCGGCTTTTCCTATCCGCTCCAGAAAGACCGCACCGGACACTACAAAATCCAGAGTGGTGAGCAGATCCGGGTCTGCATGACCTCGGATTTCTTCTTGGAAGAAGCCGACCCGTGGCGGGCTGAGGCGTGGAACATCATGCGCCAGCGCAGCGATGTGGTGTTTTTTCTGCTCACCAAACGGCCGCAGCGGGTACGGGAGTGCCTGCCGCCGGACTGGGGCAGCGGTTGGGACAACATCTTTTTCAACGTCACCTGTGAAAATCAGCGCCGCGCCGATGAGCGCATTCCCATTCTGTTTGACCTGCCCTTCAAGCACAAGGGCATCATGTGCGCACCCTTCATCGGGCCAGTAAGCATCCGGCAGTACCTTTCCGCCGGGCAGATCGAGCAGGTCATCTGCGGCGGCGAAAATTACGATGGTGCCCGCCCCTGCAATTTTGATTGGGTCAAGTTTCTCCGGCAGGAATGCGTGGATGCCAACGTGACCTTCTGCTTTATCGAGACCGGCACCGTGTTCATCAAGGACGGCAAGCGTTACCACCTGCCCAGCAAGCAGCTGCAAAGCCGGATGGCTTATAAATCCGGTATGAACTTTCAGGGAAGGCCCATCCGTTTTGACCTCGTGGACGACTGGGGTTACCCCATCCCGCAGGAAGATCTCTATGTGCCTCATTTCCGCACAAACTGCGAGACCTGCGGCAGCAAGTTGATCTGCAACGGCTGCAGTGACTGTGGAAAATGCTTATAAAATAAAGGAGTTCTATGGCCGGGACTATTTTTATTATTCCGCGAACCAGCACTCAATACAAATGGAACTTATGGCTGATCTGGTGTGCAATTTCGTCCGGCAGCGGACGGAACCCGATGCAGGTCAGGGTCATGCCTTCTCCGTTTTCATCAAATTCTTCCGGCTCCAGCTCGGTGTGGCAGGCATCCCGGATGAGGAAAAAATCACGGTTTTCCACAAGGCCCAATTCCTCGGCAATGGTCTTTGCTTTCAGCAGTTGATTGCGGTTCTTTGCCCCGCAGATAGTTTTGGTAAAAGAGCCATCGAACCATTCTTCATAGGTTGCTTTCTCCAACATGATTTCTGCCCGATAGCCGGTAATTTCTCCGTCTTTCTCGATGGGTTCCACGCCCTGTCCCATGCCGATGGGGTCGGTAAGGAACGCCAGCGAAGCGTGGCAGCACTGCGCCGCCAGCTTACCGGGAGACATCTGCAGATCTTTTCGTGCAATGATGAGTTGACGCATTTTCTCTCCTTCTTACGACAGCTTGATCTTCAAATCTGCCAGCAGATTCACCGCTTCCGGCAGGGAAAACTTTGCATCCTTCAGGCGGCTGCCCAGAATGTCCACCTTATAGCCTGTAGCATCCCGGAAATCCGCCTTGCGCAGATCACACTGGTAAAACTCCGTCTCGTGCAGCTCTGTGCCCTTGAAATTTGCCAGCTGCATCTCGCATTTGGCAAACATGGAGCCGACAATTTCGTTGCCGTCCGAAAAGTTGAAACGGTTAAAGTTCATTTCGGTGAAGGTGTTATATTTCAGACTGCACTCTTTCAGCGTGTGGATAGGGTCCGGGAAGGCACCGTTGGACATCAGCGGTGCCCACTCAATTTCATTCAGGCGGCAGTCCTCAAAATCCAGCGACTGCACCGAAGAATGGGTGCTGCGCAGACCTGTGATCTCACACCGCACGAATTTGCACTCGTTCAGCGTGGTATGATCCAGTTCGCATTTGGTAAAGGAGCAATCCACAAACACGCAGTCGGTAAAGTCGCAATCCTCAAAAGTCTCCTCGGTGAACGACAGGTCAGCAAACCGTTCACCCTCACAATAACGCTCTGTCATAAAATTCTCCTGTCAGCGCAGTTCTTCCAGCAGAGCCGTGCAGCCTTCCAGCACGTCCTGCCAAGTGGCCTCAAAGTCCCCGGTATACCACGGGTCGGCCACATCGCCGGGGCGGCGGGTATGATCCATCAGCAGAGACACTTTATGCTCCGGGTCGCCGCCCACAAAGCGCGCCATATTGCGCAGGTTGTTGTGATCCATGGCGATCAGGTAATCGTAGGTTTCGTAATCCCTCCGGGTCATCTGTCGGGCGATTTTACCCTCGCAGGAGATGCCGTGCTCGGCCAGCTTCCGCCGGGCGGGCGGATAGACCGGGTTGCCGATTTCCTCGGTGCTGGTGGCCGCGGATGCGATTTCAAATTTATCAGAAAGCCCGGCTTTGGCCACCAAGTCTTTCATTACAAATTCGGCCATTGGGCTGCGGCAAATGTTGCCGTGGCAGATGAAAAGCACTTTCGTCATGTCAAAATATTTCCTTATATCGTATCATTTTGAATTTTGCACACATGCGTGCAAAATTCAGTTCTGCTTCAAGAACTCCCGCAGCACATCCTCTGGGCGGGGTGTATGGTTCGGGTACTTTTCCCGCAGCGGTGCGGCGGCACCATCCATAATGTAGGGCACACCCACAATGTCCAGCATCGACACATCGTTATAATTGTCGCCAAAAGCCATCACATCGGCAAGGGCGATGTCCAGAGTCTTGCAGATGCTGCGCACACCGATGCCCTTGTTGGCAAAGGTGGTGTCGATCCAGTACGGCCCTGCCACAGCGCAGTTCGCCCCTTTCCATCGTGGGACAAACCGTTCTGTATAGGCCCCCACGCCCT
Source organism: Faecalibacterium hattorii (assembly GCF_003287455.1). Lineage (GTDB taxonomy): Bacteria > Bacillota > Clostridia > Oscillospirales > Ruminococcaceae > Faecalibacterium > Faecalibacterium hattorii. The sequence continues at coordinate 35,681 of NZ_PRLC01000006.1, read as the reverse complement.
CGTGCAGATACACCGATACTTTTGTGATCTCCTCCGGCACCTCGGAAGGGTCATGGATGATTTGATAATTGTTCCCGATGAACTGAATACGCTTGAGCATTCCCAGACCCCGCTCCATCAGGTATGCAGTATTCTGGCCGGAAAGCATCACTTCGCCCTGCCCGTCGCTGCGGGTCCACAGGTCGTTGGCAATTTCTTCGGCCAATGCACGGGGCATCGGATTCTTGGCGATGCACTGTTCGTCCTTATAGATCACGCCGCCGTTTTCGCAGAGAAACACACAGCAGTCCGCCACCGGTGCAAAGAGCTTGCGCAGGCTGGTATACTGCCGGCCGGATGCCGGGCAAAACAGAATGCCGCGCCGATGCAGCTCCCGTATCTGCTCAAAGATCTCGTCTTCCAGTTCCTTTTTGCCGTATTGCAGCAGCGTACCGTCAATGTCGCTGCAAATCAGTTTGATTGACATTTTCCGTCCTCATTTTTCAAGATAATTTTAGGCAATTCCCCGGCATCCAGAACACGGATGCCTTCGTCCATCAGCATCTTGGCAAAAACACCCTGTCCGGGAATCTTTGTCCCGGAAAACGTTCCGTCGTAGATTTCCTTCACGCCGCAGCTGGGACTGCGGGATTGCAGGATGGCAAGCTCCACCCCATTTTCTTTTGCAATGGCAAGGGCTTTCGCTGCACCTGCCCGGAACTCCCGGTCCACATTGATGCCCTCTTTGTTCGTGACAGCGCCCTGCACGATTTCCGCCGGGCACCGCGGTGTGGGCAGGCCGCCCAAAACCTCCGGGCAGACCGGAACCACCTGATGCCCCCGCGCAAAATCACAGACCGCCTGATTGTAATTGTTTCCGCCGCTGTATTTGCAGTTTTCGCCCAGCAGGCAGGCGCTGACCAGAATCTTCATTGTTGCGCGCTCCGTTTTTCAGATACTGAATCTTTTCCCTATTCTACCACGCTTTTGGGCATTGAAAAAGAGGATTTTGCTTTTTCCTATCCCCATACCCGGAGGTCCGCCGTAATCTTTTTCAATTCCTTGGCAAAATCAACTTTCCTTGCAGACATAAATTGAACATTATTCATAGCCATGATAACCGTCAAAAGAAAAGATGCTTCAGCCAACTTTAAATTCTCATCAAAAAACAGGGAGTGACATCAAATCACTCCCTGTTTGCATTGATTGTATCAGAGTTTCGTCATCCAGAGGCCATGCAGATTGCAGTATGCGTAAACGGCCACCGGCTTTTCACTTCCCAGTTCAAAAACAGTGCCGGGAGCCTGCCCCGGATTCAGATAGCGGATCTGCCCGCCGTTCTCAGTCTCCACAAAAATCCACTGAATATAGTGAACATCCGCCATGGGGTGCTCCACCGCGCCCACTGTGACCGTGAGACGACTGCCGGAAAGCTCTGCCACCGGCAGATGCTTCTCGCCGCTGGCTTCCACCGTATTGGGAACCAGCTCTTTCATTTTCTCCCCGCAGCAGACCAGCGGAACGCCTGCGTTATGGATGGTAGTGACGAGGTTGCCGCAGTGATTGCAGATGTAAAACTTTGCCTTCATATCGAAATCCTCCATTGGAATGTTATCGGTGTGTTTCTTGTGTCTATATGATAACATTTCCTATTTATGATTTCTGTGACTGAATCACGCAAAGCGTTTTTCTGCCGTCTTCACCCTTCCCTCTGCTCCACGATTTCCAGACTATCCCGCCCTACATGGCAGAGCAAAAACAGCACCTGCACACCAGCGGCCTTTGCTTCGGCCAGTGCCGTGCCAAACTCCGGCTGTGTGCTGACATTTGGCCGCACCGCAGTGCCGGGCAGCAATAGCTCCTTGCACCGCCCGGTATTCTTGACATGGACGGTTTCCACTGCTCCATTCACTTCCACATGGGCAATAAAGCGGTTGGGACGGTCAACAAAAATGCCGTCTGCGATTTCTCTGTATTTCAATCTTTACTCCATTTTCATTTTTGTCTGATACACCCGCTCCGTCCGGGCATCGAAGCAGCAGAACATCACCTGCATTGCGTAATCCGCATGTGCTTCCAGCCACTGCGCCACTGTTTTGACCGCAATCTCCGTGGCATCTTCCAGCGGGTAGCCATACACGCCGGTCGAAATTGCCGGGAAGGCAATGCTATGGACATCATGCTCTTTGGCAAGGTTCAGCGAATTGCGGTAGCAGTCCGCCAGCTGCGCGGCATCCTCTGCTGTGCCGGAATAAATCGGCCCCACTGTATGAATGATATACTTTGCTCTCAACCGGTAGCCCTTAGTGATTTTTGCTTCTCCGGTGCGGCAGCCGTGCAGCGTGCGGCACTCCGCCAACAATTCCGGCCCTGCTGCCCGGTGGATGGCACCATCCACACCGCCGCCACCCAGCAGACTGCGATTGGCCGCATTCACGATGCCGTCACAGTCCAGTTTGGTAATATCACCCTGCACCACTTGAATTTGATTTTTGACTTTTTCGGAAATCATTGTAAACACCTCACTTTTTGAGCAGCTCCAGCGCCTTGTCCATGGGCACACAATCGGCATAGCGGTCCGGCCAGAGGAATTCATTGTAATAGCGATAGCTCTGCTCCCCTGTCATGTACTCGTTGTCCTGCGTGGAATTTGCATAGGCAGGAACGATCATGTGCAGGCCATGCTCAAAGCCCGCCTCCACCGTTGCATTGATGCAGAAGTCGGTCATGATGCCGCAGACCATCACATCTTTTTCGCCCTTTTCCGTCAGATATTCCAGCAGACCGCTTTCTTTTTTGAACGCACTGCATACGGTTTTGACGAACCGTTTTTCAGTCAGCAGCGGCGCAAACCCGGAATAGACCTCAAATTCATCGTCCCCGATGGAAAAGCCAGTGCCGGGTCCATCGTCATGCTGGACATAGACGACCTCGATTCCCTGTTCGCGGGCAGTCCGGATTAGTTTCCTGATGTTGCTGACAAACTTTTCAAACGCATACAGGCGTTCATCCACGATACCTTTCTGTGTATCCACAACCAGTAAAACCATGTGTAAGCCCTCCTGTTTTTCTTTGATTTCATGCTACCATAGACCGCCGTTTTCTACAAGCAGATTCGAAAAATCCCCACAGGGAAAACCTGTGTTTCACCTGCAGGGATTGATTCAGCCACCCAAGACGATCAGGATCAGCACCACGACCACTGCAATAGCGATCAGGCAACCGTTTTGTGGCCGCCCGCCGGAAAGTGTATCGAGATAAGATTATTTGCTATTGCCCTTTATGTACTTCATAACGCAGCACCCCATCACGATGACGGGAAGCACGGTTCGTAAACCGAGGTCGCCGACCCGCACATTTACATCAATCACAAGCCCTGCAAACCATGCCGCTAAAGTGAAAACAGTTGCCCATCCGTAATTCATAGAACTGTACTCCTTCCTATGTGAATATTCAAAACTCTCTTCTCAGCTTCAGCTTTCATAGCTGCCCGCAAGGAACTTACATTTATTCGACTCGAATGTTTACCAGATTCAGTGTAAGGTTGCCTCCGCCCGCCACCTTATACCATTTGCCTCTTTCGAGTTTGATTCTTTCCGTTACGCCCTGTGTAATATATCCGATTCTGTATTTTTCTCCAGTCTCTACATCGGTAAAGACCACATCAGTATCACAATCGCCGCTTACTTTTACAGTTCCCCAAAGTGGCTGTATTTGTTCTGTCTTTATGGTGCCTTCATCGTTTGAAAGGGTGAAAGTATGGCTTCTCTGAATATTGATATAAATCGCCACCAGAAAAACCGTTGCCAGACATAAAGCAAACCTTCTTGTTTTCATCGAAACACCTCCTGCAAATTCGGTTTTATCGAATCATATCACATAAGCGGACTCTTCAAACTTACAGTTCAGTTTCAACTGCAAGCTGCTCCTGCTTCTCTTTTTCGTCAGCGATTTGGACATCAACATCTTCGCGCATCTTTTTCAAAAGTGCGAGGACTCGCTTGATTTGACCTTTGGTATTCTCCACTCTGCTCTGTGCCTGATTGATGTGATCCAGAACTGCCCAGTCTGCAAAGAGGCCGTCAAAGAAGAAATCCGCAAATTTCAAAAAGCTGTCCACCGTAACCTGAAGGTCTGCGGTGATCTCAACATCGGCAAGCTCAGTTTTGAACCGCCGCAGTTCCACTTGGAGCTGTTCGATTTGTTCCTGTGCATCGTCCAGTTCCTCATACTTGGCAAGATCGGCCATCAAACCGCCGCCCATTACGTCCCATGTACTCCAGCCCTCGGCATTGTCGAGGGTTTCGAGAACTTCGTTGACCGTATGCAGGGCGGTCTTTCCGGCGTTGATGGCTTCCAGCAGCTCCCGTTTTTGGACTTTCAGCGCGGCAATACGGCTTTCGCTTTCTGCAACCTGCTGTGCGGCAGGATGGGCAGAGACTTTGATGCTTTTGATTTTTTCGGAAAGAGCAGCTTGATACTGCCTTTCGCAATCGGACAGTCGTGCCAGTCTATTTTCAATCTGATCCAAGTCGGCATCAACGGAAGAAAGGTCATGGAGAGCCGCATCGTACTTGACGCGGGCTGCATAGGCTTCCTGCCGTTCTTTGTCCAGCTTTTCATCCATCTTTCCGATGACCTGATAGAAAAATGCGGCAAGGCTGTGTCCCTCCAGACGGTCCACATCAGCCTGCTCCGCCAGCCTGGATTTTTCCAGCTTTTTCAGGCGGTCAGCAAGCGTATCTCTCTGGGCGGTCAGTTCTTTCTGTTTTGCTTCACAGTTCTTCTTTTCTGCGACCTGCTGCCAAAGTTCTTTCAACGTAGAATCACTCATATAGAATGTCCTTTCCCGGCATTACGGCTCTTCATTCAGAAGCTGGTTCAAAAAATGTTGCCGATTATTTACAACTGTTTTGGTGATAACGTAGCTGTCCGTATCTTCATACTGACAAGGATGAATCGTGCCATTGTCGAAGCTAAAAATTTCAGCATCAGGCATTCCGAGGAGAATGGGTGAATGTGATACGATACTATGTAATGTAGGAGAACGCTTAGTTCCGCTCGAATCCAAGATAGCGCGTGCCCTGAAAACTCAGCTTACCGATGTCGCCCTCCACAAGCATTCCGTAGTCCGAACCACTTACGGTAAGCTCCATGCGGTCGCCGCTCTCTACCTGAAAGGTCACATAATAGGTCGTGAACGTATGCGCCATCGTATTGTCTGTATGGTGGCGAGAAACTTCCGTTCGCTTTGCCACAACCGTTGCCGGAACGGTCAGCCGCGGCGAATGGTTGTTTTTATTCCATGTGCTGATATTTCCGATGATGGTGTATAGGATCATACCCAAAACCACAAGGAACAGGATGGGAAACAGAATGCTGAACAGCAGATCAATTCCAGCGTAAAACATTTCACTCCTCCAAAATTTCTTCCAGCAGGTTCTTTACATCGTCCAGAAAAGATTCTTCTCCAAGGGTGTTCACCTTGAAGAACACCGCTTGACTGCCTCCTGCGGTGATGGCAGACAGCCGAATCGGACTGTCCGCATTCTGGAACATGGTCAGCGTCAGACTCAAGCGGTTGCCGCCCATCATGCTGTACCGTTCAAATACACGGACACTGCACCGGGCATCGCCCTCTTTGAAATCACTGCCTGCCTCTAAATCTGCCGACCAACTGCTGTCCGGGATTTCATTTTCCAGCTTCCGAAGCAGCTTGTCAAAGTTTTTGTTTCGGATGGTCTTTTCAAAGATTGCCATAATGGTTCCTCCGTTCTGACAATTAAAATTCAGTCCCTTATTTTTGATACGAGCAGAGCCACAGGAAAATTGCGGAGAAATCGCTTGAAGAGAGGAATTTTGTCTAATTTGATTATAGCATATCTTTTGGAAGAACAAAATACTTTATGTACGCCGCCCGCAGGCGGCAAAAGTCAGTCCGGGGGAAATTCCAGTTCGGCAAGCTCCGCATCGGTCAGCAGTTTCAGCTTTTCGATAACTCCCTCTGAAAACTCCCGCAGGGCAGTCTCATCGGGCATCAGGTAGCACTGCATCAGCCGTAGTTCGTGGATAAGCTCCAGTCGGGTGCCTGTGTTGTAGAGCATCAGCAGCATCAGTTCTTCATGGTTAAAGTTCATGGGCATCCCTCACTTTCCGGCACCCAGTTGGGTTGCACTCCGGGGCATCGCACTTCTCTTTGAGAGTTTGCAGAACAGAGGGGCGTTCCGACTGCTTGTCCAGAAACCCCGGCAGTTCCTTGAAGCCGATGCTGTCCACATAGTGCGCCGAAATTTTCCCGTTCTGGTTCAGCATGATCACATCGCTGACCGACAAGCTGTGCCCATGGTAATCCAGAGGGCGGGCGCAGTTGAATTTTTGGTACAGCTGCTCCAGCAGGTTGTACCTTCTTCATGTGGTCATTTTACCAAACGAGCTGCCCTCTAAAAATCACGTTCAAGAAAAAACACACCATCCGTTTTGTGCTGCCCTCCCACCTTGCCACATAAACTATAGGAGAACTGCTCCGGGAGGTGCTGCTATGCTGTTGTCGCTGCTGCAATTTTTCGCCACGAAGTTTCTGGTGCTGGCGCTGCATTTGGAAGCCGGGAGCTTTCCCAAGCCCCTGACCGCGCGGGAGGAGATCGAGACCTTCGCCGCGCTGCGGGCGGGAGACGGCTCTGCGCGGGAGAAACTCATCCGGCACAATCTGCGGCTGGTGGCCCATGTGGCGAAAAAATACTACGCCCAGCCCGGCGACCAAGAAGATTTAATCTCCATCGGCACCATCGGCCTGATGAAGGCGGTAGACACCTTCGACTCCACCCGCAAGGCGCGGTTTTCCACCTACGCCAGCCGGTGCATTGAAAACGAGCTTCGGATGTATTTCCGGCGGGAGCGCAAGAACGGCGGGACGGTCTCGCTGCAGGAAACGCTGGAAGCGGGCAAGGATGACACGGCCCTGACTCTTTCGGACGTATTGCAGGACGGCTTCTGCATGGAGGACCGGTGCGAGCAGCAGGACGAGGCCCGGCGGCTGCGGCAGCTCATCGAGGGGCTGCCGGCGCGGGAACGGAAGCTGATCTTGCTGCGGTACGGGCTGGCGGGCCAGCCGCCGCTGACCCAGTTGGAAACGGCAAAGCTGCTGCAAATCAGTCGAAGCTACGTTTCCCGGCTGGAGACCCATGCCCTCGCGCTGCTGCGGGAGGGGTGGGAACATAAAACGGCACAGAAAGAGTGAGCTTCTGTGCCGTTCGTTTTATTTCAAAATTTCTGCTTGAAGTTTGTCCAGCTCTTCGAAGCTGTACAGGCGGTTCAGCGCCTCCACCAGCTCCTTTTTCGAGAGCCGGGGCGGAAGACCGAGGGCGTTCAGCAGGGCGTATTTCCGCTCGGCGCTGCCGGGCGTGCCGGAAAGTTTCCAGTTGTACAGGTCGGTGTAGGTGATGGCGCGGCCCGCCGGTTTCGGGGCCGCGGCGGCATTGGCCTCCGGGCCGAGGGCGTCTTTGAGGGCCTGTAATACAATGGCGTCGTCCACGCCTTCGACCCCCAGCAGCCCTTCCTTGCCGGGCTGGGGCTTCCGTTTTTCCTTGCCGTGGATGGCCGGAACATAAGCCTGAACCACATGCTCGGCCCCGACGAGGTTCGTGATATAGGTGCGGATGCGAAACCCGGCGGCGTCCGAATCGGTGAAGAGGATGAGGCCGTTTTTCTTGGCCAGCGCTTTCAGAAGCTGCTGGCGCTTTTTGTCCTTGTAGATGCCGAAGCCGTCCGTCAGCAGGATCATCGCATCGGTCAGGTGAGAGAGGCGGGCCGCGTCGTATTTGCCCTCCACCACCAAGACCCGGTCGGTATGCAGAAGTTCTCGTTGGCTCATCGTCCGCTCCCCGCCAGCGCAAGGCGGCACAGGGCTGCTTCCAGCAGCACTTCGTCGTCTACGGGCTGGCTTTTCAAAAATTTATCGAGGTCCAGCAGCACCTGCAAACAGGCTTCGAGCTGGCCAAGGGTATAGTGGCTGGCCGTTTCGGCCGAGCGCTTGAGGCGGTAGTCGCTGCCCTTGTAGCCGAAATCCTTGAAGACGGCGCTGTAGCTCTTCCGCTTGGCGGCCCCCAGCTTGACCCGGTACAGGTCCACGTAGCTGCCGATCATGGCGGCGGTGATGGCGATGGGCTCCTGCTGCAAGCGGAGAAGGGTCTGCATTTTTTTGCACGCCCCGGTGGCATTTTTTGCCGTGATCATCCGGATCATCTCGAAAACGTCGGCCTCCAAGCTGACGGTGCCCATCTCGGCCACCATGGCGGCGGTGACGGTCTGGTAACCGGACAGGGCGCAGAGCTTATCCACCTCGTTTTCCAGCAGGAAGGGGTCCTCGCCGCAGCGCTCCAACAGGGCGGCGGCGGCGCCTTCGGGCAGGGTGGTGTCCTGCGCCTTGGCCCGGTCGATCAGCATGACCTTGAGCTCATAGGGTTTCGGCTTTGCCAGTTCTTCGGCAAAGCCGATTTTTTTGCACGCGGCGATCAGCTTCTGGGCCCGCTTTCCGGTCTTGAGCTTCCCGCGTTCCAGCGGGAAGACGCTGCCCAGCACGGCCACGGCGTTCTCCAAGCTTTCCAGCGTCCCGCACAGCTCGTCGAGGTCCTTGTCGCTATAGGCGGCGGGGTCGAGCTCCGGCAGCACGACGACGCGCCGGGTGCCGAAAAAGGAGATGGTGCCCGCCGCCATGATGAGCTGTTCCAGCTCCGGGGCCGCACCGTCCAGCACGGTGGCCTCTTCGCCGCTGTCCGCCGAGAGGACCCGCACGGCGGCAGCCACGGCCTGACGCACGAGATACCGCTCGCTGGAATAAAAATAGTAGACCGGGCAGCCGCTGTCCGCCAGCTGCCGGAGTTTTGCTTCCGTTGCCAAAAAAGAACCTTCTTTCGTGGATGCGGGCTTTTTTGCGGCCCGCGGATGCCGGAGAAATCCGTACCGCTAGTGTACCTGAGTTGGGCGGCGTTGTCAATCCGTCCTGCGGTCTGATACCGAAAAAATGCCGCACAGGGGCTTTTCTTAGGGTAAAAAACATGCTATACTGAGCTTGATTTTCGAAAACTGCTGAAGACGGTTAAAACCAGCGAACAAGTACCTCCTGCCCGGAAAAATGAAAGGAAGCCGTCTGAAGTGAAAGGATGGACCGCCTACGAAACGCCCCAAACTGACTTTGCAGCTCCAATATAACTCCCCCCTGATCCTGACCTTTTTTCTGCTGTCGCTGGCAGTGTTCTTCCTCGGCCAGTGGACGAACGGCTGGACGACCATGCACCTGTTCTGCGTCTACCGCTCGTCGCTGAAGGATCCGCTGTTCTATGTCCGCCTGTTCGGGCATGTGCTGGGCCACGCAAGCTGGGACCATTTCCTGAACAATATGCTCCTGCTCCTCGTCATCGGCCCGCCGATGGAAGAAAAGTACGGCAGTGTTCCCCTGTTGGAAGGCATCGTCTTCACGGCGCTGGTGTCGGGCGTGCTGCAATGCGCCCTCTTCCCCCGCACGGCCCTATTGGGGGCCTCCGGCATCGTCTTCATGCTCATCATGCTGGCGTCGCTGTCCGGCTTTTCGGGCGGCATCCCGGTCACGATGCTGCTGGTGGCTGCCCTCTACCTCGGCCAGCAGGTGTATGATGTCCTTTTCGTCCACGACAACGTGGCCAACTTCATGCACATCGTGGGCGGCATCTGTGGCACCGGCTTCGGCTATGTCTACGCCCTGCGCCCCAAAAAGCGGAAGACGGCGGCCTACAAAGCCTCCGGCAAGCCCGGCCTGAAATTCGAAAAGACCTCCCGGCGGAAAAGCCGGTAAACGAAAAAAACGGGGTTGTTGCACAACTCCTTCCGTCATCGCTTACGCGATGCCACCTCCCTCAATGAGGGAGGCTTTCACAGCGAACCGTTACGCCAAGGCTCCCTCCTAGAGGGAGCTGGCACGGCAAAGCCGTGACTGAGGGAGTTATTGCAACAGCCCCGCTGTTTTTTGTCCGATGAAGCTTAGAGAGTCTTACAGAACTCCTTGAGGTAGGCACGGAATGCCTCGCCGATCTCCGGGTGCTGCAATGCCAGCTCGACCTGCGCCTCTGCGACCTTGAGCTTGTTGCCCATGTCGTAGTGCTTGCCGGTGAATTCCACCGCGGTCATGCCGCCGTAATTGCGGGCATACTCGGCCATGGCGTCGGTCAGCTGGATCTCGCCGCCTGCGCCGGGCTTGGTGTGGGCGAGGATGTCGTAGATCTCCGGGGTCAGCAGAACGCGGCCCAGAATGGAGTAGTTGCTGAACTCCTGCCCTTTCTTGGGCTTCTCGATCATGTCATCCACGAAGAAATAGTTGTCGTGAATGGGGGTGGTCTTCAGGCTGCAATAGCGGCTCACGTCGGCCCAAGGCACGGCGGACACGCCCGCTGCCGGGCGGCCGAATTCCTCGTAAGCGCGGATGAGCTGGGCGCAGACCGGATCTTCGCCCCAGATGACGTCGTCACCGTAGATGACCACGAAGGGGTCCTCGCCGGTAAAGGCCTTTGCCATGCTGACCGCATGGCCGAGGCCGAGGGTCTGCTTCTGGCGGACGAAATAAATGTTGGCCATGTTGGAGATGCCGAGACACTCTTCCAGCATTTTCTCCTTGCCGGGGGCAGTCAGCTTCTCTTCCAGCTCCGGAGCACGGTCAAAGTGGTCTTCGATGATGCTCTGGTTGCGGCCCAGAATGATCAGGATATCGGTGATGCCGGAGCGCACCGCCTCTTCCACGAGGTACTGGATGGCGGGCTTGTCCACGATGGGCAGCATACCCTTGGGCATGGCCTTGGTGGCGGGCAGCACGCGGGTGCCGAGGCCCGCAGCGGGGATAACGGCTTTCGTGACGTTCTTCATGATTCGTTCTCCTTCAAATATGTTTCAGGCGGGGTGCATCAGCCGTAAACCAGATTGATGAGGGCGTCCACATTGGGGCCCAGCAGCAGGGTGGCCGCACTGCCGACGACCATCAGCAGCAAAAAGCAGCCGAACACGGCGGCAATGCTCACGCCGCCCTGCGCCGCCAGAACGGCTTTGCGCTGGGCTGCGTCCGGGAACTCGGCCCGGATGCGCTTGATCTTCTCGGCAGCGCTCTTGCGGTAGAGCCACTTGCCGTACATACCGCGCACGACCATCAGCAGGAAGCTCAGCGCCGAGCAGATGCGGGCCAGCAGGACCATGGTGGAGTCGCTGAGAGCCGGGGCCATGGTGCTGCCGGTGATCTGCATCAATTGCAGCAGGGTCGGCACCGCCAGCAGCAGTTCCGCCGCCAAGAAGCCGAAGGCCGGTTTCCACGCCTTGCGGTAGAAGAAATAGAACGGCCCGAACAGCAGCGCCGAAAAGCTCATGGAGACCTTGCTGTGGGCAAGCTGCATCCGGCAGTAGGTGTTCATATAGGCCGGGGATGCGGGGCCGATGTAGCTGGCCCAGTCCGCGCAGGGGATGCCGTCCATGGCTTCCTCCTTGCCGAAGGCTGCCTCATACGCCTGTTTCATGGGGTCTACCGACGGGGTGCCGGTCTCCTGAAACTGGCGGTAGAAGCTGGAATAATCAAAACTGCCCTCGCCGGGGTCCTCGCTGCGGTCGGCGGGTTCTTCGGCCCCCTCCGGCGGCAGCACCGCGCCGCAGCAGCGGCAGTGCTCTTCGCTGCGCAATGTCCGCTCGCCGCACGCCGGGCAGGTGCACAGCTCGGATTCCTGATACGGGAACTTCCACTCATATCCGGCGGCATGGGCGGCGCTGTGGATGCAGCGGCCCAGTTTTTCGTAACAATCCCGGTGATACGGTGCGCCGCAGTCCGGGCAGACAACGATATCGTCCCGCAATGTCAGCGGCTTGCCGCAGCCCTCGCAGGGACAGCCATAATATTTTGGCATAATTTCCTCCCATAATGGTACTTGATGCTATTATACTCCCTTCCCGGAGAAAAGAAAAGGTGAAAATCTTCAAATTTCCAGCACGATGATGATTTTTCCTCTTTACTTTATCATGAATTCCCGGTATACTAATGAAGTATCTGTGTATAAACTGTATCTTTTTGCGAGGTATATGAGAATATGATCACGACCGAAGAACTGAAAGTGAAGCTGGCCGAATACGGCACAGCGGTGAAGGACCTCGAAGAGGCTCTCGCCATCGAGGCTTCCCGCAAGCGTGTGCAGGAGCTGGAGCACACCATGTCCCGCCCCGGCTTCTATGACGACGCCGAGCTGAGCAAGAAGGTGTTCGACGAGGTGGGCGACCTGCGCGGCAAGCTGAACCGCTTTGAAAAGCTGCAGGGCCTGTACGACGACGCCGAGACCATGCTGGAAATGCTGGACGAGGAGTACGACCCCGACATGATCCCCGAAGCCGAGGAGGCCGTCAACACCGTGGAAAAGGCGGTGGACGAGCTGCAGCTCATGACCATGCTGAACGGCGAGTACGACCACAGCAACGCCATCCTGACCTTCCACGCCGGCACCGGCGGCACTGAGGCGCAGGACTGGGCCGAGATGCTCTACCGCATGTACAACCGCTGGGCCGCTGCCCACGGCATGACCGTGGAAGTGCTGGACTATCAGGACGGCGACGAGGCCGGCCTGAAGAGCGCTTCCATGATGGTCAAGGGTGCCAACGCCTACGGTCTGCTCAAGAGCGAGAACGGCGTGCACCGTCTGGTCCGCGTCTCCCCCTTTGACGCCAACGCCCGCCGCCAGACCAGCTTCGCTTCGCTGGAAGTCATGCCGGAGCTGGACAACACCATTCAGGTGGATATCCGCCCCGAAGACATCGAAATGCAGGTCTACCGCTCCTCCGGTGCCGGCGGCCAGCACATCAATAAGACCTCTTCTGCTGTCCGTCTGATCCACAAGCCCACCGGCGTCGTGGTCAGCTGCCAGACCCAGCGCAGCCAGTTCCAGAACCGCGACTACGCGATGGAAATGCTGAAGGCAAAGCTGTATCAGATTGCCCAGCAGCAGCACATGGACAAGATCGAGGATATCAAGGGCGTCCAGAACGAGATCGCATGGGGCCACCAGATCCGCAGCTACGTCTTCATGCCTTACACGATGGTCAAGGATCACCGCACCAACTACGAGACCGGCAATGTGGATGCCGTTATGGACGGCGACCTCGACGGTTTCATCTTTGCTTACCTCAAGGCCGCCAGCCGCGGGGAGCTGCAGGATACCTGATCTGCCCGAACCAAAAAACGCCCACACTTCTCACGAAGTGTGGGCGCTTTTTTCTTTGCAGCGGGGCGGGTCCCATGCTGCGCTATGGTCATTTTGTCGAGCACGGACAATTCGGTGCGCTGTATGCCCTCAGGATGGGCAGGCTGCACATCATTTCAGCACAAGTTCATCTGCCAGCGCATCCATCTGCGCCTTGGCCGCTTCATTGGCGGCGGAACGGATGGTGACGACATTCTCGCAGACGGTGATGTTCTTCATACCCTCCAATTCGGCGCGCATGAGCTTGGCCGCCATGGGGGCCCACGTGCCGTTCTCCATCAGGCCGACGGTGCGGCTCTGGAAGTTCTTGGTCTTGAGGTGGGCCAGCAGATTTTCCATCGGCGGGAAGAGGAAGCCGTCGTAGGTGGCACAGGCCAGCACGATCTTGCCGCAGCGGAAGGCTTCGGTCACGGCGTAGGAGACGTCGGTGCGGGTCAGATCCATCTCCACCACCTTGGCTCCCTTGGCGCGGAGCTTTTCGGCCATGAGGTGTGCGGCCTCACGGGTGTGGCCGTGGATGGAGGCGCTGGCGACGAGAACCTTTTCCGGCTCCTCGGCCTTGTAGCTGGACCACATATCGTAGTAGGCCAGATACTTGCTCAGGTCTCCGGTCAGGACCGGGCCGTGGAGGGGGCAGATGGTCTGGATGTCCAGCGCGGCCGCCTTTTTCAGCAGGGCCTGAACCTGCGGGCCGTACTTGCCCACGATGTTCAGGAAGTAGCGGCGGGCCTCGCTGGCCCAATCAGCGTTTGCATCGTATTTTGCCACGGCGCCGAAGCGGCCGAAGCCGTCGGCGGAGAAGAGGACCTTCTCGGTGGACTCGTAGCTGACCATGACCTCCGGCCAGTGGACCATGGGGGCAAAAACGAAGGTCAGGGTGTGGGCACCCAAGCTCAGGCTCTCGCCGTCCTTGACCACAACGCGGCGGTCCTTGGCGATGGCGTCAGCCCCGAAGAACTGCTCCATATACAGGAACGTCTTGGCGTTGCCCACCACCTGCATCTCCGGGTAGAGCGCGGCGAGCTTGGCGATGTTGGCACCGTGGTCCGGCTCCATGTGGGAGACGACGAGGTAATCGGGGGCTGCGCCGCCCAGTACCTCGGCCAGATTTTCCAGCCACGGGTCGGTGGCGCGGGCATCCACCGTATCGAGGATCGCGGTCTTTTCGTCCCGGATGACATAGGAGTTGTAGCTGACGCCCGTGGGCACGGGGTACTGGCTCTCAAACAGGTCGATGGTGGTATCATCCACACCGATGCCCAGAATGGCATCGCTGATCTTTTTCACGCTCATAGAAGACAACCTTTCTCTGATTTTATCGTTTTTCCGGCGAACCGGAAGTTTTTACTAGGAACTTTTCTTAGTATAGCACATGGATTTTCTTATTGCAAGATTCGTTTTCCTACAATCTTCCCTGTTACTCCGGCAGCTGTGCGGTGACCGGGCGGCCCGGCTCGCTGTCCAGTTCCAGCAGCGTTGCCGCGCTCTCCTCGTCAAGGCTCTGCACGCTCCGCAGTTTCCGGCTGATGGCGCGGGTACGCACGCCGATGAGGTTGTCCAGTTCCTCGTCGGTCTGGCGGAGGCGCTGCTGCATCTTGGCAAGGCCCTGCCCGAACTTGTCGAACTCGGTCTTCACCGCGCCCAGCAGCTGCCAGACCTCGCCGGAGCGCTTCTGGATGGCGAGGGTCTTGAAGCCCATCTGTAAGCTGTTCAGCAAAGCGGCCATGGTGCTGGGGCCGGCCACATTGACCTGATAATCCCGCTGCAGCACTTCCAGAAGCCCCGCGTTGACCACCTCGGCATACAGGCCCTCAAAGGGCAGGAAGAGGATGCCGAACGTGGTGGTATAGGGCGGCTCGACGTATTTTTCGTGGATGTCCTTGGCCTCGCTGCGCAGCACCAGTTCCAGCGCGTGCCGGGCGTTTTCCACGGCCTGTGCATTGCCGGAAGCCTGTGCGTCCTGCAAGTGGGCATAGGTGTCACCGGGGAACTTCGAATCGATGGGGAGCCAGACGGTGCCGCCGTCCACGCCCGGCATCTTGATGGCGTACTCGACCCGCTGGGTGCTGCCGGGGATGGTGGCCACGTTCGTTTCGTACTGCTCCGGGGCGAGGATCTCTTCGAGGATGGCTCCCAATTGAATTTCACCCAGAATGCCGCGGGTCTTGACGCCGGAGAGCACCTGCTTCAGCCCGCCCACATCCGCCGCAAGGCTCTGCATCTCGCCGAGGCCCTTGTACACCTGTTCGAGCTGGGCGTTCACGGCCTTGAAGCTCTCGGTCACCCGCTTCTGCAAGGCGTCCTGCAATTGCTCATCGACGGTGCGGCGGATTTCATCCAGCTTGCGGGTGTTCTCGGCTTGGAGGGCCGTCATGCTGTCGGCCAGCGTCTTGCGCAGCTCTTCGAGCTTTTGGGTGTTGGCCGCTTCCAGCGACTGCAAGCGCCGTTCCAGAATCTGCTGCTGGCCGTTCTGCCCTTGGGCGAGGGTGGTGCTCATGTTCTGCACGGCGGTCTGTAATGTCTCGCTCACGCTGCGGATGGCGGTGTAGTTCTGCTCCGCCAGCGCGGCCTGCTGGGCCGCAAGATCTTTGGCCTGTGCGTCGAACTGCTGCTGCATCCAGCGCTTGAGTTCCTCATTGTTCTGCGCGGCATTCTGCTTTTTGCCGGTGCGCCAGAGCACCACGGCCAGTTCCAAGCAGATGGCAACGAGCAAAAGGGTATAAAGTCCTGCCAGATATTCCATTCGGTTCTCCTGATCTGAAACATTGAAAATGCGGGTCCCGCCGTACTGGGCGGGACCCGGTTTAAGGTCTTATTCTTCCAAAAGTTCGTAGTCCACCAGCTCTTTGCGGGTGTCGAGGGCATCGCCGTAAAGGCCCACGCCGTCCACTTCGCATTCGCCGGACTGGTTGTCGTAGGGGTCGGAGCGGAAACCGGTCATGGGCGGGTCAAAAGGCGCTTCGAAGGCGCGGTTTGCCACCATGCGGCCGGTGTCCAGACTGCCGAAGTAGTGGCGGCGCATGGTCTCGTCCCCCAGCCGCGCCATGGAGGCGCCAAAGGAGCAATCGGCGTACATCCAGCCCTTCGGTGCGATGTAGAACATGGCCCAGTCGTGGCAGCCGACCCCGGTGAGGGAAACGGACAGGCCGCTCTGCCACTGGGCCGGGATGCCCACGATGCGGCAGAGGGTGATGAAGGTCAGCGCCATGATGCCGCAGTCGCCCCGGCGGTCCCGCGCGCAGTGGTCGGGCAGACACTCCTGCACGAAGTAGGCAGGCTGGTAGTGGTAGCGGACGTTCAGGGTAACGTAATCATAGATGCGCTTGGCCTTTTCCGCCGGGTCGGTAATGCCGTCGGTCAGTTGATGGGCCAGCGCTTTCAGGTAGGGCGTAAAGACGATGTGGGGCGCTTCCTCCCCGGTGTCGAAGGTCGGCTGCTCTGCGTCGGGGGTGAAGTCCAGCGGGTCGGTATAAGCAGCCGTCTCACGGTAGCGGTACTGCACGCCGAAGCGGCGGTTCTCGGTAAGGTCGGCCTCCCAGTACACGGTGCGCTGGGGCGCATTTTCGTCCGCAATGCGGGCGGGCGGCTCGGTGAGATCAAGCAGCTCGATCTCGCTCTGGGAAAGGCACGCCGCCGGGATGGGCAGCCACGCCCGGACATGGACGCTGCTCCGCCCTTCCGCCTTGGCCTTTGCCAGCGCTTCGGCAAACGCTTCGTCCGACATGCCGACGCTGGCGCGCAGGGTGATGCGGGCGCTGGCGTTGCCGGTCTGCTCCATCTGCTCGTGCTGGCGGCGGCGGAACTCCCGCGCGGCGGTGTTCGGCGCGGGCGGGTCCAGCTGCCGGGCCGCAAGGTCGGCATGGGTGGCCAGCAGCGTTTCGGCGAAGCGGTCGAGGTAGTGCTTTTCCCCTTCCACGAACCGCCAGTCCACCCGGCCGTGCTTGACGAGCTGGCGGAACTCTTCGGCGGTGAAGTCCTTCACCAGCCCCTGCATCCGGGCTACGGCCTCGGCCTCGGTGTAGCAGTATTCTGCCGGGAGGCGGCGCATCATCTCCCGCTGAGCCAGCATCGCTTCCCGCAGCGCCTCCACGCCCTGCGGCGTCGGGTTCTGGGGCAGCGGGCCGCCCATCGGGTCAAGCCCTTGGCTGCGGGGGCTGTTCTGGGTGTCGGTCCAGTCCTCAGCCAGATATTCGTCGATCCGCTCAATGGCCTCTTGGTAATAGCCCGCGGCCTTCAGCCGCTCCACATCGTCCGGCAGCCCTGCGTTCAGGCTGCGGAATGCCTTGTTCTGATCCTTCATCGAACCATTCCTTTCTTTTTACTTTCGTCGTTATGCGGCGGGCTGCTGTGCCGTATTCTGCGCCGCCTGTTCTTCCCAGAATGCCGCCGCGTCGTACAGCCAGCCGTCGGCATCCGTTCCGGTGCCGATGCCGCTGACATGGGGTGCATGATCGTACACGATATACTTGTGCGGCACATTGTGTGCTGCAAGGGCTGCTTCCAACACTGGTTCCTGCTGGGCTGCGTTCAGGGCAAACAGCGTGATGTCGTCCTTCCCATGCCAGTGGTACGTGGCCGGGAAATCGTCGGTGACATAATCCGAAACATTCATTGTGTAATAGCGAGGCTCCCGGATGCCGGGGTCCTGCAAAAAGCGGTATGCCCCTTTCACCAGCGTCATATTGTTGACCGGATATCCCAGCAGCAGCGCCGCCGGTTTCGGAACCTGATAATTTTTGTATCCTACAGCGTCGGAGCCGAACAGCCCGGTCAGATGCCCGCCCATCGAATACCCCACGATGGCGTAGTTTTCCGGCTGGATGGCGAACTCTGCGGCATGTTCCGTGATGTACCGCACCGCCCGGCCGATGTCCTCCAGCGGGGCGTTATCTCCTGCATCCGTCCAGATGCGGTAGCGCAGCACGAAGACGGCATACCCCATTTCGTGCAGCTGCCACGCAGTGCATGCTCCCTCTTCCAGCTCAGCGCTCTCGTTCCAGCCGCTGCCGGGGATGACGAGGGCATACTTCGCGCCCGCCTCCTTGGCCGGGAAATAGAACAGTGCCGTCTTCGCCTTGGTGGAGTCCTGCGCGATCTCATCCATTGTGTAGAACAGGTGGGTCACCTTGACGCCTGCGTTGTAATTTTCGATGACGAGGTTCATGCCGTCGGCGCTGCCTTGGGCCACATAGCGGTTGGTGTACTGTTCCAGCGTGGTTCGTTCCCACAGGCGCTGGCCCGGCGGGCAGTCCTTATCCTGCGAATAGGTATAAAAGCCGGAGTCCGCGATGCTGGGGTTCTCCCGCAATTCTTTCATGGTGGTCTGCGGGGTGATGTTGGCTTCCCCCTTCTTGCCTTCGGCGAAGGCGGGCAGGGCCAGCACCACCAGCAGGGCCAGCGTGGCCGCCAGCACCCGGCCGGTTCGTGTTTTCTGCATCTTGTGTTTCCACTCCCTTTTTTCGTTTTATGGGGCGGTGTGCGCTTCCCAGAACGCAACCGCTTCCTTGATCCAGCCCTCGGCGTCAGTTCCTTCCCCGATGCCGACGCCGTGTTGGGCGCAGCGGTAGACGTGCTCCTGATAGGGCACGCCGTTCGCCGCCAGCGCCTGTTGCAGCGCGGGGCCCTGCTGCCAATAGTTGAACGCCATCAGCATCACATCGTTCCGCGCGTACCAGAAATACGTGGGCGGGTAATCCGCATCTATGCAGTCGGAGATGTTATGATCGTAATAGCGGCGGCCGTCGCCGTGGGTATCCAGCAGCAGGTGGTAGATCGGTTTTGCCTCATAAAAGTTGTTGATGGGGTAGACCAGCAGCAGCACACCGGGCTTGGGCACATTGTAGTTCCGGTAGCCCAGCTCCTTGCCGCAGAACACCCCCGTGATCTGCCCGCCGGAGGAATAGCCCAGCAGGGCGTAGTCCTCGGTGCGGACGCCGAAGGTCTCGGCGTTGGCGGTGATGAACTGGATGGCCCGGCCAAGGTCTTCCAGCGGGGCGTTGTCCTTGGCCTCCTTGCCGATACGGTAGCGCAGCGCGAACACCGCGTAGCCCCGCTGGTGCAGCTCCCATGCCGTCGAAACACCGCCCCGCATCTCGCCGCTGTAGAACAGCGCATTGCCGGAAAGCACCACCGCGTACTTCGCGTTGGGCTGCTCCGCCGGGAAATAATACAGCTCCACATGGTCGCGGCTCTTGTCCTGCGCGATCTCCTCCGGGGTGAAGAGCTTATAGGTGATCTGCGTGCCCGCGTTGTAGGTCTCGATGATGAGATTCATCCCGGCCACGCAGCTGTTGACCGACTGCTTGCCGATGACCTGCTGCAGGGTGTCGTTGTCCTTGCTGTTCTGCAAAAAGCCGCAGTCCCGCTCCCAGACGTACACATAGGTGTACAGCCCGGAGCCTTTGATGCTGGGGTTCTCCCGCAGTTCTTTCATGGTGGTCTGCGGGGTGATGTTGGCTTCCCCCTTCTTGCCTTCGGCGAAGGCGGGCAGGGCCAGCACCACCAGAAGGGCCAATGCAGCCAGCAGGATGCGCAAGATTCGATTCCGGTTCGTCATGTACGGTTTCCTTCTTTGTTATTCAGCGGTCTGGGCTTCCCAGAAGGCAGCGGCGGCGTCGAGCCAGCCTTCTGCGTCGGTGTTCGTTCCAGTGCCGACACCATGGGTCGCCCGCTTGTAAAGCCGCTCTTCATAGGGGATGTGATGTGCTTGCAAGGCCTTGTTCAGTGCCGGGCGCTGAGCCGGATACCACAGCAGCGGGAAGACATAATCATCCATCCCGTACCAGTGGAACACGGGCGGGTAGTCGTCGGTGATGCAGCCGGAGATGGTCCACTCATAATAGCGGGATTGCAGGGTGTGGGGGTCCATCGCCAGATGGTAGATCGGCTTATACTCGAAGAAGTCGTTAATGGGGTAGCCCAAGATCAGCGCACCGGGCCGGGGGACGCCATAATTGCGGTAGCCGTGGGCCTCGGAGCCGAAGATGCCCGCCAGATGGCCACCGGAGGAATAGCCCAGCAGCGCGTAATCTTCCGGCTGGGCGCCGAAGGTCTCGGCATGGGCCGTGATGTACTGCACGGCCCGGCCCAGATCATCCACCGGGGCGTTGTCTTTTGCCTCTTGGAAGACGCGGTAGCGCAGCACAAAGACGGCATATCCCCGCTCGTGGAGCTGCCACGCGGTCGCATAGCCCTCGGCGAGGTTGGAGGTCTTGTTCAGCACATTGCCGGACATCACAATGACATACTTGCCGCCCGGCGTTTCGGCGGGGAGATAATACAGCTCCACATCGTTCCGGGTGGGCTGCGCGGCGATCTCCTCCTCGGTGTAGACTTTATAAGTTACCTGCCCGCCCGCTTCGTACCGGTCCAGCAGGGCGTTTATCATCTTTGCGCAGTCGTCCGCCACGGATTCGCCCACATAGTCCCGCAGGGTGGTCTCTGCGGCTTTCGGTTCCGGGTCATCGTTAGCCTTCTGGTAGGTCCAGATGCCGGAAGCCTGTACGCGGGGGTCCGAGCGGATCTCACCCATCGTGGTCTCGGTGGTGATGGTGCCCGCCGCAAACGTAGGCAGCGCCAGCGTCATCATCAGGCCAAGACAGCACAGCGCCGCCGCCAGCTTCGTTCTCTTTTTCATGGGTACGCTCCTTTGCTGCTGCCCGGATTGCATTTTTCCGCGAAGTGGTCTATAATGATTTTCTGCACGGGCAAATACAGCCCAAAATATTTACTCTATTGTATCACAACCGATCCTTTTCGGAAAGGTTTCTGCCATAAAAAAGGAGCAGGTCATCGTCGGCTGCGACGCCCACGCGCCGGAAAAGCCGGACGCGGCGCCCCTGCTGCGGGAAAAGCAGTCCTGCCTGCGCAGCCTCGGCATCAAAGTGCCGGGTTCTCTGCCCGGCCCCGTCTGAGCCGTTGTACTTTGCCGAAAAGTCTGCTATACTGAAGCTGTCAGAAGGAATTTTGTGAGGGAAATGCGGAGCATTGCGGCTCCGGTCAGGGGAACGTATGAACGAGATCACAGTCCGGCCCATGACGCCGGAAGATTGGTCCGCAGTCGCCAAGATCTATCTGGAAGGCATTGCCACCGAGCACGCCACCTTCCAGACCGACTGCCCGCCTTATACCGCGTGGGATGCCTCCCACACCAAGGAATGCCGCCTTGTGGTGGTGGATGACGGCGTGCTGGCCGGGTGGGCCGCCCTGCACCGGGTAGACCCGCGCTGGTGCTACCGGGGCGTGGCCGAGATCAGCATCTACATTGGTGAGCGCTTCCGGGGCCGGGGGCTGGGTTCCCAGCTCCTGAACGCTCTCTGCCAAGAAGCCGAGGAGGCCGGGTACTGGACGCTGCAATCCACCGTCCTGCAGGACAACGCCGCCTCCAAGGGGTTGCACCTGAAATGCGGCTTCCGCCTTGTGGGCCGCCGTGAGCGGATCGCGCGGGACTGCCACGGCCGCTGGCTGGACACCCTTTTGATGGAACGCCGCTGCAAGGACGATGAGCCTTCCGGCTACCGGAAACTGTAACGAAAACTGAGAAAAGAGCGGGGACCCTGTGTGCGGCACAGAGTTCCCGCTCTTTCTTATCGCCCTTCACCCTGCACAAAGGGGGCCGAAAGTTCTCCACCGTTTCTTGGTATAAGCGCCGAAGAGTGTTAATCTTTTTTGACACCCCTTGCAATTCCTAGAAAGTTGGTATAGTATAAAGGTCGAGAGTTATCCTACCACACCACTCTGAATTGAGAGTGCGTGCGGTATTGCGTTACAAGGAGGTAGATCCTATGAGCAGTCCCCTGCTGGAAGTCAAAGATTTACAGGTCACGGTCGGCGAGGAGCAGAAGGTGCTTCTGGACGGCCTGAACCTGACCGTCAACCCCGGTGAGACCCATGTTCTGATGGGCCACAACGGCGCGGGCAAATCCACCCTGATGAGCGCCCTGATGGGCGATCCCCGCTATACCGTCACCCGCGGCAGCATTGTTTTCCGCGGGCAGGATGTGACCCACGAGAGCGCGGACGTCCGCGCAAAGCTGGGCATGTTCCTTTCCTTTCAGACGCCGGAGGAGATCCCCGGCATCACGCTGGAAAATTTCCTGCGCACCGCACAGGGTGCCATCACCGGCAAGCCCGTCAAGGTCTTCGCCTTCCGCAAGGAGCTGGCACAGCAGATGGAGGCCCTTGGCATGGACCCCAGCTATGCCGAGCGCTACCTGAACGTGGGCTTCTCCGGCGGCGAGAAGAAGAAGAGCGAGATCTTGCAGCTCCTCATGCTCAAGCCGAAGCTGGCATTGCTGGACGAAACGGACTCCGGCCTTGACGTGGACGCCGTAAAGACCGTGGCGCAGGGCGTCCGCGCTTACCACAACGAGGAGAACGCCCTCCTCATCATCACCCACAACGCCAAGATCCTTGAGGGCCTGAAGGTGGATTTTGTGCATGTGCTGGACGATGCCCGCATCGTGCGCACCGGCGATGGCAGCCTTGTGAACGAGATCATCGAGGAGGGCTTCCACGCGCTGAAGGAGGACGAAGCGAAATGAGAGCCTTTGAGACCGAAAAGACCGATGTTGCCGAAGTGGACCGCAGCATTTACGACATCAAGGACGCCGCAAACGCCGCCTTTGAGGTAAATTCCGGCCTGACACCCGACATCGTGGCCAAAATTTCCGAGGAAAAGCACGACCCGGAGTGGATGCGTGGGTTCCGCCAGAAGAGCCTTGAAATTTACAACAAGATGCCGGTGCAGAACTGGGGCCCTTCCATCGAAGGGCTGGATATGCGCAATATCGTCACCTACGTCCGCCCCAACACCGAGATGCGGGGCAAGTGGAGCGAGGTGCCGGAGGACATCAAGAACACCTTTGAGCGCTTGGGCATTCCCAAGGCCGAGCGGGCTTCGCTGGCCGGCGTGGGTGCGCAGTACGACTCCGAGGTGGTCTACCACAACGTCAAAGCAGAGGTGGCCGCGCAGGGCGTCGTCTACACCGACATGGAAAGCGCCCTCACCGGCCCCTACGCCGACATGGTCAAGAGCCACTTCATGAAGCTGGTGCCCCCCACCGACCACAAGTTCGCGGCCCTGCACGGGGCGGTGTGGAGCGGCGGCTCCTTCGTGTACGTTCCCGCCGGGGTGCATGTGGAGATCCCGCTGCAATCCTACTTCCGCCTGAACGCCCCCGGTGCGGGCCAGTTCGAGCACACCCTCATCATCGTGGACAAGGGTGCCTACCTCCACTTCATCGAAGGCTGCTCGGCCCCGAAGTACAACGTGGCCAACCTCCATGCGGGCTGCGTGGAAATTTACGTGGGCGAGAACGCCCGCGTCCGCTACTCGACCATTGAGAATTGGTCGAAGAACATGTACAACCTGAACACCAAGCGCGCCAAGGTGGAAAAGGGCGGCACGATCGAATGGGTCTCCGGTTCCTTCGGCTCCCATACCTCCTGCCTCTACCCCATGAGCATTCTGGCGGGCGAGGGTGCCCGGATGGAGTTCACCGGCATCACCTTTGCGGGTGCCGGGCAGGACCTCGACACCGGTGCCAAGGTGGTCCACGCGGCCCCCAACACCAGTTCCCACATCACGACCAAGTCCATCGCGCGGGACGGTGGCATCTCGAACTTCCGCAGCTCCGTCACGGTGCTGCCGGGCGCGAAGAACAGCCGCAGCGCCGTCTCCTGCGAGAGCCTGATGCTGGACGACCGCTCCCGCTCCGACACCATCCCGGAGATGGACATCCGCTGCGACGCGGTGGATGTGGGCCACGAAGCCAAGATCGGCCGCATCAGCGAGGAAGCGGTCTTCTACCTGATGAGCCGCGGCCTGAGCGAAGAGGATGCCCGCGCCCTCATCGTGGGCGGTTTTGCAGAACCCATTGCCAAGGAGCTGCCCGTGGAGTACGCGGTGGAGATGAACAACCTCATCCACCTCGAAATGAAGGGTAGCATCGGCTGAAAGGAGGGCCGGAAGTGTTATGAATGACTTGAACATGAATCGTCTGCCGGTTCCTACTTGGAACCAGTGCGGCGTCAACAGCGCTCCCAAAGCAGCGGCGCTGCCGGAGATCCCCGGCGACGACTGGGGTGAAGCGAACATCGCCTTCACCCTGCCCGCCGGGGTCGGCGAAGCCGAGAACGACTTCACCGCCTTTTCGGAGAGCGGCATGGGCGAGGCCGTCGATACCTATCTGCTGGAAAATGCCACCGTCCGCCATGCGCTGACAGTGGCCGAAGATACCAAGGTGGAAGCGCCCGCCCTCTTTGAGGTCACGCTGGACGCTGCCCACCCCAACGCCCTGAGCGTCCTTTCCGTGGACGCCAAGGCGGGCAGCAGCCTGACCGTGGTGCAGGTGGTGCGGGGCGACGCGGAAAACGGTGCCGCCGCTTCCCTCACCCGCATCCGCGCGGGCGAGAACGCCCACGTCAAGCTGGTGCAGGTGCAGCTGCTGGGTTCCCACGCCCGCCGCTGGAACGCCGTCGCCATCGAGGAAGCCAAGAGCGCCAAGGTGGAGCAGGTGCGCATCGAGCTGGGCGGTGCCCTCTCGGCATGCGGTGCCAAGGCACAGCTCGCCGCTTCCAAGAGCGAGTACGACCTTGATGCCGTCTACTTCGGCAGCGGCGACGCCGTGCTGGATTACAACGATGTCTCCGTTCACACCGCCAAGGACACCCTGTGCGAGATGCACACTGCCGGCGTCCTGACCGGCCATGCCGATAAGATCCTGCGCGGCACCATCGACTTCCGCCGGGGTGCCAAGCGCAGCGTCGGCCACGAGAGCGAGGACGTGCTGCTGTTCAGCCCCGCCGCCCGCAACCGCACCGCGCCGCTGATCCTCTGCGGCGAAGAAGAAGTCGAGGGCCAGCACGCTGCCTCCATCGGGCGGCTGGATGAGGCCAAGCTCTACTACCTGCGCTCCCGCGGCCTTTCCGAGGAACAGGCACGCCGCCTGATGGTGGACGCCCGCTTTGCCCCGGCCATCGAAAAGATTCCCCTCGCGGCGCTTCAGGACGAAGTGCGCGAGGCGGCAGCAAGGAGGCTCGACGATGCAGAATCCATGGATTAAGGATTTCCCGATCCTGAGCGCCGACGAAAACGGCACCCGGCTCGTTTATCTGGACAGCGCCGCCACCACCCAGCACCCCACGCAGGTGCTGGACGCCGTGACCCGCTACTACACCCACGACAACGCCAACCCCCACCGGGGCGTGTATGACCTCGCCATGCGGGCCACCGACGCCCACGAGGGGGCCCGGCACCGGGTGGCCCAGTTCTTCCACGCGGAGGACGATGAGATCGTCTTCACCCAGAACACCACCGAGTCCCTGAACCTTGTGGCCTACAGCTACGGGCTCCACTTCCTGCACGCGGGCGACGAGATCGTGATCTCGGTCGCGGAGCACCATTCCGACCTCGTGCCGTGGCAGCGGGTGGCCGAGGCCACGGGCGCAGCCCTCGTGTACCTCTACCCCGGCCCGGACGGCCGCCTGACCACCGATGAGCTGGACCGGAAGATCACCGCCAAGACCAAGCTCGTGGCCATCGGCATGGTGTCCAACGTATTGGGGCTGCGGGCCCCGGTGGAAGAGATCGTGGCCCGCGCCCACGCTGTCGGGGCCGTCGTGGTGCTGGACTGCGCCCAGAGCGCGCCCCACATGCCCGTGGACGTGAAGGCGCTGGACGTGGATTTCGCGGCCTGTTCCGCCCACAAGCTCTACGCCCCCATGGGCATGGGCGCCCTCTACGCCCGCAGGGAGCTGCTGGACAAGATGCCCCCCTTCCTCAGCGGCGGCGACATGATCGGCGCGGTCCATGAGCACAGCGCCACATGGGCCGAGGGCCCCCGCAAGTTTGAGGCGGGCACCCGGAACGTGGGCGGCGAGGTGGGCTTTGCCGCCGCGCTGGACTACATCGACCACATCGGCTGGCAGACCATGATGGATCACGAGCACGCCCTGCTGGAGCGGATGCTCAAGGGCATGGCCGATATGCCGTGGCTGACCGTGTACGGGGACCCCACCGCCGCCAAGCGGTTCGGCGTGGTGTCCTTCAATGTGCAGGACGTCCACCCCCACGACGTCGCCACCATTCTGGATGCGGGCGGCGTGGCCATCCGGGCCGGGCACCACTGTGCCCAGCCCCTGATGGACTTCCTCGGCATCGGCTCCTGCTGCCGCGCCAGCGTGGCCATCTACAACACGCCGGAAGACATCGACGCGCTGCTGAACAATCTCGAAAATGTACGAAAGGTGATGGGTTTATGAATCTGAACGAGCTTTACACCCAGATCATTACCGAAAACAGCCGCAGCAAGGAGAACCGCCACCCCGTCGAGGGGGCCACCCACAGCCTTGAGGGCGTCAACCCCAGCTGCGGCGACGACATCACCCTTCAGCTGCGGGTCAAGGACGGCGTCATTGAGGACGCCGGGTTCATCGGCACCGGCTGCGCCATCTCCCAAGCGTCGGCCTCCCTGATGATCGACCTCGTGAAGGGCCGCACCGTGGAGGACGCACGCCGCCTCATCGGCCTGTATTTTGATATGATCAAGGGCAAGATCACCCCGGAGCAGCTCGACGACCTCGAAGACGCCGCCGCGCTGCAGGGCATCGCCCATGTTCCCGCCCGCGTCAAGTGCGCGGTCCTCGCGTGGCACACGCTGGAGGAAGCGCTGGACGGCGAAGGCACGATTGAATCGAAGTAAGGATTCCCCTCTACGCAAAAACTCCCGGACACTTCGTCCGGGAGTTTTTCGTTTTAACGTACGATCTTACCAGAACCAATACCGCTTCTTGACCGCGATATAGGCGATCAGACAGGCGACGACCACTACACCGGCCCCGATGAAGAAGGTCCAGTTGATGCTGGTGAACCGCAGATTCTGGTTCGTCAGCAGGTACTCGCCCGCCACATCGGCGTGGAGGACGCCGTCCTTGTAGCTGTTCAGGAACTGCCACTTGCCGCTGACGCTGTTGTGTAGGTAGAGGCGGCTGTAGGCTGCATTCTCCCCGGTCAGGGCGATCTGCACCCCGCAGGGCATCTCGCCGCCGTCGTTCAGGGTAAAGCGGAGGCCGTTCTCGTCCTGCGTAAAGGTCAGCGCGGTGGCGATCTCACTGGTGGTGTTGCGGATAGCGCTGCCGTCCACGGTCAGGGTGTAGTCCTTGGCGTCGAGCACGAGGGTGCGGCCCGTGGTGCGCAGGGCGTTGAGCATCTCGGTGGTGATCACCGGCACCTGCTCCTGCGGGTAGGAGATGGTGTCCGACGCCGCATTCTCGATGGCGTTCACGATGGGGTCGCCGTCGGCGGGTTCGGTGCCGTCGCCGTCGGCGGTGCCGCCGTTGCTGCTGGAAGACGCCGTGCGGTTGACGATGACCGTCACCGACGAAGAGACCGTGCCGTTGGAGACGACCACGGAGGTCGCACCGGTGGAAACGCCGGTAACAACGCCGCTGGCGCTGACGGTGGCGATGCTCTTATCGCGGCTGGTGAAGGTCAGGGACTGGGACGCCGTGGAGGGTGCCACCGAGCCGGTGATCTTGCCGGACGCGCCCGGCTTGAGCACGAGGTAGTTCGTGTTCAGGGAGAGGGACTCCGCCGCGCCGGTACTGGAGCTGGGCGCCGCCACCACCGTGACCGTCGCCGAGCAGCTCACATCGCCGGTGGAAGCCGTGATGGTCGCTTTGCCGGGGGCGATGCCCGTCACCTTGCCGAAGTTGTTGACGGTGGCCACGCTGGGGTCGGAAGAAGTCAGCGTCACATTGATGTAATTTGCCGCCGTAGTGGGCAGGACCGCCAGCGAGACGTTGGTGTGATCGCCCACCGCGATGGTGCTGGACGCCAGCGTGATGTCCATCTCGGTGGCGATCATCGTGCTGTCGGGCTGGGTGGTGATGGCATAGGTGCAGCTCACGCCGCCGCAGGTGGCCGTGATCTGGGCCGTGCCGAGGCCGACGGCCTGTACCACGCCGTCCTCCGTCACCGAGACGATGTTCGGGTTATCGGAAACGTAGCTGACGCCGTTGCGCTTCGCGGCCTTGGCGGGGGTGACCACCGGCGAAAGCTGCTGCGCGGTGCCCACGGTCATGGAGGCGGCATAATCGCCGGTCTCCACGCTCTCGGTGGCGACGACGCTCCACGGGAAGGTGATGGCCGCGGGAGCAGAAATGGGGCTGGCGGCTGTGGCGGGCAGCGCGGCCCCTGCGGCCAGCAGGGTGAGCAGCGCGGCGCTTACGGCCAACTGTTTCGGGTTCAATTTCATTCTATCGTACCTCTTTGGGCGTTGGTTTACGGACGCTGTTTAACGGAACAAAACGCCCAGAGCCTCCATCACGTAGTCGAAGTAAGTCAGCTCGTCGTACTCGACACGGGCGGTCACGCTCATGCCGTTGGCCAGATCGACCTTGTCGCCGCCGTTGCTCACCACATAGGTGCTGTTGGGCTTGATGGTCATCTTGTAGTAGGAGCCGGACGTGCTGGAGGTCACATCGCTGTCGATGGAAGTGACGGTGCCGGTCAGGTTGCCGTAGGAATACTCGGACAGGCCGGTGATGGCGATCTTGCATGGGTCGCCCACGTTGACGAGGGGCCGGTCGCTGACGGTCAGGGCCGCCACCACCTCAAGGTCGCTGTTCTCGCTGGCGACGGTGGCCAGCGCGGAACCGGCGCTCAGCACCATGCCCTCCTTGTAGGGGGTGTCCATGTGGATGACGCCGGAGGTGGGGGCATAGATATAGTAATCGTTCGCGCCGCTTTCCAGTGCGTCCAGTTGGGTCTGCAGGTTGTCGATGTTGGCCTGAACGCTGGTCAGGTTCGCGGTCACCGACTGCAAAGTGGAGTAGTACAGTGACTCGATCTCGCTCTGGTTCTGCTCCATCAGGGCCTTGATCTGCTCCTCGGAGTAGCCCGCGGCCTGATAGGGCGAAGCGTCAAAGGCCTTCTGCTGTACTTGGCTCTTGTAGTTCTCGTACTGATAATAGTACGGCTGATCGTCGATATCCGTCTCGCTGAAGTAGTTCTTGTCGTCCTGAATGGACTTGAGCAGCTTCTCGTACTGGGACTTCTGCTTTTCGTAGATCTCCAGCTGGCTCTTGTAGCCGTCGGTCTGCATATCGATGTCCGTGCTCTTGATGTGGGCAATGAGGTCGCCCTCGTTGACGTAGCTACCCTCAGAGACGTTCAGCTCGGTCAGGGTGCCGGAGTAGCTGGACATGATGTAGGTTTTATTGCTTGCCTGCACGGTGCCGACCGACTGGCTGACGTAGGTGCGGTAATTCTTGGTGCTCCAGATGGTCAGGAACACCAGCAGGAATGCCACGAGGAGGATCATCGCATAGCCGAAGGGCGGCAGCTTTTTCTCCATCATGATGCGGCGATCCTGCAGATCGGAAAGATTCTGAATGGTCGTCATAATTATTTGGTCTCCATAAAGACGTCAAGCACGCCTTCGTCTTCGTCCTGATTGACATAGATGCTGTACACATCGCCGGTGCGCTCGATCTCGTTCTCAAAGGCATAGATGTCGAGCTTCTGGCTGGCGAGGCTGCTGTGATCCATGGGGCCGACATAGTGGGCGTAGAGGCAGTTGCGCACACGCAGCACCGCGTCCATCTCGTAGCCGGGGTCCAGCCGGGTGATCAACTGGTTGACCTGCTGCATAAAGTAGATGTCCGCCGTGGGGTTGGGGCCGGTGCGCATTTTAACGCACTGGATGATGGGGCCAACGGGCATGGCGTTGTGGCTGCGGATAAAGTTCTGCATCTGGGTCAGCACCACGGGCAGGTTGCCCAGCTCGCTGCCGTCCACCTTCCGCGCCAACACGTTGGTCAGCTTCAGGGTCTTGTGTTCTGCAACTTGAATTTCTCTCATCGTTTTGTCCACCTGTTTCATTAGATTTTATGGTAATGGGTGATCGTCTGTGGGAAAGGGGAAATTGTTATCCTACACCCTCGCTTGAATCTCTTGATGGATTTTCTCGCACACCACATCGAACTGCTGTTCCACCTCGCGGTTGGAAAAGCGCAATACCTTCAAGCCATACTCGCGCAGGATCTGGCTCCGCTCTTCGTCGTAAGCCTTCCCCTGTTCAGTATAATGCTGTAAGCCGTCCAATTCAATAACCAATCGTGCTTCCGCACAGTAAAAATCTACCACAAAAGATTCAATGATCCGCTGTTTGTAGATTTTTACTGGGTAGGAGCGCAGAAAGCGAAACCAAAGGTGTTGCTCTGATAAGGTCATTTCACGGCGCAATCTTCGGGCAACCGGAAGCATTTTGTTGTTTTTCACAACCGTGGTTTCCTTCACAAAAATGCCCCTTTCTGCCGTTTCTTGGGTCTGCCCTATCATACGCATCTGCTAAACTGAGGCGAAGTCTCCCCGCCAGCGTCCTCGCCCTCTCAGGCGCTTCGCGCCAGCTCCCCCAAAGTGGGAGCCCTTGGCAAAGGCGTGAAGTCTGAGCGCAGCGCCTGACGGCTCCCCTTGCGGCAGCAGGGCGTAAAGTATTAAACCGAAAACTCGGCGGACTGCCAAGGCCTCTCACTTTGGGAGAGGTGGCATCGCGAAGCGATGACGGAGAGGGCAAGCCCGCTCACAAGAACGTACCGCGTCAGTTTAGATTGAGGCTTTCGGAAGTCTGCCCCATCGTAAGCGTCATCTAAACCAACCAGTCGTCTCCCCGTCAGCGTCCTTGCCCTCTCAGGCGCTTCGCGCCAGCTCTCCCAAAGGGAGAGCCCTTGGCAAAGGCGGAAAGTTTCCGCGTAGCGCCTGACGGCTCCTTTGCGGCAGCAGGGCGTAAAGTACCGAACTGCAAACTTGGCGGACTGCCAAGGCCTCTCACTTTGGGAGAGGTGGCATCGCGCAAGCGATGACGGAGAGGGCAAGCCCGCTCACGGCGGCGCACCGCGTCCGTTTAGATTGCACTTGCGATGGAGCAGCTTACACTTGCGATAGGACAGATAGCACTTGCGATAGAGCAAATGGTTTTATTTTTCCACACACGATCACCTATTACCGCCCCTCCCCGCCGTTGCATCCGGTTTACGACAAAGCCCTCACCGGGCGCGGAGCGTTGCGGGGCACATAATAAGTGACGCTATAAAAATAAGGTGTGCCAGAAGGCTCACGCCTCCTGGCACACCATTACGAGGCATTGTCATCAGCCCCGCCTAACAAGTAGGGCGGTGCAAATGAAATACTCTTTCTATTTAGTTGTTAAGCCAAATTAGCCAACGACCTTGAAAATCTCTTTCCAATTGCCATCCTCGCCGAGGTAGGAGAAGGTCTTGGAAGCGGGGCTACCAGCCTTCAGCTTCACGTCGCCAGCCTTGTTAGCAACAGTGGTGTTGCCCAGCAGGTAAACAGCAGCAACATTGCCCAGAGTGTGAGCAATAGAGTCGCCGACGTTCTTGTTCTTAGCAACGAAGAAGCCCTTGAAAGCATCGCCAATGCCCTTCCAGTTAGCGTTGCCGCCGAAGACATAGCCCAGAGTGTTGTGGACCATGTCGTCAACGAAAGCGTTGCCAACGATGGTCACAACGTTGGTGTTGAAGGTCTTGACGTTAGCAGCAGTCCAAACGGTAGCAGTGCGATCGCCAACCCAGTCGATAAAGGATGCGCCGCCCTCGACATAGGACAGCTCGTTCTCTGCGATAACAGAGTAGTTTGCAGGCATCATCATAATGAATTACTCCCTTCAAATGATTGAATCGAATTTGAGGCTTTTTTCCGGCTGCGCAACCTTCCAAAAGCCGTTTTTATGTAATCGAGTGCGCACTCGATTGCAACTTAATAAGTAATGGCCTCCTCACCGTCGTCATCTTCCTCGACAACGGCCGCTGCCACGGGTTTGGGCGCTTCCTTCTTATGGCGGAAGATGCCCTGCTGGAGGTTCCAAAGCTCGTAATACTTGCCCTTTTTCTCCAGCAGCTCCTCATGGGTGCCGCGCTCCACGATCTCGCCGTGATCCATGACCAAGATCAGGTCACA
The DNA here is from genome assembly GCF_003287455.1 of Faecalibacterium hattorii. Classification (GTDB taxonomy): domain Bacteria; phylum Bacillota; class Clostridia; order Oscillospirales; family Ruminococcaceae; genus Faecalibacterium; species Faecalibacterium hattorii. Next base: position 3,473 of record NZ_PRLC01000006.1, on the reverse strand, counting down.
ATCGCGGATGGTGGACAGGCGGTGGGCCACAATGAGCATCGACTTATCAGCCAGTTGGTTGTAGATCATGTCAAAGATGGTGTTCTCTGTGCCAAAATCCAGACTGCTGGTCGATTCGTCCAGAATATAGAGGTTCGAGTCCTTCAGGAAAGCTCGTGCCAGAGCGATCCGCTGCTTCTCACCGCCGGACAGGCCGTTGCCGGCTTCCTCCAAGTAGGTGTTGTACTGCAGCGGCAGCTTGCGGATGAACTCGTGTGCATCGGCCTTCTTCGCTGCTTCCTTCACCTGTTCCATGGTGGCGTTCGGGTTGGAAATGCGGATATTCTCAAACAGAGTCTTGCTGAACAGCTCGACATTCTGCGGAACGTAAGAGATCGCGCGGCGCACCGATGCGTTGGTGTACTCGTCGAGGTTGATGCCATTCACATCGATCTCGCCGCTCTCCGGCTCATAATACTTGAGCAGGAGCTTGGTGATGGTGGACTTGCCGCTGCCGCTGCTGCCCACCAGCGCCACCTTCTTGCCCTGCGGGATCGTGAAGGAGATGTGGTTCAGTGCGGGGTTGCGGTTGCCATACCGGAAGGTAACATCCTTGAACTCGATGTCGCCCTCGATCTGCTCCATCTCGGTGTGCTCCTCGTCTTCCGACTGCTCGGACTCGTAGTCCATGATCTCGGTCAGACGCTTCATAGAGATATCAGCTTCCTGAATCGACATCTGCATCCCGATCAGGTCGCTCACCGGAGAAGTAAAGTAGCCCGAAAGCGTGCTGAACGCCATGTAACCGCCCAGCGTCAGGTCGCCGTTCAGCACCTGCATGATACCGGCATAGGTCGTGACCATGCCCAGCACCGTGGTGATAACGGTGGAGATCAGGGATTGCCCGGTGCTGATCTTGCTGGACCGGAGGCTGATCTTCAGGCTCTTGATGTACTCCCGTTCCAGCGCTTCCAGTTCGCGGTCTTCGCACGCATTGCACTTGATGGTCTCAATGCCGCGCAGACTCTCGATCATCTGGCTGTTCAGGATCGCCGACTGCTGCATCGTTTCTTCATTGATCCGCTTGTACGGCTGCTTGAAGATGATGACGAGCAGGAAGCTCAGCGCGGTGCTGAACAAGGTGAGGGAGAACAGCGTGGAGTTCATCCGGAACAGCACGACGCCCACACCCAGCGCCATGACCACGTCCATGACGATACTCATCGCCATGCTGGTCAGAACGGACTTGATGGTGCTTGCATCGGAGTAGCGGGTGGTGATCTCGCCGGTCTTCCGCGTTGCGAAGAACTTCATCGGCAGTTTGTACACATGCTCGAAGTAGCCCATCATCAACGGGATGTCTACCTTGATGGACAGGAAGATCAAGATCCACTCGCGAACCGTGCTGAGCAGGTTGCTGGTGAGGTTGACCACGCTGAACACGATGATCAAGGAGACGAGCAAGTTCTTCAATCCGTACGGGAGCACCTCGTCCATCAGCGCCTTGTTGAACACTGTGGAGACGATGCCGATCACCGTCAGGATCACCGAACTGAGGATAGCGTAGAAAAAGAGTTTCTTTTGCGGCCACAACAGGTCGATGTACCGCTTCAACATGCGGTGCTTGCCTTCCTTGTAGCTGAACTCTTCCTTGCCCTTACCATCGTCCTTCGCGGTGCCGTTGACACTGGTGGACTTTTTCGCCTTGCCGCCCTTGAACTCGGAAGTCGGGTTCAGCAGCAGCAACACGCCGGTAAAGTTCTTATAGAACTCATCAAGGCTGATCTTCTCAAGGTCTTTTGCCGGGTCGCCGATGATCACGGTGTCCTTGCATTTATACTTCTTGGTCTTATCGGCCTTGCGTTCCTCTTCCTGCTGCACATGCTTGTGGCGGGCGGTGTCGTCCTTGATGGTGGTCTTTTTGAAGACCACCACGAAGTGTGTCATGCCCTGATCCGTAATGACCTGTGCGATACAGGGAAGCGTAAAATCACTTAAAAAGTTCTCGCGGTCCACACGGACAGCTGCCGTGTTGAAGCCCATCTCATTGGCGGCTTTCTGCAGACCCACGAGGTTCGTGCCCTTCATGTCGGTACCCATCATGTCGCGTAAGCGGGTGATGGTGATTTCCTTTTTGTAATGGAGGCACACCATTGCGAGACTGGCAGCTGCACAGTCGGTCGTGTCGTGCTGCCGCACATAGGTATAACGCATAGATGTTTCCTTTACAAGAGACCGACAACCAATGGGAAACGATCTCTCTTCAACTTTCTAATATTCAAAACTGCCTCCCATATTCTAGCACAATACGGTCAAATACACAAGCAAAACTTTGTGCGCACCGCAAATGCAGAGCATCTTCAGCAGATTTTGACGCAGGAGAAAGGTTCTTCGCTCTCAAAAAGCAGCGCATAGCCCTCTGCTTTGCCCTGCCCTGCGGAGAACCAAGGCAAAGCAGAGGCCAAGCTGCTATCAAAAAGAAGGGAGCGCCTACCCTTTGATCGGTTCATCGCTTCAGGAAAACTTCCTAAAGCTTAGGTGCAGTATACCACAATCTGACAGCTTCTTCAAGAGGACATTTTTTAAGAAACCGTTAATTTTGAAAAAAATGTGAAAAAAGAAACAGAATGGTTACAGCCCACACCGATAAAAAAGGGCGGCGGATCAAAAACCCGCCGCCCAAATTACTGGCGCCTCTTGCCTGACTCGAACAGGCGACACCCTGATTAACAGTCAGGTGCTCTAACCGACTGAGCTAAAGAGGCATCTTTATTCAGAGCTTTACAGCGGTGAAAGCTGCTGCGAGTAGGATTATACCTCTTTTACGGACTATTTGCAAGCCTTTTTTGAAATTTTATGTAAAATAGGGGTCCTATAGGAAGCGCCAGCTAAACCGGGGCGAAGTCTGCCACATCATTCGCACTATCTAAACCTACGCCCTGCGCCGCCTCTGCCGGGCTCGCCCTCTCAGGCGCTTCGCGCCAGCTCCCCCAAAGTGGGAGCCCTTGGCAAAGGCGTGAAGTCTGAGTGCAGCGCCTGACGGCTCTTTTTGTGGCAGCAGGGCGTAAAGTATAAAACCGGAAACTTGGCGGACTGCCAAGGCCTCTCACTTTGGGAGAGGTGGCATCGCGGAGCGATGACGGAGAGGGCAAGCACGCTGACAAGAACGCACCGCGTAAGTTTAGATCAAGCCTTTCGGAAGTCTATCCCATCGTAAGCATCAGCTAAACCGGGGCGCAGTCTGCCCCATCATATGCACTATCTAAACCTACGCCCTGCGCCGCCTCTGCCGGGCTCGCCCTCTCAGGCGCTTCGCGCCAGCTGTCCTCCCTCTGTCGCATATGCGACATCTCCCTCCGGCCGGAGGGAGTCTTTCCCAAAGGGGGAGCCCTTGGCAAAGGCGTGAAGTCTCCGCGCAGCGCCTTCGGCTCCTTTGCGGCAGCAGGGCGTAAAGTGCTGAACTGCAAACTTTGCGGACTGCCAAGGCCTCTCAC
>NZ_PRLC01000033.1 GCF_003287455.1 Faecalibacterium hattorii | reverse complement strand
AATTTGGTCTTGGTCAGACCATTATTGCCCTTGGCAAGCTGCTGCCGCAGCATCTGGCTGTACTCAGCACGAACATCATCGAAACCATCTCGCTGGTACGGGATACGGATGCTTTTCTCAAACTCGGTGCTGTCGGTTGCCATGTTCACGAAGGACAGCTCAAATTTGATGCTGGAATCAAAGAAGTTCAGAAAACTGCACCATTCCTCAAAAATGGCGGTCTTGTCCTCCTGCTGCGCCAACTGATAATTGATGTCCTGATACTGGATGGTGCGGGTGTAGTAGTTTGCTTTCACCCGGCAGGTGCCATCCTCAAACATCCGCTGCATGGGGATGGACTGCTGGGCGGTCCGGGGCACGGCGGGTTTCTGCGTTTTTTTCTTGCCGTCCTTACCGGTCTTTTTCCAAAACGGAATCATAGGTTGCGCCTCCCTTCATCAAAATCGCATAGTAGTTGTTGGTCTTGTAGGGGCGGATCTTCGGGCGGACAAACCGGGACTGCACATAGTACGACAGCAGCTTTTCCATGGGCTGACCGTTTTTCTCGTACATCCCAAGGAAGAACGCCGGCAGCATCACCGCCATCATACCGAGGGTGGCAGCGGTGTTGCCGCCAGAATCCCGGAGAACAAAAAACAGCGGCACTCCAATGAGAGCCGCTGTGCCAAAGCAGACAAGCTGCCGTTTGGTCAGGTTGAACGCCACTTTGGATTTGACCTTGGTCAAATCACGGGGAACGGAAATATACGCAGCCAAGTGAACACCTCCTTTAGTGCGCTCCGAGAACGGATTTCGTCACAGAGCTGGTCTTGAACAGGCTGAAACAGAGCAGAACGGTGTAGCCGACAATGCTCCAAATGGAGTTGATGGCATCCCCGGAAATCGCCACGCTCTGGATCAGCACGGCGTAAATTGCCACGCAGATGAGGATGAGAAAGCCTTGAAAGCCCAATGCGAACAGGCATTTCAGGTAGTTCTGCCCCATGTGCGATTGCTCGTGGTTGCCGAAGGTCGCCATCGGGATGGGTGCAAGGCTCACCATGCAATAGATCTCAATCATTCTTCCGTACACGATGACAAAAATAATGATGCTCAATATCCGCATAGTGATGCCGATGAAGAAACTTTGCAGGAAAAGCCCGAACAGGGGTCCTACATCCATCTGCATCAGGCTGGATTGCAGCATGGACAAACCAATGTCGTTGACACGGGTGTTTCCGGCGATGATGCCGCTGGAATCGGACACTACCTTCTGGGTGATGTCGAACACCGCCATCACAATATCGAAGGTGTTACTGATGAGCCATACCGAAACAGCGGTCTTAAAAATCCAGCGCATGATGAGGGCAGGCTCGAACTGCGCCATGCTGTTGTGCTGGGTGATCATCTCAATTAGTTCATAACAGGCGATGAAGGTCAGAATGATGCCCGCAATGGGCAGCACCACATTCCGGGAGAGGGCTTCGATCATTGCGAAAACGCGCGGTTCAAAGCTGGAGGGCTTGGTGCCCACCTGCTGGGCGATATTGCCGACCTGCGTGTTCACATCGTCGAACAAGCCGGAAAGGTTTGACATAATGCCTGCCGTCAGGATGCCTTTGATCCAGTCGGCAATGGCCTTGAGAACGGTTTCCATTCAGCAGTCACCGTCCTTAGCTGAAGTGGTTGATGAGGGTCTTGAGCAGATTCAAGAGAAAAATAATGTGGGTCAAAAACTGCATAATAGCACCGCCTTTCGCTGATGGGTGGATAAAAAACACAGCTTGGAGCACGGACATTCAATAAACAAGCAAACCGCAGAGGGCTTTCCGTTGCTGCTCAAGCCGCCGTATGGAATAATCGACTCAGAAGCCGCTGAAAACAAAAAATGCCGACTGCTTTTCGGCAATCGGCATAGGACAATGATTCAGTTATGCAAGCATCTTGCCCTCCAGATAGGAGCAGCGGAGATAATCAGGATTGGTGTAGTACACGTTGGAATTGAAATCGGAGATCTCATCCGTGATAAACGACGAAAAAACATCCAGAATTGCCTGTGCAGCATCCTCATCCTTCATGGTGGACAGCACTAGCCCCTGATACAGCATTCCGATGGAGGTTGCAGAAGGAACCGTATAGCGGCACTCTGCGGCGGTATCAAAATCCCCATCCGGGATGTTGAGATCTTCGATCATTTCATCCGAAACCTGCTCAAAGGACAGGCAATGGTTTACTTCTGCCAGACGGAGCTGCCGTTCGATGTCGGCTTTTGTGAAGTGTCGGATCACATCCTGCCGATGATTTTTGGTCTTGCGGGCAATGGTCTCGATCAGGCTGCAAACATAGAGAACATCATTTTTCTGCTTTTCGGTCATGGATGGGTTCACTCCTCTCAAAGGTCAGGCAGTGCAAAGCGTTTACGGTGTGAAAGCTGATCTGGTGTGTTGGATGCTTGAATTTCGCCAATGCCCAAAATGCTTCACGGCTGATCTGCCCGGACGTAAATCCGTTGACGTAATCCCAAATGGTGTCGTCTGCCATGGGTCCCTCAACAATATCGTAGGGATGGGTTTCACCTGCACGGCATTTTGCAATAAAGTCCAGCCATTCATCTGACATTTCCGGGAAGCGCAGGATCTTCAGGTCGGGATTTTCTACATAGCGATAGACGTTCACAAGGCCATCGGCAGAACGGCGGTCTGCCCAGCGGTAGGCTTGCTGATAGTTGTTCGTGCAGTAGAATCCCCAAGAAAAGTCTTTTGTATACCGTGTGATGCGGATTTCGGGATAGACAACTTCTTCTTTACTGCCATGATACAATAAAATCTCGCTCATCTGCTTCACCTTCTGTATGTGAGATCGTTACTATGGCTTTCCCTATTATAGTATGTACCGGGCGGCAAAAGCCGCCCACTGTTCTTAGCCAAACAGACCGCTCAGCAGGGGAATCAGGGTAATGCCGACCAGCGCAACGCCGCCGCCAGCCATGAGCTGCTTCATGCCCTGACTCTTGCTGCCGGATAGCCATAGGTAAGTCTTTGATATGATCTCCAACTTTTCCCCGGCTCCACACCGTGCGTGCAGCTT
>NZ_PRLC01000032.1 GCF_003287455.1 Faecalibacterium hattorii | reverse complement strand
AAGACGTACCTTGAAAACTGAATAATAACTGCGAAACAAAGATTATAGTAAGTTCTTTTAAGAAATATTGCAATTTCAAAAGGAAGGGTAACAATAATCTTCGTTGGCAAGAGAGAATCAAGAGGAAATACAAGCCATTCTCGAAAGAGAATAGTTTGAATGGTCAAGCGAACAAGGGCGCAGGGCGAATGCCTTGGCACTGGGAGCCGATGAAAGACGTGATAAGCTGCGATAAGCTTCGGGGAGCTGCAAATAAGCATTGATCCGGAGATCTCTGAATGAGGAAACTCACTTGAGTTCATACTCAAGTACGTTGTACTGAACTTCAAAATAGGTACATCGAGGGAACCGCCTGAACTGAAACATCTAAGTAGGGCGAGGAAGAGACATCAAACGAGATTCCGTAAGTAGTGGCGAGCGAACGCGGAAGAGGGCAAACCGGGAGTCGAAAGACTTCCGGGGTACGGAGCGCATTTAAGACTTAAGTTGTTAACCGAACGGCATGGGAAGGCCGGTCAGAGAGTGTGAGAACCACGTAGGTGAAAACGATGAGAGCTGAGCGATTTCCAGAGTACGGCCGGACACGTGAAACCCGGTCGGAATACGGGGGGACCACCCTCCAACCCTAAATACTACCCAGTGACCGATAGCGTATAGTACTGTGAAGGAAAGGTGAAAAGCACCCCGGGAGGGGAGTGAAAAAGAACCTGAAACCCTGTGCCTACAAGCACCTAGAGCGCGTCAAAGCGTGATAGGGTACTTTTTGTAGAACGGTCCGGCGAGCGATTGTATGCAGCAAGGTTAAGGACTTCAGGTCCGGAGCCGAAGCGAAAGCGAGTTTGAAAAGGGCGTTAAGTTGCATATAATGGGCCCGAAACCGGGTGACCTACCCATGGTCAGGTTGAAGTGGAAGTAAAATTCCATGGAGGACCGAACCGACCTCCGTTGAAAAGGCGGCGGATGAACTGTGGGTAGCGGAGAAATTCCAATCGAACCCGGAGATAGCTGGTTCTCCCCGAAATAGTTTTAGGACTAGCCTCAAGTTAGATATCTGGAGGTAAAGCACTGAATAGCCTAGCGGCCGAGAGGTTAGCGAAGCTTATCAAACTCAGAATGCCAGAATATTGATGCTTGGGAGTCAGACAGTGTCAGATAAATGTCATTGTCAAAAGGGAAACAGCCCAGATCTACAGCTAAGGTCCCAAAGTTAGGTTAAGTGGAAAACGATGTGAAGATACGCAGACAACCAGGATGTTGGCTCAGAAGCAGCCACTCATTCAAAGAGTGCGTAATAGCTCACTGGTCGAGCGTCTTTGCGCGGAGAATTTAACGGGGCTAAACCTAACACCGAAGCTTAGGCAATGTACTTTGTACATTGGGTAGGGGAGCGTTGTATACGCGGCGAAACAGTAGCGCAAGCGGCTGTGGAGTGTATAGAAGTGAGAATGCCGGAATGAGTAGCGCGAATGCAGTGAGAATCTGCATGGCCGAAAGCCTCAGGTTTTTGGAGGAAGGTTCGTCCGCTCCAAGTTAGTCGGGAGCTAAGGTGAGGCCGAGAGGCGTAGCCGATGCACAGACGGTAGAGATTCCGTCACCACCAAAAGAGTTAAGCACAGGGACACATTTGAAGTCTCAGAGCCGGGTGTTGGTTCCGGTAGAGATCGAGGGAAGTTAGTACCGAAGTCTGGGATGGAAGATGGCGAGAAAAGCTGTGTGGATTTCTGAGGTGCCCGTACCGCAAACCGACACAGGTAGGTAGGAAGAAGATTCTAAGGCCAACGGGAGAAGGGTTGTTAAGGAACTCGGCAAATTGACCCCGTAACTTCGGGAGAAGGGGTGCTCCAGAGATGGAGCCGCAGAGAATCGGCCCAAGCAACTGTTTACCAAAAACACAGGTTTGTGCTAAATCGAAAGATGACGTATACGAGCTGACGCCTGCCCGGTGCTGGAAGGTTAAGAGGAGATGTGCAAGCATTGAATCGAAGCCCCAGTGAACGGCGGCCGTAACTATAACGGTCCTAAGGTAGCGAAATTCCTTGTCAGGTAAGTTCTGACCCGCATGAAAGGCGTAATGATTTGGGCACTGTCTCAACAGCCCGCCCGGCGAAATTGTAGTACCGGTGAAGATGCCGGTTACCCGCGACAAGACGGAAAGACCCCATGGAGCTTTACTGTAGCCTAATATTGGGTTTCGATGTTGCATGCACAGGATAGATGGGACTCTGGGAAACCAGTGCTTTGGCGCTGGCGGAGAGGCCGTTGGGATACCATCCTTGCGATATTGGAATTCTAACCTGCGGCTCTGAATCGAGTCGGGGGACATTGTTAGGTGGGCAGTTTGACTGGGGCGGTCGCCTCCTAAAAAGTAACGGAGGCGTTCAAAGGTTCGCTCAGCTTGAACGGAAATCAAGCAAAAGAGTGCAAACGCAGAAGCGAGCCTAACTGCGAGACTGACGGGTCGAGCAGTAACGAAAGTTGGAGTTAGTGATCCGGTGGTATGTGAGTGGAAATGCCATCGCTCAACGGATAAAAGTTACCCTGGGGATAACAGGCTGATCTCCCCCAAGAGTCCACATCGACGGGGAGGTTTGGCACCTCGATGTCGGCTCATCGCATCCTGGGGCTGTATTCGGTCCCAAGGGTTTGGCTGTTCGCCAATTAAAGCGGTACGCGAGCTGGGTTCAGAACGTCGTGAGACAGTTCGGTCCCTATCTGTCGTGGGCGCAGGATATTTGATGGGAGCTGTCCCTAGTACGAGAGGACCGGGACGGACGTACCTCTGGCGCACCAGTTGTTCTGCCAAGAGCATAGCTGGGCAACTACGTACGGATCGGATAAACGCTGAAAGCATCTAAGCGTGAAGCCGACCCAAAGATAAGATATCCCACTGTTTCAGACAGGTAAGATCCCTTGAAGACTACAAGGTTGATAGGCACGATGTGTAAGTGGAGTGATCCATTCAGCAAGCGTGTACTAATAGATCGAGGGCTTGACCACAATTCGCTTGAGACTCTCAAGAAAAGTCAACGAAAAGTAGCAGTGATTATTCAGTTTTGAAGGCACGTCCTTCTAAAAACACTGGACAAACAGTAGACCGTATGGTATACTGAACCAGTCATATGGTCGGTGACGATGACGGTGAGGTTCCACCTGTTCCCATTCCGAACACAGAAGTTAAGCTCA
>NZ_PRLC01000005.1 GCF_003287455.1 Faecalibacterium hattorii | reverse complement strand
CTGAACCAGTCATATGGTCGGTGACGATGACGGTGAGGTTCCACCTGTTCCCATTCCGAACACAGAAGTTAAGCTCACTCGTGCCCAAGATAGTTCGCTGGAAACGGCGCGTGAAAATAGGTAGTCGCCGACTTGAACAGAACGCTTCAGGATTTCTCCTGAGGCGTTTTTTGTTGCACCTTTGCATGGTTTCCGGTATAATGAAAGAAACTACCGCGAGGGAGATGAAACGATGGACTGGGTCATGTGTCTGCTGCCAATGGCAGTGTGCTTTGTGAGCGTCCTTTTGACGGTGAAAATAAGCAAAAAGCACAAGCGCATTCTGGCGGCTGCCGGAGTGGCGCTGTTTCTGTGCGTGGCGTTTGGCTCTCTTGCGGTGTACCGGGTGCAGAAGATTGCCAAGCCCATCCGGGAAAGTGATACGCTTGCCGTGGCGGAAATGAACCTGAACTCGTTCCGGGGTAATGTGGAGATGAATGATTTCCAGACCAACGCTTCGACGGAGCTATATCAGGCGCTCGAAGAATATCTGGGCAAGAAAATCTACCTGCCCTGCATCAATCAGGATACCTTCGACGCAGGCGGGCAGGATGTGATCCTTCAATTCGGCAGCAATGACGAGGCGAAGGTTTGGCTTGCATTTTATGCGGACAGCCGAATCTGTTTGGTCGATGGGAAAAAGGCCTACATTTTTCCGAACGGAAAGGCAGTTTATCAGGAAATTGAGGAAATTCTGGCGTCAGTCAGCACCCATACGGCAGTTACCGTCACTGCAATTGACGAGGAAAATGATTTTCTGATGGCAGAAGAAGAAAACGGGAAGCTATATGCGTTCCACAAGATTTCGGAAAAGCTGCGAACAAAAAACGGAAAGCAAGCAAAGCTGGAAGACCTTGCGGTAGGGGATGAACTTACGGTGCTGTCGGATGGCAGGGTATTACTGAGTGACCCATATCAAATCGAAAATGTCTATAAGATATATACAGATGGAGAATAAATGGAAGCTTTACCGATTGAAACAGAGCGCTTATTGCTGCGGCAGTTTGCGGTAGAGGATGCCGAAGATGTATTTGCAATTTTTTCGGACGAGCAGACCACGCTGGACTGCGGCGGCTACCACGCATTTGACGCTATGGACGACGAATACCGCCGCTTAATGCAGAAATTTGCCGGGCAGATGCGGTACAGCATTGTAGAAAAGGAGACAGGCCGGGTCGTCGGTGTGATCTCAATGATGGATGCCGAGCGGGCGGTGCCGGGCTGGGAGCTGGGCATTGAGATCGCGCCGGACGCCCGCCGGAACGGCTTTGCGCGGGAGGCGCTGGCGGCAGTGGTCGAAGCCTATTTTGCCCAAACCGAGACCGTGCTGTTCACGGGTGGACACTATGCCTACAACACCGCCTCCGGAGAACTGCTGAAAAAGCTGGGCTTTGTCTACGAAGGCGTCGAGCACAAGGCGATGCACCACGCCGAACGCGGGCCGACCGACCTTGTATGCTACTATCTGGAAAAAGAATAAGGCTTCCTTCCGCTGCCCTTGCAAAAGAGGCGGCGGATTTTTTCGGCAAAAGCCTTGCATCTGGCCCACCGGTGCGGTATGCTTAACCAATAGAGCACAGGCAGGGGAGGGAACCCGAAATGGACATGGAAGACATCCACTATCTGCTGGGCGGCACGATCTTTGCGCGGGCCGAAAATTACATGAAGCATATCGAATCCTTTGACTGCGAGACGGAGGAAAATGGAGTACGGCATCTCTGCGCAGAAATCGGAGGCAGCGGTGATCATCTGTATACCACGGAGGCGTGGCTGCGGCAAAATGGCAGTTTCGTCAGTGCAAGCTGTACCTGTCCGTATAACGATAATGGCAATGGGCTTTTTTGTGAGCACATCGGTGCGCTGCTGCTGTATGACCTGAAAGAACAAAAAGAGGTGAAGGTACAACGGTGCGCACAGACTGAGCCGGCGGAGATCCCCGGCGTGGTGCGCGGGGTGGCCAACCTGCCCGAAAAGCCCGCAGAGGAGCCGGAAGCTCCCCGGAAAGACAGCTATGTTTCGGGCCTTGAAATGCTGTTCGGCAAAAAATGGCGGAGCGACGAGCCGGAGTCCGACGACGCAGCCCGTGCACTGCTGCGCACCTATCAGGAAGGGGCACTGGCTGAGCTGGAGGACAACACCCTGCCTCAGCGCACCGGCTTTGTGGAACTGGAACCGGAACTGACCTTGCTGCAGTACGGCACGCCGTGGCTGCGGCTCCGCATCTCCGGCGGCGGGCGGCAGTATGTCGTCAAAAGCATCGAACACCTGCTGGAAGATATCGAGGAGAGCCGGGTCGTCAGCTACGGTAAATCGCTGACGTTCCAGCACCGGTGGGATGCCTTTACGCCGGATGCCCAGCAGCTATTGGGGTTGATCCGGCGGGAGGTCATCAGCCGGAAGCAATTGGAAACGCGGGGCTACACCTACAGCCGCTATGCCGAGACCGGCCCGGCTGGGGGCATGGCGCTGACGGGGGAGCTGTTCGACGCGCTGGTGACGCTGTACGCGGACCGGGGCGAAGTGGGCGGTTATACCTTAAAAAAAGATGTTCCGGCCCTGACGCTGCAAGTGGAACGGCGGCGGGGCGGTGTGGAGATCGCCGTGGAACCGTCGCTGGGCTGGGTGAGCGGCTTGGATTTCGACTATCTGTTCAGCGAGGACACGCTTTGGCGGCTGGACCGTGCCGCCACGATCCGGATGGCCCCGGCGCTGAAGACCCTGTGCGGGAAGCGGCTGTTTTTCACCAGCAAGGACGCCACGGCCTTTTGCAGCTATGTGCTGCCGGAGCTGGGGCGGCATGTGACCATTGAGGACCCGGAGCGGCTGCTGCTGAACCAGATCCCGCTGGAGCCGGTGACCCAGTTCTATCTGGATGCACCGCAGATGGGAGCCGTGAGCGCACATCTGGAATTTTTGTACGGCGAGGACCGTGTGGCTCCCTTTACGCCCCCGCCGCAGGGCCTTTTGCGGGATGCCCGCGCCGAAAACCGGGCGGCCAAGCTGCTGGGGCGGTATTTACAGCCCGGTGAGCCGCTGCAGTACAGCACCTACGACGAAGAAGAGGTCTACCGCTTTCTGGACGAGGGCGTCCCGACCCTGATGAACGAAGGCGAAGTCTACCTGACCGACGCCTTCCGGAACTTGCAGGCCCCGCCGCCGAAGATCTCGGTGGGGGTGTCGGTGCAGGGCAGTGTCCTTGACTTAGAGGTGGACACCGGCGAGTTCCCGGTGGGGGAGCTGAAAGCCCTGCTGAAGTCGCTCCACCAGAAAAAGCGGTATCACCGCTTGCGGGATGGACGGCTGCTGAAGCTGGACGATGACCTTGAAGGGCTGGACGAACTGAACGAGACGCTGGAGCTTTCGGGCGCGAAGCTGGGCAGGAACCACGCTGAGCTGCCGCTTTACCGCGCCCCCAGTCTGGACTGGGCGCTGTCGGGCCAGAGCGGCATCCGCTTCAACCGGGACGATGCCTTCCGGCGGATCAGCCGGAGCTTCCACGCGGTGAAGGACAGCGAGTATACCCCTCCGGCCTCTCTACAAAAAGTATTGCGAAAATACCAGCGGGACGGCTACCGTTGGCTGCGAACGCTGGATGGCTACGGCATGGGCGGCATTCTGGCCGACGATATGGGCCTTGGCAAGACGGTGCAGGTGCTGAGCTACCTGCTGGCCATTAAGGAGCTGGGGGAGAACCCCCTGCCCAGCCTCATCGTCTGCCCGGCGTCGCTGGTGCTGAACTGGGCCGAGGAGTGCGAAAAGTTCACGCCGGAACTGCACTGCGTGGTGGTGGACGGCGATGCGGCCCACCGCGCGGCGCTGGCGGAACAGTGGGAGGCCGCCGACCTTGTGGTGACGAGCTATGACCTGCTCCGCCGGGACGAGGTCCTTTACGAAAACCAGAAATTCTACGCCTGTATCCTCGACGAGGCACAGGCCATCAAGAACCACACGACCCAGAAATATAAGGCCGTCTGCGGGGTGAACAGCCGGGTGCGCTTTGCGCTGACCGGCACCCCGGTGGAAAACCGGCTGGGGGAGCTGTGGAGCATCTTCTCCTTCCTGATGCCGGGGTATCTGCCGCCTTACAAGGCATTCTGCGCCCGGTTCGAGAAGCCCATTGTGCAGGAGGATGACCAGACTGCGGTGCGGCGGCTGAACCAACTGACCGGCCCCTTCATCCTCCGCCGGATGAAGGCCGACGTGCTGAAGGAACTGCCCCCGAAGACGGAGAACATCTACCGCATCGAGCTGGAGACCGAGCAGCGCAAGCTGTATCTGGCGGCGGTGGTGGACGCCCGCGAGAAGCTGCGGGCCGCAAAACCCGAAGACAAGATGGCCGTCTTTGCCGTGCTGATGCGGCTGCGGGAGATCTGCTGCGACCCGCACCTCATCGCCGACAACTGGGAGGGCGGAAGCGCCAAGCTGGACGCCTGCGTGGAGCTGGTGAGCTCCGCCGTCGAGGGCGGCCACCGCATCTTGTTGTTCAGCCAGTTCACTTCCATGCTCGACCTGCTGGCGAAGCGGCTGGACGCCGAGGGCATCAGCCACTTCACCTTGCAGGGTTCTACCCCGAAGCCGGTCCGCGCCGAACTGGTGCGGCGGTTCAACGGGGGCGAGGTGAACGTCTTCCTCATCTCGCTGCGGGCGGGCGGCACGGGCCTGAACCTGACCGCCGCCGACATCGTCATCCACTACGACCCGTGGTGGAACGTGGCGGCGCAGAATCAGGCCACTGACCGCGCCTACCGCATCGGCCAGCAGAACCCGGTGCAGGTGTATAAGCTCATTGCGCAGGATACCATTGAAGAAAAGATCGTTGCATTGCAGCAAGCCAAGCAGTCCTTGGCGGAAACGGTGACAGGCAGCGCGGATGGCGCCATCCTGTCCATGAAGCCGGAAGAGCTGCTGGAACTGTTGGAGGTGCCGGAAGGATGAAATTTGCAATGTTTGCACGGCCGGTCGTGACCATTTACGACCTGCCGGAGACGACGAAGGAAAGCGATGCGGGCGTTGTGTCCACCATCGGGGACGAGGGGCTGTACGGGCAGGTGTGTCAGGTGCGCACCGAGCCCGGCGGCGTGACGGCGGACGGGATCACCCTGCCGGAAACCATGGCCGAAGTGGTCACATTTTACGGCTACCACGGATATGTATTCGCGTCCGAATTGTATTTTTGCGGCGAAAAAGAACTGCGGGGATATCTTTCTGCCGAATTGGTGCTGGCGGGCCGGGCCACCGACGTGCTGACCCTGCCCAAGGTGCAGGGCGTCCGGCTGGCAGAGCTGGAACGCGGCGCGGTGCTGCGCCGTCTGCCGGACCCGGAAGCGGAAGCCCACACGGGCTGGGCCAAGGTGGGGCTGGTGGATGGCCGCAGCGGCTATGTCCGGGATGTGGCGCTGGAACCGGTGCGCTTTTCGATGACGGCGGTCTTCACGCAGGAAGCGGGGCGGACCTTTGACGAGGCCCTTGCCAAGGCCGAGGGCTGCAAGCCGGAAGAGCTGGTCCCCCGCGCCATTGACCGCTGGTTCGGCGGCAGCGAGGAGGCGTTCCGCAATGCGCTGGCCGAACAGGCCAAGAAGTATCTGGGCACCGAGTACCGCTGGGGCGGCAAGTCGGGCCGCGGCATCGACTGCTCCGGCCTTGTGAGCAGCGCTTATATGCAGTGCGGCGTCCTCATCTACCGGGATGCAAAGCTCGTGGAGGGCTGGCCGATGCACAAGATCCCGCTGGAACAGGCCAAGCGGGGCGACGCCCTCTATTTCCCCGGCCACATCGCGCTCTATCTGGGCGAGGGGCGGTACATCCACTCCACCGGTGCCGCCCGGAGCGGCGGTGTGGTGCTCAACAGCCTTGACCCCGCCGACCCGCTCTACCGGGAGGATCTGGTGAAGAGTCTGTATGCGGTGGGAAGCTTGTTTTGAAATGGATGAAGTTTCCCTTCGTACAACCTCTCCGTCATTGCTTCGCAATGCCACCTCTCCTTATAGGGGAGGCCTTGGCAGTCTATGCAAAGTGAACGGTTTCGCCAGAGGCTCTCCTACTAGGAGAGCTGTCGAGCGTGAGCGAGACGGAGAAGTTGTATAAAGGAACTGTTATAGAAAGGACAGCACTTATGAAAGTTTTCGATCTACATTGTGATACCCTCAGCGAGCTGCGCTATGCGGAGCGGCGGGGCGAGGACAAGAGCTTCGCCCAAAATGACCTGCACATCGATCTGGAAAAGATGCAGAAGGGCGACTATATGCTGCAATGCTTTGCCGCCTTTGTGAATCTGGCCGATCCCACCCCCGGCGCGGACCCGCTGGTGACGGCGCTGGAAGAGGTGGATGTCTTCAAGCGGATTATGGCGAAGTACTCCGACAAGATCGCGCCGGTCTACCGCCCGGAGGACATCCGCAAAAATGCGGCGGCGGGCAAGATCAGCGGAATGCTGACCATCGAAGAGGGCGGCTGCTGCAAGGGCAGCCTCGGCGTGCTGCGCCGGATGTACGAGCTGGGTGCCCGGATGATGACCCTGACGTGGAACCACGAAAACGAGCTGGCCAGCCCCAACGTGGTGCCCGGCGGGGGCGGGGATATCTGGCCCTGCCAGCCCAACACCGAGACCGGCCTGAAGGAGCGCGGCTTCGAGTTTTTGGCGGAGATGGAAAAGCTGCATATGATCGTGGACGTGAGCCACCTGTCCGATAAGGGGTTCTGGGACATTGCCGAGCACAGCACCCGCCCCTTTGCGGCCAGCCACTCCAACTGCCGGGCATTGGCACCCCACTGCCGCAACCTGACGGACGAGATGATCCGGGCCATGGCAGAGCGCGGCGGTCTGGTGGGCCTGAACTATTGCAGCGGCTTCCTTGATGACCAGCCCCGCCCGCAGCTCTGCCGCAGCACCACGGCCCTGATGGCAAAGCATGCGGCCCATTTCAAGCAGGTGGGCGGCATCGAAATCATCGGCCTCGGCAGCGATTTTGACGGCATCGGCGGCAAGCTGGAAATGGACGACTGCTCCAAGCTCCCGCTGCTGGCCGAGGCCCTGCGGAAGGAAGGCTTCACCGAGGACGAGGTGGAGCGGATCTTCTACCGCAACGCCCAGCGCTTCTTTGAGGAGAATTTGTAAAAACAGAAGGGAATATTCCGTTATGGATAAAAATATGACACTGGAAAAGCGGATCGCCGCTGAGCTGTACTCCTATCAGGGGAAGATGAGCGTCTTTGTGGACGACTTACAGGGGCACACCGTTGAGATCGGTGCGGACGAAAAATTTGAGACGGCCTCCACCATCAAGGCCTTCATTCTGGCGGCGCTCTACCTCCAAGTCAGCCGGGGCAAGGCCAGCCTTGAGGAAGAGATCACCTACGAGGAGAGCCAGTTCGTTGACGGTTCCGGAATGCTGCGGGCGCTGGGCGTGGGCGCAAAGCTCAAGGTCAAGGATACCGCTACCATGATGATCATCTGCTCGGACAACATCGCCACCAACATGATCATCGATTATCTGGGGCTGGATACCATCAATGCGTGCATCCGGGAACTGGGGTTCGCGGACACCGTGCTCCACAACCCCCTCCACTTTGACCGCTACGACGACCTCGGCACCACCACCCCGCGGGATTACGCCGCACTGTTCGCGCAGGTGGCCAAGGGCACTCTCGTCAGCAAGGAGGCCAGCGCGGAGATGCTTGCCATCTTCCGCCAGCAGCATTACAACACCATGCTGACCCACGACTTCCCCCAGTTTTATCTGGACTGTGAGGAGACCGGCGAGCCGGAGCTCATCTGGGTGGCCAGCAAGAGCGGCAGCATGAACGCATGCCGCAACGACGGCGGCATCGTCCACACTCCCTATGGCGAGTACGTCATCGTCCTGATGAACAAGGACTTCCACGACATCATCGAGTACAACGACCACCCCGCCATGGTCTACGGTGCCCGCGTCTCCCGGATGATCCTCGACCAGATCCTTGCATGTGAGGGGAAGCTGTATCTATGACAAACACGATCTCTCCCCTCATGCTGGTCTTCCTGATGTGCATGACCGGCTTTGCGGGCTTTGTGGACTCGGCAGCGGGCGGCGGCGGGCTCATCAGTCTGCCCGCTTACCTTTTTGCGGGGCTGCCGCCCCACTACACCTACGGCACCAACAAGTTCAGCGCCGCGTGCGGCACCACCTTTGCGACGGTGAATTTTTTCCGCAGCGGGGCCATGAACATCAAGGTCGGCCTCTTGGCGGCGGTGGGCAGCTTTGCGGGCAGCGCCCTCGGCTCCCACGTCGTGCTGCTGCTCAGCGATGAGGCGCTTCAGGCCATGATGTTCGTCATCCTGCCCATCGCGGCGGTGCTCATCCTCTGGCGGCGGAAGCTGCCGGACGAGAACCGGGACGATGGCACCATGAACGCGAAAAAGGCTGCGCTGGCCCTCGCCATCGGCCTTGGCATCGGCCTGTACGACGGGATCTTCGGCCCCGGCACCGGGACGTTTGCCATCATCGCCTTCACCACCCTGATGGGCTTTGACCTCCGCACCGCGGGCGGCAACGCCAAGGTGCTGAACCTTGCCAGCAACTACGCCGGCCTCGCCACCTATCTGGCCAGCGGCTTGGTGGTCTTCTCGGTGGGTATCCCCTGCGCCATCAGCGGCATCGTGGGCAACCTGCTGGGCTCCCACTTCGCCCTCAAGAACGGCGCAAAATTCATCCGCCCCATGATGCTCGTGGTGCTCGTGCTCCTGCTGGGCAAACTCGCGTCGGATGCGGTGTTGTGAGCATAAAAATAAGGAGCTGTGCGGTAAACACAGCTCCTTATTTTGCATCTGGAAAGGCGCGATCACAGGTCCAGCACAAGGTCTTTGTCAAAAAAGGCGAGACCGAAGGCGCCGGGGCCGGCGTGGGTGCCGATGACGCAGCCGATCTGGCGCACGAGGGGGTCCTCCTGCTGGAGGTTGTCGCGCAGATAGGTCTGGATGGGGGCCACCTCGCGGGTGGAAAGGGTGTAACCGGCCAGCGCCGCAAAGGACGGGTTGATGCCGCCCAGTTCCTCGATCTTCTTGAACAGAGCCACGTAGGCACCGGGCAGACCGCGGGCCTTGCCCGCCATGGCGACCTTGCCTTCCTTGATGGTGATGAGGGGCTTGATGCCCAGCATCCCGCCCGCGACGGCCACAGCGGCGGGCAGACGGCCGCCCTTGCGCAGGTACTTCAGGTCGTCGATGACGGCCACGAGGTGCAGGTGCTCCTTGGCGTGCTCCAGAATGGCCGCGATCTGCCCGGCGCTCTTGCCGGAATCCCGCAGGTGGACGGCCAGACGGACCAGCAGCGCCTCGCTGAGGCAGACGTTCTCGCTGTCCACGAAGAGGATGTTGTCCGCGTTGACCATATCGGCGGCGAGCTTGGCGCACTGGTAGGTGCCGGACAACTCGTGGGACAGGAAGATGCCGATCACCTCGTCCCCGGCGGCGGCCGCTTCGGTGAAGAAGTTCTCGAACAGCTCCGGGCTGGGCTGGCTGGTGGTGGGAAGCTTGTGACACCCGGCGAGGATGCCGTAATATTCGGTGGGGGTCATGTCCACGCCGTCGCGCAGGACGGTGCTGTCCTCCAAAGTGACGTTCAGCGGGATGACGGTCACGCCCAGCTGCTCGGCTTCGGCGGGCAGGATGTCGGACGCGGAATCGGTAAGAATGCGGATCATATTGTAGTACCTCCAAGGGCTCACGGTCGCAAAACGACCAAATCATCAAAAAAGTCGTGAAAATTATACCAGATGCCGCCTTGAAAAGTCAATTGATTTAACAAAATTTCCTCGCATTTTCGCAAAAACGACCCGCCGCTTGCGCAAAGGGGAGCGGATATGGTACAATGTCCGCCGATGGGAGGGCTGTGCGTGAAGGAAAAACAGGAAAAAGCGGCCCGCTGGAAGACCTTTGGCATCGCGGCCCTGCTCTGGGCCGGGCTGGCGGCGGCGTTCAGCGTGCTGTTCCCGGCAGAGGCTGCGGCCCCGGCGGGGCTGGCGGGCGTTCTGGGCAACTGCCTCGTGCTGCCCGTGGCGGAGGAGCTGATCTTCCGCGGGGCCGCGCTCCGGCTTTTGCAGCCGCTGGGGAAGAACGCGGCCATCGCGGGACAAGCCGTTCTGTTTGCGGCGATGCACGGAAGCTGGACCGCTAAAGCGTATGCGCTGGGGATGGGCCTTATCTTCGGCTGGGCAGCCGATCGGGCGGGGAGCCTTCTGCCCGGCCTTGTGCTGCATATCTTGAACAATGGGATCGTGCTGGCCGACTGTCTGGCAGAAAGGGGAATACCATGACCGATTACGAGCTGATGGGCGCAGCGCTGGCCGAGGCCGAACAGGCCGCCGCACTGGGTGAAGTGCCGGTGGGAGCCGTCGTCGCGCGGGACGGCGAGATCATCGCCGCGGCCCACAACACGCGGGAGACCGAGAAAAACGCCCTCCACCATGCTGAGCTGCTGGCCATCGACGCGGCGTGCAAAAAGCTGGGCGGCTGGCGGCTGTGGCAGTGTGAGCTGTTCGTGACGCTGGAGCCCTGCCCCATGTGCAGCGGGGCCATCATCAACAGCCGGATCAAGCGGGTGGTGTACGGCGCGGCAGACACCAAGGCAGGTTGCTGCGGTTCGGTGGCCGACCTGTTCGCCATGCCCTTCAACCACCACCCGGCGGTGGAGCGGGGCCTCCGCGCCGAGGAGGCACAGGCGCTTTTGCAGGCCTTTTTCCTCCAATTGCGGGAAAAGCGGGCCGCAAAACCCCGCTGGAAGCCGCCGGTCACGAAGTGAAAAATCAAAAAAAGTGGGAACTGCGTGAAAAATCATTCGGTTCCCACTTTCTTTTTTCGAGAAATTGTGCTATATTATTTAATGGAAACTTGTCGAAACCACACGCGATCGTCCACAGGCACGCCGCAGGACCGGACTTGACCGGAAGAAATGAGCAGAGCGATGTTCTGGGGAGCGTGGGCCGGCGGTTTCTCCTGCCGGAGTGCCCCTTGGCACCGGCAGAGAATAAGCGACAGGAGGGCTGACTCTTGTACGATGACGAATTTGAGCTGACATTCAATCTGTCGGACGAGGACCCCGCCCCGGTGGAGATGCCCAAGGCACCCGCCGAGGAGGCCGAGCCGGAAAAGCCGGAGCCGCCGACCCCTGCACCCGATGAGGAACCGACCATCGTGGTGCCGGAGCTGGGCCGGAAGCCCGCGGCGGAACCGGTTCCGCCGGAAGCGGCAGACGTCCCCGAAACGCCCGCTGTGCCGGAAGCGCCGCAGCAGCCGGAACCGGCGGCGGTGCGGTGTGTGCTGATCTCCGGCGGCGACCGGGGCATCGGTGCGGCGGCGGCACGAGCCTTTTATAAGGCCGGATACCGCGTGGCGGTGCTCTACCACACCAATGCCGACGCGGCGGCAGCGCTGGAGCAGGAGCTGCCGGGCTGCATCGCCGTCCAGTGCGACGTGGCCTCCCGCGCCAGCTGTGAGGTGGCGTTCCGCGCGGCGGAACAGGCGCTGGGCCGGGTGGATGTGCTGGTGAGCAACGCGGGCATCGCCCAACAGAAGCTGTTTACCGACATCACCCCCGACGAATGGCAGCATATGCTGGACGTGAACCTGTCCGGTGCGTTCCACCTGTGCCAGCTGGCACTGCCGGGGATGATCCGCCGCAAGGCGGGCCGCATCCTGACGGTCAGCAGCATGTGGGGCCAGACCGGCGGCAGCTGCGAGGTCCACTATTCCGCTGCCAAGGCGGGCCTCATCGGCCTGACCAAGGCCCTCGCCAAAGAGGAGGGCCCCAGCGGCATCACCGTCAACTGCGTGGCTCCGGGTGTCATCGACACCGATATGATGGCTGCCTTTACCGCCGAGGATAAGGCGGCGCTGGCGGAGGAGACCCCCGTGGGCCGCCTCGGCAGCGCAGACGAGGTGGCAAAGCTGCTGGTGTTCCTCGCGGGGGAGGATGCCGGGTACATCACCGGGCAGGTGTTCGGCGTAAACGGCGGCCTTGTGATTTGAACGGCCGGGCAGCGGGCAAAACTATGATACAACGTCACTTTGAACGGGAAACCGCCCAAGGTGAAAAGGAGAGAGCGAAATGGGCATGACTTTGAAGGAACTGTTGACGAAAGGCGAAGGCACCCTGAGCGCACAGGAGGCCAAGGCGTTGGCCGCCCAGTGCCGGATGGATGTGGAGACCCTCTACACCCTGTTGGAGGAGCGCGGCATCAAGGTTCTGGACAACGAAGCGGAAGAGGATGCCAGTCTGGACGTGGACAGCATCATTGCCGAGGTGGAGAACGCCGAGGCCAACAGCGACGAGCTGGGCATCGGCGACGACAGCGAAGAGGAACAGGCAGAGGAGAACCCCGCCGACCTGAAGGCCGCCATGGATGAGCTGCTGGACGACCCCGTGAAGAACTACCTCAAGCAGATCGGCCAGATCCCGTTGCTGAGCGCAGAGCAGGAGGTCGAGCTGAGCCGCCGCATCCATGCCGGTGCCGAGGCGGCACACATCCTTCAGGCGGACCGCATCAAGTACAGCGCGCCGGAGTACATCAAGAAGAACAGCGCCCGCTTCTCGTTCGAAGAGGATGAGAACAGCCGGAGCTACACCGAGGACCTCGACGAGGACGGCAGTGAGAAGCCCGGCGAGGACGCCGAGGAAAAGGCTGCGGAGGAAAAGGCAGAGGAAGAGATCGAGAACGGCCCCCTGACCGAAGAGCGCCGTCAGGAGCTGCTGAAGATCCGCCGCGACGGCCTGAACGCCCGCCGCAGCCTGAGCGAAGCAAACCTCCGTCTGGTGGTCTCCATCGCCAAGAAGCACGTCGGCCACAACCTCGCCTTCCTCGACCTGATTCAGGAGGGCAACATCGGCCTGATCAAGGCCGCCGAGAAGTTCGACTGCGACCGCGGCTTCCGCTTCTCCACCTACGCAACATGGTGGATCCGTCAGGCCATCACCCGCGCCATCGCGGATCAGGCCCGCACCATCCGCATCCCGGTCCACATGGTCGAGACCATCAACCGGATGCGTCAGGCCACCAACCAGCTCGTCTACCAGAACGGCCACGAGCCCACCCCGGAAGAGCTGGCAAAGGCCATGGATATGAGCGTCGATCGTGTCCGCGAGATTCAGCGGATGGCGCAGGAACCCGCCAGCTTGGAGAGCCCCGTCGGCGAGGAGGAGGACTCCTCGCTGGGCGATTTCGTCGCCGACGAAAACGCCGAGGCTCCCGGCAAGGCTGCGGACCGCGCCATGGTGGCTCAGCAGATCAATCAGGCCCTCAAGAGCCTGACCCCCCGTGAGGAAAAGGTCATCCGCCTCCGCTTTGGTCTGGACGATGGCCGCCCCCGCACGCTGGAGGAAGTCGGCCGCGATTTCGGCGTCACCCGTGAGCGTGTCCGCCAGATCGAAGCTAAGGCCATCCGTAAGCTCCACAGCCGCAAGTGCTTGGCGCTGCTGAACGGCCTGATCGAGTAATAGGACCCACAAAGGGGCCGCCATATGCCGTGGCGGCCCCTTTTTTGCAAAAAAATCAAAAAAATCGCAAAAACCTCTTGCCAAGAAAGCTGCTTTATGGTAAACTAATTGAGCTGTGATTGTGCTGCTATAGCTCAGTTGGTAGAGCGCATCCTTGGTAAGGATGAGGTCTCCAGTTCGAATCTGGATAGCAGCTCCAGCTCAAAACACCTCAAGGCCCTTTGGCTTTGGGGTGTTTTTTATGTTCGTCTGAAAACGCAAGAGCCGCAGACCAACCGGTCTGCGGCTCTGCATTTATGGGAAAGAGGAAACTCTCAGGAAAGCGCAAAAAGCTCAGAAGTCAACGTCCGTGTCATAGTAGCAGCACTTGAGCAGCTTCTCCATCTCTTCCTGACTGGGCTGGCGGGGGTTGGAGCCGGTGCAGGCGTCGGCGATGGCATTCTTCGCGATCTCCGGCAGACGCTCCAAAAAGACCTCCTCCGGCACGAAGCCCTGCTCGGCGGGGTAGGAGTCCGGGCCGTAGTGCTGGATGCAGTGGGGGATGTTCAGCGCGTCGTTCATGCCGCGCAGGTACTCGATGAGCAGCTTGACCTTCTCGTCGTCGTTGGCACCGCCCAGCTTCATCTCGTCGGCGATGACGCCGTAGCGCTTCTTGGCTTCGGGGTCCTTGGCGTTGAAGGCGATGACCTTGGGC
Organism: Faecalibacterium hattorii; assembly: GCF_003287455.1. GTDB lineage: Bacteria > Bacillota > Clostridia > Oscillospirales > Ruminococcaceae > Faecalibacterium > Faecalibacterium hattorii. Next base: position 141,922 of record NZ_PRLC01000005.1, on the reverse strand, counting down.
AGATACATGGCATTCGCTGCGCCGTGGATGATGTGGGCACCGTAGTCCGCAAAGGCGGCACCGGTCTTGTGGGCCATGGAGTGCACGATACCCAGCAGAGCGTTCGAGAACGCCATGCCGGCAAGGCACTGGGCGTTGTGCATGGTGTCGCGCTTGGCCATATCGCCGTTGTAGCTGTCCACGAGGTCGCCTTGGATCATTCGGATGGCGAAGATGGCCAGCGGATCGGTGTAATCGCAGTGGGCGGTGGAGACGTAAGCCTCGATGGCGTGGGTCATGGCGTCCATGCCGGTGTGGGCCACCAGCTTCTTGGGCATGGTCTCGGCCAGATCGGGATCGACGATGGCGACATCGGGGGTGATCTCAAAGTCCGCGATGGGGTACTTGATGCCCTTCTGGTAATCGGTGATGATGGAGAATGCGGTCACCTCGGTGGCGGTGCCGGAGGTGGAGGAGATGGCGCAGAAGTGGGCCTTGCGGCGCAGCGGCGGGATGCCGAACACCTTGCACATCTCTTCGAAGGTGATGTCAGGGTACTCGTACTTGATCCACATGGCCTTTGCCGCGTCGATGGGGGAGCCGCCGCCCATGGCGATGATCCAGTCGGGCTCGAATTTCAGCATGGCCTCGGCGCCGCGCATGACGGTCTCGACGGAGGGATCGGGCTCGATGCCCTCAAACAGTTCCACTTCCATGCCGGCTTCCTTCAGGTAGCCCACCGCGCGGTCGAGGAAACCGAACCGCTTCATAGAGCCGCCGCCGACGCAGACGATGGCCTTTTTGCCGGTAAAGGTCTTCAGGGCTTCCAGGGAGCCCTTGCCGTGGTAAAGATCGCGGGGAAGAGTGAAACGTGCCATAGGAATCTACCTCCAAATCCAATACTCAGCCAATTGTTACAAAAATAACTAATTAGATTACACTAAGTATACAGGAAATTGTGGAAAAGTTCAATGGACGAAACGGAGAAAGAACAGCCCTGTTTTGGGCATTTTGATGGAACAAAAACGCCAGCTTTCTTCGATCTGACAAAACAGATTGAAAGAAGCTGACGTTTCTGTTATACTTATGAAATGAGAACGCTGTCCATATGGTAGGCGGTCGGCCCCTTCTGCTTGCGCAGGGGAGGCGATTTTCTTAGAATGGTTCCCCTGACGCCTTGGCGGAAAGGGGGAATGGCCCATGACACTGTCGGAAGTTTTACAGCTGCTCGCACTGATTGGCGGTGCGATCTATGTGACGTTTCAGATCAGTTGGACTGTTTTTACATACCTGCATAAGAAATGACCGCCCAAAGCTCCGAAACTTAGCGGTCATTTCTTATGACTAATCGGCAGAGGGGCTGACCGTTGCCGGACAGCGTTCTCTTTATCTTTATTATAGCATCATCGGGTCTGAATTTCAACAGCAAACAAAAAACCACCTGAATCTCAAGGATTCAAGTGGTCTTGCTGTGGAGCTGCTATCCAGATTCGAACTGGAGACCTCATCCTTACCAAGGATGCGCTCTACCAACTGAGCTATAGCAGCAAATGGCGACCCGGATCGGGCTCGAACCGACGACCCCCAGCGTGACAGGCTGGTGCTCTAACCAACTGAGCTACCGGGCCATGATCGCTCAAGTTCGCGGCTGTTCACCGCCGGAACGAGCATTATTATACCTGAAGAATGACTTCTTGTCAAGCGGGAAATTACAAAAACTGCAAAAAACTTTCCGGACCCGGCAAAAAGGGCAAAACAAAACGTCCGGAACTACTGCTCCGAACGTTTGTGGCAGGGGTAGTAAGTTTCGAACTCACGGCACGCGGTTTTGGAGACCGCTGCTCTACCAGCTGAGCTATACCCCTAATTCTATGCTGCATTCGCTGAATGCTTGATTATTATATAAGATTCTTGGCGAAATGTCAAGCATGAATTTTAATTTTTTGAATTGCAGCCGCAGCAGCCATCGTTGGCGGAGGAAAGGCTCTGGGCCAGCTGCTCCAGCGTGACACTGTCGATGTACTGGTTGATGACATCGTCCAGCCCCGCCCAAAACGGCAGGGTGAAGCATTGGTCGGACATGGGGCACTCGTTGGTCTCGCTGCCAAGGCAGGGGATGGGAGCCACGCTGCCCTCGATGGCACGCAGGATCTCGCCGGCGGTGTAGTCGGCGGGGGCTTTGGTCAGGCGGTAGCCGCCCTGACTGCCGCGCTCGCTCTTCACGAGGCCGACCCGTGCCAGCGGCGTCACAATCTGCTCCAGATATTTCAAGCTCAGGTTCTGCCGCTCGCTGATCTCCTTCAGCGAGACGGTAGTGCCCGGCGCGTAGCGGGCCAGCTCGGCCATCAGCCGCAGGGCATAGCGGCTTTTTGTCGAAAATTTCATAGCGTTGCACTCCTTGTTCGTTTCTTAGTATAACACGCTCCGGCGGTTTTGAAAAGTGAAAACGCGGCTTTCTCTTGTCGAAACAAAAAAGGTCTGGTATCATATAATAGAGAAAGTATGAGATTCAGGAGAGGATACTATGATTCAAAAGATCGATCCCGCCGCAGCCATCCGGCTGCTGGACGCGGGCAAAGCTGTGGCGGTGGATGTCCGGGAGCCGGACGAATACGCCGTGGGCCACATTCCGGGCGCAAAGCTGCTGCCGCTGGGCGAGGTACTGAGCCGCGCCGCAGAGGTGCTGCCCGACAAGCGCGCGCCGTGGCTCGTCTACTGCCGCACCGGCCGCCGCAGCGCCGATGCAGTGCAGAAGCTGGCGAGCCTCGGCTACGAAAACCTGTACGACCTCGGCGGCATCCTGAGCTGGCCGTATGAGATCGAGGGAGATTTTGAGGGACACTTTTAAGGAGTACGTAGAAGGAGGACGTGAACTTATGCCTTTTTCAGCGAAACAGTTTGCGGGCAGCCATTGCGGCTGCCGGTATCAGCAGGACTACCGCCCGACGCTGGGGCGGGACGGCAAAAAGGAATCCGGCACGCTGGAGGTCATCAAGTTCTATTATGATGGTGCCATCCGGTTCGAGCAGCACTGCTACGGCGAGGCGGCGACCTTCGTGTTCGGCGTCTGGGCGTCCGGCATGGACTCCGACGGCACCCTTCACTGGGCCCTGCCCGACCGCCGGAAGAGCTACTACGACGAGGACTATCTGCCCAAAAAGCTGGATCGCGTGGACGAGGCCGGGAACCTCTACTTCGACGGCTCGAACTTCCCGTGGAAGCTGGCCGACGATTTCGAGGAGGACAAACGCTGGGGCTACCCCCGCTGGAAGGTGCTGCTGGGAAAGCTGACCGGGAAAAACAAAGGATGAATTGTAAAAAATCTCGGAATTTGCGCAATCCATATTGACATAGTGGGAATACTAGGGTATAAATAGAAAGTCAAAAGTATTGGTTCGGGTTCGAGAGTACCCGATTTCATCCGAGGAAAGGACAGGATCCCCATGGAAATTTCTGAAAAGGTTGTCTATCTGGACAACGCTGCCACCACTGCCTGTGCGCCCGAAGTACTGGCCGTGATGACCGAGGCTCTGAGCGGAGCATGCGGCAATCCCAGCAGCCATTACAGCGTCGGCTACGAGGCAAAAGAGTTCGTGGACACCGGCCGCGCACAGGTCGCCAAGGCCGTCAATGCGGCTCCGGCTGAGATCTTCTTCACCGGCTGCGGTTCCGAGGCCGACAACTGGGCCGTCAAGGGTACGGCCTTCACCAAGGCTCGTCAGGGCAAGAAGCACCTGATCACCAGCGCGTTCGAGCACCACGCCATCATGCACAGCATGGCTTCTCTGGAGCGCATGGGCTTTGAAGTCACCTATATCAAGCCGACTTCCGAGGGCTATATCCGCCCGGAGGACGTCGAGGCTGCCATCCGCCCCGACACCGCACTGGTCAGCATCATGATGGCCAACAACGAGATCGGCACCATCCAGCCCATCAAGGAGATCGCCGAGATCGCCCACAAGCACGGCGTCTGGATGCACACCGACGCGGTTCAGGCGGTGGGTGCCATCCCCGTGGACGTCAAGGAGCTGGGCGTGGATATGCTGTCCATGAGCGCCCACAAGTTCAACGGCCCCAAAGGCATGGGCGCCCTCTACTGCAAGAAGGGCGTCTGGCCCCAGAACCTCATCGACGGCGGCAGTCAGGAAGCCCGCCACCGCGCCGGCACCGAGAACGTCGCCGGTATCGCGGGCATGGGCAAGGCTCTGGAGCTGGCTACGACCGATCTGGAAAAGCGGATGGCCCACGAGCAGGAACTGCGCGATTACGTCATCGGCCGCATCCTGAAGAACATCCCCGAAGCCCGGCTGAACGGCGGCCTTACCCCCCGTCTGCCCGGCAACGTGAACATCAGCTTCCCCGGTCTGGAGGGTGAGACCATCCTGCTGGACCTCGATATGCACAACATCTGCGCCTCCACCGGCTCGGCCTGCAACTCCGACAGCCTTGATCCGAGCCACGTCCTGCTGAGCATCGGTGTGCCGGAAGAGATCGGCCACGGCTCCATGCGGTTCACGTTCGGCCCGCAGAACACGATGGAAGAAGCAAAATACCTGTGCGACGTGCTGGAGGAAGTGATCCCCCGCCGCCGTGCGATGAGTTGTATGTGGCTGCAGGGCCAGAACAAGGCCCGTCAGTACAGCCTGAAGGGAGAGCAGTAAAATGGCAAGTATGTATAGCGCAAAGGTCATGGAGCATTTCGCAAATCCGCACAATGTCGGTGAGATCCCCGACGCCAACGGCGTGGGCGAAGTCGGCAACCCCAAGTGCGGCGATATCATGCGCATGTACCTGAAGATCGAGAACAACGTCATCGTGGACGTCAAGTTCCTCACCTTCGGCTGCGGTGCCGCCATCGCCACCAGCAGCATGGCCACCGACCTGATCAAGGGCAAGACCATTGACGACGCCCTCAAGCTGACCAACAAGGCCGTTGTCGAGGCTCTGGAAGGTCTGCCTCCCATCAAGGTCCACTGCTCCGTTCTGGCAGAACAGGCCGTCAAGGCTGCCCTGTCCGACTACTACCGCCGTCAGGGGATCGATCCGGAACCCATCGTCGGTAAGCTGGAAGAGGACTGCGACCACTGCGAGAGCTGCGGCAATTAATTCCTGAAAATGAGAAAAGCCTGTGCGGAAGCGATCCCGCACAGGCTTTTTTGCTGGGTAAGGGGCATTACACTTCGCCCCGGTAGACTTTCAGCGTGGCCTCCACGACCTTATCCCACTGGAAGCGGTCGCAGATATAGTCGGAAGCGAGGCGGTCAAGATTAAAACAAAACAGGTGGATTCTTTTCCTCCAGTATGCTATTATATAGGGTGTAGGAAAATCATTGCATTCTTTCCAATTTATATAGAACATCGAAAAAAGGGGGAGCACATTATGGGAAAATACTTTGGGACCGACGGTTTCCGCGGCGAGGCCGGCGTAACGCTGACGGCTGACCACGCATATAAGGTGGGCCGCTTCCTCGGCTGGTATTACAACATGATCCGGGAGCGGAACGGCAACACCGACCCGGCCCGCATCGTCATCGGCAAGGATACCCGCCGCAGCTCTTATATGTTTGAGTATAGCTTGGTGGCGGGCCTGACGGCTTCCGGCGCAGATGCTTATCTGCTCCATGTCACCACCACGCCGTCTGTGGCCTACATCGCCCGCGTGGATGATTTTGACTGTGGCATTATGATCTCCGCCAGCCACAACCCCTACTACGACAACGGCATCAAGCTCATTGACTGCTACGGCGAGAAGATGCCCGAAGAGACCCTGCTGCTGGTGGAGGATTACCTCGACGGCAAGCTCCACGTCTTTGACAAGGACTGGCCGGAGCTGCCCTTCGCCCACCGGGAGCACATCGGCTGCACCGTGGACTACGTGTCCGGCCGCAACCGCTACATGGGCTACCTCATCAGTCTGGGCATCTACTCCTTCAAGGGCATCAAGGTGGGTCTGGACTGCGCCAACGGTTCCAGTTGGACCATCGCCAAGTCTGTGTTCGATGCTCTGGGAGCCGATACCTACGTCATCAATGCACAGCCCAACGGCCTGAACATCAACAACAATGCCGGCTCCACCCACATCGAGGGCTTGCAGAAGTTCGTGGTAGAGAAGGGGCTGGACATCGGTTTCGCCTACGACGGCGATGCTGACCGTTGCCTGTGTGTGGATGAAAAGGGTAATGTCATCACCGGCGACCACATCCTGTACATCTACGGCTGCTACATGAAGGAGCGCGGCAAGCTGCTGAACAACACGGTGGTCACTACGGTCATGTCCAACTTTGGTCTGTACAAGGCCTTCGACGAGCTGGGCATCGGCTACGCCAAGACCGCCGTCGGCGACAAATACGTGTACGAGTACATGGCCAAGAATGGCTGCCGCATCGGCGGTGAGCAGAGCGGCCACATCATCTTCTCCAAGTACGCCAGCACCGGCGACGGCATCCTGACCAGCCTGAAGATGATGGAAGTGATGCTGGCCAAGAAGATGCCCATGAGCAAGCTGGCCGAGCCGCTGACCATCTATCCGCAGGTGCTGGAGAACGTCCGTGTCACCGACAAGAAGGCTGCACAGAACGACCCGGCGGTACAGGAGGCAGTCAAGGCAGTTGCAGAAGCGCTGGGCGACACTGGCCGCATCCTTGTCCGTGAGTCCGGCACCGAGCCGGTGGTCCGCGTTATGGTGGAGGCCCCCGACCACGACACCTGCCAGAAGTACGTCTCGCAGGTCGTGGAAGCCATCAAGGCACAGGGTTACGGCGTCTGAGAACGCCCCGAAATGAGGAAGTGCAATGAAACGAATCAAACAGATGCTCGCGGTCCTGCTCTGCGCTGTGGCGCTGTGCGGGCTGGCCCCGGCGGCGCTGGCCGCACAGCCGCTGGACGAAAGTGAGAACGGCGGCAAGGTCATCATCTACTTCGAGACCTGCGGCGGCACCGGCATCCCGGTGGTGGAACGCACCAGCGGCGACGGCAAGCTGTACAGTCTGCCCACCCCCACCATGGAGGGCTACACCTTCAAGGGCTGGTACACCGACATCGTAGGCGGTGATGCGATCGTAGCGGGTGAAACGGAATTTTCCGGCGAGGATGCCACCATCTACGCCCAGTGGGACCCCATCGACCAGCCCGTGACTGAGCCGACGGCCCCGGCGGACAGCGCCGAGGGCATCTGGGAGCGCCATAAGGCGACCATCCTCATCGTGGGCGGCGTGCTTCTTCTGGCCGCTGCCGGGCTTGTGATGTGAAAGGGAACGGTATGGAACACAAACTGAAACTCCCCGCACAGTGTGCGCTCATCCCGCCCGAAGAGCAGCAGCTCGTCAGCGGCGGCGCGCCCGCATGGATGACCGACTTCGTCACCGATGTCAAGGACACCCTGCGCCCTTATAAGCCCTACTTCCAGTTCGCGTGGCAGCTGCTGAAAGCTGGCGTCACCTGCGCGAAGGAAGCCCTCCTCATCTACGGTTATACCAAGATCATGATCCACTCCCTGAAAGGGATCAAGAACTGCATCAAAGCATTGCCGTGGTAAAATGAAATAACACAAACGCCCCTCGCGTCGGCAGGTTTTACTGCACGGCGCGGGGGGCGTAGCATTTTGGATAAAAGTTTAATCGTCGCTGCTGTCCAGTTTGAGCACGGCGGTGAAGGCTTCGCTGGGGAGGGAGACGGTGCCGAGCTGGCGCATCTTCTTTTTGCCTTCCTTCTGCTTTTCGAGCAGCTTCTTCTTACGGGAGATATCGCCGCCGTAGCACTTGGCGAGGACGTCCTTGCGCATGGCCTTGACGGTCTCGCGGGCGATGATCTTGCCGCCGATGGCGGCCTGCACCGGGATCTCGAACAGGTTGCGGGGGATGTTGTCCCGCAGCTTTTCGCAGATGCGGCGGCCCTTGGCGTAGGCGTTGTCGCGGAAGACGATCATGGACAGAGCGTCCACGGGGTCGCCGTTGAGCAGGAAGTCCAGCTTGACGAGGTCGCTCTCGCGGTACTCCTTGAACTCGTAATCGTAGCTGGCGTAACCGCGGCTGCGGCTCTTGATGGCGTCGAAGAAATCGTAGACGATCTCACCCAGCGGCAGCGCATAGTGCAGGTCCACGCGGACATCGTCCAGATACTTCATGTCGATGAGGACGCCGCGCTTGTTCTGGCACAGATCCATCAGGCTGCCGACGTATTCGTTGGGGGTGTAGAGGTGGACGTCTACGAAGGGTTCCTCCTGCTTGACGATGTTGGAGGGGTCCGGGTAGTTGGAGGGGTTGTCGATCATCTCCACGGTGCCGTCGGTCAGGGTCAGGCGGTAGCGGACGCTGGGGGTGGTGGTGATGAGGTCGAGGTCGAACTCCCGCTCCAGCCGCTCGGTGATGATCTCCATGTGGAGCAGACCGAGGAAGCCGCAGCGGAAGCCGAAGCCCAGCGCAGCACTGGTCTCCAGCTCAAAGGTCAGGGAGGCGTCATTGAGCTGTAATTTTTCCAGTGCGTCCTTCAGGTCGGGGTACTTGGCACCATCGGCGGGGTAGATGCCGCAGAAGACCATGGGCTTGACCTGACGGTAGCCGGGCAGCGCCTCGGCGGTGGGCCGGTCGGCGAGGGTGACGGTGTCGCCCACGCGGGTGTCCTGCACGGTCTTGATGCTGGCGGTCAGATAACCGACTTCACCGGCTTGGAGCTGGCCGCAGGGGGTCAGGCTGGTGGCACCCATGTGGCCGACTTCCACCAGCGTGAACTGGGCACCGGTGGCCATCAGGCGGATGGTGTCGCCGGGCTTGACGGTGCCTTCGAAGACGCGGATGTAGACGATGACGCCCTTGTAGCTGTCGTAGATGCTGTCAAAGATCAGGGCCTTGAGGGGGGCGTCCGGGTCGCCGGTGGGGGCAGGGATGTCGCTGACCACCCGTTCCAACACCTGATCGATGTTCAGGCCGGTCTTGGCGGAGACGCGGGGCGCGTCCATGCAGGGCAGACCGATGACGTCTTCCACTTCCTGCGCCACCTCGTCCGGGTGGGCGGAGGGCAGGTCGATCTTGTTCAGGATGGGCACCAGCTCCAAGTCGTGCTCCAAGGCCATATAGGTGTTGGCGAGGGTCTGGGCCTCAACGCCCTGCGTGGCGTCCACGACGAGGATCGCGCCCTCACAGGCGGCCAGACTGCGGCTGACCTCGTAGGCGAAGTCCACATGGCCCGGCGTGTCGATGAGGTTGAACTCGTAGGTTTTGCCGTCCTTGGCGGTGTAGTTCATGGTAACGGCGCGAGCCTTGATGGTGATGCCGCGTTCCCGCTCGATGTCCATGTTGTCGAGGATCTGGTCCTCCATGGTGCGCTCGTCCACGCTCTTGGTCAGTTCCAGAATGCGGTCCGACAGGGTGGACTTGCCGTGGTCGATGTGTGCGATGATGCAAAAATTGCGGATGTTGTCTCTTGCCATCTGTTCCTCCAACGGAAAATAGTGGGTGGGTTATTGTAAGATCCAGTCCTCGACGGCCGTGATCCGGCCCTGTTCAAGGTAAACGCGGGGCACCCGGCGGGAAACGCCGCAGAGCACCTCGTAGGAAATGGTATCGGTCTTGCGGGCGATGTCCTCGGCGCTGTCGCTGACTTCGCCGCCCCAGAGGATCGCCTCGTCCCCCTCCTGCACATCCGGCAGGGCGGTGACGTCCACCATGAGCTGATCCATGCAGACCCGGCCCAGCACGGGGCAGGGGGTGCCGTGGATCTCCACGATGCCCTTGCCGCAGCTCAGCTGGCGCGGGTAGCCGTCGGCGTAGCCGGTGCAGAGGGTGGCTACCTTGGTGGGCTTTTCGGCGGTGAAGCGGCGGCCATAGCTGGTGGACTGGCCCGGCTGCAGCTCCTTGACCATGCTCACCACGGTCTTGAGCTTCATCACGGGGCGGAACTTGCCGAAGCGTACTTCGTCGCTGGGGTCGAAGCCGTACAGGATGATGCCGGGGCGGGCCATGCAGGAAGCTGTGATCTCGCCCTTGGGCCACTCCGGGTGGAGCATGACCCCGGCGGAGTTGTCGCAGTGGACCAGCGGCGGCTCCTGCCCAGCGGCCTTCAGAGCCTTGTAAGCGCGGACAAAGAGTTGATACTGCTCGTTTGTATACGCAATGTTGTCGGCGCTGTTGTCATCCGCCACGGCGAAGTGCTGGAACAGGCCGGTCATATGGAGACCGGGCAGGGCGCAAGCTTCCAGCATTTCCGCAATGGCCTTGTCGAAGTCGGTGCGGAGCGCAAAGCCGATGCGGCCCATACCGGTGTCGGCCTTGAGGTGGATGTCCACCTGCCCGCCCGCGGCCACAGCGGCGGCGCTCAGCGCCTTGGCCTGCGGCAGGGAGTAACAGGCGGCGGTGATGTGGTGCTCAATGAGGGCAGCGGCGAACTCCGGCTCCACATGGCCCAAGATGAGGATGGGCAGGGTCTGGCCCGCCCGCCGCAGCTGCATGGCCTCGGCAAGGCAGCTGACGGCCAGCCACGCGGCCCCCTCCTCGGCGAAGACGCGGGAGCACTGGACCGCGCCGTGGCCGTAGCTGTCGGCCTTGACGACGGCGCAGAGGGGCAGACTGCCCGCCCGCTCCTTCACGGCGCGGAAGTTGGCGCGCAAAGCGTCGAGGTCGATCTCGGCCCAGACGTGTTTTTCAAAATTCGTTGTCTGCATGAAACATTCCTCCAAACGCGCATCTGGCTTCAGGACAGGGAAACGCTCTCGACGAGATTCACGATATCGCTGATGGAGGCCAGCTTGGTCAGGCCGGAAACGTAGATGACGTCGCCGCTGTCGTACTCCACGGTGGCAAGGACGGCATAGTAAGCCTGAATGTCGCACCGCACAGCGGTAACGGTGGCTCCGTCTACCGTGATCTTGACCTTGCGCGGGCTGATGACGCCGTAAGCGCTTTTCAGGTCGGACTCCGACTGGCCAATGTAGTCCTCATAGGTGGAGGCATCGCCCCGCTGGAACAGCACCACCTGATAGTTGGCGTTGTCGCTGTCGGTGCCGGAGGCCAGCCTGAGCGCGTGGCCGAGGGTATCGTCTTCGGCCATCTCGCAGACGGGCCAGACGGCGCTTTCGTAGTTCAGTACGATGCCGTTGTCGGCGGTGTAGTGGGTATCGGGGGTTGCGGGGGTGCGGCGGTTGACCACCAGCGTCAGCACAAAATAGGCCAGCGCACCCAGCAGGACGATCACGCCCATCGCCAGCAGCAGTTTGGAAGCCCGCTGCTGGGAGGAGTCCTGCGATGGAAGGTTCTTCGGCATGGAACGATCTCCTTTTTACAATATCTTATATAGTATAGCACAACTTCTGCCAAAATTGTAGCGCCGCGGCGCAGAAATCTGCCCCCGGACGCAAAAATCGTGTTTGAAAATGCGATTTTCAAAATCAAGAGATTTCAAGAGAAAACGAGAGATTTTGAGAGAACTGAAAATCTGCACTGAAAAAATCTAAAAATTCTGTTGACAGGCGCGTTTTTGTGATGTATACTGACACTCGCGCTCCCAAAGGGCGCCTGAACCGTTAAAACACTTATCAGGAGGAAATAGATATGAGCACTACTCTCGTCAAGCCCGCTGAAGTCGAGCGCAAGTGGTATCTGCTCGACGCATCCGGCAAGAGTCTGGGTCACGTCGCTGCTGAGGCCGCTGTTCTGCTGCGTGGCAAGCAGAAGGTCAACTACACCCCCAACGTCGATTGCGGCGATTACGTTGTCGTCATCAACTGCGACAAGGCTGTTCTGACCGGCAAGAAGGCCGAGCAGAAGTTCCACATCACCCACAGCAAGTTCATCGGCGGCCTGAAGAAGATCCAGTACAGCAAGCTGATGGCTGAGAACAGCGATCTGGCGATGACCTACGCGGTCAAGGGCATGATCCCTTCCAACACCATCGGTGCTAAGGCTCTGACCCGTCTGCACTGCTATCAGGGTGCTGAGCACGCTCACGCCGCTCAGAAGCCCGAAACCGTCGAGTTCTAAGAAGGAGGCAATCGAATATGTACGAAACCAAACCTTATTTCTACGGCACTGGTCGTCGTAAGAATTCCGTTGCCCGCGTTCGCGTTTACACCGGCACCGGCAAGATCACCGTCAACGACCGTGACATCGACAGCTACTTCGGTCTGGAGACCCTGAAGCTGATCGTCCGCTCTCCGCTGGTCCTGCTGGGCCTTGAGGGCAAGTATGACGTCGTCGTCCGCGTTTCCGGCGGCGGTGTTTCCGGTCAGGCTGGCGCAATCCGCCACGGCCTGAGCCGCGCCCTGCTGCAGCAGAGCGATGAGAACCGTGCAGTCCTGAAGAAGGCTGGCTTCCTGACCCGCGATCCTCGTATGAAGGAACGTAAGAAGTACGGTCTGAAGGCTGCTCGTCGTGCACCGCAGTTCTCCAAGCGCTAATCTACAACTTAAAAATGCTAAAAAGCTCGGAAATACGCAATTTTCCGGGCTTTTTCTATACCCAAAATTCTGCATGGACTGTTCGGTTTTGATGAAATTTGAACGGAAATTTATGGGTTTATAGTGGTCAAATTACTGGTGGACAAGCCCATTTTGACCACTTAATTGCTGGTTAAATATAGCAAGGGATAATGACAAAAATTAGTAGGAGGAATATATGATGTTTGATTGTGGTTTACAGAATATTTTCCGGCTGAAAAACGGACAGTCCCGTTCCATCAACTGGGAAAACCGGAACGGAGAAAAAGGAAAAGGCGGCATGGCATCCAGCGATCTTGGTCCGTCCAGAAAAGGTTCCCCGTGTATCCCGAAAATAGAAGCAGGAGAGACCGTAACACTTGGTGAGATTCAGGGAGAAGGCATGATTCAGCACATCTGGATCACCGTTATAGACCGTACCAGTGAACGGAACCGTTATGTTCTGCGGGATCTTGTTCTGCGCATGTACTGGGACGATGAAGAATTCCCATCCGTTGAATGCCCGCTTGGCGATTTCTTCTGCTGCGGCTTCGGTGTTTCCTATCAGGTAAACTCAGTCCCGATTGCTGTCAATCCGACCCGTGGTTTCAACAGCTATTTCCCGATGCCGTTCCGTAAAAACGCCCGTATTACCATTGAAAATCAGTGCGATGAGCCGATTCCGGCCTTCTTTTATCAGATCGACTATTGCCTGACAACGGTTCCGGAGGATGCTGCCTATTTCCATGCCCAGTGGCGTCGTCAGCGCATAACGGAAAAGGCAAAAGACTACGTTGTCCTCGACAACATCAAAGGGAAAGGCCAGTACGTTGGAACTTATCTTGCGCTTACCAGCCTCGAACGCTACTGGTACGGAGAAGGTGAGATGAAATTCTACATTGATGGAGACAAGGATTATCCAACCATTTGCGGAACCGGAACAGAAGATTACTTCGGCGGTGCATGGAGCTTTGCAACACAGCAAAATGGCCAAACCGTTGAAAATCAGTACTGTACTCCGTATCTTGGCTATCCTTACTACTCTAGCCACGATACCTTCCTTCATAATGATTACCACAATGATGATCAGATGCCGCAACGCAGCTTCTACCGCTGGCACCTTCTTGATCCTATCCTTTTTGAGAAGGACCTTAAGGTAACTCTGCAGCAGATTGGTGCCGGTCACGGAGGTCTTTTTGAACGTCAGGATGATGTCGCTACCACAGCTTACTGGTACCAGACGCATCCTCATGTACCATTCGCGCCACTCATGTCCAGAAAAGAGCGCTGGCCAAGATGATTTTTGACTATCATTCTTCGCCATCTGCCCATACGCTTTTTTTCCACAAGACGGAAGCGATAAGCAACGCCCCCGGAACCGCGCGGTTCCGGGGGCGTTGCGTTACTTGTGCTCCTTCAGCTTGCAGAAGTAGTCATCGGCTTCGATGGCTTCCGGCGTGAAGGAATTGTTCTTCCACCAGCTGATAAGGGCGGCTGCCACGGTCAGGCCGGTGGAGACCAGCTGCTCCAACTGGGCCGACTCGATGGGCAGCATCGCGTGGCCGGTGGCGCTGAGGACCTGATTGGTCAGCGCCAGCGCCAGCGCAGCGGTGCGGGCGATGGTGGCGGGTGCGATCTTGTGGTTCATAAAATCTCCTTTCGTTTGTGTCCGGCTCAGCCCGCTTGGAAGGTGCCGAGGCCGGTGCGTTTGCAGATCGCGGGGTAGTCCTTGGCGGCGTCGCTCAGATCCACAGGGCCGTCGATGCCCGCCACCCGGCCTTTGCTGGTGTACTGCCACATCCCGTGGGGGCGGGTGGGGCATTTGCCGCGGTAATCGGCGAGCCAGAGGTCGTAGGCGGTGAGGGCGTCCATCGCAAGGGCAGTGTCCGCGAAATTCGTGTAGGTGTAGACCATGGCGTAGAGGTTCCACGCTTCGAGCTGGGCGGCGGCTTCGGCCACGCGGGCGGCGAGGGCTTCGGGAGCCAGCACCCGCAGCCCGGCGCTTTCCACGTCGATGGCGAGGGGGTACTGGAACGTTTTGCCCTCCAGCGCAGCGCGCAGGGCGGCCAGCTCTTCGGCCGTCTGCCGGGGCGTGACGGCACAGGTGTAGTAGTAGCCGCCCACCGGGATGCCCCGGCTGGTGCACGCCGCATAGTGTTCTTCGAACATGGGGTCGAGGTAGGGCTTGCCGTTCTTGCTGCCCAGCACCCGGAGCATCACGCCGTCGATTTTGCCGCTGCGCTGCACCGCGTCCCAGTCTATGCGGCCCTGCCAGCGGGAGACATCCAGCACCGTCAGCGGGGGAGTTTTGCGGTCCTTTTGGGTCATGGATCAGACCTCCTTTCTGCGTCTGAACCGATTGTACAGCGGGGCGGCGGAATGCGGAAGTGTGGTCTTTTTTATTGCGGTTTTTTGCGTTTCGGCATTTTGCCAAGGTGACATTTTCGGGCTGGAAAACGGGACGAAAACAACACCTTTTTGGAAGTAATTCGGGCCATTTTTTAGGGTGGAAAATGGCGTCCGTGAATGGTTTGTTTCGCCTAAAACAGAGGGAAATTCGCTCGAAAAATGCCGGTAAGATCCAATTGAAATGTTAAAAAATCGTGAACAAACAAGGCCCGATTTTTGTAAAAAAATCGGAAAGAAACGCTCGAAATTCCTCTTTCTGAGTGAAAACTATGTACAAAATTCACAAAAAACTATGTTAAGAATATAGCAAACTCGAAATGCCCGATTTGACAAATCGGTTTCGGTCTGTTAAAATAGCTCCCGCTCAACAGACGTTGCAGCGTATAAAATTTATCACGTTGAAGTGAAATGCCGTCTTACGGCTCCCGGACACGGAGGGGAAAAACTCTGTGCAACGGCGGGTGATGGAAGGCCCGCATCGTATTCCAAACTGTAAAAAGAGAGGAGTTGTTCCGTATCGCTTCCGTCAAATTTAAGAAAGCATTGAGCAGCGGCACCCGTGCCGCCGCTCCCCGTGTGCTGGCGTTCTGCGTCATGGCTGTGAGCCTCGTGTTCACGCTGGCTGTGACCGCCGCGAATCTGCGGCTGACCTACGTCACTGACTCCTATGGTGCGCGGCAGCTGGTGGTCAGCGCTGACAGCGACCCCGCCCGCGTGATGAGCCTTTCCGGCATTGAGGCCGAAGAGGGCGACCATGTATATTACACCGCGTTCAGCGGCAGCCTCGCTTCCCTGAACATCGAGCGCGCATTCACCGTGACCATTCAGGCCGATGGTCAGGAATACCCGGTCAAGCTTGCCTTTGGCACCGTGGCCGATGCGCTGGAGCGTGCCGGCATCACGCTGGACGCCGACGACTACACCGAACCGGCCCTTGACCAACTGGTGACGGCGGGCAGCAACATCGTTGTCCACCGGGTCGATTATCAGGACAAGGTCGAGACACAGGCCATCCCCTACGACACCCAGTATGTTTATACCAGCCTGTACTTCCGCAACACCGGCCGCGCAACGACCTTGCAGCACGGTGCAGAGGGCCAGCAGGCAGTCACCACCCGCGAGCGCTGGGTGGACGGCGAGCTGGAGAACAGCACGGTGGTTGACGTGACCACCACCGTCGAACCCACCGATCATGTCGTCAAGACCTACGGCGTGGGTGCGCCCGTTTCGCCCCTGACCGGCGCGGACGGCACCACCAACGCCCCCGCTTCCTACAGCAAAGTCCTGACGGGCAAGGCCACCGGTTATTATTCCAAGACCGGCAAGGGCTCCTCGGGTCTGGGTCTGGGCTACGGCACCGTTGCCGTGGACCCCGATGTTATCCCCTATGGCACCCTGTTGTATATCACTTCCACCGATGGCCGTTTCGTTTACGGTTACGCCATCGCCACCGACACCGGCATCGCCGTCCAGAAGGGCGAGATCCTCGTGGATCTGTTCTACGAGACCTATGCCGAGTCGGTCATCAACGGGGCCATTCAGGTCAATGTCTACGTTGTAAGCTGAAAATCGAACATCCTACGCACACGGAATGAAAAACACATCCGGTTCGTTCTCTTTTTGCATTTTGCGCAGAGAATGAGCCGGATGTGTTCTTTTTATTCTATATTCTGTCAGGTTTGCCTATAAAATTTGCGTAAAATTGGATATGTTGTATATATCGAAAAAATATCAACGAAAAGATTATGGTACATTTTCTGGAAAAAGCCTTGAAAATTGCGCGAAAATTCTTTAATATAAGAGAGTAAAAAGGTATGGGCCCCTCTGCGGCCTGTACGGGGAGGAGCTGTTTATGAAACCGACGGAAGAAAAAATCCACGCGGACCCTTCGGATCTGCCGATTTATCTGTTCAAGCAGGGAAATAACTGCGAAGCATACCGTTACTTCGGTGCGCATATCGAGACTCGCGCCGGAGAGTCCGGCGTGGTGTTCCGCGTCTGGGCACCTCATGCCACCGCCATCAGCGTGGTGGGAGATTTCAACAGCTGGAAACCGGGCAGCCACCCGATGCGCAAGGTGGACAACGACTCGGTGTGGGAGCTGTTCATCCCCGGCATGAAAGAATATGACGTTTACAAATACTGCGTGACGACCCGTGCGGGCGACCTTGTCTACAAGGCCGACCCCTATGCGTTCCACGCTGAGACCCGCCCGTCCAACGGCAGCAAAGTCTACGACCTGAGCGGCTTTGCGTGGCACGACGAAGCATGGCAGGAGGCCCAGAAGAAGACCGATGTCATCAACGGGCCGATGAATATCTACGAGATGCACGCGGGCAGCTGGAAGACCAAGGGCGAGAATGTCCCCTACAACTATTCCGAGCTGGCCGACCAGCTCATCCCGTACATCAAGGAGATGGGCTACACCCACGTGGAGCTGCTGCCCGTCATGGAGTATCCCTTCGATGGAAGCTGGGGCTATCAGGTCACGGGCTATTTCGCCCCCACCAGCCGCTACGGCACCCCCAAGGACTTCATGGCCTTTGTGGATAAGCTCCATGAAGCCGGCATCGGCGTCATCATGGACTGGGTGCCCGCCCACTTCCCCAAGGACCAGTTCGGCCTGTACAACTTTGACGGGGAGCCCTGCTATGAGGACCCGAACCCCAAGCGCGGCGAGCACAAGGAGTGGGGCACCATGGTGTTCGACTTCGGCCGCAGCGAGGTGCAGAGCTTCCTGATCTCCAGCGCCCTGTACTGGCTGGAGCAGTATCACATCGACGGTCTGCGCGTGGATGCCGTGGCCTCCATGCTGTATCTGGACTACAACCGCAAGCAGGGCGAGTGGGAGCCCAACAAGGACGGCGGCAAGGAAAATCTGGAAGCCGTGGCCTTCCTGCGCAAGCTGAACAACACGATTCTGGGCCGCCACCCCCACAAGTACATGATCGCGGAAGAATCGACCGCATGGCCCATGGTCACCAAGCCCGCTTCGGACGGCGGCCTCGGCTTCAACTTCAAGTGGAACATGGGCTGGATGAACGACATGCTCAGCTACATGAAGACCGACCCGCTCTTCCGCGCAGGCAACCACAACAAGGTCACCTTCAGTTTCTTCTACGCCTTCAGCGAGAACTTCGTGCTGCCCATCAGCCACGACGAAGTCGTGCACGGCAAGGGCAGCCTCATCAACAAGATGCCCGGTGACTACGAGGCCAAGTTCGCAAACCTGCGCACTTTCTTCGGCTACATGATGGCCCACCCCGGCAAGAAGCTGCTCTTCATGGGGCAGGAGTTCGGCCAGTTCACCGAGTGGAGCGAGGAAAAGCAGCTGGATTGGATGCTGCTGGGCTACGACAAGCACACCGAGCTGCAGACCTACGTGAAGACGCTGAACGCCTTCTACAAAGAGCACCCTGCCTTCTGGCAGATCGATTACAGTTGGGAGGGCTTCCAGTGGATCGTCCCGGACGACTTCCAGCAGAGCGTCGTCGCCTTCCTGCGCAAGGATGCTGCGGGTAAGCAGATCCTCGTGGTCTGCAACTTCAACCCCGTCCTGCGCGAGGGCTACACCCTCGGTGCACCGGTGTCCGGCACCTACAAGGAAGTGCTGAACAGCGACGACGAGGCCTTCGGCGGTTCGGGCACGGTCCACAACAAGTCCGTCCGCACCCATAAGAAGCCGCTGCACGGCTTTGAACAGAGCATCACCATCACCCTGCCGCCCATGAGCACCCTGTACTTCGAGGTGCCCACCAAGCGCACCCGCAAGGCGGCAGATAAGGCGGAGACGGCGGAAAAGACGACGGCCAAGAAGAAGACCGCAGCCAAGGCCGAGAAGCCCGCAAAGGCGGAAAAGGCCCCCAAGAAGACCACCCGCACCACCAAGGCAAAGGCAGCTGCCGCAGCCGAGGAAGCGCCGGGCAAGGCCGAGAAAGCCGAAAAGGCTGCAAAACCCAAGAAAGCCCCCGCAAAGGCCAAGGCGGAAGCGGAAGCTCCTGCGGAGAAGCCCAAGCGCACCCGCAAACCCAAAGCAGAGGCGGCTCCGGCGGCGGAAGCTGCACCGGAAAAGCCTGCACGCAAGCCCCGCGCCAAGAAGGCTGCGGAGCCCAAGGCGTCCGAAAAATAAGCCGGACGCACCACGCACATCGTTAGACCATTTCCAATTTCAAACCAATCCGGAAATGTGTAAAAGGGGAGAATAAAGCTATGGCAAAAGAAATTGTGGCAATGATCCTTGCCGGCGGACGTGGCTCGCGCTTGTATGCGCTGACACAGAAAACGGCAAAACCGGCGGTCGGCTTCGGCGGCAAGTACCGCATCGTGGACTTCCCGCTGTCCAACTGCGTGAACTCCAACATCGATACCGTTGGCATCGCGACCCAGTATCAGCCCCAGAAGCTGAACGAGTACATCGGCAACGGTCAGCCTTGGGACCTCGACCGTCTGCACGGCGGCGTCCACACCCTGCCGCCCTATGAACAGGCCAAGGGCACCGACTGGTACAAGGGCACCGCAAATGCCATCTACCAGAACATCAGCTTCATCGATAACTATGACCCGGAATACGTCATCATCCTGTCCGGTGACCAGATCTGCAAGCAGGACTACGCCGACTTCCTCCGCTTCCACAAGGAAAAGGGTGCGGAGTTCTCCGTCGCCGTCATGGAAGTCGATTGGAAGGAAGCTTCCCGCTTCGGCCTGATGGTCGCGGACGAGAACGACAAGATCACCGAATTTCAGGAGAAGCCCCCGGTGCCGAAGTCCAATCTGGCATCCATGGGCATCTACATCTTCAACTGGGATGTGTTGAAGAAGTATCTGGAAGAGGACGAGGCAGACCCCAACTCCAAGAACGACTTCGGCATGAACATCATCCCCGCCCTGCTGCGTGACGGCCGCAAGATGTACGCTTACCGCTTCAACGGTTACTGGCGCGACGTCGGCACCATCGACAGCCTGTGGGAAGCCAATATGGAGGTCCTCGACCCGGAGAACTCCGGCATCGATATCTTCGATAAGGCTTGGAAGATCTACAGCCGCAACCCCGTTCTGCCCGCACAGAAGATCGGCCCCCGTGCCGTCGTGCAGGATTCCCTCATCACCGAGGGCTGCCAGATCTACGGCCGCGTCAAGCACTCCGTCCTGAGCGCCGGCGTCGTCGTGGAAGAGGGCGCGACCGTTGAGGATGCCGTCCTGATGGATGGCGTCGTGGTCAAGGCGGGTGCTGTGGTCAAGCGCTGCATCCTCGCTGAAGATGTGGTCGTGGGCGCCGGTGCAAAGATCGGTGGCGACGGTGCCATTGCACACGTTGGCACCGGCCTGACCGTCGGCGCGGGCGCAACCATCAAAGAGGGCGCCAAAGTATTTGATTCCGTTAAGGAGGGCGAGGAAGTATGCTGAGCCAGAACAACAATGCGTTGGGCATCATTTTCCCCAACAGCTATGATACCACCGTGCCGGAGCTCGTCACCGAGCGAGCCATGGCATCCATCCCGTTTGCCGGCCGTTACCGCATGGTGGACTTCGTGCTTTCCAGCATGGCCAACTGCGGCATCTCCAACGTGTCCATCGTGGTGCGGAAGAACTACCACTCCCTGATGGACCATCTGGGCACCGGCCGTGAGTGGGATATGGCCCGCCGCCACGGCGGCCTGAACATCGTGCCCCCCTTCGCTGAGAAGGGCGTGCGCATCTATTCCGGCCGTGTCGAGGCTCTGGGCTCCATCCTGAACTTCTTGGAGAACCAGAAGGAGAAGTACGTCGTCATGAGCGATGCCAACATCGCCATCAACTACGACTTCAACGCCCTGCTGGCCGCCCATCAGGCAAGCGGTGCCGATGTGACCATCGCTTACCAGAAGACTGAGATCCCCGAAGGCCGTAAGAACGACAACTACACCCTGACCGTCGATGCTGACGGCCGCGTGACCGAGCTGCTGTTCAACGATTACCGCCCCGGCGTCCAGAACCTCGACCTGAACATCTACGTTCTGGAGCGCGAGACCCTGATCAAGCTGGTCAAGGATGCCACTGCCCGCGGCCTGATCTACTTTGAGCGCGACATCCTCGCCCACAATGTCAACATCCTGAACATCCGTGCGGTGGAGTACACCGGCTATGTGGCTCACATCTGCGATATGAAGAGCTACTTCGACGAGAACCTGAAGCTCATCGACGAGAAGAACCTGAACGCACTGTTCCCCAAGAGCAGCCCGGTCTACACCAAGATCCGCGACGACAACCCGGTCCGCTACGTCACCGGTTCCGCCGTCACCAACTCTCTGCTGGCCGATGGCTGCGTCATCGAGGGCACCGTCGAGAACTGCGTGCTCTTCCGCGGCGTCCGCATCAAGAAGGGTGCCGTCGTCAAGAACTGCGTCCTGATGCAGGACACTATCGTGGAGATCGGCGCACAGCTGGACTGCGTTGTGACCGATAAGAACGTCCGCATCACTGCGGGCAAGAAGCTGTCCGGCACCGAGAGCTTCCCGGTCTACGTGCAGAAGAACCACATGGTCTGATGACCTTCCTTTGATTTTTTCACAGGGGCGGCTCCCTCCCCGGTAGCCCCTCTCGAAAAGAGGGGCGGGGGCATTTTGTGCCCCCGCCCGCTCTTTTTTAACCGCTTTTCTGGAAAGGAGCGATCTTATGAAAATCCTGTATGCTGCTTCGGAAGCGACTCCCTTTGCCAAATCCGGCGGTCTGGCCGACGTTGCAGGTTCCCTGCCGAAGGCACTGGTCAAGGACGGCGTGGATGCCCGCGTCATCATGCCGCTGTACGGCGACCTGAAGATGCGCGATAAGCTGGAGTATGTCACCAACTATTCCGTGCCCGTGGGCTGGCGCAGCCAGTACTGCGGCCTGTTCAAGGCCGAGGTCAACGGCGTGACCTACTACTTCCTCGACAACGAGTATTACTTCAAGCGCCGCGGCCTGTACGGCTTCTACGATGACGGCGAGCGCTTCGCCTTCTTCTCCCGCGCTGTGCTGGAGACGCTGTTCTACATCGACTTCACCCCGGACATCATCAACTGCAACGACTGGCAGACCGCGCTGGTGCCCGTTTACCTGAACCTGTACTACCGCCATCTGGATAAGTTCAACCGGATCAAGACCATCTTCACCATCCACAACATCGCCTATCAGGGCAAGTACGGCACCGACATTCTGGAGGACACCTGCGGCATCGGCCGCCGTGACCAGCACATCGTGGAGTACGATGGCTGCGCCAACTTCATGAAGGGTGCCTTCGAGACCGCCGATAAGATCACCACCGTCAGCCCCACCTACGCACAGGAGATCCTCGACCCGTGGTTCAGCTACGGTCTGGACGCCCTGCTGCGGGAGAAGCAGTACAAGCTGTGCGGCATCCTGAACGGCATCGACATGGACGCCAACAACCCCGCCACCGACCCGATGATCCCCTTCAACTACGACGTCACCAACTGCGTGGAAGGTAAGGCCAAGTGCAAGGAAGCGTTGCAGGATAAGTTCGGCCTGCACAAGGACGGCAGCCCCGTCTTTGCTATGGTCAGCCGCATGGTCGGCATGAAGGGCTTCGACCTCGTCCAGAGCATCGCCGACGGTCTGGTGGACCGCGGCATCGAGCTGGTCGTTCTGGGCAGCGGCGAGGGCCAGTACGAGAACTTCTTCTCCGAGCTGTGCGCACGCCACCCCGGCCGCGTCGGCACTTACATCGGCTTCGAACCCGCCCTCTCGCAGGAGATCTATGCGGGCGCAGATGTCTTCATCATGCCGTCCAAGAGTGAGCCCTGCGGTCTGGCTCAGATGGTCGCCTGCCGCTATGGCACGCCTCCCATCGTCCGCGAGACCGGCGGTCTGCGGGATTCCATCCACGACTGCACCCTCGGCGAGGGCAACGGCTTCACCTTCGCGGGCTACAGCGCCCACGAGCTGTATGACGCATGCTGCCGCGCACAGGACCGCTACTACAACAAGGAAGACTGGAACAACCTCATCAAGTACGATATGGAGTGCGACTTCAGCTGGGATCTCTCCGCGAAGAGCTATGAGGGCCTGTACAACGAGACGGCAAACCTCTGGTAAGCCGAAAAATCGAAATTCTTTTTCACCCCGCCGGGTTCGGTCACACGAGCCCGGCGGGGCTTTTTGCACAAAGAACTCATTCGTTTTTTGGTCATGATGCTGCCTGTGGCGGACAAAATCCGTCTGCTGCGGACAGTTATGAAGTAAGAATAAACAAACTATGAAGTTTTACTAGAATTCAGTGGAAAATTGATTGAAAAATCCGACGCTTTGAATTATACTATCCCTATAAGATTCTTTGACAAAAAAGATTCTTTGCGAAAGAGCTGCCGCATGGTGTGCGCTTCGCAGCCAAAACCAGAAGGAGGAACACCGTTGAAAGGCCTGTACAAAGCGCTGGAGGATATCGTCTGGCTGACCCAGCTGGGGCTGAATATGCTGCTGCCGCTTTTGCTGTGCTTGGGCGGCTGCTGGTGGGCCACGAGCCATTGGGCGTGGCCGGAGTGGGTGTACCTTCCGGGCATTTTTCTGGGGCTGGCTGCGGGGGCACAAAATTTCTGGGTCTTTGCCAAGGAGCGGATGGATCGCGCCAAAAAGGACAAGAATCATCGTGTCGGCTTCAACTCGCATCAATGAACGTTGGAGGGTTTGCTATGAAATTGCAGCCGGAATCCAAAAAAGAACTGCTGCGCATCACCTGCGGCACCGCCGTCTGCACGGCGGCCATGTGGGTGATCTTCGCGGCGCTGCATCTGGTGGGCTGGGTCAAGTTCGACGATACCGTTGTGCTGGGCGGGCTCGTGGGTGCAGCCGTCGCCGTCGCAAACTTTGCGGGCATCTGCTTCGTCGTGCAGAAGATCCTTGACGAGCCGGACGAAAAGCGCCGCAAGGCAAAATTGCAGCTTTCCCACAACAGCCGGATGCTGATGCAGGCCGTCTGGGTCATCGTGGCCATCGCTGCCCCCTGCTTCCAGCCGTTTGCCAGTGTCCTGCCGTTGTTTTTCCCTCGGATCACCATTTATTACCTGCAAATAACGGGCAAGTATAAGCCCCTTGCAGCGGCCCCCGCGCAGGACGTCTCGGTGGAAGACGCTCCGGCCGAGGCCCCTGCACAGGCCGAAGCTCCCGGTGAAAAAGGGGGTGAAACCTAACAAATGGAACTGAACGGCGCAAAGATCCTGTATACCATCCATACGAATATCCCGGTGCTGGGAGATCTCAAGATCACCCAGACCCTCGTGAGCACGTGGATCGTGATGGCGCTGCTGACGGCGCTGGCCTTCTGGCTGGGGCATGACCTGAAACTGGAAAATGTCTCCAAGCGGCAGGCCGCCGCCGAGTTCATCGTAGAACGGCTGGATCAGTTCGTCCGTGACAATATGGGAACTCATTTTGACCAGTATATCCCGCTGGTCGGCGCAATCTTCGCGCTGAGCATCGGGTGCAACCTGATCAGTGTGGTGGGCCTGTGGAGCCCGACGGCTGACCTCAACACCGAGGCCGCATGGGCCATCGTGGTCTTCGTGCTGATCATGTACTACAAGATCAAGACGAACGGCATCCTTGCTTACCTGAAAGGGCTGCTCGACCCCATCTTCCTCATGGCACCCATCAACGTCCTGTCGGAGATCTCGACCCCCGTCAGCATGGCGTTCCGTCACTTTGGCAATATCCTGTCCGGTACGGTCATTTCCACCCTGCTGTACTGGGCGCTGGCAAGCCTGAGCCATGTCGTGTTCGGCTGGCTGCCCGGCTTCCTGAGCCAGCTCCAACTGTTCCAGATCGGCATCCCGGCCTTTACGGGCCTGTATTTCGACTGGTTCGGCGGCTGTATTCAGGCGTTCATCTTCTGTACTCTGACCACCATCTTCATCAAACGTGCTGCCGGTGAGGACTAAATCCGGCATCCCCCAACACAATTTTTCAGGAGGACAACTATTATGACTGACTTTCAACTTCTGGCTCGTGGTATCGCTCTGGCTGGCTGCGGCATCGGCGCAGGTCTTGCTCTGATCGCTGGTATCGGCCCCGGCATCGGCGAAGGCAACGCCGCCGCTGCGGCTTGTGAGGCCGTTGGCCGTCAGCCCGAATGCAAGAGCGACGTCACCAGCACCCTGATCCTCGGCGTCGCACTGTCTGAGACCACCGGTATTTACGGCTTCGTCACCGGTCTGCTGCTGATCTTCCTCGCACCCGGTATGTTCATGAACTATCTGGGCTGAGCGCTCCCCGAAAAAATATAAAAGAAAGGGGAGACGCTTATGCAACTTTATCAGGCACTGATCACGCTGGACGGCTGGACTTTCGTGGCCCAGATCTGCAACCTGATGATCCAGCTCGTGATCTTCAAAAAGCTGCTGCTGAACCCGGTCAAAAAGGTCATTGCCGAGCGCAAGGCCAAAGCCGACAGCCAGATCGCGGACGCCGAAAAGCTCCGCACCGAGGCCGAGGCCATGAAGGCGGAGTATGAGCAGAACCTGCAGAATGCCCGCAATGAGGCCAACCAGATCGTCGCATCGGCCCAGAAGACTGCGGCTGCCCGCAGCGAAGAGCTGCTGGGCGAGGCCCGCGCACAGGCCGCTGCCCTCAAGCAGAAGGCCGAAGCCGACATTGCGCAGGAGCGCAAGAAGGCTGTGAACGAGGCCAAGGACGAGATCGGCGGCATGGCGATGGAGATCGCCTCCAAGGTGGTCGAGCGCGAGATCAAGGAAGCCGACCACAAGGACCTGATCGACGAATTTATCAAAAATGTGGGTGAAGCATCATGACCGAGATCGCAAGGATGTACGGCGGAAGCTTGTACGACCTAGCAGCGGAGGAAGGGCTGGAGACCCGCATTCTGGGCGAGCTGGACGAGGTTTCGGCCATCCTGAAGGGTGACCCGGAGTACCTCCACCTGCTCAGCATCCCCAGCATCCCGAAAAAAGAGCGCTGCGCCCTGCTGGACGAAGCGTTTCGGGGCAAGGTCCACCTCTATGTGCTGAACTTTCTGAAGATCCTGTGCGAAAAGGGCACCCTGCGGGAGCTGCCCGGCTGCGCACGCGCGTTCCGCGTGAAGTACAATCAGGCCCACGGCATCCTCGAAGCCACGGCGACCTCCGCCATCCCCATGACGGCGGAGCAGACCGAACGGCTCCACGAGAAGCTGGAGGCCGTGACCGGCAAGAAGATCGACCTGAAGACCAAGGTTGAGCCGGGCGTGCTGGGCGGCATCCGGCTGGACATCGAGGGCACCGAGCTGGACGGCACGGTGCAGAACCGTCTGGCCAGCCTCCGCCGCAGCATCGCAGGGATCACCGTTTAATCCGCCCCAATAATCTGAACAAAGAATTGAGTGGTGAATACAAGACAATGCAACTGAAACCTGAAGAAATCTCCAAGATCATCCGGGCGCAGATCAAGCACTACGAAAACGTGATCGAGCAGAGCGAGGTCGGCACGGTCATCATGGTCGGTGACGGTATCGCCCGCGCCAGCGGTCTGGAAAAGTGCATGGCCGGTGAGCTGCTCCAGTTTGATAACGGCGAATACGGCATGGCCCAGAACCTTGAGGAGAACACCGTCTCCATCGTTCTGCTGGGCTCCGACGTCGGCATCAAAGAGGGCAGCACCGTCAAGCGCACCGGAAAGGTCGTTTCCGTGCCGGTCGGCGACGCCATGATCGGCCGTGTTGTCAACGCACTGGGCCAGCCCATCGACGGCGCAGGCCCCATCGAGACCACCGAGTTCCGCGCCATTGAGAGCAAGGCTCCCGGCATCATCGACCGCCAGCCCGTCAAGGAGCCGCTCCAGACCGGCATCAAGGCCATCGACTCGATGATCCCCATCGGCCGCGGCCAGCGCGAGCTCATCATCGGCGACCGTCAGACCGGTAAGACCACCATCGCCGCCGATACCATCATCAACCAGAAGGGCAAGGACGTCATCTGCATCTACGTGGCCATCGGCCAGAAGCGCTCGACCGTGGCGAACCTCGTCCAGAGCCTGACCGAGGCCGGGGCCATGGGCTACACCATCGTCGTGTCGGCCACGGCGTCCGAACTGTCGCCGCTGCAGTATATCGCCCCCTACTCCGGCTGTGCTATGGGCGAATACTTCATGTACAAGGGCAAGCACGTCCTCATCATCTACGACGACCTGTCCAAGCACGCGGTGGCTTACCGTGCCCTCTCGCTGCTGATCCGCCGTCCGCCGGGACGTGAAGCTTACCCCGGTGACGTCTTCTATCTGCACTCCCGTCTGCTGGAGCGCGCGGCCAAGCTCTCCAACGAGCTGGGCGGCGGCAGCCTGACGGCTCTGCCCATCATCGAGACGCAGGCGGGCGACGTTTCCGCCTACATCCCGACGAACGTCATCTCCATCACCGACGGCCAGATCTTCCTTGAGACGGAGCTGTTCCACTCCGGCGTCATGCCGGCAGTCAACCCCGGCATCTCGGTGTCCCGCGTCGGCGGCAACGCCCAGATCAAGGCCATGAAGAAGGTCGCGGGCACCCTGAAGCTGATCTACTCCCAGTACCGTGAGCTGCAGTCCTTCGCGCAGTTCGGTTCCGATCTGGACGCCGACACCAAGGCGCGTCTGGCACAGGGCGAGCGCATCGTGGAAGTGCTCAAGCAGAACCGCTCGGCACCCGTAGCCGTGGAAAAGCAGGTGGCCATCCTGTATGCGACCATCCACGATTACCTCGTGAAGATCAAGGTGCCGGATGTGGCAGAGTACGAAAAGGGCCTGTACGAATATCTCGACAACAATGCCGACGGTGCCAAGGTCATGGAGACCATCCGCACCACCGGCAATCTGGACAAGGATACCGAGGAAGCACTCAAGGGCGTTCTGTCCACTTACACCGAGAGCTTCGTCAAGGCGCACTGAGGGAAGGAGGCGTAACGCATGGCAGGTTCCATGAAGGACATCAAGCTGCGCATCAAAAGCGTAGAAAGTACCATGCAGATCACCAAGGCCATGGAGCTGGTGGCTTCCTCCAAAATGCGCCGTGCCAAGGAGCGTGTCGAACACAGCCGCCCCTATTTTGAGACGCTGCACGAAACACTGACCGGCATTGCGGCGGCGGACCCCCGCGCCCGCAACCCGTATCTGCGCCGGGACGAGATCAAACGCACCCTGCTCATCGTCATCGCAGGCGACCGCGGCCTTGCGGGCGGCTACAACAGCAACGTGCTGAAACAGGCCGACGCGCAGGAAGGCCCCGTTACCGTGCTGCCCATCGGCAAGCGGTCGGCGGAATATTTCGCCCACCACGGGGCCGACCTGTTCACCGACGAAGTGCTGCTGGCGGCAGAGATCTCGGTGGGCGAGTGCTTCTCCCTCTCCCGTAAGATCACCGAGGGCTTTTTGAAAGGCGACTACGACGCGGTGAAGATCTGCTACACCCGGTTCGACTCGATGATGACCCAGACGGCGGCCACCATGGAGGTGCTGCCCCTGACCATCGAGCCTACCGAGGAGCAGAAGGCCGCCGCCCGCCGCAGCCAGATCTTGTACAAGCCCAGCAGCGAGGAAGTGTTCCGTGCCATCATCCCCGAATATGTTGCGGGCATCGTCTACGGTGCCGTGTGCGAGAGCGTGGCCAGCGAGTTGGCCGCCCGCCGCACCGCCATGGACGCCGCGACCAAGAATGCGGGCGAAATGATCGACCATCTGAATCTGTATTACAACCGCGCCCGTCAGGCCGCCATCACGCAGGAGATCACGGAGATCGTGGCCGGCGCGGAGATTTAACGAAAATGAACCTCTCCGTCAATGCTTCGCATTGCCACCTCCCCTAATAGGGGAGGCCTTGGCAGTCGGATGAAGCTTGCTGGATACGCCAGAGGCTCCCCTACTAGGGGAGCTGGCGAGCCGAAGGCTCGACTGAGAGGTTAGAAAAGGAGTTGTAGCCTATGTCCGAAAAACACATCGGCAAGGTGATCCAAGTCATCGGCCCGGTGCTGGACATCCAGTTCGAGGATGGACAGCTGCCGGAGCTGCTCAACGCCATTGAGATCGACAACCACGGCGAGAAGCTCATCGTCGAGGTGGCCCAGCTGACGGGCGACAATGTGGCCCGCTGCATCGCAATGAGCAGCACCGATGGCTTGGTGCGCGGCACCGAGGCCGTGGATACCGGCGAGTCCATCAAGGTGCCCGTCGGCGACCAGTGCCTAGGCCGCGTGTTCAACCTGCTGGGCGAGCCGGTGGACAACAAGCCCGCCCCGGAAGCCGAGGCCTATTGGCCCATCCACCGCCCTGCCCCCAGCTACGAGGAGCAGCAGTCCACCACTGAGATCTTGGAGACCGGCATCAAGGTCGTTGACCTGATCTGCCCCTACGCCAAGGGCGGCAAGATCGGCCTGTTTGGCGGTGCCGGCGTCGGCAAGACCGTCCTGATCCAAGAGCTGATCTATAACATCGCCACCGAGCACAACGGCTACTCGGTGTTCACCGGCGTCGGCGAGCGCACCCGTGAGGGCAACGACCTCTACGGCGAAATGACCGAGAGCGGCGTCATCAACAAGACCGCGCTGGTCTACGGCCAGATGAACGAGCCCCCCGGAGCCCGTATGCGCGTGGCACTGTCCGGCCTGACCATGGCGGAGTACTTCCGCGACGTCAAGAATCAGGACGTGCTGCTCTTCATCGACAACATCTTCCGTTTCACGCAGGCCGGTTCGGAAGTTTCGGCTCTGCTGGGCCGTATGCCTTCCGCCGTCGGCTATCAGCCCACGCTGGCCACCGAGATGGGCGCTCTGCAGGAGCGCATCACCTCCACCCGCAAGGGCTCCATCACCTCGGTTCAGGCCGTCTACGTTCCCGCCGACGACCTGACCGACCCGGCTCCCGCCACCACCTTCACCCATCTGGATGCCACCACGGTCCTGAGCCGTGATATTGCCTCGCAGGGCATTTACCCGGCCGTGGATCCGCTGGATTCCACCAGCCGCATCCTCAGCCCCGAAGTCGTGGGTCAGGAGCATTACGAGGTCGCCCGCGCCGTCCAGAAGGTTCTGCAGCGCTATAAGGAGCTGCAGGACATCATCGCCATCATGGGCATGGACGAGCTGAGCGAGGAAGACAAGCGGACTGTCAGCCGCGCCCGCAAGGTGCAGCGCTTCCTGTCCCAGAGCTTCCATGTGGCAGAGCAGTTCACCGGTATGCCCGGCCAGTATGTGCCGCTGAAGGAGACGCTGCGCGGCTTCAAGATGATCCTCGACGGCGAGTGCGACGACCTGCCGGAGAGCGCCTTCCTGTTCGCGGGCACCATCGACGACGTGTTCGCCAAGGCGAAGAAGGGGTAAACCATGACGACCTTTCATCTGACGGTGGTCACACCGGACGGCTGCGCCTTTGACGGTCAGGCCGAGCGGGTGGTCTGCCGCGCCATCGACGGCGACCTTGCCATTCTGGCCAAGCACGGCGATTACTGCACCGCGCTGGGCATGGGCGAGGCGCACATCGTGGACGCGGAGGGAACCCGCCGCCGCGCCGCCTGTATGGGCGGGATGCTCACCGTGCTGGACGGCGACGTCCGGCTGGTCGCGACCACTTGGGAGTGGGCCGAGCAGATCGATCAGGCCCGCGCCGAAGCTTCGAAGAAGCGCGCGGAGGAGATCTTGGCTCAGAAGAACCTTGATAAGCGCGACTATGAGCTGGCACAGGCCCGCCTGAAACGCGCCCTCGTCCGCACCTCCATCCACCCGTAACAGCAAACAGCACCCCATCCGCAGCGTCTGCTGCCGGTGGGGTGCTTTTGTGCGGTGCGATTTACTTTGTGGCAAAAACGATACCGATGGTGCCGGGGCCGGAGTAGCCGCCGATGGTGGTACCGATGTCCGTCTCGATGATCTGCTCGAACTTGCCGTACTGTGCAAGCCCGGCCTTGACGGCCTCCAAACAGCCGGGTTTGGGCTGGCAGGAGGAGAGGAAGACGACACTGGTATCGATGTCGTCTCGGTCAGCCAGCTTCTCGGTGATGTATTTGCCCACGCAGATGGGAAGCTGACCGCGGTACTTCTTGACCACCTTCAGCTCGCCGTCGATGACGGCCAGACTGGGCTTGATGCCCAGAATGTTGGCCCCGAAGGCCAGCACGCCGGAGCAGCGGCCACTCTTGGCCATGTAGTCCAACTGGTTGAGCACGAAGCTGAGATCGACCTTCTTGGCAAGGGCTTGCAGCCGCATACAGATGTTCCGGGGCGGCAGGCCGTCCGCCGCGAGCTTGGCTGCCCGCAGGACGAGATAGCCCTGCCCGGTGCAGATGTTCTCGCTATCCACGACTGAGACGTTCCCGAACTCCTGCGCGGCGAGTTTTGCGTTCTGGCAGCAGGACGAGAACTTGGACCCGACACAGATGTGGATGACGGCATCGTAGTCTTTAGCAAAGGGCGCAAAGAAATCCGTGTACTCCACGAGGTTCGGGGCAGCGGATTTCGGCATCTTGCCGCCGTTCTGCACATGGGTGAACACATCGGCGGGGCGGACGGTAACGCCGTCCAGCAGGCTTTCCTCGCCCATCAGGATGTGCATGGGGATGAGCGAGATATTCCACTGCCGCAGCAGCGTTTCGGACAGGTCACAGGTGCTGTCCGCAGTGATCTTGATCTTCATGTTCGATACTCCTCTTCTGTTCGCCGGGCCAGGCCGCAGCGCGTTGGTTTCTTCAAAATCCTGAATTATCATAGCACAAAAGTTTAAAGTTTGTTAGGCAATCACAAAAATGAAATGTGAATCTTTTGTGAATCGCTGATTCTGGCGGAAAAAGGCTGGCATTTGTGTACAGTTGTCACAAAATAAACCGGTTTTTTATGGTTCTTTCCGAAAATTCGCTCGGAACTGTTTATTTTGTCCGCCAAAAATTATATAATAAGTAGTACCACATGGTGAATTAAAATGAGATCGGTCTGCGCTGCGGCCGTTTGTGTCTATTTGGAGGTTGCCTGAATATGTTTGTTACTGACTATACCAAGCACTTGCTTGATAATGTGAAGAAGATCCACTTCATCGGCTGCGGCGGCAGCGGCATGTACCCGCTGATCCAGATCCTGCACGCCAAGGGATATATCATCTCCGGCAGTGATGTGCTGGATGGCAGCATCATCCGCTACGAGCGGGAGATGGGCGTGAAGGTCTCGCTGGGCCATAGCGCCGACAACGTCATCGGCACCGACCTCGTGGTCTACTCTGCCGCCATCGCGAAGGACAACGTGGAGCTGAACGCCGCCGATTCCTATGGCATCCCCACCGTGGAGCGCAGCGTCCTGCTGGGCTATGTCAGCCGCCTGTACAAGGACAGCATCTGCGTCTCCGGCACCCACGGCAAGACGACCACCACGTCCATGATCACCACCGCGCTGGAGCTGGCGGGCCGCGACCCCTCTGCCGTCATCGGCGGCAAGCTGCCCCTCATCAACGGCTACGGCAAGGCCGGTAAGGGCGATGACATCGTCATCGAGGCCTGTGAGTATTCCGAGACCTTCCTCAAACTGACCCCCTACCTGTCCGTTGTGCTGAACATCGACAACGATCATCTGGACTACTACGGCAGCATGGGTGAGCTGAAGTTCGCCTTCAAGCGCTTCGCCCTGATGACCCAGTTCATGATCTTCGCCAACGCCGACGACAAGAACACCATGGATGTCATGTACACGCTGGACCGCCGCGTCCGCACCTTTGGCATCGAGAACGACGGCGACTACCGCGCCATCAATGTGCAGGAGTACAAGCCCGGCTTCTTTGAGTTCGACCTCAAGGAGTGGGGCAAAATCACCGGCCACATCCGCCTGTCCGTGCCCGGCCGCCACAACGTTTATAATGCGCTGGCCATGTGTGCCGTCTGCCGCTTTGTGGGCCTGACCGTGGAGCAGTGCGCCGAGGCTGCCCTGAACTTCAAGGGCGCGGGCCGCCGCTTTGAGCTCTACGGCGAGTGCAACGGTGCGGTCGTCGTGGACGACTACGCCCACCACCCCACCGAGATCCGTGCTACCCTCACCACCGCCCGCGAGATGGGCTACAAGCGCCTCATCGCCGTCCACCAGCCGTTTACATACAGCCGGACCAAGATGCTGTTCAACGACTTTGTGGACGTCTTCAAGATCCCCGATATCACGGTCATCACCCCCATCATGGGCAGCCGCGAGCCCAACGACCCCTCCATCACCAGCGCGAAGCTGGCCGCCCAGATCCCGAACTCGGTGCTGGTGGACAGCCTTGAAGCAGCGGCTCAGTGGGTCAAGGAGAACGCCCGCGAAGGCGACCTCGTCATCACCCTCGGCTGCGGCGATATCTATAAAGCCAGCAAGATGATGGTGAAATAAAACAGCCAGACAAAAAGAAACCCCGCGTCAGCGGGGTTTCTTTTTGTCTGGGCGGTCACTTCCGCCGTTTCAGGATCTCGTCGAGGATCGCGTCGGCGACGTCGGACTTGCTCATGAGGGGCAGCTCGCGGGAGCCGTCCGGGGTGATGAAGGTGACCACATTGGTGTCCACGCCGAAACCGGCACCGGCCACTTTTAGGTTGTTGGCGACCACCATGTCGAGGTTCTTCTTGGTCAGCTTGGCGGAGGAATTTTCAAGCATGTCGCGGGTTTCCATCGAGAAGCCGCAGAGGAACTGCTTCGTTTTCTTCGGGCCGATGGTGCCAAGGATGTCGGCGGTGCGCTCCACGGGAATGGACAGGTCACCGTCCTTTTTCTTGATCTTGTCATCGGCCACGGTGGCGGGGCGGTAGTCGGCCACGGCGGCGGCCATCACGAGGACGTCCATGCCGTCAAAGCGGCTGGTCACGGCGTCGTACATGTCCTGCGCGGTGGTGATGGGCACATCCTCCACGAACTTGACCGGTGGCAGAGCCGTGGGGCCGTGGATGAGGGTGACGTCAGCCCCCCGCATGGCGGCGGCACGGGCCACGGCATAGCCCATCTTGCCGGTGGAGTGGTTGGTCAGGTAGCGCACAGGGTCCAGCGGCTCCTGCGTGGGCCCGGCGGTCACGGCGATGTGCAGCCCGGCAAGGTCCTTCGGGCGGGCGATGGCGTGGAGGATGTACTCCATGAGGACGTCCTCCTTCGGCAGACGGCCGCTGCCCACGTCCTTACAGGCCAGCACGCCGCTCTCGGAGGGGATGACGGTGAAGCCGTACTTCTCCAGCGTGGCGATGTTGTCCTGCGTGATGGGATTTTCCAGCATCCCGGTGTTCATGGCGGGGGAGACCAGCTTCGGGCACTTGGCCGCGAGGATGGTGGTGGTCAGCATGTCGTCGGCGATGCCGTGGGCCATCTTGGCGATGACGTTGGCCGTGGCCGGGGCCACAAGGATGATATCGGCCTTTTTCGCCAGCGAAATGTGGGTGACCTCGAACTTGAAATCGCGGTCGAAGGTGTCCACCATGCACTTGTGGCCGGTGAGGGTCTCAAATGTGATGGGCGTGATGAACTGGGTGGCGTTTTGGGTCATGATGACCTCCACATCGGCCCCCAGCTTGCGCAGTGCGCTGGCGACGTTCGCCATTTTATAGGCGGCGATGCCGCCGGTAACGCCCAACAGGACGCATTTTCCTTTCAGATCCATCCAAAAACCTCCCAAATCTTCGGTTTGCTCCCCCTAGTATAATGCAAAATTGCCGCCAGCACAATAAAATCTTTTTGGAGGCCTTGTAACCGGCGGGAAAATGCGGTAAAATAACCCTTGACTTATAGGAATAAACCTCTCGGTCGAGCCTACGGCTCGCCAGTCGTCCACCCTTTGTCGCTTACGCGGCATCTCCCTCCGGCCGGAGGGAGCCTTTCCCGGTAGGGGAGGGGACAATACGAAGCATTGACGGAGAGGTTCAAACAGGAAAGGTTTCCTCAAATATGATCTTAGCCATTGATATAGGCAACACCACCGTCGCCCTCGGCGGCATCAAGGACGGACGTGTATGCTTTGTGGCCCACATGGATACGGTGCGCACCCGGACGGCGGCGGAATACCGCGCCGAGATGGAAAAGGTGTTTGCGCACCGCCGCCACCCCGAAAAGCCCATCCGGTTCGAGGGTGCTGTGCTGACCAGCGTGGTCCCCTCCATCACCGGGGCGCTGGCCGAGTGCGCCCGTTATTACACCGGCAAAAAGCCGGTCATCGTTTCGCCGGAGATCCGCACCGGGCTGACCATGGGCGTGCCCAACCCCGCCGCCGTCGGCAAGGACCGCCTTGTGGATGCGGCCTACGCGGCGGCCAAGTTCCCGCTGCCGGTCATCACGGTGGACCTCGGCACGGCTACCACCTTCAACGTTGTGGACGAGAACCGGGTGTTCCGGGGCGGCGTCATCTGCCCCGGCCTGTCCACTGGGCTGCGGGCGCTGGGAGAGCGCTGCGCCCAGCTGCCGCAGGTGCATTTGGCCTCCCCGAAAAACGCCATCGGCACCAACACTGAGAGCTGTATGCTCTCCGGCTCGGTGCTGGGCACCGCTGTCCTGCTGGACGGCATCACCCAGCGGATCGAAGAGGAGCTGGGCCGCCCGGCGACCTTGGTCGTCACCGGCGGGCTTGCAAAATACGTCACGCCCCTGTGCCGCCATCCGCTGACCTATGACCCGGAGCTGCTGCTCAAGGGTCTGGCGCTGCTGTACCAGATGAATGCACCGCAGCACCACGCCGGAGGCGGCAAAAAGCGGAACCAGAACTTCCGCCGCGCCCGCCGCCCGCATCCCCAGCGCCGGGACCGCCGCGAAGAGGGAGCCAAGGCCGGCTGACGAACAACAGGATAGGGAGAAGAGAATGAAATTAGGAATTCTGGGCACGGGCATGATCGTGGGGGAATTTTTGCCGTGGCTGGCGGGGGAGGACTCGCCGTTCACGGTACAGGCCCTTTGCAGCACCCAGCGCAGTGCGCCCGCGGCCGCCGAGCTGTGTGAGCAGTACCATATCCCGCAGCACACCACCAATTACTTTGAGCTGCTGCAGTGGGTCGATGTGGTCTATCTGGCGGTGCCGAACAACCAGCACGCCCGCTACGCCAAGGTGGCCCTTGAGGCGGGCAAGCACGTCATCGTGGAAAAGCCGATGGCCGTGAACGCCTTACAGGCCGAGGAGCTGGCCAATCTGGCCCGGCGGAAAAAGGTCTTTTTGTTCGAAGCCATGACCACCCAATACCTTGAAAATTACAACAAGATCCGGGAGCTGCTGCCCCGCATCGGCACGGTGAAGCTGGTGCAGTGCAACTTCAGCCAGTATTCCAGTCGGTACGACGCATTCTGCGCCGGGGAGACCCCCACTTCCTTTGACCCGGCCCGCGCGGGCGGCGCGCTGATGGACCTGAACGTGTACAACATCAGCTACGTGGTGGGCCTGTTCGGGGAGCCGAATCAGGTGCACTACACCGCCAACATTGAGCGCGGAATCGACACCAGCGGCATCCTGACCATGGATTACAACAGCTTCCGGGCCGTCTGCATGGCGGCTAAGGACTGCAGTGCTCCCGCCCGGTACGTCATCCAAGGCACGAAGGGCTATATTTTGCAGAAATCCACCGCCAACTGGTGCGGCGGCGTCACTTTCCACCCGAACGAGGGGCGGGAGGAGCATTTCAACCTCAACGGCGGCAAGCCCCGTCAGGCGGCGGAGTTCCACGCCTTTGCCCGCGCCATTGCAGGCGGCGATCAGGAGCTGTGCAGCCGGATGCTGGACACATCGGTGGCGGTCAGCAAGGTGCTGACGGTGGCCCGGCGGTCGGCAGGACTGAAATTTTGACATCTACGTTCGGAGTATGCCCTGACAAGCGTTTCCCAACGTTCGCATAAAAAGAAAAACATCCCGCACAGAGCGGGCAGGTTTGCGCCGTATCCGACGCTAAGGGCGGAACGGCAGCAGGAGGAAAAACTGAATTATGAAAAACAACGATCTTCGTACTCTCACCCGGCTGGCACTGCTGGTCGCCATCGAGCTGGTCATGAAGGCCATCGGTCTGGGCAGTGTGCCCATGGGCCCGCTTTACATGAGCTTTTTGACCCTTCCCATCGCCGTGGGCGCGATCACCATGGGCCCGGCAGCGGGTGCCGTTCTGGGCGGCGTGTTCGGCGTGGTGAGCTTCTATGACGCCGTCACCGGCGCTTCGGCCATGACCGGTGCGCTGTTTCAGGTCAGCCCCGTCAACACCTTCATCCTCTGCGTGGGGATGCGCGTGCTGATGGGCCTGTGTGTCGGCCTGATCTTCAGCGGCCTGAAAAAGTTCGATAAGCC
The DNA here is from genome assembly GCF_003287455.1 of Faecalibacterium hattorii. Classification (GTDB taxonomy): domain Bacteria; phylum Bacillota; class Clostridia; order Oscillospirales; family Ruminococcaceae; genus Faecalibacterium; species Faecalibacterium hattorii. The sequence goes on along the minus strand of NZ_PRLC01000005.1, from coordinate 104,913 downwards.
CGGTACGTGGAGCTACATCCTCAGCGCCATGTGTGCCCCGGCCCTGAACACTCTGTTCTTCATGGGCTACATCGTGCTGGCCTTCTACAATTGCGACTATGTCCAGAACCTCGTGTCCGTCAAGGGCGCGGCCAACCCCCTCATGTTCGTCGTCCTGCTGGTCGGCGTGCAGGGCGTGGCCGAGTTCCTCGTCTCCGGCATTCTGGGCGGCATCGTCGCCCGTGCGGTGCACAAGTTCCTGAAGTAACCGCCGCGCGCAACGTCAGGGCAGCGCGTCCGGTTCCCGAATAAAAAGCAAAGACCAGAACCTCCTGCCGGTGCGGCGGGGCGGTTCTGGTCTTTTTTGCGGCAATATAGGGAAAAATCAGCCGGGCGCTTACGCCTCGGCGATGGCCTCGATCTCGCACAGGACGCCCTTGGGTAGGTCCTTGACGGCCACGCAGCTGCGGGCGGGCTTGGAGGTGAAGAACTTGGCGTAGACCTCGTTGAAGGCCGCAAAATCCGCGATATCGGCGAGGAAGCAGGTGGTCTTGACCACCTTTTCAAAGCTGCTGCCGCCCGCTTCGAGGATGGCACCCACGTTCCTGCAGCTCTGCTGGGCCTGAGCGGCGATGCCGGCAGGGATCGTGCCGTCGGCAGGGTTTACCGGGATCTGGCCGGAAGTATAGACGAAACCGTTGGTGACGAAGCCCTGCGAATAGGGGCCGATGGCACCGGGGGCTTTTTCCGTAGCGATGACTTTCATAAGAGGACCTTCTTTCGTTTATAATAGAGATGCTGAGGAAAGTCTACACCCGGCGGGCGGGGCTGTCAATCTTCGCCTGCGTTTTTTCCTCTGCCGCCTTTACAATTCGGGCAAAAGGCGGTATTCTTTATCTATTCTGAATGTACCCCACGACTGTTTCAGGAGGGACCCCATGGATATCCGCCAGCTGCATTATTTTCTGGTTTTGTGCGAGGAGATGAACTACACCCGCGCAGCCCAGCGGCTGTTTTTGTCGCGCCAAGCGCTGCGGCAGAGCATCACCGCGCTGGAGGCCGAACTCTGCGGGCCGCTGTTCGTCAGCGCCCACCACAAGCTCTCGCTCACCGAGCGGGGGCTGAGCTTGCAGCGCCATGCGGCCCCGGTGGTGGAACAGTTCCAGCAGATGCAGGCGGCTCTCCACGCTGAGATCCAGTCGGCCCAGCCGGTGCGGATCGGCATCAGCGTCTCGCTGGTGCCGGATTACCTGCCGGGGCTGGAAACGCAGTTGGACAAGTTCCGCCAGCAGTACCCCCACATCGAGATGCGGTTCCGGCTGCTGAACAACGACGCCGTGGCCGACGGCGTGGAGCAGGGGGAGCTGGATGCGGGCCTTGTGATGGACCTCGGCTGTGTGGCCCCGGTGCTGGCCCGCACCACCCTGCGGGCGGACCCGGCCTGTCTGCTGGTGCCGCGGGGGCATCCCTTCTGGGAAAAGGAGCGGGTGCCGCTGGCGGCGCTGCGGGGGCAGCGGGTGCTGCTGCCCAGTCTGCGGCAGGATCTCTTTGCGCCGCTGTGGGATGCGTGCGCCAAGGCGGGCTTTGCCCCCGACGCCGAGATCGGCCCCAGCTTCTATCAGGCGTACTATCTGGTGCAGGAGCAGCTATGCACCTGCCTGACCCGCTACGAGCCGGGGGCCCGGCGGGAGCTGGACCGGGTGCGGGACGTTCTCATTGAGGATATGCCGCCGCTCTGCGTTTCCATGGTGCAGCGGCGGGATCACAATTCCGCCTACCTCGACCTGCTGCGCGGCTACCTGATGGAGGTGCTGGGGGGCACGGCGTCGCTGCCGCCCCGGCGGGGCCGGCCGGCCAAGCCGTTTTATAATATGCCCGTGCTTTCCAGCACGGCGGTGGAAAAGCCGGTGCCCCACCCCGCGCCGGGCACCCAGCTGCCCTTTGCGGGCGGCAGCAACTTCCGGGAGCTGGGCGGCTACGAAGCCGACGAGGGCAAGCATGTCCGCTGGGGTCAGATCTATCGCGGCATCCCCACCGGTCTGTTGACGAGCGACGCAGACCGGAAACTGCTGGATTCCCTTGGGCTGCGGCTCATCCTCGATCTGCGCAGCGAGCAGGAGGCCGAGAAGATGCCGGACTATGTGCCGGACGGTGCACGGCTGGTCCGCATCTGCGGGCTTTGCCTTGACGGCGGCAAAGAGGTGGACTTCTCGCCGGAGGATCGGGAAAAGCTGCTGGAGGGCAAGCCCGATGAGGGCCGCCGGATGGCCGACGCCATGTACAAGCAGATGCTCTTCGGAAATAAGGCGTACAAGGAGCTGTTCCGGGCGCTGGAAGCGGGCGAGACGCCGGTGCTCTTCCATTGCTCCGGCGGCAAAGACCGCACCGGCGTGGCGGCCATGCTGATTTTGCTGGCGCTGGGCGCTTCGGACGAGACGATCTACGCCGATTTCGTCCAAACGAACGAGTGCCGCCGCCCGGAGCTGGAAAAGATCTGGGCCGAGCACGCCGAGGAAATCGCCGCCCGGCCGGAGCAGAAGAAGTTCTATCAGGGCATCGCGGGCGTCCACCCCGAATCGGTGGAACTGGTGCTCTCCACCATCCGCAGCCGCTGCGGCAGCGCCGATGCCTACCTTGAAGCCGAATACGGCCTGACCCCCGCCCGCCTGATGAGATTGAGAAGAATGTATCTGGAGTAAGAGTTTAATTTGTAAAATATCTTGACATTGATTCAAATGTTTCGTAATATAAGAGGTAGTATGGATTCCATGACGCTGCGTGCAGGGGATATCCGCAACCAAAGTTCAATGGGGCTTCATCTGCCCGTTTTTATAACAAAACCTTCGAAATAACAGGACTGTACCGAAAAGCAGCCTCGGCCTTGGGCCGTGGTGTCTCGTTTTTGCGGCCTGTTTTGTATTGCGAGCTTGATTTTTGTATTGTTGACCCACGCCTTGCCCGGCAGCGTCTCCAGCATGAGTTGAATTTTGAAACTTTAACTTTGAGGAGAGTGAACACAATGCCCACGATCGGATGGATCGTGGTCGTGATCGTCGCAATTGCTGCTGGCATCGGCGGGGGTTATTTTATTGGTTACAACAACCGTAAAAAGACCGCTGAGGCTCAGATCGGCAGCGCCGAAGCCGAGGCGACCCGGCTGGTGAACGAAGCGATCAAGACCGCAGACCAAAAACGCAAAGAAGCCGTTCTGGAGGCCAAGGACGAAGCCTTCCGCCTGAAAGCGGAAGTGGACGCCCAGAAGGCCGAAGCCGACAAGGAGATCAAGCAGCGCCGCGCTGAGATCACCCGGCAGGAGAACCGCATCGACCAGAAAGAGACCGCCCTCGACCGCAAGACCGAGGCGCTGGAAAAACGCGAAGAAGAGCTCAAGAAAAAGAAGGAAGAAGCCGAAGCCCATCTGGCCGAGGTGGACGCCATCCGCGCCAAGGAGATGGAGCGGCTTGAGACACTGGCCGGCCTGAGTCAGGAAGACGCCCGCGAAGTGCTGCTGCACAAGGTGGACGAGGAGCTGACCCATGAAAAGGCCGTCCGTGTGGCTGCCTATGAGACCGACCTGAAGGAGAACTGCGACAATCTGGCCCGGAACCTGATCGGTCAGGCCATTGCCCGCTGCGCTGCCGACCATTGCAGCGAGACCACCGTCAGCGTCGTGCCGCTGCCCAGCGACGAGATGAAGGGCCGCATCATCGGCCGTGAGGGCCGCAACATCCGCGCCCTTGAGACCGCCACCGGTGTGGACCTCATCATTGATGACACCCCGGAGGCCATCACCCTGTCCTCCTTCGACCAGACCCGCCGCGAGGTGGCCCGCATGACGCTGGAGCGCCTGATCGGCGATGGCCGCATCCACCCCGCCCGCATCGAGGAGACGGTGGAGAAGTGCCGCCACGACCTCGAACTGCAGATGAAGCGGGAGGGCGAGAAGGCCGTTATGGAGCTGGGCATCCACGGTCTGCATCCCGACCTGATCAAGCTGATCGGCCGTTTGAAGTACCGCACCAGCTTTGGCCAGAACGCGCTGACGCACAGCATGGAAGTGGCTTGGCTGGCCGGTCTGCTGGCGGGCGAGATGGGCGTGAACGTCACGCTGGCCCGTCGTGCCGGTCTGCTGCATGACATCGGCAAGGCCCTTGACCATGAGATTGAGGGCAGCCATGTCCAGATCGGTGTGGACATCTGCCGCAAGTACAAGGAGAACACCCAGATCATCCACGCCATCGAGGCCCACCACGGCGACGTGGAACCCAAGACCCCGCTGGCCTTCATCATTCAGGCTTGTGACGCCATCAGCGCCGCACGCCCCGGTGCCCGCCGCGAGAATGTCGAGAGTTACGTCAAGCGTCTGGAAAATCTGGAGGAGATCTCTTCCAGCTTCGAGGGCGTGGAACAGGCCTTTGCCGTTCAGGCTGGCCGTGAAGTGCGTATCATGGTCAAGCCCGACGTTATCAGCGACGATCAGGTCATCCTGCTGGCCCGCCAGATCGCGAAGAAGATCGAGGACACGCTGGATTACCCCGGCCAGATCAAGGTCAATGTCATCCGCGAGAGCCGCGCCGTCGATTACGCAAAATAAGCAGAACATTTTTGGGAGTCCGCTGCATTTGGCAGCGGACTCCTTTTTTGCGCGGTTTTTCAAAAACTGTCCGTGGCACAAGAACGGTTATGCAATGAAACCCAAGCGAAGGGTGCAATTTGCTCACAAAAAGTAAAGTAGACGAAACACTTTATAAAAGAAAGAATGGCGTGCGAAATAGTCGGTCAAAAAGAATAAATCATACTCTTTCAACCGGAACTGTTTACAAGTGAAATGTGCTCATGGGTAAAACTTGTACAAAAAATAAGCGCTTTCTTCGGCAAAGTGTTGGACAAACCGCAGAAATGTGCTTTTACTGGAGACAAATTTTGAAAAAAGGCTTTTCTTTCGCAAAAGGTCGATGTATAATGCGGCCAAGGCACAAGGGGGTGCAAAGTTCCAGAGGGGGAACGGAGACCCTTGTGTATTTTTAGAACGTGCCGCTTTAGCAGGGTATAGCCTTGAAGCGGTCAAGAGAGGGGAAAAAATAGATATGAAATTCGATCGTCGTATTTCGCGCCGCAGCTTCCTGTCTGCTGCGGGTGTCACCACGGCTGCACTGGCTCTGACGGCTTGCGGCGGCTCTTCCAGCTCCGTGGCAGCTTCTTCCGCTGCCGGTTCTACGGCGTCCTCTGCAGCTGGCACTGCACAGGGCGGCACCCTGAACATCATGCTGGAGACCGAGGTTCAGTCCCTCGACCCGCAGGTGGCCACCGACGGCACCTCCTTCGAGGTCATTGCGGACTACACCGACGGCCTGATGCAGATGGACGCCGACGGCGCAGCCATCCCGGCGCTGGCGGAGACCTACGACATCAGCGAGGACGGCAAGACGTATACCTTCCACCTGCGCGATGCCAAGTGGTCCAACGGGGATGCTGTGACCGCCGCTGACTTCGTCTTCGGCTGGCATCGTGCGGTTGACCCCGCTACTGCTTCCGAGTATTCCTACATGCTGTCCGATATCGGTCAGATCGTCAACGCCGCAGAGATCATTGCCGGCGAGAAGCCCGTCACCGATCTGGGCGTGAGCGCAGTGGACGATAAGACGCTGGAAGTCCAGCTGAACGTTCCCGTCAGCTACTTCCTGAGCCTGATGTACTTCCCCACCTTCTACCCCGTGAACGAGGCGTTCTACAACAGCTGCGCAGACACCTTCGGCACCAGCCCCGACACCGTGCTTTCCAACGGTGCCTTCAAGCTGACCGATTACCAGCCCGCTGCTACCGCCTTCACGCTGGAAAAGAACCCCGACTACTACGACGCCGACAAGATCGCGCTGGACAGTCTGGCCTATCAGGTCATCAAGGACAGCCAGCAGGCTCTGATGAGCTATCAGACCGGCGCACTGGATATGACCCTGCTGAACGGTGAACAGGTCGATCAGGTCAAGGACGACCCCGAATTCACCAGCGTGGGTGCCGGTTACCTGTGGTACCTCAGCCCCAACATGGCGGGTGTGCCCGAACTGGCCAACGAGAACCTGCGCAAGGCCATCACCTTCGCGCTGAATCGTGATTCCATCACGGACGATGTCCTGAAGGACGGCTCCGCTCCCTGCTACACCGCCGTTCCTCCGCAGTTCGCTACCGGCCCCGACGGCAGCGACTTCAGCGCCGACCAGACCAAGTTCGCCGATTTCTGCGCCTACAACGCCGACAAGGCCAAGGAGTATTACGAACAGGCCAAGAGCGAGCTGGGCAAGGACTCCTTCACCTTCGATATGGTCGTTGACGCCGACGATGCACCCCAGAAGGTCGCACAGGTCGTCAAGGAGCAGCTGGAGACCACGCTGGAGGGCTTTACCCTGAACCTGACCGTCGAGCCCAAGAAGCAGCGCGTGCAGGATATGCAGGACGGCAACTTTGAGATCGGCCTGACCCGCTGGGGTCCCGACTACGCCGACCCCATGACCTACCTCGGTATGTGGGTCACCGGCAACTCCAACAACTACGGTCTGTGGAGCGACGCCGACTATGACGCCGTCATCGACGAGTGCACCACCGGTGACCTGTGCACCGACCCCGAAGGCCGCTGGGCAGCCCTGTATGAGGCCGAGCAGATCGTCCTCGAACAGGCCGTCATCTTCCCGCTGTACGGCCAGTGCAACGCCGAGATGATCTCCTCTGCCGTCAAGGGTGTCGAGCATCACCCCTGCGCTCTGAACCGTGTGTACAAGAACACCACCAAGAGCGAGTAAACAACTGAATCGCTGAATAAGGCCGCACAGTGGCCCGCAAAAGCCACTGTGCGCCTTTTTGGCATTGCACCTGTCCGCGGCAGACGAACGGCTGACCGCAAAAATACACCCGGACAAAGGGGGTCCACCCGACGTGAAAAAATATACGCTCAAGCGAATCCTGACCTCGCTGTTCACTTTGCTGGCCATTCTGCTGGTCCTGTTCATCCTGATGCAGCTGATGCCCGGTTCGCCCTTCAACGATGAAAAGCTGACGGCTGACATGCGCGCGGCCCTGTACGCAAAGTACGGCCTCGACCAGCCCATCTACATCCAATTCTTCCGCTATGTGGGCAATATGCTTCGCGGCGATTTCGGCGTCAGCTACAATATCTCCAAGAATACGCCCATCTCCCAGCTCATCCAGTCCCGTCTGCCCATCTCCATCCAGATCGGCGGCATGGCGGTCATGCTGGGTGCCGTGGTGGGCCTTGTGCTGGGCATCATTGCCGCCCTCAAGCGGGACACCGTCTTTGACACCGTCGCTACCATCATCTCGGTCATCGGCGTGTCGGTGCCGTCCTACGTCTTTGCGCTGGCGCTGAGCTACACCTTCGGCTTCAAGCTCCGTTGGTTTCCGATGCTCTTCTCCGCGAAGGACATCTTCGGGTCCAGCGTATTGCCCAGCGTGTCGCTGTCCATGTTCACCATGGCGTCCATCGCCCGCTTCACCCGCAGCGAGATGATCGAAGTCCTCGACTCCGATTATATGCTGCTGGCCGAGAGCAAGGGCATCTCCGGCCCGGCGCTGATCTTCCGCCACGCCCTGCGCAACGCCCTCATCCCCATCATCACGGTGCTGGCACCGCTGATCGTGGATCTGATGACCGGCTCGCTGGTGGTGGAGAAGATCTTCGCCATCCCCGGTGTGGGCAGCCTGCTGGTGACGGCCATCCAGTCCAACGACTACAATGTGGTCATCGGCCTGAGCTTCATCTACAGCGCTATGTACATTGGCATCATGCTGGTCGTTGACCTGCTGTACGGCGTCATCGATCCGCGCATTCGTTTGGCAAAGGGGGACGACTAAATGGCAGCAAAAGCGATCCGCGTGGGCGAGGCGGCCTCCCCGAACGAAACCTTCACCGCCGCCGATTTCGAGCTCAAGCACAACGAGGCCGAGATCGCAGTGGATACCAACTTTGCAGCCCAGAGCTTCTGGAAGGATGCGCTCATCCGCTTCTTCCATAAAAAGAGCGCGGTGCTGGGCCTCGTGCTCATCGTCTTCATCGTGCTGCTGGCCGTCTTCGGCCCCGGCATGAACAGCTACACCTACTCCGGCCAAGACCTGAGCCAGAAGAACTTTGCGCCCCGTGTGCCCGGCATTGAGCAGTTCGGCATTCTGGACGGCAGCGAGAAGATGAGCACTACCACCGGCACCAAGGTGACCAACGCTTATCAGGAAAAGGAGAAACTGGACGTCTACTACTGGTTCGGCAGCGACCTCTACGGCCGCGACATCTGGACCCGTACATGGGAGGGCGCCCGCGTTTCCCTCATCATCGCCGTGGCCGCCGCCGTCATCGATATGGTCATCGGCATGAGCTATGGCCTGATCTCCGGCTACTTCGGCGGCAAGGTCGATATGGTGATGCAGCGCTTTTTGGAAGTGGCCAACGGCATCCCCCGTCTGGTCATCGTCACACTGCTGCTGCTGGTGCTGCAGCCCGGCATGGTAACCATCATCTTCGCTTTGATGCTGACCGAGTGGGTGGGCATGAGCCGCATCGCCCGCGCCGAGATGCTCAAGCTGAAGGATCAGGAATTTGTTCTGGCGTCCCGCACGCTGGGCGCGGGCAGCTTCTTCATCATTTTCAAGGAAGTGTTACCCAACATCATCGGACCCATCATCACGCAGGTCATGTTCAGCATCCCCACCGCCATCTTCACCGAGGCCTTCCTTTCGTTCGTCGGTCTGGGCATCCCGGTGCCGCAGTGCTCGCTGGGTTCGTTGATCAGTGAGCTGTACAACAGCTTTACCACCCATCCGTACCAGATCATCCCGCCCATCGTGGTCATGAGTCTGCTGATGCTCAGCTTCAACCTCGTGGCCGACGGTCTGCGCGAGGCGCTGGACCCCAAGATGAAGAGTATGTAAGGAGGAACACCTCATGCCTGAGAATACAAAAGAACAGGTCTTGTCGGTGCGAGACCTTGATATCACCTTTAAGACTACGGCGGGCCCGGTCCACGCCATCCGCGGCGTGAACATCGACCTGTACAAGGGCGAGACGGTGGCGCTGGTGGGCGAGTCCGGCTCCGGCAAGTCGGTCACCATGAAGGCCGCCATGGGCATTCTGGCCAAGAATGCCACCGTCAACAGCGGCTCCATCCAGTTCAGCTACCACCACGCCGACGGCAGCCCGGAGACCGTGGATCTGCTGCAAAAGGATAAAAAGTGGATCCGCCGCCACATCAACGGCAAGCGGATCGCCATGGTCTTCCAAGACCCCATGACCAGCCTCGACCCGACCATGACCATCGGCAAGCAGATCATGGAAGGAATGCTCTGGCACTTCAAGATGCCCAAGGCCGAAGCCTACAAAAAGGCGCTGGAGCTGCTGGAGGAGGTCGGCATCACCGACGCCGAAAAGCGGATGAAGAACTACCCCCACCAGCTGTCCGGCGGTATGCGGCAGCGTGTGGTCATCGCCATCGCCCTTTCCTGCGACCCCGACCTGCTCATCTGCGATGAGCCTACTACCGCGCTGGATGTCACCATCCAAGCCAAGATTCTGGAGCTGATCCGCAGCATCCAGAAGGAGCGCGGCATTTCGGTCATCTACATCACCCACGACCTCGGTGTTGTGGCCAAGGTGGCCGATTACGTGGATGTCATGTACGCGGGCAAGATCGTGGAGACCGGCACCATTGATGAAATTTTCTACGACCCCAAGCACCCCTACACGTGGGGTCTGCTGTCGGCCATGCCCGACCTCGATACCGCCGACGACCGCCTGTACACCATTCCCGGCTCGCCGCCGAACCTGCTGCATGAGAAGCCCGGCGACGCCTTTGCGCCCCGCAACCGCTTCGCGCTGAACATCGACGACAAGGCCGAGCCTCCCATGTTCAAGCTCAGCGATACCCACTACGCGGCCACATGGCTGCTGGACCCCCGCGCACCCAAGGTGGAGATGCCGCCGGAACTCAAGGAGCGGATCGCCCGGATGCGCACGGAAGCAAAAAAGATCGAGGAGGCGGAATAAATGGCAGAGCATACAACGGCCCCGCTGCTGAAGGTCGAGGGGCTGAAGCAGTATTTCCGCGTCAACAAGAACTTCACGGTCAAGGCCGTGGACGACGTCAGCTTTGAAATTTACCCCGGCGAGACCTACGGTCTGGTGGGCGAGTCCGGTTCGGGCAAGTCCACCATCGGCCGCAGCATCATCCGCCTGTACGACCCCACTGCGGGCAAGATCACCTTCGACGGGCAGGACATCAGCGGACACCTCTCCCACACCCAGAACAGCACCCTGCGCACCCAGATGCAGATGATCTTCCAAGACCCGATGGCCTCTCTGAACCCCCGCAAAAAGGTGGAGGACATCATCGGCGAAGGGCTGGACATCCACCACATGTACAAAACGCAGGGCGAGCGCCGCGAAAAGGTGGAGAAGATCCTCGCAAAGGTCGGCCTTGCGCCGGAGCACGCCGAGCGCTACCCCCACCAGTTCTCCGGCGGCCAGCGCCAGCGCGTCGGCATTGCCCGCGCCCTCATCATGAACCCGAAGCTCATCATCGCCGACGAGTGCATCTCGGCGCTGGACGTGTCCATTCAGGCACAGGTGGTCAACCTGATGAAGGACATCCAGCAGGAGACCGGCACGGCCTACCTGTTCATTGCCCACGACCTGTCCATGGTCAAGTACATCTCGGACCGCATCGGCGTGCTCCATCTGGGGCACCTGCTGGAGACCGGCACCACCGAGGAGATCTTCGAGCATCCCATCCACCCCTACACCCGGAGTCTGCTGTCGGCCATCCCTCTGCCGAACCCGGTGGTGGAAAAGCGCCGCGTGGCCGAGACCTACGACTACGCCACCTCCGGCATCGACTACACCAAGGGCACCAGCCACCATGTCGAGGGCAGCCATTACGTCAAGTGCACTGACGACGAGTTTGCCCAGTGGTGCAAATAAGCATAGAGTATAAAATAAGCCCCTCTCCGCGCAAAAACGGAGAGGGGCTTTGTGCTGTCAAGTCCGGCATAGCAAGGCAGGACTTTTGATGCTGCATCGACTTCAATATTGATATGCTTCCCGGTAGAAGTTTCTATTACATAAGTGCTCTTGTTGGGGCGTGTGGAGCCCCAAACCCTGCTGGGAGCGAGTAGGGCAAACGGGAATTTTCAAATTAGTCTTTGCAAATAACCTTTGAACCTTCACCATCAATTACAATTCCCTGACGGTTGTTAATTGGGCATAGATTCAAATCCGAAAACTCAGTCATTATTTTCTCGGTAACTTTCTTAAATGGTGCTGTAAGATAATGCGGAAGAACATAGAAATCAATCAAATCAAGCCCTGCATCATCTTCTTGTGAGTAGTCCTCCGGCTTTTCATCCATTTGCTCGATATATTGGATGCTTGGAGCGCATATAATCGCACCTGCCGATTCACCAATTATCAGTTTTCCCTTTGCCAATTCTTTCTTCAACAGCTCATCCGTTCCCGTTTTACGGAGCTGGTCTATAAGGAAAAAAGAATTTCCGCCGGTGAAATATATCACATCCGCATCTTCAAAAACAGACTGTATCGTTGAATAAGCCTCCGTTGAAATATCAATTTCAGTTACGATTGCTCCCAACTTTTTGAATAATTTTCGAGCCGAGCCGACATAACCGGTGTAGCCTTCACGCAGCGAAGCTGTTGGAATAAATGCGACTTTTTTATTTTCAATTTCTTCCTTTATCAGACTTCCTACACTTGAAAAGTGCGAACATAAAACAGTTTCATCAATATTCTCCTTTATATATAAATTCCGATTTGTTGAGCTAAGCCGAGTATACCATATGCGGTTAAAAATAGCAAAAGGCAGGATACCATCGCCATGATGATACCCTGCCCTTGGTCGTTGCTATTCAGGTTCGACGCTCTGACTGGTGTCGGTTGGAAAGGTGCTCCGGCAGCGGCATCTTTCTTGGTAGACATTCCTAGGGGTCTAGGAACCGCGCACGAATCAAAGCCCCACTGGGGCTTTGATTGCCTTCGCTGCGCTTCGGCACGTGCTTTTCGAGTCCTGTACCGCCACTAACAAAAAAACCCCAGACGAATGTCTGAGGATTTTTGTGGTGGAGCATTGTCCACAGCACTCGAACCCAACACTTCCTCACGGGTGACCGTTTTGGCATCATCCGTGAAGTTGAAATTGAGTACGACCCGGTCATCAAAGACGTAGACCGAGTTGACAAAGGTATCAATGATCTGCCGCTGGTGTTCCATGTCCCTCATGTCACCCTTGCGGAATTTTTCAAACCAGAACCGCATCCATTCGCGGGTCAGGACTGGCTTTTTCAGCTTTTCTTCCAGAATGCTGGTGTTCAGGGCTTCCTTCCGGGCTTCCAGTTCGTCCAACCGCTGCTTGGTGGTCGGGGTCAGGATGCCCTGTTCAATGGCTTCCAGAAGGTTTGCCAGCCGCTTCTCTGTGTCCCTGAGCTGGTCTTTCAGGACAGGCAGCCGGGTGTTCTCCTTCTGCTGGGCTTCCATGACCAAATCTATTAGCTGTTCGATGATTTCATCACTGAAAATCACCTTAATGGCAGTGTCCACCACGAACCGCTCCAGAGGCTCCTTGCGGATGGCTTTCAGGTCGCAGTGCGCCTTGCCGTGGCGTTTGGCGTTGCCGCACTTGTAGTAATAGTAGGTGTTTCCCATGTGGCTGGTGCCGCTTTCGCCACCCATCAGGGTGCCGCACTTGCCACAGAACAGCTTGGTGGTCAGCAGATAGCTCACATCCTCTTTTGCAGGCCGACCGTGGGCGATCCTGTTCTGTTCGAAACGCTGCTGCACCCTGTCAAACAGGTCTTGGTCAACAATGGCCGGAATGCCGCCCGGCGTCACAATGTCCTTGTAGCGGTATTCGCCGATGTAGCGGCGGTTGCGGAAGATCTGGAAGAAGCTGTTCTTCACGAACGGCTTCCCGGTGCGGGTACGCAGGCCGCGCTCGTTCAGGGATGCTGCAATCTTCTCAGCAGGTTCACCGTCGGCATACCGGGTGAAGATCTCCTGCACGATGGGAGCCGTCTCCGGGTCGATATGGTACAGCCTGTCCTCCTTGCCAATGGTGAAGCCCAGCGGCACCACACCGCCGTTGTACTTGCACTGGAGGGCGTTTTCGCGCTCACCGCGCGCCACTTTCAGGGCGAGTTCGGCGGAATAGTATTCCGCCATGCCAATCAGCATACTCTCCACCATAATGCCTTCAGGCCCCTGCGAAATGGGTTCCATAGTGGACACCAGATGGACACCGTTCTTTTCCAGCTGGTACTTGTAGTTCACGGCATCGAACCGATTCCGGGCAAAGCGGTCGAGTTTCCAGACCAGAACCACATCGAAGATTTTCTTTGCGCTGTCCTTAATCATCCGCTGGAAGTCCGGGCGGTCATCCGTTTTGGCAGAGTAGGCACGGTCAATGTAGGTGCCGACCACGGTGATGCCGTTCTTCTCGGCGTAGTCCTTGCAGTCGCGCAGTTGTCCTTCAATGGACGCTTCTCGCTGGCTGTCAGATGAATAGCGGGCGTAGATCACGGCGGTCATGGTTGCACCTCCTTGGCGTGTATTCGACTTGCCTTTATAGTATCGGGTCAAGCGCAGCTTGTCAACAATCTGCGAGCAGATTGAAATGTGAAAATTGCGAAACGCAGCGAAAAAGCTGAGAGCAAGAATCGTCCCGTGGCCACAAATTTTCAATTCTTGAAAATTCTTGCCCCCTTTGGGACAGCTTCTTGTTGGGGCGTGCCTGCCCCAAACCCTGCTAGGAACGAGTACAGCAAACTGGAATTTTACTTTATTTCTACATTCTCTACTTTTACTTTGAACATAATAAAATGTTCCATTCCTACCGCACCAAATCTCTGTTGTAAAATAGGACATTCTTCAAGCATTCTTTGCTTTAACGCTTGATTATCACATTCTGTTGCTATACCAGTAATTCTAATCCATTCCCTTGATTCTGCTTTCTTTGCGACAATCTGAATATGCTCATTTTCTCGCATCTGTTTGTGAGCATCGTTCATGTCATTTGTAGATAAGTATAAATCATCTCCAACTTCCATTACTGCACCGAAAGGTCTACCTGCTGGATAGTCACCATTTATAGACAATACAAAAAATGCACCACATTCCTTCAAAAATTCATATGCTTTACTCATTTTATTTTTCCTCCGTTAAATTCTTATTTGTTGAACTAAGCCGAGTATACCATACTCTCCAATGAAAGAACACCCACGATATAGTGAAATTTTGCCGTTTTCCTGCGTACGTGCGTACACACTCCACAGGAATTCCAAAGGGGCTATGCCCCTTGGCACACAGACTTTGGAACAAAGTCTAGTGTGTTACACCTTGCCAGAGGTGTACACGCTCTCCCGGTACGCACGTACACAGCGATTGCCCCCAATGCGTCATATAGGGTGACGACCAAGTTCGCACAAAGCGAACTTGATTCCTCAAAGCAAAAGGCAGGATACCACCGTCATAGTGATACCCTGCCTTTGCTCGTTTAACGCTCTGTGTAGTCCTTCCGCAGAACTTCCGATAAACAAAAAACGTACCCGAACCCTTTTTCATAAAGAATCGGGTTCGAGTACGAACTGTATGGTGGACGGTACAGGACTCGAACCTGTGACCTCCTGCACGTCAAGCAGATGCTCTACCAGCTGAGCTAACCGTCCATATTTTGCTTGTGCCGCAATCGGCTTGATTATGTTACCACACTCTGCGGCAAAAAGCAAGCATTTTTTGAAATTTTTTGAAAACTTTTTTGGCGGCAGCGGGAAGAAGAGCGGATTTTGGCCGCAGGGCGCGGGATTTTGTCAACTGCGGGCGGGGTTCTCCGTTGCTCTGGGGGACAGATTGTGGTATAATACATTGATTATAATAGGAAAGGTATCGCAGAATGAGAGTTTTGGGCATCGACCCCGGTTATGCCATCGTGGGATGGGGCGTTTTGGACTATGCGGGAAACCGGTTCACACCGGTGGATTTCGGCGCGGTCTGCACCGACGCGGGGGTGCCGTTCGAGCGGCGGCTCGACGAGGTGTACACCGGCGTCAAGGAAGTCATCCAGCGGACCAAGCCGGAGGTGCTGGCCATCGAGAAACTGTTCTACCAGCACAACCAGACCACCGTCATCGGCGTGGCCGAGGCGCGCGGCGTCATTTTGCTGGCGGCGGCACAGGCGGGGCTGCCCATCTACGAATACACCCCCATGCAGGTGAAACAGGCCGTGACCGGCTACGGCAAGGCCGTGAAGAAGCAGGTGCAGGAGATGACCCGCATCCTGCTGCATCTGCCCGCCGTCCCTAAACCCGACGACACCGCCGACGCGCTGGCCATGGCCATCACGTTCTGCCACACCAACGGCAACCAGCTCAACCGCTTCCGCCGTCAGGTTGTGGGGCCGATCTAAATAAGCTCCCCCTTTGGGAAAGACTCCCTCCGGCCGGAGGGGGATGTCGCGTAAGCGACAAAGGGTGGACGACTGGCGAGCCGAAGGCGAGACTGAGAGGTTTCTATGATCTACTGTTTAACTGGAAAAATCATCAAAAAGACCCTGAACGCCGTGGTGCTCAGCTGCGGCGGGGTGGGCTATTACGCCCAGTGCCCGGCCAGCGTGGCCGGTGCGCTGCCCGGCGTGGGGAAGGAAGCGACCCTCTACACCGTGATGAGCGTGACCGAAAACGACGTCAGTCTGTACGGTTTTGCGACGGAAGAGCAGCAAGCGTGCTTTGAGATGCTGACGGCAGTTTCGGGCGTGGGGCCGAAGGTGGGCCTTGCGATCCTGAGCGTCATGGAGCCGGACCGGGTGGCGCTGGCCATCTCGGCGGGGGATCACAAGGCGTTCAAGGCGGCCTCCGGCGTGGGGCCGAAACTGGCCCAGCGCATCGTGCTGGAGCTGAAGGACAAGGTCGCCAAGGGCTTTGTGGAGGGCATCAACTTGGAGGATGTGGCCGGTGCCGCATCGGATGCCCCCGCCGCGCAGGGGGCCGGGCAGGCCATTGCAGCCCTCGTCTCGCTGGGCTACAGCCAGAGCGAGGCCGCGCTGGCCGTTTCGAAAATCGACAACACCCTTCCGGTGGAAGAGATCATCAAGCTGGCCCTGCGGGGCATGGCGGGCAGGAGGTAATCCATGCAGGACGAAACCGCGCTCTATGGCGCAAAAATGATGCAGCCGGGCCTGACAACGGCCGACAACGAGGAAAACAGCCTCCGCCCGCAGCATTTGGAAGACTACATCGGGCAGGAAAAGGTCAAGCAGAACCTGAAGATCTACTTGGAAGCGGCCAAGCGCCGCGGCGAGCCCATGGACCACATCCTGCTCTACGGCCCGCCGGGCCTTGGCAAAACGACGCTGGCGGGCATCATCGCCAACGAGATGGGAGTCCAGATTCGCATCACCAGCGGCCCCGCCATCGAGAAGCCCGGCGACCTTGCCGCCCTGCTGACCAATCTGCAGGAGGGCGATGTGCTCTTCATCGACGAGATCCACCGCCTGTCCCGGCAGGTGGAAGAGGTGCTCTACCCGGCGCTGGAAGACTACGCGCTGGACATCATGATCGGCAAGGGCCCCAGCGCCCAGAGCATCCGCATCAACCTGCCGCGCTTCACCCTCGTGGGTGCCACCACCCGCGCGGGCCAGATCACCGGCCCCCTGCGCGACCGCTTCGGTGTGCTGCTCAAGCTGGAACTCTACAGCCCCGATGAGCTGTCCCGCATCATCCAGCGGTCGGCGGGCATCCTCGATCAGCCCATTACCCCGGAGGGCGCTTACGAGCTGGCCAAGTGCAGCCGCGGCACCCCCCGCGTGGCCAACCGCTTCCTCAAGCGGGTGCGCGATTTTGCCACCGTGCTGGGCGACGGCGTCATCGACCGGGACGTTTCCCTGATGAGCCTGAAGCGGATGGACGTGGACGCGCTGGGTCTGGACGAGCTGGACCGCAGCCTTCTCCGCGCCATCATCGAGATGTACAACGGCGGCCCGGTGGGTCTGGAAACGCTGGCGGCGGCCCTCGGCGAGGAAGCCGTCACGCTGGAAGACCTCTGCGAGCCTTACCTGATGCAGATGGGCTTTTTGACCCGCACGCCGCGGGGCCGCTGCGCCACCCGGCTTGCTTACGAACACCTTGGCCTGAAGGCTCCGGAGTCCGCCTCGCCGGAGGACAACGGCCAGCAGAGCCTGTTTTGACGAGAAAGGAGGACGCTTATGCGCCCCGCAGATACATGGAAGGATTATGAGCTGCTGGATGCCACCGGCGGCAACCGTTTGGAGCGCTGGGGCGAGACGCTGCTGGTCCGGCCCGACCCGCAGGTGGTCTGGAAGACGCCCCAGCAGAGCCCGCTCTGGGCCAAGGCGGACGCCATCTACCACCGCTCCAATCAGGGCGGCGGCGAGTGGGAGTACCGCCGCCGTCTGCCCGAAAAATGGAAAATTTCCTGCGGCGAAGAGGAGGACAAGCTGACCCTCATCGTCAGCCCCACCGGCTTCAAGCACACCGGCGTGTTCCCGGAACAGGCCGTCAACTGGGCGTGGTACGCTCAGAAGATCCGCGCGGCGGGCCGTCCCGTCAAGGTGCTGAACCTCTTCGGCTACACCGGCGGCGCAACGCTGGCCTGTGCCGCGGCGGGGGCCACCGTCTGCCATGTGGACGCCTCCAAGGGCATCGTGGCGTGGGGCAAGGACAACGCCGCCGCCAGCGGCCTTGCAGACCGGCCGATCCGCTGGCTGGTGGACGACTGCGCCAAGTTCGTCGCCCGCGAAAAGCGGCGCGGCAACACCTACGACGGCATCATCATGGACCCGCCGAGCTATGGCCGCGGCCCCGGCGGCGAGATCTGGAAGCTGGAAGACTGCATCTACGACCTCATCAGCCAGTGCGAAGAGGTGCTGAGCGACACGCCCCTCTTCTTCGCGGTCAACAGCTACACCACCGGCCTGTCGCCCGCCGTCATGGAGTATATGCTCAAAACGACGCTGGTGCCCCGCTTCGGCGGCAAGACCAGCTGCGACGAGATCGGTCTGCCCGTCTCCGCCACCGGCGGCGTCGTGCCCTGCGGCGCGACCGCGATCTGGGAAGAGTAAAGGCATTTTCAAGGCTCTCCTCTGTACAACCTCTCCGTCAATGCTTCGCATTGCCACCTCCCCTTGTAGGGGAGGCCTTGGCAGTCCTCGCAAAGTTCCCGGTTTCGCCAGAGGCTCCCCTACTAGGGGAGCTGGCGAGCGGCAGCGAGACTGAGAGGTTGTACAAAGACGAGAGTTTTGGTGAAAATTATCATCTTATAGTAAGGGGTACAGCCTTTTGGGAAGGCGCACCACCGGAAAGAGAAAACACAAATGAAAGAAACGATCCTGACAGCGAATGATTTGAAATTTCGCTACGACCCGGAAAAGCCGGTCTACGCCCTGAACGGCGTATCGGTGGGGGTCCGGCGCGGCGAGTTCGTGGCCGTTCTGGGCGCGAACGGCTGCGGCAAATCCACCTTGGCCAAGCACTTCAACGCCATCCTTCTGCCCGAAAGCGGCACCGTGATGGTGGAGGGGATGGACACCAAGGACGAGGACAAAATTTACGATATCCGCCAGAAGGTCGGTATGGTGTTCCAGAGCCCGGACAACCAGATCGTCGCCACCGTGGTGGAGGAAGATGTGGCCTTTGCGCTGGAAAACCTCGGCGTCCCGCCCGAAGAGATGCGCCGCCGCGTGGACGACGCCATGAAGATGGCGGGCATCTACGAGTACCGGGAGCGCGCTCCTCACAACCTTTCCGGCGGCCAGAAGCAGCGCGTCGCCATTGCGGGCGTGGTCGCCATGCGGCCCGACTGCCTGATCTTGGACGAGGCCACCGCCATGCTGGACCCGCGGGGCCGCGAGCAGGTAATGCAGACCATCCACCACCTGAATCAGGATATGGGCATCACGGTGGTCGCCATCACGCACTACATGGAAGAGGCTGCACAGGCCGACCGGGTGTTGGTGATGAGCAAGGGCAATGTGGTCATGGAGGGCACCCCGAAAGAGGTGTTCAGCCAGACCGAGAAGGTCCGCGCCCTGCGGCTGGATGTGCCCCAAGCGGCTGAGCTGCGGGATGAGCTGGTCAAGGCCGGCATCCCCATGCCCGAAGGCATCATCGACACCGGCGAATGCGCACAGGCTCTGTATGAGCTGCTGCAGTGAGGAGGGCGGACGAAATGGGAAGCATCATCAAAGTAGAGCACCTGAGCTATGTCTATAACCCCGGTATGCCCAACGCCGTCACTGCACTGGACGATGTGAGCTTCGAGGTGGAAGAGGGCGATTTCGTGGGCATCATCGGGGCCACCGGCTCCGGCAAGAGCACCCTCATCACCCACATGAACGGCCTGAACAAGCCCACCAGCGGCAAAATTTTCATTGATGGCCGCGACCTGTGGGCCGAGCCGGAAAAGATCCG
This sequence comes from Faecalibacterium hattorii, assembly GCF_003287455.1. Lineage (GTDB taxonomy): Bacteria > Bacillota > Clostridia > Oscillospirales > Ruminococcaceae > Faecalibacterium > Faecalibacterium hattorii. The sequence goes on along the minus strand of NZ_PRLC01000005.1, from coordinate 85,452 downwards.
CGATTTCCGTTTCCTGACGGGGCTGGTGTTCCAGTATCCGGAATACCAGCTCTTTGAGGAGACCTGTTATAAAGATATCGCCTTCGGCCCTAAGAATATGGGGCTGGATGACGCCGAGATCGACCACCGCGTGCATGAGGCGGCGGAGTTCGTCGGCTTGGACGAAGCGCTGCTGGAGCGCAGCCCCTTTGAGCTGTCCGGCGGCCAGAAGCGCCGCGTCGCCGTGGCGGGCGTCATGGCGATGAAGCCCCGCATCCTTGTGCTGGACGAGCCCGCTGCCGGCCTCGACCCCGAAGGCCGGGATGAAATTTTGTCCGAAGTGAAGGACTACCACAAAAAGACCGGCACCACCGTGCTGCTGGTCTCGCACAGCATGGAGGACATTGCCAAGTACGCCAACCGGGTGCTGGTCATGTCCAATAAGAAGATCGCGATGTACGACACCGTGGAGAACGTCTTTGCCCGTGCTCCGGAGCTGCTGGAGCTGGGCCTGAGTGTGCCGCAGGTGACGAAAATTTTCCTCAAGCTGCGGGAGATGGGCGTGGACGTCCCGGCGGACGTGTACACCGTGCCCTACGCCGTCAAGATGATCTTGGAGGCCAAGAAGCGGCGGGACGCGGGGGAGAGCCTCATCCTGCCCCGTAAAGAGGGCGTGAAAGGGGGCGTGTCCGAATGCTGAGAGATATCACCATCGGCCAGCACTTTCCGGGCAGCAGCCTTGTGCACCGGTTTGACCCCCGGCTCAAGCTGGTTTTGACCATCGTTTATATCATCCTGCTCTTCGCGGCGTCCAACCCCTTGGGCCTGACGCTGTCCATCCTCTTCCTCGCGGCGATGTACGCCGTGGCGAAGATCCCCTTCAAGATGATCCTGAAGAGCCTGAAGCCCATTCTGCCCATCATCATTTTTACAGCGGTGCTCAACCTCTTCTTCGTCTCCGGCGAAGGGGAGCCGCTGGTGCATTTCTGGGTCCTGAACATCTACGCCGAGGGCGTGCGTTACGCCGTGCTGATGGCGGTGCGCGTCATGGCACTGATCGCGGGCACCAGTCTGCTGACCTACACCACCAGCCCCATTGTGCTGACCGATGCCATCGAGCAGCTGCTCAAGCCCTTGGGCAAGCTCCACTTCCCGGTGCATGAGCTGGCCATGATGATGAGCATCGCCCTGCGGTTCATCCCGACCCTGATCGAGGAGACCGACAAGATCATGAACGCCCAGAAGGCCCGCGGCGCCATGCTGGACAGCGGCACCATGACCGAGCGGGTCAAGGCGCTGGTTCCGGTGCTGATCCCGCTGTTCATCTCGGCTTTCCGCCGCGCCGACGAGCTGGCCATGGCCATGGAGTGCCGCTGCTACCGCGGCGGCGACGGCCGCACCCGCCTGAAGGTGCTGCGCTGCACCAAGCAGGATTACATCGACCTTGCCGTCTGCATCGTCTGCTTTGTGGTGATCCTGTCCTCCCGGCTGGTGTTCCCGAATTTTTAAGAACTCCCTCAGTCTGCTTCGCAGACAGCTCCCTCGGCGAGAGAGCCTTAGCGTACCGGAAAGCTGTGAAGCCTCCCTCCTAGAGGGAGGTGGCATCGCGCAGCGATGACGGAAGGAGTATCCATGAACTACCTACTCATTCTATCCTACGACGGCACCAATTACTGCGGTTTTCAGGTCCAGCCCAACGGGCGGAGCGTAGCCCAGACCTTTCAGGATGGGCTGGAAGCCGTGCTGGGCACCCGGCCCGACATCAAGGGCTGCAGCCGCACCGACGCCGGGGTGCACGCGCTGGGGTTCGCGCTGAACTTCCACGCCGACACCCGCATCCCGCCGGAAAAGCTGCCGCTGGCCCTCAACCAGCATCTGCCGCCGGATATCCGGGTGCTGTCGGCCCGCATCGTGCCGGAGGATTTTCACGCCCGGTACGCGGCCCACACCAAGACCTACCTCTACCGCATCCACAACAGCCCCATCGATTCGCCCTTCGACGCGAAGTACTACACCCGCGTGCCCCGGCGGCTGGATGAGGCAAAGATGCAGCAAGCGGCCCGGCGCTTCGTCGGGAAGCACGATTTTCTGGCCCTCTGCGCGGCGGGCAGCTCGGCTGCGGCCCACGGCGACACCGTCCGCACCATTACAGATTGTAATGTTGTGCGGAAAGGTGACGAATTGGAGATCACTGTGACGGCGGACGGCTACCTTTACAATATGGTGCGTATCCTTGCCGGGACCTTGTGCGAGGCCGGGGCCGGGCGGCTGGACCCCGAAACGGTGCCCGCCATCCTCGCCAGCCGCGACCGCAGCAAGGCGGGGCCTACTCTGCCCGCACAGGGGCTGTTTTTGAAGTGCGTGAATTATAACTGAGAGGCGAAACTGATGGGAAAATTTACTCGCAGTCGTGCGGAAAACGACGAACCGCTTTCGGCGGGGCGCGTCGAATACCTCGAACAGGCACGGCAGAGGGCGCGCAATAAGCGCATCCGCCGCACGGCGGTGCTGCTGGTGCTGCTGACGGGCATCGTGCTGTTCGCCACCGGCCTTGTGGGCAGCTCGGTGGCGATGGCGAAAGATTTCATCGACACGGCCCGCATCGCCCTTTTACCCGGCGCGGGCTGGCCGCAGCAGACCGGTGTCTCGGAAGTGACGCAGGTGGAATCGCTGACCGGCAGCTTCGTCGAGCTGGGCAAGGAGGGCTGCGTCGTCTACTCCCGCAGCGGCAAAAAGCTGAATAGCATCCAGAGCGGCTACGCCCGCCCGGCGCTGGCAGCGGGGAAGAATCGCTTTGTGCTCTACAACCGTTCCGGCAATGAGCTGCGGGTGGAGAGCCGCACCCAGAACCTTTACACGAAGCAGCTGGAGAACAGCATCTTCCTCTGCGCCATGGCGGACAACGGCAATCTGGCCGTGGTCACCGAGGACGTCAGCGCCATGGCAGAGCTGCTCATCTACAATTCCAACATGGAGCAGGTGCTGAGCTGGAGCATGAGCTCCAACGACGGCACCCCGCTGCGGATGGCTTTTTCCCCCGACGGGCGGAAGCTGGCGGCGGCAGCGGTCACGGCGGGCGGCGGACAGATGATGACGAACCTCTACCTCGTCAATCTGGCGTCGGGCGACCCCGTGAGCCTTGCCAACCAGAGCGGCGTGCCGCAGTGGCTGGGGTGGACCTCGTCCTCCACGATCTTGGCGGTCTACGACTCCCGCGCTGTCCTTTACAATGCGGGCGGCGGCGAGCGCGCAGCCTACGAATTTGCGGGAAACACCCTGAAGGATATTTCGGTGGACGCGGCGGGGAATGTGGCCCTGCTGCTGGGTTCCGGCCAGCTGCATCAGGCGGTGCTGCTGGATAAGAGCCTGAATGTCCAGTTCAGCGGCACGGTGTCCTCGGCCAATTCCATCGTCCGGGCGGGGAGCCTGTTCTACCTGCTCAGCGACAGCGGGGTGGAGTGTTACAACATCTCCGGCGAGCAGCAGTGGAGCCAGACCCTCGCAGCCAAGCCCCAAGCGCTGCTGGCCGATACCAAGGAGCTGCTGCTCTTCAGCGGCAACACCGCGCAGGTACTGGAAGTGCCGCAGAAATAACAAGGATAATATTGTATGTTCAAGAATCCGTCATTTATTTTTGATATCATCTGTACGGTGGTCTGGCTGCTGCTGGCGGTCCGCTATGCCCGCAAGGGGTTTCTGGCGGCGGTCGTGCAGCTGACGGGCAACCTTGTCAGCCTGTTCGGGGCCCGGCAGTTTTCCGGCTGGGCAGCCGGGCAGGTGTTCGAGCAGGTTTTTGCGAACAGTTTCCGCGACCAGATCGCGGCCAGCATCTCCGCCGAAGGGGCGGTCAGCCTTTCCGGCATCGCGGCCAAGTACGCGGGCTTTCTGCCGGAGAGCTTCCGCGCATCCATCGTAGAGGCCTGTGAGCGCTCCATCTCGGCGGTGCTCAACGACAACGCCGTGGTGCTGGCGGATGTCATCGTCCAGAAAGTGCTGGCCCCGCTGCTGACGCCCGTCATCTCGCTGGTGCTGTTCTTCGTGGCATTCGCCCTGCTGCGGATGCTCGTCAGTCTGCTGGTCACGGTGCTGGGGCTGGTGAACAAGCTCCCGGTCATCGGGGCCGTCAACCACGGGCTTGGCTGGAGCATCGGCGCACTGGCCAGCCTCGTGGACATCTATCTGGTGCTCTGCGTGGTCTGGGCACTCATCGTTATCACCGGCGGCAATCTCACCGTTCTCAACGATACGGTGATGAGCGGCAGCCTTTACTATAAAGCATTCAATTTGTTCAACCCGTTCCTGTAACGGGGCGGAACTGAAGGAGGAACTATGGTCTGCATTCGATGCCAAAAGCGTCCGGCCATCATCTTCGTGCAGCGCATGGAGAACGGCCAGATGAAAAATGAGGGGTACTGCTTACACTGTGCCCGCGAACTGCACATCAAGCCCGTGGAGGACCTGATGAAGCAGTTCGGCATGTCGGACGAGGACATGGACAACATGGAGGACCGGATGGAAAACATGATGCAGGAGCTGGGCGACGGCTCCGGCTCCATGAATCCGTTCTCGATGATGATGAACATGGGCCAGCCGCAGGAGGACGACGACGGGGACGAGGACCTGATGCCCGGCTCCAGCGCGACCTTCCCGCTGAGCATGAACGGCGGCACGCAGGAGGCCCCCAAGGGAGAGAAAAAGCCCGGCAGGAACGGCAAAAAGCCGCCCCGCCGCAAATTTCTGGATACCTATTGCGAGAACCTGACCCGCAAGGCGAAGGAGGGCAAGCTGGATGACATCATCGGGCGGGACCGGGAAATTTACCGCACCATCCAGATCTTGAGCCGCCGCCAGAAGAACAACCCCTGCCTCATCGGCGAAGCCGGTGTCGGCAAGACGGCCATCGCCGAGGGCATTGCGGAGCGGATCGCCAAGGGCGACGTCCCGGCGGGCCTGAAGGAGAAGGAGATCTACCTGCTGGACCTGACCAGCCTTGTGGCGGGCACTCAGTTCCGCGGCCAGTTCGAGCAGCGGGTCAAGGGTCTGCTGAGTGAGGTCAAGGCGGCGGGCAACGTCATCCTGTTCATCGACGAGATCCACACCATCACCTCCGCCGGTGAGAGCGAAGGTGCCATGAACGCGGGCAACATCCTGAAGCCCGCCCTCTCCCGCGGGGAGATCCAAGTCATCGGCGCCACCACCTTCAACGAGTACCGCAAGTATATCGAGAAGGATCAGGCGCTGGAACGCCGTTTCCAGCCCGTCCGGGTCGAGGAGCCCAGTGTCTCCGATACGCTGGCCGTGATGAACGGCATCAAGCACTACTACGAGGAGCACCACCATGTGCAGGTGCCCGCCGATGTGCTCAGCGCCGCCGTCACCCTGAGTGAACGGTATATCACCGACCGCTACCTGCCCGATAAGGCCATCGACCTGCTGGACGAGGCCTGTGCGTGCTGCAATCTGGCCCACCCGGCTATCTCGGAGTACCTGACCATGCAGAAGGAGCTGGACGCTCTGAAGCAGGAAGAGGCCGAGATGGAGAACACCGACGTCAACGAGCCCATCGACTACGAGCAGATGGCCGAGCGGAAGACCCGGATGGCCCAGCTTGAAAGCGAGCTGCCCGCCAAACAGGCCGCTGCCAGCGAGATCAAGGTGACCATGGACGATGTGGCCAAGGTCATCGAGCTGTGGACCGGCATCCCGGCGGTGAAGATCCGCGAGACCGAGTACGCGAAGCTGGCGGGCCTTGAGTCCGAGCTGAAAAAGAAGATCATCGGGCAGGATGAGGCCGTGCATCTGGTGGCACAGGCCGTCAAGCGCAGCCGGGCCGACCTGTCCGGCCGCCGCCGCCCCGCCAGCTTCATCTTCGTCGGCCCCACCGGCGTCGGCAAGACCGAGCTGGTCAAGCAGCTGGCCGCTCAGCTCTTCGACGGCCCGGACCCCCTCATCCGCCTCGATATGAGTGAGTATATGGAAAAATATGCGGTCTCCCGCATGATCGGTTCGCCTCCGGGCTACGTGGGCTACGAGGAGGCCGGTCAGTTGACCGAAAAAGTCCGCCGCCGCCCCTACAGCGTCGTGCTCTTCGACGAGATCGAAAAGGCTCACCCCGACGTCATGAACATCCTGCTGCAGATCCTCGATGAAGGCAAGATCAACGACGCGCAGGGCCGGACGGTGGATTTCTCCAACACCGTCATCTGCATGACCTCCAACGCGGGCAGCAGCGACCAGTCCACCGGCGGGCTTGGCTTCAACAAGAGCGAGAGCCAGCTCAGCGAGGACAAGACCCGCAAGGCGCTGGCCCAGTTCCTGCGGCCGGAGTTCCTTGGCCGCGTGGACGAGGTCATCACCTTCAAGCCGCTGGATCAGCAGACGCTGGAGGGCATCGCCGCCCTGATGCTGGACGAGTACAAGCCCAGCATGGAGGCCAAGGGCATCCGCTACAGCTACACCCCCGCCGCGCTCCACGCCCTCGTGGTCAAGAGCCAAGGCGGCAAGTTCGGTGCCCGCGACCTGCGCCGCGTTATCCGCAAGGCGGTGGAAGACCCCGCTGCTGAAAAGATCATCGACGGCACCCTCGCCTCCGGCTCCACCCTGACCGTGGACGCCGAGAACGACGAGGTCGTTCTGAAATAAAACACGAGCCGCCGTGCAGTTTTGAACGCTGCACGGCGGCTTTTGTATTTGTCTGCAAATTCTGGCGGGAAGCGGAAGCTCAATCGTGCTCGCCGGTGTAGATCTGGATATAGCGGGGGGCGTGCTTGTCCTGCACAAAGAGCAGAGCGCAGGTCAGCGCGGCAGCTAAGAACGTGAACACAGCAAGCAGAGCTTTGAGAATTTTCATCGTTTTATCCTCCTTGGCGGGTGATTGCAAACCGGGGTAAAAAGGGTGCACGGGGGGCTCCCCCTGAGTTATGATACCCAGTATAACATATTCTGCGCCGAAAGGCAAACATCCGTATTTTTTGGGAAACGTTACAAAAATATCAATGGTTAGTTATGCCTAATCATCAAAAATAGCAAATAAAATTCAGGAAATTGCATCATTTTCGCTCAGTTGTCGTTGAACTTCCGGGTACAAAATGATACAATAAGCGTGTTAAGCAGCTGCCGTCTTGGGCACCCGTGCGCCTGTACGAGGGCCGGGGGCGGCAATTCAAGTCAGAATGGGGGATTTAAGTCCATGTTGAACAAGCTGAAACGTGCGGCGCTTGGCGCGCATACGCCGCATGACAAAGCAACTGCTGCAAGCAAACCAGTTCCGATGCCTCTGCCCGCGCAGGTACGCATCCTGATGAGCCAGCACATCGGCGCCCCGGCGAAAGCCTTGGTCAAAAAGGGCGACGAGGTCTTCGTCGGCACCAAGATCGGCGAAGCTGGCGGTTTCGTCTCTGCCAATATCCACTCCAGCGTTTCCGGCACCGTTGCTGCCGTGGAACCCTTCCGTCTGTCCAATGGCCGGATGTGCGACTCCGTCGTCATCAAGACCGATGGCAAGCAGACCGTTGACCCTGCCGTCAAGGCCCCGGAAGTGACCGATAAGGCCAGCTTCCTCGCTGCTGTGCGGGAGTGTGGTCTGGTCGGTCTGGGCGGCGCAGGTTTCCCGACCGACGTCAAGCTCCAGCCGAAGCCGCCGGTGGATACCCTGCTGATCAACGCTTCCGAGTGCGAAGTGTGGCTGACCAGCGACACGCAGGAAATGCTGAATTGCAGCGATGATATCATCCGCGGCATCGAGGCCGTCCTGAAGTATGTCGGCATCCCGAAGTGCGTCATCGGCATTGAGAACAACAAGCCGGAGTGCATCGACCTGCTGTGCCAGAAGACCAAGGACAAGCCCGCTATCGAGGTCAAGCCTCTGCCCAGCGTTTACGGCACTGGCGCAGAGCTGATCCTGATCGAGAAGTGCCTCGGCCGCGAAGTGCCCCACGGCGGTCTGCCCGCCGATGCCGGTGCCATCGTCATGAACGTGACCAGCGTTTCCACGCTGGGCAAGTATCTGGCGACCGGTATGCCGGTGGTCAGCCGCTGCATCACCGTGGACGGCGACGCTTGCGCCAAGCCCCAGAACCTGATCGTCCCCGTGGGCACCGCCTATGAGGATGTCATCAACGCTGCCGGCATCAAGGGCGGCGTCACGCTGGGCAAGGTGGTCGCCGGCGGTGCCATGATGGGCCCCGCTGTCGAGAACCTGAGCTATCCCACCACCAAGACCACCTCCGGCCTCATCATGCTGAGCGACACTGCGGCACAGCCCGCCCCCGTCTCTCCCTGCATCCGCTGCGGCCGCTGCGTCGAGTACTGCCCGATGGGTCTGGAGCCGGTGGAAGTCAATCAGGCTTACGCCGCCCGTGATGTTCAGGAACTGGGCAAGCTGCATGTGGACTACTGCTTCAACTGCGGCTCCTGCTCGTTCGTCTGCCCGGCAAAGCGCCCCTGCACTCAGATGATGGGTCTGGCAAAGGCGTTCTACCTTGGTGAAATCAAAAAAGGAGGCAATAAGTAATGGATACTCGGCTTATTGTTTCGGCCTCCCCGCACCTGCGCTCGGAGGAGTCGACCACCAGCCTGATGGCAAACGTGATCGTCGCCCTGACCCCCTGCGTGGTCGCCTCTGCAATCATTTTTGGCTGGCGTGCACTGCTGGTGACCGCCGTCTCCGTCATCGCCTGTGTCGGCTTTGAGTGGCTGTACTGCAAGCTGCTCAAGAAGCCCAACCCCATCGGCGACCTGTCCGCCGTCGTCACCGGCATCATTCTGGCCATGAATGTGCCTGTGGGGATGCCTCTGGGCCAGCTCATCGTCGGTGATCTGGTGGCCATCGTGGTGGTCAAGCAGCTGTTCGGCGGCATCGGCATGAACTTTGCAAACCCCGCACTGGTCGGCCGTATCGTGCTGTTCGTCAGCTTCGCAAACTCCATGAACACCTTCGTTTACCCCGACGCAGCCGTGGATCAGCTCTCCAGCGCTACCCCGCTGAAGGTCGCGGATACCTCCAAGCTGAGCTTGCTGGATCTGTTCATGGGCATCCATGGCGGTGTGCTGGGCGAGACCTGCGCACTGGCTTGCGTGCTGGGCCTGATCTATCTGGTGGCCACCAAGACCATCAGCATCGCGATCCCGGCCTCTTACATCGGCAGCGTCTTCATCTTCTACCTCATCTCCACCCACAGCCTCCACGGCGCGCTGGTCGGCATCCTGTCCGGCGGCCTGATGTTCGGCGCTGTGTATATGGCGACCGACTACGTCACCAGCCCCTTCACCCTGAAGGGCAAGCTGATCTACGGCGTGGCGCTGGGCATCGTGACCTTCGCCATCCGTGAGTGGGGCAGCTACGCCGAGGGCGTTTCCTTCGCGCTGCTGTTCATGAACCTGTGGGTCCCCTTCATCAACGATTGGACCCGTCAGACTCCTTATGGCTATGTCAAGCCCGCAAAGAAAGCAAAGGAGGGTGCTGGCAAATGAGTAAGAATTCTACATGGGAAAGCACCGTCAAGCCGGTGGTCGTTCTGAGCGTCATCGCTCTGATCGTCAGCTTCCTGCTTGCACTGGTCAACTCCTTTACGGCTCCCATCATCGAAGAGCACCAGAAGGCTGCCACGCTGGCCGCTTATGTGGACGTTATGCCCACCGTCGCCAGCGCATCCGATCTGGACGAAGTGACCGACTTCACCACCGAGAACGTGGCGGGCGTGGTCAAGGCCACCGATGGCAGCATCGCCATCAAGGCCGAGGAGAAGGGCTTCGACGGCGGCATCCTGTCCGTCATCATGGGCTTTGATACCAACGGCACTGTCACCGGCATCTGGGTAGACGCTTCCACCCAGACCAAGGGCATCGGCTCCAATGTCGCGAACGACAGCTTCCTCGCCCAGTTCGACGGCATGGACGGCACCCAGAACATCACGCTGGGTCAGGGCTACGATGCGTACAGCGGCGCAACGATTTCTTCCAAGGCTCTGTTTGCCGCCATCAACGACTGCATCAACTGCTACAATGAGTTGGCATAAAGGAGGTTGGTAAGAAATGGCAAATGAAAAGAAGTCCAAGGTAAGCATCCTTACCAACGGCATCATCAAAGAAAACCCCGTCCTGCGTCTGGTTCTGGGCACCTGTTCCTGCCTTGCCGTTACCACGGCTGTTTCCAGCGCACTGGGCATGGGTGCGGCCTTCACATTCGTGCTGGTCTGCTCCAACATCCTGATCTCGCTGCTGCGCAACGTGATCCCCGCAAAGGTCCATCTGCCCTGCTACATCGTCATCATCGCGGGCTTCGTTACCATCGTGCAGATGGTGATGCACGCCTACATGGAGAGCCTGTACACCGCACTGGGCGTCTTCCTGCCCCTGATCGTCGTCAACTGCATCATCCTCGGCCGCGCCGAGATGTTCGCATGCAAGAACAATGTCGTGGATTCCGCTCTGGATGGCATCGGCATGGGCGTCGGCTACACCCTGACCGTTACCCTGATGGCCACCATCCGTGAGATCCTCGGCAGCGGCACTTGGCTGGGCTTTCAGGTCCTGCCGGAGAGCATGGCCAAGATGGGCATCATGACCCAAGCTCCCGGCGCATTCTTCTGCTTTGGCTGCCTGATGGCCGGCTGCATCTGGCTGGAAGGCAAGCTGGACGCCCGCATCGAGCGCAAGAGCTGCTGCGACCTTGACAATCTGAAGAAGGAGGCGGAATAAGATGCTCGTTAAACTCGCTGCTATCTTCTTCAGCATGATCCTTGTCAACAACTACGTGCTGGTGAAGTTCTATGGCATCTGCCCGTTCTTGGGCGTTTCCAAAAAGCTGGACTCCTCCCTCGGTATGTCCGGCGCTGTTATCTTCGTCATGCTGGTCGCAACGGCAGTTACCTTCCCGCTGCAGATCTTCATTCTGGACCCGGCTGGCCTGAGCTATCTGCAGACCATCGTCTTCATTCTGGTCATCGCCGTTCTGGTCCAGTTCATTGAGATCTTCCTGAAGAAGTATGTCGTTGCCCTGTACAACTCTCTGGGCGTTTATCTGCCCCTGATCACCACCAACTGCTGCGTGCTGGCCGTCACCATTCTGGTCGTTGACGACTACGGTGCCGACGTTGCCACGCTGGGCTTTGCCGCCGCTTACATCGAGGCTCTGGTCTGCGCTGTGGGCGCGGGCGTCGGCTTCATGCTGGCCATGGTCATGTTCAGCGGCGTGCGCAAGCGCGTGGAAGCCTGCGATCCCCCGGCACCCTTCAAGGGTCTGCCCATCACGCTGATCGCAGCGGCCATCACCAGCCTGTCCTTCATGGGCTTCGGCGGTCTGGTCGAGAACCTGTTCAACGTGACGCTGTAAGGGAGGAAACAGAACTATGAATATTGCATCAGCTGTTATCCTCTGTACCATCGTGGGCGCGGTGGGCGCGATCGTTCTGGTCGCCGCTGCCAAGTTCATGGCGGTGGAGGAAGATCCCCGCATTGAAGAAGTTGCCTCCTGTCTGGCCGGCGCAAACTGCGGCGGCTGCGGCTACGCGGGCTGTGCGGACTACGCAAAGGCTGTCGTTATGGACGGCGTGCCCTGCGATAAGTGCGCCCCCGGCGGCCCCAAGGCAGCCGCTGCCATCGCCAAGATCATGGGCGGCGAGGCAAGCGCGGTGGAAAAGAAGGCTGTGGTCCAGTGCCAAGGCAACTCCGAGCACTGCAAGCCCAGCTACGATTACAAGGGCATCCAGAGCTGCGCCGCAGCCGCTGCCCTGTACGGCGGCCCCAAGACCTGCACCTTCGCGTGCATCGGTCTGGGCGACTGCACCAAGGTCTGTAAGTTCGACGCCATTCACATCGTGGACGGCGTGGCAAAGGTGGACAAGGACAAGTGCACCGGCTGCGGTGCCTGTGCCAACATCTGCCCCAAGAAGGTCATCATGATCGACGCTGCCGGCCCCCGCAAGCCGGTGGTCATGTGCTCCAATCAGGACAAGGGCCCCGTCGCCATGAAGGCATGCACCACTTCCTGCATCGCTTGCGGCATGTGCGAGCGTACCTGTAAGTTCGACGCCATTCACGTTGTGGACGGCGTTGCACGGGTCGATTACGACAAGTGCAAGGGCTGCGGCATGTGCGCCCAGAAGTGCCCGAAGAAGATCATCCTCTTCCCGCTGAAGGACGATCCGTATCCCCCGAAGCCGGTGGTGAAGCCCGCAGCTCCCGCTGCTGCAAAACCGGCAGCTCCTGCTGCGAAGCCCGCTGAGGCTCCCAAGGCAGAATAACCAAACGCAAAATAGACGGACTGCTTGCAGTCCGTCTATTTTTTTACTATAATGAGGAAGAAAGTGAGGAAAACCCGGATGAACGAACAAAAAATGCGCTTGCGGAATGCGGGCTTCGTGACCTTCTTTTTCAGCGGCATCTGTGCCATCTCCAGCGGCGTGGTGGTCAGCCTGCTGCAGGAGCAGTACGGCTTTGCCTACGGCATGACCGGCACCCTGCTCTCCCTGATGAGCATTGGCAACCTGCTGGCGGGCTTTCTGGCCGGCGTGCTGCCGGGGGTGCTGGGGCTGAAGCCCAGCGTCCTGCTGCTGACCGTCGGCTACACGCTGGGGTACGGCATTATGGGCTTTACCGGCGCGGAAGTGCTGCTGGCGGCGGCGTTCTTCCTCGTGGGCATCGCCAAGGGCAGCGCCATGAATGCGTGCACCATCCTTGTCAGCGACAACTCCGCCGACCGCACCCGCGGCATGAACCTGATGCACAGCTGCTACGCCTGTGGCGCACTGCTCTGCCCCTTCCTGATCGCGGCAGCGGCCAAGGTCAGCACTTCGCTGGCGGTCTTCCTGCTGGCGGCGCTGGGGGTGGTGCTCTGGCTGGTCTACCTGAAAACGCCGATGGGCGGCAAGGTCCAGAGGGCAAAGGCCGCGATCGACTGGAGCTTTTTGCGCTCCTATCAGTTCTGGCTGCTGACGGGTCTGCTGTTCTGCCAGAACGCCGCCGAGCAGAGCGTCACCGGCTGGATGGTGACCTACTTCAAGGGCAGCGGCATCATTGCGGGCACGTTGGCGGCCTACACCGTCACCGTGATGTGGGGGGCCACGCTGGTGGCCCGGCTCCTCATCGCCTTTGTCTTCCCCTTCAAGGCCCCGCGCAAGGCGATGGTGGTCATGGCGGTGACCTGCACCATCTTCTATGTCTTCCTGATGCGGGCCGACAGCCAGCTTTCGGCCATCCTGCTGCTCTTCGCCTTTGCCTTTGCGATGGCGGGCATGAACCCCACCGCCGTGGCCAGCGCGGGCAAGATGACCAGCGTGACCAGCATGGGCATCATGCTGCCTGTGGCGTCCAGCGGCGCCATCCTGATGCCGTGGGTCATCGGCCGCGTGGCCGAGGGTGCGGGCCTTGCCGCCGGTATGGCGACCAACATCATCCCCTGTGTGGGCCTGTGTGTGTTTGCGGTGCTTGTCGCGCGCGAGCGCTGAACTCGCAGCCGCAATAGTCCTGCCGGTACAGGCCATACTCCTCCGACAGCTGCAAGCTGCGCAGATAGCCGTTGTGCTTTTTGAAATCCGAGGGCAGGTGCTTCACGCCGAACTCGGCTTCGAGCTCCTGCCCGATCTCGTTGATCCGCTTGGCGTCCTTGTGGGGGCTGATGGACAGGGTGGTGGTGAACCACTGGAAGCCGTGCTCGGCGGCGTACTGGGCCGCCCGGCGCATCCGCAGCCGGTAGCAGACGGTGCAGCGGCTGCCCCGCTCCGGCTCGTTTTCCAGCCCGGCGACGGCGGAGTAGAACTCCTGCGGGTCGTAGCGGTCCTCAATGACGGTCACCCCCAGCGGGTGTGCTGCCGCTACGAAGCGCTCCAGCTCCTCGCCGCGGCGGTGGTACTCCTCCGCGGGCCATGTGTTCGGGTTGTAGTAGAGGACGGTGATCTCAAAATGGGCGCAGAGCTGCTCCAGCACCGCGCTGGAACAGGGCCCGCAGCACGCATGGAGCAACAGCTTTGGCCGGGCATCCCCCAGAGTTTTCAACACTTCGTCCATCTGCTGTGCAAAATTCAACTGTTTTGACATGGATATCATCCTTTGGTATACTAAATACATTGTGATTTCTCCGCGCGTCCGCGCGGAGAAATCACCAAAACCAACTTTATTATAACACACTTTCGCATAAAAGAGGAGAGCTTCCCATGACGAACGAAAAGATCGCCCGCATCAACGAGCTGGCGCGCAAAAGCAAGACCACCGGCCTGACCGAGGCCGAAAAGGCGGAGCAGCAAGCTCTGCGGCAGGAGTATGTGGCCGATGTCAAGGCCAGCCTCCGCGCCCAGCTGGCCAACACCTCCATCAAGGAGCCGGACGGCACGGTGCATAAGCTGACCAAAAAGGATTAAAATAAGGTCAAATCGGGGAGGGACACGCAAGAATTTGCAAAACCCCTCTTTTTTTGTGCGCCGAAGCGTGCTATACTATACTTGTGCTGTTGTGGCTGCTTGGCAGGGCGGCACAAGATTCCCAAGGTGGCGTATCCCGCGCAAGGTGCGCGGAAAAGGCTGTCTTTTGAAAATGATAAAGAGGTCATTTATTATGCTTACTGCAATTACGGGTATCAACTGGGGCGATGAGGGCAAGGGCCGCATGGTCGACCTTATCAGTCAGGAATACGACATCGTTGCGCGCTATCAGGGCGGCAACAACGCGGGCCACACCGTGAAGAACGAGCGCGGCAAGTTCGTGCTGAACCTGCTGCCCTCCGGCATCCTGCGCCCGAATGTTGTCTGCGTGATGGGCAATGGTATGGTCATCGACCCGCACCATCTGGATGGCGAGATCAACAAGCTGCGCGAGCAGGGCATCGTCATCACTCCCGATAACCTGAAGATCTCCGACCGTGCAACCATCACCATGCCCTACCATGTGGAGCAGGATGGTCTGGAAGAGGCCCGCCTCTCCAAGACCGGTGCACAGTTCGGTTCCACCAAGCGCGGCATCGCTTACACTTACGGCGATAAGTACATGAAGAAGACCCTGCGCATGGGCGACCTGCTCCATCTGGACAACTCCGTGAAGAAGCGCCTCGTCACCATGGTCGATTCCAAGAATCTGGTCATGGAGGGCAGCTACAACGCCGCCCCCATCAGCGTGGATGAGATGTGGGCTTGGCTGGAGAAGTATGCCGCCATCTTCAAGGATTACATCTGCGACGCGGGTCAGTATCTGGCCGACGCAGATGCCGCCGGCAAGAAGATCCTGTTCGAGGCCCAGCTGGGCGCTCTGCGCGACATCGACTTCGGCATCTATCCCTACACCACCTCTTCCAACGTCATCGGCGCTTATGCCCCCATCGGCGCGGGCATTCCGGGCCACAAGCTGCACAACTCCATCGGCGTCATGAAGGCTTACTCCTCTTGCGTCGGCGACGGCCCCTTTGTCACCGAGCTGGCTATGACCGAGGAAGAGAAGCACGCACTGCGTGAGGCTGGCCACGAGTACGGCGCAGCCACCGGCCGTCCTCGCCGCGTCGGCCCCATCGACTTGGTGGCAAGCCGCTACGGCGTCTTCTGCCAAGGCTGCGATGAGGTCGCCCTGACCCTGCTGGACGTGCTGGACTACATGGAGAAGATCCCCATGGTCACCGCTTACAAGCTGGAAGACGGCACCACCACCACCCGCTTCCCCATGGGCGAGGCGCTGGATACCGCGCAGCCTGTGGTCGAGTACCTGCCCGGCTGGCACTGCGACATCACCGCTGCCCGCAAGTGGGAGGATCTGCCCAAGGAGGCTCAGGCTTACGTTGAGCACCTCGAAAAGGCGGTCGGCTGCAAGATCACCTATATCTCGGTCGGCGCAGAGCGCGAGGCTTATATCCATCGCGTCTGATCCGCTCTGCTTTCCCGGACCGCAATCGAAAAGGAAGCGTCACATATGTTTGATATCATTACCGACAGTGCCTGTGATCTGACCCCGGAAACGGCGGCGAAGCTGAACATCGAGATCGTTCCGTTCTATGTCTCGCTGGACGGCGAGCACTACCGCAAAGAGGGCAAGGAAATCGCGGTGCGGGACTTCTATCAGTTCATGGTAGATAACCCCTCGGCCTACCCCAAGACCAGTCTGCCCTCGCTGGAGGACTTTGAGACGGCCTTCCGTGCCCATGCTGAGGCCGGCCGCCCGGTGCTCTGCCTCTGCTTCACCAGCAAGATGAGCGGCTGTGTGGGCAGTGCCCGCAACGCCCGCGAGCTGGTGCTGGAGGACTACCCGGACGCTAAGATCGAGGTGATGGATTCGACGGCGGCCACTGTCACCGAGTCCATCGTGGTGGAAAACGCCGTCGCCATGCGCGACGCGGGCTGCTCACTGGACGAAGCCGTGGATTGGCTGAGCGCTGAGCGCGCCACCAACCAGATCTTCTTCACGGTCGGCAACCTCGATTACCTCATCAAGGGCGGCCGTATCGGCAAGGTGACCGGCCGCGCGGCCAACATTCTGGGCATCAAGCCGATGATCCTCTTCAAGGAGGGGGAGATCTTCTCCGCCGGCGTGGCCCGCGGCCGCCAGAAGAGCTTCGAGAAAGCGCTGGAACAGCTGATGGCGTACCTGTCCGAGCGGAACGGGACCCCCGACGATTACTGCATTACCGTGGGCTACGGCTACGACGAGGAAGAGGGCAGGCGCCTTTGGATGCAGACCCGTGCCGCCCTCCGCGCCAAGTACCCCGCCAGCCAGTGCGAGGTCGGCTTGCTGCAGATCGGCTGCACCATCGCCGTCCACACCGGCCCCTATGCGCTGGGAATGGGCATTATGCGGCGCTGGAAGAAGCAGTAAAAGAATAAATAAAAAGAGAAGCCCGCCTGTGGTATAGCATTTATGCTTTCCACAGGCGGGCTTTTTTAGCTGGTAAAAATGGAACCAATAAGGATATTGGATCAACTGAGATGTTTTCTCTATAAAAAGACATGGCGACCCTTGATAGGATCGCCATGTTGCCATTCTGGTCGGAGTGGCGAGACTCGAACTCGCGGCCTCCTGCTCCCAAAGCAGGCGCGCTACCAACTGCGCAACACCCCGGAAAGATACCACACTAGTATATCGCGTTTCGGGGCGTTCGTCAATGCTGAACGGGCAAAAATCCAACAAAAAGCCCGGCCGGGGCGCTGTACGGGACAGCGGCTCCGAGCCGGGCAGATGCGCTGGGATCAATCAGAAGGGGAGATGATTACAGGGCGAAGTAACGCTTTGCGTTGTCGAAGCAGATGCCCTTGACGATCTTCTCCAGAGCCTTCTCGTCGTTGGGATACTCGCCGTCCTCGACCCACTGGCCGATGATGTTGCACAGGATGCGGCGGAAGTAGTCGTGGCGGGTGTAGCTCAGGAAGCTGCGGCTGTCGGTCAGCATACCGACAAAGTTGCCCAGCAGACCGAGGCTTGCCAGACGAGTCATCTGCTCTTCCATGCCGATCTTGTGGTCATTGAACCACCATGCGGAACCGTGCTGGATCTTGCCGGGGACCTCGTTGTTCTGGAAGCAGCCCAGAATGGTGCCGATCTGTGCGTCGTCGCCGGGGTTCAGGCTGTAGATGATGGTCTTGGGGCACTCGTCGGTGTCGTTCAGAGCGCTCAGGAGGCTTGCGATCTCGCCGCCGCAGGTGGCGGTGTTGATCATGTCGAAGCCGGTATCGGGTCCCAGCAGGGTGTTCATCTTGCGGTTGACGCCGCGCAGGCAGTTGTAGTGGATCTGCATAGCGACGTTCAGGCGGTGATACTGTTTGCCCAGATGGATGAGGATGTAGGTCTGATACTTCTCAGCCTCTTCCGCGGTGACAGCCTCGCCAGCCATGGCCTTCTGGTAGATGGCGTTGACCTCTTCCTTGGTGGCCTCGCGGTAGGGCACATAGTCCAGACCGTGATCGGAAGCGCGGCAGCCCATCTCGACGAAGAACTCGATCCGCTTGGTCAGTGCATCGCAGACGCAGTTGATGCAAGCCAGCTTCTCCTTGCCGACGACCTTGGCCAGCTTGCCCATGTACTCTGCGAAGCCGGGCTTCTGGATGTTGATGGCCTTATCGGGGCGGAAGGAGGGGGCCACGGTGAACTTGATGGTGGGGTCTTCCTTGATCTTCTTGTGCCACTCCAGATCGTCGATGGGGTCATCGGTGGTGCCGATGAAAGCAACGTTGGACTGCTCGATCAGGCCGCGGACGGTCAGCTTGGGATCGTGCTGCAGCTTGTCGTTGCACAGGTTCCAGACTTCCTCTGCGGTGTCGCCGTTCAGGACGCCCTCGTAGCCGAAGAAGTGGTGCAGCTCCAGATTGGTCCAGTGGTACATCGGGTTGCCGATGGCCATGGGCAGAGCCTCAGCGAACTTCTGGAAGCGCTCGCGATCGGGCTTGTCGCCGGTGATGTACTCTTCGGGCACGCCGTTGGAGCGCATCACGCGCCACTTGTAGTGGTCGCCGAAGTAGCTGCCGTCCGGGTTGCGGCCGCCCAGCCAGACCTGAGCAATGTTTTCAAAGCGGCGGTTCTCGTAGATCTCGCGGGGAGGAATGTGGCAATGATAGTCGCAGATGGGCATATCCTCTGCATAATCGTGATACAGATGCTGAGCCGTAGCAGACTGGAGCATGAATTCCTTATCCATAAATGCTTTCATGGGTCGAACTCCTTTTCTGATTCATTCATCGAGTGGTAAAAAGTCGGGGCTGCCCGTCCGCGCGGGCGGGCTGTACCTAACCATAGTATACCGAAAAAAGCCGATGTATACAACTGAAAAACTGACAAATTTTCAGGCATTTCCTTGTGAAAACCGCTGGAATTTATAAAAATGGCCTGTTTTGGCCTAAAAATCTAGCAAAAAACACTTGACTTATTTGTATACAACAGCATACAATAGGAGCAAGAGGGGAGAGTACACGAGCTCTCCCAAGCGAAGCAAAGCAAACTTAAAAGGAGAACACCAAAATGGAAACTTTGAACTACAAGGTTCTGGAACAGACTGGCTACAACGGCTACATCCTGAAGGATGCTCCCATCAAGGTCATGCAGTTCGGCGAGGGCAACTTCCTGCGCGCTTTCGTGGACTACTTCTATGATATCGCCAACGAAAAAGCTGGCTACAACGGCAAAGTCAAGCTGGTGCAGCCCATCGGCAACTTCCCCCAGATGGCCGACTGGATCAACGAGCAGGAGGGCCTGTACACCCTGTATCTGCGCGGCAGCGAGAAGGGCCAGAAGGTCGATGCAAAGCGGGTGATCTCCTGCGTGTCCGACTGCGTCTGCCCCTACGTGGACAACAAGTGGGACGACGTGCTGGCGCTGGCCCGCTCTGAGGAGCTGGAGACCGTTGTATCCAACACCACCGAGGCTGGCATCGCTTACAACAAGGGCGACAGCGAGTTCGATCAGGTGCCCCCCAACAGCTTCCCCGCAAAGCTGACCCGTGTGCTGTATGAGCGCTACAAGGCCTTCAACGGCGCTGCCGATAAGGGTCTGGTCATCCTGTCCTGCGAACTGATCGACAACAACGGCAAAGAGCTGAAGAAGTGCTGCAACAACTACGCAAAGGACTGGAACCTCGACGCTACCTTCATCGATTGGATGAACAACGCCAACACCTTCTGCTCCACTCTGGTGGACCGCATCGTTCCGGGCCGCATCCGTGACCCGAAGGAGCTGGCTGCTCTGGAAGAGGCCAACGGCTACCATGATGCTGTTCTGGACGTCGGCGAAGTCTTCGGCGTCTGGGTCATCGAGGGCCCTGCCGGTCTGGAGGACAAGCTCCCGTTCAAGAAGGCTGGCGTCAACGTCATGGTCGTGCCGGACGTTACCCCCTACAAGAAGCGCAAGGTCCGCATCCTGAACGGTGCCCACACCGGCTTCGTTCTGGGCGCATATCTGGCCGGTTTTGACATCGTGCGTGACTGCATGCACAACGACACCGTCCGCGGCTTCATGAACAAGATGCTGCACGAGGAGATCATCCCCACCCTGCCGCTGGACAAGAAGGATCTGGAGGACTTCGCATCCGCTGTGGAGGATCGCTTCAACAACCCCTTCGTCAACCACGAGCTGATGAGCATCTCCCTGAACTCCACCTCCAAGTGGAAGGCCCGCAACATGCCTTCCTTCCTCGCTTACATCGAGGAGCAGAAGAAGCTGCCCCAGTGCCTGACCATGTCTCTGGCCGCTTACATCGCCTTCTACTCCAACGACATTCAGGAGCGCACCGCCGACGGCCTGATCTGCAAGCGCCCGGCCGGCAACACCTATAAGATTCAGGACGACGCATGGGCACTGGACTTCTACTATGCCCACAAGGACGACACCGCCGCTGAGCTGGTGCACGCCGTGCTGAGCAACACCCAGATGTGGGATCAGGACCTGACCAAGATCGAGGGTCTGGAGGCTGCCGTTCTGGCCGACCTCGAAAAGATCCGCACCGAGGGTGCCGAGGCTGCTTATAAGAGCTGCCTGTAAGCCGAACACTGTTCCATGGGAACCGAGGGGCTGCTGCTGAGGGCAGCAGCCCCCTTTTTTGCAAAGAGAGTTTTTGAGGAGATACACTATGCCGCAGGCAATTCATATCAGCCCCATCGACAACGTTGTGGTCGCGCTGCACCCCATCGCCAAGGGCACCCTCGTGGAGGTGGACGGTCTGTCCGTCACCGCACTGGAAGACATCCCGCAGGGTCATAAGATGGCAGTCGCCCCCATCAAGCAGGGCGAGAACGTCATCAAGTACGGCTTCCCCATCGGCCACGCCACCGCCGACGCCCAGCCGGGCACTTGGATGCACACCCACAACGTCCACACCAACCTTTCCGGTGAGGTGGAGTACAGCTACAACCCCGCCCCCGATCTGGCTCCGCTGCCCAAGGCGGCCCCGGAGACCTTTATGGGCTTCCGCCGCAAGGACGGCCGCGCCGCCATCCGCAACGAGATCTGGATCATCCCCACCGTCGGCTGTGTCAACGACATCGCCAAGAAGATCGTGGCGGACAATCAGGACCTCGTCACCGGCAGCATCGAGGGTCTGTACACCTTCACCCACCCCTTCGGCTGCAGCCAGACCGGCCATGACCACGCCCAGACCCGCAAGCTGCTGGCCGCACTGGTCCGCCACCCCAACGCCGCTGCCGTCCTCGTGCTCCATCTGGGCTGCGAGAACCTGCAGCACGATCAGTTCGTGGAAGAGCTGGGCGAGTACGACCACGACCGCGTGAAGTTCCTGACCTGTCAGGACGTGGACGACGAGTTCGCCGCCGCCCGCGACATCCTGAAGGAGCTGGCCGCCTACGCGGGCCAGTTCAAGCGTGAGCCTATCCCCGTGAGCGAGCTGGTGGTCGGCATGAAGTGCGGCGGCTCGGACGGCCTGTCCGGCATCACCGCCAATCCCACCATCGGTCGCTTCTCCGATATGCTGGGCCAGCGCGGCGGCTCCACCGTCCTGACCGAGGTGCCGGAGATGTTCGGTGCCGAGGGCTTCCTGATGGACCGCTGCATCAACCACGACGTCTTTGTGAAGGCGGAGAAGATGATCAACGGCTTCAAGGAGTACTTCATCAGCCACAATGAGGTCGTCTACGACAATCCCTCTCCGGGCAACAAGCAGGGCGGCATCACCACGCTGGAGGACAAGAGCTGCGGCTGCGTCCAGAAGGGCGGCACCGCCCCCATCATGGACGTCATCGGCTACGGCGACCCGGTGGTGACCAAGGGCCTGAACATGCTCTACGGCCCCGGCAATGACCTTGTGTCCGCTACGGCCATGACCGCTGCCGGTGCCCACATGATCCTCTTCTCCACCGGCCGCGGCACCCCGTTCTCGGCCCCGGCTCCCACCCTGAAGATCGCCACCAACACCCCGCTGGCCACCAAGAAGTCCGGCTGGATCGATTACAACACCGGCGTCATCGCCGACGGCGAGAAGACCATCGACGAGACCGCACAGGGTCTGTTGGAACTGGTCATCCGCGTGGCCAGCGGCGAGCAGACCAAGGCCGAGAAGCACGGCTTCCGTGAGATCTCCATCTTCAAGGACGGCGTCGTGTTATAAATAAAAAAGGCTGCTGTGCGTTTGTTTTGCGCACGGCGGCCTTTTTGTAAAATACAGGAAGGAAGTTTTATTATGGCAGTAAATACAACAGGAATGCTCTTGATCACACTGCTGGTTTATGCAGCGATCATCTATGGCGCAGTTTGGCTTGTAAAATACTTCATCCGGTATGGCGTTGATTACTATTTCAAAAAACTGGCAGAAAGCCAGAAAAATAGGGAGGACTTAAAATGAATCAGATCACCACCCAGTACGTTACCGAAGGCGGCGCCTGCTACGAGCAGTACGTCATCACCGACCCGGCTGCCAAGACGGCCCTGACCATCACCCCGGAGCGCGGCGGTATGATCACCGGCTTCACCCTCGACGGCGACGAGTACATCTGGACCCGCCGCCCCAACTTCAGCGAGTGCAACCGCCCCCGGTTCGGTGTGCCGGTGCTCTTCCCCAGCTGCGGCAACCCGGACGGCGGCGTCCACCTGTTTGACGGCAAGGCCTACCCCATGGAGTGCCACGGCTTCGCGGACCTCTGCGCATGGGAGGTGGAGAGTGTCGGCCCCGACGGCGTGACCCTTATTCTGGAGTCCACCCCGCTGACCAAGTTCCTCTACCCCTTCGACTTCACCCTGCTGGTGAACTACGACCTGAACGGCACCACCGCTTCCATCAGTATGACCGTCATCAACGAGGGTGATGTCCCGATGCCCTTCAGCTTCGGCTACCACCCCTACTTCACCGCTTCCGCGCTGGAGAATGTGGATTTTGACATCAAGTGCGCCACCTGCTCCGAGAACGCCAAGGGCGAGCAGCCCGCCGCCCCGGAAAAGATCACCCTGACCCGCAAGGAGGGCGCGGACAACTCCATCCGCCTGATGACCGGCGTGGAGTTCCCCATGACCTTCACCGACAAGGGCAACGGCCACAAGGTGACCGTGGACGCCGACGAGAGCTTCACCAACGGCGTGCTCTGGCAGCAGGACGCCGAGAGCTTCGTCTGCATGGAGCCTTGGAACGGCTGGGCCAACAGCGTCAATGAGGAAGGCAAGCACGAGGTGCTGGAGCCCGATGAGGCCCTCACGAGCGAGTGGACCATTACCATCGAGAAGATCTGATGGATGGTTCTCTTTTGCGCGCCAAAAGAGAACCAGAAAAGCGCCGCTTTTTCGAGGCGCGGGCACGAATCAAGGGCTGCTCGCCCTTGATAAACCCAAAGTAGAACAAAATCCCCCGAAATCGGGCGGTGTGCCATTCGGCACAAACGCTTTTCCGATTTCGGGGGATTTTTAATTTGCGGCTCTGCCGCAGAAATTACTTCTCCGGTGCAGCGAAAGCAATGGGGGTAGCACCTGCAGCAGCGTCAACGCTCAGCAGGGAGATGGGGGTGACCTCGTAGCTCAGGGTTTCGAAGCTCTGGGTGGCGCCGTCATCGGTGGTGAACTCCAGAACGTACTTAGCGGAGGTGTCTGCGTCCTCCGGCAGGGTCAGAACGACGCTCTCGCCGTCTGCCAGACCCTCACCGGCCAGATTCTCGCCCTTGTCCTCAGAACCGACAGCGTACAGGTACAGCTCGGCGACGTTGGTGCCGGTGGTGTTGTACACGGTGTACTCAGCGGGCTCCACAGCAGCCTCAGAGCTTGCAGCCTCGGAAGAAGCGGCAGCAGAGGAAGCCACAGAGGAAGCCACAGAAGAGGCAGCAGAAGAAGCGGTAGAGGAAGAAGAACCGCAAGCGGTCATGCCGATGGCCAGTGCCAGAGCAGCAGCCACGACAGCAGCATGTTTCAGTTTCATAGTGATGTATTCTCCTTGTTCGTGAAAAATTCCTTCGTGGGCAGACCTTCGTGTGAAAAGTTGCCCACGAGTAACTATTATACACAGTTCGACCGGAAAAGCAAGAAGTAATACTTTACAAAAGTATGAAAAGTAAAATAATTTTTGTTTCTGATGCAACAATAGACTATAATAAAATGCGAAATGTTGAAATAATATATTGACAATATACAAATCCTCTGTATACTTAAGCTAAAGTAGCAAAAATTGGAGGGGTATCCTATGAAAAAGCTACTCGGAACGTTGTTGGCTGTGTTCATGGGTTTATTGCTCCTCTGCTCCTGTGCAGCGAAAACAAGTAATTCGGCATCGTCCCTGCCGGACAGCCGGGACGAAATGGCCTTAGCTGGTGTCGATGCAAGATACAGTGCAATCTCTTCACAGACCGTCGAGCATGGTGAAGATTATGTCATCCAGTGGGAAGACCCTGCTATGGAAGCCCACGTCCGCTTTGTTCTGGATAAACCGGAAGGTGATATCCTGCACAGCGATGTGTGGAACATTCAAGTGCTTGTCTTGCGGGCAAGCAACGCAGATGGCTTTGATGTAGCATTGGAACAGCCTACCAGCGGGGATACATTCACCTTTGAGATGGTGGAGACGGACCCGGAAGTACGGCATTTGTACAATGGAACCGCCTTTCAGAGCCTGTCCGTACTGAACGACCTGAAGCATTTCGACAGCTTACAGTATTTTTCGTACAGCGCTTCGCAGCCGTATGATGAGCTGACCGACCTTTCCGGTCTGAGCGCCTGTAAGGGTTTGAAGATGTTGTCGATTGGCAATGCAAGACCGGAGACGCTTGCGCCGCTGGAAGAGTTACAGGCATTGCAGACGCTGACCCTGAGCAACTGCGGTACGTTGGATCTCACGCCGCTGGGAAAGCTTCCGGCCTTGACTTCGGTGAGTCTGTCAGTGGATACGCTTGTTTCGCTGGAACCGCTGGCGCAGATGGAACAGCTGTCTTATCTGGGGCTGACGAGTGGGACGACATATCCCGGCTTGGAACCGCTGGTACAGACGAACATCCGTTATCTGAATATGGGTGCCAGCATGGGCGACGAGAAGGCGTATGAAACGCTGGATTATACCCCGCTGGCCCAGATGAAGAGTCTGGTGTGGCTGAACCTGACCCATCAGGCACGGGTGGATTCGGCGCTCTGCGGTGCCATTCTGGACAGCAACAAGGAGCTGAAGTATCTGGACATCTCGTACACAGAAGCCGCGAAGTCCGGCGCAAAACCTAAAGTTGAATATCTGATGGATAAAACCTAAACCACAAAAACAGCCCGTACAGTGCAAGACTGTACGGGCTGTTTTTCACGTTATCAGCGTTTTCAGTGGAAAACTTACTTGGGCTGCTTGCCGATGTAAGCGAGGATGCCGCCGTCGGCGTAGAGGATCTGGCCGTTCACGAAGTCGGAAGCGTGGGAGGCGAGGAAGACGCAGGGGCCGACCATGTCCTCCGGCTCGCCCCAGCGGCCGGCAGGGGTCTTGGCGGTGATGAACTGATCGAAGGGGTGGCGGCTGCCGTCCGGCTGGATCTCGCGCAGGGGCGCGGTCTGGGCGGTGGCGATGTAGCCGGGGCCCATGCCGTTGCACTGGATGTTGTACTCACCGTACTCGGAGGCGATGTTCTTGGTCAGCATCTTCAGGCCGCCCTTGGCAGCAGCGTAAGCGGAGACGGTCTCGCGGCCCAGCTCGCTCATCATGGAGCAGATGTTGATGATCTTGCCCTCGCGCTTGGCGATCATATCGGGCAGGACGGCCTTGGAGCAGTTGAACGCACCGCCGACGTGGACGTCGATGACCCGCAGGAAGTCGGCGTGGCTCATTTCAATCATGGGCACCCGCTTCATCAGGCCTGCGTTGTTCACGAGGATGTCCACGGGGCCCACCTCTGCCTTGATCTTGGCGATCATAGCGTTGACGGCGGCTTCGTCGGTGACGTCAGCGACGTAGCCGTGGGCGTCGATGCCCGCTTCCTTGTAGGCGGCGATGCCTTTTTCAAGGCTGCCCTCGTTGGAGCAGTTGAAGCAGACCGTCGCGCCGCACTGGGCCATGCCCGCAGCGATGGAAAAACCGATGCCGTGGGCACCGCCGGTGACGAGGGCGACTTTGCCCTTCAGATCGAATGCAGAAAGATTCATAATTTCCTCCTCAAGTTAAATTTTTAGCAAAAAGCCCCATACCGGGCAGCCGGTACGGGGCTTGTGCAGGGTGCTTTTTAGCGCAGGTCAGTGGTAGCGATGTTGTCCATGTCGTCAAACTCCATGTTCTCGCCGCCCATTGCCCAGATAAACGTATAGTTCGAGGTGCCTACGCCGCTGTGGATGCTCCAAGAGGGGCTGATGACAGCATCCTCGTTGTGCATCACGATGTGGCGGGTCTGAGTAGGCTCGCCGCACATATGGAACACCACCTGCCCCTCCGGCAGTTCAAAGTAGGTATAGATCTCCATCCGCCGCTCGTGGGTGTGGCTGGGCATGGTGTTCCAGTTGGAACCCGGCTCCAGTTCGGTCATCCCCATGCTGAGCTGGCAGGTCTTCAGGACATCCGGGTGGATGAACTGATTGATGGTGCGCTTGTTGCAGGTCTCGACGCTGCCCAGAGGACGATGGTTTGCATCGGCCATCTTGATCAGGCGGGTCTCGTACGAGCAGTGTGCCGGAGCGGACACCATGTAGAACTTGGCGGGGTGCTCCGGATCGGCGGAAGCGAAGGTCACTTCCTTGGTGCCCTTGGTGATGTACAGGCAGTCCTTATAGCCCAGCTTGTACTCCACACCGTCGGCCACCACGATGCCGGTGGAATCCTTGCCGATGTTGAACATGCCGATCTCGCGGCGTTCGAGGAAATAGTGGGTGCCGAAATTGGCCCAGACGTCGATGCCCTTGTCGATGGAGACGGTCTCGTGCACCGGCATACAGCCCAGCGTGACCATACGGTCCACATGGCTGTAAACGGCCACGACCTCATCGGCCTTGTACAGGCCGGTGATCAGCATCTCGTCGCGCATTTCCTCGGTGGTATAGCGCTTGAAGTCCTTCTGGTTGCAGGAGTAACGGATATCCATTTCGGATCCCCTCCTGCTCTTAGCGCTGGATACGGCCGGAACCGTCGCCGCCAGCCAGCTTCTCGACCTCAGCAACGGTCATCATGTTGTAGTCGCCCTCGATGGAGTGCTTCAGAGCGGAAGCAGCCACAGCGAACTCAACAGCCTCCTGCGTGCTCTTGCCGGTCAGCAGGGCGTAGATCAGGCCGCCGCCGAAGGAGTCGCCGCCGCCAACGCGGTCGATGATCTTCAGCTCGTACTTCTTGGAGAAGCAGTACTCGTCGGAAGCGACATCGTACAGCATAGCGCTCCAGCCGTTCTCGGAAGCGTTGTGGGACTCGCGCAGGGTGATGGCGACCTTCTCGAAGTGGAACTTGTCAGCCAGCTGCTTTGCAACGCTCTTGTAGCCCTCAGCGTTCAGCTTGCCGCCGTAGATGTCGGTAGCCTCAGCCTCGATGCCGAAGACGTCCTTTGCATCCTCCTCGTTGGAGATGCAGACGTCAACGTACTGGCACAGCTCGGTCATAGCGGCACGAGCCTGCTCACGGGTCCACAGCTTGCCGCGGTAGTTCAGGTCGCAGCTGATCTTCACGCCGTGTGCCTTAGCAGCCTTGCAGGCTTCGAGGCAGATCTCGACGACGTTCTGGCCCAGAGCCGGGGTGATGCCGGTGAAGTGGAACCAATCGACACCCTCGAAGATCTTGTCCCAATCGAAGTCGGAGGGCTGAGCCAGCTGGATGGCGCTGTTGGCACGGTCGTAGATGCAGACGGAACCGCGCTGAGAAGCGCCCTTCTCGTTGTAGTAGATGCCAACGCGATCGCCGCCGCGGGTGATCATGCTGGTGTCAACACCGTAACGGCGCAGGCTGTTGACGGCTGCCTGACCGATGGCGTGTGCGGGGAGCTTGGTGACGAAAGCAGCGTCCAGACCGTAGTTGGCCAGAGAAACTGCGACATTCGCCTCGCCGCCGCCGAAGCTAAACTCCAGATTGTTTGCCTGAACGAAGCGCTCATAGTTGAACGGCTGCAGACGAACCATCAGTTCGCCAAAAGTAACGACTTTCATTGTGGTATTCTCCTTTTTGTTGTTTCCTATATAAGCCCGCCGCAGGGAAGACCGGTGCGGCGGAGCATGGCAGGTGGGATGGCGTCAGGGTTTAGGCCTGAACGAGGTGGAAGGCGAAGCCGCCGATCTCGTCTGCGAAGTAGCAGGCGACAGTCTTGCCGTTCTTGACGTTCTTGGAGTCCAGATCGAACTTCACGCCGCGCTGAGACAGGTGATAGATGGCGCGGTCCACATTGTTGCAGCCGATGGCGATGTGGCCATTGGTGCCGCGGCCCGGCTTCTTCATGATCTCGAATTCCTTGTTGCCGACGAAAATGCTGGAGTTGCCGGGAGCGACCTTCATATTCAGCATTGCACCGATGAAGTTGGCGATCTTCATGGCCTCCTCCTCGTTGCCGGTGTTGATGCCGACATGGTGCAGGTGCAGACCCAGCATGGTGTCAACGGCTTCCTTGCTCTGAGCGGTAATCTTTGCCCAGTCGCCAGCCTTGATGACGTCGCTCTTGCACATCCAAGTGCCGCCGACAGCAAAGATCTGGTCATAGCCCAGATAATCGTTGACATTCTTGGCGTTGACGCCGCCGGTGCACATCCAGCGGGCACCCTTCAGGGCAGCGCCGATGTTCTTCAGCATACCAACACCGCCGTTTGCCTCAGCGGGGAAGAACTTCAGAGCCTCGCAGCCCATGTTCATGGCCTGCTGCATCTCACCGGCGGAAGCAGTGCCGGGCATCATGATGCCGCCCTTGTCGATGACGTGCTTGCAGACCTCGGGGTCGAAGCCGGGAGCAACGATGAAGGAAGCACCGGCTGCCATTGCGCGGTCAGCCTGCTCGGTGGTCAGGACAGTGCCGGCGCCCAGCAGCATTTCGGGCATCTCGTCGTGGATCTTGCGGATGCACTCCTCAGCACATGCGGTGCGGAAGGTGACCTCAGCTGCGGGCAGACCACCGTCTGCCAGTGCCTTGCACAGGGGCAGGGCTTCATCAACGCTGTTGAAAGCGATAACAGGGATAATGCCGATCTGATAGACCTTTTCGACAATGGGATTCATAACGCATTCTCCTTTTATTTTAACTCATGGGAGTGGGGCTTGCCGCCATTTGGGCACACCCCGCCCCACCATACGTTCGTACTATTAGTATAAACGACGAAACGACATTTGGTAATGCTCAACAAGCACAATGTTTTGCATAGGAGCTTGTATACATTGCACAAAAATGCCGAAGCATCACAGACCAAGCCGCTCAAACAGCTCGGCGACGCCGTCGTGGTCGCAGTCGCCGGTGCTGACGAGGTCGGCCAGCGCCTTGATCTGGGGCATCCCGTTGGCCATGACGGCGGCGATGCCCGCCTTTTCCAGCATGGCGCGGTCGTTCTCGCTGTCGCCAAAGGCGGCGGTGGCCTCGCAGGGGATGCCCAGCCGGTCGGCCAGCGCCAGCAGGGCCGTGCCCTTGTCCACGCCCTTGGCCGTGAGCTCGATGTTATCCGGTGCGCCCTGCACCACTTCGGCCCCTTCCAGCGCGTAGAAGCGGGGGAGGGCGGCCTGTGCCTCCTCCGGGGTATCGAAGAACATGCAGAACTTCTCGACCTCGTGGGCGTGGCGGCTCATCCACTCGCTGAGGTCGTTCACTACGGTGAAGCGGCCGTCGTTGGGCTGGCGGGCCTCGGTGGAGCCGGTGCGCCGGGCATAGCGGACCCCGAACCGCGCCATGCCCACCCGGTCGCGGTAGGTGCGGCCATCGCAGAAGACGCTCAGGGCGCCGGGGTATTCCATATAAAGTGCAAAGGCCTCCCGCGCCAGCTCCACCGGCATGGGCCGGGCGATGAGGGCCGTGGGTTCGGTGGTGCGGTGCTCGGCGGCGTTCCAGTAGCGGCTGTAGACTGCACTCATGGGGTTCGCGCCGAGGTCCCAGACTGCGGCTCCGTTGGAGGTGATGGCGTAGCGGATGCCGGGGAGCTGGGCCACCACCGGCGGCAGATTGGACAGCGGGCGGCCCGTGGCGGGCAGCACCACCACGCCCTGCGCCACCGCGTCGGCGATGGCTTGGCGGGTGCGGGGAGTGACTGCGCCTTGGCGGTCCAGCAGCGTGCCGTCGAGGTCGAGGGCGATGAGACGGGGATGAATGAGGTTTGACATAAGGTCTCCTTTTGGCTTGCATACTCCCTCAGTCACGGCTTTGCCGTGCCAGCTCCCTCGGTGAGGGAGCCTTTTGCGTGACGGACAGATGGAAAGCCTCCCTCCGGGAGGGAGGTGGCATCGCGCAAGCGATGACGGAGGGAGTGAGGAATACTTTTATTGTATCCTAGAATTTGTATTTGCGCAATACGTCGCCTTGTGGTAAAATAAAGCGTTGCGAAATCAAAAATATAGGAGAAAAGACATGAAGACCCCATCCCTGCGTTCCAAGCTGAAGCCGCATCTGTGGTTTCAGGCCTATTGGGTGATCTATCTCATCTGGTTTTTCTGGCTGGACTTGACCATCAAAAATCCGAAGTACATCATCCATTCCCCCATCGACGACCTCATTCCGTTCAATGAATGGTTCATCTTCCCCTATTGCAGCTGGTTTGTGCTGCTGGCGGCGGTGACGGCGATGCTCTGGTGGTATGACACCGAGAGCTACGACAAGCTCTGCCTGATGATGTTCTCCGGCATGACCCTCTGCCTGATGATCTACATGATCCTGCCCAACGGGCTGGATATCCGCCCCACGGCGGAGGCCATCGGCCGCGACAACCTTGCGATGCGGATCATGCAGCTTATCTGGAAGGCCGATGCCTCGGTCAACGTCTGCCCGTCCATCCACTGCCAGAGCTCCGGCTGCATGGCGCTGGCCTTTTCCCAGAGCAAGCTGGCAAAGCACCGCCCGGCGCTGAAGGCCGTGGCGTGGGTCTGGGCCGGACTCATCTGCCTGTCCACCGTCTTCACCAAGCAGCATTCCATCATTGATGTGGTCTGCGGTCTGGTGCTGGTGGCCGTCTGGGTGCCGTTCCTGTATGGCAAAAAGACGAAAATCGCAGATTGACAAGAAAATCTTGCATTTTATGGCCCTTTCCTATTGACGGCGGACGTTGTTCCGGGGTAAAATGAAACTGGCGCCTGCACTAATATATCAGAGAGCGGAGCGCCTACGTTTTGGTTGCCAAAAGGAGAGAGGAACGATGGCAGTACGGAGTGCACGAGAGGCTGCATACGAGACCATCCGCAGCCGTATCATTACAATGGAACTGAAACCCGGCGATGAACTCAACGATCATGAGCTGGCGCAGGAGCTCGGCATCAGCCGCACCCCCATGCGGGAAGCGCTCATCATGCTCAACATCGCCCACATGGTCACCATCAAGCCGCAGAGCGGTACATACGTTGCCCCCATCGACCTGAAGCTGATGGAGATGGAGCAGTTTGCCCGCTATACCTTAGAAAAGGAGATCCTGAACCGCGTCCGCGGCCGCCTGACCGGCGAGCAGGAGGCGGCTTATCGGCTGCTCATCGAGCGGTACCGCGTGCTGGAGAGCGACCCCGGTGCCGAGAACCGTGAGACCCGGATGCTGGACCTCGACAACGCCTTCCACCGCCGAGCCTTTGAGCTGTGCGGGATGGAGGAGCACTTCGACCATATGCTGTCCACCTTCCAGCACATCGAGCGGCTGCGCAAGTTCAGCTTGCAGACCGAGGAAAACAAGTCCGTCTGCGGCGCGCACACCCGCATTCTGGAAGCCGTGCTCCACGGCAGCGAGGAGGATGTGGGCCGTGCCCTGAGCGACCACCTCAACCGCTATAAGCTCTCGGTGGAACAGGCGAAGGCAAACCACCCGGATTACTTTATTGAAGGTTAAAAGGTAAAATATTGAAAGGCCCTTGGAATGCAGAAGCTGTAGTCTTTGCATCCCAAGGGCCTTTGCTGTTTTGTGAAACCGGAGGTGATAGAAAATCAATTAGAAGTTAATGGTGACAGAATCGGTGGTGGAAAGAGTGTACCAAGTGTTGCCGTCGATAATTGCAAATGCGGTTTTGATCGTTTTAATGTTTGTGATACCGGCATTGTTGAGGTCACTGTTCAGGAAAAGCAGGGTATCATACCCCTTTTCACCGTTGTTCACGGAGCAGGACATGATGGCATCCATCGAGAAACCGTTCACCGAAGTGTTGCGGGCCTGAACGATGATGCTCCGGCCAGAATTGTTCTCAACGCGAACCTTGATCTGAGGGCCAAGGACATTGCCCTTCAGGTCGAGGTTGCCGACCAGAATGATCTTGACGCCATCCCGATTGACGAGCTCAACTTCGCCCTTGGAAGTGGTGCTGGTGTTGGTTTCGGGGTTGGTAACAGTCGGCGTGGTGGACTGGCAAGCGGTTAGCGTGAAGAACATCATGACCGTAGCGAGAATGAGTGCGAGTCTTTTTAGATTTTTCATACTGATTCCTCCTAAGTACGAATAAAAAGATGCTTATAACATCATAATACACCTGATAAGATGTAAAGTCAATACATCTGATTGGATGTCAAGTATAGTTCCTCTCAAGGGGGCTTTACTTTTATGTATTGCTACGAACGACTTCGGGATTTGCGGGAAGACGCAGACCTGACACAGAAGGAAGCGGGGGCGCTTCTGAATACGACCCAGCAGCAGTATGCAAAATATGAGCTGGGAGTGCAGGAGATTCCGACACATCATCTGATGACGCTGGCGGATCATTATGGGGTCTGCATCGATTACATTGTTGGCCGGGCGGACTGGACAGACACGGAACTCTACCGGGAACTGCGCACATGGAAGCCGGAAGAAAAAGAGCGGCTGCTCCGCAGTCTGCGGGTGAAAGAGTGAGCGTGCAGCATTTCCATCAATATTGACAAAAAAATAGCAAGAAAATCGTGGAATAGACGGCTGCAAAAGGGGCAAAATCCTTTGTGCAGTCGTCTTTTTGTCTAAAGTATACAAGAAAAAACTTCAAAAAATGTCAAAACGCCAATTGCCAAGGCGAAACTGATATATTAGAATATAAGCAGGGATGTGCCGCAGCGGTTGCTGCGGACGGAAAAGCAAAGCAACATAAGGAGGAAACCCCTATGCCTATGAAAATGGGTTGGCGTTGGTATGGTGAGGGCAACGACCCCATCACCCTCAACGACATCAAGCAGATCCCCGGCGTGACCAGCATCGTCTGGGCACTGCACAATAAGATGCCCGGCGAGATCTGGGAGATCGACGAGATCCAGAAGGTCGCAGACCAGATCCACGCTTACGGCTTCGATATGGACGTGGTCGAGTCCGTCAATGTCCACGACGACATCAAGATCGGTCTGCCCACCCGCGATAAGTATATCGAGAACTACAAGCAGTGCATCCGCAACCTGTCCAAGTTCGGCGTCAAGGTCATCTGCTACAACTTCATGCCCATCTTTGACTGGACCCGTACCGACCTGTTCCACCCCGTCGGCGATGGCTCCACCGCTCTGTTCTATCAGAAGGACATGATTCAGGACGACTACAAGGCCATGGCCGACTACATCCTCGGCTTTACCGAGAAGTATCACATGACCTTCCCCGGCTGGGAGCCGGAGCGCATGGCAAAACTGGACGAGCTGTTCAAGGCCTACGCCCCTGTCACCAAGGAGAAGCTGTGGGAGAACCTGAAGTACTTCCTCGAAGCCATCATGCCCACCTGCCGCGAGTGCGACATCAAGATGGCCATCCACATGGACGATCCCCCTTGGGATATCTTCGGTCTGCCCCGTCTGCTGGTGGATGCCGAGAGCATCGACCGCTTCCTGAGCATGGTGGACGACGAGTACAACTGCCTGACCCTGTGCTCCGGCAGCCTGAACGCGAACCCCAACAACAACGTTGCTGAGATCGTGCGCAAGCACTGCGACCGCATCGCCTTCGCTCACATCCGCAACATCCATCACTTCCCCAACGGCGACTTCTCCGAGGCTGCTCACCGCGACTGCTGCGGCGAGACCGGCATCATCGAGATCCTGCGCGCTTACCATGACGGCGGCTACGAGGGCTATATCCGCCCCGACCACGGCCGCCAGCTGTGGGAGGAAGGCCCCGGCAACTGCCGCCCCGGCTACGGCAAGTATGACCGTGCTCTGGGCATCCAGTATATGCTGGGCGTCTGGGATCTGCTGGATCGTCTGGATGAAGAGAAAAAGAAAGGCTGAATGTTATGAAGCTGACTGATATCAAGAATGGCAATCTGTCCGCCGAGTGGGCAGAAAAGGGCTACGAGCTGCCCAAGTTCGATGTGGAGGCCGTCAAGGCCAAGACCCACGCGGAGCCTACTTGGGTCCACTTCGGCGCTGGCAACATCTTCCGCGCTTTCCCCGCCGCCGTCCTGAACGACGCGCTGAACAGCGGCAAGTATGACCGCGGTGTCATCGTGGCCGAGAGCTTCGACTACGAGATCATCGACAAGGCTTACCGCCCCTACGACAACATGAGCCTGCTGGTCTGCCTGAAGTCCACCGGCGACATCGAGAAGAAGGTCGTGGCCTCCGTCACCGAGAGCCTGAAGGCTGACCCCTCCTTCACCGAGGACTGGGCCCGTCTGGTGGAGATCTTCCAGAACCCCAGCCTGCAGATGATCTCCTTCACCATCACCGAGAAGGGCTACGGCGTGGCTCCTGCCGATCTGGAGCGCGGCCTGACCCCCGTTCTGGCCATGGGCAAGGTCACCGCTCTGCTGTACGAGCGTTTCAAGGCCGGCAAGCTGCCCCTGACCGTGCAGAGCATGGACAACTGCTCCCACAACGGCGACAAGGTCAAGAATGCGGTCATCACCTACGCGACCAAGTGGGTCGAGCAGGGTCTGGTTCCCGCTGAGTTCCTCGCCTATGTACAGGACGAGACCAAGATCACCTTCCCGTGGAGCATGATCGATAAGATCACCCCGCGCCCCGATGCCAAGGTCCAGCAGATGCTGGCCGACGACGGCTTTGAGGACAACTACACCATCGTCACCGAGAAGCACACCTTCACTGCTCCCTTCGTCAACGCCGAGGAGACCCAGT
Organism: Faecalibacterium hattorii; assembly: GCF_003287455.1. Classification (GTDB taxonomy): domain Bacteria; phylum Bacillota; class Clostridia; order Oscillospirales; family Ruminococcaceae; genus Faecalibacterium; species Faecalibacterium hattorii. Next base: position 50,491 of record NZ_PRLC01000005.1, on the reverse strand, counting down.
ACCTGTGCATCGAGGACCACTACACCAATGGCCGTCCTCCGCTGGAGCTGGGTGGTGTCCTGTACTGCGACCGCGAGACCGTCGATAAGATCGAGAAGATGAAGGTCTGCACCTGCCTGAACCCCCTGCACACCGCCATGTCCATCTATGGCTGTATGCTGGACTACACCCTCATCTCCGCCGAGATGGCAGACGAGGACCTGCGCTCCTTCATCCAGAAGATCGGCTACATCGAGGCAATGCCCGTTGTCGTGGATCCGGGCGTCCTGAACCCCTACGAGTTCATCGGCGCGGTCATCAACCGCCGTCTGCCCAACCCCTTCATGCCCGACGCACCCCAGCGCATCGCCACCGATACCTCTCAGAAGCTGGCCATCCGCTTCGGCGAGACCATCAAGGCTTACGAGGCACGGGGTCTGGACAAGTCCAACCTCGTCCTGATCCCGCTGGTGCTGGCCGGTTATGCCCGCTACCTGAAGGGTGTCGATGACAACGGCAAGGCTTTCGAGATCTCTCCCGATCCGATGCTGGCTGAGCTGCAGGCCATCGTGGCTCCGCTGGAGGTCAAGGAAGGGGAGCAGGACTTCAGCTGCCTGAAGAATCTGTACAGCCGCGCCGACATCTTCGGTGTCAACCTGTATGAGGTCGGTCTGGGTGAGCAGATCGAAGGCATGGTCAAGGAGCTGTACGCTGGCAACGGCGCTGTCCGCAAGACCCTGCACAAGTACGTCGCCGCCCGCTGAGGCGCTGACATTTCCCTTTTAAGTTAAGCTATCTTCGTGCCCACGCTGCGTTTTGCTTTGCCGCAGCGTGGGATTTTTTATGCCCGTAACTCCCCCAGTCTGCTTCGCAGCCAGCCCCCTCTGGGAGGGGGCCTGATAGTCTTCCTCGCAAGGTTCCCGGTTCCGCCAGCGTATGAAGTGGAACCGATGGGGTGGATTTTGCACGGCGTTTGTTTTATAATAAAGAAAAACCAGCGGGAGGTAAATTGCATGAAGGTAATGGTCTTTGACGTAGGCGGCACCGAGATCAAGTATTCGGTCATGGATGACACCATGAACTACTATGAGTCCGGCAGCGTGCCCACGCCCGGCGACAGTCAGGAACATTTTCTGGAGACGATGGCGGAGATCTACCGTCCCCACAGGGACGAGGTGGACGGCATCGCGCTGAGTCTGCCCGGCTTCATCGACGCCGAGCACGGCGTGGTCAAGGGCGGCGGGGCCCCCTCCATCATCTACAACATCGGCACGCCGGTGGGCCCGCGCCTTGCCGAAAAGTGCGGCTGCAAGGTCTGGATCGAGAACGACGGCAAAGCCGCCGCCATCGCCGAATTGCAGCGGGGCGTCCTCAAGGGCTGCAGCAACGCGGCGGTGTTCATCATCGGCACCGGCGTGGGCGGCGGCCTCATCGTCAATGGCCAGCTGGTGCGGGGCCGAGACTTTACGGCGGGAGAGTACAGCTTCATGAACACCAACGCCGACGAGTGGAACAACGGCAGAAAGACTATGGCGTGCCAGTGCAGCACCACGGCTCTGCTGGACGCCTACCGGGAGCGCAAGGGTCTGCCCGCAGACGCGCCCATGAACGGCAGGATCTTCTTCGACGCAGCCAACGCCGGGGAGCCGGAGGCGCTGGAAGTGCTGGAAAAATTCTGCTTTGCCGTGGACGTGCAGATCTATAATCTGAGCGTCCTGCTGGATCTCGAAAAGGTCGCCATCGGCGGCGGTATCAGCAGCCAGCCCCTCCTGATCGAGACGCTGGATCGGGTGTATGAGGAGCAGATCCTGAAGGGCCACCCCTTCAGCGAGGAACAGGCCCGCAGCCTTGCCCACCCGGAGATCGTGGCGTGCGCCTTCCACAATAAGTCCAACCAGATCGGGGCGCTGGTCAGCTACCAAAACGCCTTTTACCCGCAGAAATAATGCGGTAGAAAACGCCATTTTGCCCCGGTTTGCATTTCCACCTTGAAGCAAAGCGAAAAATGGTGTATTATAATGGGTATTGAATCATGAGTAGTTCCGGGCGGTTTGGCCCGGATGAAGGGGGAACGCCACATGGCTGATAAAAACTTTTTGACTGAGATCATCGACGCCGACCTCGCCGAGGGCAAGATCAGCGAGATCCATACCCGTTTCCCGCCGGAGCCGAACGGCTACCTGCACATTGGCAGCGCCAAGGCCATCTACATCAACTGGTCCATCGCGAACCAGTACGGCGGTAAGTTCAACCTGCGTCTGGACGACACCAACCCCGCCCGCGAAGGCGAGGAGTACGTCAACAGCATCATCGAGGATCTGCATTGGCTGGGTGCCGACCCCAACGGCGGCATCTTCTACGGCAGTGACTACTTCGACAAGTGCTACGAGTACGCCGAGAAGCTCATTCAGGAGGGCAAGGCCTACGTCGATGACCTGACCCGCGACGAGATGCGCGAGTACCGCGGCAGCGACGCCGGTAAGCCCAGCCGCCCGTCCCCGTGGCGGGACCGCACCCCGGAAGAGAACCTTGACCTGTTCCGCCGGATGCGTGCGGGCGAGTTCAAGGAGGGCGAGAAGACCCTGCGCGCCAAGATCGACCTTGCCAGCCCCAACATGAACCTGCGTGACCCGGCCATCTACCGCATCAAGTACGCCGAGCATCACCGGCAGGGCAGCAAGTGGTGCATCTACCCGATGTATGACTTCGCCCACCCCATTCAGGACGCCATCGAGGGCATCACCCACAGCATGTGCAGCTTGGAGTTCGAGAACCACCGCCCGCTGTACAACTGGGTCATCGAGAACATCTTCGGCACTGAGTTCCCCAAGCAGCGCGAGTTCGCCCGCCTGAACATGACCAACACGGTCATGAGCAAGCGCTACCTGCGTGAGCTGGTGGAAATGGGCATTGTAGACGGCTGGGACGACCCCCGGATGCCGACCCTCTGCGGTCTGCGCCGCCGCGGCTACACCCCCACCTCCATCTTCACCTTTGTGCGGGAAGCCGGTATCTCCAAGTCCGACAACCTCATCGATATGCGCCAGCTGGAAGCCTGCATCCGCAGCGAGCTGGACCTGACCGCTCAGCGCCGCATCGCCGTGCTGGACCCGGTGAAGCTCATCATCGACAACTACCCGGAGGACAAGACCGAGTACTTCGATATCGCCAACAACCCCAACCGTGAAGCCAACGATACCACCACCCGCAAGGTGGCCTTCACCAAGGAGCTGTGGATCGAGAACGAGGACTTCGCCGAGGTGCCGCCTCCCAAGTTCAAGCGTCTGACCCTCGGCGGCGAAGTCCGCCTGATGGGTGCCTATATCGTCAAGTGCGAGAGCGTGGAGAAGAACGCGGACGGCTCCATCGCCGCGATCCACTGCACGGCTGATATCGAGACCGGCAACGGCAACCCCGCCGACGGCCGCAAGGTCAAGGGCACGATCCACTGGGTCAGCGCCGCGCACGCCGTGGACGCCGAAGTCCGCCTGTACGACAAGCTCTTCACCGAGGCCAACATGAACGCCATCCCGGAGGGCAGCGACTACAAGGACTACCTCAACCCCGAAAGCGTTGTGGCCCGCACCGGCTGCAAGCTGGAAGAGAGCCTGAAGGACGCAAAGCCCGGCGAGAAGTTCCAGTTCGTCCGCACCGGTTTCTTCACCCCGGATTCCAAGAACCCCGGCGTGTACAACCGCGTCGTGACCCTGCGCGACAGCTTCAAGCCCGCAAAGTAAAATTTTCCCCAAAGGAGCAAACAGCAAGATGAAAAAACACATGAGTCGGAATACCATTCTGATGGTGGTGCTGGATCTCGTGCTGGGCATTGTCCTGTCCCTGTACATCGCCAACACCGGAACGGTGCCCGCCGCCGATAACGCCGCTACCTACACCGACGGCACCTATACCGCCAGCGCGAAAGGGTGCCTGAGCGATGTGGCGGTAACGGTGACCATCACCGGCGGCAAAGTGACCGGTGTGAACATCGATGCTTCGGGCGAAACGCCCGCGCTGGGCGGCAAGGCGGCCGAAAGCTTGGCCGTCAGTCTGCAGGAAGCCGGCGGCACAGCTGGGGTGGATGCTGTTTCTGGCAGCACCATGACCAGCGACGCCATCTTCACCGCCATGGACGATTGTCTGGCGCAGGCCGCACAGTAATCGCAAACACCCAACTGCTGCACGGCATCTGCGCGTGCAGCAGTTTTTTTGTAAGGAATGCCCTCTCAGTCTCGCTTCGCTCGCCAGCTGCTCCCCTTCTGGCACTATCGTGCCACCTCCCCCGGCCGGGGGAGTCTTTCCCGAAGGGGTGAGCCCTTGGCATGTCGGTTTTGATATTGCTGGACGAGCAAAGCCTGATCTCGCGTTAAGCAGTGGGCTCCGCGATAGAGATAAACTATGCTGTTCGATATTCTTCCATTAAAAAATAACACCGCCCGCCTCATCCGTGTCTACGGGGACGAGCCCTGCATTGCGGTGCCGGGGGAGGTGCCGGGGCCGGGAGGGGAGAAGTGGACCCTCACGGAGCTGGGGGACTACTGCTTTTCTGAAAAGCTCCGGAATCTGCCCGCCGCCGATGCCCTCTGCCGGTACGAAGTCGGCGGGGACGGGGCGGTGACCCTGACCCGCGCCTTTGGCCGGGCGCTGACGGGACGCCGCCGGTACGACCTCGACTTCGGGGACGCACCGGAAGAGACCGACCTGCACCCCGTCTGCGGGAACTTCCTCGAAGAAGCCGTCCTGCCCGACGGGCTGCAGGTCATCGGGAGCTGCGCATTCTACAACTGCCGTAGGCTGCGGCGGCTCTCCTTCGGGGCCGCCGACCTGACCGTGGGCAGCGATGTCTTCCTGAACTGCTTCGCGCTGGCGGACCTTGTGGTGCGGGCTGAGCCGGAAGCGGCCACCGGGCTGTTCGCCCTCGTCAACAACATCACCGAGGCGGTGCGTGCCCTGTTCTGGCTCCCCGGCGAAGCGGCCCCCCGCGCAGGGCTGTGGTACCCCGCCTATTGGGAGGACGTGGAGGAATCCCCGGCCCACATCCTGCTGCATACCTTTTCCGGGCAAGGATACCATTACAGACAGTGTTTTCTGAATGGAAAATTCCTCTGCGCAGAATATGACGCCATCTTCCCGGAGGGTCACGCCGCCGAGGACAGGAACATTATGGCCATGCTCTGCTTCGACCGGCTGCGCTGGCCGTGGAACCTGACCGAAGGGGCGAAAGCGGCCTACACGGCGTTCCTCAAAGCCAACACGGGCCGGGTGGTTGCCCGGCTGTTGAAGGCGCAGAACCTCGACGGCCTGAAAGCCCTGCTGGCGCTGGATGTGCTGGACGCCGCCGCCTTTGCCGAGGCTGCCCAGATGGCCGCCAAGGCCGACAACGCCGCGGCAGCGGCCCTGCTGGCCGATGCGGAGTACACAAAGCTGTCCGCGAAGCCGAAAAAGAAACGATACGATTTTGATTTCTGAGGTGAGGAAAGTGACCCAGCTCCCCGAAAAAGAAAAATTCTTCGACCCCCGCAAGCCCTTTGAGTCGAAGCGGCCGGAGACCCACGAGGAGTGGCAGACGCGGATGGGCGGCGAGGTGCTGGCCGTGGTGCGCAGCGGGCTGTATCTGGATTTCCGCTTTCTGGACATGGCCCTTTCGGCCCTGACCCCCACCCCGGACGAACGGTGCGGCGTGTTGGCTACGGATGGCCGTATCCTCTGCTATCAGCCCAGCGCCCTGCTCCGGCTCTACAAACAAAATCCGAAATATCTCAACCGGTTGTATCTCCATACGATATTCCACTGCGTATTCCGACATCTCTGGATGAAGGGGCGGCGGGACCCCCGTTTGTGGGGCCTTGCGTGCGACATCGCGGTGGAAAACGTCATCGATGGGCTGAACCGCTCCAGCGTCAAGCGGCCGCTGACCTATGTGCGGCAGAACGCCTATGGGTCCATCGCGGCGGAGGGCAAAGTGGTGGCGGCGGCCCCGGCCTACCGATGGCTGGTGAAGCAGACCCCCGGCGTGCTGCGGCAGCTGGAGCGGGAGTTCACCACCGACGACCACCGCCTCTGGCCCAAGGACGCCCCCGAACAGCCCCAGCAGATGCCCACGCCCCTGCCCCAGAAAACGTGGCAGAAGATCGGCGAGCGGATGCAGACCGAACTGGAACTGCGGGACAAAGAAGCGGGCGAGGGAGCCGACAACCTGCGCGAACAGGTCAAAGCCGCCAACCGCAGCCGCCGCAGCTACCGGGACTTCCTCCGCCGCTTCTGCGTCACGCGGGAGGAGGTCCACCTTGACCCGGACGAGTTCGACCTGAACTTCTACACCTATGGCCTCTCCGTCTATGGGAACATGCCCCTCATCGAGCCGCTGGAAACGCGGGAGAGCAAAAAGATCGAGGAACTGGCCCTCGTCATCGATACCAGCTATTCCACTTCCGGTGAGCTGGTGCGGGCCTTTCTGGCTGAGACCTACACCCTGCTGAAGGGGCGGGAGAACTTCTTCCACCGGATGAACCTCCACCTCATCCAAGCGGACAATGCCGTTCGGCAGGACCTGCTGGTCCGAAACGAGGACGAGCTCATCCACGCCATGAACCACTTCCAGCTCCGGGGCGGCGGCGGAACGGACTTCCGCCCGGCCTTTGCGTACGTCAGCCAGCTCTGCGCCGAGAAAAAGTTCTCGAATCTGCGGGGGCTGCTCTACTTCACCGACGGCATGGGCAGCTACCCGGCCCGCCGCCCGGCCTATGACACCGCCTTTTTGTTCCTTGGCGACCGCTTCGACGACGCCAATGTTCCGCCATGGGCCATGAAGGTGGTGCTGGACGAGGATGAATTTACCGGCCCGTCCGCCAAGGCGGCTTCGGCTCTCGCCGAAGCGCTGAACGACGAGGACGACCCCTACCGCGAACTGAACAACACCTGAGGATGTGAGGAAGCTTTATGAATATCCAACGAGCCAAGCAAGAGATCGAACATACCGTCAAAGCCTATCTGGCCAAGGACGCGCTGGGCGAATACGCCATCCCGGCTATCCGGCAGCGCCCCATCCTGCTGATGGGCCCTCCGGGCATCGGCAAGACGCAGATCATGGAACAGGCGGCGCGGGAGTGCGGCGTGGCGCTGGTGGCTTACACCATCACCCACCACACCCGCCAGAGCGCCGTGGGTCTGCCCTTCATCCGCCAGCGCCACTACGGCGACAAGGACGTTTCGGTGACGGAGTACACCATGAGCGAGATCATCGCCAGCGTCTACGCCAAGATGGAGGCCACGGGCCTGAAGGAAGGCATCCTCTTCATCGACGAGATCAACTGTGTCTCCGAGACGCTGGCCCCCACCATGCTGCAATTCTTGCAGTGCAAGACCTTCGGCAATCAGGCAGTTCCGGCGGGGTGGGTCATCGTGGCAGCCGGCAACCCGCCGGAGTACAATAAATCCGTCCGCGATTTCGACATCGTCACCCTCGACCGTGTCCGCCGGATGGACATCGAGCCCGATCTGCAGGCGTGGAAGGACTACGCCCGCACGGCCCGCATCCACAGCGCCATCCTGAGCTACCTCGACCTCCACCCCCAGAACTTCTACCAGATCAACGCCGACGTGGACGGTACTCAGTTCGTCACCGCCCGCGGCTGGGAGGACCTGTCCAACCTGCTGGACACCTACGAGGCGCTGGGCCTCAAGGCCGACGAGTCGCTCATCCGCCAGTACCTCCAGCACGAGAAGATCGCTGAGGATTTCTCGGCCTACCTCGACCTTTATTATAAGTACCGCGACGACTACGGCGTGGAGGAGATCTTGGCCGGTCAGGCCAAGCCCGCCGTCTTTGCCCGGCTGCTGAACGCTCCCTTCGACGAGCGGCTCAGCCTTGTCAGCCTGATCTTGTCCGGCCTGAACAACCGGTTCACGGCCTCTCGTCAGGCCGATGCCGCCGCCGACGGGTGCTACGCCTTCCTGCGGGAAGCCAAACAGGGCTTTGCTACCCTGCCGGAGGATATCCCGGACGGCCCGGCCACCCTGTTCAGCCAGATGATCGCCGACTACGACGCCGAGACGAAGCGCCAGCGGGAGGCCGGGCTGCTGAGCCGGGATGCTGCGGCCACTCGGCTCACGGTCTGTGCTGCCCTCCGCAAGTGGGAAGCGGAACTGCGCCACGCCAATGCCGTGGGCACCAAGGAAGCCTTCGAGCTGCTCCGCACCCAGTTCCAGACCCTCGCCGACGAGCGGGACAAGGCGCAGGAAACGGCCTCTGCCGCGCTGGAAGCTGCCTTCGACTTCATGGAAGCGGCTTTTGCGGAAGGGCAGGAGATGGTGGTCTTCGTCACCGAGCTGACGCTGGCCCCCGCCGCCCATGCCTTCATCACCGAAAACGGCTGCGACCGGTACTTCCGTTACAACAAAGACCTGCTGCTGGATCACCGCAAGGCCGCCTTGCAGCAGGAGCTGGCCGCTGAAGAGCGCCGCCATGGGGGAATGTGAGCCATGGGGGAAAGCCTGCTCTTCAGCCTGAACAGCACCATGCCGCTGTTCTTCATCATGGTGCTGGGCTGTCTGCTCCACCGCAAAAACTTCCTGACCGACGACTTCGTGGCCATGGCCAACAAGTTCGTCTTCAATGTGGCGCTGCCGGTGCAGCTCTTCCGGGACCTTGCCACCATGGACGTCCGGGCCAGCTTTGATGGGGCCTATGTGCTCTTCTGCGCCGCAGCCACCACGGCCAGCATTCTGGTCATCTGGGTGCTGGCAAAGCTGCTGCTGAAGGACAAGCACATCGTGGGCGAGTTCGTTCAGGCGTGCTACCGCTCCTCCGCCGCCATCCTCGGCGCGGCCTTCATCCAGAACATCTACGGCACCTCCGGCATGTCGGGCCTGATGATCCTCGGCAGCGTGCCGCTGTACAACATCTTCGCCGTGGTCATCCTGACGCTGGAAAGCCCCTCGCTTTCTCGATCGGCCAAAAGCGGCATGGGGGAGAAGATCAAAAAGAGCCTCAAGGGCATCGTCACGAACCCCATCCTGCTGGGCATCGCGGCGGGTTTTGTGTGGAGTCTGCTCCGGCTGCCCATGCCGACCATGGTGAACAAGACCCTGACCAGCCTCGCCGGGCTGACCAGCCCCTTGGCGCTGCTGGCCATCGGTGCGGGCTTCAAGGGCCGCGCGGCGCTGGCCTACCTGAAGCCTACCGCCGCGGCCACCGTGACCAAGCTCATCCTCCTGCCCGCCATCTTCCTGCCCATGGCGGTGCACTTCGGCTTCACCGACCAGAAGCTCGTCGCCCTGCTGGTCATGCTGGGCAGCGTGACCACCCCGGCGGGCTACGTCATGGCCAAGCAGATGGGCCACGAGGGCACCCTCACCGGCAGTGTCTGCGTCACCACCACCTTCTTCAGCGCCCTGACCCTGACCTTCTGGGTCTTCTGGGCAAGAAGCAATGGGTTTATTGCGTAAGGAGAAAAGGCTGCATACTCCCTCCGTCATCGCTGACGCGATGCCACCTCCCTCTGAGAGGGAGGCTTTCACAGCTAACCGTTACGCCAAGGCTCCCTCCGAGAGGGAGCTGGCACGGCAAAGCCGTGACTGAGGGAGTATGCGGCTTTTTATTTTGTAAAAACACGACAAAAAAGCATCTTGAAATTCATCAAGATGCTTGGTGGTTGCGGGGGCCGGATTTGAACCAACGACCTTCGGGTTATGAGCCCGACGAGCTACCAGACTGCTCCACCCCGCGATATTTACTTGTCTTGCGTCAGCCTCTCGCTGACTGCTCAAGTATAATACCACAGGGCGGGGAGAATGTCAAGCGTTTTCCGAAATTTTTTTCGAGTTTTATTCCGGGCGGGGGCAGGTCACTTTGCGTCCTTTGGGTTCGGGCGCTTTTTGCGGGGGTGGCGGACCTGATAGAACACCACGCCGCACGCCGCGCCGATGACGATGGCGGGCCATGCGCCCATGAGGAAGACCACGACGGCCTGTGCCCCGGCGGTGAAGTTCGACCAGCCGTTCTTGGCGGCGTCGGCCAGCCGGGCAGCGAAGCTGGTGCCGGTGGTCAGGGTCTCCACCTCGTCAAGGGTGATGTTCACGGTGCAGTAGGAGACCTGCTGGCTGTACCAGTTGAGCTGGCTCTGGTAGCTCTCAATCTGGTACTGGACATCGCTCAGGGAGGACTCGATCTGCAACAGGTCTGTGAGGTTGTCCGCGCTGGCTTGCAGCTCCTGCAGACGGGTGCGCTGGGCGGTGAGGTTGTCGAGCCGGGCTTCGATGTCCATGTACTGCGTGGTCACATCGTCGGCGGACTCGCTCTTGCTGGTCACACTGCCCGCCTGTTCGGCGGCATCCACGAAGGCGTCATAGGAACTCTCCGGCACCCGCAGCGTCAGGGAGAGAGTGCGGGTGCTGTCGGTACTGTCGGTGTACTCGCTGCTGGACTCCAGATAGCCGTCCACACTGGACAGCGTATCGTTCAGCTGCTGGTAGGCCCAGTCGTAGTCCTTTGTCTCGATGGAGAGGCAGGTGGTGTAGATGATCTTCGCGTTGTCGGCGGTATGGGCAGCGGTGTCGTTCTCCACATTACCGGAGGTCAGCAGGGTGCTGCCGGAGGTGTTCACGGCGCGGTCGGCGCTGTAGGCAGAACCACCTGCGTCCGCCATGGAGTAGGTGGCCAGCTCCGGGGCGGCCTCGTAGGCAGCGGCGGTGCTGGATGCCGACCCGCCGGAGAGCAGGGTGACGCTGGGCAGGGAGCCGACGCGGGCAGCCCCGTAGAGGATGCCGCCGCACAGCGCCGCACAGGCGGCGGCTTCCAGCACCCGCCGGCCGGGGAAGCGGATGGCCTTTTTCTTCTTCGCGGGCTCCGGTGCGGGGACCGGGGTCAACTGGGGTTTCGGGGTGGCGCCGGAGGCGTCCGCCTTGGCTTGCATCGCCAAGAGCTTGGCCTTCAGGCCCTCTGAGGCGTGCAGGTCATCGACCTCCATCTTGTACTCATACCACCTCATCTTCGATCTCCTCCTTCAGCATGGTATGTAGCTGTGCGCGGGCGCGCCGCAGCCAACTGAGCACCGTATTGGTGGGGGCCCCCAGCATCCGGCCCACTTCCGCGGCGGTGTAGCCTTCATAATAGTGGAGGTACACGGCGTTGCGGTAGTTCTCCGGCAGGGCGCGGACCGCATCGAGCACGCTGCCGTCTTCTGTGGGGTCGGGGGCGGGGATATTCTCGTCCAATTCGGTGTCCTTCTGGCGCGCTGCACGGGTCAGGTCCCGGCAGCGGTTGATGGCGACGCGCAGCAGCCAAGCCTTGAGGTGCTCCTCACTCTCAAAGCGGCCGTTGTAGTTCAGGAGCTTTTCAAATACGTCCTGCACCACGTCTTCAGCGTCCGCCGCGCAGCTGCAATTGTGGTAGGCTGCGCGGTAGACGGCGTCACTGTATCGCTGCACAGCCAGCGCAAAAACTTCGTCTTTGGTCAACTGTCCCATAAGTCTTACACTCCTTTGCGGCCCCGGTGGCCGGGGCTTGCTGGAAATCCTTGGTTCCAGAGGGACATTTCACCTAATACACGGCTGAAATGCCCCAATTATTGCATGGTAGAATGAAAAGAATATAACAAAATCCTAACGTTTGTACAATCGCTGGAGCAACGCGATCCGCCCGGCGAGGTAGGTATCGGCCTTGGGGTGGGCGAGCCAGTGTTTGCCCGCCGCTTCCCGGCAGAGCCGCCGGGCCAGCGCGGCGGGGTCGGCGTCGATGGCTTCCACATCCCGCAGGGTGAGGGTCAGCGTCAGCGCGGCGGCGCAGTCCGGCAAAGGCGGCAGCGGGTCCTCCCAGACAAAGGGGGGCTGGAGCTGCACCGCGTAGACGGTGCGGGAGCACTCCTCGGTGAGGAGAAGAGCCGCCGGGGTGCCGTCCGGCAGGACGTGGAGGCTGCTGTATAAAATTTGGAGCATCCGGGGCGGGAGCAGCAGGGTGCGGCTCTCCGCCGGGGTCTCCGATAGGGTGAGGTAATCGGCGGCTTCGTCGGCGTAGATGCGCCGGGCCGGGGCCTGAAAGGCTGCATAGAGCGCGGGCAGAGCAAACACGCCCTCGCGGTCCAGCCCGCGCTGAAGAAGCTGATAGAATTCCGTCAGGGGATGGTCCGGGTTTGGCTGGGGCATCCCGAAATCCGGCCGGGAAAGGTGTCCTCCGCCCATCTGCACGTCTCCTTCCATTTTGGGTGAATGCAATCACCCCAAGTATAGTGGATTTTGGACGGTTTGGCAAGCAAAAACGGAAATTGTAAACCTTTGGAAAACTTTATTGTTGACCGTCCGGGAGCGGCGGGGTATACTTTCAATCGTGACAAGAATCTTTTATACTGTGAGAGAGGACAACATGGAAAAGAAACTGACGACGTATCAAATGGCAGTCACGGCGCTGATGGCGGCTGTGATGTGTGTGCTGGGCCCCCTGAGCGTGCCCATCGGGGCCATCCCCATTTCGCTGACCAATCTGGTCATCTGCTTCAGCGCATGGCTGCTGGGGCCGAAGTTCGGCACGTTGAGCGTGGCGGTCTATCTGGCGCTGGGCGCTGTGGGTCTGCCGGTGTTCTCCGGCTACGGCGCGGGCCTTGCCAAGCTGGCGGGCCCCACGGGCGGCTATCTGGTGGGTTACCTGCTGATGGCGTTCATCGGCGGCCTGTTCATCGAGAAGAGCAACGGCAGCCCGGTGGTTTCCGGCATCGGTCTGGTGCTGGGCGACGCGGCCTGTTATGTGCTGGGCACGGCGTGGTTCGTGTTCCAGATGCAGTGTGATCTGGGCTACGCGCTGGCGGTCTGTGTTTATCCCTTCATTGCACTGGACCTCGGCAAGATCGTGGTCTCCTGCATCGTCGGTGCGCTGATGCGCAAGCGGCTGATTCAGGCGGGCGTGCTGAAGCTGGCGTAACGAAAAGCGTTCTCCTTATATATAGTACGGCTCCTGTGCACGCGGTGCACACGGAAACCGGGTCTTTGCAATGCGGCAAGGACCCGGTTTTCTTTCTTTTACGACCGTTTTCGCGCGGGCACTTGACAACCGGACAAGAAGGTTGTATCGTTAAAGATGTTTGTGTGGGAACTTTAGGAAAGGAAATTTTCAGGAGGAAGAACGTGGCAGCAACCGTTTTGGAAACGCAAAAGAAAAAGACACGCTTGATGACAGAGGGCAGCATCTGGAAGAACATCCTGCTGTTTTCTGTGCCGCTGATCTTGGGCAACCTGCTTCAGCAGTTGTATAACACCGCCGACTCCATCATTGTCGGCAATTTCGTGGGCAGCAACGCGCTGGCGGCTGTCGGCTCCAGCGGCTCGCCCATTTTCCTGCTCATCGGCTTCAGTCAGGGCATCGCCGTGGGCGCGGGCGTGGTGGTGGCGCAGTACCTCGGCGCGAAGGACCGGAAGGAGGCGCAGGAGGCCGTCCACACCTCGCTGGCGCTGGCGGCGATCCTCGGCCTGATCCTGACCGTCGGCGGCATCCTCATCAGCCGCTCTCTACTGATGGCCATGGACACCCCGGCGGAGGTGCTGGAAGACGCCGTGACCTATATGCAGATCTATTTCGGCGGTGTGCTGTTCAGCGTCGTGTACAACATGGCGGCGGGCATCCTGAACGCGGCGGGCAACTCCCAGCGGTCGCTGCTGTATCTGGGCATCGCGTCGGGCACGAACATCCTCCTCGACCTCGTGCTCATCGCGGGGCTGAAGATGGGCGTGGCCGGTGCGGCCATCGCCACGGACGTGAGCCAGCTCGTTTCCTGCGTGCTGTCGCTGGGCTTTTTGATGCGGGTGAACGACGACTACCGCGTGACCGCGAAGGAGATCAAGGTCCACAAGAAGATGGCTGCCCGCATCATCAAGGTGGGTCTGCCCACCGGCATTCAGAACATGGTCATCTCGCTGTCCAACATTCTGGTCCAAGCGGGCGTCAACGGCTACGGTGCCGCCGCTATGGCCGGTTTTGCGGCCTATATGAAGGTGGACGGCTTCAACATCCTGCCCATCATGAGCTTCAGCATGGCGGCCACCACCTTTGTGGGCCAGAACTACGGCGCGGGCAAGACCGACCGGGTGAAGAAGAGCATGTGGGTCACGCTGGGCATGGGCGTCGGCTACACCGTCCTCACCGGCGTGCTGCTGCTGGCCTTCCAGAACCCCATCATGCAGTTGTTCACCCATGATGCGGAGGTCGTGGCCTTTGGCTGCACCGCGATGCACTACTTCTGCCCCTTCTACTGGGAACTGAGCATCCTGCACAGCTTGGCGGGCACGGTGCGCGGCACGGGCAAGACCGTTCCGCCCATGGTGGTGCTGCTGGTTTCCCTTTGCGTGTTCCGCATCGGGTGGATCCAGTGGGTGCTGCCCTTCTTCCGCTCCATCGATGGCATCTTCGTCCTCTACCCGGTGTCGTGGGGTCTCGGCGCGGTGCTGATGATCCTTTACACATGGAAAGCAAATTGGCTGGACACTTAAAAACATTCAGGAAAAACCTGCCAAAAAACCCTCCCGAAATGAAAGAAATTACCAAGGGGGGGGGGGGGTAAAAACACTGAAAAACAGTTGATTTTCGTAATTTCGGACCGTATAATAAAGGACAAGAGCTGTTTTTTGGCAATGAAAACGATTTCATCTTTTTACGGAAAAGAGGGTGCCCCAAATGGAAACAACGTATCCCGAAAAATGCGAACGTTATATCCAGAACCTGCGCAGGGTACGGGCACTCTCCAAACCACAGTTTGCGCCGGAGACGGCCCCGGAGGCGCTGCTGGAAGAGATTCAGGGCAACGCGGTGTGCTCCTTTGGGCTGATGCAGGAGAACAACGCCCTGCTGAATGAGCTGGTCTATGTGCTGGACCCGAAAACGTTGACGGACGAGGAGATCACCAACCTCGAAGCCTTTGCAGGGCGGCTGTTCAACTTTGGCAACAGCGAGGACTGCGGCGTGGCCTACAAGATCCACAGTCTGCTGCTGGAAGCCGCCCGCTTCCGCGAGGACGACCGGATGATCGTGAAGGAGCTTTACTACAACGGCATCACCCTGCATTACCTCAACGTCCGGGACGACGACCATGGGATCAATCTGCTGGAATCCCGCATCCATGCACACTTTATGGAAGCGGCCAGCTATATCAGCAGGTACGAGGAGATGGACACCGAGACGCGGCAATACATCATCCGCAGCCTCGGCAACATCCGTCTGACGGTCTCCCGCCAGACAAAGGCGGACTGCAAGCGGTATCTTGAGCTGTTCGACCTCGCCATGGGCATCATCGAGTCGCCCTATTATCAGGAGCTGGACCCGGACATCCCGTGGCAGCGGTTCATTTATGCCATGCACATGGATCAGATGACCCTGATGGCTTACCTGCGCCACCACGATGACCCTGTGATAGCGGAACGAATGTTGAGATCGGCAGCCTACGTTTATGAGCACCAGAAGGCCAACAAGGGGGACGAATCCCGCTTGCAGAACTGGCGGGCGAATTACTTCTACCATGCGGCGCGCTACCATGCCGGAAAAGGCACGGCTCGTGCTGTGGTGGAAGACCTGTTGGACATGATCGACCAGACCGGCGCACGGGATTACTCGCCGGACGGCATCAACCGCAATCTGACGGGTGCGGCTTATATCTTCTATTACGAAACGCTGATGACCGAGCAGGAGCGCACGGAGCTGGCAGACCGTATTGCAAAAGAACGGGAAGCGGCCCACCGCTATCTGGACGAGATGCTCAGCAACGAGTATCCCCGCGTGGCAAGCTTTGCCATCCGGGAGCTTATCATCGCACAATCGGACGCCAAGCAGTTTGATGCGCACACGGTGCTGGGCAGCATTCTCCTCGGCCATAAGCCCACTGAGGTCCACTCCACCATGGTGGCCCACCTGACCAAGGCCCTCATCAGGCGGCTGATCGATACCGACCCCGCCGCAGTGGTGGGCCTGAAGGGCTGCAAGAATGTGGCCGAGGTGGCGGCGCGGAAGGCCGAACTGCTGGACACCGCCTACGAGTGCGGCCTGTATCACGACGTCGGCAAGAGCGCCGTCATCCTGAACATCGACAACAACGGCCGCCGTCTCATCGACGAGGAGTTTCAGGGCATCCAGACCCACCCGGCCATCGGCTGTGGGCTGCTACAGGAGGCCGGGTGCGGCAAGTACATGGCCCCGGCGGCCCTCTACCATCACCGTTTTTATAATGGCCAAGGCGGCTATCCCAAGGATGTGCCGCCCTGCCCGCCGGAAATCAAGGTCATCGTGGATGCGCTGAGCGTGGCGGACTCGCTGGATGCGGCCACGGACAACATCGGCCGCTGCTACCAGATGGCCAAGCCTTTCCGCACGCTGGTGGGGGAGCTGAAAGCCCAGAGCGGCACCCGCTACGCTCCCAAAGTGGTGGCCCTGTTCGACGATAAGGATTTCTGCGCAGAGCTGGCGCAAAGGCTGGACGAGAGGCGCAAGGAGGTCTATTTGCAGGCTTACCACATCGGCAGAGAAAAATAAACCGTAAAACCTTCCATTTCCTTTGCATATATGATACAATATCTAGTAAGAGTGCACAAGAAAAGCGGCACGCGCAGAGGGGTAAGAGATGGAAACGTTGCGAAACCTATTGTTATATGGCGGCGTCGAGCCGGATGTTTACAGGAACTGCCGGGACGAGCTCCGGAAGGAGAACAGGGCGAAGCTGGTGTTTTTCCTTTCCATCGCGATCTTTTTTTTACTGATCGCCATGATGATCTGCTGCATGGTAAAATCGCTGGCCGGGGGGTTCATCCCCTACGTCGGGGCGCTGGCAGGCTGCCTTGCGCTGCTCGGCGTTACCCAGAGCTTCCCCAATAAACACATGGTGCTGGCCATCTGCGCCGACGGCTTTCTGGCAGTGTGTTACCTGCTGGGCATCTATCTGGGGTGTTTCATCTACGCCGACCAGCCTGCCACCTGCTTCCACATCCTTGCGGTGGTGCTGCCCATGCTCTTTACCCGCCCGGCCCTGTGGAACATCCTGCGCACCGCGCTGTACGAGGGCGTCTTCGCCTGCTGCGTGGTGACGTTCAAGACCCCGGAAGTGGCGGCCATGGATCTGATGGACGCGGGGCTGTTCGGGCTGATGGCCTGTGTGATCTCCACCTACTACGTCCGCGCCCTGACCGACAACGTGGTGGCCCGGTGCAAGCTGAAGGTCATCGCCGAGACCGACCTGAACACCCAGATCCCCAACCGCAACGCCTACGAGAACCACATGCACGAGTACCCCCTGCGCTGTGCCAACAGCCTGAGCTGCGTCTATGTGGACGTGAACGGGCTGCATGAGCTGAACAACACCAAGGGCCACGACGCCGGTGACGTGATGCTCAAGATCGTGGCGCAGGAGATGACCAAAATTTTCGGCCGCAAGGATACCTACCGCATCGGCGGCGACGAGTTCGTGGCCTTTGTGGTGGACACCGACCTCCGCCATGTCCGCGAGATGATGCAGACGCTGGAACAGGCCGTCGAGGCCCACGGTTACTCCGTGGCTGTGGGCTGCGCCACCTGCAGCGCCGGCGGCATCCAGATCAAAGCCCTCATCAAACAGGCCGAGACCCGGATGTATGACGCCAAAGATGAGCATTACCGCAGCCGGGGGATCCAGCACTGACTTCACGGTAAAAAAGCTCTGCTTTCGCAGGGCTTTTTTAGTTGCCATAAAGCTAAAGGAGCCTCACAGCGGAAAACTGCGAGGCTCCTTTGGCGTAAAAGCTCAACCAATAAAATTCACAAAGACAGGGCAGAGGACGGCGGTGAGAACACCGGCGACGGCGATGGACAGGCCGCTCATGGCACCCTCGACCTCGCCCATCTGGAGAGCCTTGCTGGTGCCGACGGCATGGGCGGAGGTGCCGATGCCCACACCCTTGGCGATGGGGTCGGTGATGTGGAAGACCTTGCAGACCGTCTCGGCCAGCAGGTTGCCCGCGATGCCGGTGAGGATGACGATGGCACCGGTAAGGGCTGCGATGCCGCCCAGCTCGGCGGCAACGTCCATGCTGATGGCTGTGGTGACGGACTTGGGCAGCAGGGTGACGTACTGCTCGCGGGTCAGGTCCATGGCAACGGCCAGCGCCAAGGCACTGCCGAGACTGACCAGCGTGCCCACCGAGATGCCCGCGATGATGGCGGCGGCGTTCTCCTTGAGCAGGTCCCACTTCTCATACAGCGGGATGGCAAGGCTGATGGTGGCGGGCAGCAGCAGATAGCTGACCGGGGCCGCGCTGACCTTGTAATCGGCGTAGGAGATCTTCAGCACGCTGAGCAGGATGATGACGAAGATGCTGCCCAGCAGCAGTGGGTTGAAGACCGCCTTGCCGGTTACTTTGTTGATGAGGGTGCCCAGCGCGAAGGCGGCCAGCGTCAGCAGCACGCCCCACGCGGAGGAAGAAGAAAGAAACTCATTCAGCAGCGCTGTCATTTGCGGCGGCCTCCTTTTTGGTCTGTTTGCGGCGGGTCAGCGCCTGTGTGGTGTGCCCGGCGGTCACAAGGACGAGGACCGTGACCGGGACGATGGCAATGACGATGGGCAGCAGCATATCGCCCATCTCGACCCAGAGCTCCATGACCCCGGCGGCGGCAGGCACGAAGAGGAGCGGGAAGATGCCGGTCAGGAACAGGCCGACTTCTTTCACGTCCTCCAGCTTGACGAGGCCCAGCAGCAGCGCCGCCAGCAGCAGGATCAGGCCGTAGATGCTGGCCGGGACAGGCAGCGGCAGAACGGCGTGGCAGATCTCACCGAGAAAACAGAACGCAAGGATGCGTGCGAACTGGAACAGATATTTCGTAAAGAATCCCCCTTTGGTAAAGCAGCTAAGTCAATAGTATAGCCCAAAAGGCCGGGCGGCGCAACGGTAATACTGGCTAAGAGTTTATGTCGATTCGACAAAAAACTGGATGTTCTGGGGAAGCGGCGGGGAATGAGAAGTCCGGCGGGAAATGGAACGCGGCCCGGCGGCGAAAAATTTTACAGAAATCCATGCCGGAGGGTTGCGCAGAGCGGGGCGTTCATTGTACAATAAACACGTTACCGAAAAATATGACACCATCGGCGGGGAAGAGTACCCCCGCCCGGAAGGAACAAGATATGAGCAAGACGAAGATTCGGGTGCTGGCGCTGGACTTGGACGGCACCCTGACCAATGACGAAAAGATTGTTACCCCCCGCACCCGCGCGGCGCTGGATGCCGCGGCGGCGCAGGGCGTGACCATCGTGCTGGCATCCGGCCGGCCCACGGCGGGCATCACCCCGCTGGCAAAGGCGCTGGGGCTGGACAAAAAAGGCGGCTGCATCCTCGCCTACAACGGCGGCAAGATCGTGGACTGCGCCACCGGCGAGGCTCTGTACCAAAAGCAGCTGGCCCCGGAGTTCGTGCCCCAGCTGTGCAAGTTTGCAGCCGCGCAGGATGTGGCCATCCTGACCTATGACGATCGCGGCATCGTCTGCGAGCGGGACGGCGACGAGTGGGCCCGGAAGGAGTGCGTGACCACCAAGCTGGAGATGTACCATGTGGACGATCTGGCTTCCTACGTGGATTACCCCATCTGCAAGATGCTCATTACCGTGGACCCCGCCCGCCGGGACGCCGTCTGCGAAGCGGGCAAGGCGCAGTTTGAGGGCCGCATCGACCTTTACCCCTCCAGCCCCTTCTTCATCGAGGCGGTGCCGCTGGGCGTGGCGAAGGACGTCAGCCTCGGCGCACTGCTGGACCGGATGGGCCTGACCCGCGAAAACCTGATGGCCTGCGGCGACGGCCTGAACGACCGCTCGATGATCGAGTTCGCGGGGGTGGGCGTCGCCATGCAGAACGCCGAGGACGCCGTGAAGCAGGTGGCCGACTACGTGACCGCCGCCGACAACAACCATGACGGCGTGGCCGAGGCCATTGAGAAGTTTATTTTACAGTGAGAGGATACACGAATGCCGCAGCGCAATCTGGTTTTATTTGATTTGGAGTGGAACATCGGCTACCAGCCGTATACGTTCAATTATCAAGGGGTGCAGCAGACCTTCCGGGGCGAGATCATCGAGATCGGCGCGGTGAAGATCGACGAGGACGGCAATGTCCTCGATACCTTCTCCATCCATCTGCGCCCCCGCATCTTCCGCAAATTGCAGCACCATATCGCCAAGGTCACCGGCCTGACGCAGGAAGACCTTGACAACGGCGACCCCATCGTGCAGGGGCTGCGCCGGTTCATGCAGTGGTGCGGCCCGGACGCCGAGTTTGCCGAGTGGGGCATGGACGACGTGCCGGTGCTCAAGCAGAACCTTTACCTGTGCAATCTGGACGAGAGCCGCCCGACGGTCTGGTACGACCTGCAGCAGGTCTTTTTGCGGGAGCACCCCCGCAAGGAGGGCGAGGGGATGACACTGGAAAGTGTTGTGACCCGGCTGGGCATCCCCATGGACCGCCCCTTCCACGATGCCTTGTCGGACACTCTCTACACCGCCGATGTCTGCCGCAAGCTCCACCTGCGGGAGGGGCTGGCTGCCTACCCCACCGAGGACGAGGCCCTGCGCCAGAGCCTCTGCCAGACGCCGGGGGACTACCGGGACTTCAAGATCTTCCGGGGCTACGTGGAGCAGTACGCATGGCGGGTGGACCCGAAGATCAGCAGGGCCCAGTGCCCGGTCTGCGGGGCGGACCTTACGCCGGACGACATCTGGCTGAAGCGGGGCAGCAACAGCTGGTACACGCTGGCCCAGTGCCCTCGCTGCGCCGGGACCGGCAGCGAGGCCGGAAAGGGTGTGTTCCAGCGCTACAAGCTGGCCCGGCGGGACGGGCTGCACTGGAGCTTCGCCCGCTGCGTGCAGATGCCCACGGCGGAGCATCTGGCCCGCTGGGAGAAGATGCGCACCCAGCAGATCGAGCGGATGCAGGCCCGCGCGGAGAAGCAGGCCGCCGAAAAAGCAGAAAACTGATCGCCATCGTGCAGGAAAACTGCCCGCTGTTTCGTAATGGAAAGTATACGTCCAGCCGAAAAAGCAAAAAAATTGCAGAAAATTTAATAGCTGTTTCATAGGTTCTGGATATACTAGTAGAAACAAGAGAGAGGGGTTACACGATGGAATTTTTGCACCAGCTGGGAACGCTGGACTTCTGGAAGACACTGCTGGACGGATTCGGGGATCTTGGGCCCCTTGCGCCCATCGCGCTGGCCATGGTGGAGTCGTTTTTTCCGCCGCTGCCTCTCATCGCCATCGTGGCGCTGAACGTGGCGGCCCACGGCGGCTTTCTGGGCTTTGCTTACAGTTGGATCGGCGTCTTGCTGGGCGGTACGCTCATGTTCCTGTTCTGGCGGCGGGTGGTCAAGCGCTTTTTCTGGAAAGTCGCCAGCCGCTCCGAAAAGCTGGAAAAGGCCCAGCGGTGGGTCAGCCGGTTGGACGTCGCATCCCTGTTCATGCTGTCGGTGCTGCCCTTCGCGCCGTCGTCCTTCATGCACTTCGCCTTCGGCATCTCCGATTTTGACGAGAAGCGCTACCTCATCACCATGCTGCTGGGCAAAGGCGCCATGGTGGCCATGATGGCCCTCTTCGGCCAGTCCATCGTCAGCTCGCTGAAGAACCCGGTCTACCTCATCCTCGCCGTCGTCCTTTGGGGCGGGATGTACTGGGCCAGCAAGCAGTTCTGCAAAAAACACGATATCTGAAGAAAAAACTCCCCTGCCGAAAAGCAGGGGAGTTTTGCTATATCCGAAGCGCTTAGCCCTCGTAGCCCAAGGTCGCCGCCATGACGGCTTTGATGGTGTGCATCCGGTTCTCGGCCTCATCAAACACGATGCTCTGGGGGCCTTCGAAGACTTCGTCGGTCACTTCCATGGCGTCGCGGCCGAACTTTTCGCCCATTTCCTTGCCCACGGTGGTCTTGTGGTCGTGGAAGGCGGGGAGGCAGTGCATGAAGACGGCATCCGGGCCGGCCAGTGCCATCAGCTCCTGATTGATCTGGTAGGCGGAAAGGTCGTGGATGCGCTCGGCCCAGACCTCCACCGGCTCACCCATGGAGACCCAGACGTCGGTGTAAAGGACATCGGCCCCCTTGGCGGCCTTGGCGGGGTCCTCCTCAAAGGTCAGGGTTGCGCCGGTCTCGGCGGCGATGGCCTGACACTGGGCGATGAGAGCCGGGTCCGGCTGGTACTTCTTGGGGGCACAGGCGGTGAAATGGAGGCCCATCTTGGCGCAGCCCACCATCAGGCTGTTGCCCATGTTGTAGCGGGCGTCGCCGAAATAGACGAAGTGGATGCCCTTCAGTTTGCCGAAATGCTCCCGGATGGTGAGGAAGTCGGCGAGGATCTGGGTGGGGTGGAACTCGTTGGTCAGGCCATTCCAGACCGGCACCCCCGCATAGCGGGCGAGGTCCTCTACGATCTGCTGGCCGTAGCCGCGGTACTCGATGCCGTCGAACATCCGGCCCAGCACGCGGGCGGTGTCGGCGATGGACTCCTTTTTGCCGATCTGGCTGCCCGACGGGTCGAGGTAGGTGACCTCCATGCCGAGGTCATGGGCAGCGACTTCGAAGCTGCAGCGGGTGCGGGTGGAGGTCTTCTCGAAGATCAGCGCGATGTTCTTGCCGCGCAGGGCGTCGTGGCGGACGCCCGCCTTCTTCTTGGCCTTCAGGTCGGCTGCAAGGTCCAGCAGCTCCTCGATCTCGGCGGGGGTGTAGTCGAGCAGCTTCAAAAAGCTCCGGTTTTTCAGACTCATTGTATAATTCCCTCTCTATACATTAAAATGCGAATATTTATGCGAGATGTGCTTCTATTATAATACGATATCGTCGGGTGGTCAAGAGGCTGCAGCCTGTCTTGACAAACCACGATGCTTCGAGTATACTACAAACAGAAGGGACGCTGACTGCAAAGGTCAGCTTTCCGTCCCGTATGTCAAAAGAGATTGACCGTCAGGCTTGGAACACTGAGGCGGTCAATCTTTTTTGTTATCATCGTCTTTTCGGTCGTGCGAAATCTTCCACGCGATATCGAATGCGGCTTTCGCCACATCAACGATCAGTGAAGCCACTGCAGCCAGAAGAGTCAGTGGCAGTACAACTGTTTTTTACAGCTCCAGCTCTGTCCTCCGGCCGCTGGGGGTGTAGGGGGTGAGGCGGACGCCCGCCTTTTTGAACATGAACCGCGCGGCGACGCTGGAATCGGAGTCGTGGTACTTGTCGCCGTAGTACACCACCTCCGAGATGCCGGACTGGATGATGGCCTTGGCGCACTCGTTGCAGGGGAAGAGGGTCACATACACCCGCGCCCCCTTGAGGTTGTTGTGGGCGCTGTTCAGGATGGCGTTCAGCTCGGCGTGGCAGACGTACATATATTTGGTGTCCAGCGGCTCGCCCTCGCGGTCCCATGGCATCGCGTCGTCGTCGCAGCCGATGGGCATACCGTTGTAGCCCAGCGAAAGGATCTTGTTTTCCGGGCTGACGATGCACGCACCCACCTGACTGCTGGGGTCCTTGGAGCGCATGGCGGTGAGCAGGGCGATGCCCATAAAATATTCATCCCAATTGATATAATCGGTGCGTTTCATTGAACGTGTCCTCCCTCGGTCATTTGTTTGGGCCTATTGTACCATGTCAACCGACGTTTTACAATCAATTTTCGCCGTTCCCGGTCAAAATGCACAAAAGCGGGACGGCAAGTTTGGCGGGGAAAGGAAAAGAATTTTCGGGCAACCTATTTGAAATTCGCTTAGAGTGTGGTATTATCTTTGTAAAATATGCCACAAAAACGGAGAGAACGCACTCCGTGCGGCGGAAAGAGGGAAAAACCGATATGAAATACGCAAGCAACAACATCCGCAATATCTTGATTGCAGGCCATGCCGGCAGCGGCAAAACGACGCTGACTGAGGCATTGGTCTATTTTTCGGGCGCAGCAGAGCGTATGGGCCGTGTGGAAGACGGCACCACGATTTCGGACTTTGACCCTGAGGAAGCAAAGCGCAAGGCCAGCCTGTCGGCGTCGGTGGTGCCCGTGGAGTACGAAGGCATCAAGTACAACCTGATCGACGCGCCGGGCCTGTTCGATTTCGAGGCCGGTGAGTATGAGGGCATCCGGGCCGCCGAGAGCGTGCTGGTGGTGGTGTCCGGCCGCAGCGGCGTCACCGTCGGCGCGGAAAAGGCTTTCCAGCTGGCTCGTAAGAACGGCAAGGCCACCATGGTCTTCGTCAGCAAGTGCGACCTTGAGAACGCCAACTACTTCAAGATCCTTGAGGATATGAAGATCAAGTTCGGCTCCACGGTCTGCCCCTGCGTCGTGCCCGCCAAGCTCGACGACGGCACCCCCGTGTACATCAACCTGTTCAGCCAGAAGGCCTTCAAGTACGAGAGCGGCAAGCAGATCCAAGTGGAGCTGCCCGACATCGGCCACCGCTTCCAAGGCCTGATCGAGGCTATGAGTGAGGCCATCGCCGAGACCGACGATGAGCTGATGGAGAAGTTCTTCGGCGGCGAGCCCTTCACCACCGAGGAGATCGTCGAGGGGATGCGCAAGGGCGTCAAGAACGGCCTCATCACCCCCGTCTTCTGCGGCAGCGCCGTCAACCAGCAGGCACTGGATATGCTGCTGTTCAATATGCACAAGCTGCTGCCCAGCCCCCAGCATGAGGAGAGCACCGTGGCCGAGGACGCCAACGGTGAGCCTGTGGAGCTCCACTGCACCGAGGACGAGCCCACCGCCGCCTACGTCTTCAAGACGGTGGCGGACCCCTTCGTGGGCAAGCTGAGCTATCTGCGGGTTGTCAGCGGCAAGGTCACGGCCGGTGAGCCGCTGGTCAACGCCCGCACCGGCGAGGTCGAGAAGATCTCGAAGCCGCTGACCGTCATCGGCAAGAAACAGGTGGACGCCGACGGCATCGGCGCCGGTGACATCGGTGCGGTGGCAAAGCTCGTTTCTGCCAAGACCGGCGACACCCTCTGCGATGCGTCCCGCGTTGTCAAGCTGCCCGCTCCCGTCTTCCCGCTGCCCAGCCTGTTCATGGCAGTCACCGTGGCCAAGAAGGGCGACGAGGGCAAGATCAGCAGCGCGCTGGCCCGCCTGATGGAAGAAGACCCCACCCTGAGCTACGAGAACAACGCCGAGACCCACCAGCAGATCATCGGTGGTCTGGGCGAGCAGCACCTCGATGTGGTCAAGGCCAAGCTGAAAAACAAGTTCGGCGTCGAGATCGGGCTGGAAGCGCCCCGCATCGCCTACCGTGAGTCCATCCGCAAGGCGTGCCAGAAGCAGGGCCGCCATAAGAAGCAGACCGGCGGCCACGGCCAGTTCGGCGATGTCGTCATCAACTTTGAGCCCTGCGACAGCGAGCAGGTGGTCTTTGAGGAAAAGGTCTTCGGCGGCAGTGTCCCGAAGAACTTCTTCCCCGCCGTCGAAAAGGGCGTCCGCCTTGCCGCCGAAAAGGGCGTGCTGGCCGGTTACCCCGTGGTGGGCCTGAAAGCCACCCTGCTGGACGGCAGCTATCACCCCGTGGACAGCTCCGAAATGGCCTTCATCATGGCCGCGAAGCTGGCGTATAAGGCCGCCATGCCTGAAGCAGGCCCCGTCATTCTGGAGCCTATCCACACCCTGAAAGCCCATGTCCCCAACGACAACACCGGCGACATCATGGGCGACGTGACCAAACGGCGCGGCCGCGTGCTGGGCATGGAACCCGATGAGGACGGCTTGCAGACCATCATCGCCGAAGTGCCGCTGGCCGAGCTGACCAATTTCACCACCTTCATCCGTCAGACCACGCAGGGCCGCGGCTGGTTCACCACCGAGTTCGCCCGCTACGAGATCCTGCCCGAAATGCTCGTCCCCGCCGTTGTCGAACAGGCGAAGAAGCTGGGTAATCTGGACGAGTCTGGCGAAGACTAACAAAAGACATTCTCAGGCCCCGTCGGCAATTCCCTCTGCCGGCGGGGCTTTTTGCGCGGTTTTTGCGTTGCAGAAGCGTCGTTTTTATTGACAATCCCGCAGCTTGCCATTATAATAGAACAGTCAAAATAGCACTCGTGCGCGGCTTTGCGGCTGCGCCAATCCAATAGACAAGGAGAGATTCCCCAATGGCACAAGAAATCAAAATGTCCGCTGCCGGCCTGAAGGCCGTGCAGGAGGAGCTGGAATACCTCAAGACTGTCCGCCGCAAGGAGCTGGCTGAAGAGATCAAGGAAGCCCGCAGCCACGGCGACCTGTCCGAGAACAGCGAGTACGACGAGGCCAAGAACACGCAGGGTCTGGTGGAGAACCGCATCACCGAGCTGGAGCAGATGGTCAAGAACGCCGTCGTCATCGACGAGAGTGAGCTGAGCGTCGAGAGCGTCTCCGTTGGCACCCATGTCACCATTCAGATGGCCGGTGAGGACGAGAAAGAGGAATATGACATCGTTGGCCGCACCGAGGCTGACCCCCTGAACGGCAAGATCAGCGATGAGAGCCCTGTGGGCCACGCCCTGCTGGGCAAGGCTGTGGGCGAAAAGGCAGAAGTCCTGCTGCCCTCCGGCCACACCGTCGAGTACACGGTGCTGAGCATCGCCCACTCGGCCAACTGAGCACAGCACGGGAGGAAATAATGGAAGAGCAAAAGAGAAACCCCGCTGCGGGCCTGTCCGAGAGCGAGCAGGTGCAGGTGCGCCGTCAGAAGCTGGCCGACCTGCAGGCTGCGGGCAACGACCCCTTCACCTTGACCAAGTTCCCGCAGGACGCCTATTCGGCGGACCTGAAGGAAGAGTTCAAAGATCTGCCCAATGAGACCGACTCCGGCAAGAAGGTCGCGCTGGCGGGCCGCATGATGTCCAAGCGCGTCATGGGCAAGGCGAGCTTTGCCCACCTGCGGGACGATAAGGGCGACATCCAGCTCTACGTCCGCCGCGACGAGCTGGGCGACGAGCCTTACGCCGCCTTCAAGAAGCTGGACGTGGGCGACATCATCGGCGTGAAGGGCGAGGTGTTCCGCACCAAGACCGGCGAGTTGAGCGTCCGCGCCACCGAGCTGACCCTGCTGGCCAAGAGCCTGCGCCCCCTGCCGGAGAAATTCCACGGCCTGACCGACACCGAGATGCGCTACCGTCAGCGCTACGTGGACCTGATCGCCAACCCGGAGGTGAAGGACACCTTCGTGAAGCGCAGCCAGATCCTGAAGGAGATCCGCGCCTATCTGGACGAGAAGGGCTTCTTGGAGGTGGATACCCCCATCCTGACCCCCTTTGAGATCGGCGCCTCTGCCCGCCCCTTCTACACCCATCACAACAGCCTGAACATGGACATGGTGCTGCGCATCGAGACCGAGCTGTACCTCAAGCGCCTGATCGTGGGCGGCATGGACCGCGTGTACGAGGTGGGCCGCATCTTCCGCAATGAGGGCATGGACCCCAAGCACAACCCGGAGTTCACCAGCATCGAGCTGTATCAGGCCTTCACCGACTTCCACGGCATGATGGACCTCGTGGAGGAGCTGTACAAGCGCCTCGCCCTCAAGATCTGCGGCAGCATGGTCATCCCCTATCAGGGCAAGCAGATCGACATGGGCCACTGGGAGCGCCTGACCATGATCGAGGCCGTGAAGAAGTATTCCGGCGTCGATTTCAACGACTGGAAGACCGACGAGGACGCCATCGCCGCCGCGAAGGAGCACCACGTCGAGCTGCCGGAAGTACCCACCAAGGGTGCCATTCTGGCCGAGTTCTTCGACGCCTTCGTGGAGGACAAGCTCATCCAGCCCACCTTCATCTACGATTACCCCGTGGAGATCAGCCCGCTGGCCAAGCGTAAGCCGGATGATCCTGCCTTCACCGAGCGCTTTGAGTACTTCATCGACTGCACCGAGTACGGCAACGCTTTCAGCGAGCTGAACGACCCCATCGACCAGAAGGGCCGTTTCGAGCGTCAGGTCGCCGAGCGCAAGGCCATCGAACCCGACTGCAAGGCGCAGGTCGATTACGACTACGTCAACGCTCTGGAGTACGGTCTGCCCCCCACGGGCGGCCTCGGCTTCGGCGTGGATCGCCTCGTCATGCTGCTGACCGATAGCGCCTCCATCCGGGACGTTCTGCTGTTCCCCACGATGAAGCCGATTGAACAGTAAATTTCCAATTTTAAGATGACAAAGCCTGAAACTTCTTGATGTACCGAGAAGTTTCAGGCTTTTTCTTTTGACGAATTTCCAGCGAAAACTACACCATACGCCAATTTTACGCCAAACGATGCAGGATTTTGTGCAGAGTAAAAAGAGCGTTGTTCGCGTTTGCGCAGCGAAGCGGAGCAATGAAAGCCCCAGTGGGGCTTTTAAGCGACCGAACGGTCTTGCGTAAGCAAGATGGAGGGGCCCCGCCCCGACAAGTTCGCGTTTGGTGTAAGAATCGGGCGTGTGGTGGATGGATGTAGACCTGCAAAGGGCTGCGTCAAGAAGTGGCTTTATGTATTTGCAAACGGACAGCCGGAACTTTCCACCGCAGAAGAAGTAAATGTGAAAAACATGGAGGTTTCCTTATGAACAAACTGCTTTCCTGCCGCTACAACATGGACACCAACCGGGTGGAAGCCCGATTCGAGGGTGGCACTACCCTTGCCATCGACTGCATCGCCATCGAGGACGAATACGGCAACACCCCGGCACAGCGGGCAGAACTGGACTGGCTGCTCTACCATAAGCCTTTGGAGTATGCACAGCTTGTGCTGGGTGGGGAGATTGAGCACTACCTGTCACTTGGCTGTGACCATGGAAGAATGGAAGATTGGTTGACAAGGTTCCATAACAGTTAACACAGCTTGCATTTGCCCTTCAATTTTTCAGAATGGAACACCCCAAGGGCATCCGGTCTATATCCGGCAGATTTTTCATAAGGAATCTGCCGGGTATTTTTGTTTGTCATAAAGGAAGTATTGCTTTTTATTGTAAAATTGGATACAATATAAAAAAGATATTTGCACGGAGGGCTCTATGGAATATATCGGCATCCAGAAGAAAAACGGCGGTGTGGTGGAAGCCCTGCAGCAGGCCATTTTATCTGGGCAGATCCCGGCGGGCACCGAAATGACCCAGAACGAACTGGCAGAGAGTCTCGGTGTCTCCCGGATGCCGGTGCGGGAGGCCTTGATGATCCTTGAATATCAGGGTCTTATCATCCGCCTGCCCAACAATCGGATAAAAGCGGCAGATTTGACCGAAGAGACACTGCGCCAAATTCTGGCATTGGGGGCTCAGTTGGAACGGCAGGCTATGCGTGCGCTGCCGCAGGATGCGATGTTGGCAGGAGACGAGATGCTGCAGCACCGTACCCTGCGAACCGTCCTGCCCTATCCGCTGCACCGCAAGCTGCTGGAGAGCATTCAGGAGACCTACATTGCCTTTGCCGTGAGCGCACGTCCTGCGCCGGTGAACGACCGGCTTGCCCGCCTGCTGATGCTGGACCGTCAAGGTTCCCCTGATGTGCTGGATGCATGGAACACCTATGAAGAAGAACTGCTGCATCTGATTTTAACGATAAGGAGTCAATATGCTGGGACTGAAACCCATTAAGCTGCTGCCCGCCCGCGAGCGGGTAGCTTCCGCTTTGCGGAAAGCCATTATCTCAAAAAGCATCCCGGAGGGCGCAGAACTCACGCTGGAAAACACCGCACAGGAACTGGGCGTGTCGGTCACGCCGGTGCGAGAGGCCTTTCAGATCCTTGCCCGTGACGGTCTGCTGGAAGTCAAGCAAAACAAGTGCGCCATTGTGCTGGGCGTAACGGAAAAAACGATTCGGGAGCACTACCAGCTGCGCGCTGCCTTGGAAGGGACGGCATGTATGCTCTGCTGCCAGAACAACGCTGACCTGTCCAAGATCAAAAACTGCGTGGATACTGCTGAGGAGGCTCTTTCTCTTCAGCAGGCCGGAAATTATACTGACTACAACCAGTCCTTCCATTTTGAGATCTGGGAAGCTTCCGGCAATGAAAAAATGCGCAATCTTCTCTCGGAGCTGTGGAATGGCCTGTCCGTTGGTGTGGAAATGAGCGAGTTGGACTATGCCCTCAACTCCCAGAGCGAGCATAAAAAGATCTATGCGGCGCTGGAAGCACGGGATGCGCTGGAAGCACGGGCTGAAATGGAAAAACACATCTACCGCAGTATGGACGATGCGCTGACCTATTATTTATAAGATCAAGGAGGACAAGACAGTGTATACCTGTGCGAACTGTACGGTTCTGGCCTGCGCCAACAACGAGCCGGAAAAGATGCCCAAAAACTGCCCTATGCGGAATGCTTCGGTGATGGAGGCCGCCCGCGCCGGCTATGATTTGCCTGAGAATCACGATTTCTACGTCAACTGTTCGGCCATTGAGGGGCTTGGCTACTGTCAATGGCCCCGCCTGAAGGAGACGGTGGAGTTCTGCAAGCGGATGGGCTACCACAAGCTGGGTCTTGCATTCTGCAAAGGTCTGCGGAAGGAAGCCCGCATCGTGGCCGACCTGCTCCGTGCGCAGGGGTTTGAGGTGGTGTCGGTCATCTGCAAGACCGGCGGCATCTCCAAAGAAGAAGTGGGCATCCCGGAAGAGGTCAAGATCCACCCCGGCGAATTTGAGGCCATGTGCAACCCCATCGCACAGGCAAAGCTTCTGAACGAACAGCACACCGAGTTCAACATTGAGGTCGGACTTTGTGTGGGACACGACTCGATGTTTTATAAGTACTCGGACGCCATGGTCACAACGCTGGTGGCCAAGGATCGCGTTCTGGCGCATAATCCCTGTGGTGCCATTTACTGTGCCGAGGGGTATTTCAAAAAGCGGCTGGAATAAAAGAAGGAAAAAACGTGCGTTCTCCATCTGCTTTGGAGATCGCACGTTTTTTGCAGAAGGCGGCGGAGGGAGATTTTCTTGTATCCTACTGTTTGTCTGGCGTGCACAAAAATTGGTACATAATCCGTGCAATGCGACAAAACTCGAAAAAAGGGATTGACAAATCTCTGTTTCGGGTGTATTCTCGTGTCGTCAAGTGGATACATTATCAAAGATTAGATATAAAAATTCAAAAAAGACGCTGCCGAGATTCCCGGAATTCTAAGGTTCCGGGCAAATCCTTCCAGAACAAAGAAGGGCTGTGAGGGCACAGCACGGCGGCAAAGACTCTGCACAACGAGGTGCAGCTGGGGCGTTCCGAAAGTCAGGGCTGTTTTGCTCCGATAAAATGGATACATTATATTTCATCAAAGGAGGATTCCCCGGTATGTCAGCAGCAACTATCACCCTACTCTTTCTTCTCTTCGCGGTCGTCATGTTCGTGTTTGAGAAGATCCCCCTCGGCGTAACGTCTATGATCGTCTGTATCGGTCTGGTCGTTACCGGCGTTCTGGACATCAAGACTGCTTTTGCGGGCTTCATCGACAGCAACGTCATCCTGTTCGTCGCCATGTTCATCGTCGGCGGTGCCCTGTTTGAAACAGGTATGGCCAACAAGATCGGCGGCATCGTTACCCACTTTGCCAAATCCGAGCGCAGCCTCATCGTGGCCATCATGGTCATCGTTGGCCTGATGAGCGGTGTGCTCTCCAACACCGGCACCGCCGCCGTCCTGATCCCCGTGGTCATCGGCATTGCGGCAAAGTCCGGCTATGCCCGCTCCAAGCTGCTGATGCCGCTGGTATTTGCAGCGGCCATGGGCGGCAACCTTTCCCTCATCGGCGCACCGGGCAACCTCATCGCCCAGAGTGCTCTGGGTGAGATCGGGATGTCCTTCGGCTTCTTCGAGTACGCTATCGTGGGCCTGCCCATCCTCGCCGCCGGCATCCTCTTCTATGCCACCCTTGGCATGAAGCTGCTGCCCAACCACCCCGTCTCCGATGATGACTCCTTCGGCGGCGAGCAGGACTTCAGCAATGTTCCCAAGTGGAAACAGGTGCTCTCCCTTGTCATCCTCGTGCTCACCCTGTTGGGCATGATTTTTGAAAAGCAGATTGGCATCAAACTCTGCATCACCGGCTGTATCGGTGCGCTGGCTCTGATCCTCACCGGTGTCATCTCCGAGAAAGACGCCCTGAAGTCCATCGACCTCAAGACCATCTTCCTCTTCGGTGGTACGCTGTCTCTGGCCTCTGCACTGGATAAGACCGGGGCAGGAGCAGAGATTGCAAACATCGTCATTGGTGCTCTGGGCGAGAATCCCTCTCCCTACGTCCTGACTCTGGTGGTCTTCCTGCTCTGCTGCGTCATGACCAACTTCATGTCCAACACCGCAACCACCGCTCTGATGGTTCCCATCTGCCTGAGCATCGCACAGGGCATGGGTGCCGACCCCCGCGCCGTCCTGATGGCTTGTGTCATCGGCGGCTCCTGCGCTTACGCAACACCCATCGGTATGCCCGCCAACACCATGGTGGTTTCCGCCGGCGGGTACACCTTCAAGGATTATGCCAAGGCTGGCCTGCCCCTCATCCTCATCGCAACGGTTGTCAGCATGGTGATCCTTCCCATCGCATTCCCGTTCTTCCCGCAGTAAAGCGGACAGGAACGTTGAATATGAGTGAACCAACGCGCAAAATGTACCAAATCTAAGGAGGCATTGGAATGAACAAGCAAGAACAGGTGCAGCAGATGACGACCTATATGGCGAACTTTGTGAGCCATATCGCCAAGGTGCTGCCGGACGACATCATTGCCAAGCTCGATGAGCTGGGCGCACAGGAGGACGCACCGCTGTCCAAGGTCATTTATGAGACCATGAAGCGGAACCAGAAGCTGGCCAAGGAACTGAACCGCCCCAGCTGCCAAGACACTGGTGTGCTCCAGTTCTGGGTAAAGTGCGGCGTGGACTTCCCCCTCATCGGCGAGGTGGAGGGTCTGCTGAAGGAGGCTGTGGTCAAGGCCACCTTCGAAGCACCTCTGCGCCACAACAGCGTTGAAACCTTCGATGAGTTCAACACCGGCCGCAATGTCGGCAAGGGCACCCCTACCGTCTGGTGGGATATCATCCCGAACAGCGACAAGTGTGAGATCTACGCTTATATGGCAGGCGGCGGCTGCACCCTGCCGGGCAAGGCCATGGTTCTGATGCCCGGTGCAGGTTACGAAGGTGTGACCAAGTTCGTCATGGATGTCATGACCAGCTACGGCATCAATGCCTGTCCTCCGCTGCTGGTGGGCGTGGGCGTTGCCACCTCTGTTGAGACCGCCGCTCTGCTGTCCAAGAAGGCTCTGATGCGTCCTCTGGGCAGCCACAACGAGAACGAGCGCGCAGCCTATATGGAGAAGCTGCTGGAGGACGGCATCAACTCCATCGGCCTTGGTCCTCAGGGCATGGGCGGCAAGTACTCCGTCATGGGCGTGCACATTGAGAACACTGCCCGCCATCCTTCTGCCATCGGCGTTGCCGTCAACATGGGCTGCTGGAGCCATCGCCGCGGCCACATTATTTTTGATAAAGATCTGAACTACACCATTGATACTCATTCGGGGGTGACTTTGTAATGCTGACCATCAAAGACGGAAAGAAAATTCTTACCACTCCGGTCTCCGCAGAAGACCTGAAGGACATCCATATCGGTGATGTCGTTTACCTGAACGGCGACCTGACCACCTGCCGCGATGTGGCGCACCGCCGCCTCGTGGAAGAGGGCCGCCCGCTGCCTGTGGACGTGAAGGACGCAGCCATCTTCCACGCCGGTCCCATCATCCGCCCGCTGGAGAACGACAAGTTCGAGATGGTGTCTGTGGGCCCCACCACCTCCATGCGCATGGAGAAGTTCGAGTATGAGTTCGTGCAGAAGTCCGGTGTCCGCGTCATCGTGGGCAAGGGCGGCATGGGCCCCAACACCGAGCGCGCCTGCAAGGAGTTCGGTGCCATCCACTGTGTCTTCCCTGCCGGTAACGCCGTTGTGGCTGCCACCGAGGTGGAGGAGATCGTCGAGGCCCAGTGGCGTGACCTCGGTATGCCGGAAACTCTGTGGCACTGCCACGTTAACGAGTTTGGCCCCCTGATCGTTTCCATCGACACTGAGGGCCGCAACCTGTTCGAAGAGAACAAGGTCATCTTCAATCAGCGCAAGGATAAGGCCGTCGAAGAGATCTGCAAGCACGTCGGCTTTATTAAGTAATCCGGATATCCTCTCAGCGGGGGACAGACTTCACTCATTATTTCCTTTCATACGATTCTCCTAAATCGTTTTTCTTACCCCAAGTTTCTTGCTCAGCTTAATTTGCCACGTATTTGTTCTCCGCAATTTGCCCCGGAACCCTTTTCCGCGTAAAGGGTTCCGGGGCGTTATTTGTTCCTTGAAGGAAATGCAGACAAAGACGATCTTGCCCGTTCTTTTTGTTCTACACACCTTATATAAAGTTCCTTTGGAAAATTGTATTTTTCGACAAAAGTATAACAAATCCCTTGACAAGCGTGGTCTTTCGGTGTATCCTTTTCTTGTTTATTGGATACATTATCAAATATAAACATTCAAGTGCCACTGCTTTGCATCTGCAAGGTGGAAGTAATCCACAGGAGGACAACCCAAATGAGCCCATTGGAGATCACACTGGTCATCCTGCTTGTAACGATCATCGCCTTTGTATCCGGTAAAGTCCCGTTCTCGGTCATTTCTACCGGCATCATTCTGGCGCTGATCCTCACCGGCATCAAGACCCCTGCCGAGGCCTTTGGCGGCTTCATCAACACGAACGTGGTCATGTTCGTAGCCATGTTCGTCATCGGTGCAGGGCTGACCAAAACGCCCCTGATTGACAAAGCCCAGAGTCTGGTCATCCGCTACAAGAACAATATGCGGATGCTGATTTTTCTTTCCTGTGTGGCAGGTGCGTTTCTGGGCGCCATCACCAGTGCCACCGCAACTGCCGCTATCATGATCCCTCTGCTGGTATGCATTGCGAACGATATCGGCGTAAGCCGCAGCAAGCTGCTGTATCCTTCTATGGCCTGTGCCAACATTGCCACCCAGATGACCTTTCTCGGTCAGGGTGCTTCCAACATGGCATGGAACGATGTCATGATGCAGGCCGGCGCACCGACACCGCTGCACATCTGGGATTTCACCATTGCGCGCATCCCGATGCTGACCATTGCCATCCTGTACATGACCTTTGTTGGCTATAAGCTGATGCCGGATATTCCCAACGAGCAGTTTTCAGATGCAGCACATACGGCTTCTGAGAGCGAAAAACTCAGCCCCTTCAAGCGCAATCTGGCTGTCCTGATCGTTCTGGTCTCCATTGCAATGATGCTGCTGGAAAATGTCATTGGTGTCAAGATGTATCTCACTTCCTGCATCGGCGCTACCGCTCTGGTGTTGACGGGTGTGCTGACCGAGAAGGAAGCCCTCAACTCCATCCACCAGCCGACCATTTTCCTGTTTGCCGGTGTGCTGGCTCTGTCGGACGCCATCCAGACCACCGGTGCAGGCGATGTGGTGGCAGACTGGATGATCCGCCTGCTGGGCGATACTACCAATCCGTACATCATTATGCTGGTGTTCTTCCTTGTTCCCTTCATTCTGACGCAGGTTATGTCCAATCTGGCTACCCTGACCATCTTCATCCCACTGGTCACTTCCGCCTGTATCCGCATGGGCGTAGACCCCCGTGCTGCCGTGGTCGGCGTGATCACAGCCAGCTGTGTGTCCATCATGACCCCCATGGCAGCTCCCTGCCAGATCATGATCATCGAGCCGGGCGGATACACCTTGAAGGATTATCTCAAGTGTGGTACCCCGCTGGCGCTCATCCTCATCGTCGTGTCCGTATTTTTCCTGCCGACACTTTATCCTTTTGCCTGATTCTATTTTCCCACCGCAGTAGTATCCGCAAACTGCATATCATAAATATGCCGTTCTGATCGGCGCTATTTTTGAAAACCGTAATAAAAGCAGCAGAAGTTTTTGAGCATCTCATAATTCTGTCAAGAGGGCTGGCACCGTCCGGCCCTCTCTCTTTTTGCCAAAGTTTCCCATGTGTTTTCTTGCAAGCTGCCGAAATCAGCGTGTTCTCAAAAGTTCGCGTTTGCGCAGTGGAGCGCAGCAATGAAAGCCCCAGTGGGGCTTTTAAGCGACAGAACGGTCTTGCGTAAGCAAGATGGAGGGGCCTTGCCCCGACAAATTACGAGAACAAGAAGATGTGTGTCGAAATGCCTCCGGTCCATCTGCGGCCAAGTGCTGAACCAGACCGCATCCAGCCTCAGTTTCTGCGCAAAACAAGCTCTGAAAATTGTGCATGGTGTTTGCTCCATTCCGTTTGCTACTTGAAAATTTGGAAAGAACCGACGGATTACCCCCTTCCATTTTCATAAGAGTGGTTGTATTATGAAGATACGAAATGAAACAGGCCCGAATCTACCCGATATCTGGCTGCAAAACAGACTGTTGCGAAAAAAGAGAAAACCGCTATGGAGCGCAGTTTTTATTGTCCCGGCAAGTTTTCCTCCTCAGAAAAAGGGCTGCTGCACTGGCTTCTATCCTTGTGCAACAGCCCTCTTTGTGAAAACCTTTTTTCAAAACCAACTCAAAAACTGGTCAGCCCCAAGCTGACGTCCAGCGCCTGATCCACCCGCTTCTGGTCGGCGGGGGTGATCTGCCCCGCCCGCTCGCGGAGGCGATGTTTGTCCAGCGTGCGGATCTGCTCCAGCAGCACGACGCTGTCCTTGGCAAGGCCGGTGTCCGCCGCCCGGATGTTGATGTGGGTGGGCAGACGCGCTTTGTCCAGCCGGGATGTAATGGCCGCCGCGATCACCGTGGGGCTGTGGCGGTTGCCGATCTCATTCTGCACGATGAGTACCGGCCGCACCCCGCCCTGCTCCGACCCCACCACGGGCGAAAGGTCGGCATAAAAAACTTCTCCTCTGTGTACCTCCATGGAATCTTCCCTCCTTGCCCTTAGTATGGGCCGCAGCGGCGGCCGGTATGCACGCGGGGGCTATTCCATTGTATGCGGAGGAGGAGGTCAGGTTTCCAGCACGCAGAAGGCCAGCGCCATGCCGCCCTCGTGGCTGAGGGAGAGGTGAGCGCGGAGGCCGTGCTCGGCCACCCATGCGGCGGCGGGGCCGGAGAACCGGTAGGCCGGGGCACCGCTTTCCAGCCGGACGGCCTCGATGTCCCGCAGGGCAAAGGGTTCCCGCAGCCCGGTGCCCGCCGCCTTGAGGAAGGCTTCCTTCGCGGCGAAGTCCGCTGCCGCGCTGGCGGCTTTGCGGGCCCGGCGGCTGACGTTCAGGGCGCTCTGCCGCACCGTGTCGCCGTGGTCGTTCTTGGCCTTTTTGGGGGCCTCCCGGCAGCTGTCCAGCGCGAGCGCTTGCCGCTCCGCTTCGCCAAACACTCGCGCCTCAAAGGCCTCCCCGTGGGGCCCGAACAGGCTCTGCTCCATCCGTGCGATCTCGCACAGGTCACATCCGACACCAAACAGCATGGTTTTCCACTCCTTTTGGGGCGAGGCCCCGTTGTTTTCACTCAAATTTTCGGCGTTTTTTGGTTAATATGTGCAAACTGACGCCCGGAATCTTGAAGTTTGGGCGCAATTCGTGTACAATAGGACGTAGTTCCAGTGTTGCACCCAACGTCGGGTGCGGAAAATTCCGAAGGGGGTGTGCTGCGTGGGCGACGCAACTGCTATTTTTTCGATCCACGACAAAAAAGACGATGAGATCCACGCCATCGTGCAGGAAGTGTACGATGCGTTGAAAGAAAAAGGCTATAATCCGGTCAATCAGCTGGTGGGCTATATCCTCTCCGAGGATCCCACCTACATCACGACCTATAAGGGAGCCCGCTCCCTCATCCGCAAGGTCGATCGTGACGACCTGCTGCAAGCATTGCTGCGCAGTTATTTGCACGTATAAAGGGCTTTTCCGCCGCTCCTTCGCTTGAGGGAGCGGCTTTTTGTCCTATCGCAGCCCTGTTGTAGGCCTGATCTAAAACCAC
Source organism: Faecalibacterium hattorii (assembly GCF_003287455.1). Lineage (GTDB taxonomy): Bacteria > Bacillota > Clostridia > Oscillospirales > Ruminococcaceae > Faecalibacterium > Faecalibacterium hattorii. The sequence continues at coordinate 12,616 of NZ_PRLC01000005.1, read as the reverse complement.
GCAAAGCCTCGCCTCCGCCATCCTTGCCCTCTCAGTCACGGCTTCGCCGTGCCAGCTCCCCCAAAGGGGGAGCTTTTGGGGGCGAGGTTAGGTGCGCAGATACTTCACCGCCCCGCAAAGATCTGCCCTACCACCGTCTCATACTCCCAGCCCTCCCGCGCTTTGCGGAGGGGCTTTTCGAGGGCCGCAGCGCCCGCGAAGTGGGGGAGCAGGTAGAACCAATGGGCCTTCATCCGGCTGACGGCGCAGCTGGGCATTCCGAAGGCGGCGGTGTAGGCGCGGTAGAGGTCGTCCACATAGCCGCGCAGCTCCTCTTTGGAGGCGGGCGGCCCGCCCTGCGCGCGGCGGAGCAGCGCCGGGTCCCCGATGAGCCCCCGCCCCACCATGATGCCGGAAAGGGTGGGGAACTGGGCTTCCAGCCCGTGCAGGGCCTCCGGAGTGGTGATGTCGCCGTTGTAGCAGACGGGCATTTGGCAGTCGGCGAGATACCGCGCAAAGGCGGCACGGTCGGCCTCGCCCCGGTAGAGTTGCTTCATCACGCGGGGGTGGATGGTCAGCTCACAGATGGGGTACTGATTATAAACGGCGAGGATCGCCCCGAACTCCTCGGCACTCTGGACGCCCAGCCGGGTCTTGACCGACACCGGCCCCTCCACGGCGGAGAACACCGCGTCCAGAAAGGCGTCGAGCTTGGCGGGATCCCGGAGCATCCCGGCCCCCTTGCCCTTGGCGGTCACCGTGCCGGAGGGGCACCCGAAGTTCAAGTTGACCTCGGTGCAGCCCAGCTTCCGCACCTCGCCGATGAACCACCCGGCCAGCTCGCCGTCCTTGGCGAGGACCTGCGGCACCACCGGCACCCCGGCGTTCCCGGCATCTTCCAGCTCGGCCATCTTCTTTTTGATGAGGATGCGGTTCTCCGGCGGCGACAAAAAAGGCGCGTAGTATCGTGCCGGTGCACCCGCCGCACCGAACCATTTCTGGTGCACCTGCCGCCAGATGCGGTCCGTCAGCCCCTCCATGGGGGCGGTGTAGTAGTTCATAGGGAAAACCTTTCTGCTGTCATGCGGTACATCGAGAGCAAGCAAAACAAAAAAGATTGACCGCCCAGTGTACCAATCCTGTCGGTCAATCTTTTTGACTAAGGAACACGGAAGCTGACCATTGCGGGCCAGCGCCTTTCTCTGTTTCTATTATACGTCGGTTCTCACGTTTTTGTCAAGCGTGGGGCCTTTTTTATTCCGCAAACAGCGGGGTGGAGAGGTAACGGTCGCCGGTGTCGGGCAGGAGGACGACGATCTTCTTGCCTGCGTTTTCGGGGCGCTTGGCCAGTTCCAGAGCGGCCCAGACGGCGGCGCCGGAGGAGATGCCCACCAGCACGCCTTCCTTGTGGCCGATGAGGCGGCCGGTGGCGAAGGCGTCCTCGTTGGCGACGGGGATGATCTCGTCGTAGACCTTGGTGTCCAGCACGTCGGGGACGAAGCCCGCGCCAATGCCTTGGATCTTGTGTGCGCCTGCGGTGCCCTTGCTCAGTACGGGGGAGGAGGCGGGCTCCACAGCCACGACCTTGACGGCGGGGTTCTTGCTCTTCAGGTACTGGCCCACGCCGGTGATGGTGCCGCCGGTGCCGACGCCCGCCACGAAGATGTCCACGCCGCCGTCGGTGTCGTCCCAGATCTCAGGGCCGGTGGTCTCGATGTGGGCCTTGGGGTTGGCGGGGTTCACGAACTGGCCGGGGATGAAGGAGTTGGGGATCTCTTTTGCCAGCTCGTCGGCCTTGGCGATGGCACCCTTCATGCCCTTGGCACCCTCGCTCAGCACCAGCTCTGCGCCGTAAGCCTTCATCAACTGGCGGCGCTCGACGCTCATGGTCTCCGGCATGACGATGATGATGCGGTAACCCTTGGCGGCGGCCACGGCGGCCAGACCGATGCCGGTGTTGCCGGAGGTGGGCTCAATGATGACGGAACCGGGCTTGAGTTTGCCGGTGGCCTCGGCGTCGTCGATCATCTTCTTGGCGATACGGTCCTTGACGGAACCGGCCGGGTTGAAATATTCCAGCTTGGCCAGAATGGTGGCCTTCAAGTCCTGCTCTTTCTCGATGTGGGTCAGCTCCAGCAGCGGAGTGTGGCCGATCAGTTGATCTGCGGACGTGTAAATCTTGCTCATAGAAGTATCCTCCCTCTGGGGGCGCTGGGCCCGGCGTCTCTATCTATAACCCTCTAAACCAACGTTATTTGTGGGTTTGATGGTATTATAGCCCCCTTCACCCCGCTTGTCAATGGAAAAACGCAAAAATAGATTGAAAAGTTATTAACCCTGTTGTATAATAGGTTAACTTGAAATGAAAAGAACAATATATAACTGAACGATAGACCAGATAAGGAGAAGCGCAATTATGATCGTATCCACCAAAGGCCGTTACGCTCTGCGCGTGATGATCGACTTAGCCGAGCATCAGACGGAGCGGTATGTTCCGCTGAAGGAGGTCGCCGCGCGGCAGGAGATCTCGGAGAAGTACCTCGAAAACATCCTGAAAGTCCTCGTGCAGAACGGCTTTCTGGAGGGTCTGCGCGGCAAGGGCGGCGGCTACCGCCTGACCCGCAGCCCGGATCAGTACACCGTAGCCGAGATCTTGGTGCTGACGGAGGGCAACCTTGCGCCGGTGAGCTGCCTTGCGCCGGGGGCCGCCCCCTGCGAGCGGATGGCAAACTGCCGCACTTACAACATGTGGAAGGGCCTGAACGACCTCATCACCAACTACTTCGGCAACATCACCATCGCGGACCTCGCCGCGCCCGAAGAAGCCGGGAACGACTACGTTATCTGACAGGAAAAGACAACAAAAAAGCCGCTGCATCGCTTAAAACGGTGCAGCGGCTTTTGCTTGCAGAAGTTATTCGCCTTGGGGCTTCACGCTGTCTTGGGCATCGTGGAGCAGGGCATATTCGCGGATCTTTTCGAGGGTCTGCTCGCTGAGGATATGCTCGGCCTTGCAGGCGTCCTCGGCGGCGATGGCCTCGTCCACGCCGAGCTGGACGAAGAAATGGGTCAGCAGCCGGTGGCGGCCATAGATGCGCTCAGCGATGGCACGGCCCGGCTCCAGCAGGGTCAGGTTTCCCTCACCGTCCACCGCGATATAGCCGTTCTCCCGCAGCTTCTTCATCGCGATGCTGACGCTGGCCTTGGTGTAGCCCAGCTCATTGACCACGTCGATGGAACGGACGCGGCCCATCCTCTGATTCAGCATCAGGATGGTTTCAAGGTAATCTTCTGCGGATTGGTGGATCTGCATGGTTGTCGGCCTCCTGCCTTAAAATTTCCGGCCCGGAGCAGAAAAACGCACATCGGTTCGGTTTGTTATAGGATACCACATTCTTCCCGATGATGCAAGCAATTCAGGGAAGTTTGTTCAATCAAACTGCTTTTCGCTCGTATAGTTTGGTGTGATTGCCTTTGGGAGGGAGAGGATCACAATTGTCCCCACCGTAGGCCCAATCGAAACCCACACGGAGTCTCACCTCTGCCGGGTCTTAGTTCAGAGCGAGCTTTCGGCGGCTTTGTACGCCTCCGGCCCGCTCTCATACAGATCGCCCCCATGGGCGTCGAGGATGACGGTGAGGGGCATATCCTCCACGGTGAGGCGGCGGACAGCCTCGCAGCCGAGGTCGGGCCACGCGATGACTTCCAGCGTCTTGACGCTCTTGGCCATCAGGGCCCCGGCCCCGCCCAACGCGGCGAGGTAGACCGCGCCGTTGCGGCGGACAGCCTCCTTCACGGCGGCGTCCCGCTTGCCCTTGCCGATCATGACCTTGTTGCCGAGGTCCAGCAGCCGGGGACTCATGGCGTCCATCCGGCCGCTGGTGGTGGGCCCGGCAGAGCCGATGACCTCACCGGGGCGCTCCGGCGTGGGGCCCACGTAGTAGATGGCGCTGCCCTCCAGCGGGAAGGGGAGGGGTTCGCCCTTGTCCAGCGCTTCCAGCATCCGCTTGTGGGCTTGGTCGCGGGCAGTGTATACGACTCCCGACAGCAGCACCGTGTCGCCCGCCCGGAGCTTCGCCAGCTCCTCCGCGGTGCAGGGGGTGGTTAGTTTGTATTGCATAGGCTTCTCCTTTGCTTTACTCCCTCCGTCATCGCTTGCGCGATGCCGGAGGGAGTTTGACCCTTCAGATCCTCGCGGTTGCTCTCCGTGTCACATGGCACGAAACATTCACGGCCACGGGCAGACCCGCCACGTGGGTGGGCATCTGCTCGATGGCAAGGCCCAGACAGGTGGTTTTGCCGCCGAAGCCCTGCGGGCCGATGCCCGTCTCGTTGACGGCGGCCAGCAGCTCCTGCTCCAAGGCGGCATAGTAGGGGTCGGGGTTGGGCACATCCAGCGGGCGGAGCAAGGCCTTTTTGGCGAGATAGGCCACCTTATCGAAGCTGCCGCCCACACCGATGCCCAGCACGATGGGCGGGCAGGGGTTCGAACCCGCCAGCGTCACGGTCTCCAGCACGAACTTCTTGAAGCCCTCCACGCCGTCGGCGGGCTTGAGCATCTGGATGCGGCTCATGTTCTCGCTGCCGAAGCCTTTGGGGGCTACCGTGATGGTGCAGCCGTCGCCGTCCACCAGATGCACGGTGATGGCGGCGGGGGTGTTGTCGCCGGTGTTGCCCCGGCGCAGGGGGTCGGCCACGATGCTCTTGCGCAGATAGCCGTCGGTGTAGCCGCGGCGGACGCCCTCGTGGATGGCGGCCTCAAAGCTGCCATCGATGTGGACGTCGGTGCCCAGCTCCACGAAGACACAGGCCATACCAGTGTCCTGACAGATGGGCAGAGCCTTCTCCGCCGCCGCGCCGAGGTTCGACCAGAGCAGGTCGAGGGTAGTCTTGGCCAGCGGCCACGGCTCTTCCTCCCGCGCTTTGGCAAGGGCCGCTTCCACATCCTTGGGCAGGTGGGTGTTGGCCTCGATGCAGAGCCGGGCCACGGTGCTTGTGATCTCCTGTGCGGAAATCGTCCTCATAGCGGGACTCCTCCTTTACAGCCGGGCCACGCCGGTCTCGCGGGCAGCCTTTGCCACGGCAGAGGCCACGGCCTCGGCCACGCGGGGGTCAAAGGCGCCGGGGATGATGTTCTCCTCGCTGCGGTCGTCGTCGGTGATGAGGTCGGCAATGGCGTAGGCGGCGGCCAGCTTCATTTGGTCGTTGATGTCCCGCGCCCGGACGCTCAGCGCGCCCTTGAACAGGCCGGGGAAGCACAGGACGTTGTTGACCTGATTCGGGAAGTCGCTGCGGCCGGTGGCCATGACCCGGACGCCGCCGGCTTTGGCCTCGTCGGGCATGATCTCCGGGGTGGGGTTGGCCATGGCGAAGACGATGGCGTCCTTGTTCATGGTCTTGCACAGCTCGGTGGTCAGGATGCCGGGCTTGGACACGCCGATAAAGACGTCGGCCCCGGCGAGGGCTTCCTTCAGGCCGCCCTTGATCTGGCGGGGGTTGGTCACCTCGCCCAGCCAGTTCTTGTGGGCCTCGGCGCTGTTGCAGCCCTTGTACAGGGTGCCGAACTGGTCCACGGCCACGATGTCCTTGGCACCGGCGGTCATCAGCATCTTGATGATGGCCGTGCCCGCCGCGCCGGGGCCGTTCAGGACGATGTGCACATCCTCCATCTTCTTGCCCACCACCCGCAGTGCATTGATGAGGGCGGCGGTCACCACGATGGCGGTGCCGTGCTGGTCGTCGTGGAAAACGGGGATGTCCAGCTCCCGCTCCAAGGTCTCCTCGATCTCGAAGCATTCCGGGCTCTTGATATCCTCCAGATTGATGCCGCCGAAGGTGGGGGCGATGGCCTTGCACGCCGCAATGACGCTGGCGGCGTCGTGGGCGTCGATGCAGATGGGGAAGGCGTCCACCCCGCCGAACTCCTTGAACAGCACGGCCTTGCCCTCCATGACGGGCAGCCCGGCTTCGGGGCCGATGTCGCCCAGACCCAGCACGGCGGTGCCGTTGGACACGACGGCCACCATGTTGCTCTTGAAGGTGTACTTGTACACGTCGTCGGGGTTTTCCTTGATCTTCCGGCAGGGCTCGGCCACGCCGGGAGTGTACGCGGTGGACAGGTCGTCGCGGGTCTTGACCTCCACCTTGCTCACGATGCCCACCTTGCCGTGGTGGCTCTCGTGCATTTCGAGGGCAGCTTTGTTGTAATCCATGGGGGTCCTCCTTCTGGTTGATGGTTGGCGTATCACCTATTATAATAGAACGCGCGGCCCGGAGAAGCAAGAGGGAATTGTCCCTTCGCTGGGCTGCAGCTTGACAAACGACGTTGGAACGATTATACTACCAATAGAGAAAGGCGCTGGCCCGCAGACGGCTAGCTCCTTACTGATGAATCAGGAATCGCAAAAAAGCGAATTGACCGTTCAGGTTGGGGAACATGAAGGCGGTCATTCGCTTTTTTTGCTGTCTTCATCTTTGTGCTCATGGGCGATCTTCCAAGTGATGTTGAACGTCGTGTTCACGATATTCACCAACAACCCGGCAAACGTAAAGATCACAGCGATCAACGTCAGCATGTCGTTCAGAGCCATCGACGCATCCCTCCTTTCGGCGTAGGCGTCCGGGAGGTCATGTACTTCAAAAAAGCTGCCCTTCCGGCATCTTGCTAGGGAAAACCACAAACAAGACCCACCGAAGGAGCTCAGCCGCCTGCGTTTTGGGCACAGCGCCTTGCTGTTTTTCAACAGCAACTATAGAATAACACAGGCTTCTACAAAAAGCAACGAGGCCCCTCTCTTTGTTCAACTTGTGGAATTTTCGCGAAATTCTTTTCTTTTTCATTTTTACCCTTTATAATAAGGTTTGGCTGAAAAAATCATAGAACGGCCTTATGTTGGGCCACAGGAGGGAACCAGTTGAAACGATTTATGACGAAGGCGCTCTGCCTTCTTTGCGCTGGTGCGCTGGCGCTGACGGCGGCGGGCTGCTCGAAGTCCGGCGCGTCTTCTTCCGCTGCCAGCAGTGAGGCCGTCTCGGTCTACGGCAGCGCATCCGATTACGATTACCAGAACTTCGCCTACAGCGACGGTCTGGATGAGAACGGCTATTGGTCCGGCATCAAGGCGCTGGACTACGTCACCCTGCCGGAGGACTATGCGGCCATCCCGCTGAAAAAGGCGGACATCGAGCCTACCGAGGAGGACATCCAGTCCCAGATCGATTCGGTGCTCAGCCAGAACACCACCACCCGGCAGGTCACCGACCGCGCCGCGGCTGACGGCGACACCGTCAACATCGACTACGCGGGCACCGTGGACGGCGTAGCCTTCACGGGCGGCACCTACAGCGGCTACAGCCTGACGCTGGGCAGCGGCAGCTTCATCGACGGCTTCGAAGACCAGATCGTCGGCCACAAGCCCGGTGAGACCTTCGATGTCAACGTCACCTTCCCGGACGGCTACAGCGACTCCACCGACGCCGACGGCAACGCGGTGGTCCTGAGCAACAAGAAGGCCGTCTTCTCGGTCACCCTGAACTACATCAGCGAGGAGATTCTGCCGGAGCTGACCGACGCATGGGTGGAGGAACACTTCGGCACCTCCGATGACGTCCATACCGTCGAGGGTCTGCGGGCCGAATTCCGGCAGATGCTGTACCAGAACAACCTCAACACCGCCGTCATGGACTACCTGCTGGCCAACTCCACCTTCAAGGACGAGCTGCCCAAGGAGATCACGGATTATCAGGTCAACCAGTGCCTGAACTACTACTACACCATGGCCAACCACTACGGTTACGACCTCGACAGCTTCCTGCAGACTGCCGCCGGATACGACTCCGCCGATGCTCTGCTGGAAAATATGAGCGACAGCATCACCCAGTACGCCCGCGAGGCCCTGCTCTATCAGGCCGTGGCCGAGGCGATGGACATCGCCCCCACGCAGGAGCAGATCGATACCTACTCCTCCTACACCGAGACCTACGGTGCCAATTACTGCACCATGGTCGCCCTCATGGACGCCGTCTCCGACGCCCTGACGACTGGGGCACAGGTGGCGTAAAAATAACACCAAAGGCTGTTGCCAACTTCTTTCACAGCTTGCCGTTAGGCCAAGGCTCCCTCCCGGAGGGAGCTGGCACGGCGAAACCGTGACGGAGGGAGTTGGCAGCGGCTTTTTTTGTTTTCATTTGCAAACTTTTTGTGAATTCCCCTCCTGTCACCGTTCAACCTATTGACATCGCAGGTTGTTTGGAGTATATTCTTAGCAGTCGAACGAATAGAGTGCTAAAAGTGAAATGGCACATCTGCCGAACGGCTGCTAACACAACAACACGGTACGAATGGAGGTCGATTCTATGAATACCAATCAATATACCCAGAAGACGCTGGAAGCCCTTCAGGCCGCGCAGCAGCTGGCCGTGGAGTACCAGCACAACGCCTTGGAGCCGGAGCATCTGCTCCACGCCCTTGCATCGCAGGAGCAGGGCCTCATTCCCCAGCTTTTGCAGAAGCTGAACGTGGACCCCGGCAGCTTTGCCGCCGCCGCGGCCGAAAAGCTCGCGGCGCTGCCCCGTGTGTCCGGCTCCGGCCGTGACCCGGACAAGGTCTATATCTCCCAAGCCACCGATAAGGTGTTGAGTGCCGCCGCCCGCGAGGCCAAGGCGATGAAGGATGACTACGTCAGCGTCGAGCATGTCTTCCTCGGCTTGCTGGATGAGCCTACCCAGAACACCACCGAGCTGTTCCGCGCCTTCAATATCAAGAAGGATGCGTTCTTGCAGCAGCTCACTGCGGTACGCGGCAACCAGCGCGTGACCAACGACAACCCGGAGGAGACCTACAATGCCCTCCAGAAATACGGGCAGGACCTTGTGGACTTGGCCCGCAAGCAGAAGCTGGACCCGGTCATCGGACGCGATCAGGAGATCCGGAACGTCATCCGTATCCTGTCCCGTAAGACCAAGAACAACCCCTGCCTGATCGGTGAGCCCGGCGTCGGCAAGACCGCCATCGCCGAGGGTCTGGCTGAGCGGATCGTCCGGGGCGATGTGCCCGAAAACCTGAAGGACCGCACCGTGTTCAGCTTGGACATGGGCGCGCTGGTGGCCGGTGCCAAGTACCGCGGCGAGTTCGAGGAGCGCCTGAAGAGCGTCCTGAACGAGGTGAAGAAGAGCGAGGGCAAGATCATCCTCTTCATCGATGAGCTGCACACCATCGTGGGCGCGGGCAAGACCGACGGCGCCATGGATGCGGGCAACCTGCTGAAGCCTATGCTGGCCCGCGGTGAGCTGCACTGCATCGGCGCCACTACGCTGGACGAGTACCACAAGTATATTGAGAAGGACCCCGCGCTGGAGCGCCGCTTCCAGCCCGTTCAGGTGGACGAACCCACCGTCGAGGACACCATCTCCATCCTGCGCGGCCTGAAGGAGCGCTATGAGGTCTTCCACGGCGTCAAGATCAGCGATAATGCGTTGATCGCCGCCGCTACCCTCTCCGACCGCTATATCACCGACCGCTTCCTCCCCGATAAGGCCATCGACCTTGTGGATGAAGCCTGTGCCATGATCAAGACCGAGATGGACAGTATGCCCAGCGAGATGGACGACCTCGCCCACCGGATCACCCAGCTCCAGATCGAGCAGGTCAGCCTGAAAAAGGAGACCGATGCCCTGAGCCAGAGCCGTCTGAAGGAACTGGAAAAGGAACTGGCCGAATTGCAGGATAAGTTCCGCAGCATGAAGGCAAAGTGGGAGAACGAGAAGAACGCCATTGGCAAGGTGCAGACTCTGCGCGAGCAGATCGAGCAGACCAACGCCGCCATCGAGAAAGCCCAGCGCGAGTACGACCTGAACAAGGCCGCCGAGCTGAAGTACGGCAAGCTGCCTGAATTGCAGAAGCAGCTGGAAGCCGAGGAAAAACTGGCCAACGAGAAGAAGGAGGACAGCCTCCTGCGAGACCGCGTCACCGACGAGGAGATCGCCCGTATCGTGGCCCGCTGGACCGGCATCCCGGTGGAAAAGCTCGTCGAGGGCGAGCGGGAGAAGCTGCTCCATCTGGACGATGTGCTCCATAAGCGGGTCATCGGTCAGGACGAGGCCGTTACCAAGGTCAGCGAGGCCATCCTGCGCAGCCGCGCCGGCATCGCCAACCCCAACCGCCCCATCGGCAGCTTCCTCTTCCTCGGTCCCACCGGCGTCGGCAAGACCGAGCTGGCCAAAGCGCTGGCTCAGGCTCTGTTCGACGATGAGCGGAACATGGTCCGTATCGATATGACCGAGTATATGGAGAAGTTTAGCGTCAGCCGCCTGATCGGCGCGCCTCCGGGATACGTCGGTTATGAGGAAGGCGGCCAGCTCACCGAGGCCGTCCGCCGCAAACCCTACAGCGTCGTGCTGTTCGATGAGGTGGAAAAGGCCCACCCGGACGTCTTCAACATCCTGCTTCAGGTGCTGGACGATGGCCGCATCACCGATAGTCAGGGCCGCACCGTGGACTTCAAGAACACGGTCATCATCCTGACGTCCAACCTCGGCAGCGACATCATCCTGAACGACCTCGAAAAATCTCGCGCGGGCGGCTCCAATGAGCTGAGCTTCGAGGCCCGCCAGCAGATCGACGCCCTGCTCAAGTCCAAGTTCCGCCCGGAGTTCCTCAACCGTCTGGATGAGATCGTCTACTATAAGAGCCTGACCAAGGACGAGATGCGGAAGATCGTCGATCTCCAGTTGGACGACCTGCGTCACCGGATGGACGAGGGCAAGCACCTCAAGCTCGACGTGACCACCGCCGCGAAGGACTTCATCATTGATTCTGCTTACGACAGCGTCTATGGTGCCCGCCCCATCAAGCGGTTCATCCAGAGCCGGGTCGAGACCCTCATCGCCAAGGCCATCATCAAGGGCGGCTACACCGAGGGCGCGACCCTCACCGTCGATTACGACGGCACCGCCCTTGTGCTCAAATAAACACGTTGATTTTACCGGTTTTGTACCCTTCCGCCGCCCGTAACGCTTGCGCGGGGGTGCAGAATATGGTATGATAGGCGTTGAACAAAGTGCTTTTCATCGTCGAGAGCAACGGTGGAGAGCACTTTTTCATCATAACTCCTTCCGTCATCGCTTGCGCGATGCCACCTCCCAGAGGGGGCTGTCTGCGGAGTAGACTGGGGGGAGCCTCACCAACAAAAAATTAGGAGTGTGATTTCCCTTTATTATGGACGATGGCAGTATGACGCTTTGGGTGACACTGGTGATTCTGGTGGCCTTCTCCGCCTTTTTCTCCGCATCCGAGACCGCTTTTTCCTCCTTGAATCAGATCCGCCTCAAGAGCCGCGCCGACGACGGCGACCGCACAGCCGCCCGCGTGCTGGCGATGTCGGAACAGTATGATAAGCTGCTCTCCACCATCCTCATCGGCAACAATATCGTGAACATCGCCGCCGCTTCCATCGGCACCATCATTTTCACCAAAATGCTGGGTGCAGAGCGGGGCGCTACGGTGTCCACTATGGTGCTGACCATCGTGGTGCTGATCTTTGGCGAGGTGACACCCAAGAGCCTTGCCAAGGAGATGCCGGAAACGATAGCCACCGCAGTTGCGCCGGTGCTCAGCCTGCTGATGCTGGTGCTTACCCCGCTGACATGGCTGTTCAGCCAGTGGAAACGGCTGCTGAACCATTTTGTTCACAGCAGCGAGAGCGACACCATCACCGAGGGTGAGCTGATGACCATGGTCAGCGAGGCCGAAAATGACGGCGAGCTGACCGACCGGGAGAGCGAGCTGATCCGCTCCGCCATCGAGTTCGATGACGTGGAGGTGGAGGAGATCCTGACCCCCCGTGTGGATGTGGTGGCCGTGGAGGACGACATCTCCCTTGAGGAGCTGGCCCAGACCTTCGCGGAGTCGGGCTACTCCCGTCTGCCGGTCTACCATGGCACCATCGACAATATCATCGGCGTGGTCCATGAAAAGGACTTTTACATTGCCCGCCTGAAAAAGGCGACGAAGATCGACGATCTCGTGGCTCCGACCCTGTATACCACCGGCTCCACCCAGATCTCTCAGCTCCTGCGCACCCTGCGGGAGCAGCATCACCATATGGCCGTCGTCGTGGATGAGTACGGCGGCACCGAGGGCATCATCACGCTGGAAGATATCCTCGAAGAGCTGGTGGGCGAGATCTGGGATGAGCACGATGAGGTCACCGAGGACTTCCGCAAGCAGTCGGACGGCAGCTGGCTCGTCTCCGGCTCCGCCAGCGTGGACGACCTCTTCGAGACGCTGGATCTGCCCGAAGATGAGGACATCGACTCCAACACCGTCAACGGCCTCGTGCAGGAAAAGACCTGCCACCTGCCAAAAGTCGGCGATCACTTCTCCCTCGGCGAGTACGACGGTGTCGTGACCCGCACTGCCCGCCGCCGCGTCACCGAGGTCCGCCTCACCCCCGCCGACCCCGCCGCCGCGCCCGATTCGCCTGACGAAAAGGAAAAGCGCTTTCCCCGTCTGTCACAGAATCGGTAACAGCCAATAAACCAACACCCCCGGCACTGGAAATTGAAATGAACCCCAAAAGTTAGACAAAAATCAAATTAAGCGGCCCCAACGGTCTGAATCCTGTACTGCACAGGGCTC
>NZ_PRLC01000044.1 GCF_003287455.1 Faecalibacterium hattorii | reverse complement strand
GTCTGACAGTTACCAATGCTTAATCAGTGAGGCACCTATCTCAGCGATCTGTCTATTTCGTTCATCCATAGTTGCCTGACTCCCCGTCGTGTAGATAACTACGATACGGGAGGGCTTACCATCTGGCCCCAGTGCTGCAATGATACCGCGAGACCCACGCTCACCGGCTCCAGATTTATCAGCAATAAACCAGCCAGCCGGAAGGGCCGAGCGCAGAAGTGGTCCTGCAACTTTATCCGCCTCCATCCAGTCTATTAATTGTTGCCGGGAAGCTAGAGTAAGTAGTTCGCCAGTTAATAGTTTGCGCAACGTTGTTGCCATTGCTACAGGCATCGTGGTGTCACGCTCGTCGTTTGGTATGGCTTCATTCAGCTCCGGTTCCCAACGATCAAGGCGAGTTACATGATCCCCCATGTTGTGCAAAAAAGCGGTTAGCTCCTTCGGTCCTCCGATCGTTGTCAGAAGTAAGTTGGCCGCAGTGTTATCACTCATGGTTATGGCAGCACTGCATAATTCTCTTACTGTCATGCCATCCGTAAGATGCTTTTCTGTGACTGGTGAGTACTCAACCAAGTCATTCTGAGAATAGTGTATGCGGCGACCGAGTTGCTCTTGCCCGGCGTCAATACGGGATAATACCGCGCCACATAGCAGAACTTTAAAAGTGCTCATCATTGGAAAACGTTCTTCGGGGCGAAAACTCTCAAGGATCTTACCGCTGTTGAGATCCAGTTCGATGTAACCCACTCGTGCACCCAACTGATCTTCAGCATCTTTTACTTTCACCAACGTTTCTGGGTGAGCAAAAACAGGAAGGCAAAATGCCGCAAAAAAGGGAATAAGGGCGACACGGAAATGTTGAATACTCATACTCTTCCTTTTTCAATATTATTGAAGCATTTATCAGGGTTATTGTCTCATGAGCGGATACATATTTGAATGTATTTAGAAAAATAAACAAATAGGGGTTCCGCGCACATTTCCTCTAGAAGTGCCACCTGACGTCTAAGAAACCATTATTATCATGACATTAACCTATAAAAATAGGCGTATCACGAGGCCCTTTCGTCTCGCGCGTTTCGGTTCTAGAGGTGAAAACCTCTGACACATGCAGCTCCCGGGGACGGTCACAGCTTGTCTGTAAGCGGATGCCGGGAGCAGACAAGCCCGTCAGGGCGCGTCAGCGGGTGTTGGCGGGTGTCGGGGCTGGCTTAACTATGCGGCATCAGAGCAGATTGTACTGAGAGTGCACCATATGCGGTGTGAAATACCGCACAGGTGCGTAAGGAGAAAATACCGCATCAGGCGCCATTCGCCATTCAGGCTGCGCAACTGTTGGGAAGGGCGATCGGTGCGGGCCTCTTCGCTATTACGCCAGCTGGCGTCACATGCAGCTCCCGGGGACGGTCACAGCTTGTCTGTAAGCGGATGCCGGGAGCAGACAAGCCCGTCAGGGCGCGTC
>NZ_PRLC01000054.1 GCF_003287455.1 Faecalibacterium hattorii | reverse complement strand
CCACCCATCATCCGCTCTACGGCGGCTTACGCGCCGCCTGAGGTGGTTGACGGTAAGCCGCCCCTCTATCCCTACACGCCCATCAAATCATCCTTTGAGGATGCTGGGAGTGTCGAGGACATGATGCTGTACACCGAACTGGAAGCTGCGGTACACGCAATGATCCAGCGGCTGGAATATAGCTTCACGTTCAACCCCAGCCTGCTCACCATCCCAAAGCGTAAGCAGCAGGTTGCTGAAATTCTGAAAGAAGCCGAAACGTACATCTGGAGGATCAAGGAGGAAATGCGATGCGCCTGAAAGACAACAACAATCCCTTCATCCATGTCAACCCGCCGTACCAGCTCATGGTCATCCACAGCAGCAAGCTGGTCTACCCCCGCGAACTGTATCAGCGCGGTGTGGAGCGCAAGCGTGTGGAACTGATCGCCGCCCACTTCAACGAATATGTGGCAAATGAGCCGAAGGTCAGTTTCCGCAACGGTCAGTTCATCGTAACGGATGGGCAGCACACCATCGAGGGGCGCATCCTCCGCAACGGCGGCAAGGATCTGCC
>NZ_PRLC01000004.1 GCF_003287455.1 Faecalibacterium hattorii | reverse complement strand
GGCTCCCCTTGCGGCAGCAGGGCGTAAAGTATAAAACCGGAAACTTTGCGGACTGCCAAGGCCTCTCACTTTGGGAGGGGTGGCATCGCGAAGCGATGACGGAGAGGGCAAGCCCGCTCACGGCGGCGCAGGGCCTAGGTTTAGATCGTGCTTCCGATAGGGCTGCGCTTCCGCAAGGCAGTGCCAAACCAAGTGCGCAGCTTCTTGTCAGCGGGCTCGCCCTCTCAGGCGCTTCGCGCCAGCTCCCCCAAAGGGGGAGCCCTTGGCAAAGGCGGAAAGTCTCCGCGTAACGCCTGACGGCTCCCCTTGCGGCAGCAGGGCGTGAAGTATAAACCGGGAAACTTCGCGGACTGCCAAGGCCTCTCACTTTGGGAGAGGTGGCATCGCGAAGCGATGACGGAGAGGGCAAGGCCGCTGACGGCGGCGCAGGGCCTTTGTTTCGCAGATGCTTTCGGAAGGGAGAAGGCGGAGGCGGCGCAGGGCCTTTGTCCAAAACCCACAAAGCCTACCGTTGCCTTTTGTGCAAGGTGCTTCTGAATTGTGACCAAAACGTGTAAATATTGAGAAAAATGCGAAGGAAGTGTTTACAAAAGTGTAACAGGCTGGTATACTTTACACCAGTGAATGACGACGAAATTCAAGGGAGATGAAAAAGGTGGAAACTGCACCGCACCACGCATGGAAAAAACTGTCGGCACTGATGATGACGCTGGCATTGATACTGACGCTGCTGCCCGCCGCGCTGGCCGTGGACTTGAACGTGGACGTCGGGTTCTACTTCAAGCAGAGCCGGGGCGGCACCTGCACACTGGCCTCCGCCGCCATGATGCTCCGCCGCCGCGCTTACTTCGATGGGCTGGACGGCTGGGTCGATGTGACCGAGAACAGCATCAAGAGCACGGCATGGTCCGGCGGTCTGTCCCACAGTTTTACATACAATGCGATGCACGTTGGCTACGCCACCCTTCCTTCCGGCAGGGCCGCCAAGACTGAGGCCCTCATCCAGATCCTCGCCGAGCACCCGGAAGGCATCGTTCTTTATGATCGCCGCCAGCCCCACGCGGTGATCCTGACCGATTACACCGACGGTGTGTTCTACTGCTCCGATCCGGCCAACGGCGTTTCTGCGGGGCGTGTGCCCCTGTCCAGTGCCAGCATCTCCATCTCCGGTGCGTCCTGCTACTGGTACATCACCTCCGACGCCAACGATGACGGCACCGGCTTGGAAGAGCTGGAAGCCGCTGTGGCCGCTGAGGAGACGGAAGCAGCTGCCGAAGCCGCACCCGCACCCACGGAGGAGACGACTTCCTCCGATACCGCCAGCGACATTTGGAGCTGGCTGGACGGCATGTTTCAGTGATCTTTCTTAAAAACGTCCTTTCGATCAGCAAAGCAGCCGGGCAGAAATGTCCGGCTGTTTTGCTGTTTACTGGCGCAGTTCCGTTCCGGGGAAGTAGTGGGCGAGGATCTGCGCGGCGGTCTGCCCCTGCTGGGCCAGCGCCTTGGCACCCCACTGGCTCAGCCCGACCCCGTGGCCGTAGCCCATGGTGGTGAAGAAAAACGTCCCGTTCTGGTACTGCACCGTGAAACAGGCGCTCCGCAGCCCCAGCGCCTTGCGCAGGGCCGGGCCGGTGATGGTCTGCCCGCAGACCGGCAGGGAAGCCACATAGCCGGAGGGGGTCAGCGCGGCCACCCCGAACCAGCCCTCCGGTGCGGAAGGGTCCGGGGCGAGGCCCAGCCCTTTCAACAGCTCTTCGGTCTGCGCGGTGGAAAACTGGACCGTGTACGTAAAATGATCGGCCTCCCGGTCGGTGCTGCTGTCCACGGGGACGAGGTAGGGGACGGCGCTGCCCCAGACGTTTTCGCTGGCTTCCGTCTGCCCGTTGGAGATGGCAAAATAGCTGGTCCCGGCGGGGGCGTTGTCATAGTACAGCACCTGCGTCTCCACCGCGTCCACCAGCGCCGCCAGCCGGGCGTGATTCTCTTCGTAGGCCGTGCCCCAGTAGCTGCGCAGGACCGTGTCGGTCAGGTAGCCCTGCCGCCGGGCTGGGTCCGCCGTCAGCCACCCGGCAGCGGGGTCGGCTGCGTGATCCCGGCAGTAAAGCGCGTAGCTGTGGGCGGCAATGGCCTGTGCCTTGAGCGCTTCGTCCGGCCACGTGATGGGCATCTCCGCCGCCACTGCCCCGATCAGATACTCCCGCCGCGGTACCGCCGCCACGGCTCCGTCCCTCAGGTCCCGGATGAGGAAGCTCTCGCTGTCCTGATCGGAGGGCGGCGCGGAAGCTTCCGGCAGGGCAGCCGGGTCGGATGCCGCCGGTTCCGGGGCGCTCTCCACAGCCTCCGGGGCCGCCCGGCCCAGCGCGGCAGTGGCCAGCCGGTACCCGGCCAGCGGCAGCAGACTGCCCGCTACGAGCAGCACGGCACAGAGCAGAAAAAAGGTGCGTTTCATCACAGGACCCCTCCCGGACAGGCAGTTTCGTTTCGGCCAGTGTAGCAGAACCGCCGGGAGAAAAAGCGCAGATTTCATCTTCTTCTTGAATTTGTTTCACAAAAGCGCTATGATAGACTCATGCCATCGGTGTGGATGGCAGGGAAAAGTATAAAGTAAGAATAGAAAGGGGAGTCTACGCATGAACTATAAGCACGCAGAGGTGGCAACTCTGTCCCCGCAGATGATGCGGACCCTGTGCGAAGAGTACATCGCCAACAACTACATCGACCCGGAGACCAGCGAGCGGCTGGGGGTCAAGCGCGGTCTGCGGAACCCGGATGGCACCGGCGTCCTCGCCGGTCTGACCAATGTATGCGATGTCGTTGGCTACAAAAAAGATCAGGAGGGGCATGTCATTCCCATCCCCGGCAAGCTGATCTACCGGGGCGTCAACATCGAGGAGATCGTGGAGGAGGCCTACCGCAACGACCGCTTCGTCTTCGAAGAGGTCATCTGGCTGCTGCTGTTCGGCAGTCTGCCCACCCAGAGCCAGCTGGACGAGTTCTGCGAGCTGCTGGCCGAGCACCGGGCCCTGCCCGACGGCTTCATGGATACCATGAACGCCCCCTCGCCCAACGTGATGAACAAGATGCAGCGCTGCGTGCTGGGCCTGTATTCCTACGACGAGCACGCCGAGGATCTGAGCCTTGAGAACATCCTGAACCAGAGCATCAACCTCATCGCCAGTATGCCCACCATGATGGTGAACGCCTACCAGATGAAGCGCCGCTATTACGATAAGCAGAGCATGTTCTTCCACCTGCCCAAGCCCGGCCAGAGCACGGCAGAGCACATCCTCAGCACCTACCGCCCGGACCAGAAGTTCACCCACGAGGAAGCGAAGCTGCTGGATATGTGTCTGCTGGTCCATGCCGACCACGGCGGCGGCAACTGCTCCACCTTCACCACCCGCGTGCTCTCTTCGTCGGGCACCGACACCTACTCGGCCATCGCGGCGGCCATCGGCGCGCTGAAGGGCCCCAAGCACGGCGGCGCGAACCTGATGGTCAACCGCCAATTGCAGGACATCCTCAAGCACGTGGAGAACCCCGAAGATGACGACGAGGTGCGGGAGTACCTCCGCCGCATCCTCCGCAAACAGGCGGGCGACGGCTCCGGCCTGATCTACGGTGTGGGCCACGCGGTCTACACCGTGAGCGACCCCCGCGAGGTCATCCTGAAAAATCGTGCCCGCCATCTGGCTTACGAGAAAGGCTTTGAGGAAGAGTACAACATGCTGTGCAGCATCGAGCGGCTGGCCCCCGGCATCTTCGCCGAGGAAAAGGGCAGTACCAAGCCCGTCTGCGCCAATGTGGACCTGTTCAGCGGCCTGATCTACAACATGCTGGGCATCTCCGAGGATCTCTACACCCCGCTGTTCGCCATCGCCCGTGTGCCGGGCTGGTGCGCCCACCGCGTCGAGGAGGTCGTTTTCGCCAACCGTATCATCCGGCCCGCCTACAAATATCTGGGCGTGCGCCAGAAATATAAACCAATCGAGGAACGCTGATGAATCCACGGATCAAACTTCTGTTCGTTGTAGGAACTGCGCTGACCATCGGCCGTGCGCTGGACCTTGGCCTCTGGACCGATCTGGAAAGCGGCCTGTGCGCCGTCGGCCCGGTCTGGCTGCGCTATGCCGCGCTGGCCGTGGGCGTGCTGGCGGCCATCTGCATTGGCCGAAAGCTGGCCCATGGGCCGCAGGAACTGCGGAACCGCTGCAAGGCCTCCGGCACGGTGACGATCATGGCCGGGGCATTCTTCGCCCTTGCGGCGCTGGCCCGGCTGGCCGTGGGGCTGACCGGCATCGGCGCCGTCGTCCGGGCTGTGCTGGAGGTGCTCTGCACGGTCTGGCTGGTTCTGCTGGGCCGCAAATGGCTCCGGCCGGACTGGCAGCTCCCGACCAAGAGCATGGCCTCCGGCATCTGGGGCACGCTGGTGTTCTACTGGTGCGTGCTGAGCCGTTTCATGGAGAACAGCTCCAGCTGGCACCGCGTCTCGCCCACCGTCATGGTGTGGGAGATGCTGGCGGTGCTGCTCTTCCTGTCCAGCCTCGTGCGGGCGCTCTGGCTGCCTGAAACGTCGGACGGCAAGCTGTTGTGCATGTCCGGTCTGGCCAGCTTCATGCTGGCCTTCTGCTGGGAGCTGCCCCAGACCCTGACGCTGGCCATGCCTTCCCAGTTCAAGCTGACTAGTCTCCCCGCCATCTTCTTCGGCCTCGGCATTGCGTGCGTGGGCGTTCTGGGGGTTTTTGCCGTGGTGCGCATCGCCGCAGCCGCTGCCTTCGAGAGCCGGGAGTAAGCACTCTCTTGGCTGAATTGCCGAAAAGCGGCCGGGAAGAGGTAGAAAAATCATACAAAAGCCAAAAAGTGTGAAATCAAGTTGTTAATTTTTTGGCAGACACTTGAAACTTTTCGCGTTTTGGACTACAATAAAAGCACCGTGAGATTATCCGATGAAAAAGGGTAAGAACATTTAGGAGGTATTATTAACATGGCTGTTAGAGTTGCTATCAATGGTTTTGGTCGTATTGGCCGTCTGGCTTTCCGTCAGATGTTTGATGCTGAGGGTTACGAGGTCGTCGCAATCAACGACCTGACCAGCCCCAAGATGCTGGCTCACCTGCTGAAGTACGATACTGCTCAGGGTTCTTTCTGCGGCAAGATCGGCGAAGGCAAGCACACCGTCGAGGCTACTGAGGATTCCATCATCGTCGACGGCAAGGAGATCAAGATCTACGCTGTCAAGGACGCAAAGGATGCTCCTTGGGGCGAGCTGAACGTGGATGTCGTTCTGGAGTGCACCGGCTTCTACACCAGCAAGGAGAAGAGCATGGCTCACATTCAGGCTGGCGCAAAGAAGGTCGTCATCTCTGCTCCCGCAGGCAACGACCTGAAGACCATCGTCTTCTCCGTCAACGAGAAGACCCTGTCCGCTGAGGATCAGGTCATCTCCGCTGCTTCCTGCACCACCAACTGCCTCGCTCCCATGGCTAACACCCTGAACAAGACCTATCCCATCGTTTCCGGTATCATGACCACCGTTCATGCTTACACCGGCGACCAGATGATTCTGGATGGTCCTCAGCGCAAGGGTGACCTGCGCCGTGCTCGTGCTGGCGCACAGAACATCGTCCCCAACACCACCGGTGCTGCTAAGGCCATCGGTCTGGTCATCCCTGAGCTGAACGGCAAGCTGATCGGCTCTGCTCAGCGTGTGCCTGTTCCCACCGGCTCCACCACCATTCTGGTTGCTGTCGTCAAGGGCAAGGACGTCACCAAGGAGTCCATCAACGCTGCAATGAAGGCTGCTGCTTCTGAGTCCTTCGGCTACAACGAGGATCAGATCGTTTCTTCCGATGTCATCGGCATGCGTTACGGCTCTCTGTTCGATGCAACTCAGACCATGGTCGCTAAGATCGACGACGACACCTATCAGGTTCAGGTCGTGTCTTGGTACGACAACGAGAACTCCTACACCTCTCAGATGGTCCGTACCATTAAGTACTTCGCTGAGAACTGCTAATTGAGTTCCTGACCTTCTAAAAAAAGGTTTTTGCTCCCCCTCCTGCCGGGTGACCGGTGGGAGGGGGAGCTTTTTTGTCTGTGCAGGAAAATTGCGGCCGGGCGAAACGGGCAAAATTCGGCACGATCTATTGAAAGCAGCTCCATAGTATGTTAAAATTACAAAGATAGGATAAACTGGGTTTGGTGTAAAAATCCATGTGCCGCGGGCCGGGAAGTACCCGGACAAAGCGGGCGGAAACGAGGCCGCCGCAGGGTACAACGGTAAGGAGCAAGAAATTTTTATGATTGCAAGACGTGAAAAATTGCAATATGGATATCTGTTTGTGACCGATCTTGTCTCGCTGGTGGCCAGTGTGGCGGTGGCGTGGCTGATCATGGACGGCCTGTTCGGTAAGATGACGGACTTCCGGGAGCCGCGGCTGGTGCTGGAAGCCTGTGTCATGCTGTTCATCGCCTACGTTCTGACCTTTTTCGTTTTCGACCAGAGCGAAAATATCGTTACCCGGAGCAGCACGCGGGAAGTGGAGATCGCGGTCGGCTTCAATATGTTGCTGGCTCTGCTGGATGTGGCGTGCTTGGCGCTGACCAAGGCCACCATGCTGGATTCGCGCTATTTCCTGATCGCAGTGCCTCTCGTCAACATTTTTATGATGTGCGGCAGCCATGCGCTGCTCAAAAAGCTGCTGACCCGCTGGAAGTACACCAAGGGGTTTCGGAGTCTGGTCGGCATCGTGACGACGCGGGAGCGGGCCCCGGGCATCATCCAAGACCTCCGAAAGGACTGGTCGAAGCAGCTTACCGGCATCGCGGTGCTGGAAGCCGTGGCCGAGGATGTGACGGGCGAGATCGAGGGTGTCGCAATCAAGGCCAATTACGATACCTTCATGGACTGGCTCCGTCAGGCGGCGCTGGATGAGATCTACATCGATGTCCCGACGGAAAGCGGCAATACGCTGGTGCCTTATCTGGAGGAGATCGAGAGCATGGGCCTGACGGTCCATTTCCGGCTTCCGGTTCTGGATCGGATCGAAGAGGCATGCTGCAGCGAGACCAGCGCCGTGCGGATGAGCCGGGTGCTGAGCCGCTGTGCCGGGGGCAATGTGGTCACCATGGGCACCGGGGAACTCAAGCTCCACGACCAGATCCTGAAGCGCGGGCTGGATATCTTCGGCGGCCTTGTGGGCTGCATCATCAGCATCCCCATCATTGCCATCGTGGCCATCCCGCTCAAGCTGGAAAGCCCCGGCCCGCTGATCTTCAAGCAGCGCCGCGTGGGCCGGAACGGCCGTGTGTTCTACATCCACAAGCTACGCAGCATGTATGTGGACGCCGAGGAGCGGAAGAAGGAGCTGATGGCCCAGAACGAAATGAACGGCCTGATGTTCAAAATGGAGGACGATCCCCGCATCACCAAGGTGGGCCGCTTCATTCGAAAGACCAGCATCGACGAACTGCCGCAGTTTTTTGATGTTCTCTGCGGTTCCATGAGCCTTGTGGGCACCCGCCCGCCTACGCTGGATGAGTACAACCAGTACGAGAGCCACCACAAGCGCCGCCTTTCCATGAAGCCGGGCATTACCGGCCTGTGGCAGGTCAGCGGCCGGAGCAACATCGAGGACTTCGAGGAAGTGGTCCGTCTGGATGTGCAGTACATAGACAACTGGACCCTTTGGGAGGATATCCGCATCCTCTTCAAAACCGTATGGGTCGTGTTTGCGGGAAAAGGTGCAAAATAAATGAACTACATCATTTTTGGCGGATCGGGGTTCATCGGGACCCACCTGATCCACCTGCTGCGGCAGGAGTGTGTACGGCCGGGGGATAAGATCTACGATCTGGATCTCGTCATGCCCGGCGAAGAGGGCGTCGTACCGGGCATCGTGGAGAAAAACGAAGGGGTCGAGTATATCCGCGCGGATGTCCGTCAGCCCCTCACGCTGGACTTTACACCGACGGCAGAGGACGTGATCTTCAACCTTGCGGCGGTCCACCGCACGCCCGGCCACCCGGACGAAGCCTATTTTGAAACGAACATCCTCGGTGCCGAGCAGGTGACCGCTTTTGCGGAACGGTACGGCATCCGGAAGATCCTGTTCACCAGCTCCATCGCCCCCTACGGCGCGGCGGAGGAGCTGAAGACCGAGGAAACGATCCCCATGCCCAATACGCCCTACGGCATCAGCAAGCTGGTGGCGGAAAAGATCCACCAGATCTGGCAGGCAAAGGACCCGGCGCGGGAGCTCACCATCGTCCGCCCCGGCATCGTTTACGGCAAGGGCGAGCACGGCAACATGACCCGCCTGTACAAGGGCCAGAAGAAGCACTATTTCTTCTACGCCGGGCGGAAGGACACCATCAAAGCCTGCATCTACGTCAAGGAACTGGTCCGCTTCTTCAAGTATCGGATGATCGACCACTCGTTCCCCGGCGTGGGCCTCTACAACTGCACCTTCGAGCCGGCCTATACCATCGAGGAGATCTGCACCGCGATGCAGTCGGCCACGGGGATGAAGTCCTATGTCCCGCTGATCCCCGGCAAGCTGCTGCTGTTCGCGGCGGCGGTGCTGGGGCCCATCGGCGGCAAAAAGGTTGGCATCCACCCGGCCCGCGTAAAAAAGCTGATGGTCTCCACCAATATCTGCGGCAAAAAGCTGGCCGCAACGGACTACCGCTTCCACTATACCTTGGAGGAAAGCTTCCGGGACTGGTATGAGGACTGCGGACGGAAAGAATTGATTTAATGTGAGGGAAAAACGTGTCTGAGAGTACGCCGATCCGGGTCGCCCAAATGATGACAGATATGAATTATGGCGGCGTCGAGATGGTCGTGATGAACTATTACCGCCACATCGACCGCTCCAAGGTCCAGTTTGACTTCTTCGCGCTGGAAGGCTCTGCCGTGCCCCAGCAGGAGGAGATCGAGCGGCTGGGTGGGCACGTCTATCTGGTGCCGCGGTATACCCATCTGGTCCAGTACGAAAGGGCGATCATGGAGCTGTTCCGGAAAAATCAATACCAGATCGTCCATTCGCACATGAATACACTGGGCGTGTTCTCTCTGTGGGGAGCACAGCGCGCCGGGGTGCCCAACCGTATCGTGCACAATCACTCGGTGGCGGGCAAGGGCGAAACGAAGAAGAATTTCGTCAAATATCTGCTCCGCCCGTTCGCAAAAATTTACCCCACCCAGCTCTGTGCCTGTTCGGAATCCGCCGGGCGCTGGCTCTACGGGGATTCGGAGTTCCGGGTCTTCAACAATGCCATCGATGTGGAAAAGTTCTCCTTCGACGCCCAGAAGCGGGCAGCCCTGCGCAAGGAACTGGGGCTGGAAGGCAAATTCGTGGTCGGCCACATCGGCCGCTTCTGCTACCAGAAAAACCATGAGTTCCTGATCGATGTGTTCGAAGAGATCCATCGCCAGCGGCCGGAGGCGGTGTTGATGCTGATCGGCCGGGGCGAGATGGAGAGTGTCATCCGCCGGAAAGTGAACCGCCGGGGGCTGCAGGACGCGGTCCTCTTTTTGGGCAACCGCAGAAAGATCGAGCGCTACTATCAGGCGATGGATGCGTTCGTTCTGCCGTCCCGTTATGAGGGGCTGCCTGTGGTGGGCGTGGAGGCACAGGCTTGCGCGCTGCCATTGATCTGCTCGACGGATATTTCACGGGAAACGAAACTGCTGGAATCGACGCAGTTCATCAGTTTGTCGGAACCGCCCCGGAAATGGGCACAAAAAGTGCTGGAAACGGCGGAACGGACCACGCGGTGCAATACGGAACGGCAAATGACCGAAAAAGGCTTTAATATTGCGGTCGAAGCGAAAAAGCTGGAAGTGTTTTATCAAAGCCTTTTGAGATAACAGGAGAAACCGATATGGAACCGCTCATCAGCGTCATCGTTCCCATTTATAATGTAAAGGCATATCTGGACCGCTGTGTGGAAAGTCTGTTGGGCCAGAGCTATAAGGATCTGGAAATTTTTCTGGTGGACGACGGCTCGACCGATGGCTGCGGGAAAGTATGTGACCGGTATGCCGCGCAGGACCCACGAATCACAGTGATCCACAAGAAGAACGGCGGCCTGTCTGACGCCCGAAATGCGGCGCTGGATGCGGCCCAAGGGGAATACTATGCCTTTGTGGACGGCGACGACTGGGTGTCGCCCTACTACGTGGAAAACCTCTATCGAGCGCTCAGAAAAGCTGATGCGGATATGGCCGTCAGCTGCTTTGAAGAGGTGTTTGAGGGCAGGGGCATCCAGTCGCAGCCCGCGGCAGAACTGAAAAATTTCCAGAGCCTGACCCCGGAAGCGTGCCTGAGGCGGATGCTTTATCAGGACGGCGTGGAGACCTCGACTCCGACGAAACTTTATAAAAAGGAGTTGTTCGAAGGACTGCGTTACCCGGTCGGAAAGCTTTACGAGGATATCCCAGTCGCGTACGAAGTGCTGAAGCGGGCGGCCCGCGTCGCATGGATCGGAAATGTGGATTACTACTATTTTCAGCGTGCTGCCAGCATCCAGAATGCGGCGTTCAACCCGAAGAAGCTGGACGGCGTGGAACACTGCCGCGCGATGCTGGAAAATGTCCGGCGGGATCACCCTCCGTTGGAACAGGCGGCGGAGTGCCGCTATCTCAGTACGGTCTGCAACATCCTGTTCCAGATCCGGGACAAGGCCCACGAGCCGGAGCGTAAACTGCTCTGGAAGGAAGTGGTCCGCTGCCGCAGTGCGGTGGTGCGGGACCCCAATGCCCGCAAAAAAGCGCGGCTGGCGGCGCTGCTTTCCTATGGAGGCTATCCGCTGCTGCGCTTTGTGTATGACCGGACGCAGTGGAGAGGGAAAACAAGATAAAAGGAGAAGTTGAATGGAAAAGCTGCGGAGAGATCACGGCTGGGAAAAGGGGCTGCTGACAGCGCTTTTCCTATTGGCCTGTTTTCAGAACCTGACCCTCGCCTCCATCGGTTCCGGTGCTTCGCTGAAATGGGTTCATGTGTTTTCGCTTGTGTTTCTGCCGTTTCTGTGCAGAAAAAAAGAACTGAGAGTCAACCGTCCGGTCCTGCTGTATGTGGCCTATGCAGCGGCTGTCTCTCTGCTTCATCGGAGCGAGTTTGGTGTCAATAGTCTGCTGCTGAACTACATCTTCGGCTTGTATCTGGTCGTGCTCTGCGCAAATTTTGGCGCAGACCTTTCCAAGGATGACTGGCTGGACATCGTGTCCGGCGCGGCAAGCATTCTGATGATCGTGATCCTGATCAAAAATTTGATCTACTATCAGGGATTTTTGGATTATCTCCGGACGGAGAGAATGGCGCACCCATGGGGCGTGAAAATGATCATCGGCGGAGGTTCCAACATTGAGTCGAGCTGGCTGGGGCTGCTGGCTTTTTTCTTCTGCCGGAGCCGCTGGAAATGGCTGTATGCGGGCGCGAACCTGATGCTTTCGTTCCTGTATGGGAGCCGCGCGGGAATGCTGATCGCCGCTGCGGCGATCCTCTGGCTTTTGCTGCCGCAGTTCAAGCGGCTGAAAGAACGGAAGGTGCGGATCACGGTGCTGGTGCTCTGCGCTGCACTGGTCGCGGCTCTGTGGGGGTCCGGCCTTTTGGAGTCGCTGGTCCTGCGCTCGCTGAATCGTTTTCTTCATGGCATGGAAGATGCGGGCAATGCGGGGCGTATCCGAATGTGGACCTACGCGCTTGAAACAAGCAAGGCCTATCCCTTTGGCTGTGGTGTGGGCAACTGCATGAAAGCGCTTTCCGGCGTGGCGGGCTTCGCCTATGGGGAAGATAATATCCACAATGTTTATCTGCAGAACCTCATCGACTGCGGCTGGCTGGGCGGGGCAGCGTATCTGGCGCTGGTCGTCCGGTTCTTCTGGATGGAAAAGAAAAAGCTGCTGCACGACCCGTTTGTGGCGGCGCTGTTTACCTACTGCGGGGCCTCTGTGCTTCAGTTCCGCGGCGGCGATACGCTGGCTTTCCTGCTGCTGGGCATGTATCTGGCGTACCGGGATGCAGACAACAAAAAAGAAAATTGGGTCGTAAAAATTCCATTAGGTAAAGGAAAGGAGACTCTGTGACGTGGGCAAAGAAAAGCCGCTGGTCTCGGTCATTATTCCTGTCTACAATGTTCAGAAATATCTGGAAGAATGCGTAGAGAGTGTACAGAACCAGTCCTATACCAATTTGGAAATTGTTCTGGTGGATGATGGATCCACGGATAATAG
The DNA here is from genome assembly GCF_003287455.1 of Faecalibacterium hattorii. Taxonomy (GTDB): domain Bacteria; phylum Bacillota; class Clostridia; order Oscillospirales; family Ruminococcaceae; genus Faecalibacterium; species Faecalibacterium hattorii. Next base: position 165,107 of record NZ_PRLC01000004.1, on the reverse strand, counting down.
TGGCGAGCTGTGTGATGCATTGGCAGCGAAGGATACAAGAATTTGCACTTTACATAAAAGCAATGGAGGTCTCTCAGATGCACGGAATACAGGTATGCTGCAGGCGAGGGGAAAATATCTTACTTTTTTGGATGGTGATGATTTGCTTCCGCATAGTGCCGTAGAAAAGTTGGTTTCTAGTTGTGAGAAGAATCATTCGGAGCTTGCAATTGGACAACTCTTCGAGTTTTCAGGAGAAACGCCAAGAGATACAGAAAAAAATGGAACTGTTGAAAAGGTGGCGATGGAAGAAGCAATGAGAAGAATGTTCCTTTTCCAAGGAATCGGGCATTCGGCGTGTGGAAAACTTTATCGACGCGAATTATGGAATAAATTGAAGTTTCCATATGGAAGATTATATGAGGATTACGCAACGATTTACCGAGTGACATCCAAAAGCAAAACAGTTTCTATTATTGAAGAACCAGTATATTATTATCGCATGCGAGATGGATCAATCATGCACAGTGGTATTCAACGAAAAAATCTTGAGCTGCTGGAGGTCAGTGCAGATGTGACCGCTTTCATTGAGCAGGAGCTTCCGGAACTGCGCAATGAAGCTGCTTATCTTCAGCTTGTGACCTATCTGAAACTGTTGAAAGGAATTATGGATGGAGGCTTCTATCACTATCCAATGGAGCAGGAGAGAATCCTTGCCTATGTGCAGGATCAGCAGGACCTCATTCGCCAGCCGTGGGCAAAGCGTGCGGACAAGATCAAGGTGAAGACGCTGCTGCTCAGCAAGCACCTGTTTTACTGGGTATATGAACTGGCCGAACGAAAAAATGCACGGGATTTGAGAGTGTAAAAAGCATGATGAACAATAAGTTGATCAGCGTGATCGTGCCGGTCTACAATGTAGAGCATTACCTAAACCGCTGTGTGGACAGCATCCTTGCCCAGACCTATTCTGATCTGGAGATTCTGTTGGTGGATGATGGCTCGACTGATAGCAGTGGTGCAATTTGTGATGCCTATGCCCGGCAGGATGCGCGGGTGCAGGTCATTCATAAGAAAAATGGCGGGCTGTCCGACGCGCGAAACTGTGGAATCGAACACGCAAAGGGTCGCTATTTCTGCTTTGTGGACAGCGACGACGGCATAGCGCCGCAGATGATCGAGGTGCTCTATCGAAATCTGCTGAATGCCGGGGCTGATGTATCGGCGGTAGCACTGAAATATTTCTCGACGGAAGAGCTTCCGGCGGTCGAAGATGCGTTAGAGAAAGTGCAGTACATGACGGGAAAAGAGGCATTGCGCTCGATTTTGCAGTCAGAGGAGCTAGGGGATTTCGCAGTCAATAAACTGTACAAACGGGAATTGTTTGAAAATGTCTGTTATCCGTTAGGCCGGATGATGGAAGATCAGGGAACGACTTATAAACTTCTTGATAAATGCCAAGGTGTTGCATACTGTCCCGTCCCGCTTTATTTCTATTACCAGCGGCCCGACAGCATCCTGCACAAGCGGACACTGAAATTCTACGAAGACAAGTGGGATATGGGGTGTCAGCGGTATCAGTATATCCGTGAAAAGTACCCGGATATGTTGGAAAACGATGCAGCGATGATGAAGATCGTAGAGCACTGCTACCCGTATCTGAGAAAAGACCAACGCCGCAAAGCGGAAATGGAGCGATTTCTGCAGGAGTTCCGCACAGAGGCCGAGGGGCTTCTGGACAGCGGGTTCATGAGAAAATACCGGCTGCTGAAACAAAGCAGAGGACTGTACAGCGCGCTTTTTCTGCTGAAAAACGGCCGCGCAGCGAAATAAAGGAAACAGGGAAGAAGAATTGGAACAGGAAAAATTGATATCGGTCATTGTGCCGGTGTACAATGTGGAAGCTTTTTTGGAACCGTGTGTGCGCTCCATTATAGGACAGACGTATCGGCGGCTGGAAATTATACTGGTGGATGATGGTTCACCGGACAATTGCCCGCAGCTGTGCGAACAGTGGGCACAAAAAGATGAGCGCATTCGCGTGCTCCACAAGGAAAATGGCGGGTTATCCGATGCAAGAAATGCCGGGCTAAAAGCTGCAACTGGTGATTTTGTGTTGTTCGTGGATTCGGATGACTGGATCGCACCGGAAATGGCAGAAAAAATGTTGGATGCCATGGTGGAATACAAAGCGGATATGGTGCTCTGCCAGTATACAGAAGTATTCCCGAATGGGAAAATGCTCCGAAAATACGACGGAAAGCGCGCAGTTCGAGTTTATGGCCGACAGGAAATGTTCAAGTTGCTTTTGGAAGACCTTGAGGTGACGAATCATGTCTGGCGCAGACTGTATAAACGAAAGCTGCTGCCGGAAAATCTGTTCCCGGTCGGCAAAAATTTCGAAGATATGTATGTGATGGCAGAACTGACGGAAAAATGTGAGACATTTGTCAGCCTGAATGATGTCTACTATTATTATCGTGCAAATCCGGACGGTATTATGAAAACTAAGACATCAAAAAATCTGAATGATTATCTGGATGCGCTGGAGAAAAGCCATGCGGATATCTGCCGCTTTTGCCCGGAGATGCCGAAAGCAATGCAGGACAGTATGCGCCGGATGCGCGGCCTGACAGCAACCTATTTGTGGGAAGATGCACTGGTGGTGCCGACATTGACTTCGCAAGAAAGAAAGCAGATTCGGGAGAGAGTGGACAAGTGGGCAGATATGCTGCCGGAAGAAGTGCCCGGATTCAATGCGAGACAGCGGACATATTACAGATTGTTTCAGGAAAATGACCTGCGGGCTGCATGGATATGGTATGAATTATGGTTTAACCAGAACAACTGGTGGTGCCATTTGAAAAAGGCTGTGAAAAGAGCAGTGCCGCTTTTGGCGCGGAATGCAGCCGAGGACACTTTCTCATGAAAAAATCAATGAGTCTCAATGCGGTGATGAATGCGCTGAAAACGCTGATGAGCGTTATTTTCCCTCTCATCACCTTTCCCTATGCCTCGAACGTCCTGCAGGTCGAGAACCTTGGCAAAGTCAATTTTGCAAACTCGGTGTGCGGCTATTTTCTGCTGTTTGCGGGGCTGGGCATCTCGTCCTATGCGGTGCGGGAGGGTTCCAAGTATGTGAACGACCGGGAAAAGCTCTCGGCTTTTTCGTCGGAGATGTTCTCCATCAATATGATCACAACGGTCATCGCCTACCTAGCCCTGTTTGTGACCATGCTTTGTTCGGCCAAATTGCGGGGTTATACGGATCTGCTCCTCATCATGAGCTTGCAGATCTTCTTCACGACCATCGGCACTGAATGGATCTTCACGATCTTTGAGGAGTATACCTACATCACGGTGCGCGGCATGATTTTTCAGATCCTTTCCTTCGCCGCACTCTTCCTGTTCGTGAAAAATCAGAGCGATTACTGCATCTATGCGGGGATCTCGGTCTTTGCATCGGTGGGCTCCAATGTCCTCAACTATTTCCGCGCCCGGCGGTATTGTGCCATCCACTTTACATGGAAGATCGACTGGAAGACCCATCTCAAGCCCATTATGATCATCTTTGCCTCCACGCTGGCGACGACGCTGTACGTCAGCTCGGACACGACGATCCTCGGCATTCTGGGCAGCGATTACAACGTCGGCATCTATGCTGTGGCGGGAAAAATCTACGGCATCGTGAAGAACCTTCTTTCGGCGGTGCTGGTCGTTTCCATTCCGCGTCTGTCCCATTACGCCGGCATCGGCGCGAAAAAAGAGTTCAACCAACTGTTCAACAATATTTTCAGAGCCCTTATGGTCGTGGTGGCCCCGGCGGTCATTGGGCTGATCTTGCTCAGCAGGGAAGTGGTGCTCTTTATTTCCGGGGAAAGCTATCTGGATGCGGTGCAGCCGCTGCAGATCCTGAGCTTGGCTCTGTTGGTCTGCCTGTTTGGCTGGCTGTATAATTCCTGCGTTCTGCTGCCCTGCCGGAAGGAGAAGGAGCTGTTTTTTGTCACCCTCGTCAGCGGCGTGCTGAACGTCGCCCTGAACCTTGTCCTGATCCCGTACTTCAAGGAGAGCGCGGCGGCTTTTACGACGCTGCTGGCAGAGCTGTGTTCCATGGTGATGTGCATCCACTACTCGAAAGGGCTGGTGGAGCTCGTGTTCGATTGGAAGATCGTCGGGTCGGTGGCGGTGGGGTGCTTTGGCATTCTGGCGGTCTGCACGGTGGTCAAGGCGCTGCCGTTGCCGCTCCTCGCAACGATTTTTACGGCAGTGCTGGGGTCGGTGGCGGTCTACGGCGTGATCCTGATCGCGCTGAAAAACCCGCTGGTGCTGGAGTATCTGGCCAAATTCAAGCAGAAGATCAAACGCAGGATCTGAACTTTTCCGCTAAACTCCTTCCGCCATCGCTCACGTGATGCCAGAGAGGAAGCTGGCACGGCGCAGCCGGGACGGAGGGAGTTCTTTGCAACGGCTTCTTTTTTGGCCGCTTTCGGTCAAAATCACTACATTTCGCACAGGGAATAGACGAAGTTTGTTAATAAATTATCTATCACTTCTCCTTGCAAACATCACACTTTTTGTTTATAATAAGGGTGTACGGGGAGGCAAGCCCCGATAGCGAGTGAAATTCGATTCCGATGAAAAGAATTTGAGAGGAGCTTATTACCATGGGTTTAGGTAAGAAAACGATCGACGACGAGAATTACTGCGGCAAGAAGGTCCTTGTCCGCTGCGACTTCAACGTCCCGATGAAGGACGGCGTCATCACCAACGAGAACCGCATCAATGCAGCTCTGCCCACCATCCAGAAGCTGATCAACGACGGCGCAAAGGTCATCCTGTGCAGCCATCTGGGCAAGCCCAAGAACGGCCCTGAGGCAAAGTTCAGCATCGCTCCCGTTGCTGCTGCCCTGAGCGCAAAGCTGGGCAAGACCGTGGTCTTCGCAGACGACGACAACGTTGTGGGCGAGAAGGCAAAGGCTGCTGTGGCTGCCATGAACAACGGCGACGTTGTCCTGCTCCAGAATACCCGCTTCCGCAAGGAAGAGACCAAGAACATGCCGGAGTTCTCTCAGGAGCTGGCATCTCTGGCTGACGCTTACGTGGACGACGCCTTCGGCAGCTGCCACCGCGCTCACTGCTCCACTGCCGGTGTCACCGACTACATCAAGGATACCGCTGTGGGTTACCTGATGGAGAAGGAGATCAAGTATCTGGGCAACGCAGTCAACGACCCGGAGCGTCCCTTCACCGCCATTCTGGGCGGCGCAAAGGTCGCCGATAAGCTGAACGTCATCTCCAACCTGCTGGAGAAGGTCGATACCCTGATCATCGGCGGCGGCATGGCCTACACCTTCATCAAGGCGCAGGGCTATGAGGTCGGCAAGAGCCTGTGCGACGACTCCAAGCTGGAGTACTGCAAGGAGATGATGGCAAAGGCTCAGGAGAAGGGCGTCAAGCTGCTCCTGCCCGTCGATGCCGTCTGCATCAAGGACTTCCCCGATCCCATCGACGCACCCGTCGAGACCACCGTTGTGCCCGTGACCGCAATGCCCGCCGATATGGAAGGCTGCGACATCGGCCCGGAGACCACCAAGCTGTTTGCAGAGGCTGTCAAGGCTTCCAAGACCGTTGTGTGGAACGGCCCCATGGGCGTGTTTGAGAACCCGACTCTGGCTGCTGGTACGCTGGCAGTGGCACAGGCTATGGCTGAGAGCGGCGCTACTACCGTCATCGGCGGCGGCGACAGCGCAGCAGCTGTGCAGCAGATGGGTCTGGGCGATAAGATGACCCACATCTCCACCGGCGGCGGCGCTTCTCTGGAGTATCTGGAGGGCAAGGAGCTGCCCGGCATCGCTGTCATCCAGAACGCTTGATCTGCGCTCGTAACAGCATCACTGAGGTGCGGCGGCCATGCGCCGCTGCGCCTCTTTTGTTTTGAAGGTAATTAGTAAGGAGATAGACATCATGGATAAGGCAAAGCGTAAGGCAATCATTGCAGGCAACTGGAAAATGAACAAGACCGCCTCTGAGGCAGCCAAGCTGGTGGATGAACTGATCCCCGCCGTCAAGGATGCTTCCTGCGAGGTCGTCATCTGCACCCCGTTCACCGATCTGGTGACCGCCGTGGAAAAGACCAAGGGCACCAATATCCATGTGGGTGCCGAGAACGTCCACTTCGAGAAGTCCGGTGCGTTCACCGGTGAGATCAGCGCCGATATGCTGGTCGATCTGGGCGTCGAGTACGTCATCGTCGGCCACTCCGAGCGCCGCCAGTACTTCGCAGAGACCGATCAGACCGTCAACAAGCGTGCTCTGGCCGCACTGAATGCGGGCCTGAAGGTCATCATCTGCGTGGGCGAGAGCCTTGAGCAGCGCGAAGAGGGCGTGACCGAGGAGCTGGTCCGGATGCAGACCAAGATTGCCCTGCGCGATGTCACCGCAGAGCAGATGGCCAATGTCGTCATCGCCTATGAGCCCATCTGGGCTATCGGCACCGGCAAGACCGCCACTGCCGATCAGGCAGAGGAAGTTTGCGGCCAGATCCGCAAGGTCATCGGCGAGGTCTACGGCGAGGCCGTGGCCGAGGCGACCACCGTGCAGTACGGTGGCAGCATGAATGCCAAGAACTGCGAGGAGCTGCTGAGCAAGAAGGACGTCGATGGCGGCCTGATCGGCGGCGCATCCCTGAAGGCTCCGGACTTCGCCGTGATCGTCAACGCTGCTTCCAACGGCTGAATCCTGATTTCCTGAATCACCCCAGCGCCCGGCTGCGCCGTTTTCAGCGCTGAAGCCGGGCGCTTTTGAGTCCGATCGTTCAATATAAAGGAGAATACCTATGTCCAAGAAACCCGTAATGCTCTGCATCATGGATGGCTTTGGCTGGACCCCCAACGAGACCTACGGTAACGCTGTGGCCGCCGCCAACAAGCCCTTCATCGATTCTCTGATGGCAAAGTACCCCATGACCACCATCGACGCCTCCGGCATGGCCGTTGGTCTGCCCGATGGCCAGATGGGCAACTCCGAGGTCGGCCACACCAACATGGGTGCCGGCCGCATCGTCTACCAGCAGCTCACCCTCATCACCAAGTCCATCAAGGACGGTGAGATGCTCAAGAACCCGGTTCTGGTCAAGAACATGAAGGCCGCCATCGACGCGGGCAAGGCCATTCATCTGATGGGTCTGGTCGGCACCGGCGGTGTCCACAGCCACGCAGACCACTGGTTCGGCGTGCTGGAGATGGCCAAGCACATGGGCGCCAAGGAGGTCTACCTCCACTGCATCACCGATGGCCGCGATACCGACCCGCACTCCGGCAAGGGCTTCCTCGCCGACCTGCAGGCCAAGCTCGATGCGCTGGGCATCGGCAAGATCGCCAGTGTCTCCGGCCGTTACTACGCCATGGACCGCGACAACAACTGGGACCGCGAGGAGAAGGCCTACGCTGCCTTCGTCTACGGCGAGGGTGAGCACTATGCCAGCGCTGCCGAAGCCATAGAGGCTTCCTACGCCAACGACAAGACCGACGAGTTCGTTCTGCCCTGCGTCACCTGCGAGGGCGGCCGCGTGCAGGATGGCGACACCGTCATCTTCATGAACTTCCGCCCCGACCGTGCCCGCCAGATGACCCGCATCTTCTGCGACGATGCCTTCACCGGTTTTGAGCGCCGCGGCGGCCGCAAGCAGGTGAACTACGTCTGCATGGCCGAGTACGACGCCACCATGCCCAACTGCGAGGTCGCCTATCCGCCCGTGGAGCTGAAGAACGTTCTGGGCCAGTACCTGTCCGAGAACGGCAAGACCCAGCTCCGCATCGCCGAGACCGAGAAGTATGCCCACGTCACCTTCTTCTTCAACGGCGGCGTGGAGGCTCCCTACGAGGGCGAGGATCGCTGCGTGATCCCCAGCCCGAAGGTGGCCACCTACGACCTGAAGCCGGAGATGAGCGCTCCGGAGGTCGCAGCCGAGTGCAAGAAGCGGATCGAGAGCGGCAAGTATGACGTCATCATCCTGAACTTCGCCAACTGCGACATGGTCGGCCATACCGGCGTCTTTGAGGCCGCTGTGAAGGCCGTAGAGGCCGTGGATGCCGCCGTCAAGGAAGTTGTCACCGCTGTGCTGGATGCGGGCGGCTGCGCCTTCCTGACCGCCGATCACGGCAATGCCGAGAAGATGAAGAACCCGGACGGCACGCCCTTCACCGCCCACACCACCAACGTGGTGCCCTTTGTGGCCATCGGCTGCGGCGACGTGAAGCTCCGTGAGGGCGGCTGCCTCGCCGACATCGCCCCCACCATGCTGCCCTATATCGGCCTCCCTGTCCCCGCAGAGATGAGCGGTAAGAGCATCATCGTGGAGTAAGGATTTCTCCCGCCTAAATCCAAAAGCAAGCGCAAAGCGCCCCGCAGGGCCTTCTCCGAAGGTCTGCGGGGCGCTTTTATGTTGGCCGGGATATCTTTATTTGTCGTCATAGTGGCCGCGGCACTGTGCGATAAAAATACGGCCATTTTCAATATGATAGACCAAGCGATTTTTCTCGTCGATGCGGCGGCTGAATTCGCCCTGCAGGTCACCCCGTAAGGCTTCTGGATTACCAATGCCCTCAAGGCAACCATTGCGCTCGATATCCTTGATAAGCTGGTTGATCCGCTTCAGTGTTTTCTTGTCCTGAAGCTGCCAATAGAGATAATCTTCCCATGCTTCATCGGACCAGATCTTTTCACTCATCCTCAACCTCGATCAGCTCATGGGCCGTTCCTTTTCCGGAGCGGAGCTCCTGAACCGATTTTTTTACATGTGCCATGTTGGCGTCTGAGTAGAAGGGGTCTTGGTTCTGGGTAATCTCGAAGGGAATGCGGTTTTCACGAAGGACAGCTTTCACGAATAGATTGATCGCAGTGGAGGTATTGAGGCCGACGTTGGAGCAGAACGCATCAAAATTGATCTTATCCGCTGCGTCCACGCGGGCGGTCAGTGTTGCTTGTGCCATAGAGAACAGCTCCTTTCTGTGTTCTATCTGCCTTTATTATAATGCTATTGTGTACAGTTTGCAAGCAGATGAAACACAATTTACAAAATCTTCCCGATTCTGTTACAACACAAAACCCCGCCGCTGAGGGTTCCCTCAAGCGGCGGGGCATTTGTGTTAAAATACCGGAAAGCGGTTCAGCTTAGAGCTGGCTTTCGTATTCCTTGCGGTAGCCTTCCAGCTCACGCTGGTTGCCATAGACGAAGTGTCCGTTGGCGATCTCTTCCCAGACCGGCTTATCCACGCTGTAATCGTGCACGGACGGATCATAAACAAGCAGCTTCTTGTTCTTCTCCAGTGCGGGGTCGGGGATGGGAACGGCGCTCAGCAGGGCTTTGGTGTAGGGGTGCAGCGGATGGAGGAACAGCTCCTCCGCCTCAGCCAGCTCCACGATGCGTCCCTTGCTGATGACGGCGATGCGGTCCGAGATGAACCGAACCACCGACAGGTCGTGGGCGATGAACAGGTAAGTCAGGCCGCGGCTCTTCTTCATCGTGTTCAGCAGGTTCAGCACCTGTGCACGGATGGAGACGTCCAGAGCCGAGATGGGCTCGTCGGCCACGATGAACTCCGGCTGCATGACCAGAGCGCGTGCAATGCCGATACGCTGGCGCTGGCCGCCGGAGAATTCGTGCGGGAAGCGGGAAGCGAACTCCGGCAGCAAGCCGACTTCGTGCAGCGCATCCATGACCTTGTTGTGCAGGTCCTCCTGATCTTTGTACAGGTGGTGGTTCAGCAGACCCTCGGCCACGATGTACTCGACCTTGGCGCGCTCGTTCAGGGAAGCCATGGGGTCTTGGAAGATCATCTGGATCTTGCGGATGACTTCCTTGTCCAGCTCCTTGGAGATATGGCCATTGATCTTCTGGCCTTTGAAGAAGATGTCGCCGCCGGAAGTCGGGTTGATGCGGCAGATGGCACGGCCAATGGTGGTCTTGCCGGAGCCGGACTCGCCGACCAGCGAGAAGGTCTCGCCCTTGTAGATGTCGAAATTGACATGATCCACTGCGACGAATTTCTTTTTGCCGGAGCCAAAGGTGATCTGAAGGTCTTTCAGCTCAATCAGCTTTTCACGTTCAGCCATTTAAGTTGGAACCTCCCATCTTTCCCATTTTCTCACGAAGGTTCTGGATGGAGTGCGGACGCTCGATCTTGGGCGCGCGCGGGTCCAGATACCAAGTCTTTGCTGCGTGGGTCTCGGACACTTGGAAGAATGGAGGTTCTGCCACGAAGTCGATGGCCAGCGCATGCTTGTTGCGGGGGGCGAAGGCATCGCCCTTGATCTCGTTGAACAGGTTCGGGGGAGTGCCGTCCACGGTGGGGAGGCTCTCACCCTTGGTGCCCAGCTGGGGCAGCGCCTGAAGCAGTGCCCAAGTGTAGGGGTGCCAAGCGTCGTAGAAGATCTCCTCCACGGTGCCGTACTCCACGATCTGACCGGCGTACATAACAGCCACACGGTCGGCCACATTCGCCACAACGCCAAGGTCGTGGGTGATGTAGATGACCGACATGCCCAGCTCCTTCTGCAGATCACGGATCAGCTGCAGGATCTGTGCCTGAATGGTCACGTCCAGCGCAGTGGTGGGCTCGTCGCAGATCAGCACCTGCGGGCGGCAAGCCGCTGCAATGGCGATGACGACACGCTGGCGCATACCGCCGGAAAACTCGTGGGGGTACTGGTCATAGCGGCGCTCCGGGTCAGGGATGCCGACCTTGGCCAGCATCTCGATGGCCGCCTTCTTGGCGGCCTCACCCTTCAGGCCCTGATGGTGCTCGATGCTCTCCTGAATCTGCTTGCCGATCTTCTTCAGCGGGTTCAGGCTGGTCATCGGGTCCTGCATGACCATGGCGATCTTCTTGCCGCGCACGCCCAGCCAATCCTTTTCGGTGAACTTGGTCATGTCGCGGCCCTCGAACAGGATGGAGCCGCCGGTGATGGAACCGTTGGCGTCCAGCATGCCCACGAAGGTCTTGGTGAATACGGACTTGCCCGAACCGGACTCGCCCACGATGGCAAGGGTCTCGCCGTCGTACAGATCCAGCGAGCACTTGCGGATGGCGTTCAGCTTGCGTCCGCGCAGACTAAAAGTGATCTCCACGTCTTTGGCAGAGATAATCGGTTGTCTATCCATTTACGTTTCTCTCTCCAATCTATCAAACGTGGTTGCGCGGGTCTGCCGCATCCGACAAAGCGTTGCCCATGATGTAGAACGAGATCGAGATGATGGACACGATGGATGCAGGGAAGACCAGCAGGTACGGGTAATCGAGGAAGAAGCCGCGCACCTTGCTCAGGATCAGGCCCAGCGACGGAGTATCGATGCCAAGGCCGAGGCCGAGGTAGGACAGCGTAGACTCCAGATTGATGGTGCCGGGGATGGAAAGCGCCATGCGCAGGATGATGACAGAGACCAGATACGGCAGGATGTTCTTGGTCAGAACACGCCACAACGGGGTACCGAGGCAGCGGGACGCGAGGTTGTACTCGCGGTCACGGAACATGAAGACCATGTTGCGGACACGGCGTGCCATGGACAGCCAGTTGATCGCGATCATCGAAATTGCCATGATCCAGAAGCTCTGACCGACCATCAGGGCGATCAGGGTCATATAGATGATGTAGGGCACGTTATCGATCAGGTTGTACAGCTCCGTGAAGAAACGGTCCAAGCTGCGGACATAGCCCCAGATTAGGCCAAAGATGACGCCGACGATGCTCTCGCCAACGGCGACGACCAGAGCCAGACGGATGGACACCTGCGTGGCGTACCACACTTGGCACCAGTAGTCGCGGCCGAGGTTGTCGGTACCGAACCAGTATTCGCTGTTCGGCTTGATGAACGCCTTGCTCGTATCCGAGATCAGGCCCGTGTAATCGTACTTGCCGATGGCCAGTGCGATAAAGGAAAAGACCGTCAGCGCCAAGAACAGGATCAGGCAGAAGACAGCGACCTTCTGCTTGAGGAAGTTCTGGATGACAGAACCCCAGTAGGAATAGTTGGAATAGCCGATGCGCTCAGCCTCTTCCGGAGAGTATTCCACGAAGTAGAACAGTTCGTCCTGCTTCTTACCCTCAAAATCAGATGCCTTAGCCATCAGCGAGCTTCCTCCTTTCCAGTCAGAGTGATACGGGGGTCAACGACCATCATCAGCACATCGCCCAAGAAAACGCCCACGATGCCCAGAACGGCATACAGGATGACCAGCGTCTGCACGACGTTCAGGTCATAACGCTGGATGGCGTCGGTCAGCAGGGGGCCCATGCCGGGGACGGAGAAGAAGCGCTCCATCAGCAGGGAGCCGCCTACCGTCAGCAGGATGGACTGGGGGATATACTGCACCATGGGGACCATGGCGTTGCGCAGAACGTGCTTGAACATGATCTCGCGGGAGCTCAGGCCCTTGACACGCGCCAGCTTGATGTAGTCGCGGGTCAGCTCATCCACCATGTAGCGGCGGGTCCACAGGGCGTAGCCCGCGATGGATGCCAGCGACAAGCAGGTGATGGGCAGCACGCTGGACGCGCTCACATTGCGGGTGGAGTACAGCGTGGGGAAGCCCAGATACTTGGAGCCCAGCACCAGCACCAGAGAATAGGACACCAGCGAGGGGACCGCATTGACGAACACGGTGTAAGCCGTGCCGATCCAGTCAAATACCTTGTCCTTGAATGCCGCCTGAAGGATGCCCATCAGAACGCCCAGCACCAGAGAGATGGCGGACGCCGTGAGGCCCAGACGCATCGAGACGCCGAACTTTTTGCCGATGACCTTGACCACCGGTGCACCGTTTTGGATACGGCGGGACGTGCCGAAGTCCAGATGCAGCAGATCGTTGTAGAACTTGATCAGCTGGGTGGGGATGGGGTCGGTCAGGCCGGCCGCTTCCAGAGCGGCGGTCTTCTGCTGATCGGTGAACTTCATGAGCTGTTCCTCAGTGAAGTAGTAGTCCGTCGGCAGACAGCGCATCATCAAAAAGACGGCTGTTGCGATCAAAAAGATTGTGACAAGCGACTGGAGCAGCCGCTTAACCGTGTATTTTAACATGTTATCGAACCTTTAACTTTTATTTTGGGGTGCGGTGGAAAACTCAGGCCTTGGTGGCAGCATCGAAGGCAGCAGCGAACTCCTCGTACTGCTCGGTGGTGTAAGGCTCTTCGCTGGTCTCCCAGTTGACAGCCTTGTAGTTGCAGGGGCCGTACATGGCGTTGATCTTGCTGTACTCGTTGGCGTGGGTCAGAGTCCAGGACACATCGAAGTAGCAGGGGCAGGCCAGAACGTTGTTCAGCATGCAGGCCTCAGCCTTTGCGAAGGCGGCGTAACGGGCATCGGTATCATCAACGATGGCCTTTGCGGTGTTGACCAGATCGGTGAACTCCTCGTAAGCAGCGACCAGATCCTTCTGCCAGTCAGCGGGGCCGGCCTCCACGATCTTGGCGATGTTGGAGTAGTACCAGCTGTAGTAAGCATTGTCGTCGTGCAGGATCTCCTGACCAACGAAGTTGACAGGGTCGCCGAAGTCAGCGCCCCAGCCGTTGATGACGAAGCTCTGCACCTGAGGATTGCGGACTTCCTGCGTGAGGGAAGAAACGTAGGTCTTGATGTCCAGCACGATGAAGTCATCGCCGAAGCTGTCGGTGAAGCACTGCTTCAGCACGGTTGCGCTGTCCAGAGCGGTGGAGTTGCCGGCGATGATGTAGTAAGCAGCGTGGACGGGGAAGGTGACGCCGATGGCGCTCAGCTCGTCCATAGCCTGCTTCTTCAGGTCCGCGATGTCGCCGTTGTTGGCGCGCAGACGGATCATGGTCTTGCCGTCATAAGACTCCTTGTCGAAGCCCATCTCCTTGGCCACCAGAGTGCTGTACTCCTGACCCTTGGTATTATAGCAGACACCCGGCATGGTGTAGTAGTCGTTCTCGCACTTCAGGGGGTTGATCTTGTTGGTACGTGCATACCAGTTGGTCAGCTCCAGACCCTTGTAGAAGCACTGACGGAAGGCGGTGTTGGCGATAGCCTTGTTCCAGTTGTCATCGGGGGTGCCGTCATCGTTGTTCTTCTGATAGTTGAAGTGCATCTGGTAGCTGTACTTCTTGGGGCGCTTCTCGCAGAGCTGAGCATTGTACTCGCTGTTGGGATCGGCCTGGATGGTGGTCAGGGTGCTCTCGCCCACATCCATCTCGTCCAGCTCACGGTTCTGGTACAGCTGGAAGGTGACGGTGCCGTCGCTGATCATGGTGACGGTGAAGCGGTCGAAGCGGGACACATCGTTTGCACCATAGTAGTTGGGGTTGGGGATGTAGCTCTTGGTGTTCTGGCTGATGAACTCCTCCACCACATACGGGCCGTTGTACCACATGTTGGTGTAGTCGCAAGCACGGAAGCCCTCGATGCCCAGCTCGGTGATCAGGTCCTCAGAGACGGGGTAGAAGCTGGTGTAGGCCGCCACGGTATCAAAGTACGGGCAGGGAGCCTTGCAGGTGAAGACGAGGGTGTAATCATCGGGAGCCTCGACGCCCACACCGGCAGCCAGCATATCTTCGTAGGTCAGGTCGGCAGCAGCGTCGCCCATGTCGCTGGTCTTCTGGTAGTAGTCAGCAGCGCCCACCAGAGTCTCGTTGGGCATGGAGGTGTTGTTGGCCTGATTCTTGGCAGCGTTCAGCACCCACTCCAGACCCACGAGGAAGTCCTTGCTGGTCAGGTGAGCCTTGACCTCGCCGTTGACGTCCACCCAATCCACATCGTCGCGCAGGTTGAAGGTCCAGACGGAGGAGTCGTCGTTGTGGCTCCACTCCTTTGCCACGGAGGGCACAGCCTTGCCGTAGCAGTCAAAGCTCAGCAGACCCTCCCACAGGTTCGTGGTGACATTCATATCGGAAGCCATCTGGGTGTACAGCATGTTCCAGCTCTCCAGTTCACGGTTGGTGGCCTCCCAAGAGATGAACTCCTTCAGCGGGGCAGCGCCGGTGGTGTTGGGGGCGCTGGTTGCACCAGAGGAAGCAGCGGTGGAGCTGCTGGAGCTACCGCCACAGGCTGCCAGAATGCCGGCGGCACCAACGACGCCGGAAGCCTTCAGAAAGCTGCGGCGGCTGATTGCATGAGACTCGTGATTGATGTTCATTGTGTTATCCTCCCTAAATAATTTCCGTGCTTCGGTGCATGGTGCAGGACAGGTTGTCCTGCTTATTTCCCACTCCTTCACGGGGGGTCTGCATTCTCTGTACTGCTGGGGAATACAAAGGAGCGCAGATACAGACCCCTCTGTCTGTGCCTGTGCTCCCCCCGCAAAACCTTAACACACTGGTGATTATACCATTAAAAGAATAAGCTGTCAATGGAGTGTGGACAGGAAGCTGTTCAAAAAAGAAAGACAGACTGTGGGAAATGATGAAATATATTTGTTTTTGTCTGGAAAAGGATGCAGAAAGTTTAACACTGCTTTTGAAAAACAAAACAACCGAAATTGTTCTCCATAAACGAACAGGTGCGAAATGCTTTACATAATAAAAGAGCGGAAGCCATCCGCTTTGCGAACAGCTCCCGCCGGGGAAAGATCACTTCATAAAACGAGCCGAGGGAAAAGATCAGCCCTTGGTGGCAGCATCGAAGGCAGCGGCGAACGCTTCGTACTGCTCGGTGGTGTAAGCCTCTTCGCTGGTCTCCCAGTTGATCGCCTTGTAGTTGCAGGGGCCGTACATGGCGTTGATCTTGCTGTACTCGTTGGCGTGGGTCAGGCACCAAGTCACATCGTAGACGGTGGGGAAGATCAGGTTCTCCTCAAGGAAGTAGGCCTCAGCCTTTGCGAAGGCGGCGTAGCGCGCGTCGGTGTCGTTGACGATGGCGCGGCCCTCGTTGACCAGATCGGTGAACTGCTCGTAAGCATCCACCAGCTCCTGCTGATAATCAGCGGGGCCGTTCTCCACGATGCCCTCGATGTTGGTCATGTTGCAGCTGTAGTAAGCATTGTCGTCGTGGACGATGATCTGGGTCAGGAAGTTGATGGGATCGCCGAAGTCCGCGCCCCAGCCCATGTGGACGAAGCTCTGCAGCTTGGGTGCCACGACCTCCTTCATGGTGGAGGAGACGAAGGTCTCGATGTCCAGCACGATGAAGTCATCGCCGAAGCTGTCGGTGAAGCACTGCTTCAGGACGGTCGCGCTGTCCAGAGCAGTGGTGGAACCGGCCAAGATATAATAGGAGCAGTGCACCGGGAAGGTGACGCCGATGGCGGAGAGCTCCTCCATGGCCTGCTTCTTCAGGTCGGTGATGTCGCCGTTGTTGGCGCGCAGACGCTTCATGGTCTGGCCGTCGTACTTCTCACCGTCGAGGCCGATCTCCTTGGCCACCAGAGAGGTGTAGTCGGTGCCGTCAGAGGTGTAGCACAGGCCGCTCATGGTGAAGAAATCGTTCTCGCACTTCAGCGGGTTGATGGGGTTGTAGCGGGAGAAGAACTTGGTCAGCTCCAGACCCTTGGAGAAGCACTGGCGGAATGCCTTGTTGGCGATGGCCTTGTTCCAGTTCTCATCGGCGGTGCCGTCGGTCTTGCGCTTGTCGTAGTTGAAGATGAAGCAGTAGCTGAACTTCTTGGGGCGTTTCTCGCACATCTGCTGATTGTATTCGTTGGAAGGATCGGCCTGAATGGTGGCGATGCTGCTCTCGCCCAGATCCACCTCGTCCAGCTCACGGTTCTGGTACAGCTGGAGGCTGATGGTGCCGTCGGAGATCATGGTGATGGTCAGGCGCTCAAAGCGGCTGACGTTGGCAGCGTCGTAGTAGCTGGGGTTGGGGATGTAGCTCTTGGTGTTGCCCTGAATGTACTCCTCGATCAGATACGGGCCATTGTACCACATGGTCGTGTTGTCGCAGCCGCGGAAGCCCTCGATGCCCAGCTCGTCGAGCAGAGCGGGAGCCACCGGGTAGAAGCTGTTGTAAGCGGCCACGGTGTCGAAGTACGGGCAGGGATCCTTGCAGGTGAAGACCAGCGTGTAGTCATCGGGAGCTTCGATGCCCACACCGGCAGCCAGCATGTCCTCGTAGGTCATGTCGGCGGCAGCGTCACCGGCGGCCTTGGTCTGCTCGTAGTAATCGGCAGCGCCCGCCACGGTATCGTTGGGCATGGAGGTGTTGTTTGCCTCGTTCTTGTAGGCGTTCATGACCCACTCGAAGCCAACGAGGAAGTCCTTGCTGGTCAGGTGATCCTTCACCTCGCCGTTGACATCCACCCAGTCCACATCGTCCCGCAGGTGGAAGGTCCAGACGGTAGAATCGTCGTTGTGCTCCCAAGAAGAAGCGATGGCGGGCGCGACCTTGCCGTAGCAGTCAAAGCTCAGCAGACCGTCCCAGATGTTGGTGATGACGTTGGCGTCCTCAGCCTTCTGAGTGTACAGCATGTTCCAGCTTTCCAGCTCACGGTTGCCGCTCTCAAAAGAGATGAACTCCTTCAGCGGGACAGCGCCGGTGGAGTTGGGTGCCTCGGCACCGCTGGTGGAAGCGCTGCCGCCCTTGTCGGAGCTGCCGCCGCATGCAGCCAGCAGACTGGCTGCGCCGACCATGCCGGCACCCTTGAGGAAGCTGCGGCGGTCGAGCTTGTGAGACTCAAAATTGATGCTCATTGGATAGATCCTCCCAGATCTTGCACGGCGCAGACGGCCGTACACATTTTCCTATTCCTAAATCCAGTGTGGTCCGCCCCAGCCGAAAAAATGCACAGAGAGGACAAAAACCGCACTTCGGGTATTTTAGCACTGTAATGAAAAGAAGTCAATGCGATGAAGTGATAAATTGGAAACAAAAGGGTGATAACAACTTTCACAAAAAAAGCACTGCGCCGAAATTGCAAAAGAATCCAAAGACTGCCCGGCTGGTTTGAAACAGCAGACTTCAAAAGAAAAAAGGTTTGCTGTTTTTGCGGGGCGGACGATTCTGCTATCTTTTTTCACAAAAGCGTGTTACAATAAAATGAGTCTGTAAATAAGGAGCACACCATGAAAAACGACACCCCCCGCATCCCGAAGTTCAAACCCTATCTGTTCCACCCCGTTTTATATAAGACCGTCACCCGCACGTCCATCGTAGCCGTCCTGATGCTGCTGTGGGAGCGCTATGTCAGCGACGGCACCTTCACCATCTGGGAAGCGCCGGGCTTTCTGTGCGGGGTGGTGCTGCTGATCTGGGCGTGGATCGACTATATGCGGCTGGATGGCTTGACCATCCATCACCTGCTGGAAGAGTTCAAGGGACAGAGCAAACAGAAAAAGTTCCACTCCACCCGCTCCATCATCGACTACGCCGATGAAAAGATCGTTTCCTTCGAGGAGCTGGAGCCGGAAGAACGCACCTATTGCAGTATGCTCTCCAATCTGGTGCTGGGGCTGCCGCTGATCCTCATCGCCCTCTGCGTCAGCTTTTTGTAAGGGGGGCGCGCCATGGAAACGAATCGGAAACAACTGGTGGTGGGCATCCTCGCCCATGTGGACTCCGGCAAGACCACCCTCTCCGAAGCCATGCTCTACCGCGCCGGTGCCATCCGAAAGCTGGGCCGCGTGGACCACAAGGACGCCTTTCTGGACACCGACGCGCTGGAAAAGGCCCGCGGCATCACCATCTTCTCCAAACAGGCCCTGCTGAGCGCAGGGAACACCGACTTCACCCTGCTGGACACCCCCGGCCATGTGGATTTTTCCACCGAGACCGAGCGGACGCTCCAAGTGCTCGACTACGCGGTGCTGGTCATCAGCGGCACCGACGGCGTCCAGAGCCACACCGAAACGCTCTGGCGGCTGCTGCGGCGCTACCGCATCCCGACCTTTGTTTTCGTGAATAAGATGGACCTGCCCGGCCCCGGAAAAGAAGCCCTGCTGGAACAGCTCAACCGCCGTCTTGGCGACGGCTTTGTGGACTTCGGGGCCGAGGAAGCCGCCCGCGACGAGGCGCTGGCCCTCTGCGACGAGCGGCTGATGGAGGCCGTCCTTGACCGGGGCACCCTGACCGATGCGGACATCATCCCCGCCATCGCCCGGCGGCATGTCTTTCCCTGCTGGTTCGGTGCGGCCCTCAGGCTGGAGGGTGTGGACGAATTTCTGGAAGGGCTGGACCGCTTCACCCGCCCGGCCCCGGCGCTGGAAGCCTTCGG
Source organism: Faecalibacterium hattorii (assembly GCF_003287455.1). Lineage (GTDB taxonomy): Bacteria > Bacillota > Clostridia > Oscillospirales > Ruminococcaceae > Faecalibacterium > Faecalibacterium hattorii. The sequence continues at coordinate 145,971 of NZ_PRLC01000004.1, read as the reverse complement.
CGCAAAGGTGTTCAAGATCTCGCAGGATGAGCAGGGAGCTCGGCTGACATGGCTCCGGGTCACTGGCGGGGAACTGAAGGTCAAGGCTCAGCTCACCGGCGAAGCGGACGGTGAGCCGTGGGCCGAAAAGGCCAACCAGATGCGGCTGTATTCGGGGGCAAAGTACGCGCTGGCCGAGCGCATCGGGCCGGGGCAGGTCTGCGCCGTCACCGGCCTGACCAAGGCCCGCCCCGGCGAGGGCCTTGGCGCCGAACGGGACGGCGACCTGCCGGTCCTCGAACCGGTGCTGAGCTATCAGGTGCTGCTGCCGGAAGGGGCAGACGTTCACGCCGCCCTCGGCAAGCTCCACCGGCTCGAAGAAGAGGAACCCCAGCTCCACGTCGTCTGGAACGAGACGCTGGGCGAGATCCATGTGCAGCTCATGGGCGAGATCCAACTGGAAGTGCTCAAAAGTCTGCTGGCCCAGCGCTACGGGCTGGACGTAAGCTTTGGCCCCGGCGGCATTTTATATAAGGAAACGATCACCGAGGCCATCGAGGGCGTGGGCCACTACGAACCCCTCCGCCACTATGCGGAAGTCCACCTCAAGCTGGAACCCCTGCCCCGCGGCAGCGGGATGCAGTTCGACGCCGACTGCCGGGAAGAGGTGCTGGACAAGAACTGGCAGCGGCTGGTGCTGACCCACCTCGAAGAAAAGCAGCACCTTGGCGTGTTGACCGGTGCCCCGCTGACCGATGTGAAGATCACCCTCATCGCGGGCCGTGCCCACCTCAAGCACACCGAGGGCGGCGATTTCCGTCAGGCTACCTACCGCGCCGTGCGGCAGGGCTTGATGATGGCAGATCAGATCCACAAAACGCAGCTTCTCGAACCGTGGTATGCCTTCCGGCTGGAGCTCCCGGCGGAAAACGTGGGCCGGGCCATGAACGACATTCAGCAGATGGGCGGCAGCTTCGACCCGCCCCAGACCGCCCCGGACGGCCAGACCACCACCCTGACCGGAACGGCCCCGGCCTCCACCATGCGCAGCTACCCCATGGACGTGGTGGGCTACACGCGGGGCAGGGGACACCTGAACCTGAGTCTGGACGGCTACCGCCCCTGCCACAACGCCGAAGAAGTCATCGCCGCCGTGGGCTACGAGCCGGAGCACGACCTCGACAACCCGGCGGATTCGGTCTTCTGCGCCCACGGCGCGGGCTTCGTAGTCCCGTGGGAGCAGGTACGCAGCCATATGCACGTGGACAGCGGCTGGGGCAAGACCGCCCGCCCCGCCGAGGAAGCGGCCCAGAACCGTCCCCGCCGGATGGCCGCTTACCGTGCCACGCTGGAAGAGGATGCCGAGCTGCTGAAAATTTTCGAGCAGACCTACGGGCCCATCAAGCGGGACCCGCTGGCGGCGTTCCGCCCGACCCAAAAGACCGAGCGCCCGGATTTCAACGCCGAGCAGTGGGAGATCGCCCCCGAATACCTGCTGGTGGACGGCTACAACATCATCTTTGCGTGGGACGAGCTGAACGAGCTTTCCAAACAGAGCCTCGAAGCCGCCCGCAAAAAGCTGATGGACATCCTGTGCAACTATCAGGGGTTCAAAAAGTGCGTTCTCATCCTTGTGTTCGACGCCTATCGGGTGCCCGGCAGCCCCGGCACCATCCAGCAGTACCACAATATCCATGTGGTCTACACCAAGGAAGCCGAGACGGCGGATATGTTCATCGAGCATGTCACCCACGAGATCGGCAAGGGCCGCCGGGTCCGCGTCGCCACCTCGGACGGCATGGAACAGATCATCATCCTCGGCCATGGTGCTCTCCGCGTCTCCGCCCGCATGTTCCATCAGGAAGTGCAGGAGGCAGAGAAAGAGATCCGGAAATATTTACAGGGAGAAGTATAAACCTCTCCGTCATCGCTGACGCGATGCCACCTCCCCTAATGAGGGGAGGCCTTGGCAGCCGATTTTAGTTCATCTTTATGCCAAAGGCTCCCCTACTAGGGGAGCTGGCGGGCGCAAGCCCGACTGAGAGGTTGTACGAAGGAGAACGCTGCAATGATGATTACAAGTGAAGAATTTGTCTGGCGTGCCATTCCTCCCCGCCCCCGTTCCAGCCACAAGGGCACCTTCGGTTCGGTGCTGGCCGTGGCGGGCAGCGCAAGCTACCGGGGCGCTGCGGCCTTGGCCGTGGAAGGGGCCCTGCGCACCGGGGCGGGCATCGTCACGCTGGCCAGCGTCGAACCGGTGCTGGCGGCGGTGTCGGCCCGTCTGCCGGAGTGCTGCCTCTGCCCCTGCGAAGCGGGCGCGGCGGGCGGCATCGCCCCCGAAAATATCCCCCGCATCCAGCGCCAGAAGGCGACGGTCCTGCTGCTGGGCCCCGGCCTCGGTTACACGGTCCAGAGCGCAGCCCGCGCCGCCGAGACCCGGATGCTGGCGGGGACGCTCCTGCCCGGCTTTGCGGGCAGCGCCGTGCTGGACGCCGACGGCCTGAACGCCGCCGCCGATCTGCTGCAGGCCGGGAAGCTGCCCCATCCGCAGGGGGACTTGATCTTGACGCCCCACCCCGGCGAAATGGCTCGGCTGACCGGATGTTCGGCAGCGGACATCAACGCCGACCGCGAGGGTACGGCCCTCCGCTTTGCAAAGGCGTGGGATGCCGTCGTCGTGCTGAAAGGGGCCCGCACCGTCATTGCCGCGCCGGATGGCCGGTGTGCGGTGAACCCCACCGGCAACCCCGGCTTAGCCCGCGGGGGCAGCGGGGACGTGCTGGCCGGCATGACCAGCGCCCTGCTGGCCTGTAAGCTGCCCGCCTTTGAGGCCGCCGTCTGCGCGGTCTATCTCCACGGAGCCGCCGCGGACTGCGCCGCCGCGAAGCACGGCGAGGCCGGGATGCTCCCCCACGACCTCTTTGCCGAGCTGGGGGGCCTTTTCGCCGCCAACGGCCGCTGACCTTTTCCCAAACGATTCCTACCGAAACGCTTCCTTTCCGCCGGATTTGTGCTATACTGGACTTGGCACAAACTCGTTTGGAAAGGGGCGTTTTTGTTTATGGTTCCTGCACTGGAAAAAATCATTTCCGAAAGCGAGAACATGGTCTTTTTTGGCGGCGCGGGCGTTTCGACCGAGAGCGGCATCCCGGATTTTCGGAGCGTGGACGGGCTCTATCATCAGAAATATGACTACCCACCCGAAACCATCCTCAGCCATACCTTCTGGGAGCGCTGCCCGGAGGAATTCTATCGGTTTTATCGCGATAAGCTCATCGTCAAGGGGGCCAAGCCCAACGCGGCCCACCTGCGGCTGGCCAAGCTCGAACGGGAGGGCAAACTGAAAGCCGTCGTCACCCAGAACATCGACGGGCTGCATCAGGCCGCCGGTTCCAAAACGGTCTACGAGCTCCACGGCAGCACCCTGCGCAACTACTGCACCGAGTGCGGAAAGTTTTTTGACGCAGACTTCATTGCGAACAGCACCGGTGTGCCCCGCTGCCCGGACTGCGGCGGCATCGTCAAGCCGGACGTCGTCCTCTACGAGGAAGGGCTGGATGAGCAGGTGGTCTCCGGGGCGGTACAGGCCATCCGCAAGGCCGATACCCTCATCGTGGGCGGCACCAGCTTGGTGGTCTACCCGGCGGCGGGTCTGCTGCGGTACTTCCGGGGGCGGCACCTCGTGGTCATCAATATGCAGCCCACCCCCGCCGACGAAGAAGCCGACCTGTGCATCGCAAAGCCCATCGGGCAGGTGCTCAGCGAAGATGTGAAGTTGGAGGACGTGGGATGAAAGCAGTCATTCTCGAAAGCTATGTCATGAAGGAGGGCGACCTCGATTGGTCGGGCGTCAAGGCCCTCATCCCGGACACCACCAGCTATGTCCGTACGGCCTATGAGGAGATCGCGCCCCGCATCGGCGGCGCCGAGGTGGTCTTCCTCAACAAGTGCCGGATGGACGAAGCGGTTCTGGCCCAGTGTCCGAACCTGAAGTTCGTGGGCATCATCGCCACCGGCACCGACAATCTCGACTTGGAGGCGTGCCGCCGCCACGGCGTCGCCGTCGCCAACGTGCCCGGTTACTCGACCTACAGCGTCGCCCAGATGACCTTCAGTCTGCTCCTCGCCATCTGCCAGTGCGCCGAGCGGTACGATCGCGCCGTCAAGGATGGCTGCTGGCAGTTGGATATCCCGGCAAGCTATGGGCTACTGCCCCAAGTGGAGCTGTTCGGCAAGACCTTCGGCGTCTACGGCTACGGCAGCATCGGCCGCCAGACCGCCCGCATCGCCAAGGCCTTCGGGATGCGGGTCCTCGTCTGCACCCGCACCGTCCGGCCGGAGTATTCCGCCGACGGCGTGGAGTTCGTGGAGTTTGACACCCTGCTGCGGGAAAGCGACGTCCTCAGCCTTCACTGCCCGGCGACGCCAAAGACGCGGGGGCTCATCAGCGCGGATGCGCTGGCCCGGATGAAGCCGGGGGCCATCCTGCTGAACACGGCACGGGGGGCCTTGGTGGACGAAGAGGCCGTCGCCGCCGCCCTTCGCAGCGATCTGCTGGGCTTCTATGGGGCCGATGCCTTTGGCACTGAGCCGCTCCCGCAGGAAAGCCCCCTGCGGAAGGAACCCCACGCCATCCTCACCCCACACATTGCATGGACGACCAAGGAAGCGCTGCAGAACCTGATGGACATCACCACCCGGAACCTGCGCACCTTCCTCGACGGAAACGGCGAGAACATCGTCAACCGGTAACAGAAAAGGAGAACAACAATGCAGGCAACCATCCACAATGAATTCCTGACCCTGACCGTGGACACCCACGGCGCTGAGGCCGTCAGCCTGAAAAATGCGGCGGGGGAGGAGCTGCTCTGGCAGGCCGACCCGGCTGTCTGGAAGCGCCATGCGCCCATCCTCTTCCCGTGGACGGGCAAGCTGCCCGGCGGCACCTTCACCCATGGCGGCAAGACCTACAAGGGCGGCCAGCACGGCTTTGCGCGGGACGTGGAGCACACCCTGCTCCGCGCCGAGGGCGATACCATCGAGCTGGAGCTGCGGTCCGACGCCGCCACCAAGGCCCAGCGCTTCCCCTTTGACTTCGTCCTCACCAGCACCTTCCGGCTGGAGGGCAGGACGGTCCACCACACCCTGACCGTGGAAAACCCCGCCGACGCCGCGGAGGAGCTGCGGTTCGGCATCGGCTACCACCCGGCCTTCAACATCCCCTTCGACAGCGCCCACACCACCACCGACTACGAGTTCCGCTTCGACGGCCCCGAAAGCCCCATGATCCTCGACGCCCGCCCCAACGGGTTGCTCTCCGGCAAGTGTTACTACCAGTGGAAGAACGTCTCGTCCATCCCGCTCACCGATGAGCTGTTTGCAAACGACAGCTTCTGCATGGCGGGTCTGCGCAGCAGCACCGTGGGCATCTACGAAAAAGACACCGGCCGCCGCATCGTCTGCGACGTGCAGGGCTACCCCTACTCCCTCATCTGGTCGGCTCCGGCGAAGCCCGTCCGCTTCGTCTGCATCGAGCCGTGGCAGTCCCTGCCCGGTGCCGAGACCGACCCGCAGGAGTGGACCGAGCGGGCCGCTGCCGCCTGCCTTGCCCCCGGCCAGCGTTGGGCCACCACTCTGAACACGACGTTTGACCGATAAAAACAAAGAGGACCGGCTCGCGTGAGCCGGTCCTCTTTCTGTCTCAGAAAAAACAATAAAGATCTTACAGAGCCTTGATGGCAGTCTTGATGCGCTCGGCGGCGGCCTTGGTCTTCTCGGCGTCACCGAAAGCGGTCAGGCGGAAGTAGCCCTCGCCGCACTCACCGAAGCCGACACCGGGGGTGCCGACGACGCCGCAGTTCTCCAGCAGCCAGTCGAAGAACTCCCAGCTCTTCATGCTGCCGGGGCAGCGCAGCCAGATGTAGGGGCTGTTCTTGCCGCCGCAGTACCACACGCCGCACTCATCCAGCGCGTCGGCGATGACCTTGGCGTTTTTGCGGTAGTAGTCGAGGTTCTGCTGGATCTCAGCCATGCCGCTCTCGGTGAAGACGGCGGCAGCCGCGCGCTGCACGATGTAGGGCACACCGTTGAACTTGGTGGTCTGGCGGCGCAGCCAGAGCTTGTTCAGGTTCATGCCCTCGCGCTCCAGCTCCTTGGGCACGATGGTGTAGCCGCAGCGGGTGCCGGTGAAGCCGGCGATCTTGGAGAAGGAGCAGATCTCGATGGCGCACTCGCGGGCACCCTCGATCTCGAAGATGCTGCGGGCCAGATGCTCGTCGGTGATGAAGCACTCATAGGCGGCGTCGTACAGGATGACGGCGTTGTTCTTCTTGGCGTAAGCCACCCACTCCTTGAGCTGCTCGCGGGTGTAGGCTGCGCCGGTGGGGTTGTTGGGGCTGCAGATGTAGATGATGTCCGCCTTCACGCTGTCGTCAGGCATCCCAAGGAAGCCGTTCTCCTGATTGGTGCGGCTGTAGATGATCTTGCGGCCGTCGGTCACGTTGTCGTCCACATAGGTGGGGTAGACGGGGTCCGGAACCAGAACGGTGTTGTCCACGTCAAACAGGCCCAGCACGTTGGCCAAGTCGCTCTTGGCACCGTCGGAGATGAAGATCTCGTCCTCGTCCAGCTTGGTATTGCGGCTTGCGTAGTAACCCTGAATGGCCTGTTTCAGGAAGGGGTAGCCCTGCTCCGGGCCGTAGCCGTGGAAGCCTTCCTTGGTGCCCATCTCGGCGGCGGCATCCTGCATGGCCGTCACGACGCACTTGGCCAGCGGCTGCGTCACGTCGCCGATGCCCAGACGGATGATCTCTTTTTCGGGGTGTGCTTCCTGATAGGCCGCGACCTTGTGGGCAATGTCCACGAACAGGTAGCTGGCTTTCAGCTCGCCGTAATGATGATTCATTTTCATAATGTGTTCCCTCAATTCTTAATATTAGATTGCTCGCCCTCTCAGTCCGCTTCGCGTCCAGCTGTCCTCCCTCTGTCGCATATGCGACATCTCCCTCCGGCCGGAGGGAGTCTTTCCCAAAGGGGGAGCTTTTTTGCAAGAAGATAAACTTCCCGGAACTGCTAAAACCTCCCACTTTGGGGGAGGTGGCATCGCGTAAGCGATGACGGAGAGGGCAAGGACGTTAAACTTCAGCGATGCCTTCGTAAACAGTCGTTGCTGCGCCGGTCATCAGGAGCTGCTTGCCGGGCAGCACCCGGATGGTCAGCTCGCCGCCCCGCAGCGCTACATGGACATCCTCGCCCACGGGGCAGAGGCCCTGCTCCACCAGCGCCGCCACTGTGGCACAGGTGCCGGTGCCGCAGGCCCACGTTTCGCCGCTGCCGCGCTCCCACACCCGCATTTTCAGGTGGGTGGCGTCCACCACTTCGACGAATTCGGTGTTGATCCGCTCCGGGAAGTTCGGGTGGCGCTCAAACGCCGGGCCGATGGCTTCCAGCTTCAGACTGTCCACATCGTCCACAAGGGTCACGCAGTGGGGGTTGCCCACGCTGATGCAGGTGACATTCCACGGCTTGCCGTCTACCTCCAGAGGGCAGCGCACCAACGGCCCTTCGCCCATGTTCACGGCGGGCAGGTCTGCGGCCATGGCCGAGTAGACCCCCATCTCCACCTGCCAGAGCTCTTCGCCCATGCGGGTCAGCGTTTTGAGTCCGCTCTGGGTGTCGATCTTCAGCACGGACTTTTCCGCACAGGCCGGGTCGTGCACATGCAGCCACTCGGCCACGCAGCGGATGCCGTTGCCGCACATCTGCGCTTCGCTGCCGTCGGCGTTGAAGATGCGCATGGTGCCGTCCGCCCCCGGTGTGCGGGGCGCACAGATGCAGATGATGCCGTCCGCGCCCACCGAAAAGTGCCGCGCCGAGAGCTTCTGCGCCAAGGGGACGATCTTCTCCGGCACGCCGGAAGCCCGGCAGTCCAGATAGAGATAGTCGTTGGCGCAGCCCTGCATTTTGGTGAATGAGAGTTTCATCGCGTTCATCCTTTCAGTAGTTATAACGAACCAACTATTATGATAAGAAGCAAACGGGGTTCTGTCAAGCGAAAAAAGGCGCTTTCGGCAATTTTTATCGGAAATTTCCGCCCGGCCCGGCCCGGAACGCAAAACAGGGCTTGACAAGATGCGGCCCATGGGATATAAAAAATAGAGAGTGCTCTGTGCGGCGGCGAGGGCCGCGCGTAGGGTGACAACAAAGAATCGATGACAAAAGGAGACCGTGATAATGGAGACCTTTGAGAAGATCCGTGCACTGCTGGCAGAACAACTGGATGTTGACCCCGCCAAGATCACCATGGACAGTGACATCATGAGCGATTTTGAGGCCGACAGCCTTGACATCGTGGATATGGTCATGACGCTGGAGGACGAGTTCGGCATCGAAGTGCCCGACGACGCCATCGAAAATCTGCGCACCGTGGGTGACGTGGTGAACTTTGTGGACAGCCATCAGGGCTGATTTGGTTTTGCAAAAGGCCCCGTTTCCCGGCGCTGCACACGGCGGTGCTGCGGCGGGGCTTTTAATATGAGTTCGTGCGGAACGGCCAAGAGAGACCGGACGTTTGGCGCACGGCTTTGGAGGATAAAATAAAATGGCAAAAGACAACAAGAAACTCGTGCAGGCGATCACCAGTCAGGAGGAGAACTTCGCACAGTGGTATACCGACATCTGCGTCAAGGCAGAGCTGGTCGAGTATTCCAGCGTGAAGGGCTTCATCATCCTGCGCCCCTATGGTCAGGCCATCTGGGAGCTGATCCAGAAGGACATGGATGCCCGCTTCAAGGCCACCGGCCATGAGAACGTGGCCATGCCCGTCCTGATCCCGGAGAGCCTGCTGCAGAAGGAAGGCGAGCTGGTCAATGGCTTCGCGCCGGAGGTGGCGTGGGTCACGATGGGCGGCTCGGACAAGCTGGAAGAGCGCCTCGCCGTCCGCCCCACCAGCGAGACCATGTTCTGCGACCATTGGTCCCGCGTGTTGCACAGCTACCGCGAGCTGCCCATGAAGTACAACCAGTGGTGCAGCGTCGTGCGCTGGGAGAAGACCACCCGTCCCTTCCTGCGCAGCCGTGAGTTCTGGTGGCAGGAGGGTCACACCATCCACGAGACCGCCGCTGAGGCTGAGGCTGAGACCCAGCAGCAGCTGGACTGCTACGCAGACGTCTGCGAGCAGGATCTCGCCATCCCTGTTGTCAAGGGCCGCAAGACCGATAAGGAAAAGTTTGCCGGTGCCGAAGCCACCTACACCATCGAAGCCATGATGAAGGACGGCAAGGCCCTGCAGAGCGGCACCAGCCATTACTTCGGCGATAAGTTCAGCAAGGCCTATGACGTGACCTTCACCGGCCGCGACAACCAGCTGCACCACCCGTTCCAGACCAGCTGGGGCGTATCCACCCGTCTGGTGGGTGCCATCATCATGACCCACGGCGACGACGACGGCCTGATCCTGCCCCCCGCTGTGGCTCCCATTCAGGTGGTCGTGGTGCCCATCGCAGCCCACAAGCCCGGCGTCTCCGAGAAGGCCGCTGAGCTGGCCGAGAAGATCAGCAAGTATGCCCGCGTCAAGCTGGACGACAGTGACAACGCCCCCGGCTGGAAGTTCTCCCAGTGGGAGATGAAGGGCGTGCCCCTCCGTCTGGAGATCGGCCCCAAGGACCTCGAAAAGAACCAGTGCGTCCTCGTCCGCCGCGATACCCGCGAGAAGATCTTCGTCTCTCTGGACGAGCTGGAAACTGCCATCCCCGCCCAGTTGGAGGCCCTGCGCAAGGACCTGTACGAGCGCGCCCTGAAGAACCGCGAGGAGCGCACTTGGTCCGCCACCACCATGGACGAAGTCAAGGCGCTGGCCAAGGCCAACACCGGCTACATCAAGACCATGTGGTGCGGCGACCTTGCCTGTGAGATGAAGATGAAGGAAGAGGCTGGCCTGTCCAGCCGTTGTATGCCCTTCGAGCAGGAGCACCTCAGCGATGTCTGCCCCTGCTGCGGCAAGCCCGCCACCAAGATGGTCTACTGGGGCATCGCCTACTAAGCCGCCCCATAGTCAGAGCCTGATCAGATGAAAAAAGCAGCTTTCCCGTTGGGCGGGAGAGCTGCTTTTTTGTGTCTGCCTATTGACAACCATGTATCTACTGTATATACTGTAAATATACAGACGCAACGGAGGCGGCAGACATGAATCTCTTCATCGATAACAAGAGCGGTGCACCCATCTACGAGCAGCTCTACACCCAGATCAAGAACCAGATTTTGAGCGGGGAACTACAGCCGGAGGAGGCTATGCCATCCATCCGGGGGCTGGCGCGGGACCTGCGCATCAGCGTTATCACCACAAAGCGGGCCTACGATGAGCTGGAACAGGAGGGTTTTTTGTATGCGGTGCCCGCCAAGGGCTTTTTCGTGGCAGCGAAAAACACCGAGCTGCTCCGGGAAGAGAACCTGAAAAAAATCGAAGCACACCTGACGGAAGCCGTCCGGCTGGCGGCACCCTGCGGGCTGACCAAACAGGAACTGACCGAAATGTTGGAATTGCTGTGGGAGGAATGAACCATGAACGCATTAGAACTGCACGGCCTTGAAAAGCACTACCCGGATTTTGCGCTGGGGCCCATTGATCTGGAACTGCCCGGCGGCACAGTCTGCGGGCTGATCGGTGAGAACGGCGCGGGCAAGAGCACGACCATTAAGCTGATTCTGGACATGATCGACGGGGACGCTGGCACTGTGAAGCTGTTCGGACAGGAGGGGATCACCCCGCTTGCCAAAGCCGATATCGGCGTGGTGCTGGGCGGCGAGGGCATCCCCACCTGCCTGACCGCGCCGCAGGTGGGTAAAGTGATGGCGGGCATCTATCCCAATTGGGATGCCGCCGCCTACGCCGACTGGTGCCGCCGCTTTGACCTTCCGGAGAACAAGAAGTACGGCGACTACTCCACCGGCATGAAGATGAAGCAGTGCCTTGCCGTGGCACTTTCTCATCACCCCAAGCTGCTGCTGTTGGACGAAGCCACCAGCGGTCTGGATCCGGTGGTACGGGATGAGCTTATCGATCTGCTGCTGGACTTTGTGCGGGATGAGAACCATGCAATTTTGATCTCGTCCCACATCGTCAGCGATTTGGAAAAGCTCTGCGATACCATTGCCTTTCTGCACAAGGGGAAGCTCCTGCTCTGTGAGGACAAGGACACGCTGCGGGAGGAGTACGCCCTCTGGCACGGCACTGCCGGGCAATTGGAGGAGCTGGATAAAAACGCCATCGTCAGCCGTCGGGTGACAGCCTACGGGGCCGAGGCACTGGTGAAGAGGGAACTTGTCCCGGCGGGCAGCACCCTGACACCGGTGAGCATCGAAGAACTGTTCGTTTTGATGGTGAAAGGGGAGAATGTGCGATGAAAGGTTTGCTGTTGAAGGATTGGTATCAGGTCAGAACCAGTATGAAAACCATGTACCTGACGGTTGCATTTGTGCTGGTGATCTGGGTGCTCAGCACATCGAACGCCTATGTGTTTCCGGTGAGTTATGCGGCCATTTTTCTGGGCATCCTGCCGGTGAACCTGCTCACCTACGACCAGAGCGTCGGTTGGGTGGAGTATGGCCGGACGCTTCCGGTGAGCAAAAAGACGCTGGTGGCGGAAAAGTACCTCATCGGTCTGTTCTGCGCTGCGGCGGCTGTTGTAATCGGAGGACTGTTCGTAACGGTGATCCCTCTGCGTACCGGAACGGCCCCGGACGAGGATGTGCTGTCCCTGCTGGCGGGCAGTGTGTGTGCCATCCTGCTGATCAACGGTATTTCCCTGCCGCTGCTGTACCGCTTTGGGGCCGAAAAAGCCCGCATGATCTACGTCCTGACCTTTGCCGGACTGGGTGCCCTGCTGGGCGGCGGCGGTGCCGTGATGGATGAACTGCAGCAGAACGGCACGGGAAGTGAACCGCTTCCTGTGCCCCTCTGGCTGGCCGCAGTGCTTCTGCTGGCGGTACTGGCCCTGTATGCCGTGTCATGGCGGGTGTCGGTGGCATGGTATGGAAAGTATAAGAAGTAGGCTTTTCTTTGTGCAATATAGCAATAATCTGGTAAAAAAACTGTAAAAGGGGTTGAAAAATCCGCCCGGCCGTAGTATCATAACGGGGCCGAAGGGCAAATCTTTTTACAGGAGGCGTTTGATTTCCATGTCCAGTGACCATACGGATCACCCTAAACAACGCTCCTCCTGCGATGCGGGCAAGGCGAACGAGTCTGCCGCGTCCTGAACTGCATGTGCCCATGATACACCGCAGGAGGTCGATCCCGACTGACGCGGTGTATTTTTTATGCCCGGAATGGGCAGGGAGGGAACCAAGATGCAGAAGAAAAACTACCAAGAAGAGATCCTGAACCTCATCCACAGCGGCCTTCCGCAGCAGGAACTGGCGGAGCGTCTGTCCGACTACCACGAGAACGACCTTGCCGATGCGCTGGCGGCCCTGACACCGGACGAGCGTCAGAAGCTGTACGCGGTGCTGGGTGTCGAGCGAGTGGCCGAGATCTTCTCCTACCTCGACGATGCGGAGCCGTACCTGAAAGAACTGCCCTCCGAGAAGGCCGCGAAGGTCGTCTCGAACATGGACTCGGACGATGCAGTGGACGTGCTGGATGACCTCGAAGAAGAGGATAAGGACAAGATCGTCAAACAACTGGATCAGGACTCCGCCGAGGATGTCCGGATGCTGCTTTCCTACGGTGAGGACGAGATCGGCAGCAGCATGACCACCAACTACATCTGCATCCGAAAGGATATGACCATCCGTCAGGCCATGAGTGAGCTGGTGAAACAGGCGGGCGAGAACGACAACATCTCCACCCTTTACGTCGTGGACGAGGAAGACAAGTTCTACGGTGCCATCGACCTGAAGGATCTCATCATTGCCCGCGCGGACGAGAAGCTGGAAAAGCTGATCGCCCGGAACTACCCCTACGTGACCGACCACGAAAAGATCAGCGACTGCATCGACCGCATCGTGGACTACGCCGAGCGTTCGCTCCCCGTGCTGAACGATGCGGGCAGGCTGGTCGGCATCATCACCTCCTCCGACGTGGTGGAGCTGGTGGATGACGAGATGGGCGACGATTACGCAAAACTGGGCGGCTTGACCAGCGAGGAGGATCTGAACGAGGGCGTCTTCGAGAGCGTGAAAAAGCGTCTGCCGTGGCTGATCGCCCTGCTCTTCCTTGGGATGCTCGTTTCCTCGGTGGTCGGCGCATTCGAGTCGGTGGTGGCTGTGCTGCCCATCGTCATCTGCTTTCAGTCCATGGTGCTGGATATGGCCGGCAACGTCGGTACGCAGTCGCTGGCCGTGACGATCCGCGTGCTGGTGGATGAGAACCTGACCCCCGCGAAAAAGCTGCAGCTCCTCTGGAAGGAGATGCGGGTCGGTCTGGTGAACGGCCTTCTGCTGGCCGTCATGGCGCTGGGCTTCCTCGGCTGCTATATCCACTTCTTCAAAGCGTATGCGTGGGGCGAGGCCTTCCTGCTGTCCGGCTGCGTCGGCGTCGCGCTCATCATCGCAATGGTCGTTTCCAGCTTGGTGGGCACCATCATCCCCATGCTGTTCCATAAGATCCACATCGACCCCGCCGTGGCTTCCGGCCCGCTCATCACCACCATCAACGACCTCGTTGCCGTGGTCGTCTACTATGGCCTTGCCATGATCGTCCTGATCGATATTTTCCATCTGGGTTAAAGTGAATAAAACGAAAAAGCTCCGGCACACATCGCGTGCCGGAGCTTTTCGTTTTATACGTTGGAGATCCAATACCGCTGGGTCAGCGTTCCGTCCAGCGAATCATAGGCTTCGTCTTCGAGGACGCCGCCGTTGGCGCGGATGGTCTTGGCGGAGGCGACGTTGTAGTGGTCGCAGCAGATGCGCACTTTGGCAATACCGCGCTCCTTCGCTTTTTCCAGCGTCAGGCGGAGCATCTGGGTAGCGTAGCCGTTCTGCCGTTCGGAGGGGCGGACGCTGTAGCCGATGTGCCCGCCGTAGGTCAGCAGGTAGTCGTTCAGGTAGTGGCGCAGGTTCGTCATGCCCACGAGGTGCTCGTGCTCGTCCAGCGCCAGATATTCGGTGGCGGGGACCAGCCCGGCGGGGGTCGTCTCCGGGAATTTGAGATTCCGGATCGCAGCCAGCCATGCGTCGAAATCGTCGTACTTATCCAGCGCCGAGGTGCCGTCCATCCGGGAGCCGATGGCCAAGAATTCTTTCCGGTAGGCCATGACCTGTTCCCGGTCGCCCTCGTCCGGTTCGCGGAGATGGATCTTCTGGGGCGCCGTGCGGCGGGTGGCGGTGCGGAAATCCGGGGCTTTCATCAGGCCGTGGCGGTTGCAGTAGAAGTAGAGCACCCCTGCGCCACGCAGCGGGAACCGGCAGCTCGCCTCGCCCTCCGGGTACAGCTTGACGAGCTGGAGCTTGTCGCCGGTGAGGTAGGCGATGAAGGAGATGAAGTGGTCCTTTTCCATCGGGTGATGGAGGGTGACGAAGAGTTCATCCTCTACCCGCTCCACGGTCAGTTGGTGGTGTTCGTCGGCGGGGTCGGCGTCGGCGATGTCCAATGCGGGCAAAGTGATGCCGCAGCAACTGACCACCGCCTGACCGGTGGCGTGGAGCACATTCCCACAGATGGGGCAGACGTAGAGCTTGGAGCGCAGCAAATTGGCGGCGCGGTTCCGGTTGACTACCGGCTCGCCCTGCATTAGCTCCAGCACGCTGACGCCCAGCGCGGCGGCCAGCGGTTCCAGCAGAGAGATATCGGGCAGACCCTTGGCGGTCTCCCATTTGGAGATGGTCTTGGCGCTGACGGCGAGCTTGCCCGCCAGTTCGGCTTGGGTCAGGCCCTTGGCTTCCCGCAGCAGCCGGATGGTGCTGCCGGTAACGTAAGTATCCATAAAAATTCCTCCCATTTGTGTTTGTAACAGGATACCATACAAAAACACTCCACGCAACCTACGCTGCGTGGAGGAGAGAAGTTCGCTTATTCTTCTTCGGCACCGTCCTCTTCATCGGCGTCCAATTCAATGCTGAACACGGCCTTTTTCAGCTTGCCGCAGCCCTGCGCTTTCAGACCGGATCGATAGGGTTCCCCGGCCAGATAAAGCGCGAACCGACCCTCGCAGAGCATACCCGCAATGCTGGTGTCCGCGCTGCCCACGGTCAGGTCGGCGGCTTCGTCGGTGGGCTTGGTGGGGGAAAACTCGCCCAGAGAGACCTCGAACAGTTCGCTGCCCTCAAGGTCGGTCTCCAGCGTCAGGTGATTGTCCCGGCGGATGAAGGGCACCTTGCCGCCCACCTGCGGGGTCACGGTGCTGACGGTGACAACGGCTTTTTCACCGTCGATGCGGGTCTTCCCGGCGGGCAGGTTGTTGATGTCCCGCGCCATGACGAATTCGATGACAGCGTCGAGGTTGTCGCTCATGCCGAGGTAGTTGGGAAGGTTGTTCAGGGTATCGTAGATCATAGAAAACTCCTTCGTTTTTTGTCTTATCCTACCACAGAACCGGCGGTTTTGCAACAAAAAGCCCCTGCGGAGCGGATCACGCAGGGGCGGAACGGTTATTCGGCTTCCTTCGGGTCGGTCAGCAGCTCTTTGATGCTGGGCACCACGCCGCCGAGGTTCTGCAGCTCGGAGGGGATGATGATCTTGGTGGCCTTGCCGTTGGCGACCTTGGCCAGAGCTTCCAAGCTGCGAAGAGCCAGCACCTTGTCGTTGGGCATGGCCTCGTTCAGCAGACGGATGGCGTCGGCGTTGGCCTTCTGCACGGCGAGGATGGCCTGCGCCTCGCCCTCGGCTTCGAGGATGCGCTGCTGCTTGACGGCGTCGGCGCGGAGGATGGCGGCTTCTTTTTCGCCCTCGGCGGCGGTGATGGCCGCCTGCTTCTCACCGTCGGCCTTCAGGATGACGGCGCGCTTCTCGCGCTCGGCCTTCATCTGCTTCTCCATGGCCTCCTGAATTTCCCGCGGCGGGATGATGTTCTTGACTTCGACACGGTTGACCTTGATGCCCCACTTATCGGTGGCTTCGTCAAGGATGGCGGTGATCTTGCCGTTGATGACGTCACGGCTGGTCAGGGTGTGGTCCAGCTCCATCTCGCCGATGATATTGCGCAGGGTGGTGGCGGACAGGCTCTCGATGGCCGCGATGGGCTGATTCACGCCGTAGGTGTAGAGCTTGGCATCCATGACCTGAAAGAACACGACGGTGTCGATCTGCATGGTGACGTTATCGCGGGTGATGACCGGCTGAGGGGGGAAGTCTGCGACCTGCTCCTTCAGGCTGACCTTTTTGGCCACCCGCTCCACGAAGGGAATCTTGACGTGGAGGCCGGCCGTCCATGTAGCGGAGTAGCTGCCCAGACGCTCGATGACGTAGACCATCGACTGCGGCACGATGACGATATTGGTGACAACGATCACCAGAACCACGAAGATCAGGGCAAGGATCACAAATAGCATAATAGGCATAGATACGCTCCTTTGTCAGTGAGTGGATGATTCGGTGAGGACAGGTTCCACAATGAGCAGGGTGCTGTGGATCTCGGTCACGCGGCAGCTCTGGCCGGGGGCAAGGGTGTCGCCGGGGGTGGCGCAGCGGGCGTTCCAGTCCACGCCGTCCAGCCGGACGCGGCCCGTTTCCTCGGCGGAGACGGGGGTCAGCACTTTGGCCTCGCGGCCAAGGCTGCGGTCGCCGTTGGTGGGGGTAGGCTTCTGGCGCAGCCGCTGGGTCAGCGGCTTGAAAGCCGCCAAACACAGGACGCTGACCACGATGAACACCACGGCCTGAACCTTGAACGGCGGATGGAACAGACAGCTCAGCAGGGCCGCGGCACTGCCCGCCGCGAACCAGATGGACACCATGCTGAAGGTCATCCCCTCCAGCACGAGGAACCCGACCGCTGCAATGAGCCAGAAAATAGGATCGATGGACATTTGCACTCCCTCCTTCTTTGTCTATTGTATAACAAAACTCTTAAAAATACAAGATGTCGTGATTTAGGTAACAGCCTCCCTCCATGAGGGAGGCGGCATCGCGCGGGCGATGCCGGAGGGAGTTAAACATAATCGTAATAACTATGGTTCGGGTTATGGCCGACCTCTTCCACCACGATGGTGAAGCCCATGGGGTTCACCTCGGTGCTCTTGCCGCTGGCCAGCGTCTCCACGATGATATGCTCGGTGCGGTTGACGATGATCTCCGCCGTCTCCACCTCGCCGATGCGCTGGTAGTGCAGGATGCCGCCCTCAGCCCGGAGCACCCAGAGCTTGCCGGTGCGGAACGCCTCGCAGGTGTGGCGGAGCTGGGCCAGTTGGGCCAGCACGGGCCGCAGCCGCTGTTCGTGAGCATCCCAGCGGAAGAAGGCGCGATTGAACGGGTCACGGTAGCCCTGCATCGCGATCTCGTCGCCGTAGTACAGGCAGGGCACGCCCGGCAGGGTGTAGATGATGGCGTAGGCCATCCGCAGCCGGAGCAGCCCCTCCTCGTAGGCGTCGCCGGTCACGCAGCGGCCGCTCTGCCACTGGCGGCCCCGGCCGTTGGCGGGTTCGTCCGCGATGACGGTCAGCGCCCGCTCGGTGTCGTGGGTGGAGAGGAAGTTCAGCGCGGTGTCTATGGCGGGGGCAGGGTAGTGCTCGCAGATGGTCAGGATCTCATTGGCAGCCTGTTCAGCGGGCTTGCCCTTGACGAAATCCAACACGGCGTTCTTGAACGGGTAGTTCATCACGCTGTCCAGCCCCTTGCCCAGAAGGTAGGTGCGGCGCTGGTTGAAGCCGTACTTGGTGGTGGCATCCTCCCATACTTCGCCCAGTAGGAATTTTTCGGGCCCGACCCGCTTGACGGCGGTGCGGATCTTCTCAATAAACTCGTCCGGCAGCTCGTCGGCCACATCCAGCCGGAAGCCCGCGGCACCCCGCCGCAGCCATGTGTCGATGACGCCGCCCTCGCCGGTGATGAACTCGACATAAGAGGGCGTCTCCTCGTTGACCTCCGGCAGGGTCTCGAAGCCCCACCAGCTGCGGTAGCCGCCCTTGTACTTGGGGTCAAAGTCATACCAGCAGCGGTAGGGGGAGTTGGGGTCGCGGTAGGCGCCGCCCTCGCCGTAGCGGCCCTCCCGGTTGAAGTACCGGCTGTCGGAGCCGGTGTGGCTGAACACGCCGTCCAGCACGATGCCGATGCCGTACCTCTTGGCCTCGGCGCAAAGGGTCTCGAAGTCCTCGTTGGTGCCCAGCAGCGGGTCCACGTTCAGGTAATCGGCGGTGTTGTACCGGTGGTTGGAGTGGGCCTCGAAGATGGGGTTCAGGTAGATGAAGTCGATCCCCATCTCGTGCAGGTAGGGGAGCTTGAGCTGGATGCCCTTGAGGTCGCCGCCGAAGTAGTCCTCGTTCAGGTGGCCGCCCACCTCGTTGGGCTGCCAGAAGGGCTCGGCGTGCTTGTCGGCCTGATAGATGCGGTCGGGGAAGGGCATGGGCTTATTTTCCACACCCTCGCAGAAGCGGTCGGGGAAGATCTGGTAGAACACCTTGCCCTTGATGGAAGCCGGCGTTTCGAAGGCGGCATCGTAGACTGTGATCTGCCACTTTTCGCCGTCCTGCCAACTGACCACGCCGCAGTTGTCCGGCCCGCGCACGATGCGGCGGAAGTCGGTGTAGAGGTCAAAATAATAAAAGTACAGGCCGGGGTCGTTGAGGGTCACCTCCACCGAGAAGTGGTTCTGCTTGGGGGTCTGGCCATCAAAGTTCATCCGGTAGTAGACCGGCACATCGAACTTGCCCTCCTTCTGGAGGACAAGGTGCGGGTCCACATAGCCGAGGTCTTCCGGCACGCAGAGGGACAGCCGGACGCTCTGTCCGGCTCGGACCGCGCCGAAAGGCTGCTTGAAATAGGGGTCGAAGCTGTTGAACAGACAAGACAAAATGGGGTCGTTCCTTTCTCAAAAAAAGCCCCGGAGCCGTTGTACAGTCCGGAGCTTTGCTTCATGTCTTTAAGGGGTTACTTCACGACAGGTGCATGCCAGATATCGCGGGCATAATCCAGCACGGAGCGGTCTGCGCTGAAGATGCCGCTGTTGGCGATGTTCTTCAGGCTCATGCGGGCCCAAGTCTCGCGGTCGGCATACAGGCGCTGCAGGTCGGCCTGTGCACGGCGGTAATCCTTGAAGTCGGCCATGACCATATACGGGTCGTTGCTGCGCAGGTTCTCAGTGACCTCGTGGAAGTTCTCGCCGTTCCAGCCGCGCTCCAAGAAGTTCAGAGCTGCGTTGGCCACATCGTCGCCCATGATGAACGCGTTGGGGTGGTAGCCGACCTGCTTCAGGTTGTTGACCTCAGGAGTCAGCATACCGAAGATCAGCTCGTTCTCCTTGCCGGCAGCGTCGGCGATCTCGACATTTGCGCCGTCCAGCGTGCCCAGCGTGATGGCACCGTTCAGCATGAACTTCATGTTGCCGGTACCGGAAGCCTCGGTGCCAGCCAGAGAGATCTGCTCGGAGACCTCGGCAGCGGGCATCAGGTGCTCGCTCAGGGAGACGCAGTACTCTTCCAGATAGACCACGCGCAGCTTGTCGCGCACAGCAGGGTCGTTGTTGATCAGATCGCCCAGCTTGCAGATCATGCGGATCATCTGCTTGGCCATATAGTAGCCGGGAGCCGCCTTTGCGCCGAAGATATAGGTCTTGGGGATGAAGTCGGCGTTGGGGTTCTCCTTCAGGTACAGGTACTGTGCCGCGATGTTCAGCGCATTCAGGTGCTGGCGCTTGTACTCGTGCATCCGCTTGACCTGACAATCGAAGATGGAGCTGGGGTCGATGGACTGGCCGGTGCTCTTCTCCAGATAAGCGGCGAAGTTCTTCTTGTTGCTCAGCTTGATCTCGTTGATCCGCTTCAGAACGGTCTTGTCGTCAGCGTACTTGTTCAGCTTGGACAGGTTGGAGGCGTCGTGCTTATACTCCTCGCCGATGGTCTCGTCCAGCAGCTTGCACAGCTCCGGGTTGGAGGCCAGCAGCCAGCGGCGGTAAGCGATGCCGTTGGTCACGTTCTTGAAGGCCTGCGGCTTGAACAGATAGTAATCGTGGAAGACGCTCTCCTTGATGATTTCGCTGTGCAGCTTGGAGACGCCGTTGATGCTGTTGGCGGTGTAGGCGCAGATGTTGGCCATGCGCACCTGATTGTCGCCGATCAGGGCCATATAGTTGATCTTGCCCTCGTCGCCGGGGAAGGCCTTCTCCAGCTCCTCGCGGGCGCGGCGGTTCATCTCGACCACGATCTGATAGATGCGGGGCAGGGTCATCTTGAAGATGTCCACATTCCACTTCTCCAGAGCCTCGGCCATGACGGTGTGGTTGGTATAGGCGAAGACCTTCTGGCAGATAGCGAAGCTCTTGTCCCAGTCGAAGCCGCACTCGTCCAGCAGGATGCGCATCATTTCGGGGATGGCGAGGGTCGGGTGGGTATCGTTCAACTGGATGGCGACCTTGTCGCCCAGATTCTCCAGCGTGCCGTAGGTGGACAGGTGGTTCTGGACGATATCGCCGATGGAAGCGGCAGACAGGAAGTACTGCTGGCGCAGACGCAGGATCTTGCCCTCGACGTGGTTATCGTTGGGGTACAGGACCTTGGAAATCAGCTCCGCGTTGGCGTTCTTGCTCATCGCGGTGTTGTAGTTGCCCAGAGAGAAGCTGGACATATCGAAGTCCGGGGCCTTTGCCTGCCACAGGCGCAGCTTGGCGACGCCCTTGCCGTCGTAGCCCTGCACATACATATCAGAGGGGACAGCCATGACGCTGTTGTAGTTGGTGTGCTGGATATAGTGGAAGCCGTGATCCCAGTTCTCGTGGATCTCGCCGTCAAAGCGGACCTCGATGGCCTGATCGGGGTGGCTCTTCAGCCAGACCTGACCGCCGGGCAGCCAGTTGTCAGCGCGCTCCTGCTGCCAGCCGTCCACGATCTTCTGCTTGAAGATGCCGTACTCGTACAGGATGGAGTAGCCGGTGCCGCAGATGCCGGTGGTGGCCATGCCGTCCAGATAGCAGGCAGCCAGACGGCCCAAGCCGCCGTTGCCCAGACCTGCATCCGGCTCTTCCTCATAGATGCTGTCAATGCTGATGTCCGCAGCGGCCAGTGCCTGCTGGGCTACATCGTTCAGACCGAGGTTGAACAGGCTCACTTTCAGGCTGCGGCCCATCAGAAACTCCATACACAGGTAATAAACCTGCTTGGCACCGGTGCCAATGGCCTTGGACTGGAACTTTTTGTGGTTCTCGCTCATCATCTGGCGGCAGATCAAAGCGAGGGAACGATAGATCTGCTGGTTGGAAGCAACGCTCAGATCCACGCCGTACTCGCTGGTCAGCTTGTCCTGAAGAATTTTTGCAAATTCTTTCGTAGTCATAAAGGAACTCCTATCCGCACACTCACTTAGGTGCTGTTTTTGAATTTTAACGTAGCAGGGAACCTCTCCTCTTTCCCTCAGCCCTGCTGCATAACGATATCATTATAATCAGTTCCGGGCGTGAATGCAAGGAAAAGAGCCAATTTTTGCCGTTACTGCTATTTTTGGCTCCATCTTTCTGACAAATCTGCTGAAAATTCGGATTTAGCACTTTTTCTTGCGCTGCTTTTATATTATAATAAGAAGAAAGCGGACTGTGCCGCAGCCGGGGGAGAACGGTGGCGGCGTGGCAATTCGTCGAGAAATTCCGCTGAGAACGAAAAAGCCGCGCTCCGGTTTTCGGGCGCGGACGGGTTTGTGCCCGAAAATCCCGAAAATGGCTCCGAAAAACCGGGAAATTCGAAACACGCCCGCCGTGCCGGAACTGCGCAGTGCGCAAAGTGAGGATACGATGGTTAATAAAGTACGAGTGAACATTGCGGGCGCGCCCTACGCGATCGCAACGACGGATTCGGAAACGTATATCACCTCTCTGGCCAAGAAGCTGGATGAGGATATCGCAAAGCTGCTGGACGGCAACGAAAACCTTTCGGTGACCAAAGCGGCGGTGTTCTGCGCCATGGATTATCTGGACGAGTACAAAAAGAGCACCGGCAGCGCCGAGAACATGCGCGGCCAGATCCAAGATTACATCGCGGACGCAGCCCGCGCCAAACTGGCCGAGGACAAGGCCAAGGCGGAAAATGAGACGCTCCGGCGCGAAAATGCGGCCCTGCGGGAGCAGTTGGCCCGGATGAAGGCCAAGGAGCAGAGCCGCGAAAAGGCCGAGCAGGAGAAACAGGGAGAACAGAATGCCGAAGATTGAGATCCTTGCCCCGGTGGGCAGTGAAGAGATGCTCCGTGCCGCTGTGTTCAGCGGGGCGGACGCCGTGTATCTGGGCTTTGCGGGCTTCAACGCCCGCACCGGCGCGGGAAATTTTACGGCGGACAGCCTGAAAGAGGCCGTCCGCTTCTGCCATGTGCGGGGGGTCAAGGTGCATGTGGCGCTGAACACCACCGTCTACGGCGGCGAGCTGGCCCAACTGGCCGATGCCGTGCGGGCCGTGGCCGAAAGCGGGGCGGATGCCGTCATCTGCCAAGACCTTGCGGTGGCCCAGCTCATCGGGCAGATCGCACCCCGGCTGCCCCGCCACGGCTCCACCCAGATGAGCGTCCACACCTTACAGGGCGCGCTGGAGCTGAAGGAGCTGGGCTTCACCCGCGTGGTGCTGGCCCGCGAGCTGAGCCTGCCCGAAGTGGAGCACATCACCAAGAACTGCGGCATCGAGACGGAGTGCTTCGTCCACGGTGCGCTGTGCATGTGCGTCAGCGGCCAGTGCTATATGTCGGCCTTCCTCGGCGGACGGAGCGGCAACCGCGGCTCCTGTGCGGGGCCCTGCCGTCTGCCCTTTGAGGCCAACGCCCTGCCGGAGGGCAAGCCGGGCCGTCTGCACCACCTGTCCCTCAAGGATAACTCGGTCATCGACAAGCTGGACAAGCTCCAAGCCATCGGGGTGGCCTCGGCCAAGATCGAGGGCCGCCTCCGCACACCGGAGTACGTGGCCGCTGCGGTCAGCGCCTGTCTGGCGGGCCGCGAGGGCCGTGCCTACGACCGGGACCTGTTGAAAAATGCCTTCAGCCGTTCGGGCTTCACCTCCGGCTATCTGGATGGGAAGATCGACGGCACCATGTTCGGCGTCCGCAGCGAGGCCGACGCAGAGCTGACCAAGAAGACCCTGCCCGCCCTGCGGGAACTCTACCGCCGCGAGCGCTCCCGCGTGCCGGTGCAGATGAAGCTGGAGATCGAGGAGGGCGGCGAGAAGCTGACCGTCACCGACGACGAGGGCAACCGCGCCTTTGCCTACGGCGACGCCGAGCCTCAGCCCGCCCGCACCGACCCCACCGAGAGCTTGCAGCGCAGCCTGTCCAAGACGGGCGGCACCCCCTTCGCGGTGGAGAAAATCGACGTGGAAATGGACGGCGGGCCGTGGTTCGTGCCGGGCAGCGCCGTCAACGAGCTGCGCCGCACCGCGCTGGAAGGCCTCCAGCAGAAGCGCGAGGTCCTGCACCCGTGGCCGGTGAACGAGGTCACCCTGCCTCCGCTGCCCCTGCGCACCCTGCCGCCCCACCGCACCCTCCGCGCCCGGTTCGAGCACTGGGATCAGGTGCCGGAGCGGGCCCTTTCCGGCATCGAGTACCTGATCCTGCCCATCGCACAGGCCGACCGGGTCCCCCGCGAGTGGCGGAGCAAGACCATCTTGGAGCTGCCCCGCGTCATGTTCGGCGCGCTGGAAGCGGACACGGCCCGCCGCATCGCGGCCACGCAGGACGCCGGGTTTGCCGGGTACGAGGCCGGCAACATCGCCCACCTGCGGCTGTGCAGGGGGCTGCCCCTCTCCGGCGGCTTCGGCCTGAATGTGACCAACGACCTGTCGGCCCAGTTCTATGCCGACCACGGCCTTGACTCGATCTTGATCCTGCCGGAAGTCAAGGACAGCGATATTTCCACCATTGCGCCGACGAAAAACGGCAAGCCGGTGCCCACGGGCGTCCTCATCTACGGCCATATGCCGCTGATGGTCACCCGCGCGTGCCCGCTGCAGAACATCCACGACTGCGCCCACTGCGACAAGACCGGCGTGTTGACCGACCGCAAGGCCAAAAAGTTCCCGGTGCGGTGCGGCATGGGCGTGCGGACCATCTACAATCCCGTACCTATTTATATGGGAGACAAGCCCGGTGCTCTGACGGTGGACTACGGCGTGGCTTATTTCACGCTGGAAACGCGGGAGGAAGCGGCGGCGATTCTGGACGCCATCCGCCAGCACGCCCCCTTTGAGGGCGACTTCACCCGCGGGCTTTATTTCAAAGGAACGAATTAAACCTCTCAGTCACGCTTCGCGTGCCAGCTCCCCTGATAGGGGAGCCCTTGGCATGTCGGGTCCGTTCGAATGAGACGAATCAAAAATTATTTTTCAAAAAATGCCGGGCTCCGCGAAAGCGGGGAGGCAGGAGTGGAGAATAGAATGGAAGATATCACCGTAAACTATAAAGTGCTGGATGCGCGGGCAAAGGTGCCCGCTTACGCGACGGCGGGTGCCGCTGCGGCCGACCTGTGTGCGGTGCTGGATGCGCCGCTGACGGTCCAGCCCATGCAGCGGGTGCTGGTGCCCACCGGCCTTGCCATCGAGCTGCCGGGGGCTTACTGCGTCGCGCTGGTCTATGCCCGCAGCGGCCTTTCCATCAAGCACGGCCTCTGCATGGCCAACGGCGTCGGCGTGGTGGACAGCGACTACCGCGGCGAACTGAAGGTGCCCATGGTCAATCTGGGGCAGGAAGCCTATACCATCCAGCCCGGCGAGCGGGTGGCTCAGCTCTGCATCGCGCCGGTCTACACCGCTGCCTTTGCACAGGTGGAAGAGCTGGGCGATACCCAGAGGGGCGAGGGCGGCTTCGGCTCGACGGGGAGGTAACGATGGATCTTATTCTAGCATCCGGCAGCCCCCGGCGGCGGGAGCTGCTGAGCTTATACACCTCCGATTTCTCGGTCTGCGTCAGCGATTTTGACGAGAGCGCCGTCACGGCCCCCACCCCGGCACGGCTGGTGGAAGAGCTGGCGCGGGGCAAATGTTTGGCCGTTTCGGCCCAGCACCCCGGGGCAGTGGTCATCGGCTGCGACACGGTGGTGGACGTGAACGGCGAGGTCTTCGGCAAGCCCCACAGCCCCGCCGATGCCAAGCGGATGCTCCGGGCCCTGTCCGGCGCGACCCATGAGGTCCACACCGGCGTCTGCATCTCGGACGGGGAGCGGACCGAAAGCTTCGTGGATACCTGCCGCGTGAAATTTTTCCCCATCCCGGAAGCGGAGATCGACCGCTACGCCGCCACCGAGGAGCCTTACGACAAGGCCGGTGCCTACGCCATCCAAGGCCGCGCAGCGCTCTGGCTGGACGCCATCGAGGGCGACTATTACACCATCATGGGGCTGCCCGTCAGCCGCACCATCCGGCTGCTTCAACAATTTTGAGCGGCTTGGCGCGGAGAATTATGAAAAAATCCGGGAAAACTTGTTAAAACGCTTGAGAAAACCTCTGCTTGCGGCTATAATATAGTCGTGTTATTCTGCGATGGGCGGCGAATGGGTTTGCGCCGCCATGCGTTTTGGAATAGACCGGAAATACGAAGGAGAGCTTCATTATGAGTTTTTTGTCAAAGGACGTTGGCATTGATCTGGGTACCGCCAATACTCTGGTTTACATGAAGGGCAAGGGCATCATCATGCGGGAGCCGTCGGTCGTGGCTGTGGATACCAAGACCGACGAGGTCCGGTGCGTAGGCACCGAGGCAAAGGCCGTCATCGGCCGCACCCCCGGCAGCATCGTGGCGGTCCGCCCCCTGAAGGACGGCGTCATCGCCGATTTCGACATCACCGCCAATCTGCTGGAGAATTTCCTGAAGAAGGCATGCGGCAACAGCATGTTCTCCCGCCCCCGCGTGGTCATCTGCATCCCGTCGGGCGTGACCGAGGTGGAGCGCCGCGCCGTGCGTGAGGCCACCCTGAAGGCCGGTGCCCGTCAGGTCTCCGTCATCGAGGAGCCGATGGCAGCCGCCATCGGTGCGGGTCTGCCCATCAGCGAGCCCACCGGCAGCATGATCGTGGACATCGGCGGCGGCACGGCGGAGATCGCTGTCATCTCGCTGGGCGGCATCGTGGCCTCCCGCAGCGTCCGGATGGCCGGTGATATGTTCGATCAGGCGATCATCGCCTTCATCAAGCGCAAGTACAACCTGCTCATCGGTGAGCGCACCGCCGAGCAGATCAAGATCGAGATCGGCTCCGCCTACCCCATGGACCCCGAAATGACCATGGAGATCAAGGGCCGCAACCTTGTGGACGGCCTACCCAAGAACATCGTCGTCCACTCCGAGGACGTGCGCGAGGCTCTGCTGGAGTGCCTCGTCAAGATCACCAGCGCCATCAAGGAAACGCTGGAGCGCACCCCGCCGGAGCTGAGCGCCGACATCATCGACCACGGCATCACCCTGACCGGCGGCGGCGCTTTGCTGCGCGGTCTGGATCAGCTGATCCAGAGCGAGACCGGCATCGACGTGCATGTGGCCGAGGACCCGCTGGACTGCGTGGCCAAGGGCGCAGGTGCTGTGCTGGATCATGTGGATGTCCTGCATGACGTTCTGGACACCGACGGAGCTCATATGTAACGGAGAGTGCGGATGGCTCTGGCTGTCCGCGCTTTTTTGCAACCGGAGGAACTTCCCTTGAAAGATTTTTTCGACACATGGAAATTTAAGATCCTCATCGGCATCGCGGTGTTTCTGGTGGGCATCATGGCCTACGCGGGCGCGAACGACCGCCTGACCGCCGCCCCGCAGGAACTGCTGAGCGTGGCTGTGGCCCCGTTCCAGAAGGCGGCGGCCATGGTCAGCAGCGGCGTCTCCTCCCTGTGGGAGAAGTACACCAACATCGACAACATCATCGCCGAAAACCAGCAGCTCACCGAGGAAAACGCCGAGCTGCGCAGGCAGATGGTGGATTACGACCGCATCAAGGCCGAAAACGAGGCCTATAAGGCACTGGCCAACATCCAGAGCAGCCGCCCGGAGATGAGCTGCACCTCGGCCTTCGTCATCGGCCGCGACCCGCTGGATCCCTTCTACGGCTTCACGCTGGATCAGGGCTCGGTGGACGGCATCGAAGTGAACGATACCGTCGTCAGCGACGAGGGCTACCTGCTGGGCATGGTGGTGGAAGTGGAAGCTACGAGCTGCAAGGTGATGACCATTCTGCACCCGAACTTCAACGCCGCCGGCGTCGTTTCCCGCACGCGGGATAACGGCATCATCACCGGCAACGCCGACTACGCGGCGGACGGCGCGTGTGTGCTGACCAACCTGAACCGCAACACCCTGACCCAGAAGAGCGATCAGGTCATCACCACCGGCCTCGGCGGGGTCTTCCCAGCGGATGTGCTGGTGGGCGTGGTCAAGGAGGTCGTGCCGGAAGTCAGCGGCAAATCGTCCATCGCGGTCATCACGCCGGGCACCGACCCGCGCACGGTGCGCCACGCATTCATCATTACCAATTTCTGAGGAGGCCCTGCCATGGAATCACGCCGCAAGCGCAGCCGCAGCCAGATCATCAAATGGGTCTGCTATACGCTGCTGATGCTGCTGTGCACGGTTTTGCAGACCACGCCGGGCCTGTTCCAACTGGGCGACGCAAAGCCGCTCTGGCTGCTGCCGCTGGCGCTGGCCGTCGCGGTGGAAGAGGACGAGTTCGCCGGGGGCATCTTCGGCGCGGTCTGCGGCCTGATGTGGGATTATACCGCCGGCCGCACGGTGGGGATGCTGGCCTTTGAGCTGCTGGTGCTCTGCTTTCTGCTCTCGGCGGTGGTGCAGCTTTACTTCAAAGCCTCCGCCGCGAACTTCGTCCTGCTGGCGCTGGGGGCAAGTCTGCTGGTGCTCTCGCTGGACTGGCTGTTCTTCTACTACATGCCCGGCTACAGCGGGGCTGTGGAGCGGTATCTGTGGTTCGTGCTGCCCACGGCGGTGTTCACCATCCCGGTCTGTGCGCTGGTGTTCGGGTGTGTGCGCCGCATCCATGCGGAATTCAAGATCGACAACGGCATAGTCTGAACCGGCTGCGCCAAAAGGAGAACGGATGAAC
Organism: Faecalibacterium hattorii; assembly: GCF_003287455.1. Lineage (GTDB taxonomy): Bacteria > Bacillota > Clostridia > Oscillospirales > Ruminococcaceae > Faecalibacterium > Faecalibacterium hattorii. The sequence continues at coordinate 117,853 of NZ_PRLC01000004.1, read as the reverse complement.
CAAGACGAACGCAAAACGGCTGTGCGGCGGATGATGCTCCTCATTGCCGCCGCCGCCGTGATCATCGGACTGTATGGGTTCCGGCTGATCTTTTTACAACTGGTCAATGGCGACAGCTTCACGGCGCAGGCCACCAACACCACCGATTATAAATTCACCGTCACTGCCGCCCGCGGCGACATCGTGGACAGCAAGGGCGAGCGGATCGCCTCCAGCACCACGGGCTATAGCGTGGTGCTCAACAAGCTGCTGATGGGGGACGAAGACCTCGACACCATGCTCCAGAAGATCGTGGGGCTGCTGGGCAAGAACGGCGAGAGCTGGAACGATAGCCTCCTCATCGGCCAGCCGGATGCGGCGGGCCACTATGAGTTCACTGCGGCCAGCGACAACGCTGCGGAGCAGAAGGCCCTTGCCGCCATGAAAGACAACCTCGGCTTGCAGCAGTATGCCACCGCCGACGATGTGATGGAAAAGCTGGTGGAGGACTACGACCTCGCCGATTTCTCCCTCTACTGGCAGCGGGTGCTGAGCGGCATCCACTATGAGATGCAGCTTCAGGCGTTTTCCAACGTGAACAACTTTGTCATGGCGGAAAACGTCAGCGAGGCCACCGTGGCTACCATCAAGGAAAACAGCCTCTCCCTGCCGGGTGTGGAGATCGTGGAGACCAGCACCCGCAGCTACGAGCAGGGCACCGTCCTGCCGCATGTGCTGGGCCGGGTGGGCAAGATCACCGCCGAAAAGTGGAAGGTGACCGACGAGAACGGTCAGGTGACCTACCCGCTCAAGGAAAAAGGCTACAACATGAACGACATCATCGGCATTTCCGGCTTGGAATCTGCCTATGAGGACGAGCTGCGGGGCAAGGACGGCGTGGAGACCATCACCCGCAATTCGGACGGCGTCATTGTGAACACGGCCCTCACCACCGTGCCGGAGCCGGGTCATACGGTCCAGCTCACCATCGACAGCGAGTTCCAGAAGGCCGTCGATCAGGCGCTGGCGAAGAATGTGGAATGGATCAAAAACACCTACGCGGACAGCAAACAGGCCAACGCGGGCGCGGTGGTCGTCATCGACGTAAAGACCGGCGGCGTGCTGGCGGCGTCCAACTACCCCAGCTTTGACCAGAACCTCTATGCCGCCCAGTACAGCGAGTACAGCGCCGACGAGAATATGCCCCTGTTCAACCGGGCGCTGCAGGGCCTGTACACCCCCGGCTCCACCTATAAGCCCAGCGTTGCCGTGGCGGGGCTGGACACCGGGCTGCTGAACCGGAATTCCACCGTCAACTGCACCCGCGTCTACACTTATTATAAGGATTACCGTCCCCGCTGCGCCCAGCACGGCCACGGCAACGGCCCCATCGATGTGATCAACGCGATCAAGTGGAGCTGCAACATCTTCTTCTACGATGTGGGCCGCCGCCTGACCAGCGACGTCTACGATGCCTACGCCTACAAGCTGGGTCTCGGCCAGCGCACCGGTGTAGAGGTCAGCGAGGCGCTGGGCCACCTGACCACCAAGAACGACTCCAACTACACCGAATCGCTGGATATCCAAGCCGCCATCGGTCAGGGCAACACCGCCGTCACTCCCATCCAGTTGGCGACCTATGCCGCGACGCTGGCCAACCGGGGCACCCGCTACCGCACCCACTTCGTCAAGGCCATCCTCGACTCCAACACCGGCGAGACCCTCGAAGAGACGCAGCCGGAGGTCATGGATGTCGTCGAGGACAAGGGGGAGACCTTTGACCTGGTCCGGGAAGGTATGAAGGGCGTGGCCCAGACCATCCCGGCGCTGGCAGCTTACCCCTACACCATCGCGTGCAAGACCGGCAGCCCCCAGCGCAGCGAGGGTTATTACGTCGGCAGCACCTATAAGCACTACACCAACGCCGCCATGATCGCCTACGGCCCGGCGGAAGACCCGGAGATCGCCATCGGCATCGTGGTGGAGTACGGCGGCGCGGGTGCCCGCACCGGTCAGCTCGTGGCGGATATCTTCAATGCCTACTACGCCATGAAGGACGGCACCCTCACCGTGGATGATACCGTTTCCGATGCGCTGGCTCAGCCCGAAACGGCCGCGGATGACGCAGCAACGGACAACGGGACGGCCGCCGACCCTGCGGTGGACCCGGCCGCAGCCGCTGCCGCCGCCGGAAATACCGACGAATGAACCCTTCGCGATGCAGCAAATGCAAAAGGTGAGGGACGATAATTCGCATCTTTCAGGGGAAATTGGAGAATATCCCGAAAAAACCATGGTTTTTGTCCAAAAACCTGTTGTAAAAAACAAGGAATTGTGATACTATGATATATGCAAGGAAATTGGGCCCGGCACAGGGGAAAGCAAAGGAGAGGTTGACCGATGACGATTGCACTGATTGCGCATGACTCCAAAAAAGAGCTGATGGTACAGTTCTGTACGGCGTACTGCCGGATTTTGAGCCAGCATAAATTGGTGGCCACCGGTACGACCGGCAAGATGATCGCGGAGGCGACGGGCTTACAGGTCCAGCGCTTCCTCGCGGGCGTTCAGGGCGGCGACCAGCAGATCGCGTCCCGCATCGCCTGCAACGAGGTCGATCTGCTGCTGTTCTTCCGCGACCCCATCAACGCCAAGCCCAGTGAACCCAACGAAATGACCCTGCTGCGCCTGTGCGATGTCCACAACATCCCGCTGGCCACCAACATCGCCACCGCCGAAGTGCTCATTCACGGCTTGGAGCGCGGCGACCTCGATTGGCGCGATATCGTCCATCCCCAGAATGGCTGAGAGATAAAAAATAAGAGGCTCTGAACCAAACGGTTCAGGGCCTCTTTTGCGTCGTTCAGGGAAGTGCAGAACTCAGAACTTGAGCTCTTCTGCCAGATCGTCCAGTTCTTCGGGGGAAAACTCGCCCAGCGGTAAGATCAGCCGGGCCAGCGTCTCCTGCGGCAGAGCGGCAAGCGCGGCGCTCTCGTCGCTGGCCGGGTCGGCGGCGGGGCAGATGCGGCTCACGCCCTCTGCATCCGTCTCCACCCGCGCGTGGTGGCCGGTGGCGATGTACTGGATGCCCAGCCGGTCTGCCGCCGCCAGCAGGGCGGGGAAGCGCAGGTCGGAGGGGACAGCCTCCTCGGCCAGATGGCTTGCCAGCTCGGAGGCGTTCAGGGTGATGCACTGGATGCCGAGGGCCTTGGCGGCCTCCTTCGCGGCGGCAACGGTGTCGTCCTCGGCGGAAAGGCGGACCACTGCGCCCGCGACGGCGAACCCCTGCTGCTGCAAAATGCGGACCGCTGCCCGGCAGCCTCTGCCACTGCCGAGGCCCACCAAGACTTTATCCTGCTCTTCGTAGGTATCGAACCCGTTTCCGGGCAAAAATGTGTCGCTCATCGTCCTTGTCTCCCTCCGTGTGCTTGGCTCTGGGCCACGGCCAGTTGGTCGCAGCGCTCATTCTCCGGGTGGCCGGCGTGGCCCTTGACCCAGACGTAGGTGATCTTGTGGCGGGCTTCCTGCTCCAGCGCCTGTTCCCACAGGTCGGGGTTCAGGGCAGGGGAGCCATCGGATTTTTTCCAGCCCCGGCGCTTCCACCCTTTCGCCCAGCCCTTCTCCAGCCCGTTGATGACATACTGGCTGTCCGAGCAAAGGCGGACTTCGCAGGGCTCCTTGAGCTGGCGCAGCGCTTCGATGAAGGCCGTCAGCTCCATGCGGTTGTTGGTGGTGGAATCGTCCCCGCCGGAAAGCTCCTTTTCGTAGACCTTGCCGTGAAAGCGGTAGCGCAGCACCGCGCCCCAGCCGCCGGGGCCGGGGTTGCCGCTGCATGCGCCGTCGGTATAAACTTCAACTTGTTTCATGGGCTTCTCCTGAATGTGTGATACCTCTATTTAGAACTGTTTTTCCGTTTCTGTCAAGAGGGACACGCATAATTCGGCCCGGCACAGCCCAACCTTGGAATTGACAAAAAGGGTGAGAAATACTATACTGTTTGTAACAAAATGCGTATAGGGGCGCGCCGGAGGGGTGCGCTCAGGTGGCTGCACAGCCGCGCCGCGGTCGCATCGAACAGATGGACTGACTGGCTGCACAAGGCTTTGCAGCACCGACCCGGCAGTGTGAAAAACACGCTGGAATGCTGAATTCTATACGATGGTTTCGATGGAGGCGGCTGAGCTAGCCCGCTTCTTCAACAGGACAGGCCGCCCGGAAAAATGGGCGTGCCTGCGTTTTGTGATTGATTTTTTGGAGGTACGAATGGCACAGGCAAAAGAACAGAGTCAGGCAATGGCTCAGAGCAGAAACAACAACGCGAGCGAATCCACCGGCGAAAAGCGGCCCCGCACCCGCCGGCCTTATTATCAGCGGCGTCCCCGCCGCCCTCAGCAGCCCAAGGAGGCCGCTGTGCCCATCCACATCTACCCGCTGGGCGGCCTCGGTGAAGTGGGCAAGAACATGACCGTTTACGAGTGCTGCGGCGATATGATCATCGTGGACTGCGGCCTTGTCTTCCCGGACAGCGACATGTACGGCGTGGATCTGGTCATCCCGGACTTCGCCTTCGTGGTGCAGAATAAGGATAAGATCAAGGGTCTGCTCATCACCCACGGCCATGAGGACCACATCGGCAGCATCCCCTATCTGCTGCAGAAGTTCGACCTGCCCATCTACGGCACCCGCCTGACCTGCGGCCTGATCCGGAACAAGCTGGAAGAGTTCGGCCTTGCGGGCAAGACCAAGTTCGTGGAGATCACCCCGAAGCAGAAGATCAAGCTGGGCTGCTTCACCGTGGAACCCATCCATGTGAACCACTCCATCCCGGATTCGGTGGCCTTTGCCATCGACAGCCCCGCCGGCACCATCATCCAGACCGGCGACTTCAAGATCGATTATACCCCGCTGGCCTGCGGCGTCACCGATCTGACCACCCTTTCCGAGTACGGCCAGAAGGGCGTGCTGGCCCTGCTGAGCGACTCCACCAATGCGGAGCGCCCCGGCTTTACCGCCACCGAGCAGAAGGTGGCCGCCGGTGTGCGGAACCTGTTTGCCCGCGCCCGGAACAAGCGGATCATCATCGCGACCTTTGCGTCCAACATCTACCGTGTCCAGCAGATCATTGATCTGGCGGTGGAGGATGGCCGCAAGGTGGCCTTCAGCGGCCGCAGCATGGTCAACAACACGGCCATGGCGCAGGAGCTGGGCTATATGCACATCCCGGAGGGCACCCTCATCAGCGTGGAAGAGCTGAACCAGTACCCGCCGGAGCAGGTGGTCCTCATCACCACCGGCAGTCAGGGCGAGCCGCTGAGCGCCCTCTCCCGCATGGCATCCTGCAGCCACCGTCAGGTCCGCGTGGGCCCCGGTGACTTCATCATCATCTCCGCCAACCCCATCCCCGGCAACGAGAAGAGCGTGACCAAGATCGTCAACGGTCTGCTGCTGCTGGGCGCGGAAGTCATCTACGAGAGCATGTACGACGTCCACGTTTCGGGCCACGCCTGTCAGGAAGAGCAGAAGCTGATGCTCACCCTGACCAGACCCAAGTATTTCCTGCCGGTGCACGGCGAGTACAAGCAGTTGAAAAAGCACGCTTTGACCGCCGCCAGCCTCGGCATCCCCACCAGCAACATCCTCATTGCGGAGAACGGCTCCAACGTCATCCTGACCAAGGATGAGATCAAGCTGGGCGAGCCGGTCACCGCCGGTGCCGTCATGGTGGACGGCCTCGGTGTCGGCGATGTGGGCAATGTGGTCCTGCGGGACCGCAAGCACCTGTCCGAGGATGGTCTGGTCATCATCGTCGCCACCGTGGACAGCAAGACCGGCAAGGTGCTGGCAGGGCCGGACCTCGTCAGCCGCGGCTTCGTCTATGTGCGGGAGAACGAGAGCCTGATGGACGGTGCCCAGAGCATCGTCGAAAACGCGCTGGACCGCTGCGTGGACGAACACGTCCGCGACTGGAACAGCGTCAAGACCCGTGTGCGCGAGGCGCTGAGCAGCTATATCTACCGCCGCACCAAGCGCAGCCCGATGATCCTCCCCATTCTGATGGAGGTCTGACAAAGGCCGCCGGAGCGCGGCGGCAGATCAGGAGGCAGAAAATTTGATGAAACAAAAACCGAGATGGACTCTTGAAATGCTGACCGGTGCGCTGGCCGTCCTCTGCGCCTTGCTGACCTTGGTGCTGCTGGTTTACCGCCCGGCATGCTGGCCGGTGCTGGCTGTGCTGGTGGTGCTGTGGGGCATCGGTATGTGGGTGTTCCGCTGCCGGCTGCGCAACTGGCTGGCACGCTGGGTGGCGGGCGGAAGCTTCGAGAACTCCAAGACCCAATACAGCCTTGAATCCCTGTCCCAGCCGGCGGCGGTGCTCTCCGGCGAGACGGTGCTGTGGTACAACGCCGAATTCCGCCAGCGGCTGCTGGGCGGCGAGGATCGCTTGGCCAGCCGGGCGCAGAAGCTGCTGCCGGGGCTGGACCTCCAGCTCTGCCGGGAAAAGACCGGCCAGCAGCTCAACTTGGCGGACGGGGTGTGGAGCGTCCACAGCTCCACCGTGCCGGGCCAAAGCGAGAGCGTGACCCTGCTGGTCTTCAACGAGGAGACTGCGCTGCGCCGGGTGGAGGCTGAATACAAGGCCAGCCGCCCCGGCTATATGGTCTTCCTCGTGGACGGCTACGACGACGTTTTCAGCGATATGCTGGACAGCGAGCGTGCCCGCCTTTTGGAGGGCATCAACCGGGTGCTGGAAGAGATGATCGGCCGGGGCAGCGGCTTTCTGCGCCGAGTGGCCAGCGGCCGGTATATCGCCGTGGTGGAAGAGCGCCATCTGGAGCAGTATGCCAAGCGCGGCTACGATGTGCTGGATAAGATCCGCGCCCTCGACCCCAGCGTGAACCTCTCCATCTCCATCGGCATCGGCCGCGGGGCAAAGACCCTGCGGGAAGCGCAGGACATGGCCGTTCAGGCGCTGGATATGGCGCAGGGGCGCGGCGGCGACCAAGCCGCCGAGATGACCCCGGACGGCTTTACCTTCTACGGCGGCGTCAGCCACGGTGTTGAAAAGCGGAGCAAGGTCCGCAGCCGCATCGTGGCCGATCAACTGGTCAAACTCATCAAGGAGGCCGACCATGTGGTCATCATGGGCCACCGGATGAGCGACCTCGACGCCATCGGCGCGGCGGAGGGCGTGCTGCGCATCTGCAAGATCTGTGATGTCCCCGCCGTCATCGCGGTCCGCCGGGATGCGACGCTGGCGGGCAGCCTCATCGATGCCCTTGTGAAAGCGGGGCAGGAGGATGACTTCATCGACCCCAAGGGCGCTTTGCCCATCATCTCGAAAAAGACGCTCTGCATCGTGGTCGATACATACCAGACCGGCCTTGTGGAGAGCAAGGAGATCCTAGAAAAATGCGGCAAGATCGCCGTCATCGACCACCACCGCAAGGGCGTGGGCTATATCGAGGACGCGGCGCTGGTCTGCCACGAGCCCTATTCCTCCTCGGCCAGTGAGCTGGTCACGGAGCTGCTGCAATACGTGGGCACCCGCGACGACAAGCCCAACCGGGTGGAGGCCGAGGGCCTTCTCTCCGGCATCATGCTGGACACCCGCGACTTCACCCTGCACACCGGTGTGCGCACCTTTGAAGCCGCGGCGGCCCTCCGCCGCTACGGCGCGGAGACCGAGCGGGTCCGCCAGCTCTTCGATGTGACCATGGTGGAGTACAACACCAAGGCCGCGCTGGTGGAAGCTGCCCAGATGTACAAGAGCTGCGCCATCTCGGTGAGCGGCGAAGTTGCCCCCGAAGCCCGCGTGGCCGTGGCACAGGCCGCCAACGACCTGCTGACCATTCAGGGCGTGGATGCCAGCTTCGTGGCCGTTCAGGTGGGCGGCGGCGTGAACATCTCGGCCCGCAGTCTGGGGGCTGTGAATGTGCAGGTCATTATGGAATCCTTGGGCGGCGGCGGCCATCAGACCATGGCGGCGGCTCAGCTCAAGCACATCACCCCGGAGGCGGCGCGGGCACGCATCCAGACCGCCATCGACCAATACCGCGCGGCGCAGAAAAAGAGTGTGCCGGATACAGAAACCAAAAAATAAAAAGCGAGGAACGCTGATATGAAACAGTATGATTACCTGATCGTCGGTGCCGGTCTGTACGGCGCAGTGTTTGCCCACGAGGCCAAGAAGGCGGGCAAGCGCTGCCTCGTCATCGATAAACGAGATCACATCGCGGGTAACATCTACACGGAGCCGGTGGAGGGCATCAATGTCCACCGCTACGGTGCCCACATTTTCCACACCAACAACAAGGCGGTGTGGCAGTATGTGAGCCAGTTCGCGGAGTTCAACCGCTACACCAACAGCCCGGTGGCCAACTACCACGGCGAGATCTACAACATGCCCTTCAACATGAACACTTTCAACAAGATGTGGGGCGTGGTCACCCCGGCCGAAGCCAAGGCAAAGATCGAGCAGCAGAAGGCCGAAGCCGGCATCACGGAGCCGAAAAACCTCGAAGAACAGGCCATCAGCCTTGTGGGCACCGACATCTACGAGAAGCTGGTCAAGGGCTACACCGGCAAGCAGTGGGGCCGCCCCTGCACCGAGCTGCCCGCCTTCATCATCAAGCGTCTGCCCGTCCGCTTTACCTACGACAACAACTACTTCAACGCCCTCTATCAGGGCATCCCCAACGGCGGCTACACCGCCATGGTGGAAAAGATGCTGGACGGCGTGGAAGTCCGCCTGAATGTGGACTATCTGGCCGAGAAGGAGCAGCTGGACAAACTGGCCGACAAGGTCGTTTACACCGGCCCGGTGGACGCCTATTTCGGCTACAAGCTGGGGGCTTTGCAGTACCGCAGCGTCCGGTTCGAGACGGAAGTCCTCGACACCGACAACTATCAGGGCAACGCCGTCGTGAACTACACCGACGCCGAGACCCCCTACACCCGCATCATCGAGCACAAGCACTTCGAGTTCGGCACCCAGCCCAAGACGGTCATCAGCCGGGAGTACAGCGCCGAGTGGAAGAAGGGCGACGAGCCGTATTATCCCGTCAATGACGAGAAGAACGGTGCCCTCTACGCCGAGTACAAGAAGCTGGCCGACGCCGAACCGGGGGTCATCTTCGGCGGCCGTCTGGGCGAGTACAAGTACTACGACATGGATAAGGTCATCGAGGTGGCTCTGTCCGTGGCGGAAAAGGAACTGGCGTAAGTTGACGGAAGCGCTTAATTGCTGTATACTAAAACCATAAACTGCACCGGATTTCCGGTGAGAAGTGAGGGATACTATCATGAAAGTGATTCTGAAGCAGGACGTCAAGGGCATTGGCAAGAAGGACGAGATCCACGAGGTCTCCGACGGCTACGCCCGCAACTTTCTGTTCCCGCGCAAGCTGGCCGCTGTGGCCGACGCCAGCGCGGTGAATATCGCACGCGGCAAGGAGGCTGCTGCGGATTTCCATGAGGCCGAGAATGTGGCTGCTGCGCAGACGCTGGCCGCAAAGATCAACGGCAAGACCGTGACCATCAAGGCCAAGGGCGGCGCATCCGGCCGTCTGCACGGCAAGGTCACCGGCAAGGAAGTCGCCGAGGCGCTGGCTCAGCTGGCTGGTGCTCCCATCGACAAGAAGAAGATCGAGCTGGAGACCAAGGACATCAAGGACGCGGGCGTGTTCAACGCCAAGGTGCGTCTGCATGTCGGCGTCGTGGCTTCCTTCAAGATCATGGTGGAAGTCGAACAGGCCTGATTCTGGCTGCCTGTCAGCGCCCCCTCAAGGCAGGGGGCGCTTTTTGGGTTTTAAGAGGAAAACGATATCATGCCGAACGAACGACATTACAACGAACTGAATCTCGAAAGTGTGGGCATCAACCTGCCCTACAACATGCAGGCGGAGCAGAGCGTTCTGGGCGCGGTGCTGCTCAAGCCCGACGTCCTGACCGATCTGGTGGAGATCATCCGCCCGGAGATGTTCTACACCCGCCAGAACGCGCAGATCTACTCCGAAATGCTGCGCCTGTTCACCAGCGACCAGACCATCGACTTCGTCACCCTGCTGGACGCCGTCATCTCCGACGGCGTTTTCCCCAGCGCGGACGAGGCCAAGGTCTACCTGACCGGCCTTGCCGAGACGGTGCCCAGCATCTCCAACGTCAAGGCCTATGCCCAGATCGTGAACGAAAAATATCTGGTGCGGCAGCTCATGGGGGTAGCAAAGGATATTTTGCAGGACGCGGGGGACGAACCGGACGCCGACCTTTTGCTGGAAAACGCCGAGCAGCGCATTTATGAGATCCGCTCCGGCCGGGATTCCAGCGCTCTGACGCCCCTTTCTTCCAGCATGGTGGAAACGCTGACCAATTTGCAGAAGATCAGCGGCCCCGACGCCGACAAGTACAAGGGCATCCCCACCGGCTTCCGGCTGCTGGACACCGTCCTCACCGGCCTTGGCCGCGGCGACCTCATCATTCTGGCCGCCCGTCCCGGCATGGGCAAAACCAGCTTTGCACTGAACATCGCCACCCGCGTGGCCATGCAGCAGAAGGTGCCTGTGGCGATCTTCAGCCTCGAAATGACCAAGGAGCAGTTGACCAACCGCATTCTGTCCGCTGAGGCGGGCATCGACAGCCAAGCGTTCCGCACCGGTGCCCTCCGCGCTGAGGACTGGGAGTATCTGGCCCTCGCCACCGAGAAGCTCCACGATGCGCCCATCTATATGGACGACACTTCCGGTATCACCATCACCGAGATGAAGGCGAAGATCCGCCGGGTCAATCAGGACCCCACCCGCCCAAATGTGGGCCTCATCGTCATCGACTACTTGCAGTTGATGACCACCGGCCAGCGCAGCGAGAACCGCGTGCAGGAGATCAGCTCCATTACCCGAAACCTCAAGATCATGGCCAAGGAAATGAATGTGCCCATCATCGCCCTTTCCCAGCTCTCCCGTGCCGTGGAAAAGCAGGGCAACAACTCCTCCCACCGGCCCCAGTTGTCCGACCTGCGTGACTCCGGCTCCATCGAGCAGGACGCCGACTGCGTCCTGTTCCTCTACCGCGATTCCTACTACGCCAGCCAGAACCCCGACGGCGGCGAGGTGGACGCTGACACCGCCGAGTGCATCGTGGCGAAGAACCGCCACGGCGAGACCAGCACGGTGCCGCTGGGCTGGGATGGCGCCCATACCCGCTTCATGGATGTGGATTTTAAACGCTGATGAAACAAATTTTGAAAAAAGTTCGCACCTTTGCGCAGGAAAACGAGCTATTTGATCCGGGGCAGAAGCTCTGCGCCGCCGTCTCCGGCGGGGCCGACAGCATGGCGCTGCTGCGCATTTTGCTGGAATTGCAGCCGGAGTTCGGTTATCAGTTGACGGCGTGCCATGTGAACCACGGGCTGCGGGGCGCGTCCGCCGACCGGGACGAAGCCTTCGTCCGGGGGGAGTGCGGGCGGCTGGGCGTGCCGCTGCGGGTGTTTCACCCGGCGGACGTCGGCTTTGCCGTGCCGCCCCACGCCGGGGAGGACTGGGCCCGGAAACTGCGCTGCGCCTGTTTTGACGCCCTGCACGCCGAAGGGATAACCACCGTTGCTGCCGCCCATACTGCTACTGACCAAGCGGAAACGCTGCTGTTCCGGCTGGCGCGGGGCACCGGGCTCCACGGCGCGGCGGGCATCCGGCCAAAGCGGGAGGGTTTTTGCCACCCGCTGCTGTGCCTGACCCGCGGGGAGACAGAACGCTTCTGCACCGGCTGCGGCCAGCGCTGGGTGGAGGACGAGACCAACGACTCCGACGCCTACGCCCGGAACCGGCTGCGCCATGGGGCCCTCCCGGCGCTGCGGAGCGCCAACGCCGCCGCCGAGGAAAATCTTGCCCGCTTCTGCGAAAAGGCCGCCCGTGCGGACGCCTACTTCGCCCAAAAGGCGGAGGTCCTGCTGGAGGACGCCGAGGCCCTGCTGCCCCAACGGCTCCCGGCGGGGGCAGTGTACGCAATGCAAAAAGAAGAACCTGTCTGGGCGCTGGGACCCCTCCAAGAGGCGGACCCGCTGCTCTTGGAAGCGGCGCTGCACCGCTTGGTGAGCCCGGTGCGGGACGCCGAGGAAAAGTATGTCCGGCTGCTCTGCACCCTTGTAGAGCAGGGGAGCGGGGCCGTCCAACTGACCGAAGCGGTCCGCTTCTGGGCGGGCGGCGGCGTACTCTGGGTGGAGGAAGCAGTGGAAAAAGACCCTCTGCCGGAGGCCGGTGTGACCGCGCTGCCCCTTCCGTTTTCGCCTGAAAAAGCGCTGGAACTCCGGCTTCCGGGCGGCTGGATGCTGGAAACCCGGCGGATTCCGGGCGGTTTTCCAGAAAAAACACAGGGTGTTCATAAAAAAGACTTAAAAAATCAGGCGGATTATGCTAAAATAACAATGTTATATTCTGCGCTCGTATTGCGGCACCGCAGGCCGGGGGATACCTTCTGCCCGGCGGGGCGGGGCGTGCGCAAGGAGCTGCGCAAATGGATGAATGAAACGGGCATCCCGCCCGAAGAACGGGATCGTCTGCCGCTGCTTGCGGCGGGGAGCGAGGTCGTGTGGGTCTGCGGTGCAGGGTTCGCCGACGGGCTGGCTCCCACGGCGGACAGCGAAGTTGTCTTGCAGATGGAAGCGCAAAAAATGGAGGAAGAACAATGAGCATGCACGATGATATCGAGAAGGTTCTGGTCAGCGAGGAACAGCTGAAGGCCAAGGTGGCTGAGCTGGGTGCCCAGATCAGCAAAGACTATGAGGGCAGGAACCTCGTCCTCGTTTCCATCCTGAAGGGTTCGGTGGTCTTTATGGCCGACCTGATGCGTGCCGTGAGCATTCCGTGCAGCATCGACTTCATGGTGGTGTCCAGCTACGGCGGCAGCAACACCACCTCCAGCGGCCTCGTCAAGATCATCAAGGACCTCGACGGCGACCTCACCGGCAAAGATGTGCTGATCGTGGAGGACATCCTCGATACCGGCATCACCCTGTCCAATCTGGTGCCGATGCTCAAGATGCGCAACCCGAAGTCTGTCAAGATCTGCACCATCCTCGACAAGCCCAGCCGCCGCAAGGCCGACATCCAGCCCGATTACGAGGGCTTCCAAGTGCCGGACGAGTTCGTGGTGGGCTATGGTCTGGACTACGACGAAAAATACCGCAATCTGCCTTATGTCGGCGTGCTCAAGCCCGCTGTCTACGAAAAATAAGTAAGAAACAGAACTGGAGTTGATCCCTTTTGCAACCGAAACGACCTCGCTTTAACCCCCTGATCCTCGCGCTGGCCCTTGCGGCAGTGCTGATGATCTGGTCGGTGCTGGGCACCAGTGACAGCAGCACCAGCGGCTCGACCATGAGCTACTCCACTGTGGTGCACTACTTTGAACACAATCAGGTCACGGATTTCACCCTTGACCGGAATACCAGCATCATCACCCTGACGCTGAAAGAGGGCGACCTCGCCCTGCCGGATACCTCGGCGGCCAGCACCGCACAGGCCACTGGCGGCTTGCTCAGCGGTATGTTCTCCACTTCCTCGTCGGCCTCGGTCGGCGCGGTGAAGAACGACGACGGCACCGTGACCGTCCGTTATAAGCTGCCCTACGCCTACGTCTTCATCGAGAACGTGGATCAGTATATCGCGTCCTACGACGCGGTCAACCCCGACGCCCCGATGACCTACGACTACACCACCCTCAAGGAATCGATCCCTTGGATGGAGATCCTGTTCTACCTCGGTATGCTGGGGTGCACCGGCTTTTTGCTCTTCTCCATGATGCGGGGCGGTGCCGGTGGCGGCGGCATCATGAATGTCGGCAAAGCCAAGGTCAAGGACGAGCACGAGAACAAGAAGACCGCCACCTTCGCCGATGTGGCCGGTGAGGACGAGGAGAAGGAAGAGCTGAAGGAAGTCGTCGAGTTCCTCAAGAGCCCGGACAAGTTCAACTCCCTCGGTGCCCGCATCCCCCACGGCGTTCTGCTGGTGGGCCCTCCGGGTACCGGTAAGACCCTGCTGGCCCGCGCCTGTGCCGGTGAGGCGGGCGTGCCCTTCTACTCCATCTCCGGCTCGGATTTCGTGGAAATGTACGTGGGTGTCGGCGCCTCCCGTGTGCGCGACCTCTTCGACAAAGCCAAAAAGACCATGCCCTGCATCATCTTCATTGATGAGATCGACGCGGTGGGCCGCCAGCGCGGTGCCGGCCTCGGCGGCGGCCACGATGAACGGGAGCAGACCCTGAACCAGCTCCTCGTTGAGATGGACGGCTTTGAGGCCAACGACGGCGTCATCGTCATGGCGGCAACCAACCGTGCCGACATCCTCGATAAGGCCCTGCTCCGCCCCGGCCGCTTCGACCGTCAGGTCTATGTCGGTCTGCCGGACGTCAAGGGCCGCGAGGAGATCCTGAAGGTCCACACCAAGAACAAGCCCCTCGCCCCGGATGTGTCGCTGAAGGTCATTGCCCAGCGCACCGCCGGTTTTGCGGGTGCAGACCTTGAAAACCTTGTGAACGAGGCCGCCCTGCTGGCTGCCCGCCGCAGCCGCAAGGCCATCACGATGGAGGACATCGAGGAAGCATCCATGAAGGTCATGGCCGGCCCCGAAAAGAAGAGCCGTGTGGTGACCCCCGAAGAGAAAAAGCTCACGGCCTACCACGAGGCCGGTCACGCCGTGGCGGGCTTCTACTGCAAGCACCACCCCCGCGTGCATGAGATCACCATCATCCCCCGCGGTCAGGCGGGCGGATACACCATGTATCTGCCGGAAAAAGATCGCAGCTATGTGACCAAGGGCGAGATGTTCGAGGACATCGTGTCCAGCTTGGGCGGCCGTGTGGCCGAGCAGCTGATCTTGGAGGATATCTCCACCGGCGCCTCCAACGACCTGCAGCAAGCCACCAACATCGCCCGCCAGATGATCACCAAGTACGGCTTCTCCGAGCGGCTGGGCCCCGTGGTCTACGGCACCTCGCAGGAGGAGACCTTCCTTGGCCGCGATTTCGGTCAGGGCAAGGGCTACAGCGAGACCACCGCTGCCGAGATCGACAGCGAGATGCGGGATATCATCGACGAGGCGTACGAGACCTGCCGCCGCACCCTGACGGAGCACATCGACCAGCTGCATGCGCTGGCCAAGGCTCTGATGGAGCGCGAAAAGCTCAACGAGCAGGAGTTCAATACCGTGATGGCGGGCGGCACCCTGCCCCCCCGTGACGGCGACGAGCAGCCCAAGGCCGAGCCCGCAGCCCCGGTGGAAACGGCAGAACCCGCAGAACAGGCGGAAGCTGCGGAAAAGGCCGAGGATGCGACGCTGGGCGAAGTGTTTCAACCGGAGCAGGACGCTCCGGAGAAGCCAGAAGGCAATGAATAACCACGAAGGGAGCGAGTGTTGTGGAGGAAAATTTTGATCCGGTCGCCCGGACGCGGGCGAATTACTACACTCCCGGCAGCCCGGTGCAGTTCGTCTGCGTGGAGCTGCTCAAGGGCGAGGTCAGCGGCGACCACGCGGTCTGCCTGACCTTCAAGAACATTTCCCGTGTGACCTTGACCGCACTGGAGATCCACTTCAAGTGCAAGGGCGTGGATGGCGTCATCCTCTGTGAGGATCAGTTCGAGTACCGCGATATCGAGGTCAAGCCCGGCGAAAGCTTCGGCATGGACGATGCAGTGTTCGTGACCCAGAAGGCCATCACCAGCGTGGATGTGTCCTTGAAAAACGTATACAGCGGCAAAAAGGTCGTGCATCTGGACGCCATCAAGCGGGTCCGGCTGCCCGCCCCGCGCCGCCTGAGTCCCGAACTGCAGAAGGCGCTGGAAGCCCGGATGAACCGGCAGGGCATGAAGTATATGCCGCAGGTCTTCGAGAACGGCTGGTACTGCGCCTGTGGCTCCTTCCACCCGAAGGAGGAGGACACCGTTTACTGCAGCGAGTGCGGCTGCGACCGCATCCTGCTGCAGAACGCGCTGAACACCCTGCTGCAGCCGGAAAAGAAGGAACCTGCCCCGGCGGCTGAACCGGTGTGCCCGGCCCAGAGCGAAGCGGACGAGCGCACCCGTGTCATCGGGGCAGACCCGGTGCCGCCCGCCGCGCCCGTGCGGCCCGCTGCCCCCGTGCAGGAAGAGCCGACCCGCGTGGTCAGCAGCTTCAAGGCCGAGCCGGAGGCGGAGGCTACCCGTGTGATGCCCACCCCGAAGCTGGAAAAGCCCGCCTCCTTTGAGCCGGTGTTGGATCGCGCAGCCGACGACGAGGGCACCCGCGTCATCCCCTCCACCCGGAAGGAGCCGGTGCGCCCCGCCGAACCGGAGGACTACGAGGAGGATGAACCGAACGACGCCCGCGACAGCGTGGCCGAAACGCTCATCCGCTGGGTCCCGCCGCTGACGGCCATCGTCTGCGCCGCCATCGCACTGTGGGGCTTTGTGTACTATCAGTTTATGATGTAAGGGAAACCCGCTAAAGAGCATCTGCAACATGTAAGTGCAGATGCTTTTTTGATAAAGGAGTAAAAAGAATGCCAGACGAAACCTTACAGGCGGCTTTTGAAATCAAAACGACCTGCGATGAGATCAGCCGCAAGCTGCTGCGCTGGCACTGGGAGAAAAAGCCCGGTGCCCACAGCCTGAATGCGCTGCTGGAGCATATCGCCCAGCGCCAGCAGGAGAGCCCGGAATATTACGAGCGGATGCCTGACCTTTCGGGCAAAACAAGCTGGTCCCAGCTGGACACTACCCTCTGTATGCGGGTGCTGCTGGACCCGGAAAAGGACGCCGCCCGCCCGCTGGACCTGCTGGGCAACACCGAGCACCCCGGCGCGGCCCGCCGCGCGTGCAACGCCGTGCGCACGGCCCGCAACGAGGCTGCTCACGCCTCGGACCGCACCGCCGGGACACAGGCGGCCATCCTCTTCAACGAGGCCGTGGAGGCGCTGGAAGAGGGCTACGCGGGCACAGCTCTGCGCACCACGGAGCTGGAGCAGTATTACCGGATGGCCGAAGACTTTCTGGACCGCTGCGGCGCGAAAAAGCCCCTTGCAAGCGCGGCACCGGAAGGGCAGAAGGCTGCCCCGCGCAGCGCGAGACCCCGCAGCGAGGGGCAGCGCAAAACTTCTGGTTCCGGCAGCACGAGCCGGAGCCGCAGCGCTTCGAATGGACGGCGGAACACCGGCGGCGCGGGCCGCAAGGACGCCAACAGCCGCCGCAAGGGGAGCGGCAAGCGCACAAAAAAGCCCCGCACCAATTACGCGGTGCTGGGCTTGCTGGCGGTGCTGCTGGCCGTGGGGCTGCTGCTGCGCTGGTTTGGGATGAAAGGCTGAGGAAAAACAATGAAGCAAAAACTGATTTTTCTGGATATTGACGGCACGTTGCTGCCGCCGGGCGAAATGATCGTCCCGGAAAGCGCGGTGGACGCCATCCATCGCGCCCGCGCCAACGGCCACAAGGTCTTCCTCTGCACCGGGCGGAACCTGCGGATGACCCAGCCGCTCTTCCATTACGGTTTCGATGGCTTTGTCTGCTCAGCGGGCGGCTATGTGGGCTGCGATGGGAAGATCTTGGTGGATATCCCCATGGAGCCGGAACAGGTCAGCGGCTTGCGAGCCGCGCTGGAACGCGCCGGGGCCGAATGTACGCTGGAAGTGCGGGACGAGACCTACGGCGGCATCAAGATGATCGAGCGGTTCGCCAACCTCTTCCCCAAAACGCCGGGCAAGGTCAACAGTGAGGCCGAGCGCTGGCGCAAAATGATGGAGTTCGGCATGACCATCTGCCCCATCGAGAAGTACCACGGCGAACCGGTGTATAAAATCGTCTTCATTGCGCCGAACGAGGAGTGCCTTACCGAGGTCAAGCGGCAGTACGAGAGCCAGTTCGTCTTCTGCGAATCCCGCCTCGGCGACGAGGGCGGCGGCATCGTGAACGGCGAGCTCATCAACCGCAAGTTCGATAAGGGCACCGGCATCAAGGCCATCTGCAGCTTCCTCGGCTGTTCGCTAGCCGACACCATCGGCTTCGGCGACAGCGACAACGACCTGCAGATGACCGACGTTGTGGGCATCAGCGTCTGCATGGCCAACGGCTCCGACCACCTGAAACAGTGCTGCGACCGCATCTGCCCCGCCGTCTCCGAGGACGGTGTCGCCAAGGAATTCGCGGAGCTGGGGTTGATCTGAAGAACAAGATCCGAGAAACAAAAAATGGAGTGATTCCGGCAGGAATCACTCCATTTTTGCAGTTTGATGGGTTAGTAGTGCAGCTCGTCCGCAGTCAAACCTTCCAGTACAGGCAGCATGGCGGCGGCCTCGGCCTTAGCGGCGGGGAGGTCCATATCGCGGTAGTTGCCGCACTCCACCTCGCTGGCACCGGGGACGGCACCCTCAAAGGCGGCCATGAAGCGGAAGGATTCCACGATCAGCGCCAGCGCCTCGGCGGGGGTCAGGCCCCGCGTCAGCAGGTAGAAGCCGGTGCGGCAGCCCATAGGGCCGACGTAGATGACGCCGTCCTTGTAGGCGCTGTTCCGCGCGTAGGTGGCGAACAGGTGCTCCAGCGTGTGCGCGGCACCGGTGGAAAGGTAATCGCCGTGGTTCGGTTTCTTCATCCGAATGTCCCAAGTCAGCACGTCACCGTCCTGACGGCTCAGGTACATGCCGCGGTCGAGCTTGGTGTGGTCTACGCAAAAGCTTGCGATCCGTTCCATCTCGCTCACCTCTTACGCCTGAAGGCGCTGGACGCTGCCGTGTGCGCAGTCCACCGCGATGTCCAGACCGTCGCGGATGTGGCTGCAAGCGCCGACGGCACCCACGATAGTGGGCTTGAGCAGGGCCTTGCCGGCAATGGCGGCGTGGCTGTTCAGGCCGGCTTCCTCGACCACCAGAGCGGCGGCGTCGCGGACGTACTCCAGCATCTCGTTGGTGGTGGAGGGAACGACCAGAACCATGCCGGGCTTGAACTTGGCGCGGATCTCGTCCAGCGTGCGGCAGACGCAAGCCTTGCCGGAAGCGCTGGTCAGAGCGGCGCTCTCGCGGCCCACGCCCACACCGGTGGACAGGCAGTTGCCGACCATGTGGATCTTGATCATGTTGGTGGTGCCGGAAACGCCCACGGGGACGCCGGCGGTGACGACGGCCAGCTCACCGTTGTGGAGGTAGCCGTTCTTCTGGGCCAGTGCGGTGGACATCTCGATCAGCTCGTCGGTGCTGCGGGCGGGGCCCATCAGCAGGGAGGTGATGCCCCAGCTCAGGGAGAGCTGACGCTGCACCTGCTCGTCCATGACGCAGGCGATGATGGGCTGGGTGGGGCGGTACTTGCTCAGCAGGCGGGCCGTGTTGCCGGACTCGGACACGGTGACGATGGCGGCGGCGTTGACGTCCTTGGCGGTCAGGCAGGCGGCGTGAGCCGTTGCGTCGCTGACGCTGATCTGGCCGTGGGCCTCCTTGAAGCGCTCGTCACGGTAGTGGGGCTCGTTCTCGGTGCGCTCGGCGATGGCGGACATGGTCTTCAGGGCCTCGACCGGGTATGCGCCCGCAGCGGTCTCGCCGGAGAGCATGATGGCAGAGGTGCCGTCATAGATGGCGTTGGCCACGTCGGAGATCTCGGCGCGGGTGGGGCGGGGGTTGACCATCATGCTGTCCAGCATCTGCGTGGCGGTCACGATGGGCTTGCCGAAGGAGAAGGAGCGGTCGATGATGCTCTTCTGGATGCCGGGCAGCTCGGTGAAGTCGATCTCGACGCCCAGATCGCCGCGGGCCACCATGACGGCGTCGGCGGCAGCGAGGATGCTGTCGATGTTGTTGACGCCCTCGCGGTTCTCGATCTTGGCGATGATGCGGATGTTGGAGTCGTACTCGTTCAGCAGGTTGCGGATGTCGTAGACGTCCTGTGCGGTGCGCACGAAGGAAGCGGCGATGAAGTCAAAGCCGTTCTGGATGCCGAAGATGATGTCCTCGCGATCCTTCTGGCTCAGGTACGGCATGGACAGGTGGACACCGGGGACATTGACGCCCTTCTTGGTCTTGATCTTGCCGTTGTTCAGCACGGTGCAGGTGATGTCGGTGTCGGTGACCTTCTCGATGCGCAGCATGATCAGGCCGTCGTCCAGCATGATGGTGCCGCCCTCGTGGACATCCTGCGGCAGGTCCTTATAGGTAATGGAGCAGATCTCCTTGGTGCCCTCCACCTCGCGGGTGGTCAGGGTAAAGGTCTGGCCGGCTTCCAGCATCTCGACGCCGTTCTTGAACTCCTTCAGGCGGATCTCCGGGCCCTTGGTGTCCAGCAGGGCGGCGACGGGCTTGCCCAGCTCCTCGCGCAGAGCCTTCAGCTTGGCCAGACGGCCGCCGTGCTCCTCGTAAGAGCCGTGGGAAAAGTTAAAACGGGCCACGTTCATGCCGTTGGCGATCAGGTCGCGCAGGACGTCGCCTTTGTCGGTGGAAGGGCCAAGGGTGCAGATGATCTTCGTTTTTCTCATTTCAGTACCTCCAACTTTCTCAATACTACTCTCTATCTTAACGCAGCAGCCCAAACGGCTGCATTTGGCAAAGGACGGGATCCCCGGCCTTTTGCCGCGGCGAAAGACGCCTTGGTGGCTTTGGTTCAAAACCACACCACTCTATATTATAAACGGTTGGATACAATAGGGCAAGAGGAAGATTGCAAAGATTTGGTTAAAATTTCGTAAGGTGCTGCAGCGCGGGGAAAGCCCTTGCATCCGGGGGAAGATTTGCTTATAATGGAGCCAGAAATAAGTCTCACTTTCCCGTGGGACACCGACAAAGACGAAATGGAGAACCATCTATGGAAAAACGTGTCTTTCTGATCGTTCTGGACAGCTTTGGCATCGGCGCAGAGCCGGACGCCCCCGCTTTTGGCGATGCGGGCACCAACACCCTCGGCGCAATCGCGAAGCACCCGAATTTCAACTGCCCCAACCTGCAAAAGCTGGGCCTGTTCAACATCGACGGCGTGACGACGGGGGAGAAGTCCGACGCTCCGGTGGGTGCCTTTGCCCGGCTGCAGGAGCAGAGCATGGGCAAGGATACCACCATCGGCCATTGGGAGATCGCCGGTGTCGTCAGCCCGAAACCGCTGCCCACCTTCCCGAATGGCTTCCCGGAGGAGCTGATCCATGCGTTCGAGGAAAAGACCGGCCACAAGGTGCTCTGCAACAAGCCCTATTCCGGCACGCAGGTGCTCAAGGACTACGGTGAACAGGCGATGCAGGAGAACGCCCTCATCGTCTACACCAGCGCCGACAGCGTCTTCCAAGTGGCGGCCAACGAGGAGCTGGTGCCGGTACACGAGTTGTACCGCTACTGCGAGATCGCCCGCGAGATGCTGAAAGGCGAGTACGGCGTGGGCCGCGTCATCGCCCGGCCCTTCCTCGGCCGCACGGCGGATACCTTCTACCGCACCACCAACCGCCACGACCTGAGCCTGAAGCCGCCCCGCGCCACCATGCTGGACCTGCTGAAAGATGCGGGCAGGGACGTCATCGCCGTGGGCAAGATCTTCGACATCTTCGACGGCGAGGGCGTGACGGAAAAGATCAAAACCACCGGCAACACCAACGGCATCGCCTTCACCAAGGCGCTGCAGACCCGCGATTTTGAGGGCCTCGCCTTTGTGAACCTCGTGGATTTCGACATGCTCTACGGCCACCGCCGCGACGTGGCAGGCTATGCCGCCGCCGCCACCGAGTTCGACCGCTTCCTCGCCGACTTCGTCCCCGGTATGCGGGAGGGCGATCTGCTGATGATCACTGCCGACCACGGCTGCGACCCCTCCTATACCAAGACCACCGACCACACCCGTGAGTATGTGCCTTACCTGATCTGCGGCAAGGGCGTCAAGCCCGGCGTGGACCTCGGCACCAAGCGCTGCTTCGGCACCATCGCCCACACCATCTGCGATTACCTCGGCGTGGATGCCTCCACCCTCGACGGCCAGAGCATTCTGCCGGAAATCCTGAAGTAAAAGTCACAGAATGGCAACAAAATCCACGAAAATGCTTGAAGTGTGGCTTCCATTGTGGTAGACTGATTCTTGCCTGTCCGTGAGGAAAGAGCAGATCAGCTCTTTGTGGGCGGGCAAATGTAGGATTGGAACAAACAAAGGAGTTCATACAATGAAACTGAATCGTGCGATGGGCGTTGCACTGGCTGCTGCTGTGCTGGCCCTGTCCATGGCGGGCTGCTCCGGCAGCGCCTCCTCTACCACTGCTTCTTCCGCTGCTGCATCCTCCGAGGCTGCCTCTTCTGTGGCCGCTTCCGAGAGCGCTTCCAGCGAAGCCGCTGCGGCCAGCGTGGTCAGCACCGAGCAGATGGAAGTGAACGGCAAGACCTACGACGCCGACTGCTACGGCGAGTTCACCCTCTCCAACGGCGATACCATGAAGCTGTGGAAGCTGAATGGCGCTTACGAGGACCTGAGCGCTGAGCCCATGAAGGGCATGGTCGAGGAGTTCCCCATCGAGGCTGAGGAGAACACCGTGTATGTGGCAGACGTGACCTCCAACGGCGAGACCACCCGCCAGTATCTGCGTGCCGACAAGGTCGGCCGCAACGGCACCGCTTCCGTCAAGACCTTCGAGCTGGGCGACGCGGAATAAACGAATCTAAGGCGAAAAAAATTCCCGAACCAAACGGTTCGGGAATTTTTTGTTGCGGCTATTTACTGCCCGGAGCTGGAACCAAACAGGGCATCCAGCACGGTGGAAGCGGCCTGATGGAGGGAGGAAGCCGCCTGTTCCACTTGCTCCTGCGTAGGCAGGGAGATGGACGGTGCCTCGGTGGAACCGTCGCCAGAATCGCTCTCGGCGGGGGCCTCCTCCGCCGGGGCTTCGGTGGAAGCGGATTGCTCACCGTCAGCCGGGGGTTCCGGGGTCGTTTCCGCGGGGGGCTCGTCGGCGGGCACTTCCTCCTCCGGGATGCTCTCCGCCGGTTCCTCCACGATCACGCTGTCGGCCGGGGTCTCCGGCACGGAAACGGCGGCGTTGGGGTCGGCGGTCGGGGTGTGGACGTCGGTCTTCTCTGGGGTCTGCTGGGTGTCGCTGACGGTACCCTCGCCGCCCAGAACAGAGGCAATCAGCTCCTTGGCCTTGCTGACGGAGCTTTCATCGGGCTTCATGACGTAGAGGCTCTGGCCCTTGGCGGAGTAGCACTGGCTGCTCTTGCCGCTGGAACCGGTCACGGAGCAACTCTCGATGTCCCAGTTGGCGAGGTCCCCCAGCTGCATCCGGACCAGCGCGGAGATCTGCTCCTGCGAAAGGCTGGTCACGAAGCAGTTGGAAACGGCGTCCATCAGCTTGGAAAAACTCATCAGAACGGTGGGGGACTTGAGCTTGTTCGCCATGGCGTCGATGACCTTCATCTGGTTGATGCCGCGCTGGATGTCGCCGGAAGCGAAAGCGTGGCGCTCCCGCGCAAAGGCCAGCGCGCTCTTGCCGTCCAGATGGTTCCAGCCCTCGGCGAAGGTGGTGGGGTCATAGTAGCCGGGGCTGCCCACCGAGGTAAAGGCCTGATCGGAGTAGACGTCCACGCCGCCTACGGCATCGATGATGCTGATGAAGCCCGAAAAGTCGATGCGGATGTAGTGGTCCACTTGGATGCCGTACAGGTTGCCCAGCGTGGCCATGCTGGTCTCCACACCGTACAGGCCGGCATGGGTCAGCTTATCCTTGCTGTCAGTGCCCGCCAGATCCACGTAGTAATCGCGGGGAGTGTTGATGAGGGCGACCCGCTTGGTGGTGGGGTTGACCACAGCGAGGATGTTCACGTCACTGCGGGCTTTTTCGGTCAGCTCACCGCGGTTGTCCACGCCGCTGAGGTAGAGCACAAAAGGCTCCTTGGTGATCTTGTTGGCCTCTGCGCCGGAGATCAGGCCGGAGGTGACGTTATCCAACGCGGCAAGGCCCTGCTGCGCCCAGACGCAGCCGACGGCCAGCATGGCGCACAGAAAGACCGAGAACACGCGGGAAACGGTGCCGGGGGCCTTGTATTCCTGACAGCGCTTGACCAGCAGCCAGAACAGCACCAGCAGCGCCGCAATGATGACGAGGTAGAGGGTGGGCAGCATCTGGGTGCGGCAGAGTTGGATGAACGCCGCCACGCTGAGGATGGCTTGTACGATCAGCAAAACGGAACCTCGCTTCGGGGGCTTGTAGTCATTTCCGGAAGAGCGGCGGGGCGGCTGCGGGGCCGGGGCGCTGCTCTTTTTCGGGGGCTTCTTGGCGGGCGGAGGCGGCGTCGGCTGGGCCGTTTCGGGCGCAAAGAACGCCGAGCTGTCTACCACCACCGTTTTGTCCGGGTCGTTCCGGGCACCCCGGTGCACATGCCGGGAAGTATCTTTTTCATCGAACATCGAAAAACTCCTTTCGACTGGTCCCTCAGGACAGCGGGACGATGGTCAGCACCGCACGGGCGGGCAGACAGGTGGCCGACTGATCCTCTGCCGAGAGCCAGCCGTAGCCTTCGCAGATGTGGTCGGGGCAGGGCGAGTCTACAAAGCGGGCCGCGCCGTCCTTGACCTCGATGTGGACGGTGTAGGTACCGGTGTCCACGTCATACGTCGCATCCTTGTCCAGAGAAAACTTCTGCACGGTGTTGGCGTCGCCGTAGATCAGCTCCGCCTCCAAAGTGCTGCCGGGGGTGGTGTGGGCGGCACGCAGGGCGAACAGAATGCCCGCAGCGGCCAGAATCACCGCGGCAAAGATCAGGTTGACGAAAAGTTTGGAATGTTGTTTCATGGGTCATCCTTCGTGGGGGAAAAGTTGTTCCAGCTCGGCCAGCCAGAGCGCCGCCGCCGCGTCGCTGGGCATCCGCCAGTCGCCGCGGGGGGAGAGGGTCACGCTGCCGATCTTGGGGCCGTCGGGGAGGCAGCTGCGCTTGAACTGCTGGGCGAAGAACCGCCAGTAGAAATTGCGCAGCCACTTGTACAGCACTTCGTCCGGGTACTCGGCACGGCCCGCAAAGGCCGCCTTGGCCAAGCGGAAGATCTTCGCCGGGCCGAAGCCGAAGCGGAGCACGTAATAAAGGTAAAAGTCGTGCAGCTCATAGGGGCCCACGAGATCCTCCGTCTTCTGCGCGATCTCGCCGTCCTTGGCGGGGAGCAGTTCGGGGGAAACGGGGGTGTCGAGGATGTCCAGCAGGACGTTCTTGAGCTCTGCTGTGGCGGCAATGTCGGCTTCGTACCGGACGAGATGGCGCACCAGCGTTTTGGGTACGCCTGCGTTCACGCCGTACATGCTCATGTGGTCGCCGTTGTAGGTGGCCCAGCCCAGCGCCAGTTCGGAAAGGTCGCCGGTGCCCACCACGAGGCCGCCGGTGCGGTTGGCAGTGTCCATCAGCTCCAGTGTCCGGACGCGGGCCTGACCGTTCTCGAACGTCACGTCCAGCACGCTTTCATCCTGCCCGATGTCGGCAAAATGGCTGTGGACGGTGTTGGCGATGTCGATTTCGGTGAAGCTGACGTGCAGTTCGTCGCACAAAATTTCCGCATTGCTGCGGGTGCGCTTGGTGGTGCCGAAGCAGGGCATGGTCACGGCCAGCACATCGGTGGTGGGGCGGCCCAGCTGCTTCATGGCGCGGACGGCCACCAGCAAAGCAAGGCAGCTGTCCAGCCCGCCGGAGATGCCGATGACCGCCGTTTTGGCGTGGGCGTGTTCCAGCCGCTTGGCAAGGCCGTCGGCCTGCATCTTCAGGATCAGTTCGCAGCGCTCGGCGCGGCGCTTGGGGTCGCCGGGGACGAAGGGGGTGGGGTCCACCCAGCGGGTCAGCACGGCGTCGGCGGGGGTCAGGCTGAACTCCACCGTCACATAGCCGTCGGCAGAGGGCTCAAAGCTGGTGTTGCGGGCCCGCTCGGCCTCCAGCCGCTGACAATCCAGCTCGGTCTCGGCGCGGCCGCCCGCGAAGGGAGCCGCCTCGGCCAGCAGGGTGCCGTTTTCAGCAATGAGGTCGTGGCCCGCAAAGACCATGTCCTGCGTGCTCTCGCCGTGCCCGGCGGAAGCGTACAGGTAACCGCAGAGCAGACGGGCGGACTGGTTCTCCACCAATGCTCGGCGGTATTCCGCCTTGCCGACGGTCTCGTCGCTGGCCGAAAGGTTCGCGATGACGGTGGCCCCGGCGAGGGCGTGGAAGGTGGAGGGCGGCAGAGCGCTCCACAGATCCTCGCAGATCTCGACGCCCAACACGAAGCTCGGCATCTCCCGGCAGCGGAAGAGCAGCGAGGTGCCGAAGGGCACCTGCTGGCCGCAGACCGTGATGGTCTCCACCTCGGTGGAGCCGGGGGTGAACTGGCGCTTTTCGTAGAACTCGCCGTAGTTGGGCAGGTAGGTCTTGGGCACAAGACCCAGCAGCTGCCCGCGGCAGAGGACGGCAGCGCAGTTGTACAGCTTGCCCCGCGCCAGCAGCGGCAGCCCCACCAGCGCCACCACGTCCAGCTCCCGGCTGGCGTCCAAGATCGTCTGCAAGCCGGTCAGCGCACCCTGCTGCAAGGTGCGCTGCAAAAACAGGTCGCCGCAGGTGTAGCCGGTCAGGCAGAACTCCGGGAAGACCGCGAGCTTGACCCCGCGCCCGGCAGCCTCGCGCAGCTGCTGGATGATCTGGGCGGTGTTATAGGTGCAGTCCGCCACCCGCAGTGCGGGCGAGAGAGCTGCTGCTTTCAAAAATCCATCTTTCATCGGAGGATTTCACATCCTGTCTGTTGTGTTTGGCCACGGCGGACAGATGGGCCGCTGTGGTGCACATAGTATACCACACTCTGCGCCAAACGAAAAGTGACAGAGCGGTAAAAATTGCGTGAATAAAGCGGGAGCAAACAAAAAGAGCCGCCGCAGACAGGCTGCGGCAGCTCCGAACGAACACAAAATGGAAAACGAGATAGACCGTAAGCCGGGTTCTGTATTAAACGACGATCTGTCTCGACCTGCCATTGCTGACAGGCTCATGCCACCATCGGGACACGCGAGCAGCGCTATCCGTCCCATATAGGTGTTGCTTCCGGTAGGGTTTACAAAGCCGCATCGTCACCGGTGCGCTGGTGAGCTCTTACCTCGCCCTTTCATCCTTACCGCATTGCTGCGGCGGTTTCCTTTCTGTTGCACTTTCCCTGAGGTCGCCCTCGGCTGCCGTTAGCAGTTACCGTGCTCTGTGAGGCCCGGACTTTCCTCAGGGCGGTCAAAGCCGCCCCGCCGCCGTATGTTCCACTCGTTTTCCGTCCCTCATGATACCATAAAAAAACAAGAATTGCAAGTACAGCCGAAATTTGATATAATAAACTTATCTATCGCGTGCAATTTTTGGGGGGAGGGAAGAACGGATGAAGCTGATCTTTTCCGTCCCGCCCGAAGCGGATGGCGCGCTGCTGCGCAATTTTCTGCGGATGTGTGCCGTCTCCACCGAGCTTGCCCGCGCGGTGAAATTCCACGGCAGCGGCTTTTTTGCGGAGGGGGAACCCATCCTTGCCAACCGCCGGGTGGCCGCCGGGCAGGACATCTCCTTCGAGCTGCCCGAAGACGGCGCGGGCGTGGCCCCCCAGCCAGAGATCCCGGTGAAGGTCGTCTACGAGGATGCGTTCGCCATCGTGCTGGAAAAGCCGCCCCACCTTGCGGTGCACCCCACGCTGAACTACCCGCTGGGTACGCTGGCCAACGGCTATGCTGCCTTGATGGAAGCGCGGGGCGAAAGCCCGGTCTTCCGCCCGGTGAACCGGATCGACAAAGACACCAGCGGCCTTGTGCTGGCGGCGAAGAATGCCTACGCGGCCCCGCTGCTGGCCCGGAATGTGGAAAAGCGCTACGACGCCATCGCAGAAGGGGAGCTTCCCCTCGGCGAAGGGGTCATCGACGCCCCCATCGGCCGACAGGCGGAGAGCATCATCGGCCGGTGCGTGACGCCGGAGGGCAAGCCCAGCCGCACGGAGTATACCGTATTAGAAGCGGATCACGGCCTCAGCCTTGCCGCCTGTGTACCGGTGACGGGCCGGACCCATCAAATTCGGGTCCACTTCGCCTCCATCGGGCACCCGCTGGCCGGGGATGACCTCTACGGCGGCAGCCGGGAGAAGATCGGGCGTCAGGCGCTCCACTGCGCAAGCCAGACCTTCCGGGTGCCGCGGCATACCGTGACGCCGGAGGGCATCCGGGTGCAGGTGCCCGGCCGGGACGAGGCGTGGCAGACCGTCACCGTCGAAAGCCCGCTGCCGCCGGATATGAAGGCCCTTCTGGGATAAAAATCCTTTTCAAATATGAAAAGGAAGTGAAAAGTCCGTGAAAGGTCTGCCCAAATTCTGTGAGGAACCTTGTTTCGGTGCGGACAGAGTGTATAATAAGACTGAATGAGTCATTTTTGGACTTGATTTTTGATCCTTGTCAGGAAGGAGCAACCCCTTTTGATCGACGAAAAGACAAATGAACCGCGGCAGGAGACCCCGTCAGCGCCGCCGGTGAAGCACAAGCGGACGCTGCGCTCGTTGTGGGCCCAGCTCCAGTGCAGCCGGCTGCTGCGGAGACACCACTTCCGCCGCAAGACACAGCACCGCATGAACAACCTGTCGCAGAAGCTGCGGGGGAGCGCCATGGTGCTGACGGTGGGCGAAGAGCTTTACGCACTGGGCTTTGCTGCCGAATATACGCTGGTGCGTGTGGGCCGCGGCCTTGCCGCCGGGTGGCTGTGGCTGTGGCACGGCATCTGCGATGTGCTGCATGAGGTGGCCGTCACCGCTTTCCCCGGCGCGGCCCAGATGTTCCGGGAGCTGTTCGGCCCCATTCTGCTCTTCTTCCGGGGCATCGGCTCTTTGCTGGTGCACGCCTACGATGTCCGGAAAAAGCAGGGCTTCGGCGCGGCGCTCAAGGCCAGCGCCCACTACTTTGCCAGCGGCATCCGGCGCAACCGCGAATTGCTGCCCCGGATGGCCATGTACATCCTGCCGGTCTGTATGCTGGCGGTGTTCTTGTCCGTCTTCAACCACACCATCCGCCAGCCCTATGCGCTGGCGGTGCAGGTCAACGGCCAGACCGTCGGCTATGTGGCCAACGAAACGGTCTTCAACCTCGCCCGTGACGACGTGATGCAGCGTATCAATTACGCGGGCACCGATAAGACCGATTGGACCATTGAGCCGACCTACACCATCTCCATCGCCCATCAGGTGATGGACGAGAGCGAGACCGCCGACGCCATTCTGAAGAGCGCCAGCGACGAGATCAGCGAGGGCACGGCCCTGTATCTGGACGGCGAGCTCACCGCAGTCTGCTCCGATGGCGACGCGCTGCGCACCTACCTGAACAATATGGTCAGCCCCTACGAAGAGGAGTACAAGGACGACGAGAACGTGACGGTCGGCTTCAACAAGACCGTCACGCTGGAAGACGGCATCTACTTCAACGACAGCTTCGAGGATGACAACTCCATCGAGGATCTGATCTCCGGTGTCCGCCAGCAGGAACAGACCTACACGGTCCAGACCGGCGACACCCTGTGGTCCATCGCCCAGAAAAATGACCTGACCTTCCGCGAACTGTGTGCCCTGAACACCAACTTCAAGGGGGCACCCCTGACCGAGACATCGAACATTCAGGAAGGCGATACCCTCATCGTGACCAAGGAAGAAGCGACGCTGGAGGTGCGGATCACCAAGGTGGAGGCCCGGCAGGAGGAGATCCCCTTCAGCACCGAGACCACTAAGTCCAGCGATTATACCAAGGGCACCACCAAGACCCTGCAGGAGGGCGAGAACGGCATCCGCCTCGTGACGCTGCAGAATGTTTATGATACCAACGGCACCCTGCTGGAGCAGACGGTCCTCTCGACCCAGACCATCAAGGAGGCCGTGAACAAGAAGGTCGTCGTCGGCACCAAGAAGGTGACCAACAAAACCCAGTACATTACCGGCAGCGGCCAGTTCATCTGGCCTGTACCCAACTACCGCTACTGCTCGCGCTGGTACGGCAGCGGCCACAAGGGCGTGGATATCTGCGCCCCGGCGGGCACGCCCATCTACGCCTCCGCCGGCGGCACCGTCACCAAGGCGGGCTACAATAAGGCGGGCGCGGGCACCGGCTACGGCTACTCGGTCATCATCAGCCACTCCGGCGGCTACACCACGGTCTATGCGCACTGCCTGTCCCTGACCGTCAGTGCGGGCCAGAGCGTCCGCCAAGGCCAGCTCATCGGCTATGTGGGCAGCACTGGCCGTTCCAGCGGCAACCACTGCCACTTTGAGATCCGTCGCAGCGGTTCCTATCTGGCCCCACAGAATTTCTTCCCCGGTAAGAAATAAAAATAAAATAAAGGAGATCAAGACTATGGCAACCCCTCACATCAGCGCTGAAAAAGGCGACTTCGCAAAAACCGTTCTGATGCCCGGCGATCCGCTGCGGGCAAAATTCATTGCAGACACCTTCCTCAAGGATGTCCGTCAGGTCACGGCTGTCCGCGGGATGCTGGGCTTTACCGGCACCTATGAGGGCCACCCCATCAGCGTGATGGGCAGCGGCATGGGGATGCCCTCCATCGGCATCTACTCCTACGAGTTGTTCAAGTTCTACGATGTGGATAACATCATCCGCATCGGCTCTGCGGGCAGCTACACCGACAAGGCCAAGCTCTTTGACGTTGTGCTGGCCACCGGTGCCGTCAGCGAGTCCAACTATGCCCGCGTCCAGAGCGGCTTCGAGGGGGACATCACCCTGCCCAGCGAGAGCCTGAACGAGAAGCTCCGCGCTTCCGCCGCAAAGCAGGGCATCCCTCTCATCGAGGGCAGCATCCACTCCTCCGATGTCTTCTACCGCCAGCCCTCCGACGCAAAGCCGACCTATTGGGAAAAGCTGCGGGACGAGCGCGGCTGCCTCTGCGTGGAGATGGAGAGCTACGCCCTCTTCGCCAATGCACAGGTTCTGGGCAAGAACGCCGCCTGCCTGCTGACCATCTCCGACAGCTTCGTCTCCCCGGAGATCACCACCGCCGAGCAGCGTCAGAACAGCTTCACCAGTATGATGAAGGTCGCCTTGGGGGCAGAATACTGATTATGGTTTGAAAAGAAAGAGGGGACGGCTACCACACGGCAGCTGCCCCCTCTTTTCAGGTGTCATCATAATGTCCGAAGCAGGACGCGATGATGATATTTCCGTCCTGCTCCTTATAAACGATTCGGTGCGTGTCGTCGATTCGGCGACTCCACCAGCCGCTCAAATCGCCCTTTAAGGCTTCGGGTTTGCCGATGCCCTCATAGGTGTTCCGTTGAATATCCTTTAGGAGGGCATTGATCCGCTTCAGCAGCTTTTTGTCTCGTGTCTGCCAAAGACAATAATCTTCCCACGCTTCCTCTTCCCAAAGCAATCTCATTTAATCTACCTCGATCAAGTCGTGCTCGGTGAGCTTGGCCTTACCGGTGTCGATGTCGTGCACGATCTGACGCAGGTGATTGATGTTGCTCTCTGCGTAGAACGGGTCAGCAGAGACCTCAAATGGAATGCGGTGCTCGCGCGAGACCTTTTTCGCAAAAATCGTGAAAGCAGTCGTCATGGAAAGCCCCATCTCAGCACAGACTTCCTCCATGTTGCGTTTCAGGTCTGGGTCCATCCGGAAGTTCACATTGACTGCATTTGCCATTCTAATACACCTCTTTCTTGATTCTATTATATGCGTCTGTAATGAAAAATGCAAGAACTTTCATTACATAATAAATGAATAACGAGAAATCTCTTGAAGAATTTGAGAACACGCCGTATAATTGAAGTGCAAAAGAGGGGATGAAAGATGAACGACTTTCAACCAAATCAGGATATCCGCCTTGTACCTTATTACCCAGCCTATGAAATTGCCCTTCCGTGGTATCAGGACGCAGAACTGTGCCATCATGTAGATAATCAGAATCGCATTTATGACCTGTCTATCCTGAAAAATATGTACCAGTATCTGAGTAGTCATGGTGATTTGTTCTACATTGAATATAAGGGCATTCTGTGCGGAGATGTATGCTTGCAGACAAGCGGAGAAATTTCGATTGTGGTCTGCAAAGGGTATCAGAATCGGCACATTGGGAGAACAGTGATTGGAAAGATTCTTGCACTGGCAAAAGAGAAGAAGTATCCGCGATGCTATGCAGAAATTTATTCTTTCAACAAGCAGTCCCGCAAAATGTTTGAAAGTATAGGATTTGTTCAGAAAGACGCAGAAACGTTTGTTTATACTTTAGAATGAAAAGGAGGCCCCTATGACCAATCTGACTTTAGACGAAAAGAAAGAGCTGATCCGAATGGCGCTGAAGGCCCGCGAGGGAGCCTATGTGCCGTATTCCGATTTTATGGTGGGCGCGGCGCTGCGGGCCGAGGATGGCCGCATCTTCACCGGCTGCAACGTGGAGAATGCCGCCTTCACCCCCACCAGCTGTGCCGAGCGCACGGCGCTGTTCAAGGCCGTCAGCGAGGGCGTGACCAAGTTTACCGATATCGCCATCGTGGGTGCCCGCCGGGGCGAGGTGAACAAGCAGATCACCTCCCCCTGCGGCGTCTGCCGTCAGGCACTGTTCGAGTTCGGCGGGCCGGAGCTGAACGTCATCATGGCGAAGACGCCGGACGACTTCATCGAGCGCAGCATGGACGAGCTGCTGCCCTTCGGCTTCGGGCCCTCCAATGTGGCGGGCAACAAGGCCGTGGAAGAATAACGGCCCCGGAAGCGGGAAAACACGCGAAATTGGCTAAAAGGTATTACTTTTACGCGAATTTTACAAAAAATCTGTAAAGATTTTGTAATCGGAATTTCCTTGCTTTCCTCACATCTCCCGGCTATACTTGAACCAGTAAATGTGCGAGTGTGCACATTTGGTCGTAAAACGAAAGTTTTTGTACACATAAAAGGAGATTTTACTTATGATGATTTCTCGTCGTAACTTTATGGCTGTGGCTGGTGCCGCTGCCGCTGCTGCTGCTCTGACCGCTTGCGGCGGTTCTTCCTCTTCCACCAGCACCGCTTCTTCTGCTGCTGCATCCTCTTCCGCTGCATCTGCAGCCGGCTCTGAGGCTGCTGGCAAGATCGTAAAGGTCGCTCTGACCTGCGATACCGGCACCATCGATGACGAGAGCTTCAATCAGGCTTGCTGGAGCGCCGTCTCTGCCTACATGGGCGATGACTGCCAGTACTACATCCCCGAAGCAGACGCTTCCGATGAGGACCGCGAGACCATGATCCGTCAGGCTGTCAACGATGGCGCTGAGGTCATCGTCTGCGTCGGCTACCTGTACGGCGCTTCTCTGGCATGGGCTGCTGAGCAGTATCCCGATGTCAAGTTCATCGCCATCGATGTGACGCAGGGCGATATCGGCACCGACAGCATCCCCACCAACTGCTACTGCATCACCTTCAAGGAGGAGCAGGCAGGTTATTTGGCTGGTTACGCCATCACGAAGGACGGCAAGACCAAGCTGGGCTTCCTCGGCGGCATGGCTGTTCCCGCAGTTATCCGTTACGGTTATGGCTTCGTGCAGGGCGCTGACGCTGCTGCTCAGGAGCTGGGCCAGAACATCGAGGTCAACTACTTCTACGGCGGCCAGTTCTACGGCGACGCAAACATCACCTCCCGTATGGAGGGCTGGTACTCCAACGGCACGCAGGTTGTCTTCGCTTGCGGCGGCGGCATCTACACCTCCGCTGTCGAGGCTGCTCTGAAGAACAACGGCTACGTCATCGGTGTTGACGTTGACCAGAACTACATCGGCGTCAACGGCGTGGCAGATGGTTCCTACGCTTACAACCCGTTCATCACCTCTGCTATGAAGGGCCTGTCCGCTGCTGTCGAGACCGCTCTGTCCGACATCGAGGCTGGCGAGTGGGGCGAGATCTCCGGTTCCAACGGCAACTTCGGTCTGGAAGACGGCGACTACATTGGTCTGCCCACCGATGAGGACAGCTGGAACTTCGACACCTTCACCGTGGAGGACTATGAGTCCCTCAAGGAGAAGATCGCTTCCGGCGAGATCACTGTTGACAACAGCTCCGACGACGCTACCAAGCCCACCGTCAGCGAGTTCACCACCGTCAACTACATCCAGTAATTGCTCCTATAAAACCCCAAAGGAGGGGCACCCCGCATGGGTGCCCCTCCTTTTTTTGCAGCCCTTGATCGAAAGATGACTTCGGAAAAAACTGGAGAAGTTGCACAAAAGTCATACTTTTGATATGGTGATTCCTTAAAAATTCAAAAAGAAGTGTGCAAAACGGCAAAAATACGGTATAATGGGAGATAGAATAGTATAGGTGTCGAACCGGCACGAAAGGAGAGTGAGCAGATTGGCAGAGGATTTTGTGATCGAGATGCTCCACATTACCAAGGAATTCCCCGGTATCAAGGCAAACGATGATATCACCCTGCAGCTGCGCAAAGGCGAGGTACACGCCCTGTTGGGCGAAAACGGTGCGGGCAAAAGTACGCTGATGAGCGTTCTGTTTGGCCTGTATCAGCCGGAGGAGGGCAAGATCCTCAAAAACGGCAAGGAGGTCGCCATCCGCAACCCCAACGACGCAAACGCACTGGGCATCGGCATGGTGCACCAGCACTTCAAGCTGGTGGAGTGCTTCAGCGTTCTGGACAACATCATTCTGGGCGTGGAACCCAATAAGCTGGGCTTTTTGCAGAAGGCCGAGGCCCGCAAGAAGGTCATGGCGCTGAGCGAGAAGTACGGCCTCCGTGTGGACCCGGATGCGCTCATCAGCGATATCTCGGTCGGTATGCAGCAGCGCGTTGAGATCCTGAAGATGCTCTACCGCGACAACGAGATCCTGATTTTCGACGAACCCACCGCCGTCCTGACCCCGCAGGAGATCGACGAGTTGATGGAGATCATGCGCGGGTTCAAGAAGGAGGGCAAGTCCATCCTCTTCATCACCCACAAGCTCAACGAGATCATGGCGGTCGCCGACCGCTGCACCGTCCTGCGCAAGGGCAAGTATATGGGAACCGTGGATATCAAGGACACCACCAAGGAGGAGCTCTCCCGCATGATGGTCGGCCGTGATGTCCAGCTTCAGGTCGATAAAAAGCCCGCAAAGCCGGGCAAGGTGGTGCTGGACGTGGAGAACGTCACCATGCAAAGCCCCCAGCACAAGAAGGATGCCGTCAGGAACGTCTCGTTCCAAGTCCACGCCGGGGAGATCGTCTGCTTGGCCGGTATCGAGGGCAACGGCCAGACCGAGTTCATCTATGGCCTGACCGGCCTCGAAAAGATCAACGGCGGCAAGATCATGCTGGACGGCAAGGACATCACCAGTGAGAGCATCCGCCAGCGCTCCAAGGACGGCATGAGCCATATCCCCGAAGACCGCCACAAGCACGGTCTGGTGCTGGATTACAGCCTTGAGAACAACATCGTGCTCCAGCGCTACTGGCAGCCGGAGTTCCAGAAGAACGGCTTCATCCGCAGCGATAAGGTGCGCGAGTATTCCGATCGGCTGATCCAGCAGTACGACGTGCGCAGCGGTCAGGGCAGCTCCACCATCGTGCGCAGCATGTCCGGCGGCAACCAGCAGAAGGCCATCATCGCCCGTGAGATCGATAAGGATCCCACGCTCTTGGTCGCTGTCCAGCCCACCCGCGGCTTGGATGTGGGTGCGATCGAATACATCCACCGTCAGATCGTGGCGGAGCGCGACAAGGGCAAGGCTGTCCTTCTGGTCAGCTTGGAGCTGGACGAAGTTATGAACCTGTCCGACCGCATCCTTGTCATGTATGAGGGTGAGATCGTGGGCGAATTTGATCCCAAGACCACCACGGTGCAGGAGCTGGGCCTCTACATGGCCGGCGCCCGCAAACAGGGAAAAGGGGAGTAAGCAGGAATGAAGAACAACAAACTTTCCCACAGAGTCCTCCAGAGTTCCATCACCAGCGTTCTGGCGGCACTGCTGTGTATCGTGATCGGCATGGCCGTCGGCTTCCTTGTGCTGCTGGCCATCAACCCGGCCCACGCATGGGGCGACGGCTTTGTCCGCATCCTCAAGGGCGGCTTCTATGATGCCCCCTACGGCGTCGGCAAGATGCTGGCCAATGCCGCGCCGCTCGTCATGACCGGCCTTTCCGTGGGCTTTGCCTTCAAGACCGGCCTGTTCAACATCGGTGCGGCCGGCCAGTATACGCTGGGCGCTTACGGTGCCCTCTACTGCGCTATCATGCTCAAGCTGCCTTGGTTCGTCTGCCTGTTGGTGGCGGCCATTCTGGGCGGCATCTGGGGCGCGATCCCCGGCTTCTTCAAGGCCTACTTCAACATCAACGAGGTCATCACCTCCATCATGTTCAACTGGATCGGCCTGTACCTCGTCAATGAGCTGGTCTACCAGAACGGCACCGGCCCCATGTACGACGTGCGCAACACCCGCACCCTGAATCTGGGCAAGAGCGCGGACTACGCCCAGTCCATCATCCCGGACTTCGGCCTGAACAAGCTGTTCCAGACCAACAGCACTACCATTGCCATCTTCTTGGCGGCCATCGTGGCCGTCCTGATCTGGGTCGTGCTGAACAAGACCACCTTCGGCTATGAGCTGAAGGCCGTCGGTCTGAACAAGAGCGCAGCCCGCTACGCCGGCATCAACGAGAAGAAGAACATCATCCTCTCCATGGCCATCGCCGGTGCGCTGTCCGGCTTCGGCGCGGGCCTGTTCTACCTGTCCAACGTGGGCCAGTGGAACCCGCTGAACTCCACCAGCCTCCCGGCCATGGGCTTCAACGGCATCTCCGTTGCCCTGCTGGCAAGCTCCAACCCCATCGGCACCATCTTCTCGGCCATCTTCATCTCCCACATCTCGGTGGGCGGCACCTTCCTTTCCACCAAGTATTACCCCACGGAGATCGCCGACCTCATCAGCGGTATCATCATCTATCTGTGCGCATTCTCGATGCTCTTCCGCGGCAAGATCCAGAAGATGCTGTTCAAGAACGCGGACAAGACCAACGTAAATGCAGAGCCTGCCCCGGCGGAAAAGGCCAACGCAAAGAAGGAGGGCAAGTAAGATGCTGCTTTTGATCAAATATACCCTGCTGTATGGCATCGTCCTGATGCTGGTGGCACTGGGCGGTATGTTCAGTGAGCACTCCGGCATCATCAATATCGCGCTGGAAGGCATCATGGTCATCGGCGGCGTGGCGGGTGTCCTCACCCTGACCATGCTTCCCTCCAGCATGTCCCCGGCGCTGGTGGTCCTCATCTCCATCCTTGTGGCGGCGCTGGCCGGTGTGGTCTACAGCTTGCTGCTGGCCTTCGCCTCCATCAACCTGAAGGCAGACCAGACCATCGGCGGCACGGCACTGAACCTGCTGGCGACCGCCATTGCAGTCGTCATCGCCAAATATTTCAGCGACAGCGGCAGCGCCAAGCTGAACTATTCCAATAAGGCGTTCCTGTTCAGCATCGGCGGTTTGGAGCTGAGCGTCTTTGTCCCGCTGGGCATCGTCCTGCTCGTCATCAGCTATATCGTGCTGTATAAGACCCGCTTCGGTCTGCGGCTGCGTGCCTGCGGCGAGCACCCGCAGGCAGCGGACTCCGTGGGCATCAACGTCTACAAGATGCGCTATGCGGGCGTGCTGATCTCCGGTGCGCTGGGTGCCATCGGCGGCATGGCCTACATCGTGCCTCCGGTCCAGACGTGGAACTTCGAAGTCGGCGTGGCCGGTGCGGGCTTCCTCGCCATGGCCGTTATGATCTTCGGCCAGTGGAAACCCTTCAACATCTGCGCGGCGGCAATGTTCTTCGCCGTCTTCAAGAGTCTGGCCAACATCGCCGACTCCACCTTCCTTGCGCAGTTCCATTGGTCCAGCAACATCTATAACATGATGCCGTTCATCGCTTCGATGATCATTCTGGCCTTCACCTCCAAGAACAGCATGGCCCCCAAGGCCGAGGGCATCCCTTACGACAAGGGTTCCCGCTGATTCGGACGCAAGGTTTACCGGGCGCAGCTGCTTTCGGGCGGCTGCGCCCGTTTTCGTGTAAAACGTCTAAAATGTGCCTTGATTTTGTGCCAAGATTTGATATACTGGAACCAGAAACTAGGAAAACAGGAGCGTGACTTTATGCGTATTTATGACCTGATCGCGAAAAAGCGGGACGGCGGCACCCACACCCGTGAGGAGCTGGAAGCCATCGTCAACGGGTTCGTCAGCGGGGAAGTGGCCGATTACCAGATGGCCGCTTGGATGATGGCCGTCTACCTGCGCGGCATGACCGACGCGGAGACCGCCGAGCTGACCGACGTGATGGCCCACAGCGGCGTCATGGTGGATCTTTCGCCCATCCCCGGCATCAAGGTGGACAAGCACTCCACCGGCGGCGTCGGCGATAAGACCACCCTCGTCATCGCGCCCGTGGTGGCGGCGTGCGGCGTGAAGATCGCCAAGATGAGCGGCCGCGGCCTCGGCCACACCGGCGGCACCATCGACAAGATGGAGAGCGTGCCCGGCACCCGGACCGCCCTCTCGCAGGAGGATTTCTTCGCGCAGGTGAACAAGATCGGCCTGTCGGT
Organism: Faecalibacterium hattorii; assembly: GCF_003287455.1. GTDB lineage: Bacteria > Bacillota > Clostridia > Oscillospirales > Ruminococcaceae > Faecalibacterium > Faecalibacterium hattorii. The sequence goes on along the minus strand of NZ_PRLC01000004.1, from coordinate 79,369 downwards.
CATCGGCCAGAGCGAGGGCATCGCCGTGGCGGATAAAAAGATGTACGCCCTGCGGGACGTGACGGCCACCGTCAGCTGCATCCCGCTCATCGCGTCGTCCATCATGTCCAAGAAGCTGGCCTCCGGCTCGGACGCCATCCTGCTGGATGTCACCACCGGCACCGGTGCCTTCATGAAGACCGTGGATCAGAGCATTGAGCTGGCCAAGCTCATGGTCTCCATCGGCACCCACCACGGCCGCCGGGTGGCCGCCATGATCACCGATATGGACACCCCGCTGGGCCGCAACATCGGCAACAGCCTTGAGGTGATGGAGAGCATGGAGGTGCTCAAGGGCAAAGGCCCCGCCGACCTGACCGAGGTCTGCCTCCAACTGGCGACGAATATGCTGGTGCTGGCCGATAAGGGCACCCCCGCCGCGTGCCGCGCCATGGCCGAGGCCGTCATCGCAGACGGCTCCGCCTTCGCCAAGTGTAAGGAGATGTTCGCGGCGCAGGGCGGCGATACCCGCGTGCTGGACGACTACAGCCTCTTCGAAAAGCCCGCTGCCAGCTATGAGCTGCTGGCCGAGCAGGACGGCTACATCGTCGCCAATGACGCCGAGAAGATCGGCTCCGCCAGCGTCCTGCTGGGTGCCGGCCGCCAGAAGAAGGGCGACCCGCTGGACTTTGCCGCCGGCATCACCCTGCACAAAAAGCGCGGCGACTACGTCCACAAGGGCGAAAGCCTCGCCACCTTCTACGGCGCAGCGGAGAAGTTCGCCGCCGCCGCCGAAGAGTACCGCAGCGGCCTCGTCTACGGTCCCGAAAAGCCCGACGAAGCCCCGCTGGTCTACGCCCTCGTCACAAAAGACGGTGTGGAACGGTATTAAGAGATCAAACAAAAGGCAGGGCCGGGATTTTTCGGCTCTGCCTTTTGTGTCAGTTCTGCTTTTGTACGATCAGCCCACTGAGGGCAACGGCAAGCCCCAGAAGAACGAGTCCGGCCCCGGCCTGCCCGAAAATGTCCCCGATTGCACCCACGAGCGGGCTGGCGGGAATCATCAGCAGACTGTAGGCTATGTTGTCCATGCTGATGAGAGTGGCCCGCTGGTCACTGGGGATGGCATCGTTCAACAGTCGGTTCTCGTGCAGGAGCCAGGCACCCAATACGCCTTCGGCCAGCATACAACCCAAAATGCCCACCAGTGCAGGCGCGGCACCCACGCAGAGGCATCCGATGCCGCAGAGCAGGGCACAGAGGGTATAAAACCGCCGGAAACTGTGCAGGTGGATTCGACGACCCCATTCCGTACCCAGCATAGCAGCCAGATTGCTGAACAGTAACGGAAGAAACAGCAGCGAAGTGGGATATCCCAGTTCTACCAGACGCTGTTGAAAGAACATGATGCTCAGATAGTTGGAGCCGCTGATGACGGCGCTGGACAGAATGAGTCTCCCGACTGACGGGCAGGAGCGGAGGACCCGCAGACTGTCCTGGATCAGCTGAGCAAATTGGGCGGGCAGCTCCCGCAGAGGATGCTGCTTCCGGCTGGCCTGCGTTTCGGTGACGATGGGTTCCTCTAAACGTGTGATGGCAAGGGCAGAAATGCTCTCAAAAGCGGCGCTCAGAAGATAAAATCCGGAAAAGCCCAGAAATTTGTGCAGAAGACTGGTCAGTGAACCGAGGGCATTGGTAACATTTGTGATCTGGTACTCATTGGCCGATACTTGAATGTAATCTTGTTCGCGGCCCGCTTGCTTCAAGCTGTCGTAGGTCAGTGCAGAACTGGTGCCGGAGAACAGGGCGTTGGACAGTGCGTTCAACGCCATAGCAAGGCAGATGACAAACAGGTTCGGGGCAAAGGCTATCAATAAGTTGTAGGCCACGACCAGGACACCGCCCAAGACGAGGGCGCGCTTACGGCCGAACAGGTCAGCGGCCATCCCGCTGGGAATCTCGGCCAGCAGACTGACCGTATAATAGATGCTTTTGGCAAGACCGATCTCCAGCAGTGAGAAGCCCCGCGCGGCCAGCAGGGCCACCCAGACCGCATCCGTGATGCGCAGGCCGGAGAAAAAATCGGAAAGATAAATACAACGGAGCTGTCTTTTCAGGTTGAGCGGATGGTTCATGGGAACACCCTTTCTATTGAACAAATCGATTTCAAAATAGAAAGTGCGCCTTTTTGATGATCCTTCGTACAACCTCTCAGTCTCGCTCACGCTCGACGGCTCTCCTGGTAGGAGAGTCTCTGGCGAAACCGGACACGCGGTGTGGACTGCCAAGGCCTCTCCTACAAGGAGAGGTGGCAATGCGAAGCATTGACGGAGAGGTTGTATCAAAACTGCGTTTGGAAAAGAAAAAACGCACAGCAAAGCTGTGCAGCACAAAATTCATGCTCCACGCTTTGCTGGAAGAAATATCTGCCAATGAGGACAAGGCCCGCACGTTCACGCAAAAAAGACCTGTGTGTTCCGCAGGGCCTACCCGGTATGCCAATGACTTCCCCTTCGGGGGAGCTGGCTACACAGCAGACGGAGAGGGATATCCCCTAAAAATGGGCGCACTTCGAGCCGGAAACGCTTAATCTACGACGCGGGATTTCGAGTAAACCGCGCAGCAGTTCCGACCATTCAGGTGCACCCTCCTTCCAGTAAATCGTTGAATCGACTATACCACATTTCCACACAAAATGCAAGAACGGTTGGAAAACCTCAGAAAACCGCATAAACAGTGGAACTATCCGTCGAACTGTGCTATACTAAAACTGTATTTTCGCTTGGCAATACACTTCCCACAGGGGAAGAAAAAGAAAGGATTTTTTTCTATGAGGATCATTCTGGTGGGCGGCGGCAAGGTCGGCACAGCGCTGGCGCGGCAGCTCAGCGAGGAAGACCACAGCGTGACGGTCATCGACACGAACAAGGCCCGCGTGGAGCACCTGAGCGAGTCGTATGACGTGATGGGCATCGTAGGCAACGGTTCGTCCATCACCACCCTGTCCGAAGCCGGAATCGAAGAAGCCGATGTGTTCATCGCGGTCACCGGTTCCGACGAGCTGAACCTGCTGTGCTGCATGTTCGCGAAGAAGGCGGGCCACTGCCACGCCATCGCCCGCGTGCGCAACCCGTCCTACAGTCACGAGCTGGACTTCATCAAAAAGCAGATCGGCATCTCGGCCATCATCAACCCGGAGATGGCGGCGGCGCGGGAAATTTCCCACCTGCTGCGGTTCCCCGGCGCAAGCAAGATCGATACCTTTGCGGGGGGCCGCGTCCGGCTGATCAAGTTCACCCTGACCGACCAGCAGGAGCTGGACGGCACGGCCATCCACGAGATCCCCACCCGGCTCAAGAGCGATATCCTCGTCTGCGCCGTCGAGCGGGCGGGGGACGTCATCATCCCCAACGGCAACTTCGTGCTGCGCAGCGGCGATCAGGTCACCTTCCTTGCCACGCAGGAAAAGGCCCACGAGTTCTTCCAGCGCATCCATCTGGCGGTCCGCCCGGTGCGCAATGCGCTGATCGTGGGTGGCGGTGCCATCGGCTTCTACCTCAGTCAGGAGCTGCTGGAAAACCATGTCCGCGTCCGCATCGTGGAGCGGGACCCGGAGCGCTGCAATGTGCTGGCCGAGTCCCTGCCGGAAGCACAGATCCTGTGCGAGGATGGCTCGAACCGCGAGTTTCTGCTCTCTGAGGGGTTGGAGTCTACCGAAGCCTTCGTGGCTCTGACCAACATCGACGAGGAGAACGTTCTGCTGACCCTGTTTGCCAAAAAGCACTCCCACGGCAAGCTGGTCACCAAGGTCAACCGGCTGGAGTTCGACGACATTCTGGCCGGGCTGGATCTGGGCAGCATCGTCTACCCTAAGTACATGACCTGCGATTACATCGTGCAGTATGTCCGTGCCTTGCAGAATGAAGCGGGCAGCAACATCAAGACTCTGTACCGCATTCTGGACGACCGTGTGGAAGCGCTGGAATTCACGGTCCACGAGGAGAGCCGGGCCACCGGTGTGCCGCTGAGCCGTCTGCACCTGAAAAAGAATACCCTGCTGTGCTGCATCACCCGCGGCAATGAGATCAAGATCCCCCGCGGCGGCGACCAGATCCAAGTGGGCGACAGCGTCATCGTCGTCACGCTGGAGCATGGTCTGCACGATCTGCGGGACATCGTGGAAGAGTGACGGAGGCGCAGCATGAATTATGCGATCGTTTTACGGCTGCTGAGCTACATCCTGCTGACGGAGGGCGCTCTGCTGCTGCTGCCCGCCGTCGCCAGCCTGTGCTACGGCGAGTGGTTCGTGATGGGCGTGTTCCTGTTCACGGCGGCCCTCAGCGCGCTGGCGGGGGCGTTGTTCCACCGCGTCAAGGCCAAGAGCCAGATCTTCTATATGCGGGAAGGCTTTGTGACCACGGCGCTGTGCTGGCTGCTCATCAGTGTGGTGGGTGCCGTGCCCTTTGTGCTGACCGGCTGCATCCCGAACCCGGTGGATGCGCTGTTTGAGACCGTTTCCGGCTTTACCACCACCGGCGCGTCCATCCTGCCCGCTGTGGCGGACCTGCCCAAGGGCATTCTGTTCTGGCGCAGCTTCACCCACTGGGTCGGCGGCATGGGCGTTTTGGTGTTTCTGCTGTCCCTGCTGCCCCTGACCGGCGGTTCCCACGTCAACCTGATGAAGGCGGAAAGCCCCGGCCCGCAGGTGGATAAGCTGGTGCCCAAGGTCCAGTCCACCGCCAAGATTTTGTACGGCATCTATCTTGCCCTGACCGTGATCGAGTTCATCTTCCTGCTGTTTGGCCGGATGTCGGTCTTCGATGCCATGCTTACGGCTTTCGGCACGGCGGGCACCGGCGGCTTCGGCTTCCTCAATGACAGCTTCGCCAGCTTTTCGCCCTACATCCAGTGGGTCGTGACCATTTTCATGATCCTCTTCGGCGTCAACTTCAACGCCTACTTCCTGCTGCTGATGCGCCGGTTCCGCCGCGCCGCAGCCAGCGAGGAAGTGCGGGCCTACTTCCTCATCATCGCGGTGGCGGTGGGCATCATCACCTGCAACATCTACAGCATGTACAACGGCCTCGGCGAGGCGCTGCGCCATGCGGCCTTCCAAGTGGGTTCCATCATCACGACCACCGGCTTTTCCAGCTGCGATTTTGACCTCTGGCCGACCCTTTCCAAGGAGATCCTCGTGATGCTGATGTTTGTGGGTGCCTGTGCGGGCAGCACGGGCGGCGGCATAAAGGTCAGCCGCCTCCTGCTGCTGGGCAAGAGCCTGAAAAAGGAGCTGAAACAGGCGCTCCACCCGCAGGTGGTGGCCCCGGTCCGGATGGACGGCAAGCTGGTCAACCACGAGACCATCCGTGCAACGAATGTCTATGTGGCGGCCTACATCTTCATTTTTGCGGCGTCGTTCCTCCTCATCAGCCTTGACGGCTTCGATATGGTGACGAACTTCACCGCCATTGCCGCAACGCTGAACAATATCGGCCCCGGCCTGAATCAGGTCGGCCCCATGATGAATTTCGGCGGCTACTCGAACCCCGCCAAGCTCGTCATGATCTTCGACATGCTCGCGGGCCGCTTGGAAATTTTCCCCATGCTCGTTTTGTTCCTGCCCGATACATGGCGGAGGTTCTGATGAAAATGGGTTGAATTCGACTGTGGTTCGTGATATACTGAAGGCGTAGAAGAGGTGATTTTCATGAGCGTTCGGGAACAACTGAATCAATTGACGGCAACGCTGCCGGATTACAAGCTGGCTTATGTGCTGGCTTATGTTCAAGGGCTGGTTGCAGAGGACATGGCGGAAAAAGAAGATGATGCTTACTGCGAACAGCTTTTGAAAGACTACCAAAATGACCCTGACCCGCACAAGACAGATACGATTCCGCTGGAGCAGCTTGCGCGGGAATTGGGAGTTGCGCTATGAAGTATCAAATAGTCATCGAAAAACGGGCAGCTAAATTTATCCGGAAGCAGCAGCCTACACAACAAAAAAGAATCCTTGCTGCATTGGCGCAGTTGCCGTTTGCAGGTGATATTAAACCAATGGCGGGACAGAGCGGTTTCTATCGGCTGCGCGTTGGGGACTATCGTATTTTGTATACCGTGGAAGAGGAAATCATCACAGTTCGCGTAACGGACGCTGGGAACCGCGGAGATGTTTACAAGTAAGAAAAAGGACTGTCGTTCGTTTTGAGCGGCAGTCCTTTTTTATGCAAAATTATTCTATGATATCCTTCCGAAGAAGAGTCCTTCGGTGAGGTTCACGAAAACCTCCGGTTGTTTCAGAACATGCTGTTTCCCGTTGTAGAAGACGGTTTCGTTATTGGCGGCCACGACAAGTTCCGAGCCGTTCTTTTGATGAAATATGTAAGTGACAAGCGGTGCGGAATCATCTTCGGATTTGACGAAAATGTTATATTTCAGTAGATTCAGCATGGCGGTGCACCTTTTAAGGTCGTCTGAGTCGGAAATTTCTTTTGCGTCCGGGGACAAACTGGAATAAGTAATGGTGACGGATTCGACCTGTTCATCAATGGGAAGAAAAATCAACCAGCAGCCGTCCACGGCGATTTTGATGCCAGTTACGAGGAACATCGTTGCAAGGATGGAAAGCAGAAATTTGCCGACTGCTTTGAGCAATTTATTCATAGTACACCCCGTTCATTCGGAAGGCCGATCGGCGGACGGACATTTATCATTCTGGAAAGATCACTTTTTCCGAAAATATTTGATAAATGCCAGCGTCCCGGTAACAAAAAAGACAAGTTGTGCCGTATTGAGCGCGACGGTAAGAAAAACACTCACACTGACAAGGGACATACGATAATTCCTTTCTTTTATGCTCTTACTCTGATGCGATATCGTCCAAAACTTGCTTTACCTCTTCAAGAAACGCTTCCTCGCCGAGGGTGTTGACCTTGAAGAAAACAGCCTGACTGCCGCCGGCGGTGATAGCCGAAAGGCGGAGGGGACTGTCACTGTTCTGGAACAAGGTCAGCGTCAGGCTGAGGCGATTGCCGCCCATCATGCTGTAGCGCTCGAACACCCGGACGCTGCACCGGGCGGAACCTTCGCGGAAGTCGCTGGAAGCTTCGAGATTCGCCGACCAACTGCCGCTTACGATCTCCTGCTCCAAGCGGTGAAGAAGTGCATCGAAGTTCTGATTGCGGATGGTACGTTCCAAAATTGCCATAGCGGTTCCTCCTGTATAACAAAATCCCGTCGTCCTTTTACTTGGAATACGAAGGAACGGCGGGAAAAATTGCAGGGAAGCGGCGGAGTTTTTCAGAACGTCAGTTCGGCCTTTTCCTGTGCGCGGTATTGCAGAGCTTCCAGCAGGGCGTCCTCGTCGAGGAGGGCTTTTCCGGCGAGGTCGGCGACGGTGCGGGCCACCCGGAGGATGCGGTCGTGGGCGCGGGCGGAAAGGCCCAGCGTGTCGTAGGAGGTGCGGAGGAGCTGCTCGGCACCGGGGGTCATCCGGCAGACGCGGCGCACCTGCCCGGCGGTGAGCTGGGCGTTGCAGCGGACACCTTCGTAGCCGGGGGCGGCGTAGCGCTTGGCCTGAACTTGGCGGGCGCGCAGCACCTGCTGGCGCAGTGCGGCGCTGCTCTCGGAGGGGGAAGCCGCGTGGAGTTCGTCAAAGGCGATGGGGTCCATCTCGACGCAGAGGTCGATGCGGTCCAGCAGCGGGCCGGAAACCCGGCTGCGGTACTGCCGCACGGCGCTGGGCGAGCAGGTGCAGGGATGGGTCGGGTGGCCGTAATAGCCGCACTTGCAGGGGTTCATGGCCGCGACCAATTGGAACCGGCTGGGGTAGGTGGCGCTGCCCGCCGCGCGGCTGACCGTGATCTGGCCGTCCTCCAGCGGCTGCCGCAGCACTTCGAGACTTTCGCGGGAAAATTCCGGCAGTTCGTCCAAAAACAGAACGCCGCAGTCGGCAAGGCTGCACTCGCCGGGGCGGAAGGTGGCGCCGCCGCCCGCCAGCGAAACGGCGCTGGCGGAGTGATGGGGGCTGCGGAAGGGGCGGCTCGTGATAAGCCCGCGCCCCTTGGGCAGCTGCCCGGCGATGGAATAGATCTTCGTCGTCTCCACGGCCTCGTCCCGGCTCAGCGGCGGCAGGATGCCGGGCAGACGCTTGGCCAGCATGGATTTGCCGGTGCCGGGTGCGCCGATCAACAGCACATTGTGGCCGCCTGCCGCCGCGATGACCATGGCCCGGCGGGCGAGGGGCTGCCCCATGACGTCCGCGAAATCGGGGGCGCTGTTCCAACTGTCGGCGGGGTCGAAGGGGAGGGGAACCGTCGGAACGATGGGCGTGACTCCGCGCAGTGCGTCCACCACCTCCCGCGCGGTGCGGGCCGGGTAGACCTTCATGGCAGTGCCGCCCGCCTCGGCGGCTTCGGCGGCGTTTTCGGCGGGGACGTAGAGGGCTTTGATGCCGTCTGCCGCCGCGGCCAGCGCCATAGGAAGCACACCGGACACTGGCCGCAGGGCCCCATCCAGCGCCAGTTCGCCGAGGAAGGCGGTATCGGCGGGCAGCGCCTCCAACTGGCCGGAGGAAGCCAGCACGGCCAGCAGCAGGGGCAGGTCGTAAACCGGGCCGGTCTTGCGGACGTCAGCGGGGGCCAGATTGACCGTGATGTGGCGGTCCGGCCACTTGAAGCCCAGATTTTTGACGGCGGCACGGACGCGGTCGCCGCTTTCGCGCACGGCGGAGTCCGGCAGACCCACCAGCGAAAAGGCGGGCAGCCCGCCGGATACATCCGCCTCGACCGCAACAGCAAAGCCGTTCAGGCCGTTCAGACCGTAGCTTTTCAGGACAGAGTACATAAAATCTCCTTGCAGCACTCCCTGTTGGAGGCATTTTTGTTTTTTGCGGTTAAGAAGCGGCTAAGATTCTGGAAAATCTGCATTTCGACAGATTTCCATCTTGCTTTTCATTATAGTTTGGGGTATTGATAAAGTCAATGTGTGAAATCAATAGGAGGGAAGAAGTATGATCGTTAAGGAATCCTGTCGGTATGTCCGCTCTTACTCAGAGCTGGAAGGGTTGCAGCGGGCCCATACCCTGTGCTATTCTGCCCGCCGCACCGAAACGGGCATCGTGCTGGAATTGGCACTGGAAGAGGGCGGCGTGCGCTCGGCTCACAGGGCGCTGTGCCCCTCGGAAAATTTCCCACGGGCCATGCGGCTGATGAAATACCTGTACGAAAACGGCGTCGGGGCGGAGCAGTGGCTCGATGTGCTGAGCGACTACGGCCAGCAGTTCGTCAAACTGCCCACATTAAAAACGACCCAGACAGCCCAAATTGCGGAACCGGGCTGCCGATTTGTGGCATTTGTATGATTTGTGCGGCAAAACTTCTTACATAATATGGAATTGACACAGCCCGGACAAGAGTTTATAGTATAAGTAGGTTTGGAAAAACTACCCTTTGGCAAAATCAATAAAGGTAAGGTGTGCAATATGTATCTGGATGAATATAAGCGCTGGCTGGCAGCGGATCTTGAGGACGCTGACCTGAAGCCCGAACTGGCGAAGATCGAGGGGAATGATGAGGAGATCAAGGACCGCTTTGCGGTGGCGCTGAAGTTTGGCACCGCTGGTCTGCGCGGCGTTCTGGGCGCCGGCACCAACCGGATGAACATTTACGTTGTCCGTCAGGCAACGCAGGGTCTGGCAAACTGGGTCAAGACGCAGGGCGGCAGCCAGACCGTCGCCATCAGCTACGACAGCCGCTTGAAGAGCGACATCTTCGCAAAGACCGCCGCCGGTGTTCTGGCCGCCAACGGCATCAAGGTCCGCATCTATGACGCCCTGATGCCCGTGCCCGCCCTGAGCTTTGCCACCCGTTACTACGAGTGCAACGCCGGCATCATGGTCACGGCTTCCCACAACCCTGCCAAGTACAACGGCTACAAGGCCTACGGCCCGGACGGCTGCCAGATGACCGATGACGCCGCCGCCATCGTCTACGACGAGATCCAGAAGACCGATGTGCTGACCGGGGCCAAGTACATCTCCTTCGCCGAGGGCGTGGAGAACGGCCTGATCCGCTTTGTGGGCGACGACTGCAAGAAGGCCCTGTATGACGCCATCGAGGCCCGTCAGGTGCGGCCCGGCCTGTGCAAGACCGCTGGCCTGAAGCTGGTCTACAGCCCGCTGAACGGCTCCGGCCTCGTGCCCGTCACCCATGTGCTGAACGACATGGGCATCACCGATATCACCATCGTGCCGGAGCAGGAGTACCCCAACGGCTACTTCACCACCTGCTCCTACCCGAACCCTGAAATCTTCGCCGCCCTGAAGCTGGGCCTCGACCTCGCCACCGAGACCGGTGCCGACCTGATGCTGGCCACCGACCCCGACGCCGACCGTGTGGGCATCGCCATGAAGTGCCCGGACGGCAGCTATGAGCTGGTCTCCGGCAACGAGATGGGCGTTCTGCTGCTGGATTACATCTGCGCAGGCCGCATCGAGAAGGGTACCATGCCGAAGAATCCCGTGGCCGTCAAGTCCATCGTTTCCACCCCGCTGGCCGACGCTGTGGCCAAGCACTACGGCGTGGAGATGCGCAACGTGCTGACCGGCTTCAAGTGGATCGGCGACCAGATCGCCAATCTGGAAGCAGCCGGAGAAGTGGACCGCTTCATCTTCGGCTTCGAGGAGAGCTACGGCTATCTGGCCGGCCCCTATGTCCGCGATAAGGACGCCGTCATCGGCTCCATGCTGATCTGCGAGATGGCCGCTTACTACCGCAGCATCGGTTCCTCCATCAAGCAGCGTCTGGAAGAGATCTATGCTCAGTACGGCCGCTACCTGAACAAGGTGGACAGCTTCGAGTTCCCCGGCCTGACCGGCATGGAGAAGATGGCTTCCATCATGCAGAAGCTGCGTGACGAGCCGCTGACCGAGCTGGCTGGCCACAAGGTCGTCAAGGTCACCGACTACAAGAAGCCCGAAGAGACCGGTCTGCCCGCGGCCAACGTCCTGATCTACACGCTGGAGAACGGTGCCACCGTCGTGGTCCGCCCCTCCGGCACCGAGCCGAAAATCAAGACCTACTTCACCACGCTGGGCAAGGATCTGGCCGAAGCACAGGCCCAGAAGGATGCACTGGCTGCTGCCATTGAGCCCATCCTGAAGTAAACGAAATCCATCAAGAGGAGCTGTTGAATGACTCCTTCCCACATCGCCTGCGCGAGGCCCCCTCCCAGAGGGGGCTGGCACAGCAGCGTTGTGACGGGGGGAGTGGTTCGGCAGCTCCATTTTTATTGCTCTGCGTGGTTGCAGTTTGTGGCGCAATACGTTATAATATTCAATGTATCAGTCTGCGCTTTGCAATGGGCGCAGAAAAACGGAAGACAGGTAGGTGTCAGAAGTGAAAAAACGTGTGACGGCGGTTCTGGTGGCCGCAGGTTCCTCCACCCGGATGGGGTTCGACAAGCTCAGCTTTGATCTGGGCGGGGAGACGGTGGTGCAGCGGAGCATCCGCGCCTTTGCCGAATGCCCCCTCGTGGACGAGATCGTGCTGGTGGCGGGCAAAAACCGGGAGTTTCTGGAGCAGCAGGCGGCCGCGTGCCAAAAGCCGGTGCAGGTCGTGCCCGGCGGGGCGACCCGCGCCGAGAGCGCGAAGAACGGCGTGCTGGCGGCGAGCGGCGAGATCGTGGCCGTCCACGATGCGGCCCGCCCCTTTGTGAGCGAGGCGGTCATCGAAGCCGCGCTGAACGCTGCCGCCCTGTGCGGGGCCGCGGCCCCGGCGGTGCCGGTGAAGGATACCGTCAAAACGGCAAAGCGGGGCGACGGCAAGACCGTGCCGGAAGGCTGCAGCGTCACCGAAACGCCCGACCGCAGCACCCTGTATGCGGTGCAGACGCCCCAGTGCTTCGACCGGGCCGCTTACCTCGCCGCGCTGGACGAACTGGACGAAGAAAAGGCCCGCCTCGTCACCGACGATTGCAGCCTGTTTGAGCTGACCGGCCGCCCGGTGCAGCTGACGCAGGGCGACTACGCCAACCTGAAGATCACCACGCGGGAGGATCTGCCCCGCCCGGAACAGAAAGAAGGAACAAATATGCGCATTGGTCATGGTTACGATGTACACCGCCTTGTGGAGGGCCGCAAGCTGATCCTTGGCGGCGTGGAAGTGCCCTTTGAAAAGGGTCTGCTGGGCCATTCGGATGCCGATGTGCTGGCCCACGCCGTTATGGACGCCGTGCTGGGCGCGGCGGCGCTGGGGGATATCGGCAAGCACTTCCCGGACACCGACCCGGAGTATTCCGGCGCCGACAGCCTCAAGCTGGCCCGCCGCGTGGCCGAGATCCTGCACGAGAATGGCTGGAAGATCGAGAACATCGACTCCACCATCCTCTGCCAGCGGCCCAAGCTGGCGGCCTACATCCCCGCCATGCGCGAAAAGCTGGCCGAGGCCTTCGGGCTGCCTGTGGACGCTGTGAGCGTCAAAGCCACCACCGAGGAGCATCTGGGCTTCACCGGCGAGGGGCTGGGCATCGCGGCGCACGCGGTGGCCCTGATCGAAAAGCTGTAAGCGGGAGAAAACATCGATGACTCTGAACTCGATCATAGCAAACTTCCAGACCTTCAAGCTGGCGGATCTGCTGGATATCATCATCATCGCGTTCCTGATCTATCAACTGCTGGGCATCATCAACCGCACCCGCGCCGGGCAGCTGGCCAAGGGCGCGCTGCTGGTGCTGGCGGTCTACTTGGTGGCAAACGTGCTGAACATGCGCACGGTGACGTGGCTGCTGAACTCCCTATTGCAGGTCGGCTTGCTGACGCTGGTCGTCCTGTTCCAGCCGGAGATCCGGCGTGCCTTGGAGCGGATGGGCCAGACCGACCAATGGGCCTCGAAGCTGTTTAACGTCAAGGGCCGCTACAATGACCCCAGCTTCAAGGGCGCATGGCGCAGTGCCATCATCGCCATCTGCGACGCCGCTGAACGCTTTTCCGAGACCAAGACCGGCGCGCTCATCGTGCTGGAGCGCAGCACCAACCTTTCCGAGATCGTCCGCACCGGCACGCCGGTGAACAGCGCGGTCAATCTGGAAGTGCTGGGCACCATCTTCTACGAGGGCACCCCCCTGCACGACGGCGCTGCCATCATCGAGAATGGCCGCATCAAGGCGGCGGGCTGCGTGCTGCCGCTTTCCAATAACCTTGACCTCGGCAAGGATATGGGCACCCGCCACCGCGCGTGCCTCGGCATTGCCGAAAACTCCGACGCCATCGCCATCGTCGTCAGTGAGGAGACGGGCATCATCTCCATGGCGAAGAACGGCGTCCTCATCCGCCACTTTGACCGCCAGACCCTGTACACCCGGCTCGTGGATGAGATGATCCCCAAGGAGACCGCCAGCGAGAAGACGGACAACAGCTGGAAGGGCCGTGTCCAGCGTCTGCTGAGCTGGGTCAACCAGAAAGAGGAGGAGCAGCCATGAGCAAGGAGCTGAACACGAACGGCACAAAGCCCGCCATCCAGCACACCAAGAGTCTGTTGGATGACCGCCGCATCCGCCTTCTGCTGGCCATCGTGGGTGCCATCGTGGCATGGATGGTCGTCACCATCGTGGTGCAGCCCGGCACCACCAAGACCATCGCCAATGTGCCGGTGGATTTCACTTACGATTCCGCCGCCTATACTTCGCGGGGCCTCAGCATTGTCAGCGCCCCGGAAAAATACGTCAACCTGAAAGTTTCCGGCGACGGCTACACCATCGGCAGTCTCTCGGCCTCCGATTTCGTGGTCTACCCGGATTGGTCCAGCGTCCGCGACAGCGGCGCGAAGACCCTGCACCTGCAAGTGCGGGGGGTCAACGGGCTGCTGAACGGAGTCACTGTCTCCATCGAGGGCGGGGACAACAGCGTGGATGTCGTCTTCGACGTGGTGGAGGAAAAGACCGTCCCCATCACCGTGACCACCAACTACCTGACCATCGCGGACGGGTATATCCTGTACGGCACCGAGCTTTCGAAGGAGACGGTCACCCTCTCCGGCCCCAGCACCGAGATCGATAAGGTCACCACCTGCACCGCCGAAGTTACCCACAACGGCGAACTGACCGAATCCGTCACGCTGGATACGGCCCTGCGGTTTTACACCAACAGCGGCAGCGAGGTGAAGTTCGAGTACACCACGAAGGAAGAGGAGAGCGTGGAGGTGACGCTGCAGGTCTACAAGATGGCGACGCTGCCCGTGGAGGTCAGCTTCGTCAACGCCCCGCGGGACTTCGACTCCTCTGTGCTGACCTACTCGCTGAGCAAGCAGACCCTGAACGTGGCGGGCCCGGCTTCCCGGATCGACAAGCTTTCCACCCTGTCGGTGGGCACCATCGACCTGTCTACCTTCTCGCTGAACAAGGTGTACGAGATGCCCATCGAGCTGCCCAGCGATATCCGTCTGCTGGACAACATTACGAGCATCACCGTCAGCTTCGACTCCTCCAAGCTGGAAACGAAGACGATGAATCTGCCCTCCGAATGCGTGCAGGTGGTGAACCTGCCGTCTACCTACACCCTGACGGTGGAGACCGAGCGGTTGATGAACGTGACCCTCTGCGGCCCGGCCGGTGCGCTGGAAACGCTGACGCCGGAACAGGTCGTCATTGAGATCGACGCCGACGATTTCTCGGTGGCCATCGGCCAGCAGAACATCGCGTGCCGGCTGTATGTGCCCTCCAACGGCAAGATCTTCGCGCTGGGCAGCTATGTCATCCAGTGCAAGATCGAGAGTAACTAAAGAAAGCAAATGATATGATCTTAGTTCGTGATATCCGCCTACCCCTCTCCGCCGGGGAGGAGCAGGCCTTTGAAAAAGCGCTGCATCTGGCGCGCATCCCCCGCGCAAAAGTCGGCCGCTTCGGCGTGTCGAAACTGTCGGTGGATGCCCGCCACGGGCAGCCGAAGCTGGTTTATACGGTCGCTGTAACGCTCAAAGACGAGGGTGAGGAATCTGCATTTGCAGGGGCCTCGCCCTGCGTTGCTATCCGCGGCAAGACCGATTTTTCCGTCGAGAACGGCGCGGAGCCCTTGGCCCACCGGCCCATTGTCTGCGGCCTCGGCCCGGCGGGGCTGTTCGCGGCGCTGCTGCTGGCCCGGCAGGGCTACCGGCCCATCGTGCTGGAGCGCGGCCCCGCGCTGGACGAGCGGGTGAAGGCGGTGGAGCATTTCTCCGCCAGCGGTGAGTTGGACGAAAACGCCAACATCCAGTTTGGCGAGGGCGGCGCGGGCACCTTTTCGGACGGCAAGCTGACCACCCGCATCGGCGACGCGCTCTGCGGCTTCGTCACCGAGGTGTTTTTGGAGCATGGTGCCCCGGCGGAGATCGCATGGAAGCAGAAACCCCACGTCGGCACCGACCTGCTGCGGGGCGTCATCACCTCCATCCGCCGGGAGATCGAATCGCTGGGGGGCGAGGTGCACTTCAACACGGCCCTCACCGGCTTTGAGCGGCGGGACGGCAAGCTGACCGGCATCCAGACCACGCAGGGCAGCTTCCCCTGCGAGGCGCTGGTCTTCGCGGTAGGGCACTCGGCGCGGGATACCTTCGGGATGCTGATGGACAGCGGCCTTGTGCTGGAGTGCAAGCCCTTCAGTGTCGGTTTCCGGGCCGAGCACCTGCAAAGTGAGATCGAAAAAAGCCTTTACCACGAGGCGGCGGGCCACCCGGCCCTGCCGCGGGGCGAATACCAGCTCTCGCAGCATGTGGGCAGACGGTGCGTTTACACTTTCTGCATGTGCCCCGGCGGTCAGGTCGTGGCGTCGGCCAGCGAGAAGGGCCGGGTCGTGACCAACGGCATGAGCTATCACGCCCGCAATGGCAGGAACGCCAACGCGGCGGTGGTGGTCAGCGTGGGGGCCGAGGATTTCGGGGCCGACCCGCGCCGGGCCATCGCATTCCAGCGGGAGCTGGAAGCCAAGGCCTACGCCGCCGGGCGGGCGGGCGGAGAATACGCCGCCCCGGCGGAAAATGTCCAGAGCTTCCTTGAGGGCCGGGGTCAACTGACCATCGGCCGGGTGGAGCCCACCTACGACCGCGGCGTGGTCGCGGCGGACTTGGGGGCCTTGCTGCCCGGCGAGCTGGCCGATACCCTGCGGGCCGGTCTGCGGGCGTATGAACGGAAAATTGCCGGTTACACCGCCCCGGAAGCGGTCCTCACCGGCCTTGAGACCCGCACCAGCAGCCCCGTGCGGCTGAAACGGGAAGAAAATTTTGAATCTGCCCAGCTTGCGGGATTGTATCCCTGCGGAGAAGGCGCGGGTTATGCGGGCGGCATCATGAGCGCCGCCGTGGACGGCCTACGGGTCGCCCGTGCGATCATCGGCCGGTATCGTCCGGCAGAAGGGTGAGAAAAATTTGATGAACGATCGTGAAAACGATAAAATGAGGGAAACAGAGGGCCGGCAGATCCAGCAGGAGCTGGAAAACCAGATGCGTGCCTTCGGCGATACCGTGTCGGACGCCTTCGCCCACGGCTTTGAGGGCCGGGGCATGGAGATCGGTGACCGGGCATGGGGCGTAGGAAAGGCTGCAGTCCATGCGGCAAAGCATATCTTTGGCCTGAAAAACGAACAGACCCCGGTGGAGCTTCTGCGTGCCGACGGCAAAAAGCGCTCCGACGCCGGGGTGGCCCTGCTGGTGGTGGGCATCACGTTCACCGTGATCTTTGGGCTGGGGATGCTGGGCTGCCTCATCGGGCTGGGCACTATTTCGCCGGCTGCTTTGGGTGACGTTGTGGTGTCGGCTGCTGAGGGCGGCGGCATCCTGATGACGGGCACAGACTACGTTATGAACACCGCCTACAACGTGCTGGGCATCGTCAGCAGCGTGCTGGGCCTTGCCACGGCGGGCTTTGGCTGGATGACGGCCTGTGGTGCAGCCCGAATGAAGGCGGGTAGGCAGATGGGCCAGTTTGCCGACTACGCCGACAGCGTGGACTACCATAAGGGTCTGCCTGTTTCGATGCTGGCCGACCTGACCCACCAGAAACCGAAAAAAGTGCACAAGCGGCTGCAAAAATACATCCGCAAAGGCTGGCTGAACGCATGGCTGGACGACAAAACGGATACACTCTACCTGACCGCCGAGGATTACCGCGCGGCACAGGAGGCCCTCGCCGCCCAGCGCGCCCGCCCGGCCCCGCAGCCGGAGCAGGAGGCCGCGCCGGAAACGCCCCTCAACCTCGAAACGGCCCGCCGCTTTGCCAAGGTGCTGGAGCAGGAGCAGCAGCTCATGCAGGACGCACAGGGCGCAGAGGAGCTGGCCCATATGCAGAAGACCACCGAGGCCATCTGCGACTGGCTGGAGACTCACCCGGAAAGCCTCCCGAAAGCGCGGCGGTTCGCGGAATATTATATTCCTACCACCCTGAAGCTGCTCCACACCTACAACGATGTGCAGGGCCAGAAGGGGGACAACGCCGAGAGCATCCGCCGGGATATCGCGGGCATCCTGCACACGCTGAATCAGGCCTACAGCAACCTCTATGACAACCTGCTGTCCGATGTGGCGCTGGATGTTTCCAGCGAGATCGCGGCATTGCAGGGAATGCTGGCCAACGACGGCCTGACCGGGGAGGGACTGCAATGACCTACCGGGCATGGACCTTAAAACAATTTGACCGCGCCGCTCTCAAGGATCTGACCGCCGCCATCGCGGAGCAGAACACCGAAGAGCTGGAAATGAACGCCATGGACGACGAACCGTGGAGCGAGCAGAAGTACGCCGCCACGCTGGCCGCCCAGCAAAAGGAAGTGGGTTTGCTGGCGGGCATCCTTGCCGCCCGCGGCATCACCGACCCCACCGAGGCGCTGACCCTGCTGGCGGGGGAGGAAGAACTCAGCGACCCCATGCTTCTGACCGACATGGACAAAGCATGTGCCCGCATCCTCGAAGCCATCGACAAGGAACAGACCATCGTTGTTTACGGCGACTACGACGTGGACGGCGTGACCGCCACCGCCCTGCTCTACCAGCACCTCAAGGGGATGGGTGCCAGCGTCAAATGTATGCTGCCCAGCCGGGAGGGCGACGGCTACGGCCTTTCGAAAAACGCCATCCAGTCCATCCACGACAAGGGCTGCCAGCTCATCGTGACCGTGGACAACGGCATCTCCGCGCTGGAAGAGGCCGAGTTTGCGGCTTCGCTGGGCGTGGACCTGATCGTGACGGACCACCATCTGCCCCACGACGCCCTGCCCAAGGCGGTGGCCGTGGTGGACCCCCGCCGCGCCGACGACCACAGCCCCTTCAAGGGTTTGTGCGGTGCCGGGGTAGCCTTCAAGCTCTGCGCGGCGCTGGACGGCTGCCCGCCGGAGGAGATGCTGGATTATTGCGGCGACCTTGCCGCTGTGGGCACCGTCGCGGATGTGATGCCCCTGACGGGCGAGAACCGCACCCTCGTCAAGGCGGGCCTGAAATTGCTGCAGCAGACCGACCGGCCGGGCATCTCGGCCCTGCTGGAGGAAGTCGGCCTTGAGGGCAAGCCCATCACGGCCGAAAATGTCAGCTATGCCATCGCCCCCCGCATCAACGCGGCGGGCCGGATGGACAACGCTGTGACGGCATTGCAGCTGGTGCTCTGTGAGGACGAGGAACGCGCCGCGGAGCTGGCACATAAGCTGAACGAGATCAATGTCACCCGGCAGGAGACCGAGCAGGAGATCGTCAAGGCGGCGCAGGAGCAGCTGGACGCTGAGCCCGCCATCCTCGAAGACCGGGTCATCCTCATCTGGGGGCGGGACTGGCACCCCGGCGTCATCGGCATCGTGGCTTCACGCTTGGTGGAAAAGACCGGCCGCCCCGTCATCGTGGTGTCCGTGGACGAACACGGCGAGGGCAAGGGCAGCGGCCGCAGCGTGCAGGGCTTCAACCTCCACGAGTGCATCGCCTCCTGTGAGGACATCCTGCTCCGCTTCGGCGGGCACGCCATGGCGGCGGGCCTTTCGGTGCGGGAGGAAAATCTGCCCGAACTGCGCCGCCGCCTGAACGAGTGGGCCGCGCGGGAATGCGCGGTGCTCTTCACGCCGCCGCTGGAATGTGACCTGTCCATCCACCTCGACCGCATCACGGTGGAGTCGGTGCGCCGGCTGGAGCAGCTGGCCCCCTATGGGGCGGAGAACCCGACCCCGGTCTTCGTGCTGGAAAAGGCCGTCATCGACGGCATTTTCTCCGTCTCCGAGGGCAAGCACTGCCGCCTCCGTCTGCGGCAGGGGAACGCCAGCATCTACGCGGTCTGGTTCGGGATGCCCCCGGAGCAGCTGCCCTACACCATGGGCGATGTGGTGGATGCGGCAGTGAACCTCTCGGTCTACGAATCGCTCCGTGGGGCCCAGCTTTCGGGCCGGATCTTGGAGCTGCACCCGGCGGGTTTCGGCAACGCTGCCGCCGAGCAGACGGCGCTGGTCCAAGCGCTGCGCCGCGGCACCCCGCTTTCGGCAGAACAAAAAGCAAGGATCGCCCCGGAACGGAGCGATATCATCACGGTGTATCGCGAATTACAGGCCCGGCGCTGGCACGCCGAGGACCTGCAGCCCCTGTTCGCAAAACTGGGAGAGGAAAACACCGGTAAAATTCTAGTCGCGATCACGGCCCTCGAACAGGTGGGGCTCATCGCGGTCCGCGAGCGCAGCGGGGCAAAGTTCTGGGAGCTGGTGCCCGCCGAGGGCAAGAAGAACCTTGCCGATGCGCCCATCTTGAAATGTCTGGAGGAACGATAAGATGCCAGAGGGAAAAAGTATGCTGGACCCGGTCAAGCCGGAGGATTCCTATTCTGCAAAGACCCATCTGCACCAGCCAGTGCCGGAAATGGCCACGGTAGCGGCCACGGCTCTGCCCGCCGACGCGCCGGAGGCTGCCCTGCCCAGTGAGGTGCGCCCGGAGATCATCACGTGGGAAAAGCTGGTGGAGGCGATCCATGCCAGCGGCAAAGCCTACAACATGGAGATGATCGAAAAGGCATATGACCTTGCCAACGAGGCCCACAAGGGCGTCTGCCGCCGCAGCGGCGAGCCTTATATCTGCCATCCGCTTGCGGTGGCCCGCTTGGTGCTGGACCTCGGCATGGATACCGAGAGCATCGCGGCGGCTCTGCTGCACGATGTGGTGGAGGATACCCCCACCACGCTGGACGACCTGAAAGCCGCTTTCGGCGAGGAAGTGGCTCTACTGGTGGACGGCGTTACCAAGCTGACCAAGATCCAATTCTCCAACATCGAGGAGTTACAGGCCGAGAACCTGCGCAAGATGCTGCTGGCCATGAGCCGGGATGTCCGGGTCATGATCATCAAACTCTGCGACCGGCTGCACAATATGCGCACCGGCGACGCTTGGCCGGAGCAGAAGCGCCGGGATAAGGCTCGCGAGACCATGGAGGTCTACGCTCCCATCGCCAACCGCTTGGGCATCCTGAACGTGAAGGAGGAGCTGGAAGACCGCAGCCTCCATTACCTCGACCCCGTGGGCTACAACGAGATCAGCAAGATGCTGAGCGAGCGGGCGGGCGAGGAGTTCCTTGCCGGGGTGTCGGGTGTCATTGAGCGCCGCTTGGAGGAAAGCGGCATCGAAGGGGCCACCATCAAGCGCCGCGTCAAGAGCATTTACGGCATCTACCGCAAGACCATCATGCAGAACAAGTCCTTCGACGAGATCTATGATATCTATGCGGTCCGCATCATTCTGGATACGCTGGCCGAGTGCTACAGCACCTTGGGCCTGATCCACGATATGTACCACCCGCTTCCCAACCGCTTCAAAGACTATATTTCCACCCCCAAGCCCAACGGCTACCAAAGCCTTCACACCACCGTCATCGGCCACGAGGGCATCCCCTTTGAGGTGCAGATCCGCACCCGCAAGATGGACGAACAGGCCGAGTACGGCGTGGCGGCTCACTGGAAGTACAAAGAGGGCCTTGACGGCCACGACAAGCTGGACGAGCGGCTGGCGTGGGTCAGTCAGCTGCTGGAAAACCAGCGCGTCAGCGAGGATTCCGGTAACCTGCTGCATGATCTGAAGAGCGACCTGCTGCCCGAAGAGGTCTTCGCCTTCACCCCGAAGGGCGATGTCATCAACCTGCCCGCCGGGGCCACCTGCATCGATTTCGCCTATGCTATCCACTCAGCCGTCGGCAACCGGATGGTGGGCTGCAAGGTCAACAACCGGATGGTCCCCATCGACCACATCGTGTCCACCGGCGAGATCATCGAGGTCATCCTCGGCTCGGCGGACAAGGGCCCCAGCCGCGACTGGCTCAAGATCGTGCGCACCAGCGAGGCCAAGAGCAAGATCCGCAACTGGTTCAAGAAGATGCGCCGGGAGGAGAACATCCAGCAGGGCCGCGATGCGCTGGCCCGCGAGCTGCGCCGGGAAATGATCTTCATCCCGGACGACGAGCTGGATGAATTTATCAGCAGCTGCTGCCGCCGCCTGCGCCAGAACAACGCCGAGGAGCTGTATGCGGCCATCGGCTACGGCGGCATCACCATCGCCAACTGTCTGCCCAAGCTGAAAGAGGAGTGGCAGAAGCGCAAGAGCGAGGAAGACAAGAGCGAACAACTGGCCAAGGTGGACCTGAGCCGTGTCCACGCCACGGACGGTGTGGTGGTGGAGGGCTTCGACAACACCCCCATCAAGTTTGCCAAGTGCTGCTCGCCGCTGCCCGGCGACCCCATCGTGGGCTTCATCACCCGTGGCTTCGGTGTCTCCATCCACAAGCAGAGCTGCGTGAACGCCATCGCCAGCATGAAGGACCCCTCCAACGCCCCCCGCTGGGTCAAGGCTTACTGGGCCGACAGCGTGAAGGACAGCTACAAGGCCGGCCTTGAGATCGTGGCGCTGGACCGCAATGAGCTGCTGCGGGATGTGCTGAGCGCACTGGCCGATATCCGGGTGCCCATTTACACGATGAACGCCCGTCAGGTGGAAAACAACTGTGCCGTGGTCAGCCTGACCATCGGCATCAACAACACCGAGCACCTCAACCGGGTGGTGGCCCGCCTTTCCAAGATCAAGGATGTGCTCAAGGTTACAAGGAGTTAATATGCGTGCAGTCATTCAGGCCGTTTCGTCGGCCAGTGTCCGGGTCAACGGGGGTGAACCCCGTGCCATCGGCCCCGGCCTCGTCATCCTGCTGGGCGTCCGGGATACCGACACGCTGGACATCGTGCCCAAGCTGGCCGAAAAATGCGCGGGGCTGCGCATCTTCAAGGATGAAAACGACAAGCTGAACCTCAGCGCCAAGGATCTTGGGTATTCGGCGCTGGTGGTCAGCCAGTTCACCCTTTACGGCGACACCAAGAAGGGCTTCCGGCCCAGCTTCATCCACGCGGCCAAAGCCCCGCTGGCGGTGGATGCCTACGAGCTGTTCCTCGCCGAGATGGGTCGGCAGGGGCTGAAGGAAGTCCGGCACGGAGAGTTCGGGGCCGACATGCAGGTGGCGCTGGTGAACGAGGGCCCCTGTACCATCGTCATCGACACCGACGAGTGGAAAAAGAAGGAGTAAAAGGAGCGTATCATGCAGGCATTTCATCTGATCGGCGCTGCGCCGTTTTATACCAACAGCTTCCTGCTCATCACCGAGGCAGATCACGCGGTCATCATCGACCCCGCCGCCGAGGTGCAGGAGTATGATAAGATCCTGCGGGAGAAGGGCGCGGTGCTGACCCATATCCTGTGCACCCACGGCCACTACGACCATGTGGGCAGCGCGGGCGGCCTCAGCCGCGAGTGGGGCGCAAAGGTCTGGTGCGAGCCCGCCGACTGCGGCGGCACCCAGTTCTTCCCCCTGAAAGGTGCCGATTTTGGCTACGAGGAGGGCGGCAACCTCACGGTGGATGAACTGACCTTCACCGTGTGGCACACCCCCGGCCACACCGAGGGCAGCGTCGTGCTGCTGTGCGACACGTATCTCTTCGTGGGGGATACGGTCTTTCAGGGCAGCATCGGCCGCACCGACCTTGAAGGCGGCAGCAGCCGCAAAATGGACGAGAGTCTGCGCAAGTTCGCGGCCCTGCCCATCCCCAAGGAGACCCAGCTTCTGCCCGGCCACGGGGATTTCTCTACCTACGGCGAGGAGCTCAAGACCAATTTCTATATCCGAAATGCACTGCGGAACGCATAAAAAGGCGGAATAACATGAAAATTTATATCACAGGGCTGGCATCTGGGTACGAGGTCGAGCACCTTGTCCGGCTGTTTTACCCCATGGCTCCCCTTACGCTGACCCCGCCGGAGGACGGCGAGGACTGCGTCTGGGCGGAACGCAGGGCGGACGGCCTCTTCGCGCGGGTGCACGAGCACGGCGGGGAGAAGGCAGCATCCGCCCCGCTGCCGGGGCCGGACGGCGAGACCGAAGCCTTTGCCCTTGCCAGCCTGACCTATGACCTGCTGCGGGCTTGGACGGGCATCCGCCCGCCGTGGGGCAAGATGACCGGCGTGCGGCCGGTCCGCCTCGTCCACGACAAGCGGGCGGCGGGGTGGAGCCAAGCGGAGATCGACCGCTTCTTCCTTGACCGGTTCGACTGCTCGGAGCAGAAGTATCGGATGGCCAAGGCCATTGCCGATCTACAGGAGCCCATCCTGCGCCTCGGCAGCGAGCCCAAGACCTACAGCCTTTACCTCGGCATCCCGTTCTGCCCCTCCCGGTGCAGCTATTGCAGCTTCGTGAGCTGCAACCTTGACCGGGACCGCGAGCTGGTGCAGCCCTATGTGGACTGCCTCTGCCGCGAGGTGCAGGAGATCCGGGCTCAGGCCGAAAAGGCGGGGCTGCGGCTGTGCAGCATCTACATCGGCGGCGGCACCCCCACCAGCCTTTCGGCAGATCAACTGCGGCAGCTCATGGGCACCGTGCGGGAGAATTTCGACCTCTCCAAGGTGGTGGAATACACCGTGGAAGCGGGCCGCCCCGACTGCACCGACGCCGAAAAACTGGCGGTCATCAAGGAGTACGGGGCTACCCGGATCTCCATCAACCCCCAGACCTTCTCGGACGAGGTACTGGCGAACATCGGCCGGAAGCACTCGGCGCAGGACATTCTGGACTGCTACGCCGACGCCCGGCGGGCGGGCCACGACGACATCAACATGGACCTCATCGCGGGTTTGCCCGGCGACACGGTGGAAGGCTTTGAGCACAGTCTCCGTCAGGCCATCGCGCTGGACCCGGAGAACATCACCGTCCATACCCTGACCCTCAAGCGGGCTTCCCGCATCGTCATCGAGGACCAGAAAGAGAACGACTACGCCGACGTCGCCGCTATGCTGGAAAAATGTCATCTGCTGGCGGAGGCGGGCTACCGGCCCTACTACCTCTACCGCCAGAAGAACACCCTGCAGAACCTCGAAAACGTGGGCTGGTGCAAGCCGGGCCACGAAGGGTATTACAACATCTATATCATGGAGGAAGTCCAGACCATCCTTTCCGCGGGCGCGGGCGGCAGCACCAAGCTGGTGGCCGACGGCGGGAAACGGATGCAGCGCATCTTCAACTTTAAGTATCCGACCGAATACATCCAGCGCTTTGCGGAGGTTCTGGAACGGAAAAAAGGAGTGGCTGATTTTTATGATCACGATTTGGGTCCCGAAACGTCTGGTAGAGATTGACCTGTACAACATCGCTGCCCGCAGCCCGGAGCAGCTTGCCGAAATGAGCGAGCGCAGTTACCGCGAGCGGGTGCGCTACGCGGCGGAGAAGGTCCGCTTTTCCGGCACCAAGATCGTCATGCTCACCGGCCCGTCGGCCAGCGGCAAGACCACTTCTGCGCACAAGCTGGCCGAGGAACTCGTCCGGCAGGGAACACCGGCCCATGTGGTCAGCCTCGACAACTTTTTCCGGGGCGCGGAGTTCTACCCCCGGCTGCCCGACGGCACGCTGGACTACGAGAACCCCGATACCATGGATCTGCCCCTCATCAAGCAGTGTCTGCATGAGCTGAGCGAGACGGGGAAGACCAGCCTACCCATCTACGATTTCACGCAGGAAAAGCGCTCGGACGAGACGGAAGCCGTCGATCTGCAGGGCGGCGTCTGCATCGTGGAGGGCATCCACGCCCTCAACCCGGAGCTGACCAGCCTCGTCCCCGGCGAGGAAGTGTACCGCATCTATGCCGGACTGCGGGAGGAATACTGCATCGACGGCCGCCGGGTCATCAACACGCAGGACATCCGCCTGTGCCGCCGCACCCTGCGGGACGCTGCCGCCCGCGGCCGCAGCCCCGAAAAGACCCTTGCCATGTGGGACCGGGTGATGGACGGCGAGACGCGGTATATCAAGGGCTTCAAGACCACGGCGGACTTTTTGCTGGACACTTCCTTCACCTACGAGCTGGGCCTCATCGCCCAGCTTTTGCAGAAGGTGCGCCGCCAGTTCGTGCTGGAGGGCCATAACGCCGAGCTGTGGGACGAGACGGCCCGCCGCTTCGAGCATGTGGCACCCCTGCCGCTGGACCTGCTGCCCGCCGATAGTATGCTGCGGGAGTTCTACGGCGGTGAAGTAAACTGACGACCCTTCGTCCGCCTTTTGTGCAAATGCGAAAAAACTGTTTCCAAATCCGCACGAAACTGTAAAACTTGCGGCAGATTCGTTGCAATCAGCGGTGGAGTGCGCTATAATGGGGCCATCATCCGGAAAGCACAGGAGGGGAAGACCCTCCGCTGAGAGAGGTGTCTATTATGGATTTTAATAAGCTCAAGGAAATGGGTCTGGAATACGCCGAAAAAGGCAGGAATGCAGCCATGGATCTGGCTGAGCGCGGCAAAACGCAGGCAAAGATCGTGAACGAGCAGACCAAGCTCGCCAAGGCGCAGCGCCAACTGGGCGCACTGGTCTACAGCCTCGCCAAGGGCAATGAGGAAAACCAGCCCCTCGTCGATAAGTACATCGAGATGATCGATGCCATCGAGAAGGACTTGGCCGACCTGCGTGCCAGCCTCGACACCCCGGCGGCGGAAGCTGCCGCAGAGCCGGAGGCCCCCGCTGCGGCCGAGAGCACCACCATCGAGTTCCCCATCGAGCCGGAGCAGAAAGCAGAAAAGAAGACCTGCCCCCAGTGCGGTGCTCCCGTTTCGGAGGATGCGCTGTTCTGCAACAAGTGCGGCGCACAACTGTGACCAAAACCGGAAAATCAAAGCCCAGACCGGGCGGTGTCCCCGTGGGATGCCGCCCGTTTTTGTGCCAAAGTGTGAAAAATCTGGAAACATTTCGGGCGAATGGTCGGAAAATGGGCTTGTCCCCTTGAAAAAAGGCGGATTCTGCGATACAATAAAGCCCTACTTTTGGAGCAGAAAGGAACACCACCCATGCAGGATTGGCCGGAGCGCGAACACTATACGGCGGAAGACCTCATCCAGATCATCCGCATCCTGCGGGACCCGGAAGCGGGCTGCCCGTGGGACAAGGTGCAGACGCATCAGTCCATTCGGAAGAACTTTCTGGAGGAGACCTGCGAGGCGCTGGAAGCCATCGATGCCGACGACGCGGCCATGCTGCGGGAAGAGCTGGGTGATGTGCTGATGCAGGTGGCGTTCCACACCGTCATGGAGGAGGAGCGGGGCCGGTTCGATTTCGAGCAGGTCTGCCGCGAAGTGTGCGAGAAGCTGGTCTTCCGCCACCCCAACATCTTCACCTCCTCGGCGGCGGAAAACGCCGGAATAAATGGCTGGGATGCGCTCAAAAATAAGGAAAAGGGCCGCCGCACGCTGGCCGATGAGCTGGACACCGTGCCCGCGACCCTGCCCGCCTTGATGCGCGCCCAGAAGCTGCAGAAGCGGGCGGCGGGCCGGGGCCTTGGCATCACGACCGCCGAGGACGCAGCGGCTGCCCTGAAACAGGCCGAGCAGGACTGGGACGCGGCACCGGCCCCGAACGCCGAACAGGCGGGGGAGCTGCTCTTTGCTGCCGTCAACGCCATCCGGCTGGCAGGGCTGGACGCCGAAGAGGCGCTGACCTTTGCCTCCAAGCGGTTCCGGGACGAGCTGCTGGCAGACCAAACGTGATCGAACGGGTATCAGGCCGAAACGCCTGCTCCGATAGATAGAAAATGACGAGTACAATTTTGTGGAGGTTTACTATTATGACCAAGACTGATCTGATCGCACAGGTTGCGGCAAACACCGAGATGAGCAAGAAGAGCGCAGAACTGGCTGTCAACGCCGCATTCGACGCCCTGAGCAAGGCAATGGCAGAGGGTGAGAAGATCACCATTTCCGGCTTCGGCACCTTCGAAGTCCGTGAGCGCGCAGAGCGTCAGGGCATCAACCCCCGCACCCGCGAGCCCATCACCATCGCTGCTTCCCGCAGCATCGTGTTCAAGCCGGGCAAGGCTCTGAAGGACACCCTGTAAGTTCGATTTTTGCCGCCGGGGCCGCAGATGGTTCCGGCGGTTTTTCTTTGGAGGAACCTATGAGATTAGACAAATACCTGAAAGTTTCGCGGCTGATCAAGCGCCGCACCGTGGCAAACGAGGTGGCCGACGCGGGCCGCATCCTCATCAACGGCAAGATCGCCAAGGCCAGCCAAGCCGTCAAGGAAGGGGACATCATCGAGGTCACCTTCGGCAACCGGCCCATCAAGGTGAAGGTGCTCTCCGACATCGAGCCCCGCACCAAGGACGTGGCGCGGGAGATGTACGAAATCATTTCCGAATAAAGCGCGGCCTTTGGGAGAGCCGGCACGCGCAGCGTGATGGAGAGGGCAAGCCTGTCACAGGACACATACTCGCTTCGGGATCTGCATACGCTGGATTCAGAAGGAGAACTGCGCCATGACAAAAACGACCGAAAAGACCCCCGCCGTGCCCCATGATCTGATCTTGGAGAGCCGCAGCAAGCTGACCCTGACCGGGGTGAAGCGGGTGCTGCGGTGCGACGCCGACAGCGCCGCCATCGAGACGAGCAAAGGGGTGCTCCACCTTGCCGGGGCTGAGCTGAGCGTGACCAGCCTGAACCTCGAAAGCGGGGAAGTGCGGCTCACCGGCCACATCGACGCGCTGGAGTATACCGCTGAGCGCACGCCGGGCGGCTTCCTGCGCCGTCTGCTCCGCTGATGGCCCCGGCGCTGGACATCACCCTTGTCGGGCAGGAAATGGCCGCCTGTGCGGCGCTGGGGGCAGCCCTCGGCGGGGCGCGGGCCCTGTTCCCCGAAAAGGGGCGGGCTGCGTTCCTGCCGGATGTGCTGTTGGTGGGGGCGCTGCTGCTGGGGCTGCAAAGCTACGCGGCGGCCTTGAGCGCGGGCGGGGTGCTGCGGTGGTATCAGCTGGCGGCGGCGGTTCTGGCCGCAGCGGCGGTGCACAAGCTGCTGCGCGGGCCGATGCAGTTTGCCCGGAAGATGCTGTGGGCACCGGTGCATTTGCTTGCTGCCCGGTGGGCGGCTGGGCGCGCGGCACGGAAAAACCGAGCCCGTGAGCGCAAACGCGCAAAACAGGCCGCAAAAAACCCAAAAAAGAACTTGCCAAGACCACAGCGGATGTTGTATAATTCTAACGTATCAAAGTAAGAGTACAGGCGCATCGGGCCTGCTGATTTCAGGGGGCACTGAGTTATGACGAATCCCGGCCGCAAAAAACGCAAGAAGAATACCGTGCTGCGCACGGTGTTCCGGCTGTTCTTTTTCTTGCTGCTGCTCAGTATGCTGGCAGCGTACATCTCCAATCAGGTAGCCATCAGCTCCAAACGCGCAGAGCTGCAGACCCTGAACGAGCAGATCGAACAGCAGCAGACCAAAAACGAGGAGCTGCAGCGCATCCTCAGCGGCGACGCGGACGATGTGACCGAATGGGTCGCCCGTGATTCTTACAATTATGCGGCCCCCAACGAGCGCATCTTCGTGGATGTGACCGGCAACTGAGAAACGGGGCCGGACGGCTCCGGGCGGCTTTGCGGCCAACACCGGGGCAGCCACCAAAAAAGAGAGCAAGGAGTATTGAGTTTTGGCGATTGAGGTAGGGAACGTATTTGAAGGCCGTGTCACCGGCGTAAAGCCTTTCGGCGCTTTTGTTGCGCTGCCGGAGGGCCGGGTGGGCATGGTCCACATTTCCGAAGTGTCCAATGAATATGTGCAGGACATCGCAACCGTTCTGCACGACGGCGATACCGTGAAGGTGCAGGTCATCAATGTGGCACCGGACGGCAAAATTGCGCTGTCCATCAAGCGGCTGCTGCCGCCCCCGCTGCGTCCGGCTGGCCGTGACCGCGGCCCCCGCCCCGGCGGCGCACGCCCGAACGGCCCCCGCGAGGGCGGCCATTTTGGCGGACAGCGGGGTGGACGCCCCCCGCGGGAAGGTGGGCGCGGCCCGGCCCGTGAGGCAGCTCCCCGCGTGTGGCAGCCCAAGGCCCCGGCCAAGAGCGACAACCTGAGCTTTGAGGATATGATGAGCCGCTTCAAGAGCCAGAGCGAAGAGAAGATGGCCGACCTCGACCACGAGACCAACAACCGCCGCGGCGGCGGTTATGCACCGCGCTCCCGCCGCGGCCGCTGAAAGGAAACCCAAGAATGTCTGCAAAATTTGAACTGATCGCGCCCTGCTTCTTTGGCTGCGAGGCGACGGCGAACTTTGAGCTGCGCCGCATCGGCGCGGAAAATATCCGGGTCAGCGACGGTCGCCTGACCTTTTCCGGCGGGCCGGAGATGATCGCAGCGGCGAACCTGAACCTGCGCACGGTGGAGCGGGTGATGCTGCTGCTCAACACCTACCCGGCTTCCACCTTCGATGAACTGTTCGACGGCGTGTATGCAATCCCGTGGGAGGAGTTCCTGCCCGCAGATGCGGCCTTCCCGGTCACCGGTTCGTCCCTGAACAGCCAGCTCACCAGCGTGCCCGCGTGCCAGAGCATCATCAAAAAGGCCGTGGTCAAGCGGCTGATGACCAAGCACCACACCTCCGTTCTGCCGGAGACCGGCGCGGAGTATAAGATCCGCTTCATGCTGCGGAAAAATGTCTGCGAGATCATGCTGGATACCACCGGCGGCGGGCTGCACAAGCGCGGCTACCGGCGCAATGCCATGGAGGCCCCCATCCGGGAGACGCTGGCGGCTACCATCGCCGACCTTGGCCGGGTCCGCCGCGACAGCCTTGTGGAAGACCCCTTCTGCGGCAGCGGCACATTGCTGATCGAAGCAGCCCAGAAAGCCATGAACATCGCCCCCGGCCTGAAGCGCCGCTTCGCCGCCGAGCGCTACAGCTTCGTTCCGGCGGCCATCTGGGCCCAGCAGCGCCAGAAGGCGCTGGCCGAGTCCAAGCTGGATGTGGGCTTCGAAGCCTTTGGCTATGACATCGACCCCGCCGCCGTGGCGCTGGCCAACGCCAACGCCAAGCTGGCCGGTGTGGAAAAGCGCTGCCACTTCGAGGTGGCGGATGTGTCGGACTTCGAGGCAAAAGCCGAAGCCATCGTCCTGACGAATCCTCCCTACGGCGAGCGGATGAGCACCATCGAAGGTGCCGCCAAGCTGGCCCGGACGCTGGGCCGCCAGATGGAGGCACACCCCTGCGCGGGCGTGTATGCCATCACCGCCGATATGGAGTTCGAGAGCCACTACGGCAAGCGGGCCAACAAGCGCCGCAAGATGTACAACGGCATGATCCCCTGCCAGCTGTATATGTACTACGAGGCCCCCAAGTTTGAGCACAAGGCAAAGCCCATGCCCAAGCAGGGCTTCGACGGCAAGCGCACCCATTTTGAGAAAAAATAAGCAAAAGTAATACTTTACAGCCGCACTGGACCGAAAAGTTTGGTGCGGCTGCTGTTTTTCCGGGGCGGACGGGAGGCGAATCTTTTACAATTCGTCAGTTGAATAAAGTGACGAAAAAGGGTATACTTGTACCACTGTAAGAATGTGCAGCACTTTGGCTGCGGGAAAGGGAGAACGGCAATGGAAGGACGCATGAGACCCTATCTTCCGGAGCTTACCATCCGCGATTACAATACCTATTTATGGTATCTGCGGGGGGTGCGCTGGCAGATGTACCGGAGCTACGGGCTCTACTCGTGCCGGCTGCAGCAGCACAATGGCGTTCTGTTCGCCCTCTTGGCGGACAGCTTGGCGGGCCGCCCCGCCACCTGCAAGGCCCAGCGGCTGCCCGGCAACCTCTGCCGT
The DNA here is from genome assembly GCF_003287455.1 of Faecalibacterium hattorii. Classification (GTDB taxonomy): domain Bacteria; phylum Bacillota; class Clostridia; order Oscillospirales; family Ruminococcaceae; genus Faecalibacterium; species Faecalibacterium hattorii. The sequence continues at coordinate 48,271 of NZ_PRLC01000004.1, read as the reverse complement.
AAGCAGATGATGTGCCAGACGCAGGGCATCCGGCTGGCGGCACAGGTGGAAGTCATGCTGGGGTGGCATAAACTGCAGGACCGCCGGTGGGACGAGCTGCCCCTTCGGGGCCGGCTGCGCCGCGCCGTGGACCGCGCCCTTCTGCGCGGAGCTTATGAAAAGGCGGTCAAGGAAAATCCTGCGCTGGAACGCTTGTTCGGGCAGGAACAGGAGCAGGCGGTGGTCCAGATGAACCTGAATGCCAACAACTACACCGTCGCCGCCGAACCTATGAGCAACATCTACGGCGCGCTCTACTCCACCCTCGCCACCGATGACCCCAGCCAGCGCAAGAGTATGCGCTACATCGGCAGCTGCATCGGCCGGGTGTTCTATCTGCTGGAAAAGGCTGCCCGCGTGGAGGACGACCGCAAGGTGGGCCGCTACAACGTCTTTCTGGTCAACGGCATCAACGGAAAGGAAGAGGCGCTGGAAAATGCGCGGCGTCAGGCGCTGGCCGCAGCAAACGACCTTGTCCGTGCCTACAGTATGTTAGATGTAAAGTTGAACAAATCGCTCATCGACAACATCATGATCCTCGGTCTGCGCCACGCGGTCGATCCGCTGGACGCCGAGAACCAGCCGGTGCGCTGGGAGCTGCCGTGAAGGGCCGCAAGAGCTGGGCTATGGCCTACTGCGGCATGGCAGCGGCCCTTTGCGTGGCGCTGATGCTGCTGGGGGCAGTGGTGCCGGTGCTGATGTTCATCGCGCCCGCCGTGGCAAGTCTGCTGATCGCGACGGTCTGTATGGAGTGCGGGATGAAGATGGCGCTGACGGCCTACGGCGCGGTGAGTCTGCTCAGTCTGCTCTTCGTGCCGGACAAGGAAGTGGCCCTCGTCTTCGTCTTCCTGCTGGGATACTATCCGCTGGTCAAACCGAAGCTGGAGCGCATCCGCCCCAAGCTCCTGCGGGAGACGTGCAAGCTGCTGCTCTGCAACGGGGCCGTGCTGGCCATGTACGGGCTGGTGCTGCTGCTGGTCCCGGCGGGCAGCATCTCGCAGGAGCTGCGCACCACGGCGCTGGCGGTCTCGCTGGCGACGCTGGCCATGGGCAATGTGGCTTTTTTGCTGTATGACCGCGCGATCCATAATTTATTGCAGCTCTACCGCCTCGTCTGGCAGCCGAAGCTGCATAAGATGCTGGGGAAGTAACTCCTTCCGTCATTGCTGGGCAATGCCACCTCCCTCTGAGAGGGAGGCTTTTAAGGCCCCCTCTCAGAGGGGGCTGACGCGGCATAGCCGCGGCTGGGGGAGTTGAATTTGCTTGAAAGAAGGAATGCTGCTTTTCGTTGACGCCAAGCGCCGGGCCACGCGGGTGACAGCCGCGAGGGTGACGAGGAGAGGAATCATCGAAAGTTTCGGCGGATGTTTCTCCGGTTGAATGGGCTATACCAGCCGCAAAGAGGGGCAAAAAACGGCAGTGATACCGCAACAGATCCCCTTGAACGAAAGCCATACAAAAACATAAAATGAACTAGGAAAGCTGACAGCCGCACTGTGCGCATTCTGCGCCGGGCTGTCGGTCTGGAGGTATTTTGTATGTGTGGCATTGTTGGTTATGTGGGCAAGCGCAACGCGCAGAATGTTCTGCTGGACGGCTTGGAGAAGCTGGAATACCGCGGGTATGACTCCGCCGGCGTCGCTTTGGCGCTGGAGGGCGGCATCCGGGTGGTCAAGAGCAAGGGCCGCCTTGCCGAGCTGCGGAAAAAGCTGGAGCTTCAGGCGCTGGCCGAAAGCCGCTGCGGCATCGGGCACACCCGCTGGGCCACCCATGGCGAGCCCAGCGACGTGAACAGCCACCCCCACTCTACCCCGCGGGTGAGCATCGTCCACAACGGCATCATTGAAAATTACGGCATCCTGAAAGAGCGGCTCATAGCGAAGGGCTACACCTTCGAGAGTGAGACGGATACGGAAGTGCTCGTCAAACTCATCGACAACTGCTATGAGGGCGAACCGCTGAAAGCGCTTCACGAAGCGCTGGGCATGGTGCGGGGCAGCTACGCGCTGGCCGTGCTGTTCAAGGATTTCCCCGATACCGTCTTTGCCGTCAAGCGGGAGAGTCCCCTCATCGTCGGCTGGGGCGAGGGCGAAAACTTTGTGGCGTCGGATATCCCGGCTCTGCTGAAGTATACTCGGAAGTACAGCGTCCTCGAAGAGGGCGATCTGGCCGTGGTGACCGCTGGGAGCATCCAATTCTACAACGAGTTCGCCGAGCCGGTGGAGCGGGAAGTGCTGACCGCCGACTGGGACATGGAAGCGGCTGAAAAGGGCGGCTACCCGCACTTTATGCTCAAGGAGATCAACGAGCAGCCCGCCGCGATCACGGCGACGGTCAGCCCCCGCGTGGAGAACGGTCTGCCGGATCTGCGCATTCCGGAATTGTCGGACGAGGTGCTGCGGGGCATCGGCACCATCCATCTGGTCGCCTGCGGCACCGCCATGCACGCGGGCATGGTGGGCAAGGCGGCCATCGAAGCGCTGGCCCGTGTCCCCGCCGAGGTGGACATCGCCAGCGAGTTCCGCTACCGGAACCCGATCCTGCGGCCCAACGATCTGGTCATCATCATCAGCCAGTCCGGCGAGACCAGCGACACGCTGGCCGCCCTCAAGCTGGCCAAGAGCCGGGGCGTGCCGGTGCTGGCCATCGTTAACGTAGTGGGCAGCTCCATCGCCCGCGCGGCGGATCATGTGCTCTACACCTATGCGGGGCCGGAGATCGCTGTGGCATCCACCAAGGCCTACACGGTGCAGATGTGCGTGCTTTACCTGTTTGCCTTCCGGCTGGCGCTGGCCCGCGGGGAGCAGACGGAAGCTGAGATCCGCCGCCTGACCGCCGAGCTGCTCCGCGCCAGCGAGGTCATCAAGCCCCGTCTGGCCGACTGTGAGCAGATCAAGTACCTCGCCAGCCGGTTCGTCAACACCCAGAGCTGCTTCTTCATCGGGCGCGGGTTCGATTACTCCCTCTCGCTGGAGGGCAGCCTGAAGCTGAAGGAGATCAGCTACGTCCACTCGGACGCCTACGCCGCCGGAGAACTCAAGCACGGCACCATCAGCCTCATCACCGAGGGGGTGCCGGTCATCGCGCTGGCGACCCAGAAGCAGGTCTACGAAAAGACCATCTCCAACGCCAAGGAGACCAAGAGCCGGGGCGCAAAGGTCCTGCTCTTCACGACGAAGGATGCCGTAGTGCCGGAGGGTGTGGCGGATTATGTGGTGCGGCTGGATGACTACGACGACCTGCTCATGCCGCTGCAGCTCATCGTGCCGCTGCAGCTCTTTGCCTACTATATGGCGGTCCTGCGCGGCTGCGACGTCGATAAGCCCCGCAACCTTGCCAAGAGCGTGACCGTGGAATAAGGATAAGAATACAGCGCCCGGAAGGCGGCAAAACCTTCCGGGCGCTGTTTGCATGTCTGCGTTTGCCTCAGCCGAGGGCGACGTCAAGAAAGAAAAATTTTCGGGGATGCCACGGAAGCAGAAGTGCTGCTTTTTGAAACTTCCCAGCCAGATGCTTGACAAACTCGGAAAAAAGAGGTAAACTAATCAAGTCATCCGACATACATTCATCAATATGGGCCTATAGCTCAGTTGGGAGAGCGTTCGGTTCGCATCCGAGAGGTCAAGGGTTCGAATCCCTCTAGGTCCACTTTTAGCAGCAGCGTAATTTTAACGCTGCTGCTTTTCTTTTGTATACACATAAGTCACGCGCTGGCTTTGGGACCTAGAGGGATTCGAACAGCACGGCCCTGCCGCAGGCAGGGCAAGCAATCAGCCCAGTGCAACGGCGACGACCGCAGCCAGTGGCTGAAACAGGGAGGAGCTGTTGGGGCCGCGTTCTGATTTTTCAAAGCCCCGCCAAGGGGTTGCGGAAAAATCAGCTAACGCAACTCGTCGCTGTTGCTTCGTGCGCGGGTCCCGACCAGTAGGAATGTCTACCGGGGACGCTGCTGCTGCCGTGTCCCGGCAGGGCGTTTTTTGCTAGTTTTTCGTTTCAACGCACTGTCTTAGAACATCACAGAACGCCATATCATCATCTACAGCAGCAATTGCAGCGTTGATCAAAGTTTCCCGGTCCGTGTTGCCCCAGTTAATATCCGGGTAGCAGTACATGGACTGTACTGTGGTGTAGACATCATACTTTGAGAACATAATCAGCCCTTCTTTGCGTACTTTGCGCGCAGTTCATTCACGACCTGTTGATAGCTGGCTTGACCGTTGCCAATGCGATCAAGGTTGCTGCGTGTATCTTTGCTGATGGTCATTCCCTCAATGGAAAAGGTGCCATACACATTGCGGAGGTTGCTCTTGTGCTGGGCAGGGGTAGTGTACTTGACGCTCATGGTTTGGCCTCCTTCTGATTTACATGATACTATATAAAGTTTATCGTGTATGAGTCCTATTGTCAATCTACAACTTGTTGTCAAATGTAAAAAGCGCAGCTTCCATTCATTCAAAGTTGAAGTTGCGCTTTTACGGTACATCGTATTTTATTGCAAATTAGGATGTGATACATCTGAACCCCATGTGAGTACCATCTCAAGGGCCTGTAGCTCACTTGTACGCCAACCATATTACGCCCCAAATTGCTTCACCTTGAAAATCAACGGCGTGGAGACCATACTTGCGACCAAGAAAGGCCGCCAGCATGGCTGCACCTTTTATATGAACGAATACACGTTGATTTTTCTTTTCTCATGGTGCATAAGGTGTGCACAAAAGCGAGACTGTTGGGAGAGCGTTCGGTTCGCATCCGAGAGGTCAAGGGTTCGAATCCCTCTAGGTCCACTTTTAGCAGCAGCGTAATTTTAACGCTGCTGCTTTTCTTTTGTATACACATAAGTCACGCGCTGGCTTTGGGACCTAGAGGGATTCGAACAGCACGGCCCTGCCGTAGGCAGGTCAAGCAATCAGCCCAGTGCAACGGCGACGACCGCAGCCAGTGGCTGAAACAGGGAGGAGCTGTTGGGGCCGCGTTCTGATTTTTCAAAGCCCCGTCAAGGGGCTGCGGAAAAATCAGCTAACGCAACTCGTCGCTGTTGCTTAGTGCGCGGGCTCCGAACCCTGAAGTCGGATGCGAACCGGGCGGGGGCATCAATATATTTTTTGAAAATCCATTGGTTTCACGCTTCTTTCTTTGCGTTTTGCAGAGTTCTGCGGGTAAGCACATCGCTTTTATGCCCCCTTCTCGGAAATTTCTTCAAAAATTTCCGCACCATCGTAGGTTGACACAGCCTTGAGCTGTTCCACTTGGTTGAAGCTGGCGTTCAGGGTGATCGAGATTTCATATAAAAATAGAGGGAGCTGTAAGCTTTGTACTGAACGCAGGCGGTGCAAAGTATTGCAGTAAACCCCGTAAGGCATCATAAAAAGACACCGGAGGCTTTGCATCAGCTTCCGGTGTTTTTTATGCGCCGCCGGGCTATCTTTTGCTGCACGGTTATGCTACAATAGAAAAAAACGCGAATTGCAGGAGGAATTATGGATTTTTACGGAACCATCGGCCCTGCCTGTGCCGATGTAAAGCTTTTGCAGCAGATGGTGGAAGCCGGCATGACCGGCATCCGCATGAACCTTTCTCATGGCCCACTGGCAGTGCACAAGGACTGGCTGGCGCTGCTGCGCAAAGCCGGGGTCAAAAAGCTGCTCATTGATTTGCAGGGGCCGGAATTGCGCATTGGTCGTCTGCCGCAGCCGCTGTCCCTGACCGCCGGGCAGACCGTGCGTCTGGGCGCGCAGGGTATCCACTGCCCTGCCGCGCTGGTGCACAGCGTGCAGCCCGGGCAGACGCTGCTGCTGGATGACGGCAAGCTGCTGGCACGGGTGGACACCGCAGAGCCGGAAGCACTCGTGTGCACCGTAGTGCGGGGCGGGGTGCTACAAAGCCGCAAAAGTCTGGCCGCACCGGGGGCGGATATCCAGATGCCCACCCTGACCGCCGAGGACAAGGAGAACCTTGCCATCGCCGCCAATTGCGGCGTTACGGGGGTCATGCTGCCCTTTGTGCGCGGCGCTGAGGATATCCGCAGCCTGCGGCAGGCGCTGGCAGAGGCCGGTGCGCCGCAGCTGAAGATCCTTGCCAAAATTGAAAACCTTGCGGGCGTGCAGGCGCTGCCGGAGTTTTTGCCGCTGGTGGACGAGGTGGTCATTGCCCGGGGCGACCTTGGCAACGCGATGCCCCTGTGGGAGCTGCCCCGCTGCCAGAAACAGCTTTCTGCCGCCTGCCGGGCAGCCGGGGTGCCCTTTATGGTGGTGACCCAGATGCTGGACAGCATGCACACCCGGGCTGTACCCACCCGCGCCGAGGTGAGCGACATCTACAATGCCGTACTGGACGGCGCATCCAGCCTGATGCTCACCGGCGAGACCGCCGCCGGGCAGTATCCGGTGCAGGCCATGGAGTATCTGGTGCGCACCGCCCGCACGGCGATGTGACAGGCGCAGACGGCGCTGCTTTTGCCGGATTCATCCCCGGGCGTCCTGCCGGGTGGTGTGGAAGTACTCCTTGGGGGTCATGCCGTACTCCTTTTTGAAGGCGCGGAAAAAGTGGTTGTAACCGCCAAAGCCGCTGGTCTTGTACACCTCGGTGATGGGCAGCCCCTGCTCGATGAGGGTGCAGCAGCGGTCTAACCGCGCCTTTACGATATAGCGGTGCACCGTCTGCCCGGTCTGGCGTTTGAATTCCCGGGCAATATGTTCCCGGGAGACGAAAAACTCCTTTTCCAGCCGCTCCAGCGTCAGTTCCTCGGTAAGGTGCGCCTGAATAAACAAAAACACCTCGTCCAGCATCAGGTGGTGGCGGCTGACCAATGCGGTGTGGAACTCCGCATGGATGCAGGCACGCAGAGCCAGCACCACAAACATTTGCAAAATACCGTGCTCGAACACCGCTGCACCGAACTGGGTGCGCTCCTGCGGGAGCATCAGCAGCTTCCGGGCAAGGTTTTTCAGCAGCATATAGATCTGGCTGTCCGGGCGCACAGCTACCTGCCGGAAGGGCACCACGTTGAAGCTTTTTTCAAGGTCGGTATCTGCGTCCGAAAGCTGCGCCAGCGTCTGGGGGGACAGCTGCACCCGAATAAGTTCCAGCGGGCCGTAAGCACCGGCGTATTCCAGTCTGCCGCCCTGACCGGGCTTGAAGATGATGAGATTCTGCTGCTGTGCGGGCAGCACCACCTCGCTGCACCGGAACACACCGCTGCCCCGCATGACCAGAAACAAATCATAATACGCGCCGGAATAAAATTCCCGGACGGCGCTCTGCTTAAAAAGATAACGCTTGGCTGTATAATTCACCAAAAAGTCCTCCATGAAACTGTCATGTGTAACAGATTGTTGTACACAACAGAAAAGTACAACTGTTATAATTGCATAATACATCAATTTGCGATAGTTTTCAATCATTTTTTGGATATGTATTGATGAAAAATTAACGTATAATGAAAACGTAGAAAAGAGACTTGTGCGAAAAGTCTCGTGGTTTCACTGTTTTTAAGGAGGATAAAACACAATGGACCAGAAAAAGACCATCCGACCCTTCTCCATGAAGGACAAGATCGGTTATACACTGGGCGATCTGGGCTGCTGCTTCACCGAGCAGTACCGCGCCATGTATCTGTCGATCTTCTACACCCTGATCCTGCAGGTCAACCCCTTCCACGTGGGTATCCTGCTGCTGATCACCAAGATCTGGGACGCCGTGAATGACCCCATCATCGGCGCCATGGTGGACTCCCGCAAGGCCACCAAGGGCGGCAAGTTCATCCCGTGGATCCGCGCCTTCTCCTTCCCCATGGCAGTGCTGTGCGTACTTGGCTTTGTCAATGTAGGCAATATCAACTACGGCCTGCGTCTGGCCTACATGTTCGTCACCTACGTTCTGTACGAGGCGCTGTACACCTGCGTCAACGTGCCCTTCGGTACTCTGTCCAGCGTGATGACCGATGATGTCAGCCAGCGCACCGCACTGTCCCGCTACCGCAGCCTTGGCGGCACCATCTTCATGACCGTTATGGTCATGATCGGCCCCCTGTTCCTGTATGTGGACAACAAGCCCGTGGCTGGCCGCTTCCTGATGCTGGCCTGCATCTGCGCTATGCTGGGTCTGCTGTGCCTGCAGATCACCTGCGTATGGTGCAAGGAGCGCGTGGAAGTGCCTGAGCGTCCGCAGGGCGAAAAGCTGAACTACCTGCATGTGCTCAAGGAGATCTCTCACAATAAGGCTCTGCTGGGCGTTATGTTCTTCAGCCTGACCGGCATGATCGGTGCTTCCGTGGTCAACGGTCTGAACACCTACCTGTATAAGGACTTCTTCGGCAACGTTAAAATTCAGGCTGTCTCCGGTATGCTGAGCGTGCTGTACGCTGTGCTGTCCTTTGCCATCACCCAGCCTCTGGCCAACAAGTTCGGCAAGAAGGAGTGGTGCTGCATGGGCGCTGGCTTTGCCGCCATCGTGTTCGGCATCCTGTTCTTCTTCCCCGTCCACAACCCTGTGGCCTTCATCGTCATCAACGGTATCTGCTATCTGGGTGCTTCCGGCATGCAGGTGCTGATCTGGGCTATGGTCAACGACGCCATCGACTACCACGAGCTGCAGACCGGCGAGCGCAACGAGGGCATCGTTTACTCCACCTACTCCTTCTTCCGCAAGCTTGCAAGCGCCATTTCCGGCAGCCTGTCCAGCTTTGTGCTGGGTGCCATCGGCTACAACGTTACCGCTGGCGCTGTGCAGACCGCTGGCGTTGTAAACGCTATCTGGAAGAGCTACACCGGCGTCTACTTCCTTGGCTACGGCATTGCAGTTGCCATCCTGTTCTTCGTCTACCCCCTGACCAAGCAGAAGACTGCTGAGATGCTGACCGAGCTGAAGGCTCGCCGCGCCGCAAAGGAGAGCAAGTAAACCATGAAGATCTTACAGGTTCAGTTTAAAAACCGCAATGGCCACACCCTGCGCGGCATCGTGACCCTGCCCGACACCGAGGGCAAGGTACCCTTTGTGGTGCATCTGCACGGCTTTGCCGGCAGCTGCAGCGGCTACAAGTCCATGTACACCCACCTGTCCCGCGCTCTGGCAGCGCAGGGCATCGGCAGCGCCCGGTTCGATTTCTACGGCAACGGCGAGAGCGACGGCGAGTTTGAGGATATGAGCTTCGACGGCCTGCACACCGATGCACAGGATATCTTTGCATGGGCCGCTGAGCAGCCCTATGTGGACAGCGAAAAGCTGTTCCTCTCCGGCCAGAGCATGGGCGGCTACATTGCCGCCTCCTGCGCACCGGTCATCCAGCCCCACGGCCTGATTTTGCTGTGCCCGGGCGCCGGGATGTGGTTTGGCTGCGCACAGCGCGCCGACGGCGTTGTGCAGACCGGCAAGGACTACACCGACATGGAGGGTCTGTGCTACAAGATGGCCTTTAACTACGAGATGGCCAAGCACCCCGACCCCTTTACCGAGGCCAAGGGCTACAACGGCCCGGTGCTGCTGCTGCGCGCCGATGATGACCGTCTGGTGGACGAGGGCACCTGCAACCGTTACGCACAGGTGTACACCGCACCCGAGGTGGACACCATTGCAGGCGGCGGCCACAACTTTGCCACGCTGGCAGCCCGTGCCGCCGTGGAGGAAAAGACCGCAGCATTCATCAAAGCAAATCTGTAAAGCAAAGCATATCTGCAAGGAGGCTTTTATATGCAAAACGTGCTTCTGCAGCCCATCGAGGTGGGCGGACAGACCTTTAAAAACCGCATCATGTTCCCCCCGCTGACCACCGGCTACGAGAAAAACGGCATGATCAGTGAGCAGGACATGGGCTTCTACACCCGTCTGGCAAAGGGCGGCGTGGGCTACATCGTTATGGGCGATGTGGCACCCATCAACAGCTTTTCTCCCACCCCCAAGCTGTTTGACGACAGCCAGATCCCTGCCTTCAAGGCACTGGCCGACAGCGTACACGCCTACGGCACCAAGCTGGGCGTCCAGCTCTTCCACCCGGAGTACGACGTAGACGCCATCAACAGTCTGTTTATGCAGAAAAAGTTTGATGAGATGCGTCAGCGCCTGCATCACGACATGATGTTCTTCACCGATGAGGTCAGCGAGGAGATGCTGATGGCCATCATCGATAAGATGTGCGCCTGCGCAGTGCGTGCACAGAAGGCCGGTGTGGACGTCATCCAGATCCACGGCGACCGCCTGAACGGCTGCCTGTGCTCCACCCGCATGAACCACCGCACCGATAAGTTCGGCGGCAGTCTGGAGAACCGCGTCCGCTTTGCCCGCATGCTGACCCGCGCCATCCGCAAGGCTGTGCCGGATATGGTCATCGACTACAAGCTGTCCATCGTCACCCCGCAGCGCGGCAAGGGCGGCATTGACGAAGCCGACGCCGTGCAGTTTGCCCAGTGGCTGGTAGAGGACGGCGTGGATATGTTCCACGTTGCACAGGCCAACCACACCGGCAACATGGCCGACACCATTCCTCCCATGGGCGTACAGCCCTACGGCTTCTTCGTCAAAATCGCCGGGGACATCAAAAAGGCCGTCAATGTGCCGGTCAGCGCCGTGGGTCGTATCGTGGATGCCGAAATGGCTGCGCGTGTCATCGAGAGCGGCATGGCCGACATGGTTGCCATGGGTCGCCCGCTGCTGGCAGACCCCGACTGGGGCACCAAGATCGCTGCCGGGAAGGCTTGCGATATCCGCCGCTGCATCAGCTGCAACAAGGGCTGCACCGATGCCATCCAGAACCGTCAGTTCCTCTCCTGCGTGCTGAACGCGGAGAACGGCTACGAGAACACCCGCAGCATCCAGCCCGCAGCGCAGAAAAAGAAGATCGCCGTCCTCGGCGGCGGCCCTGCCGGTCTGGAAGCCGCCCGTGTGGCAGCGCTGCGCGGCCATGACGTGACCCTGTTTGAAAAGACCACCACTCTGGGCGGCCAGCTGAACATTGCCTGCGTACCTCCCCGCAAGGAGGAGATGCGCCGCGCCGCACAGGACCTGATCCACGCGGTCTGCAACGCCGGTGTGCACCTGTGCATGGGTCAGACCCGCACCGCAGAGCAGCTGAAGGATGCCGGTTTCGAGGCCGTCATCAACGCTGTGGGCGCACACAGCGCCGCACCCCGCATCCCCGGCATCGACAGCGTGAACGTGGCCGATGCATGGAAGGTTCTGGCCGGTGAGCAGCAGGTGTACGGCACGGTTGCCGTCATCGGCGGCGGCATGGTGGGCTGCGAGACCGCAGAGTATCTGGCTGCCCGCGGCTGCAAGGTGTCCGTTATCGAGATGATGGACAAGATCGCCGCAGGCGAGAGCACCACCATTCTGCCCACCCTGCTGGAAAACTATAAGACCTACGGCGTGGAGCAGTACCCCAGCCACAAGGTCAAGGAGTTCCGCATGGACGCCGTCGTCTGCGAGAACAAGGACGGCGCAGAGGTGACCATCCCCTGCGATTACATCGTGCTGGCTATGGGCGCACGCTCCAACGAATTTGACGCTGCTGCGCTGGAAGCTGCCAGCATCCCGGTGTATTCCATTGGCGATGCCGCCGGCAAGGCTGCGGATATCTCCAACGCCATCCGCACCGGCTACGATACCGCCTGCCAGCTGTAAAACAAAAATATCGTTCTATTTGTGGGTCAGAAACGCCTGTGGGCGCTTCTGACCCACTTTTTTTTACCCTCTCAGGCAAAGCCGTCGGGGTTTTGCCTCGCCCTCTCAGGCGCTCCCGTGTCCGCTCTCCCGAAGGGGTAGCCAAGGTTTAAAGCCCATTGCTAAAGTATTAGGCATCATGAGGAGACTTTCGGCAGTGCTCTTGGCTCTCCCTTTGAGGAAAGACTTCCACCCGCTCCGGGGGAAGATATCGCGGAGCGCATTCAAAATCATCCCACATAAAAAGGCTGCTGCACAAAACCCTGTGCAGCAGCCTTAAATATTTTACGTTTACAACAGATCAGATGCTGAACTGCACGGCGCAGAAGGCGGCATAGATGCACAGCAGTGCAATGCCCTGCGGGCGGCTCAGCTTGCCCTTGATCAGAGCGGGCAGGGTGAGCAGCAGCATCACGGCAAACATGACCGGGATATCCATCACCAGCGAGGCGTTCATGCCTGCGATGGTGGAGTTCTGCGGGATGCTGAAGGGTGCCAGCGTGACAGACACGCCGCTGACCAGCACTAGATTGAACACGTTTGCACCGATGACGTTGCCCAGCGACAGCGCGCCGTGACCCTTGACCAGCGAGGTGATGGCGGTGACCAGCTCCGGCAGCGAGGTGCCCAGTGCCACAAAGGTCAGCGCAATGACCGACTCCGGCACGCCCAGCGCCTGTGCGATGAGGGTGCCGTTGTCCACCAGCAGGTCAGCGCCCACAGCAATGAGCACTGCGCCGATGGCCAGCAGCCCCAACTCCTTGGCAAAGGAGCCTTCCTCAGCCTGCTCTTCCTCTTCCGGGGCGGGGGCATTTTTCATAGCCAGCACGTTGCACACGATGTAAGCCACGAACATGGCCAGCAGGATCAGGCCCACCGGGCGAGTGAAGGAGCCGGTGGTGTAGGCCACACCGGCATAGAAAGCGGCAGCCACAAAGAAGAAGGCCACCGGGGTGCGCAGGCTCTTGGGGTCAACCTTGCCCGGGCGCACCGCAATGGTGATGGCGGCGATCAGTGCAGCGTTGCAGATGACCGAGCCGATGGCGTTGCCGTAGGCGATCTCGCCGTGACCGGTGAGGGCAGAGGTGGTGGACACCATGACCTCCGGCAGGGTGGTACCGATGGACACCACCGTGGCACCGATGAGCAGCTCCGGCACATGGAAGCGGCGGGCGATGCCGGTGGCACCGTCCACAAACCAGTCGCCGCCCTTGATCAGGCACAGCAGACCCACGATAAATAACAGAACAGGGATCAGCATAATATCTCTCCTTTTTAATAATAGCGGCAGAGGCACAAAAAAAGACCTTTATCACATCCAGCCCAAAACGGGAAAATGTGATAAAAGTCTCAAGCATCCGGTACTGCATCGGGCATTTCTGCCGGGGGTGTCGCTGCAGCACAGCGCACCCGTTTTTCAACTAAAGTACGCCCCTTACTCCCTTTTATCCAGAGAATATTATACCTGTTTTCCAGCAAAAGCGCAAGGGGAAATGTGGGATTTATTCTGCCTTGGTCACTTTTTTGGCGTTGGGGTAAATATGCTCCATGCGGGCGTTGTCGAAATGCTCGTCAAGGAACACTTCCAGCTGGCCGTTGGGCGCATCGCCGCTGGTGCGGGCATCGTACCGCGCCAGTGCCAGCGCGCTGGTAAGCATATTCACCGCCATGAATAGCTGTTGATGGTGCTGGGGGCGTTGAACAGCATGGCCCGCAGGTATTGCTTGATGTTACGGACTTTGGTGGTGTTATCCCACAGGCAGTCCATGACGAACTCGATGTGATGGCTGTCCAGTTTCAGGAACTTGGCCTTGACCAACTCTGCCGGGTAATCGTCCCCGGCCACCCGGATGGGCTTACGGTTGGTGCAGACGGTTTCCAGCAGGATGTCCACGATCTCGTCCAGCTGCTCCCGGTCTATCCGGGGATTCTGGATGAGGGTGTCATACTCGATGTTCTCCAAAATCAGGTCCCGGTAGATTTGATAGGCCGCTTCCTTTCGGCTTCCTGTCCGTTCCGGCGGCGGTGCCGCTGCCTCGTTCTCGTTCAAAGGCAAGGGGTTTGGGGAATGGATAGGAATGGAATCGGTATTTAATCCCTCTTTCTTTTGTATTTCTGTAATTACTTTATCTTTATTTAATTGCATTGGATTTTCCAACGTAGGGTTTTCCTGCGTGGGATTCTCCAATGTAGGTGAAACCGATGCAGGAACAGGCTGCGGCAGCTCGAAGATCACATAGTCTGCACCACGCAGCCGCCCTTTCTCGTCCCGTTCTCTGGAACGCTGGATGTAGCCTGCCTGTTCCAGTTCCCGGATGGCCTGCCGTATCGCGTCGATGCTTTCCCGGTTGATACGGGCCAGTCCTTGCAGGGTGTAGTCCCAATCTTCCGGTAGGGAGAGCATTTGGGAGAGTAAGCCTTTGGCTTTCAGGGACAAGGCCCGGTTCCGCAGGTGATGGTTCGACATGACCGTGTAGCCGCTGTTCTTTTCTACCCGAAAAACTGCCATTTCACGGATGCCTCCTTTCTGTTTTTGGACAAAGAAAAAGCCGCAGGCTTTTTGTGAAAGTCTGCGGCTATGCCGATTGTTAGATATTCAATTCTTTGTGTTTCCGCACTCCATATCAATTACCACCGAAACGGTGATGTGATTTTCAATGCGTTTATTGCGGAGTTTATCGCCCTCGCCATCGAACACAACGTGACGAGAAAATAACGTAAAACGGAGGATTTCTACTAGATTTCTCTTTGTAGTGAAACTATCGCTTCGACGTGCTTCGTCCTCGGAAACAGATCGACCGGCTGCACCTTTTCCGCATGATATCCCTTTTCTTCCAGCCACTTCGCGTCCCGCGCGGCGGTGGAGGGGTTGCAGCTGACGTAGACGACCCGGCGGGGGGACATCTGGACGACGGCGGAGAGGGTGGCCTCGTCGCAGCCCTTGCGGGGCGGGTCGAGGACGATGACGTCCGGGTGGAGGCCCTCGGCGGCGAGCTGGGACGCGGCTTTGCCCGCATCGGCGCAGAAGAAGCGGCTTTTGGCGGCAACAGCGCTGCCCATGCGGGCGGCGTTGGCCTTGGCGCTCTCAATGGCTTCGGGGACGATCTCCACGCCGATGAGCTCGCGGCAGCGGTCTGCCATCGAGAGGCCGATGGTGCCCATGCCGCAGTAGAGGTCGAGCAGGAGGTCCTCCGGCTGGAGCTGGGCATAGTCGGCGGCGATGCCGTACAGCCGCTCGGCGGCGAGGGTGTTGACCTGATAGAACGACAGGGGGCCGAGCCGGACCGGGACGCCGCAGAGGGTGTCCTCGATGAAGCCGGGGCCGGAAAGGGTGTGGGTCTCGGTGCCAAGGATGACGTTGGTGTTTTTGGCGTTGACGTTCACGAGGATGGTCGCGATGGCCGGGAACTGCGCTTGCAGCTGGGCGGCCAGCTCCGCGCTGTGGGGGAGCTTCGGGCGGGTGCAGACGATACAGACCATGATCTGCCCGCTGTGGGCACCGCGCCGCAGGAAGATGTGGCGCACAAGGCCCTTGCCGGTGGCCTCATCGTAGGGCTGGATGTGGTTGGCCGCAAAAAAGGCGCAGAGTGCGTTGCCGATGTCGTTCAGGACGCCGGGCTGCAGCTTGCAGTCCGGGCAGGGGACGATGCGGTGGGTGCGCCCGGCGTAAAAGCCGATGCAGGGGGCACCGTTTTTGTCCCGGCCCACCGGGAACTGCACCTTGTTGCGATAGCGGTCCACTTCGGGGGAGGGCAGGGCGTCCAGAACCGGCACATCCAGCCCGCCGATGCGGCGGAAGGCGTCGGTCACGCTCTCCTGCTTGGCCCGCAGCTCGGCGGCGTAGTCCAGATGCCGCAGACTGCACCCGCCGCAGGGGCCGGCCACGGCGCAGTCCACCGGGATGCGGTCGGGCGAGGGGGTGCGCAGACTGTCCAGAATGCCGAAGGCATAGCGGCCGCAGTCCTTGACGATGCGGACATCGGCCTCGTCGCCGGGGGCGGTGCCGGGCACGAACACGGCCTCACCGTCCGGCGAGTGTGCCACGCCGTTGCCATCATTGGAAAGCCGCTCGATGGTCAGCGTCAACACCTGATTTTTCTGTAAGGGCATGGGTGATCTCCTTTTGTGTTATTCGGCGTCCGGCGTCTCGGCGGCGTCGGTCTGGGACGCGAGGTACTTGCTGGGCGGCACGCCCTTGGCGCGCTTGAAGACCCGCGAGAAGTAGAACTGGTCAAAGAAGCCCACCGAGACGGCGACCTCGGCGATGGACAGATTGCCCGCCCGCAGCAGCTTGCAGGCCTCGTTGATCCGGTAGTCGGTCAGATAATCAATGGGGCTCTTGCCGACGTTCAGCATGAACACCCGGTACAGATGGCTGCGGGAGACGCCCACGCTCTTGGCGACATCGTCGATGGAGATATCGTGCGAATAATTGAACTGGATGTACTTGATGGCGTTGAGCACATACTGGCTGGAGGACGAGGTGCTGTGGGGCTTGGCCTCGCTGGTCTCCTTCATCAGGGCGGAGATGAACAGGTACAGGTAGCCCACCATGGCGGCTTCGTTCTGCGGCTGGAGCCCGCGGGAGGAGTAGATGTTGGTCAGGGCTGTGCGCATCCCGTCGGGGTCGCTGGTGTGGTGGACGGGCTGCTCGTCGGTAAAGGGGAGCTGCGCGGCTAATTTGTGCGCACATGCGCCATTAAAGCCCACCCAACTGTACTCCCACGGCTGCTGCTCGTCGGCGGAGTAGCGGATGAGCTGGCTCGGCCGGGCAAAGAACAGATCACCGGGGGCGACGGCAAAGGTGCGCCCGCCCACTTCAAAGGTGCCCCTGCCCGAAACGACAAGGTGGATCAGGTAGTGGTCCCGGATGCCGGGGCCCCATGTCTGGCCCGGAGCGCACCGCTCCAAGCCGCAGTTGAAGATGGACAATTCGATGTTGTTGGTGTAATTCTGTTTGAAGGACTGCTTGTAAACGTCTGGCATAGGAATCTCCTCCCATCAGCGGCATTGTTAAGTTCAGTATAACATATTTGCCCCTGCAAATTCAACAAAAGTACATCCGATTCTTTGACTTTCGTGCCAAAATTTGATTTTTTGCCCGATCAAATCGCCAAATAAATTGAAAACTGCGTCTGCATCGATTACAATAGAGTTATCTTTTCCGAACAGGCTTTCCGGTGTTCTTGGGGGAGGAACGGCTATGGCGACCAGTACACAGCTCAGACAGCAGATCTTGGCAGGGGAGCAGGACGCGGCCCTTGCCGCGCTGTATGGCACAGACCCGGCAGTGTTGGCCCGGCAGCGGCAGCGATACGCCGCCGCGCTGGAACAGTTCGAACTCTATTTCGGGCCGGGGCGGCAGGTGCATCTCTACTCCGCGCCGGGGCGGGCGGAGCTTGGCGGCAACCACACCGACCACCAGCACGGCTACGGGCTGGCGGCGGCGGTGATGCTCGACCTTGTGGCCGTGGCGTCGCCCAGCGATGACGGCTTCATCCGGGTAAAATCCCGCGGGTTCAACAAGCTGGACGTCATCGACCTGAGTGAGGCCGAGCCGCAGGACGGCGAGAGCACCCACTCCGCCAGCCTCATCCGGGGCATTGCGGAGGGCTTCCGGGCCAAGGGCAAGGCCGTCAGCGGCTTCGACGCCTACACCGCCAGCGATGTGCTGCGGGGGTCCGGCCTGTCCAGCTCGGCGGCGTTCGAGATGGGGATGGCGGTGATCCTGAACGGAGAATATCACTGCGGCCTGTCGGCTCCGGAGCTGGCAAAGATCTGCCAGTATGCGGAGAACACCTACTTCGGCAAGCCCAGCGGCTTGCTGGATCAACTGACCAGCGCGGTGGGCGGCGTCATCTTTGCGGACTTTGCCGACCCGGCTTCCCCTAAGATCGAGAAGATCCATGCGGCGGGGCTGCTGCCAGCCGGAATGACCCTCTGCGTGACCGACACGCGGGGCAGCCACAGCGAGCTGACCGGCGAGTTTGCGGCCATCCGGAAGGAGATGGAGGCTGTGGCGGCGCAGCTGGGGGCAAAGGTTCTCGGTCAGGTGCAGGCGGCGGATCTCTGGGCCGCCCTGCCCCGGCTGCGGCAGACGTGCGGAGACCGCGCCGTGCTGCGGGCCATTCACTATTTTGAGGAGAATGCCCGCACCCTCGCCGAGCGGGATGCGCTGCGGGCGGGGAACTTCCCGGCCTTTCTTCGGCTGATCGAGGCCAGCGGACACGCATCCTTCACCCTCTGCCAGAACGTCTACTGCGCCGCCGATGTGCGGCATCAGGGACTCTCCTCGGCGCTGGCGTTGAGCCAGCATCTGCTGGCCGGGCGGGGCGGTGCGTGGCGGATGCAGGGCGGCGGCTTTGCGGGCACCATCCAAGCCTTCGTCCCACAGGCGCTGGTGCAGAGCTACCATGACGCCATCGAAGCCGTGTTCGGCTTCGGCAGCTGTTACCGCCTCCGTCTGCGGGAGCAGGGTGCGATCCGAGTACTATAAACGGAAAAAATCTCCCCGGCCGATGCCGGGGAGATTTTTTCGGATCAAGTTATACGCCGCGCTCCTGCCGCTTCTGGCGCATCTCGTCCGTGTAGGACTGGAGCGCCGACAGGGTGTCGTCGTGGAAGCCGAACTGGTTGGAGAGCTTGACGTAAACATTCTCTGCCAACCGGTAGGCGGAGCCGACCACACGGAACAGCAGCATGGGCACGAAGGTGAAGGAAAGCGAAAGGATGCCGCCGCTGAAGAAGAAATCGTCCAGACGGAGCTGATCGGTGAAACGATCCCATGCGTCGGACAGCTCACCGCCGCCGCCGATCTGGATCTGCTCCTCTGCCGGAATGGCCGCGTAGGAAGAAGGCATCTGCAGCTCTTTCATAAAAAAGCTCCTTTCTGCATCAAGATCAAGTTCAAACGCAGGGGGCCGTAGGCATCAGGCCGCCGTCAGTGCCGCAGTGGCCGCTGTGGTGGGGTCGGAGGAAGCCGCCGCCGTGGTGTCGGTGGTGGTCTGGTCCGCGCCGGTGATGCTGTTCTTGGCGCTGGTGTAGAGGTTGAGGACATTGTTCACGAGGGAGACGCAGTAGATGTACACCGCATAGCCCGCAAAGCCCGTGAAGACGACGGTCGCCACCTTGCCCATGGTGTTCTGGCGGTTCCAGTAATGGGCGATGGCACCGCCGGTGGTCAGGCCGTCGTTGCGCATGTTGGACAGGCCGTTGAGGGCGCCACTAAAGGCTGCCTGACCCATCAGGCGGATGAGGTTGGTGACGAGGTTAAAGGTAAACTGCTGGGGCGAAATGGCATCGCCGCCATCAAGATAGATCATTTCATCTTCGGAGATGGGGGCATACGCTGCGGGAAAGTGCAGCGCAGACTGACTGGTATATTCCATGGCAAGAGAACTCCTTTCGTATCGGGGCCGGACGCAGCATGTCCGCCATAAGTTGAGAAAATTATAGCATACTCTCCCAAAAACAACAAGAGACGAAAGTGGAAAACGGCGTGCCGGTTTTGTGAAAAATAAAGGATGAAATTTCAAAAAATAACAGGAATGCGAAGAAAAACGCAAAAAGGCGGGAGACGGCACCGCTGAAAAAATGTTGTGTGAAATTTACACAAAACAAACGAAAGCGGCGGGCCGGACGGGCGTTTTCCACAAAACGCTGCACGGCTCGCCGCTCAACTGGGGAGAAATATCAGAAGAGGAGAAATGCTTATTCTGCCGCCGGAGCGCGGTCATACAGAACGGTCAGGTCGGCGATGTGGTCGGCCAGCAGCCCGGTCAGCGGGGTGGCAAGACGCCACTGCCAGTTGGCCCCTTGGGTGCTGGGGGTGTTGATGCGGGCCTCTGCGCCCAGATGCAGCCAGTCCGCCATGGGGACGATGGCCATATCCGACACACAGGACAGGCACGCCGCGATCATTGCTTCGGTCAGGTCGTCCGGCTCACAGCGGAGGTACCGGCACGCATAGTGGACGTCTTCCGGGCTGGCGCTTTCCTTCCAGCCCTCGGTGGTCACATTGTCGTGGGTGCCGGTGTAGACGACGCTGTTCTTGGTGTAGGTGTAGGGCAGGTAGTTGCCCGGCTCCCGGCGATCAAAGGCGAACTGCATGATCTTCATGCCCGGATAGCCGCTGGCGGCCAGCATGGTCTTGACCTCCGGCGTCAGGTAGCCGAGATCCTCGGCAATGATGCCGCCTTGGCCCAGCGTCTCGTGCATTGCATCGATGAAGGCTTGGTCGGGGCCTTTTTCCCAGTGGCCGCCCGCCGCCGTGGTGTTCCCGGCGGGGATGGAGTAGTAGCTCTCGAAGCCGCGGAAGTGGTCGATGCGCACCACGTCATAAATGGAAGTGGCGTGCTTCATCCGGCGCTTCCACCACGCAAAGTGTTCGGCTTCGTGGCGGGGCCAGTCGTACAGCGGGTTGCCCCAGAGCTGACCGTCGGCAGCGAAAGCGTCCGGCGGGCACCCGGCCACATGGGTCAGATGGACCTGACCATCGGTCTGGAACAGCTCCGGGCGGGTCCACAGGTCACTGGAATCGGGGCTGACGTAGATGGGGATATCGCCCACCAGCAGGATGCCCTTGCCGTTGGCGTAAGCCTTGAGGGCGTTCCACTGGGTGAAGAAGAAGAACTGCACGGCCTTGTAGTAGTCCACCGCGTCGGCCAGCCGCACGCGGGCGGCGGCGAGGGCGGAGGGATCGCGGGTGCGCAGCGCGTCCGGCCAGTCGGCCAGCCCCGCCTGACCCTGCTGGGCCTTGATGGCCATGAACAGGGCGTAGTCGTCCAGCCAGAAGTCCTGCGCAGTGCAAAACTCGGCGTAGGCGGCGGTGGGGGCGGCCAGCAGCCGGGCGGCGGCTTTTTGCAGGATCACCGGGCGCTGGTTGTAAAGCGCGCCGTAATCGATGCTGCCGACCGGGGCTGCAGCGGGCACCTCGCCGGGCAGCAGCCAGCCTTCGTCTGCCAAGGCGCGGAAATCGATGAAATAAGGGTTCCCGGCAAAGGCGGAAAAGCTCTGGTAGGGGCTGTCGCCGTAGCCGGTGGGGCCGATGGGTAAGATCTGCCAATAGGTCTGCTTGGCGCGGGCCAGAAAATCCACAAATGCAAAGGCCTCTTGCCCCAGCGTGCCGATGCCGAAGGGGCCGGGCAGACTGAATACGGGCATCAGGATGCCGCTTGCTCGCATGGTGAAACTCCTCCTCGCTTAGCCCTTGACAGCGCCGGCCACGACGCCTTCAATGATGTATTTCTGGCAGGTGATGTACAGCAGGATGATGGGGATGATGGCGATGATGATGCAGGCCATCATGGGGGCCAGCTCCACGCGGCCATAGCCGCCGCGGAAGTACTGGATGGCCATGGGGATGGTGCGGTACTTCTTGATGTCCAGCACCAGCGTGGGCAGCAGGTAGTCGTTCCAGACCCACATGGTCTCCAGAATGGCGGTGGAGATCATGGTCGGCTTCAGGATGGGGAAGACGACCTTGAAGAAGATCTGCAGCGGGTTGCAGCCGTCGATCATGGCCGCCTCCTCGATCTCGATGGGCACGCTCTTCATGAAGCCAGTGAACATGAACACGGCCAGACCGGCGCCGAAGCCGAGGTAGATGATGCAGATGTTCCACGGGGTGTTCAGATTGAGGGTGTCGGCGGTCTTGGACAGGGTGAACATGACCATCTGGAAGGGCACGACCATGGAGAAGACGATGAGCAGGTTCATGAACTTGCTGAGCTTGTTGTTCACGCGGGTCAGATACCAGCCGGTCATCGAGCAGCACAGCAGGATGAGTACGACGCTGGACACCGTGATGAGCAGACTGTAGCCGAGGCTGGACAGGAAGTTCATCTTGAAGATGCCGTAGGTGTAGTTTTCAAGGCCCACGAAGGTCTCCTTGGTGGGCAGCGCGAAGACGGTGGAGGTGGTGAAGGTGCCCTCCCTCTTCAGGCTGTTGATGAGGATCAGGGCAATGGGGTAGACCCACAACAGGCAAAGCAGGGTCATGATGACCGTGAGCACATTGTCCCACATTTGTTTCCGTTTAATCATTACTGCTGTACCTCCTTGGAACGAGTGAAGTGGAGCTGGATCAGAGAAATGACGACCACGATCAGGAAGAAGACGACGGCCTTTGCCTGACCGATGCCCTTCCACTGGGCACCGGAGCGGCCGTAGAAGGTGTTGTAGATGTTCAGAGCCAGCATTTCGCTCGCGTTGGCGGGCTCACCGGCGGTCAGGGCGACGTTCTGGTCAAAGAGCTTGAAGCTGTTGGTCAGGGTCAGGAAGGTGCAGATGGTGATGCTGGGCATGACCATGGGCAGCTTGATCTTGAACAGGATCTCGCGATCCGACGCGCCGTCGATCTTGGCGGCCTCGATCAGGTCGCCGGGCACGCTCTGCAGACCGGCAACGTAGATGATCATCATGTAGCCGATCTGCTGCCAGCACATCAGAATGACCAGACCGACGAAACCGGCCTTGGCATCCAGTGCCAGCAGGGGCTTTTGCAGGTTTGCCAGCACGCCGTTGAGCAGGATCTGCCAGATGTAGCCCAGCAGGATGCCGCCGATCAGGTTGGGCATAAAGTAGACGGTACGGAAGATGTTGGTGCCCTTGATGCCGCGGGTCAGCACGATTGCAATGGCAAAGGCGCAGACATTGATGAGCACGGTGGAGACCACAGTGAACACTGCCGTAAAGCCGAAGGCATGCAGGAAGGTGGAGTCTTGGAAGACGGAGATGTAGTTCTGGATGCCGACGAAGGTGGTCTTGGAGACCGTTGTGAACCGCTGGAAGGACAGATAAGTGCCCCAGATGAAGGGCCAGATGAAGCCGATGATGAACGCGATGAGGGTAGGCAGCACGAACACCGGCCAATATTTGCTGATGGCCTTTTGCATGATATACCTCCAAAAAAAGAGGGGGGCGGGCGAACCATTCGCCCGCCTCCCTTTTGCAAGTCAGGTGTTAAGAATGATGGGGGAGCTTAGCCGTTGGCCAGCTTGTACTCCTTGGCCCAGCCATCAACGAAGGCAGTGACAACGGCGTTCCAATCGCCGGTGCCTGCTGCGTAAGCGGTCAGAGCGGAACCAACGCCATTCTTCCACTCCTCGGAAGGCATGGTGGAGAAGCACCAGTCAACACTGGTCTTGCCAGCTGCAACGTAGTCGTTTGCAATGGCGATCAGGGGGTTGGTGGATTCCTTTGCCTTCTTGAAGGGGATGACAAAGCCCATATCGTCGGACATAGCGGAAGTGCCCTTGTCGGAAGTGACACACCAGTACAGGAAGTCCAGAGTAGCCTGAATGTCCTCGTCAGAAGAGGTGTTGTTCACGCACCAGTAGTTCTCAGAACCGGTGCACAGGCCCTGATTCTCTTCGCCGTCCACACCGATGTAGATGGGCAGCATACCGAGGTTGTCGTCGCCCAGATCCTTCACGTCGCTGTAAGCCCAAGTGCCGTTCTGATAGAAGACAGCCTTTTTGCCCACGAACTCGGCCACAGCGTCGTTGCCGGTCTTGGAAGCCAGCAACGTGGGATCGCAGGTGGAATCGGTGATGTACAGATCCCAGATCTGCTTGTAGTTGTCGAGGTAGGTGCCCTTGATGGCGTCGGTGGAGCTGATGCCGTCAGCCTTGTACTCGTAGTAGATGGGCAGGTTTGCCAGATGGGTCTTGAAGCGCCAGTCGGAAGAACCGTCCATGCCGGCGGAGGTGAAAGCGCCATCGACGCCCAGCTCAGCCTTGCGGGCCTGAATGTCATCGGCGACCTTCTTCAGATCGTCAAAGCCCTTGATATCGTCCTGGGTGTAGCCAGCAGCAGTCAGCAGCTCCTTGTTGTAGATGATGCCGTAGGTCTCAATGACGTATGCGATGCTGGTGACAGCGTCGCCGTCCTTCAGGGCGAAGGAGTCGCTGGTCAGCTCGCCGTACAGCTTGCTGCCGGACAGGTCGTAGCAGTAATCCTTCCAGTTGGCCAGACCCACAGGACCGTTGACCTGGAACAGGGTGGGAGCCTCGCTCTTCTCCATCTCGCTCATCAGGGTGGTCTCGTACTGGCCGGAAGCAGCGGTCACGACGGTGACGGGCACGCCGGTCTCTTCGGTGTAAACCTTAGCCAGATTCTGCCAAGCCTCATCCTGTTCGGGCTTGAAGTTCAGGAAGTAGACCTTGCCGTTGGCACCGGAAGCTGCGGTAGAGGAAGCAGCGGTAGAACCGGCAGCGGAGGAAGCGGTGGAGGTGGAGCTGGAAGAGCCTCCACAGGCAGCCAGCCCCAGAGCAGCGGCAGAAGCGCCTGCGACCTTCAGAAAGTTACGACGAGAGATCATCTTTTTCATAGTAGTACTCCTTCTTCTGATTGTTTTTTATCAGCACCGCCCGGTGAAAGCGGGCGGGGTTAGACGGATTCAAACCGGCGGCGGCAGGGGCAGACACTTTCGCCCTGCTGCAATTCCGGCTGGAGGGTAACGGTCTGTGCCGGGGCACCGTGCTCGATCTGCCGCACCAGCAGCTCAATGCTCTGAAGTGCGATCTGTTCGCTGGGCTGGACGATGGTGGTCATCACCGGCACGCAGTAACGGGACATCGTGATGCCGTCAAAGCCGATGACGGAGACATCCTCCGGCACCCGGCACCCGGCGCTGACCAGCGCCCGGATGGCACCGAACGCGATCACGTCGCTCATGGCGAACAGGGCGGTAAACTCGGCCCGGCGGGCCAGCAGACTGTTCATGGCGTGGTAGGCGGACTCGAAATCGTAGTTCGACAGGCCGTAGAGCTTGTCGTCGAAGGTGAGCCCGGCGTTCTCCATGGCGTCCTGTGCGCCGAGGCGGCGCATCCGGCTGGGATAGCTGGTGGCTGGGCCGCCCAGCACAGCGATCTTGCTGTGGCCCTGCGCGATGAGGTGGGCGACGGCGGTGCGGGCAGCGGCCCGGTCGTCTACGCCGACCATCGACAGATTGGGGAAGTTCAGCTCATTGGAGACCAGCGTAGCCAGCACAGAAGGGACTGTGATGTTGGCAAAACCGTTCTGGAAGTTGCTCACGCTGCCGCCGAGGAAGATGATGCCTTTGGGCTTGATCTCCCGCAGGATCTTTTCGGCTGCGTCGATCTCGTTGGCGTTCTCGTCCAGATAGGAGACGATGCCGTTGTATCCGTACAGGGTAGCGGCCCGCTGCAATTGAACGAGGAAGTCCGAAAAGAAGAGGTTGCGTGCGCCCTTGACCACGAACACCAAGCTCCGGGACTGCTGAATCTTCAACTGCCGGGCGTTGGTGTTGGGGGTGAACCCCGCTTCCCGCATGACCTTCAGAACGTGCTCTTTCGTTTCCGGCCGCACATCGGGCCGGTCGTTGATCACACGGGAGATGGTGCTGACGGAACAGCCGCTGATGCGGGCGATGTCCTTGATCGTCATATCGCATCTCCTCGCTTTCTGCCGATTCATCGGGAACGTTGTCGGGAACGTTTCCAGTGGCTATAGTATGGCACATTTTGTTCAAAAAATCAATCATGTGGAACCACTTTCGTAAAAAGTGTACAAGGAATTGACCTGCCTTTGTGCAGGTTGTTTTGCGCATGAGTCAAAACTCCGGTTCGTTTCAGAAAATACCGGGAACAATGCAAAAAGAACCGGGAAAACCGTACCGGTTTGTAACTTTTTGACCGTTCAATGCACATTCCCGGATGACTGTGCTGCGCGCCAAAGTGTCGCGTGCGATGCTGGAAAACAAAAAGCGCCTTCCCCTTGTCATCGGGGAAGGCGCTTTGCTGATTGCTGATTTATTTTGAATTGGGTTGATAAAGTAGTTCTGAAAAATTAGTCGCTGACGTAGGGCATCAGAGCAACGTGACGAGCACGCTTGATGGCGGTGGTCAGTGCGCGCTGATGATAAGCGCAAGTGCCGGTCACACGGCGGGGAATGATCTTTGCACGCTCAGAGACGTACTTACGCAGACGGGGCACGTCCTTGTAATCGATGGTGTCGATGCGATCGACACAGAAGCTGCAAACCTTCTTGCGGCCGCGGCGGATGGGGCGCGCGGGGCGAGAGCCTTCGGTTCTTTCAAAAGCCATTGCTTATTACCTCCTATAAGATTTTAACGGAATAGACCGTTTCGGATCAGAACGGCAGATCGTCGCTGTCATCGATGACGGCGAAATCATCTGCACTGCCGGCGGAATAGCTGGGAGCTGCCTCCACAGCAGCCGGGCGGGCAGGAGCTGCGTTCTGGTAGGACGGAGCGGAATTCTGATAATTCGCTCCGCCGCCTTGATTGCTGCTCTTGGGGCCTGCAAAGTTGATGTTGTTGGCCACGACCTCAACGGCAGTGCGGTTGTTTCCCTGCTTGTCCTGATACTGGCGGGTCTGAAGCGAGCCTTCGATGGCGATCAGACTGCCCTTCTGGAAATACTTCGAAACAAACTCTGCCTGCTGACGCCATGCGACGATGTCGATGAAATCAGCCTGACGCTGTTCACCCTGACGGGCAAAATTGCGGTCACACGCGATCCGGAAGCTGCACACGTTGGTGCCGCTCTGGGTGGTGCGGAGTTCCGGGTCAGCCACAAGGCGGCCCATGATGGCTACAACATTCAACATAAAACGGACTCCTTTTTGATCACGGAGAGATTACTCCTCGTGGGCAACGATCAGGCTGCGCATAACGCCTTCGGTGATCTTGTACACACGATCCAGCTCAGCAGGGAAGCTGGGCTCGCTGGTGAAGTTGATCACGGTGTAGACGCCTTCCTCCTCGTCGTTGATGGGGTAGGCCAGACGGCGCTTGCCCCACTCGTCGATGGAATCGATCGTACCGTTAGCCTCGATCAGGGACTTGAACTTACCGACCAGAGCGGTGGTAGCCTCCTCGTCGAGAGCGGCGCTGGTAATCAGCATGGTTTCGTACTTTGCCATTTTGTAGCACCTCCTTTTGGACTTGAGGGCCTCAAGGTTATGAGGCCAAGGTACACGGTCCGTGCGGCTTCGCCCGGCCCGTGCGGTGTGTCTGTTCAGACAGCAATTTATTATAGCAAGTGATTTTTGCTTTGTCAAGCCCTGCAACGCAAAATTCTGTACAAAAAATAAAACGGAAACAGAGCGAAATTTTGGCCAAATCTTAATCGAAATCGTTTTGCTTTTAACAAGCGGCTGCGCTATAATATGGTACGGTACGGGAGACGGCGCGCGGCCGCCCCCGTCGGGAAAACAAAATATGAGAATAAACGAAAGAAGGTACTTTTATGTATTCGGTCTTCCGGAATCTCGCCATCATCATGCTCACGGCCAAGTTCTTCGGGCTGGTGGCCCGCAAGTGCAAGGCCCCGCAGGTGGTGGGCGAGATCATCGCGGGTCTGCTGATCGGCCCGTGTCTGCTGAACCTCGTGCACATCAGCGATACCATCTCCGTCTTCGCGGAGATCGGCGTGGTGCTGCTGATGTTCTCCACCGGCCTTGGCACCAACCTGAAGGAGCTGATGCGGGCGGGCCCCATCGCGACGCTGATCGCCTGTGTGGGCGTGGCGGTGCCGCTGGTAGGCGGCACTCTCCTTTATAGTGTATTCTACGGTTTTTCAGCCGTGGGCAGCCCGGAATTCTACCGGGCGCTCTTCATCGGCACCATCATGACTGCCACCAGCGTGTCCATCACGGTGGCGACGCTGCAGGAGCTGGGCCACCTGAAGAGCTTCCTCGGCACCACCATCGTCAGCGCGGCGGTCATCGATGACGTCATCGGCATCGTGGTGCTGACCTGCGTGCTGGGTGCCAGCTCCGGCACCGGCACGGGGCTGGGCAAGGTGCTGTTCAACACCGTCCTCTTCTTTGCCACGGCCATCGGCGTGGGCCTTATCGTCCACTTCGCGATGAAGTGGCTGGACAAGCGCAATCCCCACACCCAGCGCATCACCATCGTCAGCATGGTGTTCTGCTTTGCCATGGCCTACATCGCCGAGGAATACTTCGGCATCGCGGATATCACGGGCGCTTACATCGCGGGCATCGTGCTCTGCTCGATGAATGACGCTTCCTATGTGGAGCGCCGGGTGGACATCAGCAACTATGTGATGTTCGCGCCAGTCTTCTTCGCCAGCATCGGCCTGAAGACCGACATCAGCGGCCTGACCCCCAGCATCCTGCTGTTCAGTGTCTGCTTCGTGATCGTGGCCCTCATCACCAAGATCATCGGCTGCGGTCTGGCCGCCAAGATCTGCCGCTTCAGCTGGGAGGATTCCCTCAAAGTCGGCGTGGGCATGATGACCCGCGGCGAGGTGGCGCTGATCGTGGCCCAGAAGGGCCTCGATGTGGGCGTGGTGGATCCCGTTTACTTCACAGCGGTCATCCTGCTGATCGTGGTCTCCTCGGTGGCAACGCCGCTGGTGCTGAAGCTCCTCTTCACCAAGCACCCGCCGAAGCCCCATCCCAGTCAGGCGGAAGCTTGATCGTATCACAAAGGACCCCCGGCCATTCGACCGGGGGTCTTTTGCTGTAATGGGGGAAGGTCGGTGCCGACGGCGGGGTCAAAGGCCCAAAAATCGGAAAATAGATGGATTCCGGCCCGGAAATCGTGTATAATGAAGTTAAAATCAAGGTAAAAATCCGGGAAAGGAATTTTTTTATGGGAATTGTAGTGATCGGTGCCGTTTTTGTGGACATCAAAGGTTATCCGCTCTCCACCTACATCCCCGGCGGGCGCAACGCTGGGCGGGTGGAGCAGGTGCACGGCGGTGTGAGCCGCAATGTGGCGGAGGATATCGCCAACGTGGAACTGCGCCCGACCTTCGTGGGTCTGGTGGACGATACGGGCATGGGGCAGGACGTCATTGATAAGCTGTCCAACCACAAGGTGAACACCAAGTTCATCCAGCGGGTGCCGGACGGCATGGGCACATGGCTGGCCATTTTCGACAACGATGGCGACGTCTGTGCGGCCATCTCCAAGCGCCCGGATACCGCCCCCCTGACCAAGCTCTTGGAGGAGCAGGGCGATGAGATCTTCACGGACTGCGACAGCATCGCGCTGGAACTGGACCTCGAAAAGGAGACCGTGAAGCAGACCCTGCGCTACGCCAAGAAGTACGGCAAAAAGGTATTCGCCGCAGTCTCCAACATGAGCATTGCCATGGAGCGCCGGGACTTTTTGCAGCAGATCGATTGTTTTGTCTGCAACCAGCAGGAGGCCGGGCTGCTCTTCTCGGACGATTACGGCCACTTGGAACCCGCTGAGATGTGCAAGGTGCTGGCCGCTAATGTCAAGAGCGCGAACATCCCCTGCATGGTGGTCACGATGGGCGACAAGGGCGCGGTCTATGCCCATGCCAACGGCGACTGCGGCATCGTTCCCGCCAAGAAGGTGGACGTCATCGACACCACCGGCGCGGGTGACGCGTTCTTCGCCGGAACGGTCATCGGCCTGACCTATGGCAAGACGCTGGCCGAATCCTGTGAGATCGGCAGCCGCCTCGCCGCCTCGGTCATCTGCATCACCGAGAATGTCTGCCCCCGTTTCCGCCCACTGGAATTCGGGCTGGATGTGCCGGTAGTGGACTGATCCAATCAAATACACAAAGCAGAATCCCTTTTCGAAACTGGTTTCGGGAAGGGATTTTTGTGATAAAACCATATTGACGCGCCTATGAAATTAGTGTAGAATTTTTGTGAAAATAGGATGTGAGCGAAAAGCGGTCTGCGGCGGGAATTGCGGAATCTTCCGTCCGGGCGGTTTATTGGGGCGCTTTGAATCAAAATAGATGGGGAAATCAGAATGATACAATGTGTGCTGCGCTGGAACAACGAGCGGCTTTACAAAGTCGAGTTGGAAAACGGCAAAAGCTTTACGGTCGGCAGCGGCAAGAACGACACGCTCTTTGTGGAGGAACTGCTGCCCGGCCAACTCAAGTTTACCTATAAAAAGGGCGCGTTATATGCGTCCGGCAAAAAGCTGCGGGACCTTTACACTGAGGCCATCAGGGGAAGTGCGACCCTGCAGCGGATCACCGACGAGCTGCCGCTGACGATCTGCTGGCAGGAGGCGGGAGAAGCTGCTGGGCAGAAATATACGCTGCCCTACCGCGGGGTCGTGACCATCGGCCGGAAGGACGAAAACAACATCGTGCTGGACGAGGGCACCGTCTCTGGCTACCAGATGACGCTGCGGTGCGAGGAGGGCATGGCCTACCTCGAAGATGGCGGCCACAACCGCCAGAGCACCAACGGCACCTACCTGAACGGCCACCGCATCCAAAAGGCAAAGCTCAAGTCCGGCGACATCATCGATCTGCTCCACCTGCGCATCGAGGTGAAAAACTCGGAACTCATCTTCGTGGATGCAGGGCGGCGGCTGCACTTCAATACCTCCGGTGTGGGGCTGGGCACCACCCAGAACAGCCGCAAGCATCTGCGCTACCGGCGCTCGCCGCGCCAGCGGGAGCGGCTGCCCGCAGAGCCGATCGTGCTGCAACGCCCGCCCACAAAGGCGCGGCTGTTTGAAAAGCGGCGCGGCTTCCTTGCATCGCTGTTGGGCAGCGGTGCCATGGTGGGCGCTTCGCTGGCCATGGGCGCGGCGTCGCCCGCGCTGATCGCCGCCCGCGCGGCCAGCCTCGTTTCGCCCGTGAGCAGTGTCGTCATGGGCAAGAGCGACAACAAGCGCGACCTCAAAAAATATCAGGAATACGAACAGAAACGCCGCGAGAAGTACGGCGCATATATAGAATCCCAACAGGCGGTCATTCAGCAGACGGCCGAAAAGCAGCGTGAGATCCTGACGCGGGAGAACCCCGCCCCGGAGACCTGCACCGAGGGTCTGGCCGACCTGAAGCTCTCGTTGTGGGAGCGCAGCCCCAAAGATGAGGACTTTTTGCAGCTCCGCGTCGGCATGGGCTACGAGCCCCTCTGCGTGCCCATCAAGGAGCCGATGGACAGTTCCGGCATCCAGATGGAGGACGACGATGTAGCCGAACTGGCCAAGGAGATCATCGAGGAGAACCGCATCGTGGACCATGTGCCCACCCGCATCGACCTGCGGAAATACCGTGCGTGCGGCTTGATCGGTGACCACCGCCGGGTCGTCTCCCTGCTGAAAAATATCATCGTAGCCATGACCTATTCCCACTTCTACACCGAAGTGAAGCTGGTGGGCATCTTCGACGAAGACGAAAAAGAACTCTGGCAGGCGCTGCGCTGGCTGCCCCATATCTGGGACGCCGAGGAGCAGACCCGCTACCTTGCCTTTGACGAGAAGAGCGCAAACAGTCTGAGCGACTTGTTCCACGACCTGTTCCGGGGCGAGGGCAAAAGCGACTCGACCCACTACGTCTTCCTTATGGGGTCCTACCGGATGGCCGAGCGGCTCAAGGTCGTGAGCGACATCCTGAACGGCGGGCCGGGCGTAAATGCCTCCATCCTCTTCGCCTACGATCTGGGAAACATCTCCGCCGACGAACAGCTGGGCTATCTGCCGCAGCAGTGTCAGTTCGTTGTGAACCTCGATTTCCCGCCGGAACCCTGCTGCTACGACGTGACCCAGACCGAGAAAAAGGCCCTCTTCACCCCGGACCCGGAGATCAAGGCCGACGCCTTCGACCGCTACTGCCGCACGCTGTCGGCGGTGGAGGTCAGCGGCGGCGCGGCCCATCTGGAGATCCCTTCCGCCATTACGTTCTTACAAGGGATGAACGTGAACACGGTGGAGGAGCTGGACGCATGGGACCGCTGGACGCAGGAGCGGAAGAACATGAGCACCCCCATCGGTGCGATGGCGGGCGGCAAGCCCTTCTACCTCGATGTCGTCAACGACGGCCCGCACGGTCTGGTGGCCGGTACGTCCGGCTCCGGCAAGAGCGAACTGCTGACGACATGGCTGCTCTCGCTGGCGGTGAATTATCATCCCTACGACGTTTCCTTTGTCATCATCGACTACAAGGGCGGCGGTCTGGCCAACACGCTGGAAGGGCTGCCCCACATGGTCGGCAAGATCACGAATATCGGCAACAACATCCAGCGCTCCATGGTCTCGCTGCACAGCGAGCTGCTCCGCCGCCAGAAAATTTTTGCGAAGTGCGGCGTTTCCAAGTTCAGCGACTACAGCAAGGGGTTCCACGCGGGCAAGTTCCGGGAACCGATGCCCCGGCTGCTGATCGTGGCCGACGAGTTCCGCGAACTGCGCAGTCAGGAGCCGGAGTTCATGCAGTCGCTGGTCAGTGCGGCCACCATCGGCCGTTCGCTGGGCATCAATCTGGTGCTGGCCACCCAGAACCCTTCGGGCATCGTGGACGACCAGATCCGCGCCAACACCAACTTCGCCATCTGCCTCAAGGTGCAGAACGCTTCGGCCAGCCGCGATATGCTGGGCACATCGGACGCGGCGCACCTGTCGCAGGCGGGCCGTGCCTACGTCAAGGTCGGCGACAATGACGTGTACGAACAGATTCAGTCCTATTGGTGCGGCGCACCCTATCTGGGGGATCGGAAAGCGACCGCCAGCGTGGGCAATCAGGTCCGCGTGGTGGAGCTGAACGGTGAGCGCATCAAGACCGTTCACGAGGAGCGCACCCGCTTCCAGTCCGATTTGGACGAGCTGGCCGCCGTCTCGAAGTATCTGACCAAGGTGGCGAACGAACACCACCTTGATAAAATGCCTTGTCCGTGGCTGCCGGAGCTGCCCGACGCCATCCCGCTGGACGAGCTGGGCGTGCCCGGCGCCTTCGAGGGCGGGGACTGGCCCGGCGCGCTGCCGTGGCTGCAGATCCCCGTGGGCCGCTACGACCGCCCGGAACTGCAGGAGCAGGGTGTGCTCTGCCTCGACCTCGAAGCCGAGGGCCATTATGGCATCTACGGCTGCGCGGGCAGCGGCAAGACCATGCTGCTCAAGGCGATCCTGTGCAGTCTGGGCCGGTGGTACCGCCCGAAGGACATCTCCATCTACATCATCGACCTTGGCAGCTGGAGCCTGAAGACCATGGAGCAGATGCCCCATGTCGGCGGCGTGGTGCTGAGCAGCGAAGAGGAAAAATTCGACAAGCTGGCCTACATCCTGCGGGAAGAGTTCGCCAAGCGGAAGAAGGCCTTCTCGAAGCACGGCATCAGCTCCCTCAAGGATTACCGCGAGAATGTCTCGGATGACATTCCCGCCGTGGTGCTGGCCATCGACAACATCCAGCCCATCTTTGAACTCTGCCCCGCTTACGAGGAACTGCTGACCACCATTGCACAGGAAGGTGCCAGCTACGGCATCTACCTGATCTACACGGCCAGCACCCAGACGGGCATCCGCTACAAGATCACCCAGAATACCTCCGGTGCCATCGCCTTTGAGATGAACGATGATACGATGTACGGTCAGCTCGTGGGCGGCAGCCGGGCTTCGCACCGGCTGGTGGCCGGGGCCAAGGGCCGCGCCCTCATCAAGAAGACCGGCGGCCCGGTGGTGTTCCAGACCGCGCTTTACGTGCCCGGCGAGAACGAAAAGGAGCGGGTCGCAGCCCTGAAGGAATCGCTGGAGTGGATGGACCGGAGCTGGCACGGTGCCCGCCCGGAGCCTATCCCGGTGATGCCGGAATCGGTGAGCGTGGACGAGACCAGCAGCCTCTACCAGCAGCGGGATCAACTGCCCATCGGCAACAGCACCAAGAGCTTTGCCCCCGTCAGCTTGGACCTTGCGGCCAGCGGCACCGTGCTGCTGACCGGCCCCTCCGGCTGCGGCAAGAGCCGGATGCTGCAGACCGTTGCCAAACTGCTGACCAGCCGGGAGGACAACGAGCTGATTATTCTGGACAGCAGCCGCAGGGGCCTTGCGGAACTGGAACCGCTGGGCCGTTATGTGGACACCCAAGACGCCGAGCTGCTGAGCCGCACGATGCGGAAGTTCATCGAAGAACTGGTCAGCCGCGAAGCGGAGTGCCGCGACGCCGCAACCGATGCGGAACGTCAGGCTCTGCTGACCCAGATGCCGCAGATCTGTGTTCTCATTGACGACCTGAAGGAGATGACCGACTCGGAGGATGAAGCCATGCTCCGGCAGCTGCTCAACGGCATCAAGTTCGCGAAAAAACTGGGGGCCGTCATCCTTGCGGCGGAACGCACCGAGGACGCCAACGCGGGCTCGGCCATGGACCCCATCGTGAGCAAGATGACGGCTTCACCCAATGTGCTGCTGCTGGGCGGCACGGTGCAGTCGGTCACCTTCCACATCTGCGGCGACCTTGGCCCGGAGGAGAAAATCCAATCGCTCGACGAGGGCTACGGCTACCTGCTGGGGCCGGAGCAGACCGAAAAAATCAAACTGGTCGAAGCGTGAGGTGAGCACAGATGAATCATTTGATCGTGACCGTGGGCGACAGCTTTTCGGGCCGGAAGTTCGACCTTGAAGTGCCGAAGGACGTGGAAAGCGAAAAGCTGCTGGACGACATTCTGGAAACGTTGCGCGGCTATGCGCCGGAACTGCAGTGGCGGATCTCGGAGGTCGCCTTAT
The DNA here is from genome assembly GCF_003287455.1 of Faecalibacterium hattorii. Taxonomy (GTDB): domain Bacteria; phylum Bacillota; class Clostridia; order Oscillospirales; family Ruminococcaceae; genus Faecalibacterium; species Faecalibacterium hattorii. The sequence continues at coordinate 14,120 of NZ_PRLC01000004.1, read as the reverse complement.
GGGACCGCCGCCTTGGCCGGATGCTGAAACCCGGCGAAACGCTGGAAGAAGCGGGCGTCTGGAACGGCGATATCCTGTACTTGGCCCAGAAATAACCTTGTTTCACCCTCTTTTTGGGGTTGAAAAATAATCCACCTTTATAAAAAAGAAAGAAGGAATCTATTATGGCAATTCGCGTGGATGCGGACACTCTTCACAGCAAGGCAAATGAGCTGCGTACTCTGCTGAGCAACCACAACGACAACATGGGCAGAATGCGTACTCTGGTCAACAACCTGAGCGGCGAGTTCACCGGTGCTGCTGCAACTGCTTACATCGAGAAGTTCAACGGCATGGAGTCTACCTTCACTCAGTTCGCTGAGATGATCGAGAGCTTTGCCACCAATCTGGACACCGTTGCCAACAGCTTCACCGAGCAGGACAACTCTCTGGCCGGCAGCCTGAAGGGCTAACCCGCGGGGTGCTTGTTCCGCTCAAAGCCAATTTGAGGAACAAGCGCCTCTCCGTGCACCCGACGCCGATGCGGGGGCAGGGACAGGCGCTTGTACGCAAAGCGAGGAGGAATGAACATGGAATTGACGCTCAGGATGCAGGAAATTTATTTTCTGGGCAAACGACTGAACGGCGATCATCTGAATTACAGCTACATTGCGGCCATGCCGGAGATCAGCCAGCGCCGCGCCGTGATCGAGCAGGAATGCGAAGAGGCGCTGGAAAAGTGCGGCGCGGTGGAAGAAAACCTGCTGGGCGAGCTTACGGTCCGCCCGGAGGCTGCGGCCTTTCTGCACCCGCTCTTTTTCGGGGACTATGAGTCCGAGCTGATGCTGGAAAATACTTCGACCCATGATAACATCCATTGGATGTTCCACCGGGAAATGACCGAGGACGGCCCCCGCTGGCTGGCAGCGGAGTGGAACGGCGAGACCGTCCGCTTCACCTCCGACATGGAGCGGGTCGAGGCAAAGCTGCAGCCGCTTCTGCGGCCGGGCAGCGGCGCGGGCACCGAGCTGAGCGATGCGGAGATCACCGACCAGATCTCGGAGGTGCTGCTGCTGAAGAATCTGGACGCGGACGGCGAGCCGCTGGTGATCCTGTATATGATGGTGAACGGCTGCTGGTACGAGCAGACCGAAAATGAGAAAAACCGCCCCGTGCCGCCGGAGGAATTCCGGCAGGAGGCGTGGAATCTGCTGCAAGGAGGGGAAAACGGATGGCATACCGTGATATGAATGGTAAAGTCATGATCGACGAAGCTGCCGCGCAGGCCGATATCCGGCAGGAGCGGCAGGCGGAGCAGATCCTGCGCCGGGCGGCGAATGCGCTGCAGGCGGTGCAGAACGAGTCCAACAGTTTTCAGGGGGAGACGGCTGCGGCCATCGGCGAACGGGCTGAGCAGCTCCGCCGCCAGATCCTGAATCTTATCAGCGACCTCGAAGATACCCAGAACTACACCCAGCGCGTCGTCCGCCGCTACTGGCTGCTGGACCAGAAATGGAAGCAGATCTTCGAGAGTTCGCGGTAAGAAAAGGGGGAGTGTGAGATGGCAAAGATCAAAGTCAATGTGGACACCCTGCGGGACAATGCCAATCAGGTGACCCGGCAGATTCAGGCACTGGAATCCCTGAACAGCCGGTTGGATCAGCTGCTGAACCAGATCGAGGGAAGCTGGACCGGCAACGCCAGCGAGCAGTATCTGGCGACCATGCGCCAGCACAAACAGAAGACACAGGCCATGGTCAAGGTGCTGGAGACCTTCCGGGACTACATGCAGCGGGCGGCGGCGCGGTTCGAAGGCGTCGATCACGACGGTGCGACCCGCATCCGCAACAGTTAATGGGGTGAAGAAATGATCAATTTGGATACCGAACAACTGAAAAGCCTTTTGGCCCAGTTGGAAAGCGCGAACAACCAGATCGATGAAGCCATGGCGTGCCTTCAGCGGGTGACCACCCACAGCAGCTGGGGCTGCGCCGAGCGCAACACGATCAACGAGCACATCCTAGAAAACCGCCAGCAGATGCAGCGGGTCCAGCAGGAGAGCGAAAGCTTCCTGACCGCCACCCGCGCCGTGGCCGACGATTTCTGTACCACGGAGAACGATATCTCCAACTGGTTCGCTTCGGTGGACGAGGCTATTGCACGGGTCAACGGCATCCGGGTGGGCAGTATCGCGTCCATTGCGGCGGCTGCAAAAAAAGCGTTCGAAAATATCAAATGGAAAACGACCTGCCCCCATATGGATCCGCGCATAGGTGTGATCGGGAAGATCGTTTCGTCGAGGGTGTCGGTGAGCTATATGAGTCAGACCAAGCTCAGCGACATGGACCTGTAACCGAATGGAGTGAGGATAGAGAATGAAACAAATTCAGATCACGCCCGCTGAGCTGCGGACTCAGGCGGCGGAGTTGAACTCGCTCCGGGCGGAGTACGAGAGCCTGTTCTCCAACCTGAACAGCGTGCTGAACCGGACGAACGATGCGTGGAGCGAGAACCTCTCCCACAACTTCGTGGGCAAGATCAGTTCCACCCAGAAAAGCTGCTCCAGCATCCTTGAAGCGCTCCAGTGGGGCTCCACCGCCGCCACCAAGAGCGCCGAAAGCTTCGAGACCATCGATAATACGCTGGCCAATGGGCTGAATGGGAGCGCTGCTTCGGATGGCGGTTCCAGCGCCGGTGGCAGTAATGGCGGCGGTTTCCGCGGCGGCCGGATCAAAGAGGGCGAAACGGCCCCCGGCAGCAGTGGCGGCGGTTTCCGCGGCGAGGAATCTACTGGCGATACCAAGGCTTCTTGGTGGGACAAGATCAAGGAAAAAGTCAACACTGGCAAGGAGATAATCTCCACCGGTGTGGCAAATGCTGTGGACTGGACCAAGGGTGCGGTCTCTACAGTCGTCAATGACTATAAGAACAAGGGCGTTTCGTGGAAGATCGTCAAGACGGCAGGGGCTGTGGCTTCCGGTATTGGTGCAGTTGTTTCGGCAGCGGCAGCGTGGGGCGTTACGGGCGGCAGTGCCGGTCTGGCGGCCCCGGCGGCGGTGCTGGTCACTGCGCATTCGGTCAATACCTTGACCAGCAGCTTTTCGGATATCTACAACTGCTGGTTCGGCGATAAAGAACAGGTGGGCAACGTCAATGTCCTGAAATCGCTGGATCAGAAGATTCTGGGCGAGACGGCGGGCAGCATTGCCTACAATGTCGGTTCGCTGACCGCGACCATTGCGTCCATCTCGGCGCTGGTGGGCAAGGTCAAACAGGCCCCCGACCTCTGGAAGGCCATCAAGGGCACCGGCAAGGAACTCAAAGAGGGTGCTTCGAACCTCTGGGGCCTTGCGGGCGATGTGGTGAAGGGCAATATCCCGCTGAGCCATCTGGGCGCACAGTTGAGCTTGCTGAACATGAACATGGAAAACGTGAACGATGTCTCCAAATGTTTCGGCATCATCACGACGGCGGGCAAGACGACCAAGAAGCTCGCCGATGCCGTTGCTGAGCCCATCGCAAAGGCCATCAACCCCGATACCAATTATGGTGCCTCCTTCGTGGAGAAAATCTTTGGCAAGGACAGCACGGCGGCAAAAGCCTATAAGGACGTCAAGGGTGCGGCCTCGCTGTTTGAAAAAGAAAATTATAAGACGCTGGGCGACGCCTACAAGGCCGATCAGCTGCAAACCGGAAATAACTGAGAAATAAGGAGTTAAGATTATGAACGTCGGAAATCTGTTTCCCATCGGCACGGTCGTTACGGTCAAGGATGCCAACAAATCAATGATGATCATCGGTGTCCTGCCGGAGAACGACGGCAAGCGTTACGATTACATTGCAGTCCTGTACCCGGAAGGTTACCTGACCGAAAAGCAGATCTACCTGTTCAACCATGATGATGTGGTGAAGGTGGAGTACCTCGGTTATATGAACGCGGAGTATCAGGTCTTCCGTCAGGATCTGGAGCAGATCATGAAGGAAGTGGATGCGGAGAAGAAATAAGAAGACAGCCTGAGTGGTTCAGGCGGAGGATTTTCATGGAATGCAGACTATCCGCCGCGTGCCTGTGCAATATGGGCCGGGTGCGCGGCAACAACGAGGACAATTTTTATTTTGATGGCCGGACGATGCCGCTGGACCACACCAGCCTCGACAAGCCCCTTTTGCAGGATGTTTCCACCAGCCCCTTTGCGGCCTTTGGCGTGTTCGACGGTATGGGCGGCGAGGAAAACGGCGAAGTGGCGTCATTTGTAGCGGCAGAGACCTTCAAGGATAAGTGCCGCTGGCTGCGGGAGTATGTGGCCCCGCCGCAGCAGTTTCTGGCTGAGGCGTCCGCTGCAATGAACGACGCCGTTGCCGCCGAGGCGCGGAAGGTCCCCGGCCGGGTGGGCACCACGGGTGTGATGCTCTGTTTCAGCGAGGACGAGGTGTACTGCGGCAATGTGGGTGACAGCCGGGCCTACCGGTTCCACAAGAGCGCGCTGTTCCAGCTTTCCACTGACCACAACGATGCCAAGTTCCTGCGGGATCACGGCGTTGTGGGGCGCAAGCCGCGGCTGACCCAGTATATCGGGCTGGATCCGGAAGAGATGATGATCGAACCCTCCTATGCAAAGGAAAAATTGCAGCAGGGCGACCGGTATCTGCTGTGCAGCGACGGCCTGACCGATATGCTGGACAACCTCACCCTCTGCAGCATCCTCAAAAACAGCGCCACCGTCCAGCAGGGCGTGGAAGCGCTGATGGATGCGGCACTGGAACGCGGCGGCCGGGATAACATCACGATCATTCTGGTTGAAGTCGAGGAGGTGCGGGCATAACCATGGCAGAACTGAATACATTGCCGGGCTGGAAATGCGTCCGGCAGATCGGCGCGGGCAGCTTCGGCAAGGTGTATGAGATCCAGCACACGGAATACGGCAAGGTGTATAAGGCGGCGCTGAAGGTCGTGCGCATCCCGCAGGACCCCTCCGACCTGAAGCGGGCCTACAGCGAGGGCATGGACCGGGAAGGGGCGACCACCTACTTCCGCAGCTTCGTGGAGAACCTGACCGACGAATTTGCCATCATGGACGAGATCAAGGGCTTCACGAACATCGTCTCCTACGAGGATCACATGGTCATCGAGCACCCGGACGAGATCGCGTGGGATATCCTGATCCGGATGGAGCTGCTGACCTCCCTGCCCGACTACTGCACCACCCGCACCATGAGCGAAAAGCAGGTCATCCAGCTGGGCATGGATATCTGCAACGCGCTGGAGATCTGCGAGGAAAAGAAGATCATCCACCGTGATATCAAGCCGGATAACATCTTCGTGAACGACCGCGGCGACTTCAAGCTGGGCGATTTCGGCATCGCCCGCACCGTGGAAAAAACCATGTCCGGCATGTCCAAGAAGGGTACCTACGATTACATGGCCCCGGAGGTCTACCTCTGTCGGCCCTACGGCCAGACCGTTGACTTGTACTCGCTGGGCACTATGCTCTACCGCTTCCTGAACAAGAACCGTCTGCCGTTCCTGCCCTTCGGCAACCTGCGGCCGGACGACCGCACCAACGCGCTGGAACAGCGGATGAGCGGGGCCATGCCTCAGCCGCCGGTGAACGGCAGTGAGCAGCTCAAGGCTGTGGTCATGAAGTCCATCGCCTTTGACGCCAAGGAGCGCTACCAGACCGCCGCCGAGTTCCGTCAGGCATTGAAGGACTGCATCCCCTTCATCGTGTACGAGGGGGTGGAGGACGCAAAGCCCATCGACCCCGACGATTCGGATGCCGGTTCGCTGTCCCTGCGTCCGGGTGACTACACCATGCCGCCCATCGTGGACACGACGCCCTATTATGAAGAGGACGGCGGCACCCAAGGCGGCGACACCGCGCCCGGCGGTACCATCTGGGGCGGCACCGACAACGGCCCCCAAGGCGGGGGAGCGCAGGACACCGGCACGCAGGGCGAAGCTTACCCAGAAGGCAAGACCGTCTATGGCGACAAGGAGACCCTCCTCGTCAACAAGAAAAAGCACCTGCCCAAGCAGTATATCGCCATCGCGGCGGTGGTGGCGGCTGCGGCCATCGGCGGTGGCGTGCTGCTTTCCCGCCCGAAGCCCGCGCCCGCCCCGGTCTCCTCGGTGAGCGCAGCGGCCAAGACCCTGACCTACGCGGTCAAGGGCAAGGGCGGCACGCTGAAGACCAGTGAGGAGAGCGGTGCGGATTCCATCAAGTTCGAGGATGACGACGAGCTGCTTCAGGTCACAGCCGTTCCGGATAAGGGGTACAAGTTTGACCGCTGGAGCGACGGCTACACCCGCGCCGAGCGCACCGACAAGCCCGGCGAAAAGACCGGCACTCTGTACGCGATTTTCGTCGAGGACAGCGCGTCCAGCGCGTCCGAAGAAGTGACGTATACCCTGAGATATCGCGTCAGCGGCGAAGGCGGCTCAGTGATGGCAGTGGACGATGCCACTTCGGGGCGGCAGACTGGTGTCATTTATAATCTTTCGGAAAATGCTGACCCCGTTACGGTCAAAGCCGTTGCAGATGATGGCTATCACTTCGTCAAATGGAGCGACGGCGTGACGGATGCGACCCGCACAGACAATGACGGAGAATTCATGCACGATGTGGATGTTTCGGCCATCTTTGAGAAAGATGCCGACTCGGATTCGACGCCGAGTTCGAAACCGAAAAAGGTCGATCCGACGCCGTCTCCCTCTCCGTCGCCTTCGCCCTCGCCGTCCCCGTCTCCCGCTCCGTCTCCGCAACCCACCCCGGCTCCCACCCCGGCTCCGGCCGCGGAAAACTGGAGCATGTCGGCTGCGTCCGTGGGCGGCGGTTCGGTGAGCATTACGATCAACAGCAGTTCGGCGGTGGCCGTCAAGGCGGTGCTGGTCTACAAGGCCAACACGTCCTTGCAGTATTCGGCGGGTACCATCGGCAACTGGGCGTCCGGCACCTATACGTGGACGGCCAGCCGCCAAGGGCCTCCGGGTGACTACACCATCCGCTTTTATAGCGCCAGCGGTCAGCAGATGGCCTCTGTAGACGTTACGCTGTAAGGGAGGTGCGGCAGCCGAACGGACTTTTTTGAGGATTGTTTTACAAAAAAGAAAGGAAGAATCAACGATGAAACTGAAAAATGTACTGAAATACGGTGTTGCTGCGGCAGCGCTCAGCATGGTGCTCCTGTGCGCCCCGGCGGCTTATGCGGAGGGCCCGGAGGCGGAGGCTGCCCCGGCTGACCCCGCTGTGGCTGCGGAATCCGTGGAGGATGAGAACGCCCTCTTCACCGGAATGCACCTGAGCCAGAGCTCCATGACCCTGACCGTGCGCAGCAACAACCAGAACCCGTCCTCTTCCCTGAGCGTGCGCCGCACCGATGAGGAGTATTCCAGCGTGCGCTGGACCAGCTCCAACGGCTCGGTGGCCTCGGTGGACAGCTATGGCACCGTGACCGCACGCGGCGTGGGCTACGCCACCATCACCGCCACCACCAACAAGGGCGAGTCCGCTACCTGCCGCGTGACCGTGGAGCGCGCCACCGCAGAGCTGGACCACTCCTACCTGTCCCTGAATATCACCTACGATAATGCACACCCCACCAGCCAGCTGAACCTGCAGGATTCCTACTACGGTTCCAGCTATGAGCGCTGGAGCAGCAGCAACACCAATGTCGTCACCGTTTCCGACGGCGGCATGGTCACTGCACAGGGCGTGGGCACCGCTACCGTTACCGCCCGCACCTCCAACGGCGAGTCCGCAAGCTGCCGCGTCACCGTCAGCAACAGCGTGGGCGATGTCTCTGTGAGCCAGACCGTTCTGCTGATGCCGGACGTCGGTTCCGTCCAGCAGTTGAGCGCGACCATCGCCGCCGCAGGTGGTGAGGGCATGGCCCGCACTTGGGTCAGCATGAACCCCGCCGTCGCCACCGTCAGCGAGTCCGGCTACGTCACCGCTGTGGGCAATGGCGAGACCAAGATCATCGTTTCCTCTCCCGACGGTAAGTACGCCGAGTGCACCTGCTACGTCGGCGATGCAGCCCGCCAGTACCAGTCTCAGCAGCAGATGCAGGCTGCGCTGGGCGTTGTGGTCCTCGTGGTCGTCGCAGGTGTTATCATCCTCGTGATGATGGGCAGCGCAGCCTAAACAGCGGCTTCCCGGTCTCCAAATCGTAAAAGCAAAGGGACTGTTGCAAAACTCCTTCCGTCATCGCTTACGCGATGCCGGAGAGAGCTGTTTGCAGCGGTCCCTTTTTTGCGCGGTCCAGAGAGAAAAATTACGGTTTGTTCGATGCGAAAAGCCCGGCGGCAAGGCCGCTGGCGAGGATCGCGGCACCCAGCGCCGCAAGGCCCGCCCCGGCCTGACCAAAGGCGTCTCCCAGCGCACCCACGAGGGGGCTGGCGGGGATCATGAGCAGACTGTAGGCCATGCTGTCCACGCTGATGAGGGTGGCCCGCTGGTCGCTGGGAATGGCATCGTTCAGCTTCTGTCTTTCATGCAAAAGGTACACTTCCAGTGCGCCCTGCACCAGCATCATGCCGAACAGACCGCCCCACGCGGGGGCAAGGCCCACCAGCAGCGTGCCGACGCCGCAGAGCAGGGCGCAGACGGAGTAAAACCGCCGCATGGAGCGGAACCGGACCCGGCGGCCCACTTCAGCGCCCAGCACACAGGCAGCACCGCCCAGCAGCAGGGGAAGAAAGAGGAGCTCTGTGGGCCAGCCCAGCTCAATGAGCCGCTGCTGCAAGAACATTTTGGTCAGGTAGCTGGGCACCGAGACGACGGCGCTGGAAACGATGAGCTTGGCCGCCAGCGGCGTGGTGCGCAGGATGCTCAGGCTGTTGCGCGCCAGTTTGGTGAACTGGCCGGGCAGCGCGCGGAGGGTCTGCCTTCCCCGGCTGGCCTGTGCCTTGGTGACGATGGGCTCCTCCATCAGCGCAAGGGCGGCGGTGGAAACGCCCTCGAACGCAGCGCTCAGCAGGTAAAAGCCCGCAAAGCCGAGGAAGCGCTTCAAAAGGCTGGCCAGCGAACCCACGGCGTTGGCCAGCATGGAAATCTGGGAACTGTTGGCGGAGACTTGGATGTACTCGTCCTCGCGGCCCTCGGTCTTCAGGCTGTCGTAGACAAGGGCTGTGAAGGTGCCGGAAAACATGGTCATAGCCAGCGCGTTCAGCCCCATGGCAAGGCAGATGGTGAACAGGTTCGGCGCAAAAGCCATCAACAGATTGCAGGTCACGGTCAAGACTCCGCCGGACAGGAGGGTTTTCCGGCGGCCCAGCAGGTCTGCCGCCATGCCGCTGGGCACTTCGCAGAAGAGGCTGACGATGTGGTACACGCTTTCGGCTAGGCCGATCTCCCACAGCGAAAAGCCCCGCGCCGCCAAAAGCGCCACCCATACGGCGTCGGTGATGCGCAGACCGGAGAAAAAGTCGGAGGTGTAAATGCAGCGAAGCTGCTGTTTCAAGTTGAGATTCTGATTCATGGGGAGCACCCTTTCTATTACAATGGATAGAACTGTGTGCCCATTTTCAGGCAAAATAAAAACGCCCCATAGCAAAGCTACGCGGCGCAAATAATCATGCTCCACGCATTACAAAAAAGATCCCTCGGAAGCTCTCCCTTTGGGAAAACTGTCTGCGAAGCAGACTGAGAGGGCCTCGTCGGCCTAAAAATGGGCGCACTTCGAGCCGGAAAAGCTTAAGGGTTTCCTTTTTTGAAGAAAACGCAGCCGTTCCAACGCATCTTGGTGCACCCTCCTTTCTGTAAAGCGTTGCGTTCAGCATATCACACTCCGGCACAAAACACAAGCAAAACCGGGGAAAAGTTACAAAATCCTTTCCCACGCTTGCAAACGAGGTGAAAATGTGGTAAGATGACTCTTGGTTATTGAAACCTGAATCTGCAAAAACGCAGCGACGGAGAAAGTACACACAAGGCGTCCGGCAAAGAGAGGCGCTTCACCGGCTGAAAGGGTGCCCAAGTGGGGCCTGTGTGGAAGTTCGCTCCTGAGCGGCCCGCGTGAACGGCTTTTCCGAAAGCCTTTTAGTGCGGGACGGCACGCCCCGTTACGGCGTTTGAGCGCCGCTCTTTTGAGGGAGCGGAAACCGGGTGGTACCGCGGAGTAGATGTTACAGCTTCGTCCCCTTTGCCGAAAGGCAGGGCGGGACGGAGCTTTTTTGTTACCCGCTGAACAAGAAGAAAACCGAGAAGGAGAGAATTTCCATGCAAGCAATGATCGACGAGCTGGCCAAACAGGCCGAAGAGAGCCTCGGTCAGGTCTCTTCCAAGGAGACACTGGCCTCGTTCTGGCAGGAATATCTGAGCAAAAACGGCAAGATTCCCGCGCTGATGAAGAATCTGCGCTCCGTCGCGCCGGAAGAACGCCCCGCCATGGGCAAGATCATCAACGAATTAAAGCAGAAGGTGCAGGCAGACTATGATGCCGCTGCCGCCAAGGTGAAGGAAGCGGAGCTTGCTGCCCGCAACGCCGCCGAGACCGTGGACATCACCCTGCCCGCCAAGACCCGTGCGGTGGGTGGTCTGCACCCGCTGACGCTGGTCACCAACCAGATCATCGATGTCTTCTCCGGCATGGGCTTTGCTGTGGCCGATGCCCCGGAGATCGAGGACGACGACCACAACTTCACCCGCCTGAATGTGCCGAAGGATCACCCCGCCCGCGATATGCAGGATACCTTCTACCTGTCCGACGAGTTCCTGCTCCGCACCCAGACTTCCGGCGGCCAGATCCGCACCATGGATTCCCAGAAGCCGCCCATCAAGGTGCTCATCCCCGGCCGTGTCTTCCGTTCCGACTCCGACGCGACCCACAGCCCGATGTTTCACCAGATGGAAGGTCTGGTCGTCGATAAGGGCATCACGCTGGGCGATCTGCAGGGCGCGCTGAACACCTTCGTCCAGAAGCTGTTCGGTGCCGACACCCGCACCCGTCTGCGTCCGTCCTACTTCCCGTTCACCGAGCCCAGCGTCGAAGTGGATGTCAGCTGCTTCGAGTGCCACGGCAAGGGCTGCCCCCTGTGCAAGCACACCGGCTGGATCGAGGTCCTCGGCGGCGGTGTCGTCAACCGCAAGGTGCTGGAGAACTGCAACATCGACCCGGACCAGTATTCCGGTTTCGCTTTCGGTATCGGCATTGAGCGCATCGCCATGCTCAAGTATGGCATCAACAACATCGGCCTGATGTTCGAGAACAATCTGGAGTTCCTCAAGCAGTTCCATGAATAAGAGGGGAGAGACGAGACAATGAAAGTACCTTTCAGTTGGTTAAAAGAATTGGTTGATATCGACGTGACTGCGCAGGAATTGGAGGAAAAGCTCTTCTCCTGCGGCTTTGAGGTCGAGGAACTGATCCCGCTGGATGCGGGCATCAGCAAGGTGGTCGTCGGTAAGATCGTGGAGATGGAGAAGCAGGAGGGCACCCACCTGACCAAGTGTGTGGTGGACTGCGGCGACTACGGCCACGAGATCCGCATCAGCACCGGTGCCTCCAATATGAAGGTGGGCGACTGCGTGCCCGCCGCTCTGGATGGCTCCACCCTGCCCGGCGGCATCAAGATCAAGGCCCGCAAGATGCAGGGCGTGGAGTCCAACGGTATGCTCTGCTCCGGCGAGGAGCTGGGCCTGAACGAGGATCTTTTCCCCGGTTCCGAGGTCTACGGTCTGCTCATCCTGCCCGAAGACAGCGTGCCCGGCACCGATATCGCTCCCGTGGTCGGTCTGGATGACTATATCTTCGATATCTCCATCACCGCCAACCGCCCGGACTGCCAGTCCGTTCTGGGCATCGCCCGCGAGGTCTCTGCCATCCTCGGCAAGCCCCTGCACATGCCCGCCATGGATTACAAGGCCGTCTGTGACGCCGACGAGCCCATTACCGTCAAGGTGGAAGCCCCGGACCTCTGCCCCCGCTATATGGCTCACTACGTCCGCAACATCCGCATGGGCGAATCTCCCCGCTGGATGAGGCGCCATCTGGCTCTGTGCGGTCTGCGCTCCATCAGCAACGTGGTGGATATCACCAACCACACCCTGCTGGAGATGGGCCAGCCCATGCACGCCTTTGACCTGAATAAGGTCGCGGGCCGCACCATCGACGTCCGCCGTGCCCACGAGGGCGAGAAGATCACCACCCTCGATGAGAAGGAGTTCACCCTGAACCCCAACAACCTCGTCATCTGCGATGCTGAGAAGCCGGTGGCTCTGGCCGGCATCATGGGCGGCGCCAACTCCGGCATGGACGACACCACCACCAGCCTTCTGTTCGAGTGCGCCACCTTCGCCCGCGACAGCGTCCGTAAGACCAGCCGCGCACTGGGTCAGAACAGCGACTCCTCCGCCCGCTATGAAAAGGGCGTGGACCGCCACTCTCCCGAACTGGGCCTTGCCCGCGCTCTGCACCTGATTCAGGAGCTGGACTGCGGTGATATCACCACGCTGGAGTATGACCTGACCGATGGCCGCCCGCTGGAGCGCAAGCACATCGTCACCACCCCGGCCAAGATCTGCGGCGTGCTGGGCATCACCGTGCCCGATCAGACCATGATCGACATCCTCAAGCGTCTGGAATTCACCGTGGACGTTCAGGCCGACGGCAGCTGGGATGTGTCCGCACCTCTGTATCGTGAGGACGTGGAGAGCTTCCCCGATCTGGCTGAGGAAGTCATCCGTGAGTACGGCTACGACCACATCGTGCCCACCTTCCTGAACACTGCCTCCGTCACCAACGGCGGCCTGAACTACGACCAGAAGCAGCAGCTCAAGACCAAGCGTCTGCTGGCTGCGCAGGGCTTCTATGAGGCTTCCACGCTGGCGTTCTACTCTGCCGCTGAGCTGGATATGCTTCACATCCCCGCCGATGATGCCGCCCGCAAGGCCATCCGCATCCTGAACCCCATCAGCGAGAACCTGTCCATCATGCGCACCCTGCTGACCCCGTCCATGCTGAACGTCATCGTGGATAACCTGAAGAAGGGCAACGCCGAGGGCCGTCTGTTCGAGATGGCACCGGTCTATCTGGCCAAGGAACTGCCCATCAACGAGCATCCCCATGAGCGCCAGACCCTTTGCATCGGCGCTTTCGGCCCCGGCGAGGACTTCTTCACCGTCAAAGGTGCCATGGAGGCACTGGCTGCCGGTTTCGGCCTCCACTTCACCTACGAGCGCGAGACGGCGCCTTGGCTCCACCCCGGCATCAGCGCCGCAGTCTACTGCGAGGGCAAGCGTCTGGGTGTCTTCGGCAAGCTCTCCAATGAGATCAACGGTGAGCTGGAGATCGCAAAGGATCAGAAGGACAGCCAGAACATCTATCTGGGCGAACTGGACTACGAAGCTCTGATGAGCTGCGTGGATGGCGAACTCCGCTATCAGCCGCTCAGCCCCTACGCATCCGTCAAGCGCGATCTGGCCCTCGTCTGCGAGGAAAAGGTCACCTGCGGCGAGATCGAGGATACCATCAAGAAGGCAAGCCCGCTCATCACCGACGTCAAGCTGTTCGATATCTATCGCGGCGCAAACCTCGGTGAGGGCAAGAAGAGCATGGCCTTCTCCCTGACGCTGGCCGACCCCAATGCAGAAGTTTCTGCTGAGCAGGTCGAGCGTGCCGTCAAGAAGGTGCTGGGTAACCTGAAGTTCAAGCTCGGCATCGAGATCCGCTGAGTTTCATTCTATAAATAAGGAAGGCCGTCTGTGCAGCTGCATGGGCGGCCTTTTTGCGCGGAAAGAAGAACACCCGCACGGCGGGCATTGAATGAAGACAGTTTCAGTTTTACAGGAAAAACTTGAAAAAACTTGCAAAAAAGTGTTGACATTCCTCCGAGGGTATGGTATTATACTTGAGCGCCAAGCGCTGAGACAAAAGAATGACTTCCGAAGCCTCAGTGAGAAGCCAAAGAAAAGAACCAATAGACGTTAAGAAACACCAAAGAGATTTGAGAGGTTTCGAGATGCTCCAAGTTCAGAAAGTTCGACAGCTTCGAAAAAAAGGCTTGACAAAAAATCACTTCTGTGATAAAATAATCAAGTCGTCAGCCGAAAGGCTGAGGCGCTCACAGGACCTTGAAAATTGAACAATATCGAAAAACTTGTAACGGAACCTATTTTCGTGTTGGAAAAACACGGTAAACA
>NZ_PRLC01000043.1 GCF_003287455.1 Faecalibacterium hattorii | reverse complement strand
TCACCGGGGTGGATTTTTTCTTTTCGGTTCAGATATTTTTCAATATCGAAGGTGTTTTTGGGGTCATAGTCCGAGGTCAGCTTGTAGTTGGGGTGCTGGGTCAGGTCGTACTTGTCCGAAAGAAAGGGGCGCACACCTCGCAGCTGCAAAATACACTTGCCGCCGTCCAGCACCGCCAGCTCATCCCGGCTCAATAACTCGTGCCCCATCTTTTGGAACGTAGTGCCGTAACTGGGGCTATTGCCACGGGTGTCTGAGGTGTTGAAGGCGTCGATGGTCTCCTTGCCTAGCATCTCCGAAAGGTCTTTCAGGGTCGTGGGTTCGGAGCCGCCGAGAAAAATTTGACTGTCCATGTTGCCCACAATGGTATCTGCGTTGTCCTTGTAGATGGCTTTCAACTGGCTTCTTGCCTGTAAAACAAGGCAGGCAGAGATTTCACGGCTGCGAATGGTCGCCACCAGCTTTTCCAGATTGGGAATCTGCCCGATGTTGGCGCACTCGTCGATCAGGCACCGCACATGGATGGGCAGCTTGCCGCCGTACACATCGTCTGCTTTATCGCACAGGAGGTTGAAAAGCTGGGTGTAGACCATGCTGATGAGGAAATTAAAGGTGGAATCCGTGTCCGACATAATGAGGAACAGCGCCGTTTTCTTATCGCCCAGCGTGTCCAGTTGCAGCTCATCGTACATAGTGAGGTCACGCAACTCTTGGATGTCGAAGGGGGCTAATCTGGCACCACAGGAAATGAGGATGGATTTTGCGGTCTTTCCGGCGGCCAGCTTGTAAAGTTTGTACTGCCGCCCGGCAAAGCTGTTGGGCTTCTTCTTCGCCAGTTCCTCAAACAGCAAATCCACCGGGTTTTGGTATTCCTCGTCATCCTCCAGCACCTGCATGGTGTTGAGCATTTCCAACAGGGTAGCGAAGTTTTGTTCCTCCACCGGGGCTTCATAATGCAGATAGGCGATCAGTGCGGTGAGCAAAAGACGTTCGCTTTTTTCCCAAAATGGGTCCCCGCCGGACCCTTCACCCTTGGTGTTGGTCATCAGGGTTGTGACCAGTTTCAGAATGTCCTTTTCGCTGTGGACATAGGCGAAGGGGTTGTAGTGCATGGACTTTTTGAAGTTGATGGTGTTCAGGATTTTCAGCTTGTACCCGTTTTTCAGAAGTGCGTTCCCGCACTCGACCACGATACTACCTTTCGGGTCAGTGACCACATAGGAACTGTGACATTGTAAAAGGTTGGGCTTGAGCCAAAACCGGGTCTTGCCGCTGCCGGAACCGCCCACCACCAGTACATTTTTGTTCCGGGCATTCTTTGGGTCAGGCGGGCGGTTGGACATCATCAGGCGTTCCGTTTTCGTCAGGATGATGTTGTCGAAAAACTTGGGTGCCATGAAAGGCTCAATGTCCTTGGGTGTGCCCCATGAAGCGTTTTGTCAAGTGCTTTTTTGAGTTATTGACGCAAATCATCGTGAAAGTGCGAAAGTGCAAAGTGCAAAGGGTCTGCGTTTTGCACTTTCAGCTTGCGGGTTCGGGTGGCTGCTT
>NZ_PRLC01000042.1 GCF_003287455.1 Faecalibacterium hattorii | reverse complement strand
CTGACAGCCGATCATGTCGCTGCTGCGCTGGGCATCTCCCGCGCCAACGCTTACATCCTGCTCCGTTCGGACGGCTTTCCCACGCTCCACATCGGTAAGCGGATGGTCGTACCCAAAGACCGTTTTCTTCAGTGGATCACGGACAGCGTAAATGGCTGATCTGACATCCTTGATTCAAGAGGTTTCTTTTTCTATACTATTCCCGAAACGACTTGACATCAGGAAGGAGGCAATATGCCAAGCAAACGTTCACACGGCGAGGGTACGCTTCGCCACCGCAGCGATGGTCGCTGGGAATTACGTATGATGGACGGCTACCAGAAAGATGGTTCGCCGCGCTTCAAGACCTTCTATGGCAAGACCCAGAAGGAGGTCAAGCTCAAACTGAAAGAGTATCAGGATGCGCTTATCAGCGGTGTCCAGCTGGACACGATCCTGTACTTTGAGGATTGGGCCGATACATGGTTCGAGGGTCACAGGGATAATATCGCTCCCACGACACAGGAAAGCTACAAATACTGCCTGAAAATGCTCAAAGAGGGATTTTATCATCGCCCCTTGACCGTCATACGCCCCATCGACATTGAAAACTTCCTGAAAGGGATGCGGCGCGATGGCCGCTCGGATTCTTACATCAGCAAGGCACGAGGGATGCTCTACCAGATCTTTCAAAAGGCAGAAGCCAATGACCTTGTGCGCCGCAACCCGGTCCGGCTTGCTGAAAAGATGCGGGCATCCGGCACCGCAAAGCGCAAAGAAGCCTTCACCACAGCGGAAGTCGCACACCTGATGAAGGTGCTGCCCGATGACCGCATGGGCTTGAGCATCCGGCTTTTGCTCGGCACTGGGATGAGAATGCAGGAACTTCTGGCTTTGGAGCCGCAGTTTATTGAAGAAGATGGCTCTGTCATTCACATCCGGCAGGCAGTAAAGGTCGTAAAAGGTACGGTCAGCATCGGCAGTCCGAAATCCAAAGACAGTATCCGGGATATTCCGGTGCCGCTGAATGTCCGCCCGTGTGCCATCAAGCTGCGGGATACCACCGACCAGTTCATCTGGGAAAGCCCCAAGACCGGCTTGCCCTGCAATCCCACCCATTTCCGGGATGTGTTCCGCAAATCTCTGGAAGAAGCGGGCGATGTCCGCTTGCTCACGCCGCACAGCTGCCGCCACACCTATGTGTCGCAGATGCAGGCGTTGGGCGTGGATATTCAGACCATCCAGAGCATCGTAGGCCATGCCGACACCGAGATGACTGAGCATTATCTCCATGTTCAGGAATCCATTCGGCAGAGTGCGATCCAGTTGTTCAGTGAGGCATTTTCGGCCTGAAAATTGGATGGAACGTCACTAATTAGACCAGATAAAATCGTTGGCATTGTGGTCAAAATTGTGGTCAAAACCAAATGAGGCCAGCCTATAAACAAAAAAATCCAACGATTTCTAACGTGAAATCGTTGGATTTATGGTCCGAGTGGCGAGAATCGAACTCACGGCCTCTTGAACCCCATTCAAGCGCGCTACCAAAACTGCGCTACACCCGGATATC
>NZ_PRLC01000041.1 GCF_003287455.1 Faecalibacterium hattorii | reverse complement strand
ACACAGGGCGATTCTGGTAGATCGCCCTGTGTTGGGCCGAGGTCACGCGTCCTGATCTACCGGGTATTGGCAGAGTGGTAGGAGACAGAAGCGCCGCGCACGGGTCACGGGAGGGCCATCTGCGTAGGAGTGCAGCCGCTAGGAGAAGCCTAACTCCGACCATTTCAGGCCGAGGTAGCCCAGGTTCCCGAAGGGGGGCCGATACCTACCCGCTTCGTTAAGCGACAACCCGGAGATGTAACCAACGTTCACGTGTTTCCCGTGTCGCCTCGGGGCAACGCCGCCGAAGCGTTAAACTTACTCTATAAGTCGTCGGGCGATATCACTCGGTGGATCTCGTAACGCATCACCCGTCTCCGTATCATGTAGCCCTTTGGCTGCCGTGAAGGCGGTTGCTTAAAGTATCCTAGGGGCCGCGGACATGCCCGCGTCCCCTGCAACTATGGACCTCGACGAACCCAGCTGGCAAGTGATGGCAAGCCCACATCGTCTGGAGGACCTGACACTCATGCAGGAGCGCGTCAGCTGTTAGAGCCGGCTACGGAACGCCCCGCGCTTGTGTCCCGAAAGGAATCTACAGGTGTTTTGACATGACAGAGTTAAGTCATGTCATGGGGAGCCTGACCCTGGATATCCTCTCGCGAAACGTCGCGGGCCTCGTAGATGCGCGACCGGAAGGCTGCCGCAACGTCACCGGGGGAAAGGAATCTGACACCGGGGAATGTGCGTGTGACGCTGAAATGCTCTAGTGGCTCATGGACGTCGAACAAGACCTTCCTGACCCATGCCCGGGGTCGCGAGAATCCTCCGCGCCCGGACCCCAAATCTCTGGCTAGTGGCAGACCAGCTTATGCGCGTTCTACGACGTTTGCGGATCACTGGGGTCAGAAACTCACACTGGCACTAGGCGGGGCCTTATATGGAAACATTAATGCAATTGGATATCAGTTCCGAGGCAACTCATCTGGTATGCTGTGCAGCTGCCGCCTTCGGAGCGCCAGAGTGACCGTCTACGACGTGTACGCGCGGTGGAAACCGGGTGACGTGACCCGTCTGCAACTTGTTGGCGGTGCTACGCGTCTAGCTGCTTACGCAAGGGTTACCCCCGTATACGCCCGTCTATAAGTGACCACGGGACGCTAACTTCCACGGTCGTCCCACAAGCCCGGGCCACCCAACGCAGCCCCATGTGCCTCTCTACAGTGTTTTTCAGCCCGGAGTGGTATCGTGGCAGCGGTGGAGCAAGAACTGGATATCAAAGCTAATCCGGGGAAGGGACCCTTTGAGTCCATTGCAGCCCATCGCGCTACTAGCCCGAGTTCTACGCCAGCCTCGTACGCTTGCGGAAGAGGGGGTCGCAAGCGACTGTACCCGCCTACAGTTACGGACTGAAGTAGCGTGCAAATCGACCAGGACCCAATCGGCACGAGCGCCTCTCGCATCTAATCGGCGCTTCGAACAGATTGCATATAACAGTCTCCATTCTAGGTTCCTCTCACGCCAACGAAACGGTGCTAGTTCGGTATTTTGCGTACGGGCGAAGGTGGCGGGTTGTTGCGC
>NZ_PRLC01000053.1 GCF_003287455.1 Faecalibacterium hattorii | reverse complement strand
CCGTTCTCCCAGTGTCAGCTTGATGTTCATGGTCGCACCTCCGATGTTTTTTGCACAGTATACCACTTCCGGCGGTTCCTGTCCATAAGCGTGGAATTTTGCAGTTTCTGCACCTGTTTTCCGACATTATGGATATACGGCACAGCAGCCATGGAGGTGCTATCCTATAGACAGAAGGAAAACATATCACTCCCCAGCAGCGAACATATTAAGGGCTTCCCGTAAAAGCCCTCCCGAATCATATAACCGAACCTTGACAACAGAATGACCGTCCGAACTGCCCAGACCGCCAAGACCTCCCATCGGGGGAGCGAGCGCCCTGCATAGGGCCGACACAGAGTCCAAAAAGATTTCCTGTCGGGAGGCAGCAAGGGAGACCGGCTTCACCGAAGTTCCCATTTGGGGAACACCGGTGACTTTGAACGTGGCAGGGATCAAATTGATCCGTACCAAAACCTTTGACCAAAGGAGAAATTTTGAGTTTATATCAAAAAATCAAGTCCGCCATCACCGTTCGGCAGGTGGGAGAGATGTACGGCATGGAGCCCGACCGCCATGGCATGGTGTGCTG
>NZ_PRLC01000052.1 GCF_003287455.1 Faecalibacterium hattorii | reverse complement strand
GATGTTCGTGCTGAGTACAGCCAGATGCTGCGGCAGCAGCTTGCCAAGGGCAATAATGGTCTGACCAAGACCAAATTCATCACCTTTGGTGTGGAGGGCGAAAGCATGGCACAGGTCAAGCCCCGGCTTGACCACATCCAGAACGATTTGCTGAACAACTTCCACCGGCTGGGGGTGCAGGCAAAGCCCCTGAACGGTGTCCAGCGGCTGAAACTCATGCACGATATGTTCAACATGGACGGTGCATCCAAGTTTCATTTTGACTGGAAAGACCTTGTGAAAAGCGGCCTTTCCGTGAAGGATGCCATTGCACCCACCGCCTTTGCCTTCAAAAATTCCCGGACGTTCCAAATGGGCGGCATCTTTTGCGCTGCCAGCTTTCTGAGCATCACGGCATCCGACATCAGCGACCAGCTTTTGAAGGATTTTCTGGACATGGATTCCAGCCAGATTGTCACCATGCACATCCAGAGTGTCGATCAGAACCGTGCCATCAAGACCGTCAAGCGCACCATCACGGAACTGGATCGCAGCAAGATCGAGGAACAGAAGAAGGCAATCCGTGCCGGATATGATATTGACATCATTCCGTCGGATTTGGC
>NZ_PRLC01000040.1 GCF_003287455.1 Faecalibacterium hattorii | reverse complement strand
CTCCTCTTCGCCTGACTCCTTAGAAAGGAGGTGATCCAGCCGCAGGTTCTCCTACGGCTACCTTGTTACGACTTCACCCCAATCACCAGTTTTACCTTCGGCGGCGTCCTCCTTGCGGTTAGACTACCGACTTCGGGTCCCCCCGGCTCTCATGGTGTGACGGGCGGTGTGTACAAGGCCCGGGAACGTATTCACCGCAGCATGCTGATCTGCGATTACTAGCAATTCCGACTTCGTGCAGGCGAGTTGCAGCCTGCAGTCCGAACTGGGACGTTGTTTCTGAGTTTTGCTCCACCTCGCGGTCTTGCTTCTCTTTGTTTAACGCCATTGTAGTACGTGTGTAGCCCAAGTCATAAAGGGCATGATGATTTGACGTCATCCCCACCTTCCTCCGTTTTGTCAACGGCAGTCTGGCCAGAGTCCTCTTACGTAGTAACTGACCATAAGGGTTGCGCTCGTTGCGGGACTTAACCCAACATCTCACGACACGAGCTGACGACAACCATGCACCACCTGTCTCTGCGTCCCGAAGGAAAATACTATTTCTAGCATCGTCGCAGGATGTCAAGACTTGGTAAGGTTCTTCGCGTTGCGTCGAATTAAACCACATACTCCACTGCTTGTGCGGGCCCCCGTCAATTCCTTTGAGTTTCAACCTTGCGGTCGTACTCCCCAGGTGGATTACTTATTGTGTTAACTGCGGCACTGAAGGGGTCAATCCTCCAACACCTAGTAATCATCGTTTACGGTGTGGACTACCAGGGTATCTAATCCTGTTTGCTACCCACACTTTCGAGCCTCAGCGTCAGTTGGTGCCCAGTAGGCCGCCTTCGCCACTGGTGTTCCTCCCGATATCTACGCATTCCACCGCTACACCGGGAATTCCGCCTACCTCTGCACTACTCAAGACAATCAGTTTTGAAAGCAGTTCATGGGTTGAGCCCATGGATTTCACTTCCAACTTGATCGCCCGCCTGCGCTCCCTTTACACCCAGTAATTCCGGACAACGCTTGTGACCTACGTTTTACCGCGGCTGCTGGCACGTAGTTAGCCGTCACTTCCTTGTTGAGTACCGTCATTATCTTCCTCAACAACAGGAGTTTACAATCCGAAGACCTTCTTCCTCCACGCGGCGTCGCTGCATCAGGGTTTCCCCCATTGTGCAATATTCCCCACTGCTGCCTCCCGTAGGAGTCTGGGCCGTGTCTCAGTCCCAATGTGGCCGTTCAACCTCTCAGTCCGGCTACCGATCGTCGCCTTGGTGGGCCATTACCTCACCAACTAGCTAATCGGACGCGAGGCCATCTCAAAGCGGATTGCTCCTTTTCCCTCTGCTCGATGCCGAGCCGTGGGCTTATGCGGTATTAGCAGTCGTTTCCAACTGTTGTCCCCCTCTTTGAGGCAGGTTCCTCACGCGTTACTCACCCGTTCGCCACTCGATCAAGGAAGCAAGCTCCCTCTCTCTCGTTCGACTTGCATGTGTTAGGCGCGCCGCCAGCGTTCGTCCTGAGCCAGGATCAAACTCTTTATAAATGATATTTATCACTTAAAAAGTGTTAAATCTTCTTCGCTCAGCACGCAATCGCTTGCGTCCTGTGTGAATTACTTTGTTTGGAATTGTTTACCGTGTTTTTCCAACACGAAAATAGGTTCCGTTACAAGTTTTTCGATATTGTTCAATTTTCAAGGTCCTGT
>NZ_PRLC01000003.1 GCF_003287455.1 Faecalibacterium hattorii | reverse complement strand
GACCATGCGGGCATCCAAGTCTTTGACCACCGCCAGTGCATCGTCGTGCTGGGTTTTCAGTTCGGCAATGCGCTGGTTCAGGGCATCTTCGCTGAGCAGTTTTTTCTCCTGCAGGAGACACAAGGTCTGCGACCAGCGTTTGAGGTTGAATTTTTTCGCCCAACGCTCATAGCCGATGCCCTTGCCTGCAGCAACGTTCGCCTGAATGTCAACCAGTTTCCTGATCTTATCCGGCTTCTGTTCGCTGCTGGGCTGGATGGTGACGGCAAGCTGGATGTTCTGGGAGAGGGCGGTCAGCACCTGCTCCTTTTCCAGCTTCTTGCTCAGTTTCTTGGCTGTGATGAACTTTGTCCGGTCGGGCGGGCAGTAGCTCAACCGGCCTCGGCTCTCCTTCACGGCGATGCCGTGTTCCTGCATGAGCAATGCAGAAAATTCCTCGAAGGTGGTGGTCTTGTTCAGCACAGCGTAGATCTGCTTTCGCAGCTTGTCCAGCTCGGTCTGGTAGACGGTCTGGGTGGGCTGCTGCCCTTCGGCGGCAAGTTTGGCGTTGGCATGGTCGAGGCGGCGTTGTCCGCGCCGCTGCGCCCAATACTCGCGCTCCGAAACATGGTCGCCTTGGGCTTCCAGCAGATTGATCTGGTTCAGGTCGGCTTGCTCGCACATCTCCATGACAGCGACACGGAGGTGCCGGAGCATGGCAGAGGTGCAGCGGTGCTTCTTGCCCGCTTCCCAGTCGCACGGCTTGTCCATGAAAGGCTGCCGTTCCACGGTGCAGACGCGCAAGCTGCCGATGACGATGTGGACGTGGATGTTCCCTGCACTGTTGTGACCGTCCGGGTGGGTGCAGACGATGGCGGGATGACCGGGGAAGTTGTCCTTGCAGAACTGCAAGCCAAGGGCTTGCGCCCGCTCCATGGTCAGGCCGTTCTCTACTGCGTCCTTCGGGTCGAAGCTGATGATATAATGGTGGGTCTTCACGTCCTCCCGCCCGCCGTTCTTGCCGTACTTGCGATTGGCGATCAGGCAGGCCATAGCAAACGAAGATTCGCCGCACTCAAGAGTGTCGAGCAGGTACGAATCCCGCAGCTTGGGTCTGCCCTTCTCGTCCAGAATGGGCAGACCAGTGTACTCGTTGTGCTGAAAGGTGAGATAGCTTTCGGCGGCGGCATAGTTAGAGTTCTTCGAGCTTAAATGCTTGATGGTTGCCATACAGTTCACCAACCGTTTCTTCGGCTTTCAGCCGAAAGTTCGTGAGTGCGGACAGTTCCTCCAGAATTTGCGCCCGGAGCTGCTCGGTGTCTTTGCCGCCGGAGTTGAAGTGCCGTGCAAGCTGGTTGAGGTTGCTTCCCACCTTGCTGCACTGAGCAGACAAGGCGGCAAGCGCCGCCAGTGCATCCTCGCCGCCCTGCGCCACCACAACGGTGTGCTTGACGTTCACACCGTACAGGACGCGGCGGATGAGTTCGGATTGGGTGAGGTGGAGTTCTTTGCAGGCGTATGCGATCCGCAGTTTTTCTTCTGCGGTCACCCTGACTTTGATGATGTGTGTCTTTCGTTTTCGCGGCGTGTCATTGCGGTTCTTCTTTGCGTATACGTTCGGACTTTTCATTTCAGCCATATTCGACCTCCTGTGAAAATGATAAATGCCCGCTCCGGGATGGAGAGGGCTATGTAATGCGACACGCCGCATTCGCACCAACGGTGCGAAGCTAGAGCAGGGTTTGGGGAAGGCACTCCCCAACAAGTGGCAGACCATGTGGACAGCAATTTTTCAAGTATTGAAAATTTGTGGCCACAGGTCGATACTTGCTTTCGCCCTTTCCGTGCAACACTGAAAATTTCAGAAGTCGAACCGCAATGCACGTTGAAAATTTTGCAGAGCAAAACGTGTGAAAAGGCAAAGCCCCTGCTCATGGTCACCGTTCACACCGAACGCAGTTCCTGCCCCTGTTTTGCAGCGGCGTTGTCCGGCTCGCCCACAGAAAGTGTGAGGTCATGGCGCAGTATCTCGTTCAGACGGCTTATGTAAGATTCAAGGTACAGTATGAAGAAAGCCGGGCGCAGTGCGGACACTACAACCTGCTTCTTTCAAGCATCAGAATAACACTTTGCGGTTGTGCGGTCAACAACTAAAAACAAATTTTGGAAGATTGAACAACTACATAAGATTTTATTTGTGAAAAAGAAAAATACCGCCCACGCAGCGCAGCGATGATTTTGTCGGATGAAGTAAGCGGCAAAATAGATCGGGTGTGTTGCGGGGCGGTAAAAATCTTCATGGGGAATAAATCCTCGCCGCTCTGTACTTTTCTACAAAATTGGTGGGATTTGCGATAAAGGGTATCACGGATTGCGGCGAGCGTCAAGATGGTTTTGCAAGTTTTATTGCAGTAAAGCGGTGATAGTAAGACTTATACAAATCAAAACACCGCCCGATTCTGGTGAAGGAGAACCAGAATTGAACGGTGCAAATGGAAGAAGGAGAAAAGCGTAGAAAATCAGACGATGCAATCTGGGAGCAGCGCATGGAGCTGTGTCAGCAGTTCTTCGCAGGAATCGGAATAAATCACAAGGGTAAGCGGATTGCTCAGGTCGAGACTGTAAATGCCAAGCAGGGATTTGGCATCAATGGTATATCGCCCGGAGACTAAGTCCATCTCATAGGGATATTTGGACAGCAAATCTACAAAGTCCTTGACCTGATCGACCTGCCGCATTCTGATCTGTAATTTTGTCATAGGGTATCCTTTCTTTTACATCAGTGGGATAGAGGCAATGCAGTTCTGAATTTCCACCATGGAGGGCATTGCAGGGATTGCGCCGCCCTTTGTCGTGGTCAGACTGCCCGCTGCATTGCCGAAGCGGACGATTTCTTCAAGCTCAAATGCAGGGAGGGTACGCAAATCCTCCGCAGCTTTTCTCCGCAGCTGGTAGTGAATTGCGCCCATGAAAGCATCGCCTGCACCCGTCGTGTCCACGGTAGGCACATCATAGGTGGGAAGATGCCCTGCGCCCACAGCGTTCCGGTAATAAGCACCCTTTGCACCCAGCGATACCAGCACAAGAGATGGCCCCATTTCGAGCAGGGCTTGTGAGCCGCGGGCAAGGTCGCTTTCGTTTGTGATAAGCTGCATTTCTTCCTCGGAAACTTTCAGAAGATCCGCCAGCTTGACACCTTCCTGCATCTGGACAACGGCATCTGCCGGGTGCTCCCACAGAAGCGGACGGTAATTGGGGTCAAAGCTGACCAGCTTGCCCTGCTGCCGTGCATACCGCGCAGCTTCCAACGTGGCGGTGCGGCTCGGGTCGGAGGTCAGAGAGACAGAGCCGAAATGGAAGATGGCAGCATCGTCAATCAGATTCCTGTTGACTTCTGCCGAAGTCAGCATCACATCGGCACCGGGGTTCCGGTAAAAGGTAAAGGAGCGGTCTCCCTTGCTGTCAAGCTGTACGAAGGCAAGGGTCGTGGGAATCTTTTCGTCAATCACCAGACCGGACACATCAATGCTGCTTTCCACAAGGGTCTGGCGGAGAAAATCGCCAAATCCGTCTTTGCCGACTTTTCCGATGAATGCTGTTTTGCCGCCCAGACGGGCATTCATGGCAAGGACATTGGCGGGTGCACCGCCGGGATTCCGGGCAAACAATTCGATGCCCTGTGCATTGGTTCCGTTCGGGGTAAAGTCGATCAGGCTTTCTCCCAAAGCTACAACATCAAACATGGTATCACCTCAACCCGTTTTTTTAGCGTTCAGTTCGGACATAATCTGGTTATACGAACGCTTACTGATTCGGTAGAAGAACAGGACAATCGCTGTTATCAGCCACAGCACACCGGGAAGCAGCGAGAATGCATAGTGCATCGCATTCTGCACGGCAGCATTCTGCACCTGATTGGGGGCAAAACTCAATGCACTCAGCACACCAGCCAGCGCAGAGGTGCCAATCGCCATGCCCAGTTTGTTCCCCAGTGAAACGAATGCGTACTGGAAACCATCGTTGCGGACACCGGTTTTCCACTCGCCATACTCCACGCAGTCGGGAACGATGGCGTAGATGGCGGTATTGAATCCGCAGAAGAAGAACTGGGACAGTGCAGCGAATGTATAGAACGGAATGGGAGAAGAAACTGCACTGAAGAAATAGAGCGCAATCAGGGAAACGCCGGTTCCGGCAGCGAAAAGGGAAGCGGTGTGCCCTTTGTTTCCCAGCTTTTCAAACACGAAGGGGAATGCCGCAGCACCCAGAATGGAGGGAACGATCAGGATCATCGAGTAGATGGTAAACAGATTCTCGTTGCCTTCCACATATTTGAAGTAATAGAGCAGGTCGGCATTGCGGCCATACAGCGTTACACCGAACAGGAACTGACCCGCCAGTGCAATCAGGTAGGGCTTGTTCTGAAGCGCTGCATCCAACTGCTTTTTCAGTGAGACTTTTTTCCGCTCCGGGGGCTGGACGACCTCTTTGGTTTTGGCAAAACAGAACCAGTGACAGAGGGTGAAGATACCGCCGTAAAGGACGGTCACCAGAAGATATCCCCGTGCTGCATTATCACCGCCAAAAGCAGAGATCAAAGGCAGGGTGATGATGTTGATGATATTGATGGCGATCATGGCACAGACGGAGCGAGAGGTGTTGATTTTCGCACGCTCCTCGATGTTCTGGGTCAGGGTGCCGCAGAGCGTACCATAAGGGATGTTCACGCAAGTATAGCCCAGAACCAGTACACAGTAAGTAATGTACATATACAGGCTCTTAGCACTGTCTGACCATGTGGGGTGCGCCCAGAACGTCAGCACGAGCACCACAGCAGTTGCCGGTGCGCCGAACAGCAGCCATGGACGGTAGCGTCCCCAGCGGGAACGGGTACGGTCGCTCAGCGAACCGATCACGGGGTCATTGATGGCATCCCAGAAGCGGGAGACCAGCATCAGGAGGGACACTGCCGCCATGCTGATGCCGCAGACATCGGTGTAAAAAATCATCAAGAAGTTGCCAACGAACATCCAGCTGAAGTTGCAGCCCACATCGCCCATGCCGTAAGCGATTTTACTGATCAGAGGGATTTTGATGTTCGTATCCTGCTGTTTCGGCTCTGCTGTGTAACTCATACGACGCGCTCCTTTCTCCTCTTGACGCGATGCTTATAATTTCTGGCAGAACTCTATTCTCTCTTTATTCGGGCCTTCGACCATGAAAAAGCGAACACCGTTTTCCCAGAACGGCAGTGACTGGATGCTGGAATGCAGCAGGTGCATCCCTGCCTCTTTTGCCGCAGCAAAGGCGGCTTCGATATCGGTCGTTGCCAGAGCTACATGGTCGATTGCTCCGTCCTTTTCCGCCGCACGATGGTTTTCATAGGTTTCGATCATCAGATCGCCAAGCTGAAGAAACGCAACGCGCTCCCCGGCGGCTTTGTTCACCGTTTCCAGCGCAGAAACAAACCCCAGCTTCTTGTAAAATGCAATGGTCTTGTCG
The DNA here is from genome assembly GCF_003287455.1 of Faecalibacterium hattorii. Classification (GTDB taxonomy): domain Bacteria; phylum Bacillota; class Clostridia; order Oscillospirales; family Ruminococcaceae; genus Faecalibacterium; species Faecalibacterium hattorii. The sequence goes on along the minus strand of NZ_PRLC01000003.1, from coordinate 208,404 downwards.
AGATCATTTGTTGGGATGCCAATGTGCGCCACACCGGTCAGAACCTGCGGAAAGCTCATACCTTCGTTTCCTCCGCAATCTTCACCACTGCTTTGACGATGTTGGCCTTGTCCGAAATGCTCTTGTCCATGGCATTCTGGATGTCGTCAAAGTCAAAGATGTTGGTCACAATGCCCTTCAGATTGATTTTGCCGGAAGCAACGGCATCGATCGCCATGGGGTAAATGTGGCGATAACGGAACACGGTCTTGAAGGTCAGTTCCTTGTCCAGTGCAAGGCTCATAGGCAGGGTCATCTCGCCGGATTTGGAGTAACCAACCAGAACGATGTTTGCGCCCTTCTGCGCCATCTCAATGGCCTGGCGGGTAGTGATTTCTGTACCAGCAGTCTCGATAACGAGGTCGCAGCCCAGACCATCGGTCAGGTCGAGAATCGTCTGGACAGCATCCTTTTCGCGGCTGTTGATCACACCGTCTGCACCCAGTTCAAGAGCCTTATCCAGACGCTTCTGCATGATATCTACAACGTAAACACGGGAAACACCCTCGGCTTTCAGCGCCATCATGGAGACCAGACCAATGCAGCCTGCACCCATGACCACCGCAGTCTGACCGGCATGAGCACCGCCCTGATTGGCGGCGTGGAAACCAACGGCCAGAGGCTCGATCAGCGCACCTTCCATGGTGCTTACGTTGTCCGGCAGCTTGAAGCAGAGGTTTGCTTCATGTGCCACATACTCCTGAAAAACACCGTCTACCGGCGGGGTAGCGAAGAACACGACATCCGGGCAGAGGTTGTATTTGCCCTCGCGGCAGAACTTGCAGTGACCGCAGGTCTTGCCCGGCTCCAGCGCAACGCGGTCGCCGACTTTCAGATGCTTGACAGCACTGCCAACTTCCACGACTGTGCCGCCCGGCTCGTGGCCCAGCACGAACGGTGGCTTGACCACATAATTGCCGATCGCACCCGTTTCATAGTAGTGCATATCGCTGCCGCAGATGCCAACGTATTCCAGCTTGACAAGAACCTCGTCCTCTTTGGGTGTGGGGATCGGGCGGGTGGTGTAGCCCATCTTGCCGATGCCGTTCATGACTGCAACTTTCATTGTGCCTTTCATAAGATGACCTCCGTTTTTATTTGTTTATTAACTTTTATAAAGTGTTTATGAATGTGACTACAAATTAACACACCGCACAACCAAAGTCAAGCCCTTTTTCGCGGATTCGGAAAACTGCACAAGGAAAAAGCGGCGGAATTGTGCAAAAAATCGAGGACGGCAGGTGCCGTCCTCGATGGGAAGGTTTATAGGTTCTGAATAAAGGCTTCGATATGGAGCAGAGCGGCTCCCAGCGCAGAGGCTTCCAGCCTATAGCGGCTGAACTTCAGGTAGGAACTGTCCGGCTCAAACGTATTACGCTCGACCAGCATTTCCCGGAGCGGTTCGCCAAACTCTGCCAGAAAGCCGCCAACGTAGCCGCCAACAATTACATCACAGTCGAAGGTCATGCGCAGATTATTGACTGCTACAGCAAGGTAAGAAAGGTATTCATTCCATGCCGTTTGCAAAGCTGCATTGCCGGAGCGCAACCCGTCAAAGAATAGTGCAAGATTTCCGTCGGTCAGCTGGGAGAGGACTTTTGCAGAGCAATAGGCATCCAGACAGCCTTTTTTTCCGCAGTAGCAGGGGCGGCCATCGGGAACGAGCGTGTTGTGCCCGAACTCTCCGGCACGAAGATGGTCGCCGCCATAGAGCGCTCCACCGGTCAGAATCGCACCGCCGACACTGTTGCTCAGAGAAAGGTAGACAAGGCTGCGGGGAGATTCGAGGTCGCGCACTTCAGCAAGTCCGGCAGCGTTCGCGTCGTTGATGAACCGGCAGGAGAACGGGATGTAACGGCTGAATTCTTCGGTAGGAACATTCCGCAGACCCAAGGCATGAGAGTAAACCAATGTCTGCCCCTCTTTGTCCAGAATACCGGGCAGCGAAATGCCGACGCCCAAGATTTTTTCGACCGGGCAGCCCTCTTTTTCAATCAGCCCCTGCACGATTCCGGCAAGCATTTCCGCATAGGTGTCCGACCGCTCATAAAGACGCTTTTTACGCTCATAGTGGAGAAGGTTACCGGACAGATCGACCAGAACTGCTCCGACATGATTCTGGGTGATCTCCAGTCCGACCGCAAGTCTGGCATTCCGCACGGGAGCAAATGCTCTCGCCTTGCGCCCACCGGTAGATTCAAAGGTGCCGACCTCCTGCACCAGTCCCATCGCCATCAGTTCTTTGACATTCTGCAATACGGTCGGCCAGCTGTTGTTGACTTTTGCCGCAAGCTCCGGCTGCGAGATTCGGTCGCAGGAAAAAATGCTGCGAATCGTTCGGATGCGGTTGATTTTTTTAACATCACGGTTATTTGCGCCGCTGCCGGTCATGGGCTTACTCACCTCCAAGAGCAGATTCAACATTTGAAAGAAGATTTATAAAGCTCTTTCTTATTATAGAGAATCTGGAAAGATTCTGCAAGGGAAACATTTACAAAAAAGCGTTAGCCGAAAAGAGCGAGTTGCTTATGGATAAGAAGCGATGCTACCAGCTTATGGCAAACCATAGGTCGGTGGGCATCGTGTTCTTTATAGGGACTTAATCTTCCAGCCTGCCGTGGTCGCATCCCAGCGAGAGATAGTGCTCCATCTCTCCTCCCAGCACAAGCTGTGCGTACTCCAGCGGCCTGTTGCACAGCAGCCAGTCCAGCTCTGCCCGCTGTGCGGGGGTGCTGCCGTACTCGTCCTCCACGGCGATGCAGTCGATGGCAAGAGTGGTGCCATCCTCGAACCGAGCTTCCACCCGGTTGGTGTCCATATTGAAGCGGCAGGAAAGTAGTTTGTTCATGGTGAACCTCATTTCTATATCAAACGGTGTCTGTTCGGATGTCCTAAACCCTGCCATAGAACCGATATGTCATGTAAGATTGTTGTTTGGATAAAACTGGAAGATTTTGCACAATAAATACCGTTGAGATCCAGCTTTTGAGACTGTGCGAAACAGCCTGTTTTGCCGGGCTGATTTTGGCTCTGCACACTTTTGCACATTTTCTGCACATCGCAAGGATGGATAACAGGTGCAAAGACGTGCAAGCAATGCAAAGAATGCGATAGAATAACAACGGTAAAATAACGGCAATTCGATCAAAATGACGTTTTGCCGTCAAATGATGAAATGGACAAAATGTGCCATTCGGTTTCTACGAATCAGTAGGCCGGGGGTTCGAGTCCCTTCCATCGCACCAAACCATGAAAATCCGAACCTTTTCTCGATAGGAGAAGGGCTCGGATTTTTTGTTTTCTTCGGAAACGAGAACAATGGCTCTTCCCTTACGGCTGTGTGTCCAAAACCTTATCAGAAGAAAGACCGTATCACGAAGGTCACAACAGTAAGAGTGCCGTAAGGCAGAAGGGACGCAAGATTATGAAGTACGATGCAAGAGCCTGTCAGTTTAACATGGGCACCGGCTGTGTGGAGCTGCTGCTCCGGGATGGGCGCAAAATTTCCATCAACTGCACCGGTGTCGAGGATGCACTGGATGTTACCATGGCGCAGAGGTCTGAACTGGACTACCTCATCTACAATGACCCGCTGGCGTATGCAGAGCTAATTTTGAACGGTGAGCCAGAGGAGTATCTGAGAAATGCGGCTGGAAGTCACGGATTAGAGGACTGAACGCAAAAACAGGGTGCGCCCTGCCGGACGCACCCTGCAAAAATCCACACACGATAAGTAAGGCAGGGAGTTCCCCGACGGGAACTTCCTGTTTTTCTTTGGTTGCGATATGAGCCTGTTCCGCCTGCCATGCAGCAAATTCCCGTTGACCTTCCTCGCTGTTCCAGCAGGCAAGGATCGCCGGATAGAATGCCCGTGCCAGTCGTTCGATGGCTTCATCGGGGTAAGGGGAAATATTTGTGGACTTTTTCTTTTTGTTCAAACGCACACTCCTTTGGATTTCTGTTGACAGCATACAATGTGCCTGTTGTTATGCTGTCTGCTCATCCTCTGCGAGCGCAGATTCCAGCGAAGCAAGGTACTCCTTGTGCTTGTGGATGATTTCGAGAATGACTTCTCGCTGTGCTGTGTCTGGCATAGTTCTCAGAAGATAGTCAAACTCTGTGCGGAAACGTGTTGTAACGTGTTCCAGTGCGACATAATCATGCCGCACTTCTTCCGGGTAAGCATCGCTGTCGTAAACCGATTCGATTTTCTGAAACGGCAATACAGGTGCCTTTCCCGGTTCCCGGATGATGCCATCGGCATCCGGTTTCGGTTCAACTTTCAGTTCCGGGTGCAGGATTTCCTGCAAGGTCTGTGCGCGGGCATCATAGTTGGCTCGTGCAAGGCGGTGCATATCAGCCTTGCTGACTTTTACCTGTTTGTTCAGAATCTTCTCCCGCATACCGGGAATCAGGGATTCAGCAATTTCAACACCTTTCATGTACTTCGATGCGCGAAGTACAGTTGCCTTGCTTACACCATTTTCCTCTGCGATTCGTTCGCAGGTTTTCATGGCTTCACCGGAGTTATCAGTTTGAGAACTCCGGTGAAATCGGCCATTTTCATCATGCGATTCTTTGCGGGCTTCGCCATGAGAGGATTTTTCCGCTTCATATTGCTTCCCGATGAGGAACAGCTTCTGCTCCGGGGTGAGGTTGCGCCGCCCCAACTGATTCTTGCAGATCCATGCGAGGACTTCTTCTCTGCTTTCAAATCGGAGCGGCATGGTGGAAAAGCAAATCTCCGGGTGCTTCTGGAGAATTGCATAACGATTGTGGCCGTCAACGAGGGTGTTGTTCCAGACGATCAAAGGAGAGAGCAGCTTGCCTTCCTTGAGGATGTTTTCTTCAAGCTGCTTGTACTCATCGTCCGTCAGCGGCGGGATCTGATTCTGGAACTCCGGGTCGATTTTCAGATTGATCATACGCACAACTCCTTATCTCTCGTGATGTTGCGTCCGTTCGTCCTCCCGGAAGAACAGGGCAACATTCTGTTTTGCATCTTTCAGCTTGAGCAGTTCGATCTTGGCTTCCTTGTACTGCTCATAGAACTGGGCCTTTTCGGAAGCAAGAGCGCAGTATTCCGCTTCCAGCTTGTTCGGACTTGGCAGTTTAGTGATGTTGTTTGCCTTGAGATAGGCTGCTGCTGTCCGGTATGCTGTCAGCTCTGCACGATGCTGTTCTTCAAAGGTTGCGGGGGATTTGGCAGCGTTCCGTTTCTGCGCGAGCGGTCGGTACTGCTTGTAGGAAGCAGCATAACGGCGCAGTGTTTGGTTGTTTGCCATGCGGGTTTCGAGGTCTTTCACTACGGCCAGCGATTCATGGAACTTGGTGTCAAGCTCTGCAATTCTCTGGTCGAGTGCGTCCTCGTTGAGCAGACCTTTCTCCTGCAAAAGAATCAAGGTCTGCGCCATGGCTTTGAGGTTGTGCTTCTTCGCCCAACGCTCATAGCCGATGCCCTTGCCCTGCTTCAGTTTTGCCTGAATGTCCACCAGCTTCTTGATTCGGTCGGGTTTTTCCTCAAGATTGCTGTGGAGGATAATGGGCTGGCTCTTGGCATTTTCTTTCAAGGTGGCAAGCACGAGTTCTTTCTCAAACTTGTCACCGAGGCTGTGCGCCCGGATAAACTTCTTTCTTCCGGCTGGCAGGTAGCTGAGCCGCCCACGGCTTTTCTTGACCGTGATGCCGTACTGCTGCAAGAGCCTGTCCGAGAAATCTTCAAAGCTCGCTGCATTGTCCAGCACATCCGAGATCTGTTTCCGCAAAGTCTCCTTTGCGGTTTCAAACTCCGTTTGTGTAGGCTGCTGTCCGGCGGCAAGCAGGGCAGCGTTTTCACGGTCGAGTTTCATTTGACTGCGCCGTTTCATCCAGTATTCACGCTCGCTCACACGCTTTTTCGAGCTGAGCAGGTCGATCTGGTACAGCTTGGCATCCTGACACATTTCCATGACTGCGACACGCAGGTGCCGCATGGTCTGGGCTGTGCTGGAATGCTTCATGCCCTCACGCCAGTCACGGGGCTTTTGCATATAGGGCTTGCGCTCCACTTCTCGTGTCCGGACGCTGCCGATCACGATGTGGACATGGATATTTCCCGAATGGTTGTGTCCGTCCGGGTGGGTGCAGACGATAGCAGGATGACCGGGAAAGTTCTCTTTGCAGAAGTTCAGGCCGAGGGCCTGTGCCTTTTCCATCGTCAGCCCATTTTCGGCTGCATCCCGCGGGTCGAAGCTGATGATATACTGGTGACTCTTGATGTCATCCGGGTGGTTGTTCTTGTCGTACTTCCGGTTTGCCAGCAGGCAGGCCATTGCAAACGAGGCTTCGCCGCATTCAAGGGTGTCCAGAATGTACGATTCCCGCAGCTTGGGTCTGCTCTGTTCATCCAGAATTTTCTTGCCGGAAAATTCATCGTGCTGGTAAACCAGATAGGTCTCAGCGGCAGAGTAGTCCGAATTTTTAGAGGCGATATGCTTCAGCGTTGCCATACAGTTTACCCAGAACTTTCTCGGCGTTGAGCCGGAAGGCAGTCAGGTCTGCAAGTTCGTCCAGAAGTTTCGCCCGGAGCTGTTCGGTGTCTGCTCCGCCGGAGTTGAAGTGTCGTGCGAGTTGGTTCAGGTTGCCGCCCACCCTGCTGCACTGGGCAAGCAGAGTGGAAACGGCAGTCAGGGTTTCTTCTCCGCCGCCGGCAACGACAACGGTGCGCTCGATCTTCGCATTGTGCAGCGCACGGCGGATGAGGGTGGACAGGGAGAGATGAAGGAGTTTTGCTGTGCATTGGAGTTCCATCTTTTCAGTTTCCGTCACACGGAACTTGATGATGTGCGTTTTGTTGTTCGGCGTGTCGTGGCGGTGGGTCGTGCTGGGTTTCGTTTTGACATTCGTTTTGTTCATTGAACCTCCTGTCGTTTCGCTAGCTCCTCGGTGGAGCTATGTAAGCACGACACGCCGTTCTTTCGCACCGCAAGGTGCGAATATGAGCAGGGTTTGGGGCAGGTACGCCCCAACAAGATCACATCAAAACTCGCAAGAGTTGCAGATGTGAAGTCCCGGTGGAGCACAACATTTTCAAGAATTGAAAATTTGTGGCCACGGGACGGTTCTTGCTCTCCACCGCTGCGCTCAAAACGCATTTCCGAAAGTTGTTTCCGAATTGTTAAGACGCAAAAATAAGTAGAGAGTTCCGCTGCTCGTGTATGTTGATCGCCGTTTGCTCCGAACGAAGTTCCTGCCCCTGTTTTGCAGCGGCGTTGGCCGAAAAGCCGGTATCACGCTCGGACGGCTCATGAAATTCTCAAGGTACGGCTTCCCCAAAAAGAAAATACCGCCCACGCAGTACAGGCGAAGGATTTTGTCGGGTGAAACAGACGGCAAAATGATCGGGTGTGTTGCGGGGCGGTAAATCTTCGCAGGAAATAAAACCGCACAGAATCGTTTCTTTACAGAAATCGCTGTGGATTTGTTGGGAATGATAACATAAGTATTGATGTGTGTCAACACTTCAGGATAATGAATACATCAGATGAATGAAACACACAAAGTACAAGCAAAAGCAAAGCAATGTTTTAGGAGAATGTTTTAATTTTCGCAGTTCAGGCGGACTTGGACGGTAAACACACCGTCTTTCTTTTTCGTATAGAAGTCACCATGGTTCTCCTGAACGATACGATTTATATTTTTTAGTCCGTAACCGTGATACTCTCCGATGCGGATTCCGCGAGAAGTATCACTGTATGGGTTTTCCAGCCGATAGAAGAGGCTTCGATACTGCTTGCGCAGCTGTAGATGAATGATTCTCTGTTCCGCTGGCAGGTCGCAACAGGCTTCGATGGCATTGTCAAATGTGTTTCCGATAATGATGCTCAAAGACAACGATGAGATCGTCAGGACTTCAGGAATCGTCACATCCAGTTTGACGTTGATGTTATTCCTTTCCGCAATTCGTAAGTAATAATTCAAAAGAGCATCAACAACAGGATTTCCGACAGCAGAAATATTTGTGGAACGCTCGAAAACATTCGTGGCGGCCTGTGCGATCTTGTGAAGTTCTTCGGTATCACCGTGTTCTGCAACTGCCTGCATCGCCAGAATGTATTTCTTCACATCATGCTGTAGAGAACGGACTTCTTCCTGACGTTCTTTGAGCTGCTGGTAGTATTCCATTTGAAGGTTGTACTGCTGCTCATTGAACTTGACTTTGAATTTTTCTAGCTCATTTTCCCGGAGAGCTTCCACATAGAACACGATCAGGATGTTTATAAGGAGAAGCACCGCCATAAGACCGACCATATAATCCGGGAAATACTCATCCGCAGCATGATACTGTGCCACATAACAGACAGCAATACTTGCGATTTGAATCGCAATGATCGGCAGCAGCCATAGGATACGCAGAGCATTTCCTTTTCGGCTGAAAAAATGTGAGATCAGGACTACGAGTGGAATTTGAATCAGGTTTGAAAAAACAACATAGACCAACCGTGCTGCCCCAGCCTGCATTAGAATGTCGGTATCCGGGATACGCAGCCCAATCAGAAGCATTGCAAGCACTTCCACCAAAGCAATCAGTGTGAAGAAAGCTCCGCTTGCAAAAACCGCCTGCCACGGTCGAACCTCATAGAACAGCAATGCAAGGAAAAATCCGCCAACTAAAAGATAGATCGTGCGCTGCGTCACCCAATCCGGGAATAAACTCAAAGCACACTGCCCAGCAATCAAGAGTGCAACATAGGCATAGAACCACCTTGAGACGGGCTCCTTTTTTGGAAACAGCCGACCGATAAAAAGCAGCAACAGGGCAATGTTGGCAAAGCTCCCTGCAAACTCAACGAAATAATAAAGCATCATCTTCCCAAATAAGCGTTGAAGATCTGATTGAACTCCTGACGCTTCCTCCTGCTGATCGGCAGCTGATGTCCGCTGGAAAGAAAAACAGCGGTTCCCGTAGCGTAAACAATGTGTTCCATGTTGACGAGATAACTTTTGTGTGGTGACACAAAGCACCGTTTGGGAAGCTGCTCCAAGGCTTCAGGAATGCTCATTCGCAATGTAAGGTCTTGCTCCTTGCAGTGAATCAGAACTTTATGTCCGTGGCTTTCCAGAAAGTAAATGTCCGATGTTTCCAAGGACATGGTAACACCATCGTATTCGATCGTGAAATGTTTGGAGTTCAGTTCCTGAAGGACGGCATCCATTGCCGCAGCGAACAGCGTCTGATCCAAAGGTTTGACAAGGTAGCGGAATGCAATGCCATATCCCTGCACAGCGTACTCATGCCGCTTCGTGACAAATACCACCAAAGGATGCTTCTCCATCTGAATCAAAGACTGCGCCAGCTGAAAACCGTTGGATGGCATCTCGATATCGAGAAGAAGCAGATCAAAGGATTTCTTCTGCATTTGCAATTCGCTCAGAAGTTCGTTTCCATCCATGTAAGTTTCAATGTCAAAGCAGCCTTGCACATCGTACTGCTGGACGCTTTGAACAATGCCATCAAGGTCTGATTTCTCATCATCGCAGACTGCAACGTGGTACTTCAGCATTTCGACAACCTCCACAAAATAATGTCCTGCTACTATTATAGACTGTGCAAAGGCTCCTTACAAGTAGCCTGACCTACCACTTTTGTCACCAGAACGACCAGTTTTGCCAAACCTCTTGATTTTGCTGAAATTTATGATACAGTGAAGCAAAAATCAGAAGATAAGGTGGCGCAACTGCAATGTGGGAACGCACGCTGTCTCAAAAATCAGTCCGTCTTTTCTGCGAGCAAAAAGTGATAGATGAAGCAAAGGCGGATGCGTATGTCTATGGGTACGAGTTGCTCATATCATCTGTTGTGAGCGTTCTGCTTGTTGTTTTAATCGCTGTTGTGTGTGGTGATGTGCGGTACGCACTTTCATTTTTGATTGGGTTTATCCCACAGCGAATCTACATTGGCGGATACCATGCAACATCGCACACCAGATGCTATTTGGCATTCTCCGGACTGGCACTTATCTGCATTTTGCTAAGTAAGGCAATCGCAGCAAATCACCTTTTCCGTATCCTGACAACAGTAGCTCTTTTGGGCATCTCTATCTTTCTCTCACCTATCGAAGCAAAGAATAAGCCTTTAAGTGAAAAGAAGCGGTCAAGTTACAAGATGGTCGCATCTGTTCTTTCGTCAATAGATTTCCTGCTTGCCATTTTTAATGTGCTTCCGTATACACGTCATGTAGTTTGCTACTATCTCTCCAAATGGGTATTGATTGTATTCTCAACAATTCCTTTGGTTCAACAAAAATTTAATGCCAACTTTTGTAGATAGGGAGGTGATAACATGAAAAAAAACAAATGGGTGCTGCTTCTTATCGCTTTTGTTGCATTTTTGGTATTGGTTTATTTTATTGGTGCTTGCCTTAATGCAACGGCAGAGGCATTGACAATTATTTCGCTCTGCATCGGCATACTGGTCATTTATTTAGTCGTAAAAGCAATCAAATCAAAATAAGGAAAGGAAAATGTGATCATGAGTACAAGAAAATTCATCAAAAAACTTACGGCGAGTCTGCTTTTTATTGCGGTTGTAATGTCGTTTGGCGTTCAGTCTGCCTTCGCTGAATCGAATTCACCGAAAGCTACCGTTAAGAACAATGTTGTTACTTTTAGCAATCTCGATCAACTGAAGGCAAACGAGAAGCTCGCAATTGCGGTAGTTGACAGTAATGGTGATCCAGCAACTATTACTATCGAGTCAGTGGACAATTCAATTTCTCGTGTAGCGAAATCGTCGAATTCTTGGAAGGTTTCGTATAAGGGAGTGGTGATTCATGCATATTTTTATATGACAGTGACGAATAACAAAGTCACAAATGCATGGGACTATTCGATTACAACTTTGGGTTCCACATATAGTGATGCAAGTTTGACGTATAACTCCAGTTCGGCAAAACTCACCTTTACCAGTAACGCTTATAATGGTATTGCTTCTCATACTTGCTGGCTGAAGGGAACTCCTCGCGGAACAAACAATGAAGTCGATGTAACGTATTCTATGTAATGTGGAGGACAATATGAAACAGAATTCACAAAAACTGATTTTTTTCCTGAGTAAAATTACATGTGCTTTTGCAATGGCGATTGCAGTCTTAAGTGTGAATAGCACCTGCTGCTTTACAGCGTATCAGCCGGATGTCCCTGAATCGCTTGATCGCAACTAAACTCATATGATAGACATTATATCAAAAACGATGTGAGGTGATAGAATATGAAAGATGTATCTCGAAGAGAATTCTTGAAAACTTTATGTTTAGGCATAACAGTAGCCGCTTTACAAAATTTGCCAATGACAACGGCTTTTGCAGACAGTGCAATCAGTAAAACAAAAATTATTTCTAAAAGCGACCGTGAAAATTTGGTGGCTACTGTTGCAAGAACTGTGCAAGTGTCCTACAAAATAGATAAAAATACGATCATTGAAGTAACTCGCTTTACTGATATTGATGGACAAAATGTTACCTTGAACCGGAGCGTTAAAGAAGATGGTACAGGTGAACTTGTCTATACGAAAGCCCAAAAAACGAAAAAAAGCAAATTGACCAATCAAAGCTATGATGTCTTTTTGAAATTAGCAACTTCAAAATCTATGCCTCAAACAAGGGGAGCCACTGTTGGAAGTGATGTTACAGGATCACAGTATAAGCATATATTTGTATCAAATCTCAGCTATACAATTGACAATACGGCGATTGCGCAAATTGAGATTGGTGGAGTTGAAACTGCAGCAAGCCTTTTAATTACTGGGTTGCACTTGCCGGGAAGCACTGCTGTTACGGTTGGATCCTTTTTGGTTAGTGTGGTTCTAGCTACTTCTCCATCGAAAGTTGTTATAAATCAATCGCTGTATGAAGTCCATTTCGCATATGATAATAGCTACTATACCCATTGCTATCATGATATTTTGTATTCGTATGATTCCGGTGGACACCTTATGGATACTACAAAATCGTACCATCAAGCTGTGGGAGGCTAAGAATGAAAAAAGGCAAAAGCAACTTTTTTCTTATTGCTCCTTTTGCCCTTTGGGGCTGCATTTCAGTATGGACTAGTAATCTTGTCCGATTGACAGATAAAAGCGCAGTACCTTATGCTTGGGCTTCTTTGTTTTTCTCATATGGAATCGTAGCAGTGCATTATATCCAAGTGGCAGTATCCTCCAAAGGCTGTAACAATGCCGAAAACGAAAAAATTGCATGGGTTCAGCTTGGGCTTTCAACTTTGTTCTTGATAGTAGCTGTTGTTCTAGCTATTCAATGAAGGAAAGCAAAGTAATCACCCAAAGCAGTGTAAGGTCACAATATTTTCTATTCCAGCAGTATTCTAGTAGTTTCAGCATTTGTATGGTTCACATTTATTTGCCGAGGAGTATACACCTGAAGGGGAAAATTTAATGAAGGTGATTCCAATGGAGCTTTAGTGTATTGAGTGAAGAAAAAAAATAAATTAGGAGGCAGTATACCATGACTAACAAAATCAAACGGCTGATTTCCATTCTATTGGTCACGGTTTTATTTCTCCTGACCATTCAGCCAGCATTTGCAACTGGAAATAAGAGAAAGATCGATGATTATTCGATAGAAGAACTTCTCAATCTTTCTGTGCAAGAACAAGAGAATCTCGGATTTTATGTTTTGGCCGAGGTTCCAATGCGCATTCCTGTTTCTAATACAGACGGCTCAAGAGTTGTATCGTATATTGATGGAACATGGAGAGTTCTTTATACAAAGGCCAATGGATTGGGCTTTTATATGAGTGGAACTACCGTCGGTATTGGCCCGGATTTAATAAAAAATGTTTCAGGAACGGATTACTACACGAGCTATTCCGATAACATCGAACGAAGCTGCCCATTTTCAACGACAGCACTAGTTCCAGAACAAAGTATATATAATACAACCTATACATATGACTTCTATGATGTTGGAACTTATCTTGATTGCAGCGTTGGGTGTTATTTTGGAGTGGTTGGCTCAAGCAAACCAATCTATTGGAGTGCAACTACACAAGTTACCATCCCGAAATTATGATTTTGACCAGCTATGGATGAAATTGTTTTTGAACCCAGTGATGTCAATATGTTAGCAGCTTTAGGCATCGTCGAAAGTGTAAAGTTGTTTCCGTTTATGTTATCAATGGGAGAACTTCAATATGCTTGCGATTCAGAATATCGTTGCAAACAATTCGTGAATTGCCTTTCAGAATATTATCCTGACAGCCAAATTGAAGCTAGACAACTGTGGTCGAAATATCATGGTACAGCGAATGCGGTTCAATGTGATATGATAAATCATAAGCCACTGCGTGTTTGGGTCAGGAGTTCTGCCGATTGTTGGTGCGGCATTTATTATATTTGTTACTATGCAGCAAAGTATGGTACAAATAGAATTTTGCTTGCATCCAGAGAAGGTCTGAAAGAATTTATGGAAGGGAAAACCGATAAGATCTCACAAAAGTATTTGACGGAAGAAACTATTACTGAGTATGCCAAAAGATGGGGAAAGCTATTAAACGAAAACACCTCCATGCGTATTTGGCATGCGAACGATGTTAAAAGCGTTAACATAGATTATTTCGACCAGAGAATTATTAGTTTAGTATCGAGAATTCCTATTTCGGTTGGTGAACTTACCGCAGACGTATTAAAAGCGATTTCTGCTCCGGTAAGTGACTGGTATGTCATGAAACGCATAGAAGCACTTTTGAAAAAGGGTGTTCTTCAAGTCGTTATTCCAAACAAAATCTTTTATAATACCATCGTCCAGCTAAACGAAGAATAAAGGAATCCGAGCAAGTCGGCCCAACAGTCACCTCATTTCAACGAGAGGGGTGGCTGTTGGGTCAATTGTTCAAAAAGAAAAACTGAAGATAATAAAAAGTCTTGATTTCTCCATCAAAACATGGTATATACATTATACGAAACAGTGCTTTGAAAGAACGCTCCACCGTTCAATGACGTGTAAAGAGAGGTGCTTGCCATGACCGCTGTGATCTACGCCCGCTATTCCAGTGATAACCAGCGCGAAGAATCCATCGAAGGCCAGATTCGTGAATGCACGGCCTATGCCGAAAAGAATGACATCACTATCGTCAAGCACTACATTGACCGCGCCATCTCTGCCAAGACGGATAATCGCCCTCAATTCCAACAGATGATAAAGGACAGCGACAAGAAGCTGTTTGATATTGTTCTGGTCTGGAAACTTGACCGCTTTGCCCGGAATCGCTACGACAGTGCCCGGTATAAGACCCAGCTGAAGAAGAACGGTGTCAAGCTCATGTCGGCTACGGAGATCATCTCCGAGGGGCCAGAGGGTATCATTCTGGAATCGGTTCTGGAGGGCTATGCAGAATACTACTCTGCCGACCTTGCCGAAAAGGTTGTCCGTGGACAGACAGAGAACATCCTGAAAGGCCGCTGCAACGGTGGTCGTGGAACGTTTGGATATACGCTGGATTCCGAGCGGAAATTTCACATCGACCCGCTTGCCTCCCCTTTCGTGCTGGAATCGTTCACGAAGTATCGGGATGGCCTCACGATGAAAGAGATTCGGGACTGGCTGAATGAAAACGGCATCAAGAACCCGGTCGGAGGCGAATTTACTTACAACAGCGTGGAGCACATGCTCAAAAACCGGCGTTATATCGGAGAACTGAAATTCCGGGATGTGGTCGTGCCGGATGCGATTCCGCCCATCGTGCCGCTGGAACTGTTCGATGATGTGCAGGAAAAGATTGCCAAAAACAAGAAAGCCCCTGCCCGAAGAAAGGCAGAGGACGATTACCTGCTGACAACCAAGCTGCACTGTGGTTGCTGCGGTGCGCTGATGTTTGGCGAAAGCGGCACAAGCCGGACGGGAGAAGTCCACCGCTACTATAAATGTGCCACGGCCAAAAAGAAGAAGGGCTGCAAGAAGAAAACTGTCCGTAAACAGTGGCTGGAAGATCTTGTGGTTAACCAGACCATGCAGCTTGTAAAAGACGATGCCGCTATGGAGTCCATCATCGCCAAGGTGATGGAACTGCAAAACAAGGAAAACACCAACATTCCTCTTTATGAAAAGCAGCTCCGGGATGCGGAATCGGGTATCCAGAATATGCTGAATGCGATTCAGGCTGGAATCCTGACCAGTTCCACCAAGGAGCGGTTGGAGCAACTGGAAGAAACCAAGCGTGAGCTTGAAGCCCGCATTGCAGAAGAAAAGCTGGCAAAGCCCAAGGTCACGGAGGAGTTCATTCGCTTTTGGCTGCTGCGGTTCCGTAAACTCAACATGAATCAGAAAGACCAGCGGCAGGCACTGGTGGACACGTTCATCAATTCGATTTACCTGTACGATGATAAGGTTTTGATAACCTTCAACTATAAAGAAGGGACACAGACCGTGACTTTTGGAGAAGCGACGGAAGTTGCATCCGAGGGAAATGGTTCGGATTTGGATTGCATTCCTGCACCAAGAAAAACCAGTACACATTGTGTACTGGTTTTTCTTTTTTGTTCGCGCGATGGAAGGGGCTCGAACAGGGCGGCGGCGCATAGCGCCGCAAGCAATCAGCCCAGTGGGCTGTTGCTTAGCCCGCGGGTTCCAACGCGTAGGAATGTCTACCGTGGAAGCTGTAGATCGAAAGATTTCATGGCTTTTTTGTTTTGTAAGCCATGGGTGCACGGTTTTTGCACGGTCGGTGTTATCCATGTCCGATGATGTAGGGCGCTGTATTGCATTGCAATCAGTGCCCTTTTTTGCATCAGGTGAGCAGAGCCAGGCGCAGCTTTTCCTTCATTTCCGGGTCGGCATCCTTCAGCAATTCCAAAAGAGCCGTCATGGAGGCTGATCATTTGCCCTGCGCCTTATAGGAGAAACGCTGCTGCGGTGGCGGGTCTCCTGCACGGAGCGGAGCAGCTTAAATGAAAAACAGACCAAACCTATTTGTATCGGTTTGGTCTGTTTTGTCATAAATTCAGAACGGAGAAAGATTCTGAAAAAGTGGGATTTGTCGGTAAAGATGAAAATCAGAAAGGGCGAAATCTGCCGCAGAGACGTCCTGACGGATGGAGCTGCCGGTATAGCCCAGCACGGTACAGCCGGCGGCTTTTCCGGCACGGATGCCTGTGGGAGAGTCTTCGATGACCAGACAATCGCCGGGGGCAAGCCCCAGAAGCTGCGCTGCCCGCAGATAAGGTTCCGGATCGGGCTTGCGCCGAGTGACCATGTCGCCACAGACCACCACATCGAACTGTGAGACCAGATGTAAGCGGTCGAGCGCGGTCAGAATGAGCTGTGACCGGGTAGAGGAGACTACGCCGGTGAGAATACCCTGTGCACGAAGCGCAGAGAGAAACTCCCGCAGACCGGGCTGCGTGTGCAGGTCGGCACCGTTTTCGTAGTAGTTGCCGCGGCGTGTGCGTTCGGCCTGTAGCTGCTCCAGAGTGACCGGCGTTTCTGCCCGCTTCAGCAGTGCCTCAAGCAGAGAAGAATCATTGATGCCCACCAGTGCGCTTCGATCCTCTTCGGTCAGCCGGACCCCGAAATGCGCAAGAGCAGAGGCAAGATAGTCGGCGTTCCGTTCCTCGGTATCGGCGATCACGCCGTCAAAGTCAAAGAGGACGCATCGGATCGGCATAAAAAGCTCCTTTTCACTCTGCGAGGATCTTGCGTGCACGCTCCTGAATGTCGGCGATCTGAGCAGCGGTCAGGTCGGCAAGGTCACTGTTTTCCATAGAGCAGTTGGAATCCTGCACATAGATCACCTTGGTGTCTTTCTGCGTGATGGAGTAGAACCAGCACTCGGCGGGAACATTGTATACCTTGCCCTGCTGCATGGGGGTCAGCTCGATATTCTTGAAGCTGCCGCCCTCGCGCTCGGCGGTGATGAGGATTGCCTTACCAGCGGCAAGGATGAACTGCTCGTCGGTGGAGTGATGGATCTCCAGATGAGCAATGCCGGCAATGTCGTTGTCGGGCTTCCAGTTCTTGATGCAAACCAGCCATTTGGGATTCTTATAAACGCAGAGGATGCCTTCCGCATTGTTTTCATACTGATCAGGTTTCATGATAATGCCTCCTGTTTTATTTTACAGTTCGGTGCGGCCCACGATGGGGGTTCCGTAGCCGAAGGCGCCTTCCTTGGCGCACATTTTTGCAGCAAATGCTGCGCCGATCTGCATGGCTTCCTGCAGATGCGCGACATTTTCTTCTTCGGTGCCTTCCAGCAGAGCGCCGCTCTTGGAAGACTTCAGCAGCGAGCAGAGGAAAGCGGCAAAGTAGGAGTCGCCGGCGCCCATGGTATCAATGACGTCATCTGCGTGCACGGCGGAGGCGTAGTAGGTCTTGCCGTTGTACAGCACATAGGAGCCGTCCTCACCGATGGTGCCCAGCACGATGGAAACGCCGTGGTCGGCGGCCTTCTGCATCTCGCGGGCGCGGTCCTCGGCACTCAGGTGTGCACAGGACAGGATGGCCACGGTGACATAGGGGCAGACCTTTTCCAGATAGGCGTCGGTCCATCGGGTAGAAAAGTCATAGGCGATGGGCACGCCGGCCGTGTGCAGGAAGGGAAGATCCTCTTCGATATAGCTGTTGAGGTTGGTGTAGATCAGGTTGAAGCCCTTGATGTACTCCAGATCTTCCTGCGTGAAGTCGAAGCTGTGCTCCTTGGCGACGCCGCCCTTGTTGGAGCCAAGAAAGACACGGTCGTTGCCCTTGAGCGTGACCATGGCAAAGCCGTTTTCGCCCTCAAAATGGCGGCAGTGACTGGTGTCGATGCCCAGCTCGTGCAGGATCTTCTGGTTGTAGGCGGCGACCTCATCGCTGCCAAACTTGCCCAGATAAGCGGAAGGTACACCGTTTGCTGCGGCATAGGCGCAGGTGTTGACGCACTGGCCGCCGGGGTACATCTTCCCACGGGAAAGGTATTTGTCGCACACATTATCGCCGATGGCGATGATCTTGACTGCGCTCATCGTATCAGATCCTTTCCGTCTATATCAGTATGCGACCTTCCACATATAGCGGCGGGTGGTCAGCGGATGCTGGCGGGTCTCAGCGAGAGCGTGATTGTAGATGGGATAGACATTGTTGAACAGAGAGTGGTTGAAGTAGTCCACGACAGCGGGATCGATGACCGACAGGCCCAGCTCCTTGGCGTCCAGCACCTCGATGCGCTTTGCATAGGTGTGCAGGAACTTGAGGCAGCGCTCGTCCAGCTCACGGGTAGAACCCTCGGACACCTGAATGACGAAGGGGGTGTTGGCGTCGGTGACCTCGAAGGGGCCATGGAAGAACTCACCGGTGTGGATGGTGCCGGAGTGGATCCACTGCATCTCCATGAAGATGCAGATGCTCTCCATGTAAGCGGCACCGTAGCCTGCACCGCTGCCCATGGTGTAGATGACGGAGTCGTTCTTGTACTCCTCGGCAAAGTCCAGAGCGCGCTGGGCCACATGAGCGCGGGCCTTGCGGATCACGGTGGTGATCATGCCGGCACCCTGCTGGAACTTATCGTAGTTGCTGTAGCCCTCGGTCTGATTCAGCAGCTCCACGGCGACCTGCAGGGCGCACATGGTCTTTTCACCGGCGTAGTCGATGTCACCGGCGAGGTGATCCGGGCTGGCGTCGAAGGAGTAATGGATGATGTAATCGCCGAACTCGATGATCTCAGACTCTTCCAGCCAAGTCAGGATGATGACAGCGGCGCCCATCTCCTTGCCCAGCTTTGCAGCGGCAATGGTCTCGGGGGTGTTGCCCTTGTGGCAGGCAAGGCAGATGATGGAGTTCTTGCCGAAATCGCGGGGCGTGCTGTGGACGAACTCGTTGCTGCTCACCCAGCCGGACTTCAGCGTCAGGCTCTCGCGCTCCATAAAGGTCTTTGCAGGGTACAGAGCACCCAGAGAGCCGCCGCAGCCCACGAAATAGATGTTCTTGACGCCGCCGTCGTCCTTCTTGTTCTCCAGAATTTCAGCGACGATGGCCTTGATGTCAGTGTACTTGTAATGCATTGTATTACCCTCCTGCATTTCATATTAAACTGTCTCGATTTCTTCCGGCGGTTTCCGGAAGAACTTTTCTTGCCATGATGATAATACAAAGCAATACAAATGTCAATACCGAAAATAAGACAAAAAAATTGTGCATTTCTTACAAGGAACGAAACGAAATGTGGCGGGCTTCCTATATAAATAGGGGGCGCTGGAAAACGGCCCTGCACAGACGCAAGGGAGAAAAAATTTGTTTTTCCTCTTTACGCACGGATAAAACTTATATATAATAAGTTTGTATTGTAACATAATTGCGGGGCACGCAAAAAAGTAAATTGAAAATAAACCGTATTTCGTGATAAAAATAAGAACGGGAGAATATACCATGAGTTTGGATAATACAATTTCAACGCCGCTGTTTCAACAGCTCGCCGCAACACTGCGTGCGGCTATTGATGCGGGCGAGTATCCCCCGGGCAGCCGCCTGCCAACGGAAAATGAACTCTGCGAGCGCTATTCGGTCAGCCGCGTCACGGTGCGTAAAGCACTGGATGAGCTGTCTCAGGGAGAATTTCTGGTGCGCAAGCCCGGCAAGGGCACGTTTGTTACGGAAAAGAAGATCCAGCGAAAGCTGGATGGCGTGCTGAGCTACACCAATATGTGTTATATGATGGGATACCAGCCCGGCGCAAAGACGATCAGGATCACACTGGAACAGCCCACGGAGGAAGAACGGGGGCAGCTTGGGCTAAAAAAGGACGAACAGACGCTGGTTGTGGAGCGTCTGCGCCTTGCGGACGGCAGACCGATGATGTTGGAGACCAGCAAATTTCCGGAGAGTTTTTTCTTTCTGTTCAATGCAGATCTGACCAATACCTCTCTGTATGAGACGATCCGAAAGGAAACAGGCATCGTATTCACACGCTCAGATAAAGTCCTTGAGATCGTGTTTGCGAACCATCAGGAGGCCAAGTATCTGGGTGTGGTAAAGGGCTACCCGTTGCTGTCCATCAAGAGCGTGGTGCACGATCAGAGCGGGGAACACTGCTATCTGGGCCGTCAGCTCTGCATCGCGGATAAGTTTAAGCTCATGGTCTGAGCTGTCAAAGATGAGTACAACAAAAAGACGTACCTGTGTATAAAAATAAAAAGGGAGCGTCCCTGAAGCAGAATTTCAGGGGCGCTCTCTTTTTGTATTACAGAAGTAAGAGACAAAACGGGAGCAAATGAGGGCAGAAGGATACAATAATTTGGTGGTGATTCACAAAACAATGGTGCGTTGATAGTATGTTTTGACGAAAATGCCGGAATGCTGTTGACAAGGAGATGCTTGCATTATATTATTGCATCATAATACAAAGCATAACATTTCGATGCCTAATACAAAGACAAATCGGGATGGATTGCTTGTAACAGAGAATGTGCGCATCTTTCTGATGAAAACTGACGGAAACGGGCCCGGGGCGGCAGGCAAAGAAAGCGTCATGAACTTGCTGGGTATGCGGTCGCTGGGAAAAATCAAAGAAAAAGGAGAAAAAATCATGTTCTGGATTGAGCTTGTCATCATGCTCCTTCTCATCTTCTGGGGCGTTCGCAAGGGAGGAGTTTTCCTTACGCTTGCCGGTGCGGTCGGCGCGTTTGTCTTTACATTTATCTTTAAGTCACCCATGTCGGATCCCCCGCTCACGGTTTTGCGAATTATTCTGGCCGTGGTTATTGCGGGTGGCGCGATGCAGGCTGCGGGTGGTATTGAGTACCTGGTGGCTCTTGCGGAGAAGATCTTGAGAAAACATCCTAGATCAATCACCATTCTGGCGCCCATGATCAGCTGGCTGTTTGTTTTCTGCTGCGGAACCGGCCACATTCTGTGGAGCCTGCTGCCCATCATCAACGAAATTGCCATCGAGAACGGCGTCCGTCCCGAGCGGCCGATTGCCGCTTCTGTGGTTTCCAGCCAAAATGCGGTCTGCGGCACTCCGCTTGCCGCCGCTACCGCCGCGCTGGTAGGATTTTTGGAGGAGTCGGGCAGCGTAGATATGATTACCGTCCTGATGGTTGTCATTCCTGCTACCCTTCTTGGCTCTCTGGCTTCCGGCCTTGTTATGATGAAGCGAGGCAAGGAACTTGCAGATGACCCCGAGTTCCAGCGGCGTGTTGCCGATGGCACCCTTGTACTGCGTGGGCACAAGGAAGAAAAAGTGGTCGACACCTCTTCTTTCAGCAAGCAGTCCAAGATTTCTGTCATCGCCTTCTTGGTTGCGATGGTAGCCGTCGTTCTTCTGGGTGTGGTCAAATCCCTGCGTCCTGTTTTGGCTGACGGCAGCACTATGGGCATGACCGACATCATCCAAATCTTCATGCTCTGCGCCGCTGCGGTAATTTGTCTTGTGATGGACAAAAAGGCCGATGCTATTCTTGAGATGCCCGTTTTTAAGTCCGGTGTGTTTGCGGCCGTCATCTGTCTTGGCCTGTGCTGGATGGTCAATATCTTCATCGGCGCGCAGTCCACCTTCCTGACCGAGACGGTCTCGCAGTTCACCAATAAGTACCCTTGGGTATTCATTATTGCCTGCTATTTGGTGGGTAATATCACTACTTCGCAGGGTTCCACCACCGCAATCGTGATTCCGCTGGGCTTGGCACTCGGCATCAGCACTCCCGTGTTGCTGGCTGGCTGGGTCACCATCGGATCACACTTCCTGATTCCCGCTGCCTCCGAGAGTCTGGCCGCCATCGCTTTTGATACGGCGGGAACGACCAAAATCGGCAAATTCGTATTCAACACCAGCTATCTGTTACCCTCTCTGGTTATGGCCGTCGTGGATGCCGCAGTAGCGTTCCTGTTGGCAAGTGTAATCCTGTAATTTTTATGCCGCGTCGGGATTTGGGCGGTGGGCTGCCCTTGTGCAGATCCACCGCCCAATCCATACGCAGTGATTTTAGGGAGAAAGTATCCATGAAATTTACCCTGATGAGCTATCACTATCTCCGATATCCTATACGAAAGTATCTTGACAAGATGGAACGGGTCGGCTTGGATGGAATCGATATCTATTGCACCGGCCCCCAGCTTAACCCATTTGATTATTCTTTGGGTGCGCTGATTCAGTTGAACCGCGACATTCGGGATCGGCACCTGACCCCCTATGTTCTGACAGCCGAAAATTGCGTCTATCCGGTTAATCTGGCCACATCGGATCTCCTGACATGGGAATCGACTCAGCGATACTATCAGCGCCTGATTGACACGGCTCAGTTTTTGGAATGTCCTCATATCCAGATTTGCCCGGGAACGGGATATTATGATGCTGACAAGGATGAGGCATGGAAACGTCAGGTTGAGGCGGTGCAGCTTCTGGCGGAGTACGCCAAAAAGAAAGGCGTCACCATCTTTATGGAGACCTGTAAGATAACCACCACCAATCTGGTGGTTACCAGCAAGGAGCTTAAACAGTTTATCGATGATGTGGGCGCGGACAATCTGCTGGGTCTTTCCGACACCGACCAGATGTCTCAGGCCGGGGAGCACATCAACGATTACTTTGACAATCTGGGCGATAAGTATGGCTTTGTCCATTTCAGTGACCTGAACCATACGATCCCCGGAACCGGCGGGCTGCCCATGAAGGAGTATTACGACACCCTTGTCCGCAGGGGCTATCAGGGCTGGTGTTCCTGCGAGATGTGTAGCCGAGACTATTATCTGGATCCGGACAAGGCTACCGATGCGTATATCGACTATATCCGGAATGTTTTGAAAGCCTGAACCTATTCGGGGCAGAAGCCCGTAGAAATCGGGCTGCCTGTATGGAAGAGAAAGGAATGGTCTTTTATGAAACTCGCGCCCATGAGTTATCACTATGTACGCTATCCCATTGAGAAGTTTCTGGATAAGGTCGAGCGGTCTCCCTTTGACAGTATCGATCTCTATTGCAGTGCGCCTCAGTTGAACATGTTCGACTATCCGGTCAGCCGTCTTTTAGAGCTGGATAAGAGTATTCGCCGTCATCACCTTTCAGTTATGGCCATGACCCCGGAAAACTGCGTTTATCCAGTGAATTTCTGCACTCAGGATACCCTGACCCGGGAGTCCAGCATCCGCTACTACCAGCGTGCGATTGATACCGCCCAGTTTTTGGAATGCCCCGCGATTCAAATCAGCACCGGGTTTGGATACTTTGATATGCCGCGCGAGGAAGCCTGGAAATTCTGCCGGGAGAGTGTGGGGACTCTGGCTGCCTACGCCGAGCGCAAGGGGGTTACTCTGTTGCTGGAGGAGTTGAAGGTAACCACTACTAACGTCCTCATTACCAGCAAGGATCTGGCAAAGATGATTGCTGAGATCGATTCGCCCGCTGTTGTTGGTATGGTGGATATGGATCAGATGACCTACGCAGGAGAGACCATCGATGACTACTTTGCCAACTTGGGTGATAAGCTGCAACACATTCATTTCAATGACCGGGGCCATACCGTACCGGGAGATGCGGACTTCCCCATGAAAGAGTATTACGACCAGATCAAGGCGCACGGCTATGAGGGAACCTGCTCCTTCGAAATTTGCGACCGCCGCTATTACATCGACCCGGACAAGGCCATTGACGACACCGTGGCGTGGATGCGCGCCAACACGCACGAACTGGATTAAAACGGAAGGATATAAAGGAGAGCAATACCATGTGGACTCAGGAAATGTTTGGTGTTGAAAAACCAATCATTGCGCTTTTGCATCTGGATGCCCTGCCCGGCGACCCCGGCTACTGCGGCAGCATGGACACCGTGCTGGAACACGCCCGGCAGGATCTCGTGGCGTTGCAGAACGGCGGCGTGGACGGAATTCTGTTTGCCAATGAATTCAGCCTGCCCTACCAGCCGGTGGCGGATGTGGCAGTGATCTCGGCGATGGCCTATATCATCGGCGCTCTGCGCCCGCTGATCCGGGTGCCTTATGGCGTCAATGTGGTCAAGAATCCCATCGCGACCATCGACCTTGCTGCTGCCACCGGCGCAAGATTTGCCCGGAGCTGCTTCTCAGGTGCATACATGGGAGAATATGGCCTTTATACCTCCAACAGCGGTGAGGCAGTCCGCCACCGCAAGGCGCTGGAGATCCCGGATATGAAGCTGCTGTTCAAGGTGAACCCCGAGGCAGACAGCTATCTGGTGCAGCGGGATATTCAGGTGGTGGCAAAGTCTATCATGTTCGGTGGCTTTGCAGACGGCTTGTGCGTGTCCGGCGCTTCTGCCGGCAGCGAGCCGGATGATTCCATCCTGAACAAGGTCTACGAGGTGGCAAAGCCCCGCAATGTGCCGGTGTTCTGCAATACCGGCTGCCGTCACGAGAATGTGAGAGAGAAGCTGAAATACTGCGATGCCGTCTGCATGGGCACTGCGTTTAAGAAGGACGGCGTGTTCAACGGGCGTGTGGACGAAGAGCGAGTGCGCAGCTTTATGGAGATCGTGTACGACATCCGCGCCCGACTGTGAGAAAGGAGAGCAGGATGAAACGCTATTTTCTGGGCATCGACATCGGTACCTTTGAGTCCCGCGGCATCCTGATCGACGAAAGCTTCCGAGTGGCGGCGGATGCCTCGGTGCCTCATGGGATGGACAACCCGCAGCCCGGGTGGTTCGAGCAGGAGGCCGAGGCGGTCTGGTGGGGCGACCTGTGCAAATTGTGCCGGATCCTGATAAAACAGAGCGGAATCCGGCCGGAGCAGATCGCCTGCGTGGGCACCAGTGCATTGGGCACCGACTGCCTGCCGGTGGACGAACAGTGCCGCCCGCTGCGCCCGGCCATCCTCTACGGCATCGACGCCCGCGCATCAGAGGAAGCGGCGTGGCTGACAGAGCATTACGGACAGGCGCGGGTGCAGGAGCTGTTCGGTCATCCCATCTGCTCTGGCGACACGGCCACAAAGATCCTCTGGCTGCGGCGGCATGAGCCGGAGATCTACGCAAAGACGGCCTATTTCCTCACGGGCAGCTCCTTTTTGACGGCGCGCCTGACCGGGAAATATGTCATCGATCAGTCCCTTGCCAAAGGCTCGTTCCGACCGCTGTACCAAGCGGACGGCAGTGTGAACGAGGCAGAGTGCGGGCTGTACTGCCGCCCGGACCAGATCGCGGCGTGTGCATGGTCCACAGACATCGTGGGCACGGTCACACCGGAGGCTGCGGCACAGACCGGCCTTGCCGCGGGAACGCCGGTCATTACCGGTACCGGAGACTCCACGGCAGAGGCCATCAGCGTGGGTCTGGTGGAGCCGGGCACGGCCTTTTTTCAGTATGGCTCCTCGATGTTCTATTACTATTGTACGGACCACTTCGTGGGCAGCTATGTTTCGCCGCAGGGCAACGGCGCCCTCAAGGGTGGGAAGGCGTTTACCGTGCCGGGCACCTATTGTCTGGGCGACGGCACCAATGCGGCGGGCACATTGACCCGCTGGGTGCGTGACCTGCTGTACAGCAAAGAGCTGGACGCCGAAAAGCAGGGCGGCGAAAACGCCTACGCAGTCATGGCGCGGGAGGCGGCTGCTGTGCCGCCGGGCAGCGACGGACTGATCATGCTGCCGTATATCTACGGTGAGCGAAGCCCCCTGCAGGACGCAGAGGCCACCGGAATGCTCTTCGGACTGAAAGGAACGCATGGACGGGCGCAGATCAACCGCGCTGCGCTGGAAGCCGTAGGCTATTCCACCTATCAGCACCTGCTGCTGTTTGAGGAGCTGGGGGTGCCGCCCCGGCGGATTATCACAGCGGGCGGCGGCACGAAAAACGCTGCATGGATGCAGATCATCTGCGACATGGCGGGAATGCCGCTGACCATTCCGGAGCCGTTCCAGTGCTCTAGCTACGGAGACGCCATGCTGGCGGCGTTGGGCGTCGGTGCGCTGGAAAGTTTTGCCGCCCTGCGTGCCGCTTTACCGCAGGGCAGGATCTTGCAGCCAGACCGGAAAAATCATGAATTTTATCAGGAGCATTACCCGATTTTCCGGGATCTCTATCTGGAAAATCGGGACAGGATGCACAGAATGCAAAAATAAGGAGAAGACTGTCCTATGGTCATTGATACTCATATCCATCCGGCACTGTTTGCACCGATCTGTGAGGATCAGGAGCGCTTTCGCCGCCGCTGTGATGCCATGAATTATCATCTGATGAAGCCCTCCGACATGGCGCTGCTGCGCAAGCAGTATGCGCTTGCAGACATCGGACGGGTGGTGCTGCTGCCGGAGGACTGCTCTGTGGAGTCGGGGATGGTGGAGATCTCCAACGATGAGATCGCAAAGCTGGTGGCGCTGGATGCACAGTTCTATATCGGTATGGCAACGGTGGACCCCCGCCGCCCCGATGCTGTGCAGGAGCTGGAACGTGCCTTTGCTGAGCTGGGGCTGGCCGGACTTGCAGTGAACACCGCACGGCTCAAAATGTACCCCATGGACGAGCGCCTTGTGCCGCTGTATGATCTGTGCCGCAAATACCACAAGCCGATCATCTTCCACGCCGGCTTCTGTCTGGAAAATAATGCGCTGGCAAAGTATGCCCGCCCGATGGAATTTGAGGAGGTGGCGCTGCGCTGGCCGGAGGTCAATCTCTGCCTTGCTCATTTCGGCTGGCCGTGGGTGCAGGAGACGGCGGCTCTGCTGCTCAAGTACCCCAATCTCTACGCAAACACTGCACTGATGAACTTTGATGGTCCCTACCAGCTGTTTCCCAAAGTGTTCAAGCAGGACATGGGCGAATACTGGCTGGATCATAATCTGGCCGATAAGGTCATGTTCGGTTCGGACTCGCCCCGCATTCGCCCGGTGCGCAGCAAGCGGGGGCTGGATAGCGTGGAGATGCTGCCCGAGACGAGGGAAAAGATCTACTGGAAAAATGCAATGCGCTTTTTTGGATGGGAGGGCCAGAACAAATGAGATTTGAGCTGAAGGAAGTAAGCATCTGCGCAGAGAAGGAGTTTGAGCTGATCCGCATCACCGACCCGGTGCGTGAATTTGTGGCACAGACCGGAGTAAAGAACGGCGTCGTCTATGTCATCACGGAGCACACGACCACCGGCATCATGGTGAACGAGAGCCTGCCCTGCGTGGAAAAGGATATTATGGAGACGCTGGACCGGATCGCGCCGGAAGACTATCCTTACCATCATAACCACTATCTGCCCACCTATGGCACCATCGGCGGCAATGCACCCGGCCATCTCAAGAGTCTGCTTACGGGGAACCACTGCGTTTTTCCGATCGTAGAGGGCAAGATCAAGCTGGGCAGCGCAGCGGATATTTATTTCTGTGAGTACGATGGCATCAAAAACCGCAAATATATGATCTACGTCATGGGCGAGTAAGGGGGCTGCGGAATGAAAAAAGCAATCGCAATGGCAGACAACTGCATTGATGTCTACTACCGGATGGACCGGTACTATCTGACAGGCAACAGCATCGACTTCGCCATCAACTACAAGGCGCAGGGCGGCGATGTGACCGAAATGACCGTGCTGGGCAACGATGTCTTTGCAGATGCGCTGGTGGAGCGGCTGAAGCAGCGCGATATTCCGCTGCGAGTGCTCAAAAGGATCGACCGCCCCACCGGTATGGCAAAGATGGACCTCGTAGACGGGGACAAAAAGCATCTGGAATTTCACGGCAACGCCATGGAGGAGATCGAGCTTTCCGCGGAGGATATGGAATTTGTCAAGGGCTTTGACATCGTGTATGCAGAGCGCTGGGCAAAGGTAGAGCGTTATATCGCTGCGCTGCGCCAGCCGGGGCAGATCTGGGTCTACGACTTTTCGAAACGACTGGAGCAGCCCTCCAACGACGCGCTTCTCCCCTATCTGGATTACGCCTTTTTCTCCTACGACAAGGATGATGACTATATCCGGGAATTTATGCGCCGCACGAAAGCGAAGGGCGCAGGCTGTGTGATCGCCATGCTGGGCGAGCATGGAAGCCTTGCCTACGATGGACAGAGATTCTATCATCAGGCGGCGGAAAACGTGCCGGTGGTAAATACGGTGGGAGCAGGCGATTCTTATATCGCAGCATTCACCTACGGCGTGAGCCTTGGGGAGAGCATCCCGCAGTGCATGGCGCGGGGCAAGGCCCTTGCGACCCGGATCGTGCAGCAGTTTGATCCTTATTTACAGGAAAAGGAGCAATAACGATGGAACTTTCACAGTTGTGTGCAGCAAATTATCATTACAAGCGCTATACGCTGGATTATTTTCTGGAATCTGCTGAGCGGCTGGGCTATCAGTCTATCGAACTGTGGGCATCCGGCCCCCACCTCCATCTGGAGGATTTCGACGCTGCCCGTCTGGCTGAGCTGAACCGCAAGATCAAGGCACATCATCTTGCTCTGCGCTGCTTTACGCCGGAGCAGTGCGTGTATGCCATCAGCGTTTCTCATCCGGATAAGGTCTATCGGGATCGCACGGTGGACTTTTTCAACCAGCACATCGAAGCGGCCGTGCAGCTGGACTGCGACCACATGGTGGTATCCACCGGCTTTGCTTATCTGGATGTGGATGCAGAGGACGCGTTTGGCTGGTGTGCAGAGGCAATGGGACGCATTGCCCGCAAGGCAGAGCAGGAGGGCGTGACGCTGGCGGTAGAGCCTTTTACCAAGTACACCACCCACATCTGCAATGAGGCAAGCCAGCTGCGCCGTCTGCTACGCACGGTCAACAGCCCGCGCCTTATGGGCTTGGCGGATACGGATGTCATCGCCACCACGGCGGTGGATACCTTCTCCACCTTCCTTGATGTGATCGGCCCGGAGAATCTGGGACACGTCCATTTTGTAGACGGCAACCCCGGCGGGCATCTGGTGCCCGGCGATGGTGTTTTGGATCTGGACGGGGCACTGGAAAAGCTCAAGGCAATCCATTATACCGGTGCGCTGGGTCTGGAAGTGCTGGACCGCCGCTATGTCTTTGCCCCCGAAGCTGCGATGAAGCAGGCGATGGACTGGTATAAGGAAAGAATATAAACGCGCGAAAACCGGAAGAAGCGTATTTTATGAGATGCAAATTGCCTCGTGGAAAAAACAATCCGGGATTTACGCTGAAAATACATAGATATATTCTTAAAATGATACCTTCTTCATCAACCCATTCTCCTTAAAAGGCAACCTCCCTTCCGACGATCACAGTGTCAGAAGGGAGGTTGTTTTTTAGAGGACTTCATTTCCATAAAGCTGATGTTTGGCGAAAGTGCCCCTAAGAAACCTTGTTTTTTGGGGGCGTTTTTTGTACAATGAAGCAAAGCGACTCACAACAACGATAAAGGACATTTGGAATGGAAAAAACAGAACTGCGATATCAGGCTTATCTTCAGATATTGAAGGAAGAACTCATCCCTGCCATGGGCTGCACCGAACCCATTGCAGTGGCCTATGCCGCCGCCGTGGCCCGGAAGACGCTGGGGGCCGTGCCGGAGCGTGTGTGCGTCGGGGCCAGCGGCAGCATGATCAAGAACGTGAAGTCAGTCATCGTGCCCAACACCGACAACCGTAAAGGTCTGGAAGCTGCGGCCGCTGCGGGCATCGTGGCGGGCCGCCCGGAACAGAAGCTGGAGGTCATCGCCGACGTGACGCCGGAGGAAACGAAAGCCATCCTTGCCTATCTGGATCAGACCGAGATCACGGTCGAGCATGTGGACAATGGCGTGACCTTCGACATCATCGTGACGGTCTGGAAGGGCGGGCACTCGGCCCAAGTGCGGATCGCAGTCTTCCACACCAACATCGTCCACATGGAAAAGGACGGCGAAGTGCTGCTGGACCTGCCCGTTCACGGCGACGAGGAGGAAAACCTGACCGACCGCAGTCTGCTGGATATGGAGCACATTTGGGACTTCGCCAGCACGGTGGACATCGAGGACGTGAAGCCCATTCTGGATCCCCAGATCAAATATAACATGGCCATTGCCGAGGAAGGCTTGCGGGGCGATTACGGCGCGAACATCGGCAGCGTCCTGCTGGACATGGAGGGCGACAACGTCCGTGTCCGGGCCAAAGCCTACGCCGCCGCCGGTTCCGACGCCCGGATGAACGGCTGCGAGCAGCCCGTGGTCATCAACTCCGGCAGCGGCAATCAGGGCATCACCACCTCGGTGCCGGTCATCGTCTATGCGCGGGAGCTGAAGGCCGGCGACGAGCAGCTTTACCGGGCCTTGACCCTCTCCAACCTGACCACCATCCACGAAAAGACCCCCATCGGCCGCCTGTCGGCCTACTGCGGGGCCATCAGCGCGGGGGCGGGGGCCGGTGCGGGCATCGCTTATCTCTGCGGCGGCGGGTACGAAGCCGTCATCCACACCGTCGTCAATGCGCTGGCCGTGGTGTCCGGCGTCATCTGCGATGGTGCCAAGGCGTCCTGCGCCGCTAAGATCGCCACAGCGGTGGAAGCCGGACTGCTCGGCTATAATATGTACATCCGGGGCCAGCAGTTCCGCGGCGGCGACGGCATCGTGGCCAAGGGGGTCGAAAACTCCCTGCGGAACGTAGGCCGTCTCGGCAAGCAGGGCATGAAGGAGACCAACCGCGAGATCATCGATATCATGGTCGGCTGCAAATAAGCAGACAGAAAAAACCACCGGAGCACCGGTGGTTTTTGCTTAGAATTCGTTTGCTTTCAGACGCTCCAGCACCTCGGTCAGGCTCTTGCACTCTGCCGTGTACAGGCTGCGCATCTCGTCGTCGGCGGGGAGCAGGTCGGGCACCATCACGGTGACGAAGCCGCCCGCCGCCCCGGCGCGGACGCCGTTGTAGCTGTCCTCCAATACAAGGCAGCGGGCCGGTTCCACGCCCAGCTGCTGTGCCGCCAAGAGGAAGATTTCCGGGTCGGGCTTGGAGTGGGTGACCTGCTGGCCGGACGCCAGCGTCTTGAAGTAATGGGTCAGGCCCCAATTGTCGAGGTTGCGCTGGATGATGTGCATCCGGCTGGAGGAAGCCACTGCCATGGGGATGTGCTGCTCGTCCAGCCACGCCAGCAGCTCATCCAGACCCGGCTTTTTGGGTACCGGCTTCTGGAACACTTTGTCCGCCACCCGGTGCAGACTGTCGATGATGGCGTTGGCGTCGCAGTCCTCTCCGTAGAAACTACGGACGATATTCCGCGAAGTTTCCCCGGCGGTGCCCCGCTCGGCTTCCGCCAGCCCTTCCTTATAAGGAAGCCCCAGCGCCGCAAGCGCCGGTTCCCAGAATGTTGCCCACATCCGCTCCGTGTCGAACATCAGGCCGTCCATATCAAAAATGACACCTTGAATCATGTGTTTTGTCCCTCTGATTGCATACTTGTCCTTCGTACAACCTCTCCGTCATTGCTTCGCAATGCCACCTCCCCTTGTAGGGGAGGCCTTGGCAGTCTTCGCAGAGTTCCCGGTTTCGCCAGAGGCTCCCCTACTAGGAAAGACTCCCTCCGGCCGGAGGGAGATGTCGCGTACGCGACAGAGGGAGGACGACTGGCGAGCCGTAGGCGAGACTGAGAGGTTAATTCCTTTTCAAATAATATCACAATTCCCGGCAACTTACAGCCCCCAAACATGAAAGATTTTGTGTTTCCTTGAAAAATGTGCTCATGCTATTATAATAGAAGACAACATTCGGCATTTTCAGGCGCGGGAGGAGCCGCGCGTGTCAGCTGTGTAAGATCAGAAAAGAGGGAAAATTTATCATGTTGGATATCAAGATCACCCGGACTACCCATCCGAAGGAGAAGCCGCAAGACGAGACGAAGCTCGGCTTCGGCAAGAAGTTCACCGACCATATGTTCGTTATGGACTACACCGAGGGCGAGGGCTGGCACGATGCCCGCATCGTCCCCTATGCTCCGTTCTCGCTGGACCCGGCCACTGTCGTGTTCCACTACGCACAGGAGATCTTTGAGGGCATGAAGGCTTACCGCACCGCGGACGACACCGTGCAGCTGTTCCGCCCGGAGTGCAACGCAAAGCGCTTCCAAGATTCTGCCGACCGTCTGTGCATCCCTAAGATCCCCGTGGAGGATTATATTCAGGCCGTTGAGGCTCTGGTGGATGTGGAACGCGACTGGGTGCCCCACTCCGATGGTGCCTCCCTGTACATCCGCCCCTTCATCTTTGCAAACGATGTGGGTCTGGGCGTCCACGCTTCCAAGCACTACATCTTCTGCATCATCTGCGCACCGTCGGGCGCTTACTATGCCGAGGGCATCAACCCCGTCCGCATCTATGTGGAGGACGAGTACATCCGTGCCGCTCCCGGCCTGACCGGCTTTACCAAGTGCGGCGGCAACTACGCTGCTTCCATCAAGGCTGGCGAGCTGGCCGAGGAGCAGGGCTATGCACAGGTGCTGTGGCTGGACGGCGTTGAGAAGAAGTACGTCGAGGAAGTCGGCAGCATGAACATCATGTTCAAGATCGACGGCAAGGTATACACCGCCGCTACCGTTGGCACGGTTCTGCCCGGCGTCACCCGCCGCAGCTGCATCGAGCTGCTGAAGGATTGGGGCTATGAGGTCATCGAGGGCAAGCTGGCCATCGCTGACATCATGCAGGCTGCCCGCGAGGGCAAGCTGGAGGAAGTCTTCGGCACCGGCACCGCCGCTGTCGTCTCCCCCGTCAAGGAGCTGGTCTGGAAGGGCGAGCACGCTTACATCGGCGACGGCAAGATCGGCGCTGTCACCCAGAAGCTGTACGATACCATGACCGGTATGCAGTGGGGCAAGATCCCCGATACGAAGGGCTGGATCGTGCCCGTGGAGAAGAAGTACTAAGCAGCTCCTCTCCCCCGACCGTTCAGAATTTTTGCAAGCGCCGTCCAGTAGCTCACCGGACGGCGTTTGCTGTATAACCCAAACGGCTTTGCCCTCTCAGTCAAAGCCTGTCGGCTTTGCCAGCTCCCCCAAAGGGGGAGCTTTCCGAGAAGATGAACCTGCCGGTATTGCGAAAAACCTCCCACTTTGGGGGAGCTGGCATCGCGTTAGCGATGACGGAGAGGGCAAGCCCGTTGGCGGAATGGATTGCGTTCCATACAATTGCAATTCTTCCCTATTGGTGCTAGACTAAAAGCACAGTAACAGGATTGAGAGGGAGCTGGAAATGATCAAAAAATGGAGCGTGAGCTACCCGGCAGTGAACGGCACGGAGCAGCGGCGGGTCTATGTCTATCTGCCCACCATGTACGAGGCCGAGCCGGACCGCCGGTATCCGGTGCTGTATATGTTCGACGGCCAGAACGTCTTCTTCGACGAGGACGCTACCTACGGCAAGAGCTGGGGCATGGCGGATTATCTGGACTACACCGACACGCCGCTCATCGTGGCGGCGGTGGAGTGCAACGCGGGGCCGAACAACGAGCGGCTGGTGGAGTATTCGCCCTACCGCTTCGATGACCCCCAGTACGGCCACTTTGACGGCAAGGGCGCGGCCACGATGAGCTGGTTCATCCACCGCTTCAAGCCCTTCATCGACCGCAATTTCCGCACTCTGCCCGACCGGGGGCACACCTTCATCGGCGGCAGCTCCATGGGCGGCCTGATGAGCCTGTACGCCCTGCTCAATCACAATGACGTCTTCAGCCGGGCGGCGGCGCTGTCGCCCTCCATCTGGGTCTCGCCGGAAAAGCTTGACGGCCTTGTGGGCCGTGCCAAGCTCGAACCGGGCACGGTGCTTTACATGGACTACGGTTCCCGCGAGATGGGCAACCACGACGGGATGCGCAAGGGCTTTGCGGAGATGTGCAGCAAGATCATGATCCGCGGCATCCATCTGACGTCCCGTCTGGTGCCCGGCGGCACCCACAGCGAAGCCAGCTGGGAAAAGCAGCTGCCCTTTGTGATCCACACCCTGATGTACGAACTGGATTGACCCTATAAAAGGAGGAATCAACGATGGAAATGCAGTATTTTAAGGATTACAGCCCCGCTCTCGGCCGCGAGATGGAGTGCAAGGTCTACGGCCATGCGGGCCGCCCGATGCTTTACATCCCCTGTCAGGACGGCCGCTTCTTCGACTTTGAGGATTTCCACATGGCCGATACGCTGGCCCCGTGGATCGAGTCCGGTCAGGTGATGGTCATTTCCATCGACACCATCGACAAGGAAACGTGGTCGGACTCCAGCGGCGACCCCTACTGGCGCATCCGCCGCTACGAGCAGTGGATCCGCTACATCGTGGAGGAGGCCGTGCCCAAGATCCAGCAGATCGCCCGCGAGCGGAACGGCTGGGACGGCGCGCCCGGCGTCATCGCCTTCGGGTGCAGTCTCGGCGCGACCCACGCGGTCAACCTGTATCT
Source organism: Faecalibacterium hattorii (assembly GCF_003287455.1). Taxonomy (GTDB): domain Bacteria; phylum Bacillota; class Clostridia; order Oscillospirales; family Ruminococcaceae; genus Faecalibacterium; species Faecalibacterium hattorii. The sequence goes on along the minus strand of NZ_PRLC01000003.1, from coordinate 174,074 downwards.
GCGCTTCCCGAACATCTTCTGCGGCTGCATGGCCCTCAGCGGCATCTACACCGCCCACTACGGCTTCGGCAACTATATGGACGAGCTGGTCTATATGAACTCCCCGGTGGATTACATGGTCAATTTCCCGGAGAATCACCCCTATATGGAGCTGTTCCGGAACCAGAAGGCCGTCATCTGCTGCGGTCAGGGCGATTGGGAGCAGCCGGACACCACGTGGTATCTCAAGCGCATCTTCGAGGCCAAGCACATCCCCATCTGGGTCGATCTGTGGGGCCACGATGTCAACCATGACTGGAACTGGTGGTATCAGCAGGTGGTGTATTATATGCCTTATATTTTAGGCTAAACAAAGAGGAATCAACTAAACCATGAGCAATTTTATCTTTATCTCCCCGAACTTCCCGACGAACTACTGGCAGTTCTGCCGGGAGCTGAAAAATGACGGCATGAACGTCCTTGGCATCGGCGACCAGCCCTACGATGAGCTGAAGCCGGAGTTGAAGGACAGCCTGAACGAGTATTACAAGGTCGGCAGCCTCGAAAATTATGACGAGGTCTACCGCGCCGTGGCCTTCTTCACCTTCAAGTATGGCCGCATCGACTGGCTGGAGTCCAACAACGAATACTGGCTGGAGCGGGATGCCGCTCTGCGCACCGATTTCCACATCACCAGCGGCTTCCAGACCGAGGACATGCCCCGCATCAAGTACAAGAGCAAGATGAAGGAGTATTACCAGAAGGCCGGCATCGCCACCGCCCGCTATCACATGGTGGATGACTTTGAGGGCTGCAAGAAGTTCATCGAAGAGGTCGGCTACCCGGTGGTCGTCAAGCCCGACAACGGCGTGGGCGCTTCCGACACCCACAGGCTGTCCAATGACGAGGAGCTGCGCACCTTCCTGACCTACAAGAGCATCCATCACCCGGATGTCTCCTACATCATGGAGGAGTTCGTCCGCGCCGAGGTCAACAGCTACGACGCCATCATCGACGGCAGCGGCAACCCCATCTTCGAGGCGGGCAATGTCAGCCCCATGTCCATCATGGACATCGTGAACGACAACGACAACTCCATCTACTACATCATTAAGGACCTGCCCGACGACACCCGCGCCGCGGGCCGCGCCGTCGTCAAGAGCTTCGGCGTCAAGAGCCGCTTCGTCCACTTCGAGTTCTTCCGGATGAGCGAGGATCAGGCCGGCATGGGCAAAAAGGGCCAGATCGTTGCGCTGGAAGTCAACATGCGCCCCTGCGGCGGCTTCACGCCCGACATGATCAACTTTGCACGCTCCACCAACGTGTACAAGATCTGGGCCGACATGATCGCCTTCGGCGGCACCGATATGCCCGTCGGCGAGCACTTCTACTGCCCCTTTGCGGGCCGCCGCGACGGCAAGCACTTCGTCTACAGCCACGAGCAGCTGATGCAGAAGTATCAGGGCAATATGCGGATGGTGGACCGCATCCCCGACGCTCTCTCCGGCGCCATGGGCAACCAGATGTACGTGGCCACCTTCCCCACCTTTGAGGAGATGGAGCAGTTCTACGCCGACGTCCTCGCCGTCACCGATGAGAACAACGACGCCATCCAGCAGGAGTTGGTGAACGTGCTGGCTCTCGGCGAGCCCGCCGCCAAGGCCCTCATCCCAAAACCCAACCTCTCCCCCGCCGTCAAGCCCACCACGGCCGTGACTAAGACCACGACCAAGGCCGTCACCAAGACGGACAGCCGGAAGAAAAAGTAAATGATGAAGAGACCAGCCCCGGAAACGGCCTGAACGGCATCGTTTCCGGGGCTGGTCTGCGTTTTAAGAAAGGCTCGTTATATTCCGAAGCTGCTTCAACTGGTCGCGCCGCGCATAGACTACAGCAAGGATCTGCACACGGTAAGCGCTGGTATCGACCCCAAAGTAGATCAGAAAGTTCCTGCACAAAAGCTTTCGGATGCCCTGCGTATGCCACGGTTCTTCTTCGACCAAAGGTGTACGCTGCGGCAGAATATGGAGCGATGCCATTGCCTGTTCAAGGGCAGAGAGAAGGGCGGCTGCGGTGTCAGGCTCCAACAGCTCGTGGGAGATGTGATGCACGATGGCGCGGAGCTGCTGTTCCGCTTGCGGAGTAAGCTGGACAAGATATTCTTCCATGGTTTAAATCTCCGCGCGGAGCCGGGCGAAGGCTTCGTCCAGCGGCGACGACTCGCCGCGCTTGGCTTGGTCGAGGCCGGTCTGCATCATGGCGTCAAATTCGCTGCGTGTCATGGTGTCGCGGGTGGGAAGTTTTGCGGATAGCTCCAGCGAGAACGGAATGCCGTCCCGCAGGATGACCTGCCGGTAGGCCATGTCGATGAAGACGGAAACCGGAATGCCCAGCTGGGAAAGGATCGCTTCGGCCTGTTCTTTGACTTCGGGCTGGATGCGTGCGGTGACATTTGCGGTTTTTGCGGACATTGTGATCGCCTCCTGTTTCTGCTATTGTACCACGTTGTATGGCGATGTGCAATACATTTTAGAAGGGCAAAAAGCGGGGTTTGTCCCCGCCCGAAGAATGTGCTATACTGTCCTCAAAGACACTGTTGAGAATGAGGTACAGATATGAAAATTCCTGCAAATGGTTTTACACATGCGGGCAAGTTCCACGCGGATGATGTCTTTGCGACGGCGCTGTTGCAGATCATCCGCCCGGACATCAAGATCACCCGCGGCTTTGTGGTGCCGGACGATTTCGACGGCATCGTGTACGATATCGGCTTCGGCATGTTCGACCACCATCAGGAGCCGCGGGAAATGCGGGCCAACGGCGTCCCCTACGCAGCCTTCGGTCTGCTGTGGCGGGTGCTGGGGCCCGGCCTTGTGGGCGAGCGTCAGGCGCGGCTCATCGACGAAAACTTCATTCAGCCCCTCGATCTGAACGACAACACCGGCGAGCAGAACAGCCTGTGCGACGCCATCGGCTTCTTCAACCCGGTGTGGGACTCGAAGGAAGATCAGGACACCTGTTTCTTCAAGGCGGTGGCCGTGGCGAAGCAGATCTTGGAAAACCAGATCGCCAGCGCCAACGCCGTGAACCGTGCGGATGAAAAGGTCCAGCAAGCCTACAAAAACTCCCGCGACGGCATCGTGATCCTGCCCTGCTACCTGCCGTGGAAGAACGGCCTGTACCGGACGGATGCCCTCTTCGTGGTCTACCCCAGCCAGCGGGGCGGCTGGAGCGCCCAGTGCGTGACCGACCACAAGACCAAAAAACCTAAGCTCCCCTTCCCCCAGTCGTGGGCGGGCCAGCCGCAGGAGGTCATCGAGCAGAAGAGCGGCATCGAGGGCATCAGCTTTTGCCATGCCAGCCGCTTCCTCATCACGGCCAAGGACAAGGAGACCGCCCTTGCGGCTTGCCGTCAGGTGCTGAAAAACAACGGGAGACTGTAAGATGAGCGGCGGAGCGGAACACGAAGAACGGGCCTACGTCTATATGGTGCGGTGCGCGGGCGGCCAGCTCTACACGGGCTGGACCAACGACCCCGGTGCCCGGCTCCACGCCCACAAGACCGGCAAAGGGGCCAAGGCGACGCGGGCCATGGGGGCCAAGCGGTTCGCCTACTTGGAGCGCTGTGCCGACAAATCCGACGCCCTGCGCCGCGAAGCGGCCCTGAAAAAGCTGCCCAAGGCGAAAAAAGAGGCCCTGTGCGGGGAATGGGAAGGGAAGAACCTGCCCCGGCTGTCGGTGGCGACCCGCGCGGATGCGGCAGACATCCTTGAAATTTACAACTGGTACGTGCTGAACCACACGGCGACCTTTCAGGTCACGCCCTCCACGCTGGAAGAGTACGAGGACTGGGTGGACAACACCCGGAAGGTGGCCCCGCTGCTGCTGGCGCGGGACGCCGAGGGCAAGCTGCTGGGCTACGCCTGTGCCCACCGGTGGCACCCGCGGGAAGCCTACGACTGGTCGGTGGAGAGCACCATCTACTGCGCCCCGGACGCCCGCGGCCTCGGTGTGGGCACCCTGCTCTACCGCGCCCTGCTGGAGGTGCTGGATGCCTGCGGCTACTGGAACGTCTACGCCCTTGTGGCCGACCCCAACCCCGCCAGCGAGCACATCCACCAGCGGCTGGGCTTCTCCTGCGTGGGGCGCACCCCCCACACGGCCTATAAGTGGGGCTGGCTGGGGCTTTCGACGTGGTGGCTGGCGCTGCGCTCCGGCAGCGAAAAGCCCGCCCCCATCCGGCTCGCATCCCCCGAAGAGACCGCCGCCATCCTGAAAAAATACGGCAGCATATAACGCAAGAGCCTCCCGGTTTTCACGCCGGGAGGCTCTTGCTTTTGTAAGGGGGACTCCCTCAGGCGCTCACGCGCCAGCTCCCTCAAGGAGGGAGCCATCGAAGAGGACTGGGGAAGTTATTTCAGCATCTGCTGGACCTTGAACCACGCCCGCGCCACTTCATACTTGGAAACGCTGCGGTCGGGGTCAAAGCGGGAGGCGTCGCTGTCGTCGGCGGGCTTCACAAGGCCGTTGTCGATGGCCCAGCGGGTCGCCTTCTGCAGCTCGGCGTCCTCGGTGGAAACGTCGCCGTACAGCGCCGGGAGCACCACGTCGGGCTTGCCCGCCGTCTCCCACAGCAGCTTCACCAGCTCGATGCGGTTGGCCGGCACCGGCACGCCGCCGGGCAGGGAGAGCTGCAAATAGCTGTCCACACCGAGGCTCACGCCCTGCCACACCAAGATGCCGGCCGCCGCGCCGCCCACGGCCACGGTGGCCATGGTGCCCAGCACCGACGGGCCATCGTCATCGTCCGGCAGCTCCGCCGGGCGGATGTCCAGCCGGATGGTGAAGCGCGTGTCTTCGGTGTACTTGCTCAAGTCGGGCATGGTAAAGGTCAGGGGTTCGACCTTATTGCTGAAGCCGCCGGAACTGCTGTCCGTCAGCGCCTTGATCAGCGCGGTGGGCAGGTCCCAATAGTTGAAGCTCATGCCCTCCTGCATCTCGCCCACGGTCAGGCACACTTCCTTGCCAGCCTCCACCACCGCGCTGGTCTTGCCGTTCACAAGCCCGCCGCCAGTCACGGTGAGGGTGTAGGCGGGGGTATCTTTCTGGAACACCGCCTCAGCGGTGGCGCTGGCGTTTTTCATTGTGATGGTGATCGTTGTGCATTCGGGGTCGTTCAGCGTGCCGCTCGTCAGCAAGCTTTCGTCGCTCAGCCTCCAGCCGAGGAAGGTTTCATCTTCTGCCGGTTCGTCGGCTTCCAGCGTGAATTCCGTACCCGCCGGGGCAGAGACAGAGGTGTTGCCACACATAGTGCCGCGGATGATGTCGAGCGTATACAGCGTGTCGTTCAGCACCACGGGGCCGTCGGGCATTTGGAAGCTGACAGTCTTTTTGTCATCCTCGCCGTTCGGGTAGCTGCTACCGCGGAACCTGCCGATGTTCCAGCCGTTGATGTTGGTAATGTCGGTGTCGGCTGTGACGGTGACAATGGTGCCCTCATAGGAGTAAAGGTTCCATTCGGTGCCGGTGGTCAAATTGTGAGAACTATCCAGCACACGCGGTTCGGTGTCATTCACTTTCCGAATGTGTCCATCGTGTACAGTCACTGGATGAGCTCCATCACTCAGGCCGTCTTTACCGTTGAATGCACCGCCGGTCACGGTGCCCGATGTGGAAAAATCTTCCGAGTCTATGGAGAACAAGCCCACGGCAAAAGTGCCGCCGCTGATGATGCCGCTATGATTTATGACGAGATTTTTGAAAACGCCGTCTTCGATGGTCGCACCGCTGTTTATAATACCGCACGTTACAGCCGCAAGCTCGCTGCTGATCTTGTTGTTGAGCGGGTCGCAATAACGGAAATTGTAAGAACTAGTGTCGTTCAACTCCAAGGAACCGGAGTTGTTGAAAACATATTTCCAGCCATCGCCGGTATAAGTATACATGCCGTCCCAATTATATGGGACGCCTTCGAGATTCGGACAACCATTGTCCAACATGATGAGATTCGTGCGGGTAGACTTGTTCAGCGTCAGCTCAGTTTCGCCAAGTTTTGTATAAGAGTAGATGAAGTCACCATTTATTGTAAAGAGGAGAGTGGTTTTGTCCCTGCTATCAGGATAGTAGTGGGGATCGATCACGCGGCAGTTGATATCCGTAAGGGGAACACTGGCTTTGATCTCCACCTGACTGTCTTTGATGGCATACAGTTTTTTGCTCCACTTTTGGGAAGAAAGGCCGTTCACGGCTTCAATCGAATCGGAACCGTTCAGGATGATGGTTTGGACATTATCGGTGGTTAAGCCGTCGGGAATCTCGTTGAACGCGCCGCCGGTGAGCTTGGCACCGGCGCCAACCACAAGCTTCACATCGGGGGCAAGCTGACCAAGGCCATCCTTGGAAAAGTCGTATTCGCCGCTTTCCAGCGTCAGCGTGCCGTTTTCATACTTCCATCCTTTGCCCTTGCAGCCGATGACATTCTTCGCAGAGTCATAGATCGGCGCGCGCCCGGTCGTATCAGGGAAGCCGTCTTTGGTGATTACAAGGTCAGTAATGTAGTGTTCGAGATTCAGCACAACATCTTCGCCCGCGTTGGGGGTAAACGTGTAGTAACCACTCACACCCGAAGGCTTCAAGTCGCCGTAATCGGTTCTGCCGTTGATGTATCGGATAATAGGGTTGTTATCAACCTTTACGGTGAGCGTCGGAGTTCCGGTAAAATAGTAGGTTTCCCAATCCGAAAAGGTATACGGGGCGTTCGGAAGGGTGGCGTCAAATGTACTATTTTTTACTTCGGTCAATTTGTGGTAGTCAGTAACACCTTCCGGCAAGCTCGTGCGGCGAAACAGACAGTTCGTCATGGTGCCGCCGCGATTTATGATGCCATCGGAAACGAGCAGAGAGTTTTCGACGGTGCCATAATTGAACATCGCATGAAACCGACCACCGGTGATGGTGGCACCGTTTTTCACAACTACCGTGCATTCAACGAGCGCTAAAACTTTACCATTCTTGGTGGTAGGCTTGGTGGTGAAAAAGTCATAGCTCCCGCTTTCCAGCGTCAGCGTGCCGTTTTCATACTCCCAGCCGTTGCCCTGATAAACACCCGGCGAAACCGGTGTTATTCCGGAAAGGTCGGGCCTTCCGTCGTTGTCCATTACAAGGTCGGGCGTTCCACCGATAAGCCCATTACTCGCATAAGCGGCGAAATCGATACCCCCCCCCGTATCTGCGAGGGCAGATACCGGCAAAAGGGAAAGCATCATGCTGAAGGCAAGAAGCAGGGCGAGAATGCGTTTTTTCATAGGGACCTCACTTTCCGTTTTGTAGCTGCATAGAGACGACGGTTTTCTTAAGCTGATTGTACCATAAAATGCGTCAAAAAGAAACAAAACCTGCGTGAATGGGGGTGTTTTGTGCGTGAACGGCGGTTCCGGGGCGCGAAGGGGCCGAAAAGGCCCGGAAAAAGCCTCCGCATATATGCAGTGCGATTGCATAAAAATTGTATAATTTACAAAATATTTGCATAAACATACAAATTGACAGAAACCGCACCGGAAACGGGCAGAAGGTTTGGCGGTTTTCGGCATTGACGGAAAAGCCGCACGGCGTATAATAAAAAGCGTGATAAGCAAGCGATGAATCGAGCGTGCCGGGAGGGATGCCCGGTGCAGAAAAACAAAAGTGTAATCATGAAAATAAAGGAGCGTTCATCATGAAAAAGGAAAACATCAAAAAAGTCGTTCTGGCCTACTCCGGTGGTCTGGATACCTCCATCATCATTCCTTGGCTGAAGGAAAACTACAACAACTGCGAAGTCGTCGCCGTTTCCGGCGATGTGGGTCAGGGCACCGAGCTGGACGGTCTGGAAGAGAAGGCCAAGAAGACCGGCGCTTCCAAGCTGTACATCCTCGACCTGAAGAAGGACTTCGTGGAGAACTACATCTTCCCCACCCTGAAGTTCGGTGCCAAGTATGAGGATTATCTGCTGGGCACCAGCTTCGCCCGCCCCTGCATCGCAAAGGCTCTGGCCGATATCGCCATCAAGGAAGGCGCAGACGCCATCTGCCACGGCTGCACCGGCAAGGGCAACGATCAGGTCCGTTTTGAGCTGACCCTGAAGGCCCTCTGCCCCGATATGGCCATCATCGCTCCGTGGCGTGAGTGGGACATCGAGAGCCGTGACGAGGAGATCGACTACGCCGAGGCCCACAACATCCCCCTGAAGATCAACCGTGAGACCAACTACTCCAAGGACAAGAACCTGTGGCACCTGAGCCACGAGGGTCTGGATCTGGAGAACCCCGCCAACGAGCCGCAGTACAACAAGCCCGGCTTCCTCGAACTGGGCGTGTCCCCGGAGCAGGCTCCCGACACCCCGACCTACCTCACCCTCCACTTTGAGCAGGGCATCCCCACCGCCGTGGACGGCAAGGAGATGGGCGCTGTGGAGCTGGTGGAGTACCTGAACAAGGTGGGCGGCGAGAACGGCATCGGTCTGCTGGACATCGTCGAGAACCGTCTGGTGGGCATGAAGAGCCGCGGCGTCTACGAGACCCCCGGCGGCGCCATCCTGTACAAGGCCATCAACGTGCTGGAGACCATCACCCTCGATAAGGAGAGCGCACACTTCAAGGCACAGCTGGCGCAGAAGTACGCCGATATCGTCTACAACGGCCAGTGGTTCACCCCGCTGCGGGAGGCGCTGGATGCCTTCGCCAACAGCCTTGAGAAGACTGTGACCGGCGATGTCAAGCTGAAGCTCTACAAGGGCAACATGATCAACGCCGGTGTGACCTCTCCGTTCACCCTGTACGATGAGCAGACTGCTTCCTTCGGCGTCGATAAGGACTACGACCAGTCCGATGCCACCGGCTTCATCAACCTGTTCGGCCTGTCCATCAAGGAGCGTGCAAAGCTCTCGAAGAGCTGGCCGAAGATCGAGGGCTAAGCGGTACACAAAGCCAACTTTCCCCGCTGCGTGTTTTCTACACTTTCACACAGCGGTTCTAAAACCGGCATGGTTGCCGGCGGCACCGCCGCAGGAGCGTTTTCCCCTGCGGCGGCTTTGCCGTTTTTAGGAAGAAACCTCTCCGTCAATGCTTCGCATTGCCACCTCCCCTAATAGGGGAGGCCTTGGCAACCGGGTGAAGCTTGATGGATACGCCAGAGGCTCCCCTACTAGGGGAGCTGGCGGGCGCAAGCCCGACTGAGAGGTTGTACGAAGGATAGCTTTATAATAGAGATAAAAAGGACATAACTATGGCAGAACAACTCTGGAAAGGCCGTTTTTCGAAGGCGGTCGATTCGCGCGTCAACGACTTCAACTCTTCCATCCGCTTTGACCAGCGGATGATCGCGCAGGATATGCGCGGCAGCGGCGTCCATGCCGCCATGCTGGCAAAGCAGGGTATCATCTCCGAGAAGGACTGCGAGGACATCCTCAACGGTCTGGCTTCCATCGCGGATGATCTGGCTTCCGGCAAGCTGGAGATCGACCCCAACGCCGAGGACGTCCACACCTTTGTGGAGCAGACCCTGACCGCCCGCATCGGCGACGCGGGCAAGCGGCTGCACACCGGCCGCAGCCGGAACGATCAGGTGGCGCTGGATATCCGCCTGACCCTGCGGGACTACAGCAAGATGCTGCAGGGCCGCATCGTCGAGCTGGTGCAGGTCATCTGCAAGAAGGCGGCGGAGAACACCACCGCCGTCATGCCCGGCTACACCCATTTGCAGCGGGCCCAGCCCATCACCTTCGGCCACGCGCTGATGGCCTACGCATGGATGCTCCTGCGGGACTTGCAGCGCTTTGAGGACGCCACCGCCCGGATGGACGCCCAGTGCCCGCTGGGTTCCGGCGCGCTGGCCGGCACCACCTACCCGCTGGACCGTCAGTTCACCGCCGAGAAGCTGGGCTTCGCGGCTCCCTGCGCCAACAGTCTGGACGGCGTGTCCGACCGCGATTTCTGCATCGAGCTGGCCGCTGCCATCTCCACCTGCATGATGCACCTGTCCCGCCTGTCCGAGGAGATCATCCTCTGGTGCAGCTGGGAGTTCAAGTTCATTGAGCTGGACGATGCCTTCACCACCGGCTCCTCCATCATGCCCCAGAAGAAGAACCCGGATGTCACCGAGCTGATCCGCGGCAAGACCGGCCGCGTCTACGGCGACCTGAACACCCTGCTGGTCATGATGAAGGGCATCCCCCTCGCCTACAACAAGGATATGCAGGAGGACAAGGAAGCCATCTTCGATGCCGTGGATACCCTCGACCTCTGCCTGAAGACGGTGACCCCCATGCTGGACACCATGAAGACCCTGCCCGCCAACATGCGCCGCGCCGCCGCCAAGGGCTTCATCAACGCCACCGACTGCGCCGACTACCTGACCAAGAAGGGAATGCCCTTCCGCGACGCTTACAAGCTGACCGGCTGCATGGTCTCCGACTGCATCGCCAAGGACAAGACCCTCGAAGAGCTGACCCTCGACGAGTTCAAGGGCTACAGCAGCCTGTTCCAGCAGGATATTTACGACGCCATCGACCTGATCAAGTGCTGCGAGGGCCGCACCAGCTACGGCGGCCCCAGCGAAGCCAGCGTGAAACACCAGATCGAACTGGCCGCCGCACAGTTGGACGCATGGGAGGCGAACAACGCATGAGCGTGAAAGTTTTTATTGACGGCTCTTCCGGCACCACCGGTCTGCGCATCGCCGACCGTCTGGCCGCCCGGCCGGAGATGGAGCTGCTGAGCATCTCTGCCGAGGGCCGCAAGGACGTGAACGAGCGGGCGAAGGTCATCAACTCCGCCGATCTCGCCTTCCTCTGTCTGCCCGACGCGGCCTCGAAAGAGGTCATGCCCCTGCTCCGCCCGGATGTCAAGGTGCTGGATACCTCCACGGCCTTCCGCACCGACCCGGCATGGGATTACGGCTTCCCGGAGCTGAAGGGCCAGAAAGAGAAGATCAAAAATTCCTATCGCGTGGCCGTGCCCGGCTGCTACGCCAGCGGCTTCATCAGCATTGCCCGGCCTCTGGTGGAGCTGGGGCTGGCCCCGGCGGACTATCCCTTCAGCTGCACCGGCATCTCCGGCTACTCCGGCGGCGGCAAGAAGATGATCGCCGAATATGAGAGCGCCGACCGCCCGGCCCATAGCAAGATCGACGCCCCCAAGAGCTACGGCCTGACTTTGGCCCACAAGCACCTGCCGGAGATGCAGAAAATCAGCGGCTTGGCCCACACGCCCGCCTTTGTGCCGGTGGTCTGCGATTACTATTCCGGGATGCAGGTGCTGGTGCCGCTGGATCTGAAGCTGGCGGGCACCACCGCCGAGGCTGTGGCCGAGGGCATCGCGGATTATTATAAGGACGGCGCAACGGTCTCCGTCCACGCGCTGAATGAGCCGCTGCCTGAAAACGGCCTGTACTCCAACGCCCTCTCCGGCTCCGACCGGATGGAGCTGTACCTGACCGTAAACGCGGCGGGCGACCAGATGATGCTGATCTCCCTGTTCGACAATTTGGGCAAGGGCTCGTCCGGTGCAGCGGTGCAGTGCATGAATCTGATGCTGGGGCTGCCGGAAACGGAAGGATTGGAGTAAAGGACTCGCCCTCTCAGTCAATGCCTGACGGCATTGCCAGCTCCCCCAAAGTGGGAGCTTTACAAGGAAGAGGATTTTGATGCTAGGGGGTAAACCTATGTCTTACAAGGAAGTAGCGGGCGGCATCTGCGCGCCCAAGGGTTTCGCGGCGGCGGGCGTCCATTGCGGCATCCGCGCCAACCACAATGAAAAATACGATCTGGCGCTGATCAAGGCGGACGTCCGCTGCGCAGCGGCCGGTGTGTATACCACAAATAAAGTCTGCGGCGCACCCATCAAGGTGGACCGCGCCCACCTGACCGACGGCTATGCACAGGCCATCCTCGTGAACAGCGGCAACGCCAACACCTGCGCCGCCAACGGCGTGGCGCTGGCCGAAGAGTGCTGCGAGCTGGTCGGCAAGGCGCTGAACATTCCGGCAGAGGATGTTCTGCCCGCTTCCACCGGCGTCATCGGGCAGCCCATGGTCATTGACCCCTTTGCCCGCGGCATCCCTGCCGCCGCCGAAAAGCTGGCCGCCACCGCGCAGGGCAGCACCGACGCGGCAACAGCCATCATGACCACCGACACCCACAAAAAGGAATACGCCATCCAGTTTGAGCTGGGCGGCAAGACCTGCACCGTGGGTGCCATCGGCAAGGGCAGCGGCATGATCGCCCCCAACATGGCCACCATGCTGGCCTTCTACACCACCGATGCCGCCGTCTCCCCCGCTCTGCTGGAAAAGGCGCTCAAGACAGTGGTCCCCGGCACCTACAACCAGATGAGCGTCGATCTGGATACGTCCACCAACGATACGCTGATCCTCATGGCGTCGGGTCTGGCGGGCAACCCGGAGATCGTGGAAGAAAATGCGGACTATGACGCCTTCGTGGCGGCCCTGACCGCCATTGCGGAGCACATGTGCGCCGAACACGCCGGTGACGGCGAGGGCGCGACCCACCTCATCACCTGCGAAGTGACCCATGCGCCCGACCTGAAGACGGCGCGGGCGGTCTCCCGCAGCGTGGTCTGCTCCAACCTGTTCAAGGCGGCGGTCTTTGGCCGGGACGCCAACTGGGGCCGCATCCTCTGCGCCATCGGCTACACCCCCGGCGATTTCTCCATCGATAAGGTCTGCGTCTGGCTGTCCAGCCCGGCGGGCGAGGTGTATGTCTGCGAGAATGCCGCCTACCACCCCTACAGCGAGGAGGAAGCGGCCAAGGTTCTGGCGGAGCACGATGTCCTCGTCAAGGTGGATATGGGCACCGGCGATGCCAGCGCAAAGGCGTGGGGCTGTGATCTGACCTACGATTACGTCAAGATCAACGGCGACTACCGCACCTGAGAAACGTGTATAGAGCGGGAAGAGGAAACATATGAAAAACGAAGAAATGGCCCTCCTGTTTTCGGAGGCGACCCCTTACATCCAGAAATACCACGGCAAGACCATGGTCATCAAATACGGCGGCAACGCCATGATCAACGAGACGCTGAAGAATGCCGTCATGAACGACCTCGTCACCCTGACGCTGCTGGGCGTGCGGGTGGTGCTGGTCCACGGCGGCGGCCCGGCCATCAACGAAATGCTGAAGAAGGTCGGCGTGGAGAGCCATTTTGCAAACGGTCTGCGGGTGACGGACGACGCCACCATGGAGATCGTCCAGCAGGTGCTGGCCGGTAAGGTGAACAAGGACCTTGTGGCCAAGCTCCGGGGCCGCGGCGTGGGCCTGTGCGGCATGGACGGCCAGATGCTCCGCTGCACCGAGCTGGACCCCCAGCTGGGCCATGTGGGCGAGATCATCCATGTGGACCCCACCCTGATCCAGAACCTGTTGAATGGCGGCTACATCCCGGTCATCGCGACGGTGGGCATGGACGACCTCGGTCAGGCATACAACGTCAACGCCGATACCGCTGCCGCCCAGATCGCCATTGCGCTCAAGGCGGAAAAGCTCGTTTCCATGACCGACATCGCGGGTCTGCTGCGGGATAAGGACGACGAGTCCACCCTCATCCCCGAAGTGGAAGTCTCCGAGATCGAGGGCTACAAGTCCGCGGGCATCATCGCGGGCGGCATGATCCCCAAGATCGGCGGCATGGCCGACGCCATCTATCAAGGCGTCCACGAGGCCGTCATCATCGATGGCCGCGTTCCCCACTCCATCCTGCTGGAGCTGTTCTCCGACCGCGGCTCCGGCACCCGTTTCTACCGGAGAAGTCATCAGGAGTAAGACTTGCTGAAAGTACAGAAGAACTGTATAATAAGAGAAAAAGCTCCCCCTTTGGGTGAGCTGGCGAGCGAAGCGAGACGGAGAGGGCGAGGACGCTCCGAAGGAGGAACAATCTATGGATTCCGAAAAAGTCATCAAGCGGGACAGCGAATACGTCCTGCACACCTATAACCGCAATCCCATCGTGCTGGAAAAGGGCCACGGCCTGTACGCCGAGGGCCCGGAGGGCCAGAAGTATCTGGATCTCACCAGCGGCATCGGCGTCAACAGCCTTGGCTACTGTGATGTGGACTGGGCCGAGGCCGTGGCCGAACAGGCCCACAAGCTCCAGCATACGTCGAACCTCTACTACACCGCCCCCTGCGGCAAGCTGGCCAAAAAGCTGTGCAAGCGCACCGGCATGAGCAAGGTCTTCTTCGGCAACTCCGGCGCCGAGGCCAACGAGGGCGCCATCAAGGCGGCCCGCAAGTACAGCTTCGACCACTACGGCAAGGGCCGCGATACCGTCATCACGCTGGTGAACAGCTTCCACGGCCGCACCATCGCCACCCTGACCGCCACCGGTCAGGAGGTGTTCCACAACTACTTCGGCCCCTTCAACGAGGGCTTCCTCTACGCCCCGGCGGGCGACTTGGAGGCGCTGACCGAGCTGGTGGACCGCCATACCTGCGCGGTGATGCTGGAGCTGGTGCAGGGCGAGGGCGGCGTTGTGGCGCTGGACCCGGAGTATGTTCAGGCGGTCCGGAAGCTCTGCGATGAAAAGGATCTCGTCCTCATCGTGGATGAAGTCCAGACCGGCGTTGGCCGCACCGGCACCTTCCTGTGCTGCGAGCACTACAACCTCAAGCCCGATGTGGTGACGCTGGCCAAGGGCCTTGGCGGCGGTCTGCCCATCGGCGCGGTCCTGATGAACGCGAAAGTGGCCGATGGCATGGGTGCGGGCACCCACGGCTCCACCTTCGGCGGCAACCCGGTGGTCTGCGCCGGTGCCAATGTCGTGGTGGACCGGATGGACCAAAGCTTCCTTGCCAACGTGAACGAGCGCGCAGTCCAGCTGCGTACCGGTCTGGCCAAGCTCCCCATGGTCAAGAGCATCTCCGGCATCGGCCTGATGGTGGGCATCGAGTTCTTCGGCAACGTCAAGGCCGCGGATGTCCTTGCGGCGTGCCGCGAAAAGGGCCTGCTGGTGCTGACGGCCAAGACACGTCTGCGTCTGCTGCCGCCCCTGACCCTGACGGCCCACGACGTGGAAATGGCCCTGACTATCCTGAACGAGGTGCTGTCCGAAATGGCTCAGAAATCGCCGGAGGAACAGGCATGAAACATCTGCTGAAAATGGGCGACCTCACCCCCGAAGAGCTGACCCACATCCTCGATGTGGCGGACAAGCTCAAGGCAGACCAGAAAGCCGGGGGCACCGCTCCCCTGCTGAAGGGCAAGAGCGTGGCGCTGATGTTCTCCAAAAACTCCACCCGCACCCGCACCAGCTTTGAGGTGGGTGTGTATCAGTTGGGCGGCCTTGGAAATTACATGAACGCCGCCACCGAATTGCAGTCCGGCCGGGGCGAGCCCCTCAAGGACACTGCCCGCGTGCTGGGCCGCTATTACGACTGCGTGGTGTGGCGCACCTACCGCCAGAGCGACCTCGAAGAGTTCGCCGAGCTGGCGGGCGTGCCGGTCATCAACGGCCTGACCGATTACGCCCACCCTTGTCAGGTGCTGGCCGACCTGATGACCATCCGGGAGCGCCGCGGTGCGCTGGAAGGCCAGACCCTCTGCTTCATCGGGGATGGCTGCAGCATGGCCAACAGCCTCATCGTGGGCTGTCTGCTGGCGGGCATGAAGGTCCGCTGCGTCTGCCCGCAGGGCTACCGCCCCGCCGCCGATGTGCTGATGTTCGCCCACAAGTACGGCGCAAAGTTCCAGCTCCTGACCGACCCCGCCGAGGGCGTCAAGGACGCCGACGTTGTGGTGACGGCGGCATGGAACACCGCCCCCGGCACCCCGGAGAGCGAGCGCCGTCTGCGGGATTTCGCGGGATTTCAGGTCACGAGTCCGCTCATGAGCAAGGCAAGATCCGACGCCCTGCTGCTCCACTGTCTGCCCGCCCACCGCGGCGAGGAGATCTCCACTGCCGTCTTTGAGGAGCACGCCGACGAGATCTTCACCGAAGCGGAAAACCGCCTCCACGTCCAGAAGGCTGTTCTGGCAGTGCTGCTGGCGAACCAATAACAAAGAAAACTGCCGCATCGGGGAAAATGCTCGGATGCGGCAGTTTTTTGTTGTGTTGGGATCACACGCCCGAATAGGCGGAGAAGCCGCCGTCCACGGGGAGGCAGATGCCGGTGATGAACCCGGCGGCGTCGTTGTTCAGCAGGAAGAGCAGCGCGCCTACGAGGTCACGCTTGCTGTCGCCGAAGCGGCCCATGGGGGTGGCGGCAAGGATCTTGCCGGTGCGGGCGGTGGGGGTGCCGTCCTCGTTGTAGAGGAGCTTTGCATTCTGGTCGCTGGCGAAGAAGCCCGGCGCAATGGCGTTGACCCGAATGCCCACCTTGCTGAAGTGGACGGCCAGCCACTGCGTGAAGTTGGTCACGGCGGCCTTGGAGCCGGAGTAGGCCGGGATCTTGGTCAGGGGCAGGTAGGCGTTCATGCTGGAGATGTTCAGGATGTTGCAGCCCTCGCGGCCGACCATCTGGCGGGCAAAGGCTTGGGTCGGCAGCAGGGTGCCGATGAAGTTCAGGTTGAACACCATCTCCACGCCGCTCTCGTCGAGGTCGAAGAAAGTCACGGTGTCGGTGTCGAGGTCGCCCATCTCGAAATATTCCTTGTCGGTATTGGCGCGGGAATTGTTGCCGCCCGCACCGTTCACGAGGATGTCGCAGGGGCCGAGGTCAGCCAGCACGTCTTCGGCCACCTGTAAGCAGTTGGCCTTGTTCATGACGTTGCAGGTGTAGCCCTTGGCCACGCCGCCCTCGGCTTCGATCTCATCGGCCAGCGCCTTGAGCTTGTCCATATTGCGGCCCAGAAGAGCAACTTTCGCCCCTGCGCGGGCCAAGGCCTTGGCGAAGATGGAGCAGAGGGTGCCGCTGGCACCGGTGACAACGGCGACTTTGCCGGAGAGGTCGGTGTTCAGAACGTTCTTTTCCATGGTGTACCTCCGTTCAATCAGACTTTGCCCGCACCCTTGTCCAAGATCTTATTGAACCGTGTGAAGAAGGTGAAGGCGGTAACGGTTGCAGCAAGGATGTCGCTGACCGGCTCGGCGAGGAAGACGCCGAAAACGGGTTCAGAAACCAGATGCGGCAAAATGAAGATGAGGGGGATCAGCAGGATGATCTTGCGCAGACAGGCCAGCAGCAAGCTGACTTTGGCCTGCCCCAGCGCCATGAAGCTCTGTTGGCACGCGATCTGAATACCCATGGCGAAGATGCCAGCCATATAGATGCGCATGGCCCACGTGGTGTATTCGATGAGGGCGGCGTCCGAAGTGAAGATGCCCGCCACCGCGCCGGGAACCAGCATCATCAGCAGCCAGAACAGGGTCGTGTAGCCGAAGCAGAGGGTCAACTGGAAGCGGAAGGCCTCCTTGACGCGGCTCTTTTTGCCCGCGCCGAAGTTGAAGCTCATCACCGGCTGGCCGCCTTGGCAGATGCCCTGAAGGGGCAGAGTCGCCAGCTGGGAAGCGCTGGTGATGACCGTCATAGCGCCCACGGCCACGTCGCCGCCGTACCGGGCGAGGCTGGAGCTGAAGCTGATGGAGAGCAGACTCTCGGTGGAGAGCATGACGAAAGAGGATATGCCCAGCGCTACGACGGGCAGGATGGTCTTCTTTTCCGGCTTCAGGTACTCTTTTTTCAGCTTGAGAGTGGTCTTGGGGCCGGTGAGGAAGCGCAGGATCCAGATGGCACCCACGGCCTGACTGAGCACGGTGGCGATGGCTGCGCCCTGCACGCCCAGACCGAACGCGAAGATCAGGATGGGGTCCAGAATGATGTTGATGACTGCACCGATGACGGTGGTGAGCATACTGATCTTGGCGAAGCCCTGCGTTGTGATGAAGGGGTTCATGCCCATCACGATGAGGACGCAGACCGAGCCGAGGATGTAGATGCGGCTGTAGGCCAGCGCGTAAGGCAGGGTGGTATCGCTGGCACCGAACAGGCGCAGCAGGGTGGGTGCGCTGGCGTAGAACACGACCGTCAGGAGCACCGCGAAGATCATCAGCATGGTGAAGCTGTTGCTGATGATCTTTTCCGCCTGCTCCTTATCGCCTTGGCCCATGGCAATGGCGGTGCGGGGGGCACCGCCCGCACCGATGAGCATGGCAAAGGCGTTCAGCAGCATCAGGATGGGGGTGAACAGGCCCACGCCCGTCAGCGCCGCCGCACCGATGCCGGAGATGTGGCCGATGTAGATGCGGTCCACGATGTTGTACAGCAGATTGACCACCTGCGCTACGACCGCCGGGATCATCAGCTGGAGCAGCAGCTTCTTGACGTCGCCGGTGCCCATATCTTGCTTTTTCTGTGTCTGAGGCATTTGATTCTCCTTGTGAAAATCGATAATCAACACCCCGGAAGGGGTGCTGATTATCGATAAAAGCTTAGTAATTCAAACCGAAGTTCATCTCATAGTAGTTGCCGGCGGCGTCGCGGTAGGCGTAAGCCTTGCCGTTCTCGTCCTTCATGCTGTCGGGCATGTAGGCATCCTTGGCGTAGCCGGGCACGTCGTTGGGGCTGACGCAGACGCCGTCCGCGTTGACAGCCAGAACCTCATCGCCCTTGGGCAGGGTCAGCGGCAGTTTGCCGACCGGGGCAAAGCGGCCGAAGATGACATCCAGCGTAGCGGAAGGATAGGTGTCGAAGCCGACGGTCAGCGCGTCGGAGACCTTCTCGATGCTGCCGACTTCCCAAGCCAGCGGGCAGTTGATGTTGGAGACGACCTTGCCGCCGTGCGCGTGGACCGCCTCGGCGATGCCGGGGATGCGGTTGGCCCCCACCAGCGTGGTCTCCTTGTGGGTCTCGGCGGTGGGCTTGCCGCTCTCGTCCACGTTGCAGACGGTCTTGTCCTCGCAGATGTCCAGCTCCAGATAGCCGGGGGTAGCGTTGAAGTACGCACCGGACTGGGGGCTGACCATCAGCAGGGCGATCTCGGCTGCGGCGGGGTCATCCACCAGAACCACATCGCCCAGCATCTCCCGCAGGGCCTTGGTGGCAGCCCCGCTGGCTTCGGCGCTCTTGCCGAAGGCCTCGGCGTAGACCTTGCAGCCCTTCTTCAGGGGCAGGGTGCCGTCATTCTTCAACAGGACGACGCTCTCGCGGTGGACGCGGGCAGCCTCTTCCCAGTCGGCCTTGGTGGCTACGACCTCGGCGGCCTTCTTGGGGTCGGCGTAGGGGTCCTCGAACATGCCCTGACGGAACAACTCGGTCAGGGTGCGGCTGACGGCGCGGTTCAGGCTCTCGTCGGTCAGGACGAGGTCCTCCTTCTTGAAGCCGGCGGGCACCTCGTGGGTGTCGTAGTAGCCATTGGTGGCGCGGGCGTAGCTCTCCTCGCCCAGCTCGTTGTCCAGCAGACCGGAGATCAGGTCCACGCCGCTCTGGGTGACGGCGTAGCCGATGCGCTCCGGCTCGTCCAGCATATCGACGCCCCAGCACATGTTGTGGACGATGCCGGTGTCGGAGTTGATGTAGCCCTTGAAGCCCATCTGGCTGCGGAGCATCCCGTCGATGAACACCTTATTGTAAGCAAAGCCGTAGGGGTTCAGCGCAATGGGGTTGCCGTTGAAGTCCTCCTGCGGGGCGCTCTTCTCGGCGCAGGGCTTGGAGTAGTAGGGCATGATGGACTCGGCGTTGTGGCGGATGGCCGCACGGAAAGCCGGGATGTGATACTTCTGCAGGGAGCCGGGGGTGGCGTAGATGTTCCACTGACCAGCGGCATAGTGGGGATCAAAGCCGTTCTCACGGGCACCGCCGCCGGGGAAGTGCTTCACGGTGACGGATACGCCCTCCGGGGTGACACCGTTGCTGCCGCCCTGAATGCCGGGGATCAGGTGGTCGAAGATCTCCTCGATCAGCTCCGGGTCCTCGCCGAAGGTGCCGAAGGTGCGCTGCCAACGGGGGTCGGTGACGCAGTCGGCCATGTACATATAGCCCTTCTTCAGGCCGCATGCGTTCCACTCGCGGCGGATGGTATCGGCGAACTTGTCGATGATGTCGATGCGGGCGGTACCCTTGACGGCGGCTGCGATGCCCAGAGTGCCGGGATAGGTGGCGAACACGCCGGTGGCGTCGTTCATGCCGAAGACGACCTCGCCGTTCTCGTTGCGGCTGTTGGACATGACCTGCATGGGCACGAAGTGCTCACAGGTCTCGGTCAGGTACTGCAGCTGGTTGAGGTAATCGGCCAGATCTTCGGGCGAGGGGCTCTCGCGGAGGATGACGTGGCGGTTGAAGCACTTCTTGACCATGTCGGTGGTGCTGGGCAGAGCCTGATGGCCGAAGATGCTGTCGGAGACATCCACCGGGGCCTCATCCAGCAAGCCGGTCTCGTCGCCCACAGGCTTGTGGCCGTTGGCGGCGAGACGAGGGGAGGGATACTTGGGGCCCATCCGCCAGTCGGAGGTGAAGAGCTGGCCGATCTTCTCGCTGGTGGTCAGGGTCTTGACGTAAGCCTGTGCGCGCTCTTCGGGGGAAAGGCGCCAGTCGTTGACGGCGCTGACGGTGCCGGTGCCGTCGATATCCTTGAAGTACAGGCCGTCCTGCGAAAGGACCTTGCGCTCCACTGTGCCGATGGTGGGGCCGTTTGCATTGACGTAGCGCTGAACGCGCCCGGAAGCTTTTACTGCCATTTGTGTTTCTCCTTTTTCATTTTTACAGGGATGCAGAGATGCGTTTTTATGATACCTATATTATAATGACGCGGCTCCAAACGGAGTAGAAATATTTTTGGATAAATCCGCAATTTCCCCACATTCTTTTCAGGACGTTTCGCGCACATGGGCAATGTGCAATACTAGTATATCACTTGATTGTGCAACCTACCCAATAGCTTTTTTGAAAGTTGTGAAAATCTTCTCAAAATAGTAAAATCGTCCTGATTCACCTCAAAATTTTACTAACAGAATTTTCGAGATGTGTTCATAATAATGACATAAAGTCCCGCAGCCCGCACAGTGGCAGGTGCGGTTTTCTAAACGGGGCAAAACGGAGAACGCCTATTCACGAATTAAGGAGAGAAAACGAAATGGCAAAAACGAGAACTCTGCCGGACAAGTTCTATGACAAGAACTATGAGACCAACGGCATCCACCGCGTTCCGCTGTGGCGTATCGGCTGCTTTGCGCTGAACAACACGGCCACCAACCTGTACCTGTTCCTGATGAACTACGCCACCTACTACCTGATGGGCTGGGTCGGCGTTGGCATGATGGTCGCTTCTTCCCTGACCATGGCCATGCGTATCTGGGATGGCGTTACCGACCCGTTCGTGGGCTTCATGGTCGATAAGACCAACGGCAAGTTCGGCAAGAACCGCCCGTTCATGGTCATCGGCAACATCCTTCTGGCCGTGACCAGCTTCGTCGCCTTCCATGTCACCCACAACCTGCCGCAGGCTGTCCGCTTCCCCTTCTATGTGGTCGTGTTGATGGTTTACTACCTCGGCTACACCTGCCAGTGTGTCGTTACCAAGTCGGCTCAGTCCTGCCTGACCAACGACCCCAAGCAGCGTCCTCTGTTCGCCTCCTTCGACGGTGTGTATAACACCCTCCTGTTTGCCGGTCTGGCTGTTATCACCGCCAACATCGCAAACAGCTTTAAGGATGTCGGCGGCTATGCTTCCACCCAGTTCTTCCACACCTTCTGGATGTTGGTCGCCATCGTTTCCGGCATCTTCACCCTGCTGGCTGTCATCGCCATTACCCCGAAGGACCGTCCTGAGTTCTTCGGCACCGGCAAGCCCATCAAGGTCGGCCTGAAGGATTACTGGGATACCCTGAAGAACAACCGCGCCATTCAGATGCTGGTCCTGTCCGCTTCTACCGATAAGCTGGGCTCTACCGCAAGAACCAGCGCCGTTCAGGTCGCTCTGTTCGCCTGCATCGCCGGTTCTACCCTGCTGCAGGGCAACGTCACCGCTCTGACCACCATCCCCACCTGCGTCCTGACCTTCCTGTGCATCTCCGCTCTGGCTACCAAGTTTGGCCAGCGCAAGGGCATGATCATCGGCTCTGTCGGCGCTCTGATCGGCAACGGCGCTCTGATCGCTCTGTGGCTGCTGGGCGACCCCACCACCATGACCTCCAACCCGGAGACCGGTGCTCTGAACTGGGGCTACTTCCTGATCCTCTATCTGGTGCTGACCGTTCTCACCGGCGGCTTCCAGAACCTCGCTGGCAACATCGTTATCCCCATGACCGCTGACTGCGCTGACTACGAAGTTTATCGTTCCGGCAAGTACGTCCCCGGCCTGATGGGCACCCTGTTCAGCTTCGTGGACAAGCTGGTCTCTTCCTTCGCTCCCATGATCGCCGGTGCCATGTTCACCGCTTGCGGCTTCGCTGACCACAACCCCGTCATGGGCGACCCCGTCACCATGAAGCTCCGCATCGGCACTGCACTGTGCGCTTACGGCGTCATCATGATCGGTCTGGTCTGCAACCTGATCGCGATGCACTTCTACCCCCTGACCAAGGAAAAGATGGCCGAGATTCAGGACGAAGTCGTGAAGATCAAGATGAAGGCTATGGCTGAGAACGCCTGATCCCAAGCTGCATTCTAACCCTTAACACTGCGGAAAACATTCTCATCAGAAACCAATAAGGAGGACCGCTCACCGGGCTGACTGCGCGGTGGGCGGCTTTCCTGATTTTATGAAAGAGACAGAGGTACAAAACAATGGCAAAGACCCAATGGCAGAAAGACCCCAACCACGGCTTCATCTGGAACTGCATCGATCATCTGGCCACATGGTATGATGGCCGCGAAAAGCACGCCGTCAACCGCAAGACCTACCTCCGCCTCTGCATTCTGGGAATTTTTGGCGCACACCAGTTCTACGCGAAGCGGCCCATTCTGGGGGTGCTCTATCTGGCGACCTGCTGGAGCGGTTTTTCCATCGCAATGACCCTCGTGGATGCGATCATCGCCGTCCCCATGAAGCCGGACGAGAACGGCCTCATCCTGCTGTGAGCCACCCCCATTGAGCGGTTTCGCAAAACCGGAAAGGTACATCTTATGAGCAACTTCCTGCAAACGCTGTTCAATACGAACCACGACCAGCCCAGCTTTCTGGTGTTCGTCGTTCTGGCGTTCATCGCCATCGTGGTGCCCAATCTCTCAAAGTATCTGTATGAGTCCCGCCGGGCCCGCAATGCGCCCCATACGACCAGCAGTGCGGCTTCCTCCGGCCCGAAAAAGAAAAAGAAGAAAAAGCGCTGAGAATCTGGTTTCAGAACAATGCCCCGGCGGGCACTGCATTTGCAGCATCCGCCGGGGCATTGTTCTGCTTTTGAGGGGGA
This sequence comes from Faecalibacterium hattorii, assembly GCF_003287455.1. GTDB lineage: Bacteria > Bacillota > Clostridia > Oscillospirales > Ruminococcaceae > Faecalibacterium > Faecalibacterium hattorii. The sequence goes on along the minus strand of NZ_PRLC01000003.1, from coordinate 150,765 downwards.
ATTACTTCTTGACCTTGATGAGCTGTGCGTTCAGGCTCTCGATGAAGCCCTCCGGCATACCGGAGATCATGTTGCTCATGGCTTCGGGGGTCATCTTCTTCATCATGTCCCACATGCCGACGCCGGGCTTGATGTCGAAGTTGGTGGCCAGCTTGACGGCCTTTGCAGCCAGAGCCAGAGCCTCTTCGTTCTTAGCAAGGTCTTCCATGGTGTCCTTCACGCTGTAATAGCCTTCCGGGAACTCCATGGGCGCGGTCAGATCCATGCTGCCGATCTGCTTGAACCAGTTGGCGACGCCTTCCTGACGCTCGTTGAACTCCGGCAGGGTGTAGTAGCCGGGCTCCTCAGCAACCTTCTCCAGCGTGATGGAATCCTTCACATCGCCGGCAACGGCCACGATGGTGTTGAAACCGTCGTTCAGAGCAACGTTGAACTTGAAGACGCGGTGTGCGGTCTGCTGGCCGACTTCCTTGCCGTTGACGTACAGAACGACGGTGTCCTGATTGGAGTAGACCTTGATCTCGGTGGTCTCGCCTGCGCGCTGAGCGTGGCGGCGGCCAGCGATGTGGACCATCGGGGTCTGGGTCCAGTAAGCCTGATAGACAAAATAGCTGTCCTTCTTGGTCTTGCGGTCCATGGTGATGAGGCCCTTGTTGTTGCGGCCGCTCACGCCGCCCTCGTTACGGGCAGCGCAGCCGAAGTCGAACATGTTCCAGACGTGGGAAGCCCAGACCCAAGGACGATCCTCGAAGACCTGTGCCATGTGCTCGTGGTACAGAGCCTGATACTCCTCGGTGTAGTCCTTGCACTGGGGGGTGTTGCTGTGCCAGTTGATGATGCCCTCGCAGCCATACTCAGAGATGCCGATGCAGATGTCGGGGTGCTCTGCGTGGAACTGATCCAGCCACGGGCCGTTCTGCTCCATCTTGCCGCCGTACCAGCCGAAGTAGTGGTTGTAGCTCTCCAGATCGGTGATGTGGTGCATGGGGCCGTTGACGGGGGTGGTGGAAACGTGAGCGATGGTGGTCAGGCGGGTCGGGTCAAGCTCCTTGCAGAGCTTCTCCAGATCGTGATGAGTGTCCACCAGCTCCTGAGAGATGCCGCCGATGAGGATCTCGTTGGAGATGCCCCAGAACATGATGGAGGGGTGGTTGTAGTTCTGGATGATGAGTTCCTTCATCTCCTCCATGACATGCTTGTGAGCGCCCTCGCCCTTCTTGAAGACGCTGATGAAGGGGATCTCAGCCCAAACGGCGAAACCGATCTCATCGCAAGCATCGTAAAAGTCCTGACTGTGCTGGTAGTGTGCCAGACGGATGGTGTTGGCGCCCAGTTCCTTGATGAGCATGGCGTCATCATAGTGCTCCTCGGCGGTCAGAGCGTTGCCCTCGAACACGCGGTCCTGATGGCGGGAAACACCGCGCAGCGGGGTGGGCACGCCGTTGATGGAGAAGCCCTCGTCGGGAGTGACCTTGAAGGAACGGACGCCGACGTTGGCGGCGATCTCGTCCACTTCCTCGTTGTTGCGCTGCAGGGTGGCGACAACGGTGTACAGGTTGGGCTCGTCCATGCTCCACAGCTGGGCATCGGGAACGTAGATGGTGACCTCAGTGTCGGCAGAGCCGCGGACAGCAGAAGCGACCTCGCGGCCGAAGCAGTCCTCGATGCTGTACATGACGGTCAGGTCGTCAGCGGGGTTGGTGACGAAGCTCTTGATGGTGAAGTTTGCGCCGCCGTCCTCGGTGGGAACAGGGGTGACCATCATGCCGGGGCCGCCGTAGTAGTCCAGATCAAAGTGTGCGTCGGGCACGCTGATCAGGTTGACACCGCGGTACAGGCCGCCGTAGAAGGTAAAGTCGGCGGAAGAGGGGTACATGGACGGGGTGTCCTCGTTGGAGACCTCGATGGTCAGCTCGTTCTCACCCTCGTGGCACAGGTCAGTGACGTCCGCACGGAAGATGGAGAAGCCGCCCTCGTGGGTGGTAGCGACCTGACCGTTGACCTTCACGGTGGAGTTCAGGGCAGCAGCCAGAACTTCCATGTAGGTGCGGCCGCCCTCGCGGGGCTGCTTGGGTGCGGTGAAGGTGCGGGTGTAAACGCCGGTGGTGCGCAGGTAGCTGCCATTGCCGTCGTTGCCATCCACAGCGTTCCAAGTGTGGGGCAGGTTGACCTGCTCGGTGGCGTGGTCGCCCTTGGGGAAGGACAGGGTCCAGTTTTCGTTCAAAGAAATGATCTCTCTCATTGATACGACTCCTTCTCAGATTTTCAGTGTGTGGGTCCGCAGCGCAGACCTCGTTGTAAAACTAGTATATCACAGTGAACCCGGCAGACGTTTGTACAAAATCGCTTTAAAATAGTAATATTTTGCGAAAATTTCAATGACCGGCGGAAATTTGTGTGGGAAATCTGCCGCAACCGGTTGACCAATTCCTATAATGCGGGCGTGTTGGTGCTGCGTGCGCCCCCCTCTTCTGCAATGAAAACCAGTTGACGGAAGGCGGGATTTTTGGTATAATAACAAAGCTGTAGGATTATCAGTGTGAATGTTTGCACTGCGCTCCACAGCATGATTTGAATATGGAGATGTATCGAAGCGGTCGTAACGAGAACGACTCGAAATCTAACTGGCTTTTTGGAAGTGGGTTTCCGGTTTTGCTAGGTTTCATGCGGGTTTTCCGACTTCGAGAGTGAACGATTTTCGGTCGTTCTCTCCTGAAATTCTCTCCAAAGTTTTCCCGGAATGCACGGAGCATTCTAAAATTTAATATCTGGAGCATTACTCAAGTGGTCGTAAGAGGTCGCACTCGAAATGCGATAGGCCGGGAGACCGGTGCCAGGGTTCGACTCCCTGATGCTCCGCCAAATCGAATGGACAGATGAATTTTATTCGTCTGTCCATTCTTTTTTGCCGGAACATCGCCCGTCCACCCTGTCTTTGGGGCGTATGGCATTATGCTGACGCATTGCCATAGCCCAGCCCCTCCAGCATCGCCTGTGCAGACGAGAGTTTGGAAGCGTAATCGAGGTGGGCGTAGATGTTGGCGGTGGTGGAGAAGTCGCTGTGACCCAGCCATTCCTGAATCTGCTTCATGGGAACGCCGTTTGCCAGAAGAAGGCTGGCGCAGCTGTGGCGCAGATCGTGGAAGCGGATAGGACGCAGACCGTTTTTCTCCAACAGCTTCGGGAACTGCTCGGAAACGTAGTTGGGGCGGATGATGTTCCCGATCTCGTCCACACACAGATAGCCCAGATACTCCCGATTGTAGCTTTTACCGCACAGGCGGCGGTAGGTGTCCTGCTGACCTTTCAGCATCAGCAGACGGTCACGGATGTGGGGCACAAGTGGCAGCGTCCGAAGGCTGGACTTCGTTTTTGCACGGTCAGCCTGCACCAGAACCTTTTTGCCGTCGATGGATGCCTGCGTGACGATGTGCTTGACCTCCAGCGTGTTGGCTTCAAAGTCGATGGCATCCCATTTCAGACCCAGCACCTCGCTGCGGCGCAGACCGTAGAAGGATGCCAGCAGAACCGGGATCTCCAGCTTGGTGCCCTCTGCGACCTCCGTCAAAGCATGAATCTCTTCGGCGCTGTAATAGCTGCCTTTGAACGCATTCTTCTTCGGACGCTCGACCTTATCTGCCGGGTTGGTGGGGATCAGGTCGATCTTCACCGCATACTTCAACGCCTTGTGGATGTTTGCATGATAATGGATTACCGAATTTGCCTTGACCCGTTCAAGCTGCTTGTTGTAGAAATCCTGCAAGTCGGTGGCTTTCAGGTCTACCAGTTTGATGCCGCGCTTTCGGAAATAGGGAACGATCACACGCTCCACCATTCCCTGATAGCTTGCATAGGTCGTGATTTGGACAGTGTTTTTCGTGACTTCCAGCCATTTCAGCATGAAGTCCGAAAAGAGAATGTCATCGTCTAAGCGAATCTCCGCAGGTGCGGTGGAAACCATGAAGTTCCGCCGACGTTCCAGCAAAAGAGCCTCGGCTTTCTTCTTGTTCCTCTTGACGGACAGACCGGTGGCTTCCCACTTGGTCTTTCGCTTTCCGTTTGCGTCCTTGTAACTCAGAACGATGTAGTAGAAGTCGTTTTTTTCTTGCAGATGCCCTGCTACCATAGTGTTTCCTCCTGTCTTTGCATCCACTTGAATATGTAACTTCTGCCGCTGACACCATCAGTGTACCCAACGGCAGGAGAGAATGCAAGGATGTCACGCCCGAACCATGTTGCCGGGTGCGAATCCGATGAGATAGGTCAAAAGATGTGCCTTGGGGATGCGGTAGGAGCGTCCGACCTTCAAATGCTGGACGCTCCCTTTTTTCAGAAGTGCATACCCGGTTTTTGTGCTGACGCTCAAAATTTCGCACATCTGGTCGATGTTCAGCACATCCGGGTAATCCCGGAGCATCACACGGTACGCATCACGGGGATTCAGATTTTCCTCACCCAAACAGATTCCCCCTTTCTGGGTTCATATTCTCCCGATCCAATGCCAGACTGCATTTCAGGGCTTTTTCAATTTGCGCCATCCTCATCGTCCGGGCAGAGCCGGAGCAGGAGGTCCACCTCCAAAGACTGATAAAAATAATCCTCAAGCTGCTCCCGGATGCCCCCGGAATAGATAGGGTCAGGATCGTTCCACTCAGTTTTATTCTTATCAGTCTTATTTGCTTGCGGTTTTGGCTGCTCCAGAATTGCGTTTTCGGCAGCACCAGAATTGCTGTTTGGGCAATTCTGTACTTGCGCTTTTGGCAAGCCGGAGGAAAAGTCCTTGACGTAGATCAGGCTGGGTCTGCCCAGACCACGGCGTTTGCGCTCGATGAGGTCGATGTCCTCCAGTTCCCGGAATAGCTTGACCGCCTTGTGTTCGGCGCAGCAAAGGGATTCCTGCACTTCCCGGACGGTGTAGATGATATACACCCGCCCTTGCTCGTCCAGCCAGCCATTCTTTACGGACAGGCTCATGCGGTCCAGCAGGATGCCGTACAGAGTCCGGGCATCCGTGGAAAGCTGCCGGAAGCGGCTGTCTTGGAACAGTGCTTTCGGGATGCGGAAGTAGGAGAACAACTCGCCCGACTGACCATAAAAGTAGTCCAGCGTCATTTGGTGTGACCTCGGATTTTCAACCGTATGGGTGTATTCATGTGGAAAACTATCACTCCTTTCCTGTCAGATGTAAAATACAACGTCCGTTGAAAAGGGTACTAAGCAAACAGGACTGCCTCACATACATTGCGCTGTGGAGCAGTCCTGTTCGTTTAATATGTAATTGTCATTGCACCTTCATGGCAGTCCTGTGCATAGGTGCGGAGCAGATCAAGGTGCCTTTGGGATTTTCGGACGATAGCCGTTGCACGGTCGCCGGACATAAACTCAACGACTGCAAGCCGTGGAATCGTCAGCGTGCCACGAATTTTGAAACCAACAAGGATCTTCTGATTGCACCATCGCTGGATGCTTTGTGCAGAGTAGCCTGTCAGTTCCGAAACTACCGGGGTGGTCAGCAGATCATCATATCCAACCGTGAGTTTTTCCCATAGGGTGTACAGCCCTGTTTTTTCCGGTTCTGTAAAATTGAAGCGGATGATCTCTGCGGCAGGCTTGTCCGGGTGCCGCTTGGAGCAGCCGCTCTTTCCGATATAAAAGCCCGTTGGCACTTTATACTTTTCGGGGTTATCTTCACGGTCACACAAGTAGGTGATCACATCGTGGGTCGCAATATGGTATTTGCGTGTTTTCTTTCCTGTATTGATACACGGAACGAGGCCGGAATCCAGAAGGTACTTGGCATGTTGCTTGTTGATGCGGGCAACGCGATAGAACTGGTCTTTCGTCATTCCATTGGGATATTCTTCGAGTATTTTATAGCACTCTAACAGAGTCCTCATGTTCATCCATCCTTTGCTGCTTTGATTTTGTCAGCGTCAGAAGCAACATATTGTATGGATGGATTCTGGCTCCCGGAATCTCTCTCGCCCGTTCTCTCCAAAGGGCGTAGAATCTCTCCCAATTCTCTCCAAAAGGCAGATTTTTCTGCGTTTTGGAATGTGGGTTCAAATCCGCATGGAGCCTAATGATTTTGGATTTTGATGAAATTTTGAGCGTAAATTCGATGGTTCGTATCTTCTGGCAAAGTCGGCTAATTACCTCTATCTTCCACCAAGTACCGTGAAGCAGGAAAAACTCGAAATCGTTTTGTCCTTAATCGGGCACGTGGGTTCGAATCCCACCATCTCCGCCAGAAGTCGCAGATTCAAACGAATCTGCGACTTTTTCTTTTGCATCAAGCAGAGAAAGACCGCTTTTGCCTCATCACAGTATGCTTTATGCATGAACGATAAATCCATAATTATTTGGGGAGTTTGGATTCTCCCAAAAGGTTCGCAATGACCCCAGCAGACCCCTGTTTGCTTTTGTAATCGAGATGTGCGTAGATGTCAGCGGTGGTAGAAAAGGTACTGTGCCCCAGCCATTCCTGAACCTGCTTCATAGATACGCCGTTCATCACCATCAGGCTGGCGCAGCTGTGGCGCAGATCGTGGAAACGGATGTGCTTCAGCCCGTACTTGGTCAGCAACCAGTCGAAGTGCTCCGTCACGAAGTTCGGGCGGATCAGCTTGCCTTCCTGATCGGTGCAGACGAAATCCAGATACTCAGTGCTGTAGCTCTTCTTGAACAGCTTGCGGTAAAGCTGCTGCTTTTCCTTCTGCTTCAGAAGTTCTTCTTCCACAGCCGGGATCAGCGGCAGGGTGCGGCAGCTGGTCTTGTTCTTCATCACATCGCTGACCACAGGAACGTACTTGCCGTTCACCAACTGTTCCGTCACCTTGTGATTGATGGTGATGGACTTGCGCTCAAAGTCGATAGACGACCACTTCAACCCCAGCACCTCGCTGCGGCGCAGACCGTAGTAGGCCGTGATGAGGATGCACAGATGCAGGGGGTCATCCTGCGATACTTCAAGCAGCTGCTGGACTTCATCCTTGGAGTAGAAGTTGGGACGGAAGCTGTTCTTCTTCGGGCGGTCAACTTTCAGCATCGGGTTGGTTTCCAGATAATCCTTGCGGACGGCATCCTTGAACGCTTTGCCGAAGATGGCGTGGTAGTGAATGACCGTGTTGGTGGTGTAGCCCTCCAGCAAGATCTTCTCCTGAAACTCATCCAGCACCTGCGGTGTGACCTCGCACAGCTTCAAGCCCAGCGGTTCAAAATACTGCGTGATACGCCCGGTGATCATCCGATTGTAGCTGATAAAGGTTGCAGGCTGAATGGATGCCTTATGGACTTGCACCCACTCGTTGAGATAGTCCAGAAACAGCATCTCCGACTTGTTGACGGGTTGGAGGGGCAGCGGCAGGGGCTTGGCGGTTTTAGCATCTACTTTTTCGTAGGCTCCGCCCCGCCCTGTGGGCAGCTCCCCAGTCTCATCATAGTGGAGCAATACTTCCCGGAGCATGGATTCCGCCTTGCGCTTGTTGCCCCGGACGGTCAGACCTGTGGAGATCCACTTGATCTTCCGCTTGCCGTTGGCATCATAAAGATTGATCACGAAATAGAAACGTCCATTTTTCTCTTGGACAGACCCTGTAGTTTTCATCATAAACCTCCTTTGGGTCAACAGGCGTGCTGTCCGTTGCTGCACCCACAGCATACCACATCCAGCGGCGGATTTCCAGCCGGGAAGGTGCTCTGCCCGGTGAGCAGGAACTCGATCACACTCAGCTTCGGGATACGATAGGTGCGGCCGATTTTAAGCGCAAACAGGCGGCGGGAACGGATCAGTTCCCCAACTGTATGACGGTTCAGACCAAGCATCTCCGCAGCCTGCTGAAGGCTGACGGCATCGGGGTAGCCGGGAAACATCTGGGAATAGGCATTGTTAAACTTCATAGGCACTCCTTCAGCATAAGTAGTCTAAGGTCAAAAAGTGTGTTACCTGCGGTTATATCCTTTGCAGCAAAGCTGCGGTCAGGTGGCAATGTAAAGAGAGCTGGCAGTAGTTCCAACTCCCCCATCGCAGATAAGTTCAAACCCGTCTGCGTTAATAAGTTAAGGTCTCCCATATTGGTCCTCGACTTCCCTAGGAGTGGGGAATCGTCCGGCGGTGGGCTTGCACCGCACCATTGGCATTTCAGCCACCCCGTCTTCGTTATGACCGGGCTGCGAGTTACAGAAGTACCTTTTGTGAAGTACCAGACGATTGAACTATTCTGTTTTCAAAGAACGGAGTTATATAGAAAATCTTCAGAATTTAGGGCTTCCGAAAAATTATCCCTCTAATTGGTAGCCGACGAAAAAGTGCTTTTTGTTACCCGAAAAAGAAATTTGTTGAAAAGTTCTTGGAAAATATAGCCGAAGTAGCCTCTTGGTTAAAATAACGTCGGTCTACGGGGCGACCGATGGAGGGCGGAACTTGGCAACAATGGCAGTGCCTGAAGTTGAAAGTGGTCTTGAAAAAAGATGCCCTACACTTGGTAGGCGTCGAGAACGCCTGTTTCATAGCATCGAAGGGGAAATTGTAATTGAATTGTAATTCTTGAAGCCGAATCTCCACTTTTGAAAAAGTCCTCTCACTTGGTAGCCGACGAAAAAGGGCAAAAGACAACCATGTTTTTGAGAATTAACAAAAAGGTCACAAACGACCGGCCTTCAAAGAGGAGGTTCTATTATTAACAGAAAAAATGGCCAGAAATGGGGGGTGCTGACGCTGATTTTTTTGCCTTCATTGAAAATTGAAAAACCTCCCTCACTTGGTAGGCATCGAGAAAGGCTCGTTGACAACCTTTATTTTGAAAATTAACAGAAAGTTAACAAAGCAAGATGCGCTGAACAAGAAACAACCGCCGCTCACTCCGGGAAAGAGTGAGTGGCGGTTGCAATATCAAATTTTTGATTCAGAAAATCAGATGCTCGCTAAAATATCTGTCAGTGTGGCGACAAATGCTTCATCCTGCTCCTTCGTCCGCTTTGGGCTCCTCTTGGGGTGCTTTCCGGCACGGAGGAGCTTTTTGTTTTCACAACGCCGTAGCATGAGAGCGTCTATATTATCAGCGGTGTATTCCAGACCATTCTGGTTCAGCACTCGTGCGCACTTGGCAAGACACATACTCGCCAGCCCGTAGTCCTGCGTCACAACCACATCTCCCGGTTTTACCCGGTTGACGAGAGCAAAATCCACGCTGTCCGCTCCTTTGTCGAACACCAGTGTCTGCGCACCTTCACGCTCGATTTGATGAGAGGTGTCACACAGGATGGTAACTGGAACACTGAACCGTTTTGCAACCTGCAAAGTCAGATTGACCACCGGACAGCCATCTGCATCAATTAAAATTGTCATGCGTGTTCCTCCATCGTCCACCGAAAGGCTTTCGCGGTACGCAAATCGGCGTCTTTGAAATGCCCGCCGCTGTTCCATTCAAAGGTGCAGTCTGCACCGCGCGCTATAAGCTGACTGTGCAGAGTGCGGATATTATCCCCCACCACAGCCATGACAGCGTTTTTCGTGTGTTCTTCCTTGTCGCCAAGGCTCAGATAAATGTGCTGCGTTTGTATCGGGCGCTGCTGTTCAAACTCCATCCAGTCCGGAAACCACACCGAGGGCGAGGCGGCGGCGACACCGTAGAACAGATTTGTCTGGGTGGAGGCCCACAAAGCAAACAGCCCTGCCAGCGAGTAGCCGCCCAGAATGATTTTGACGTTTTCCGGGAGATTGAACTGTTGTTTCAGCGTTGGCACGACCTGTTCTGTCAGAAAGCGCAGCGTGTCCGCCGCATTGCCGCCAAAACTTTCTTTGCCCCATACCGCAGGAGCTTCCCATGGGGAAAGTTCATCGTTCCAGCTTTCCACCGGGATAGCCGCAAACAAAAAATTCCAGCTGCTCTGCGCAATCACTGTCACTTCATGGTCCATGCTTTGCAGCTCGTGTTCGCCGGTCATTTGGAGCAGCAGGTATTTCGCATGGGCTTCGGCGTAAATCCGGCAAGGTCTGTTCCCGATTTGCATGGTTTGTACGGTCACTGCGGCGTCCTCCCTAAAAAACTTTGATAAGCCCAGTATAGCAACTGAAAAATCATTTTGCAATTCAAAAGGCGTTCGCATTCGTAGCAAGCAGTGTCTTCGTATATACAAAGACCATTTTGCGTTGCAAAATGCTTGTTGGGAAATCCCAAACCCTTGAACTGCATCCGACGGATGCAGGCTACGCGTTTTTGCAAAACGCTTTTGCGACTTGCAATTTTGTTCATCAAACTTGTATTTCTTTGCCGGAACCGTTGCGCTTTGCCGCCCAACTTGTTATTATTAAACGTGAAAGAACTTTCACAGAGAAACGGAGAAAACACCATGCCTACTTTGGAATGGATCGGAAAAAGCAAAGTTGTCAATCATCATCAGGAAGTGCCGTTCCGTGTGTTGGAGCGTCAGTATAGCTTTGACGAAATGGGCAAGCACACCGAGGACAACGGCAGTGATAACATGATTATCCACGGCGATAATCTGGAAGCCCTGAAAGCTCTGCTGCCGCAGTATGAGGGCCGGGTGAAGTGCATCTACATCGATCCTCCTTACAACACTGGCGAAGAAAAGTGGTGCTATAACGATAATGTCAACGATCCTCGCATTCAGAGATGGCTACAAGAAACACTCAAAGGCCAGCCGGTTGGCAAAGAAGGCGAAGATTTGACACGCCATGACAAGTGGCTCTGTATGATGTATCCTCGGCTGATGCTTCTGCAAAAGCTTCTGGCAGATGACGGTGCGATTTTCATTAGTATTAGTGATATTGAATTTGCGAATCTTCGATTGATTTGCAACGAGATTTTTGGCGCATCAAATTTTATAGCAACATTTATTTGGCGAAAAGTTGATAGCCCAAACGATAACAAAGTTCCTATTACGCCAGATCATGAGTACATCCTTCTCTATGGAAAGAATCCAAGCTTAAAAAAGTTCAAGCAACTGGAAGCACCTGGAATTGTTAATGCTTATGGGTTTGTAGATGAGCAAGGGCGACGGTACAGGGATCGTTTGGTAAAGAAAAATGGTAGAAATAGTTTGCGCACAGATAGACCAACTATGTACTTTCCGATAATCGCACCAGATGGTTCCGAGGTCTATCCTATTCATGATAATGGCGAAGAAGCTCGATGGGCGATGGGAAAGGATGGAATTGCCAAACATATTGCCGCAGGAACACTAGTCTGGAAACGTAGAAATCGAATGGGAAAAGAGGTTTGGGAGCCTTACTCGCGCGAGTATGCACCCCAAAATCCATCACGCCCTTACCCGACGATTTGGAATGACCTTGCAACCATGCGACAAGCAAAAGCTTTTTTGAAATCCATTTTTGGAGTGACAGACATATTTAGCACACCTAAGCCGCATGAGCTGATAGAACGTATCCTCCAAATGATTTCTGACCCGGATGTTATCGTATTAGATTCGTTTGCAGGTTCTGGAACAACTGCCCATGCAGTATTGAACATGAATAAAATGGATGGGGGTCATCGCAAATTTATTCTAGTTGAAATGGAAAATTATGCAGATACCATTACGGCAGAGAGGGTAAAACATATAATAACGGGTTATAAAACAGATAGTGAAGCTGTCTTATATGACAAAGAAATTACCACAAAAAACCTTGCGGAGGGTGCAACACTACTAGAAGAAGCGAAAGCTGTTGCTAAAGAAGCAAAGTCGGCGTATTCGACGGTAAAAGCCCCCCAAATTATTGATGGACACCTTAAAGTAACGGCAATCAATAAAGCAAGTGATAAAGTAGATGGCACTGGTGGCAATTTCAGTTACTACGAACTGGGCGAGCGGCTGCTTCTGCCGGATGGCAACCTGAATGAAAGCATCGGCACAGACAAAATCCGTGACTACATCTGGTATACGGAAACGAAGAAACCTGCGGTGAATCAACAGAACGAAAGCCCATATTTTCTCGGTGAGAACAACCACACCGCTTACTATTTCTACTATGAGCCAGACCAGATATGCGTGTTGGACTATGCTTTTTTGTCTACCATCCAGGAAAAAGCGGAAAACTATCTGATTTATGCTGACCGCTGTGCATTGAGTGAGAGTGACTTGCTGCGGTTTGGTATTACGTTTAAGAAAATTCCGCGCGACATTGCGCGGGTGTAAGGAGAAAAAAGATTATGGACTTCACATACTGGCTTCCAGATGAAAATGGAAACAAAACAGAAAATAAAGCGGCATCGAATTCGGTTATCATCATTGGTGCGAACGGGTCAGGAAAGAGCAAGCTTGGTGCATGGATTGAGCAACAGAACATGAGCAATATCCATCGCATTGGCGCTCAACGAAATCTTAATTTCAAAGAAAACATTCCGCTTAAAAGTTATTCTCAGGCCGAGGATTTTGTGCTTTTTGGCACAGACGATGCAAGTGGAAAGCACGATAGAAATAAAGGATATCGATGGGGATGGGGAAATTTTACTACGCAACTTTTAAATGATTTTGATGATGTTCTCGCAGCGATTATTGCACTCAAAAATAATGATAATGATAAATTTGCACAGGAATGTAAAGCTGCAACAAATAAGGAATCTTATCCAGAACCGCCATTAACAGCAATTGATAAATTGATCTTAATTTGGAATGAAATTTTTCCGCAAAGAAATCTAAAGGTTGTAGACTCAAAGTTTATTGCATACTTTGACAAAGAGGGGAAAACTGTTGAATATAGTTCTACTCAAATGAGTGATGGCGAAAGAGCCGTACTTTATCTAGCTGCACAGGTGCTTTGTGTCCCACAGAATAAAACACTGATTATTGATGAGCCAGAAGTGCATCTTAATCGGTCTATTATGAATCGACTCTGGAATGCATTAGAAAGATATCGACAGGATTGCTTGTTTATTTATATCACGCATGATACGCAATTTGCTGCCGCACATGGAAATGCAGATAAAATCTGGATCAAAGAATTTAATGGGGAGCATTGGAAACTTCAAAAATTGGAGAGTAATGACCTTCCAGAGGAATTACTTTTTGATATTTTAGGAAGTCGAAAGAATGTATTATTTGTCGAGGGTGAGAAAAATAGTTATGATACCCAATTGTACACTATTTTATACCCCAATTATTATGTGATTGCTTGTGGGAGCTGTACACGTGTTATTGCAAGGACAAAGGCATTCCGCAATTGCCCTTCGTTACACCACTGCGAAGTATATGGGCTTATTGATAGAGACTATCGATCCGATTATGAGATTCAAAAATATAAAAAGGAAAATATTTATACTCTTGAAGTGGCCGAAGTTGAAAATCTATTTTTAGTGGAAGAATTAATTCGACTGATGGCGGAGCGGTTTGCAATGGATCCTGATAGGTGTTTTGATGAAATCAGTAAATCCATCCATGCACGCTTTTCTAGTCAAAAAGAGCGGCAGATTTGTCAAAGCACAGTTGCGCATTTGAAATATCAATTAGCATCGATTGAGTTGTCGTCAAAAAATAATGATGAACTTAAACATAGCTTAGACACTGCGTTAGAATCGATTGACTACGATAGAGTAAGAGATGAGGAAAAGACAAGGTTTCAAAGTGTACTGGATGATGGTGATTACGCAAAGATATTGAGAGTGTTTAATGAAAAAGGGCTGATAATCTCAATTGGACATTTCCTAAAAATTGAAAACAAAGAATACTGTAATAAAGTACTGGTTTTGTTGAATGGAGCGTTACGCAGGGAGATTTCAGATGCGCTTTCAAATTATCTGCCACCTGAGATTCCACGATAAGAGAGTAGCCGTGATAAGAGAGTAGCCGTATTATGGAATTGAAAAAATATCAGAAAGCCGTCATTCGGGATTTGGAACGCTATCTGGAAATCCTGATGCAGACAAAGAACATCGAAACGGCCTATACTCGGCTCTGGCAGGAGAAAGATGTAAAAGTCGGATTTGGCGGAATGCCCAAGTATCAGAATCTTCTGCCTGGTGTGCCAAATGTCTGCCTGAAAGTTCCTACGGGCGGCGGCAAAACATTTTTGGCTGCAAATGCCATCGAGCCGATTTTCTCCGCACTGGGTGTGGTAAAACGCCGTGCAGTGGTTTGGCTGGTTCCGTCAGATGCTATCCTGACCCAAACCTTGGCTGCATTGCGTGACCCTGCACATCCTTACCGCCAGAAAATTGATGTTGCCTTTGGCAGCCGTGTAGAAGTGTATACCAAAGAACAGCTTTTGATGGGGCAGCACTTCAATATCTCTACGGTCAACGAGCAGCTTTCCATCATGGTGCTGTCTTACGATTCGTTCCGTGGCAAGAAGGAGCGGCTCAAGGCCAAGCAGGAGAACAGCAGCCTTGTTGCGCTGGCAAATGCACTGGGCGAACCTGATATGCCGCTGGAAGATACCGACCCGACCGCCTTGATGCAGGTCATTAATCAGCTGCATCCGCTGGTCATTGTGGACGAAAGCCACCATGCGCGCAGTAACCCGAGCAAGCAGATGCTGCAAAACTTCAATCCCTGCTTTGTGCTGGATCTGACGGCAACGCCCACTAAGGAAAGCAACATCATCTCCATTGTGGATGCGATTCACTTGAAACGCGAGAACATGGTCAAGTTGCCTGTCATTGTGATGAACCGCAACAGCCAGCAGGATGTGCTGCATGATGCCATCGAGATGCAGCGGACACTGGAAATTCACGCAAAAGATGCCTACGAAAAGGGTGGCAGCTACATTCGCCCCATCGTGCTGTTTCAGGCGCAACCCAAGAGCACAGAAAATGCAACGACTTTTGAAAAACTGCGCCAACGCCTGATTACTGCCAACATTCCAGCAGAGCAAATTGCCATCAAGACGGCGGAAATCAACGAGTTGAAAAATGTGGACTTGCTGTCGGAAAAGTGTTCGATTCGCTTTATCATTACAGTCAATGCCTTGAAAGAGGGTTGGGACTGCCCCTTTGCGTATATCCTTGCTTCGCTGGCGAACCGCACCAGTCAGGTGGATGTGGAGCAAATCGTGGGGCGTATTCTGCGCCTGCCCTATACCCGGAAACATTCTTCTCCGATCCTGAATACTTCGTATGTTCTGACCTCGTCTGCGGACTTCAAGCGTACGCTGGACGGCATCGTCAAGGGCTTGAATAACGCAGGCTTCACGGACCACGATTACCGTGTGCAGGAAGAAGCTGCCCCGGTCGAGCCGCTGCCCAAAGTGGAGCAGACCATCTTCCCGGCACAGCCGACAAACGAAGCAATGCCTGCGGCATCGGCGGAAGAAGAGTTTTTGGATTTTGACCCGACACTGTTGGGCAACACTTTGGCAAAGGCAAGTGTTTCTCCCTCGGTGCAGAATATTTTTGACCGCTCTGAAAAGGAACAGAACGATTTTGATGTTGCTATGCAGCAGCACCAGAATGACCCGTTGAGCGATTTGCCGCTGGAGGTGCAGGACAAAGTGGATGTTTCCCATGTAAATCCAGAATTTCTGGAAGATGTGCGCACCCTTAAATTGCCGAAATTCTACTTAAAAACGTTGCCAAGCCTTTTAGATCCGGAAGGGAAAACGGAGCTGGATAAAGCCCAGCTGCTTTTGGATTTTTCTCTGAAAGGAAAACCCAGCGCAATCGACTTCGGCCATCTGGACGACGATTTGGCGCAGGTCGATTTGGAAGACCGCGATACCACGACACCGCGTATCTCCAAGCTGAAAGATGATTATCAGCAGTACATGAACAGGCAGTTTCCACTGCTTCCGGGCGAGGATAAACTGCGTATCTGCAAGGATATTATCCACAAGAGCCTTTGCAAGATGAACGCGGTGGATGATAATGAACTGCGGCGTTATGTCGATGGTATCGTGGATAATATGAACCGCGAAGAGCTGGACGCGCTGGAACGGATGCCTGTTAACTTTGCAGCAAAAATTCGTGCATACGTCATGCAGCTTCAAGAGGAAACTGCACGAGAAAACTTCTACAAGTGGCTGGAAACGGAGAAAATCGTATGTGAACCCCGCTTTCAGTTGACGGAGTATATCACCCTCCCGGATAGCACTTCTTCAATGAGCAAGAGCCTGTACCAGACCGAGGGCAAGATGGATGGTCTGGAATATAAAATGGCTCTGGCAATGACCAACATGGACAATATCCGCTGGTGGCATCGCAACCCGGAGCGTAACAAGTTTTCGTTCTGTTTGAACGGATTCCGCAACCATTACCCGGATTTTATCGTTCGCACGACCAGCGGAAAGATTATTCTGATTGAAACCAAAGGCGACCAGCTGGAAAATGCAGAGTCCAGAGAAAAAATTCGTCTGGGTCGTGCATGGCAGGATGCCGCTGGCAAGCAGGCATACCGCTATTATATGGTGTTCCAGAACAAAGACTTGCAGATGGAGGGTGCATATCGCTTTGATGAGTTTTTGACGCTGTTGAGGGCGTTGTGATAAAAAACGATTTTATAGCGTCACAAGCTTTAAGATTGAAAATATAGGTATACAAGAACAGTTTTTTGAGATTATCATAGTAAAAGTAATGCTAAATTGGTTTTTGACGATATAATGGCATTGGCGGAAAGAGTGTATATTATTCTTTTGCCCAACTTTTAGAGAAATCTTAAATGTTCACTTTTTGAAATTATTGCAAAGGATATTTTTGAAAATGAGAATAATTGACCTGTTCTCTGGAGTTGGAGGACTAACATTTGGATTTTATTATAGAAAATACAAAGACCATTTTGTCAGGAATCGAAAAAATCAATTCGTTTTTGCAAATGAATACAATCCGTTTGCAGCTAAAGCATACTCTGAAAATTATCCTGATATTCCTATGAAAAACTGCGATATAAAGTCCTTGAAAGAAAGTGACATAAGAAAATGGATTGGATCGGAACCAGTTGATTTGATAATTGGTGGACCACCATGCCAGTCTTTTAGTACCGTTGGACAACGAAATTACGACGAAAAAGCACAACTGTATACGGAATATTTGAGAGTGTTAAAAATTGCTCGTCCAAAAATGTTCTTGTTTGAAAATGTCCGAGGCATTTTATCGATGAGAGAAATATTCTATAAAAGAGATGCAGCTGGAAATATCTTGTATGAATTAAAAGATGTTGAGGGCAGAGAGTCGTTAACGCCGCGAAAAAAGCCTGTTATAGATCATTATGGTAAATCTGTTATGGAGATTTTAAATGATCAGTTTTCAAATCTTGGAAATGGTTTGGGCTATAACATTTGGACGGAACGATTGAATGCTATGGACTATGGAGTTCCTGAAAATAGAGAAAGGGTCTTCATTGTAGGCATCCGAAACGACTTGAATTTAAAATGGAACTGTCCTCCAAAAGAAAAGTCTGCGCACCTTACTATAAAGGATGCAATATCCGATCTTCCAGAAGTTTTAGAAGGACAAAGCATAAGTTCTTATCAGCAGCTACCACAGAATAAGTATCAAGAACTCATGCGACATGGGTCAAATGAACTAACGCAACACTTCTGTGGGTGTTATAGTGAAAAAATCAGAGCTGTTATACAACATGTGAAGCAGGGCGAAGGAAAAAATGAATTTAATGCATTGGTTGATTCTGGTAAAATCGATAAATCTTATAGGCTAACATCTGGCTATGCGAATACTTATGGACGTTTAATAGCGGATCAACCATCACCTACGATAACCAACAATTTGACAACTGTTTCTAGTTTGAGATGTATTCATTATAGCCAAAATCGTGCATTAACTCCACGCGAAGGAGCGAGAATACAATCATTCCCAGATTGGTACAAGTTTGAGGGATTCAAATCGGATGTTTGTACACAAATCGGGAATGCTGTTCCTCCATTGCTGGCTTTACGACTAGCATCACAATTTGAGAAAACTCTGAAATGAGGTAAAATCAATGGACAATACCAATGATAAAATCTTTTTCAATTTCTCGTACTTTGCACTTAAACTGTTAGGCAAGGGATTATACTCAAATCCATGGACAGCAATAGCGGAGCTTGTTGCTAATGGACTTGATGCTAAGGCAACCTGTGTACGAATTTTTATCGACATGAGTGACAAGAAAAACTCTGAGATAGAAATTTTCGATAATGGTACAGGAATGACATATTCAGATCTTGCAGAAAAATATGTTTTAATTGGAAAAAACAAACGAGAAGACCTTTCGCTAGATGAAGTTTCAAAGAACAAAGTTATGGGGCGAAAGGGAATCGGAAAACTCGCAGCTTTATATTTATCTAGTAAATATTATCTTATATCAAAATCTGCCGGACAAGAATCCGCATGGTATTTTGATATGAGCAACGAGCGCGAGTCTGAGATACCATCGTTAAATAGAGTTAATCTTTCTCAAGTTGAAGTTTTGTCAGCAGAATACTGGGATAAGCTTACTTCTGGAACGATGATAAAGCTTAAAAATGTTGACCTGACAAACATTGGAATTCAGTCAATTGAAGGGCTAAAGGCTAGACTTTCGGATTATTATGTTCTGGATTCTATATCCGGAAAAATCGAATTAGCTGTTAGGTATCAAAAAAATACGCCAATTGGATTTCAAGAAGTAGCAAAAAATATTGCATTTCGGAATTTCTATGCTCTTTTTGACAACAGCGAATCGAATATAAAAAGTCGAATAGCCGAAAGCGTTTATTTTCCATCTGCGGATGACACTGTTCGAAGAAAACCAAGACATACTGTTATTATTGATGAATCAGCCTATAACACCAGTGGAACACGACATTTTGTTAAAGAGGATGGTTCTCTTTCGGAAAAAGAAATTCCGTATAGCTTGACCGGATGGATTGGAATTCATGCCAGCATAAAAAAAGATGATGCACAAGTTAATGATCCATTATTTTTGAAAAATAAGGCATATAAATCCACACAATTAAGACTTTATGTGAGAAAAAAACTTGCTGTCGAAGATTTTATGCCGTATTTGAAAAACACACAGGCATTTTCGAATTATATAGAAGGCGAAATCAATTTTGATGTACTAGACGATAATTCTTTGGGAGATATTGCGACATCTAATCGACAGGGGTTTGCTGAAGATGATGAACGTGTTGCCTTGTTAATTAGTTTGGTAAAGCCGATTGTTTCCACTTTGATTGTGCAGCGTGTGAAAGTTGGACAGGAGATTCGTGAAGAAGAAGATAAAATAAAAAAAGAGCATGAGGCTGCGCTTAAAGCAGCCGAAGCGGCACGCCAAGAGTTAGAGATAAAGAATCGTGTCACCGAAAAAAAATTGGAAGTCGCTTCTGATAATATTCAAAAATATAAAGCCCAAAGCTATACTATTTTTAGCGCGATTACGGAAGACCAAAAAACATTCTCGGCAAAAACTCACTTGGTAAAGACGAACGCCCTAACGATAAGGAACAGTGTAACAACTTTGGCTAGAAAAATAGGAATTGAAAATTATAGAGAACTCGGCGCAATCTCGGTTGCCACAGATAAAATTTTAAGTTCATTGAAATATAGCGCAATTGCTAAATTTAATATTGAAGATGCTTCAATTAAGGAGGACTTGTTTGCTTTTTGTCGGGAATACTTAATGAATGTTCTCCAACAGCAGTATTTCAATATTCACATTTCTGTTGAAACTTCCGGCCAGCATATAATTAAATTTCAACCGCAAAACATTTCTCTTGTTTTGGACAATTTTTTGTCTAATTCACAAAAAAGCCATGCCAGAAACTTTAATTTATCGATGGAAGATATTTCGGGGAAAGCCTATATTGAATTATGGGATGATGGTGATGGCTTTGGAGCAGTAGATTTAAATGAAATATTTGATTTCGGGTTCAGCAACACAGGTGGAACAGGAATCGGCTTATACAATATTAAGACGGTTATCAAAAAAATGAAGGGAACCATTTGTGCGGAGAATGCAACACCCTCTGGAGCAAAGTTCATTATTGAAATGCCATAAAAGAAAGCGTGCAGAATATGGATATGACGTATAAAATTCTGTGGATTGATGATGCAGAAGACTATGTTGACTCAACAAAAGAACTTGTAGTTCAAGCTATTCAAAACCGTTTTATGGATGCAGACATTGAAAGCTATAGCGACTATGATGAGTTCAAAAGTGAAAAGCTAGAAAATTTTGATGCAACATCCTTTGATTTTTATGATTTGATTCTTATGGACTTTGCACTATCTGGTACAACTGGTGATGCTGTGATACGCGAACTTCGCAGCAAGGAAATCTATACAGATATTGTTTTTTATTCAAGCGACAAGGAAAACATGGAAAGTTCTCTAAAAAATTCTGATCAATTGAATGGTGTTTTCTTGGCCGATCGTGCAAATCTTCTGGAAATTATAGGCCGTGTTGTTCAAAAAAATCTAAAAAGAGAGTATCGTATATCAAATATAAGAGGGCTTATAATGGATAGCACCTCGGAATTTGACTATATTTGCCAATCGACAACAATAGCGTTATTTGAAAAGTTAAGTTCAGAACAACAGGATGTGATTGTCCGAAAAGCAAAGGAGTATGTTGAAAGTGCTGCATCTAAATCTGGACAAAATTTTGAGGGATTAAACAAAAAAGTAGGAAAATCATTTATAAAAAACGCGATTCAATCCGTTGAGTATGTGATGGATAATAAGGATCGTTATGCTCTTATGGGGTTGATTGTGAAATTTTTTGATGACGGACCGATTGCTCAAGAAGATTTCTCACAAAAATATAGTGATGAGTTGATTAAACCTCGAAATAAATTAGCACATGCTAAACTGGTGTACGGAAAATGCCATCAAAAATTACATCCCATAAAAAATCGAAGCATACCATCTTGTGATGGGAAATGTGACAGCTGTTCAAATGAATATGATATGGAAAAATGTGAATCTTTAAGGGCGGCGATTTATAACTATTATAAAGTGTTCCAAAATATTGAAAAGAAAACGAATGAACTTGTTCCTCTCGAATGATTTATGATGTATGGTTGTCACAATTTTATATACATAATGAAGCGGAGATAATTATATAATCACAAAGAACTTTCCGAGTGAAAAGAAGTCTCTGGTTGAAAATAATAGATACTGTACCTCATAAAAAGCCCACAGGCCAGATATAAAATCCGGTCTGTGGGCTTTACTATATTTTCAAGTGATGTGGTTCAAACCTTGGAGTTCAAATACTCTACCAGTTCCCAAATCGTTGTCAACGGATTGCTCTGCCGTGAAATCGGTTCGAGACCCTGCTTCTGAACTTGGTCAGCACGAGCTTTCGCTCTCTGAATCGCAGTTGCCTGCAAAGGCTTCAAAACGTCAAAGTAATCCTTGTTTTTCTCATAATCAGGAAGTCTGCCCGGCTGTTTCAGTAATCGAATCAATGCTTGGCAATCTTCAACCTCTGCCTGTTGATTTACAAAGTGCAGTAGGAACCACAACTCGAAAGATGGGTTAGAATAGGCCAAATGATAGCCTTCCTTTTGAGCGGACTGTTTGGCACGCAGAAGAACTTCGTTGGAGTTATCATCACGGTCAAATACGCACCAGATGGAGTCACCATCTTCCGGGTAGTATGGATTATTGCCCATCGTTGCTTTGGCCTTTTGCACAAGCCTGTCGGCAGACTTATACTGAGAAGAAATCGGGATAATATCAATATTGCACCCTCGGCTGCGGAAACGTTTGAAATAGCGGATCTCGGTTTCACTGCCCTCACAGATGAGATACACCACCGGGTTGCGCTTTCTGGTGTGAGCAGACTTGCGGCTGATCTCTTTTATTCTGCCCATGCTGCATCCCCTCCAATGAACGGAATCGCACCATAGCGGCCTTGCAGATACCCTTTGGAGATATTCTCACCTTTCCGGGGAGAAAACTCGGTCAGGGCGTAAATATCGGTCTGCATGGTCTTTTCGTTCTTCTCTGCAAACCAAATCTGATCGCGCCGCAGCAACGTCAGGTCGAGAAGTCCGGTATCGTGTGTTGTGAAGATGAGTTGTGCATGGTTTGTATTGATAGCGGCATCCTGCACCATTCCGATCAGATGCCTTGTCAGCAGCGGGTGCATACTGGATTCTATCTCGTCTACTACCAAAACAGAGCCGGATTCCAAAGCCGCAAGCCACATACCGATGCGAGAGAAGAAACGCTGTGTCCCAACGGATTCCTGACCCAACGGGAGCCAGAAACCCTTAGAAGTGCCATCTTCGGCATCGAGAGTGTGCAGTGCGGAAATGATAGGCTCTTCCTTAGAGCCTGTAATGCGGATGTCCTTGATACCGAGGTCTGCATACAGCATTTCATGCAGGATACGGCTCTTTTCAGAGCCGCCCTGCCGGATGGCAGACAATGTAGCATCCAGCCGCATTTCGGTTCCCATAAAGCCTGTCAGTTTTTCAAAGAACCACAGATATGCCTTTTCAGTCTGGGGGCAGTTCCACTCGTTCGAGCTGGACAGATAAAGGCGATTTTCAGCAGTTCGTCCAGCAAGCGTGAACTGCTCTTGAATATTCTCGCGGAACTGATAGCCATTGTTTTCTCTTGAAAAAATCAAGGCTTCTCGGCCATTCGGCCAGTGATAGAGATATTCGGTCAGGACTTTGGACTTGTCAAACGAGAACCCATAGGCATATTTGATGCCGCCATAAAAATAGATGGCTTCAAAGCTGGTCGGCTGTGTGGGCTGGTCAGTGAAAGCAAACGGCTCCTGCGGAAGGGACTCGCCCTTCAGCAGCTTGGCATATCGGCCACAGACCATTTCCCGCATGAGCAGGAGAGCATGGAGAACATTGCTCTTCCCGGCTGCATTTGCGCCGTACAGTGCCAGTACAGGTACAAGCTGTTTCTTCTCGTCCGGCGAAATCAGGCAGTCGGACAGACTTTTATCTGTGGATGCCTTCATGCTGATGATGGCGGTATCCCTGATGGAACGGTGGTTCGTGACAGAAAATTGAAGCAGCATCGCAAAACCTCCCAAGTGTTTTCTGGGTTCAGTATACTCCATTCTTGGCAGAAAATCAAATTTTAATATTGATATTTGCGGAAAATATTCAAAATCAAGACATAAAATCGCGTCTAGGCGTTTTTGATGCTGAAACAGAAACATGAAAAACAGTTGAAATCACTCTGCATACACGATTTCCCTCACCACTACCTCCTCCGCCTGCGCTTTCAGCCCGTTCATATGGGCCGCCCAGAGAAGCTGTGAGTGTTCTTTGCCCGGCGCGGGTACTTGTCTAACAGAGTGGTCATCGTGCGTTCCAGCCACGCGCAGGCCGTTTTCTGGACATCCTGCAAATGCGGCCAGAGCGTACCGTTCAGCAGCATTTGGTTGTACAGCACGGGGCGCTGGTTTTTGAGGTAGGCCAGCCGCATCCGGGCGTACTTGCCCAGAGGTTCGCGGCTGTCGGTCTGCGGCAGGGTGAGCAGGGGCAGCTGATACTCCCCAACCTGTGCGTAATGGATCTCGGTGCGGACGGCGTTCGTGTTCTTCATGGAAATTCTCCTTTGTATTTTCAACGTGTTTTGCGGTCTTTGTGGAAAACGGCGTTCACTCCTTCCGGCTCTGTGCGGTCAGCCAGTTGCCCTGCGCCTGATAGTAGTGCTCCATCGTGGTGGGGGCGTTCAGGATGGTGGTGCGCAGATAGGCCATGATGTTCTTGATGGGCTGGGTGGTGTTGGACATCACATCGAAGATGTACTCAATGTGCTGGCTGGTCAGCTTGTCCAGCCGCAGCCGGATGGCTTTGGTGGTCTGCGGCTGCTTGCCGACGTACTGGGTCTGCCGAGGACAGCAGTACATCTCCACAATGTTGTCCAGCAGTTCCTCCAGCTTGTCGGGGTCGTACCTCTGGGCAAGGGTGTCGATCTCCAAACGTTCCCGGAACTCCTCCCGTACCTGTGCTTCCATCTGGTCAAAATCTGCGGATTCGCCTGTCGGCCCTGATAGATTAGTACTTTGTCTTTTAGTATTTTGTTTATTAGTATTTTGTTGCGTTGCCTTTTCCAAATTGGGCTCAGCCAAATTTGGAAAATCCAAAAATGGTGAAGAACAAGGTTTCATGCGGCTTTTCGGGCTTTTGGTTGCGGACGGGTCCGACGGCCCGCCTTCCTTGCCGGGAACGGCAGGAGCGTCCTCAACAGGCGATTCATAAACCTGATAATCGTAGTCGATGATCTGCCCTTTGGCATTGCGGACTTTCTGACGGCGGACGTAGCCGTGTTCTTCCAGTTCCAGAACAGCGGTGCGTACACTGTCCAGACCATCCTTGCAACCAACGGTCAGCCCTTTCAGGCTGTAATCCCAATCGTCCGGCAGGGAGAGCATATAGGACAGCAGTCCCTTGGCCTTCAGGGACAGCCTCTTATCCTGCAGGTGGTGGTTGCTCATAACGGTGTAGTTGACGTTTTTATTGACGCGGAATGTTGACATGGCGGCTTCCCTTTCAGCCCAATGCGGGCAAGAGAAAACGCAGCATCTCCCGGCTTTCGGGAAACGCTGCGTTCAGACAGGGAAGCCTGCTGTGAGCTGGCACAGCAACGGCAGCACTGCATATTTCTAACGGACATCTAACACAACTACACCTGAAATGCAGCCGCTGACGGCCCGTGTGAAAAAGGCTTTTTCTAACGTCATTTCGCAAAAAGCGGCTGATTTTTTCCTGCAAATTGCGGTGTGACGTGCCTTTTTTGAGGTTACAAAAATGCCCTCAGCTGCCAATGACGGCCGCGCGGGACCAGCTTCATCCAACAATTTCAAAGACTCGAAATCGTTTTGTCCTTAATCGGGCACGTGGGTTCGAATCCCACCATCTCCGCCAACAAAAGGCACCGGCTCAGGCTGGTGCCTTTTTTGCGGCAAGATGGTGCGGATGAGAACAGGGCAGCCATCCGCATCAATCAAAATGGTCATGTGTGTTCCTCCATCACCCACCGAAAGGCTTTCGCCGTGCGCAGGTCGGCGTCTTTGAAATGCCCGCCGCTGTTCCATTCAAGGGTGCAGTCTGCGCCACGCTCTGCAAGCCGACTGTGCAGGGCACGGATGTTATCGCCCACCGCAGCCATGACGGCGTTTTTCGTGTGTTCTTCCTTGTCGCCAAGGCTCAGATAAACGCGCTGTGCCTGTATCGGGTGCTGCTGTTCAAACTCCTTCCAACCCGGAAACCAAACAGAGGGCGAGGCGGCGGCGACACCGTAGAACAGATCAGTCTGGGTGGATGCCCACAACGCAAACAATCCCGCCAGCGAATAGCCGCCCAGAATGATTTTGACGTTTTTCGGGAGAGGATACTGCTGCTTCAGCGTGGGAATGACCTGTTCCGTCAGAAAGCTTAGCGTGTCCGCAGCCTTGCCGCCGAACCCTTGCTTTCCCCACACAGCAGGGGCTTCCCACGGAGAAAGTGCATCGTTCCAGCTTTCCACTGGAATGGCCGCAAACAGAAAGCGGTGCGCACTCTGTGCAATAGCGGTAACCTCGCTTTCCATGCTTTGCAGCTCGTGTTCGCCTGTCATTTGGAGCAGTAGGTATTCTGCATGGGGTTCGCCGTAAATACGGCAAGGTTTGTTTTCGATTTGCATTATCTGTGCAGTCACTGCGGCATCCTCCCGAAAAAATTTTGATAAGCCCAGTATAGCAGATTTGGGGAAGGAGATGCAAAAAAGTTACAATTTTCTCATGAAAAAAGGCGTTTTCCCATTGACAGCCTTGTTATAATAGGAATATAAGGATTTTTGAGCCAGCACTCTGCGGCTCGGATTGCTTGACGGCCCCTTGCGGGGGCTTTGGAAAAAGAAAGAGGCAACAGCATTATGACCAAAATTGATATTTTCTCCGGCTTCCTTGGTGCCGGTAAGACGACCCTCATCAAAAAGCTCATCAAAGAGTCCTTTGCGGGCCAGAAGGTCGTTCTGATCGAGAACGAGTTCGGCGAGATCGGCATCGACGGCGGCTTTTTGAAGGAGTCCGGCATCCAGATCAACGAGCTGAATGCGGGCTGTATCTGCTGCTCGCTGGTGGGCGACTTCCGCGCTGCCCTGCAGCAGGTGGTGGAGCAGTACCACCCGGATCGCATCGTGATCGAGCCGTCGGGCGTCGGCAAGCTGAGCGACGTGACCCGCGCCGTCGAGGGTGTGGCGGAGCATCTGGATGTTCAGCTGAACAGCTTCGTTACCGTGGCCGACGTGAACAAGGTCAAGATGTATATGAAGAACTTCGGTGAGTTCTACGATGACCAGATCAGCCACGCAAGCTGCATCATCCTCAGCCGCACCCAGACCGCCAGCGAGGAGAAGATCGCTGCCGCTGTCGCCATGCTGCGCGAGAAGAACCCCACTGCGACCATCGTCACGACCGCATGGGATGCCCTGACCGGTGAGCAGATCCTGAACGCCATGTCCACCAAGGACGACTTCAAGGCAGAGCTGATCGCCATGGCTGCCAAGGCCAACGAGGAGCACGCCCACGAGGACGAGGAAGAAGAACACGAGCATCATCACCATCACTACGATGAGAACGGCGTGTGCAGCTGCGGCCACCATCACCACGACGATGATGACGACGGGGATGATGACGAGGACGAACACGAGCATCACCATCATCACGACCACGAGGATGAGGATGACCACTGCTGCTGCCACCACCATCACGATCACGACGACGATGATGAGCATGAGCATCACCACCACGACCATGATGACGATGACGAGCACGAGCATCATCATGATGAGGACGGCCACTGCTGCTGCGGCCATCACCACCATCATCACCACGACGGCCACGACGCCGACGAGGTCTTCACGAGCTGGGGCGTCGAGACCGCCAAGAAGATCGCCAAGGCGGATATCGAGCACGCCCTCACGGAGCTGGATTCCGGCAAGTACGGCATGATCCTGCGTTCCAAGGGCATCGTGGACGGCGGCGCCGACGGCTGGCTGGAGTTCGACTATGTGCCCGGCGAGTGGGAGGTCCGCTCCCGCGGTGCCGATGTGGGCGGCAAGCTGGTCGTCATCGGCTCCAAGCTGGACGAAAAGGCCATTGCGGGCCTGTTCGGCTGCTGATCCCGGAAAGAGGAGAAAAATCACTATGGCAAATGAGATCCCCGTTTACCTGTTTGTCGGCTTCCTCGAAAGCGGCAAGACCAAGTTCATTCAGGAAACGTTTGAAGACCCCAACTTCGACTCCGGCGACAAGACTCTGCTGCTGGTCTGCGAAGAGGGCGAAGAAGAGTATAACCAGAAGAAGTTCGCCTTCCCCGGCGTGACCCTCTACAACTTGGAGGACAAGGCCGAGCTGAACCCCCAGAACCTTGCCAAGCTGGCCAAGGAGGCCGACGCGGGCCGCGTGGTCATCGAGTACAACGGCATGTGGCTGCTGCAGGATCTGGCGAACAACCTGCCCGAAAACTGGATCGTCTACCAGTGCATCGCCAC
This sequence comes from Faecalibacterium hattorii, assembly GCF_003287455.1. GTDB lineage: Bacteria > Bacillota > Clostridia > Oscillospirales > Ruminococcaceae > Faecalibacterium > Faecalibacterium hattorii. The sequence continues at coordinate 123,379 of NZ_PRLC01000003.1, read as the reverse complement.
GGCGGACGGCACCACGGCCCTGACCTACGCCCGCGACAACTCGATGCGCTCCCTGCTGCTGGACAAGATCGCCCGCAGCGAGCTGATCGTCTTCAACCGCGCCGAGGCCGTCAACAACGACGCCGCCCGGCAGGAGCTGCACAAGCTGGTGCGTCAGGCATCCCGCAAGTGCGATATCGCCTATGAGTTCGCCGACGGCAGCGTAGCCTACGACGACATCCCCGACCCGCTCCCCTTCGACCTGAACAAGCCTGTGGTGGAGATCGGCGATGACGATTTCGGCATCTGGTATATGGATTGTCAGGACGAGCCCCAGAAGTACGCGGGCAAGACCGTCAAGTTCCTCGCGCAGGTCTGCCAGACCAACCGCGCGGGCAAGAACAGCTTCGTGCCCGGCCGCTTCGCCATGACCTGCTGCGTGCAGGACATCCAGTTCGTCGGTTTCCCCTGCTCCTACGACGGCTACAAGGCGCTGGAGCAGCGTGCATGGGTCACCGTGACCGCCAAGGTCAATTACAAGTTCCACAACATCTACCGCGGCAAGGGCCCGGTGCTGACCGCCATCTCGGTGGAACCCGCCGAAAAGCCGCTGAACGATGTCGTAACATTCTCTTGACCACCACACATCTAAGGAGGATCTCACCATGAAAACGTTGTTTCGTGTTCTGGGCGCGGCTGCTGCCGTCGCCGTCACCAGCGTCGCCATCGTGGCACTGGACAAGGTGCTGAACGATAAGGGCTCGCTCCACGTGGAAGAGGTGGAGTTCCCCGAAGACGCGGAAAAGGACCCCGAAGAGGCCGCCAAGACCGCCGAGGCCTACGCCGAGGGCGAGGCGAAAGCGGAGCACACCCCCACGGAGCCGGGTGCCGCATGGCCCCCTGCCTTTGCAAAGGAGAATGGGCAGCCCTCGGAGCCCGAAGCCCCGGAAGCTGCACCTGCCGTGGAAGCAGCCAAGGCCGAGAAGGCTGAGGCCACCGCAGAGCCGGAAGCGGCCGAAGAGAAGCCCGCAGCCGGCGAAGTGTCCGTGAACCCTGTGGAGGCCAGCCCCGTCGTTGCCCCTAAGGACGAGAACGGCAAGTTCGACGTGACCAAGATCGCCGAGGCTTCCGATTTCACCGGTGTGGAAGAGGAATCCGGCTGCAAGAGCTGAGAAAAGATCGAAAAAGGAGCGCACCATCGCTTGATGATGCGCTCCTTTTCTTATGCGCCGTGGGCGATCTGTTTCAGCCGCTCCTTATCCAGCACCTCCACCCCGCCGCGGTAGAGGCGGACGAGGCCCTCCCCGGCGAAATACTTCAGCAGACGGCTGACGACCTCGCGGGCGGAACCCATATAGCGGGCGATCTGGTCGTGGGTCATGTGGAGGTCGGCCCCGCCGGTCTTGGCCAGCTCGTCCGTCAGGAAGATGGCCAGCCGCCGGTCGGCGCTCATGAAGAGGATCTGCTGCATCGTCCACATGGTGTCGGAAAAGCGTTCGGCGGTCATCTGGTAGGCGTAGCAGCGGACGTAGACATTCTGCTGCATCAGCTGGCGGAAGACGCCCGCGCCGATGCAGTAGGCCTCGGTGTCCTCCTCGGCGTCGATGTAAAGGTCAAAGTTGACCGAGTCCATGACGCAGGAGGCTGACAAAATGCAGACTTCACCCTGAAACAGGCGGTAGAGCGTGATATCGCGGCCGTCCTCGGAGAGCAGGTAGGCCCGCAGCTGGCCCGACCGCAGCAACAGGATGCCCACGCAGTTTTCGACCGGGCTGTGGACCCGCTCCCCTTTCCGGTATTTCACGGGCCGCGTGAAGCGGCAGAGCTGCTCCTGCTCGGCGGGGGTGAGCTGGCCCCAGAACGGGAATGCGCACGCAAGGCAGTTCCGGTTGACGGCAGATGGTTGCACTTCCGACATGATGTTATCCTTTCCGCAGGGCCTTGGCGGCTTCCGTGCCGGCCAGCGCCCCTTCATAAACGGCCTTGGCCACTTGGAGCAGCCCGCCGGTGCAGTCCCCGGCGGCGTAAAGGCCGGGCAGGGTGGTCTGCATATGTTCGTCCACGAGGATGCGGTTTCCGTCCACCTCGGCCCCCAGCTTGCGGGCCAGCGCGGTGCTGCCCGCAACGCCCAGCACCACGAAAACGCCGGAAAGCGCCACGGTTTTGCCACCGCTCAGTTCTACGCCGCTGACCCGCTCTTCGCCGAGGATGGCGTTCACCTTTTCGGGGCAGACCGTCACCTCCGGCGGGAAGGAGGCCGTCAGCGGGGAGCCGTTGGTCAGCAGGGTGACGCTCTTTACCACGGGCAGCAGAGCCTGTACCTCGTGCAGGGCGTACTCGCCGCTGCCCAGCACGGCCACATCTCTGCCACGGTAGAAGAAAGCGTCGCAGGTGGCGCAGTAGCTCACGCCATGGCCTTCCAGCCCCGCAAGGCCGGGGATGTGCGGGGCGGCGCGGGAGGCTCCGGTGGCGAGGATGACGGCGTCGGCGGGGAAATCCCCCGCCAGCGTCTCTACGGTGAGCTTATCCATGTAGGTCAGGCCCACGGCTTCGGTGGTCACGAACTGCACCCCCAGCGCTTTTGCCCCTTCGATGCCCCGGCGCTCCAGTTCGGCCCCGGAGATGGGTTCGGCAAAGCCGTAGTAATTCTGGATGAGCTCGGCACGGTCCAGCGCACCGGGCCCCTTGGTGAGAACGGTGGTCTCGACCCCTGCGCGGGCGGCGTACAGCGCCGCCGACACCCCCGCCGGGCCGGAACCGATGATAACGATGTTCGGCATGGATAGCTCCCCCTTTTTTCTCTAGTATACACCTTTTCCCGCAAAAATCTGTGACCAAGTTCCAAAACGGCCCACTTTTCATCCGGGGCGGAGTGTGTTATACTGAGTTGATTTGAATTGGATCGTGGAGGTATCGAAATTTATGACCAAGCAGCGTCTGCTTTTTATCACCACCGGCGGCACCATCGCCAGCGTGCGCACCGCACAGGGGCTCAAGCCCGTCCTGACCAGCGAGGAACTGCTGGCCCATCTGCCGGAGCTCAACGAGCTGTGCTGCCCCGAAACGCTGGCGCTGTGCAGCATCGACAGCACCGACCTCGGCCCGGAGCACTGGCTGATGATGGCGAAGGCCGTGCAGGAAAATTACGCCCTCTACGATGGCTTCATCATCTGCCACGGCACCGATACGCTGGCCTACTCGGCGGCGGCGCTGTCCTACCTCATCCAGAACGCGGACAAGCCCATCATCCTGACCGGTGCCCAGCAGCCCATCTCCAACGAGATCACCGACGCCAAAAAGAACCTGCGCGACAGCGTCATCTGCGCCCTCGACCAAGGCAGCCGGGGTGTGATGGTGGTGTTCGGCGGCCATGTCATCGCGGGCACCCGCGCTAAGAAGAACAAGACCATCAGCTACGATGCCTTTGCGTCGGTCAACTTCCCGGAGCTGGCGCTGGTGCAGGGCGACCGGCTGGTGCGCTATGTCCCCTCGCCGTGGCCCACCGGCCCGGTGGAGTTTGGCCGCGCCCTGAACCCGAAGGTCTTCCTGCTCAAGCTGACGCCCGGCCTCGGCCCGGAACTCATCCCGGCCATCTTTGAACAATACGACTGCGTTATTGTGGAAAGCTTTGGCGTCGGCGGCATCCCCCAGCGGCTGATGGACGCCTTTGCCGAGGGTCTGGGCGACTACGACAAGACCCACAAAATTCTGATCTTGACCACCCAAGTCACCTACGAGGGCAGCGACGTGGGCATTTACGAGGTCGGCAAACGGGTCAAGAACCGCTTCCGCTTCCTCGAAGCCCACGATATGACCATTGAAGCCGTCGTCACCAAGGTGATGTGGCTGCTGGCCCAGAACTGCGACAGCTTCGACCAGCTTCAGCAGCGGTTCTATCGGCAGATCAACTTTGATACATTTTATCACTAAATAATACGATTTTTCCACGAAATCTTCCTCATGGAAGGTTCGGGGGCTGTGCTATTCTGGATTCAGAAAAAATGAAAAGGAGAATCACTATGGCACAATTCGTGAAGCTGGACCCCGAAGCCCTGCGTGAGCTGCACGTTGGCAATGAGCGGCTGGTATCTTACAACGTCGAGATGGCGGAAGTCACTGGCGGCACCTTCTGGAAAGCCTACACCCCGGAACAAATCGCAGGCACGGAGCCCTTTGAAATGAAGGGCGGCCTCAACGCCGATATCTTCGCCGAGGGCGGGCTGATGCAGTATTATGACCCCATCGACCTCTACGATGAGAAGCTGCGGACGCTGGCCAAAGAGATCGGCCCCTCGTGGGTCCGGGTCTCCGGCAGCTGGGCCACCAAGACCTACTACGATTTCGACGGTCATACCGGCGGCAAGGTGCCGGAGGGCTACGGCGCTGTCCTGAACCGCCAGCAGTGGGTGGGAGTGCTGGACTTCTGCAAGGCGATGGGCGCAAAGCTGCTGATCAGCGTGGCAGACTGTGAGGGTCTGCACCACGCGGACGAGCCGTGGAACCCCAGTCAGGCCCAGCAGATCTTTGCCCTGAGCAAAGAGTACGGCAAGCCCATTGACGCGGTGGAGTTCGTCAACGAGCCCAACCTGCTGGAAATGTCCGGCTGCCCCAAGGGCTACACCCCGGAGCTGTATGCTAAAAATCAGGATATCTTTGCCCGCTGGCTGCGGGAAAATTACCCCGACTGCCTTTTCGTGGGTACCAGCACTTCGGAGGGCACCTCCAACAGCGACCCCGCTTACGAGTCGGCCGGGGACAGCAACAGCTTTTTGAAGAATGTGCCGCTGGAAGTTCTGCTGAAGGGGATGCAGGAAAAGCTGGACGTGTACAGCTACCATTATTACAACGGCGTAGCCGAGCGGCTGAGAGCCGTGATGCCCAACTCCTACTGGCTGCCGGACCGGGCCACCAGCGAGGATTATCTGAACGTTGCCCGAAGCATGATCCAGTACCACACCGAGAAGCGGGACATCTACTGCCCCGGCGGGGAGATCTGGGTCACGGAATCCGGCGATGCAGGGGGCGGCGGCACCACATGGGCTTCCACCTATCTGGATGTTTTCCGTACCCTCAACGAGCTGGGGGCATTCTGCACCGTGACCAAGGGCATCATCTTCCACAATACGCTGGCATCCAGCGATTATGGCTTCCTGAGCCACGGCAGCTTCGACCCCCGCCCCAATTACTTCGCTGTGCTGCTGTGGCACCGCCTGATGGGCACCACGGTCTACGACGCAAACGAACCCATCCGGGAGGGTGCCCACGTCTATGCTCATTCCCGCGCCGACGGCAAGCCCGGCAAGGCCTACCTCGTCATCAACAACAGCCGGACCTACACCACCACCGTTGCCCTGCCCAAGGACGCCGAGGTGTATCAGCTCTCCGCCGAGACCCTCCGTGCCGAGACCATGCTCTGCAACGGCAAGGCTCTGGTGCTGGGCGAGGGCAACGCTCTGCCGGAGATGGCTCCCGTGGCGGCCAAGGCTGGGGAACTGACCCTGCCCGCAGCCACCTGCACCTTCATCGTGCTGTAATCATAACATAAAAAGGGGCTGTTGCAACTCCTTCCGTCATCGCTGATGCGATGCCACCTCCCTCAATGAGGGAGGCTTTCACAGCTCACCGTTACGCCAAGGCTCCCTCCGAGAGGGAGCTGGCACGGCGAAGCCGTGACGGAGGGAGTTCGTTGCAACAGCCCCTCTTTGCGTATCAGAACACCAGCTGCACCAGCAGCACATAGCAGACCGTGCCCCCCGCAATGGAGACGAGGGTCTGGTGCTTCCACTTGTGGAGCGCGATGGTCGCCGCAATGGCGATGGCCTCCGGGATGCCATGGCTCCCCGCGAAGGGGGTCACGCCCTTCAGGCAATAGACGATGAGCATCCCGAAGATGGCGGCGGGCAGGACGCGGCCCAGATACCGCACTACCTCCGGCGGCTGCTGGTCCTTGGACGAGAAGATCAGAAAGGGCAGAAAGCGGGTGAGCATGGTCGCCGCCGTGCACATCGCCATGGTGATGCCCATTTGCAGTGTAGTCATGAGTGCACCTCCGTTTTGCCGTGGGCGGTTTCAGCCTTCTCAATGGGCTTGCGCAGCGCCAGCAGAAGCACCAAAATGCACGCCATAGCGGGCAGAAGGAAGCTGCCGGAGCCGAACACCACAAGGCAGACCAGCGGCACCAGAATGCCGATGAGGGCGCTGATGTGCTGCTTTTCCTTCTCCCACTGGTTCAGGAAGATGACGACGAACATGGCTGTCATCACAAAATCCACACCCTCGGTGCTGAAGGGCAGGACCGAGCCCACCACCGCGCCGAGACCCGCGCTGGCGACCCAGTAGATCTGGTCCAGCAGGGTGATGAAGAACATGAACCAGCCCCGGTCCACCCCTTCCGGCGGTTCGGCGGAGCAGGTGATGGAGAAGGTCTCGTCGCTCATGGCGTAGATCATATAAAAGCTGCGCAGCCCGTAGCCCTTGTACCGCTCCAGCATGGCAAGGCCGTAGAACAGATGCCGCGCTTGGATCATCAAGGCCATCAGGAAGGCCGACAGCGGCGAAAAAGCCCCCAGCAAAAGGCTTGCCAGCACGAACTCCAGCGAGCCGCCGTAGACGACGGTGCCCATCAGCATGGGCATCCAGACCGGCAGCCCCAGCGACTGCACGTAAATGCCGTACCCTATGCCCAGCACGAGATACCCGGCAAACACCGGCACCGTCTGGGGGGCGGCTGCTTTCAGCGCCCGGAGCACGGTGCCGGTGGGCTGCGATGCGATCTCGGAATCTTTCATATACACTAACCCCCTAGTTTAGTAGTAGTATAGCAGAATCTGCGGACATTGCAAGATTTTCCCGGAAAAAGATTCTTTGCCGCAAAAACGCCCTAGGACAGCCGCCGAAGCGGGAAAGTCCTAGGGCGTTTGAATGGTTACGGGGTCATCGCTCATTCTTGCGGGCGAGGTCCTTGGTGTAGAGGGCGCGGGTGGCGTTGAGGACGGCCAGCACCATGACGCCGACATCGGCGAAGATGGCGGTCCACATGCTTGCCAGACCCAGTGCGCCGAGGACGAGGCACGCGAACTTGATGGCCAGCGCAAAGACGATGTTCTCGTACACGATGCGGAGGGTGCGGCGGGCGATGCTCATGGCGAGGGCGATCTTGGCCGGGTCGTCGTCCATCAGGACGATGTCGGCGGCCTCGATGGCGGCGTCCGAGCCGAGGGCACCCATTGCGATGCCGATGTCGGCACGGGACAGAACGGGTGCATCGTTGATGCCGTCGCCCACGAAGGCGAGGTTTTCCTTCGGACCCTTGGCGGCGAGGAGCTTTTCGATCTGGTCCACCTTGTCGCCGGGCAGCAGACCGGCGTGGTACTCGTCCAGACCGAGGTCGGCAGCAACGGCCTTGGCCACCGGCTCGGCGTCGCCAGTCAGCATGACCGTCTTGCGGACGCCCGCCGCCTTCAGGCCCTTGATGGCCTGTGCGCTGTGTGGCTTGACCACGTCGGCGATGAGGAGGTAACCGGCGTACTTGCCCTCAATGGCAACATGGACGATGGTGCCCGGCTCGGTGACTTCGGGGGCGGAGAGGTTCAGCTTTGCCATCAGGCGGGCGTTGCCGGCAGCGACGGTCTTGCCGTCCACCTTCGCGGTCACGCCGTGGCCGCCCAGCTCCTGCACATCGGTGACGCGGTTGGCGTCGATCTCCTTGCCGTAAGCGTTCTTGATGCTCAGGGAGATGGGGTGCTTGGACCAGCTCTCGGCCAGTGCGGCGGCTTCCACCAGCTCGGCTTCGGTCACGCCGTTTTCGGGGTGGACGCCCACTACTTTGAAGGTGCCCTGCGTCAGGGTGCCGGTCTTATCAAAGACCACGACACCGGTGCGGGCCAGCTCTTCCAGATAGGTGGAACCCTTGACGAGGATGCCGCAGGCGGAAGCGCCGCCGATGCCGCCGAAGAAGCTCAGCGGGATGGAGATGACCAGCGCGCAGGGGCAGGAGATGACGAGGAAGGTCAAGGCGCGGTAGATCCAGTCGCCGAAGCGGGCGGGCTGGCCCATCAGCAGCAGGACCACCGGCGGGAGGAAGGCCAGCGCCAGTGCGCTGTAGCAGACAGCGGGGGTGTAGACGCGGGCAAAGCGGGTGATGAAGTTCTCGGCACGAGCCTTTTTCATGCTGGAGTTTTCCACGAGGTCGAGGATCTTGGAGACGGTGGATTCGCCGAACTCCTTGGTGGTGCGGACCTTCAGCAGACCGGTCATGTTGACGCAGCCGCTGATGACCTCATCGCCGCTCTGGACGTCGCGGGGAAGGCTCTCGCCGGTGAGGGCGGCGGTGTTCAGGGCCGAGGTGCCCTCCACGATGACACCGTCGATGGGGACGCGCTCACCGGGCTGGACCACGATCACGGTGCCGACTTCCACATCATCGGGGTCCACCTGCTCCAGCTTGCCGTCCTCGTCCTCGATGTTGGCGTAGTCGGGGCGGATGTCCATCAGGCTGGAAATGCTCTGGCGGCTCTTGCCCACGGCGACGCTCTGGAACAGCTCGCCGATCTGGTAGAAGAGGATAACGGCGCAGCCCTCAACGTAATCGCCCAGCGCGAAGGCGCCCACGGTGGCTACGGCCATCAGGAAGCACTCGTCAAAGGGCTGGCGGTTTTTGATGCCGAGAAGTGCCTTGCGCAGGACGTCCCAGCCGACTACGAGGTAGGGGATCAGGTAGAGCACCAGCTCCACCGGCGTGGGGAAAGCGGGCAGGAGCCGCAGGATCACGATCAGGACGACCGATGCGATGATCTGATACAGCACCTTTTTCTGTTTTTTGGTCATAGGGATCCTCCTTTTGTCGGGTAGGGGTGGGAGCGGTTTCAACAGGTTTTCCCCGGAAAAGAACTTTTTCCACGTTTTCCCCCGTGTTTTCCACGAGATTTTCCCGGAGAAATCTGACTTTTTCCCGTTTGTTTTTGAGATTTTCCGCAAAACGTGTTGAAAACCCGGTGGAAACTGTTGAAAACCGCACTTTCTTTCCACAAGAGAAATGCTCTGGGATGGAAACGGCTCCCCCGCAGGGGAGCCGTTTCCATCCGGTTTTTAGTTTCAGATATCAAAGATCTCGCAGTCGTCCTCGACCTTCTTGCAGGCGGCCAGAACGTTGACCATGGTATCGTGGGGGTCCGCACCCTCAGCGAACTCGACCTTCATCTTCTGGGTCATAAAGCTGACGGTAGCGCTTGCCACACCGGCAACGGTGTTGGCGGCATCTTCCATCTTCTGCGCGCAGTTTGCGCAATCGACTTCGATCTTGTAGTTCTTCTTCATAAGTAATACCTGCCTTTCAACGATTCCTCAATATGTTCCATCCCCAAGGAGAGGATGCTGCGCACATGGTCATCGTCCAGTGCGTAGTAAACGGTTTTTCCGTCCCGGCGGAACCGCACGAGCTTGGTATCCTTGAGGACCCGGAGCTGGTGGCTCACCGCGGACTGGCTCAACTGCACCGCGTTCGCGATGTCCTGCACACAGAGTTCATTGTCGTGCAGGGCATACAGGATCTTGATGCGGGTGGAGTCGCCGAACACCCGGAACAGGTCGGCCAGCTCGTACAGCACCTCGTCGTCCGGCAGTGCGACCGCTTGCGGCTGCGCTGCGGGCAGGGCATCTTTTGCTTCGGCCATCTCGGCATCTCCCTTCGCTGTGGATTCATATGAATGTCTGTTCATGTGTTCATAGTATCACGCAGAACAGCCCCTGTCAAGGGCTTTTGCAAAGATTTTTGCCCCAAAATCAAAAATCTTGAATTTTACCGCAATACGCAAGAAAACTGCATTTTTAATCTGCAAATGGGGTGCGTTTTTGGAAACAAAAACGCCGCGTCTCAAAGCGGGGAGAGATTTGGAACACGCGTGTTCCAAATCTGGATATATCACTTCCGGCGGGCGGCCGCCACCCACGGCAGATACATCAGCGCCAGCGCCGCCGCAATGGCGGGCAGGAAGCCGAGAATATAGTATTTTTCACCCAGCAGGTTGGTGAAAGCCGTGGTGATGACGTTGCCGTAGGGGTTATTAAGGAAGTAGAAGTTCGTGCACAGGGGTTTGTTCAGAAAGTAGATGGGCAGGGCGGAGCCGAAGAGAAAGGCCAGCACCTGCGGCACCCGGCGGACGCTGGGGCGGTAGCCGCCCACGACGAGGAGGACCGGGTAGAGTACCAGCAGAGCGTGGATGGAGATGGAGTGCAGATTGATGAGCGTCCACCACGAGGGCACATCGAGCCAGCTTGGGCAGAGCAGCGCCAGCGCCGCGCCGGGGATGCAGAGGGCATACAGCTCCTCTTTGCACCAATTCTGGTCGAAGAGGGTGTTGTAAAGGCAGACAAAGACGTTGATGCTGCACAGATGGAGCGGCAGATAGCTCCAGTTCCATTGGCCGGTCAAGGCCATGCCCAGCAGCAGAGCAGCTTCGTCCAGTAAAAGCAGACCTGTGACACCGACCAAGATCTTCCGGCGCAGCTTCGCCCCGCTGCGCTTGTACCAGAGCGCGACCCCTACGATAAAGAGCAGCGAAAGGGCCAGCTCAATTCGATGGATCTTGCCGTAAAGAGGATAGCATTGGTAGCCTTCGCCGTATTCCAGCGCGGTGATATCATAGGATTTCCAGAAGTCGCTCATAGAGGACACCGCCTTTCGGCCCTATCATAGCGCGTTTTGGGCAAAAGCGGAAGAGGAAAATTGCAGAAATCCCTCCAAAACAGGTGCATCGGCGCGGAAAGTGTGGTATCCTATCAAGGTAGTAAAAAATGTTTGCCGATGCGGCGATTGAAGAAAGGAAGTATTTTTATGTTGACTGTTGGCATCAAGGGCGAGCAGAGCCAGCTCGTGACGAACGAAAACACTGCAAAGACCATGGGCAGCGGCACGCTGGACGTCTTCGCGACGCCCGCGCTGGTGGCGCTGGCCGAGAAGACCTGCTGGATGAGCGTGGCGGGTGAGCTGGACGAGGGCTGCGGTTCCGTGGGCACCAAGCTGGAGCTGGAGCACACCGCCCCCACCCCCGTAGGCATGACCGTGACCTGCGAGAGCGAGCTGACCGCCGTGGAAGGCCGCAAGCTGGTGTTTAAGGTATCCCTGCATGACGAAAAAGGCCCCGTGGGCGGCGGCGTGCACGAGCGCTTCATCGTGAACGACGCGAAGTTCGCGGCGAAGGCTCAGGCGAAGAAGGGCTGAGCCGCATCGGCGGCTGGTCGTCCTCCATAATCTGCTCCTCCGCTTTCTGCTGGGCTTCCAGCAGGATGCGGGCGGCCTGTTCGCTGGCGCGGAACAGCTCAAAGTACAGCGCTTTATAATCCGGCGCGTCGGCCACCCCCTTTGTGTTTCTTGGGGATAGTCTGCCCCGCGCCGGGGAAAAAAATCAGAAGAGGAATCGTTTTATGAAAAAAGTGAATCTATCGTGGGCCGGCGTGGTGCTGGTGTTCGGGCTGCTGCTGTGGTGCACGGCGGCAACGCCCGGCACCATCACGGACCCGGCGAACTACACTTGCGCGGTGTACAGCACGGCGCTGAGTCTGCTGCCGCCGGTGGTGGCCATTGTGCTGGCGCTGAACACCAAGGAGGTCTACACCTCGCTGCTGGTGGGCATCGCCACGGGTGCGCTGCTCTACGCCAACGGCAACTTGGAGCTGGCGCTGAACACCCTGTTCTTTAATGAAGAGGGCGGTATGGTGGCGAAGCTGGCCGACTCCAGCAACGTGGGCATCCTCGTCTTCCTCGTGATGCTGGGCATCCTCGTGGCCCTGATGAACAAGGCGGGCGGCAGCGCGGCCTTCGGGCGGTGGGCGTCCACCCACATCCACACCCGCGCCGGGGCGCAGCTGGCCACCTTCGTGCTGGGCGTGGTCATCTTCGTGGACGACTACTTCAACTGCCTGACCGTCGGCTCGGTCATGCGCCCGGTCACCGACCGGCAGAAGGTCTCCCGCGCCAAGCTGGCCTACCTCATCGACGCCACGGCGGCCCCGGTCTGCATCATCGCGCCGGTGTCCAGTTGGGCGGCGGCGGTCACCTCCTCGGTGCCGGAAGGCTCCGGGATCAACGGCTTTACGATGTTTCTGCGCACCATCCCGTACAATTATTACGCTCTGCTGACGTTGGTGATGATCTTCTTCCTCGTGCTCACGGGCGCCGACTACGGCCCCATGAAGCTCAATGAAGACAACGCCCTGAACGGCGACCTCTTCACCACCGACGACCGCCCCTACGGCGACGATGTGGACGACGGCACCGACACCCGCGGCCATGTCATCGACCTGATCCTGCCGGTGGTGGTGCTGATCGCGGCCTGTATCTTCGGCCTGATCTACACCGGCGGCTTCTTCTCCGGCGTGGACTTCATCACCGCCTTCTCGGACTGCAACGCCTCGGCGGGCCTCGTGATGGGCAGCAGCATTGCCCTGCTGTTCACCTTCGTCTTCTACCGCGTGCGCGAGGTGATGACCTTCCAAGATTTCGCGGCCTGCATCCCGGAGGGCTTCAAGGCCATGGTCAGCCCCATGCTGATCCTCACGCTGGCATGGACCCTTTCCGGCATGACCAACCTGCTGGGCGCAAAATACTACGTCGCGAACCTGCTGAACGGCTCGGCGGCGGCCCTGCAGTACCTGCTGCCCGCCATCATCTTCCTCGTGGCGGTCTTCCTCGCCTTTGCCACCGGCACTTCGTGGGGCACCTTCTCCATCCTGATCCCCATCGTCTGCCACGCCTTCCCGCAGGGCGAGATGCTGGTCATCTCCATCGCGGCGTGCCTGTCCGGCGCGGTCTGCGGCGACCACTGCTCCCCCATCTCCGATACCTCCATCATGGCCTCGGCGGGCGCCCATTGCAGCCATGTGAACCATGTGTCCACCCAGCTGCCCTATGCCATCACCGTGGCCGCCATCTCGGCGGTCTGCTACGTCGTCACCGGCCTGAGCCAGATCGTCCTCGGCGCCAGCGCCAGCCTTTTCACCTCGCTGATCCTGCTGGCTGTGGCCATTGCGCTGGAGCTGATCGCCCTCAGCGTCATCCGCGCCAAGTTTGCGGCCCGCAAGCGCTGACCCCGGAAAATCCGCGATAAAAAGAAAAGATTAAAATATACAAGGCTGAGAATGCACGCCTCCTCTATCGAAATGCGTCAAAATGTGTTATATTGATAGCAGAATGATAAAATTTCGGAAAACGAGGAGGTACTTTTATGAAAAAGCGCATTCTCAGCCTTGTTCTTGCGCTGAGCATGATGATCTCGCTGTTCCCCGTCAGCGCCCTTGCGCAGACCCCCGGCGGAGGGACTGCGGAGATGGCGGAGGAGAATGGGGAGACGGAAGAAACTGCCGGAACCATTACAATTGACAGCAGCGGTGAGCCGGTGATATCTGGACTCCATACGGATAGTGAGGGGTATTGGGTAGGAAACGGCTGGAAGTATATGGATGGGGCTGGTAGTGGACTTGGCACACTGACCTTAATGAGTGGTACATGGAATCTTGCCAAACAGAACGCGGTAAAATGCTATGTTGCGATTGATGAGAAGGCAACGGTAGCCGGTGGTACATTCGAAAATACGGTCTGGAATCAGGCAGGCGGTAAAATTTCAGGCGGAACCTTTAAGGAAACTGTTTCGAATAAAGGCACCATTACCGGTGGCATTTTTGTCGGTGTTAATTCGGAAAGCACGAGTGTAATCAATTATGACACTGGAAAAATCACTGGCGGTGTGTTTGAGAATAATGTGACGAATGGCGATTCCGGCGATGAAGGAATATCTGCAAGCATTACGGGTGGCTTGTTTAAGGCAAAAGTCCAAAACAAGGCCGCTAGTGCAGCGATCACCGGTGGTGTGTTTGTAACAAAACCTACCGGTAGTGGAACAATTGCGAAGGGTTATACACTGACGACCAGAGGTACATCGTCGAAGTTTGTTTATGCCGCCAATGGAAAAGAAATTGACTTGGGCCAGTCTGTGTATGTGATACCCAATAACACGGATACGCTCAAAGTAGCGTGCGATGGCGTTTCCAACTGGGATGTTGCGGATGGCAGTGACACCTATGCGCTTACAAATTGGGATGGCGTAATGCTGAAGTCGGATGGAAGCTTTACCCTGAACCCAGACAAAATCAGCGGGACAACGTTGACGTTTACGGTATCCACAACGCCTGTGACACTTGACCCGGAACTGGTTCTTGCGGATGGTGTGCCGGATACCAGTGAGGAACACGCAAAGCAGAAGACCGCTGATGGCAAGACCATTTACTATGGCAACGGCTGGACGTATGACGGCGAGACGCTGACGCTGAACCCGACGGAAGAAAAAACTTTTGACCTGAGCTGTAATGGCAGTTATCTCAAGTGTGAGTTGGAGGTTGGAGAGAAAGCAACAGTTAAAGGATGGATATTCCTTTCTCGACCGGTCGAAAACCATGGCGTGATTGATGGGCCGAAATTTCATACAGAGGGCAACGGCTATTCCGGGTATCCGACCTTGACGAACTATGGTACGGTAAGGAACTGTTATGTTGACTATGGCTATGTGACGAACAACGGTACGATGGAAAACGTGTCGTTTGTTTGCTGCAAGCGACTGACCAATAATGCTGGTGCAACGATTAAAAATGCAATCATTCGCACGGATGACAGGAACGGTAAAATGTCGTATAGCAACAGCGGCAAGATTGACGAGGCTGTATTTGATTTTTCGCCAAGCGGAGAACAAAAAGTTCATGTGCTGAAAGCAAGCAGTGGCGAAACAGTTGGTGCGACACTGAGCGGAATCAAAGCTGTCGTGTTCGGTACAGAAGTGTATATTGTCGGCGAACCGGAAGTCAAAGTGAAAATTTCTGGTAGCAACAAGGAAACGATTACCGATGTCAACGGTAAGACGACTTATGGCGGTTTGACGGTAGGCAAAGACAGCGAGGGTTTCCAGAAGTTCATAGTGCAGGAGAAGGACAAGGAACTTGTGCTGAACCAAATCGGTGCCCCTGATCCGAGTGAGGTAAAGCATACGCTGACGCTGAACGATGCCGTGATCGTAAAAGATGACGGTTCGACGGCGACGACTGGTAAGTATAAAGAAGGCGTAACCGTTAAGATCAAACCGCAGATCAACGATTCGAAAAAAGTATTTAGTAGATGGTCTATTGATCCGAATGGATTTGAAGCAATTGTGCCTAATGATGATACAGAGGGTACTTATACTCTGACCATGCCGGGGTATAATCTGAGCGTTCGAGCAGAATCTACTTATAGAAGCTATCCGTTGACGGTAGTTGGCGGTACATTCGAAAACACTTTCGGTAACAGGGTTGAATGGAGCGCTCATGTCACGGTAAAGGCCAATGTTCCGTATGGTAAGTATTTTGCGGGCTGGGAGGCAAAAGAAACCGGTACGGACACAGCAGTAACGCTCCGTGATTGGTCTGGCAAAGTCATTGACCTGATGGACGAGAAACTCACGATTCTGCGCTTCCCGATGCCGGATAAGGCGGTTACCCTGACCGCAGTTTATAAGGACTGCGAGAAGAAGCTTGTCATGAAGGCTGATGGAACGCCCGACCTGACCCATGTGTATAAGGAGAATGGGCGGCGTTATGTGGGTGACGGCTGGTGGTACTTCAGTGTAGAAGACGGAAGTGAAGTAAATGCTCTGTACTTGAGCCCTGACGAACTGACGGAGTATGATTTCGCTCATACAGACCCCATTGGCAAAACGGGGACCCTAGAGGCAGTAAACTGTATCATTGTCGAATACAATACGAATGCTACGATCGTTGGCGGTACGTTTGCGGAAGAAGTGGACAACAGAGGCACCATTCAGAATGGCACTTTCAAGGGCAAAGTATACAACGGCGATACGCCGTACAGCGGTAAGATTGAAAATGGCACGTTCGTGGGCGAGGTGATAAACTCAAATAATAGCACCATCACAGGCGGCATTTTCGCTGGCGGTGTAAAACGCGGCGAAACGGATGTGATAAGCGGCGGTATTTTCAATGAAGGAACGGCGCTGAAAGGAATCAACGGCGCTCACAAGATCGTGCTGGAGGGAGCACAGATCCTGTCGATCAATGGTGTATCGCGTGCGAATGGCTGGAGCAATGTTTATGCCTTTGCCGAGACGGAGCTGACGGTCGAAGCAAGTCAGTCCATCTACAATGTGAATGGTGAAACGACAGGCGCAACGGGGCTGAAAACATCGACGATCAAGTTTACCATGTCGGACGAAGACGTCGTGCTGAACAAGGGCGTAACGCCTGACCCGAATCCCACCCCGAACCCCGACGACCAGCCCAAGACCTACACCGTTACCGTCAAGGGCGGCAAGATCAACAACGAGACTGAGGTAAAGGCCGAGAAGGGCACCAAACTGACGGTGGATGTGGACGAGTCGGAAGTGCCGGAGGGCATGACCTTTGACGTGTGGAGCATCCGCTTCCCGGAGGATGTCAAGGACACGCTGACGGGTGACCCCAGCGTGATGCTGCACGACCCCCACATGAGCTTTACGATGCCGGAAGCGGACATCACCATTGAGGCGCAGTACCGTTCCTCCGAGCTGCCGGGCGAGGACGATGGGCCCTCGACGCTGGGCACCATGGCCACCGTGGCCGTGGGCGGCGCAGCGGCTGGCATCTTGGTGTGGCAGGGCGTGAGCCTTGGCGTGGACAGCTACTTGCAGCTGAACCTGCCGAAGGGTGTGGCGGTGCCCACCAACCGGCGTGAGCTGGTGAAGCTGCTGTGGGAGACGGCGGGCAAGCCCGAAGCGGCTCTGCCGAGCCTGTACAGCGATGTGCCCGCAGAGGAGATCGAGCTGCAGAAGGCGACCCGCTGGGCCATCGACAACGGCCTTGTGAAGCCCGCCGATGACAGCGACGCTTCCCGCTTTGACCCCGACCGTTACGTTACCAAGTATGACGTGTTCGGCGCGTGGCTCAAGCTCAAGAAGCTGATGAAGTAACTTCCCCAGTCCTCTCCGAGGCCAGCCCCCTCTGGGAGCTGGCGCGAAGAAGTCCCCCATAAACGGCAAGGCCGCACAGCGCAAAAAACTGTGCGGCCTTTTTGCGCGGCGGGCACTTTTTCGCTTGCGTTCGGGCAAAAATATGATATACTAAAAGAAATTGAGGGAATCGAAGGGAGCCGCACCATGCTGGAAAAAGCATTCAATGACGTCTATACTAAATTTAAGCTGCACTTCTACCAGAACGTGTTTCAGCGCTTCGCCACCCGCGAGGCCACGCTGACCACGGTAGAGTCCTTCTGCATGGAGGGAATCATGGCGATGGGCGAGCCGACTATCGCGGAGTTCTCCCGCATGATGCAGATCTCCACCCCGAACGCGGCGTATAAGATCGGCAGTCTGGTTCGGAAGGGCTATGTGGAGAAGATCCAGTCCACCAAGGATCGGCGCGAATACCACCTCCGCCCGACCAAGAAGTATATCGAATATTACAACATCAGCTACTCTTACCTGCACACTGTGGTGGAGCGCGTGCGGGACCGCTTCCCCGCCGAGGATGTGGACAAGCTGGAGCAGATGCTGACGGTCATCAGCGACGAGCTGATGCCGGAGCTGGATATGGAGCAGAAAACGGACGATTGAGCCCGCCGAAAGCCCCGCCGGATGGCGGGGCTTTTTCTCTTGTTTCTCCATAATTAAAATGCCCGCCGGGACGAACCCGGCGGGCATTTTGGCGTTCTGGAAGGACCTGATTTCACCCCATTTTCACGGAAATGCTCCTGCTTTTTCACAGCTTTCCCGCGAAGTTTCCATAGTTGCGGTGTAGAATGAGCACACTTAAATCGCGTTGCATTTTTGAGGGAGGCTTGGTTATGAAGACCTGTTTGACAGAGAGCACGAAAATTTCCCGGCGAAGCTTTTTGCAGGCGCTTGGCGCGCTGACCCTTTCGGGCAGTCTGGCGGCGTGCGGCGGCACGGGAAAGGCAAAATCGGACTGCCTTGCGGCGGGGAGCCTCGCCTACACGCCGGATGAAGTGGTGACGGTGGAATTCTCGGACGGCGGCATCACGGTCAGCCCGGAGGACGCGGCGGGCCTTGCCGTGGAGGGGACCGCTCTCTCGGTGAGCGGCGCGGGCGTCTATGCCCTGTCCGGCCGCTGTGCGGACGGCTCGGTGAAGGTGGAAGCCCAGACGGAGGACGTCGTGCTGCTGCTGGACGGCCTGACCCTGACCAGCGCCGACACCGCCCCCATCCTCTGCGGCGAATCCACCGGGGTGATCATCGCGGTGGTGGATGGGACGGAAAACACCCTGACCGACAGCGAGGCCAACGACCCGGACAATGCCGCCGACAACGAGAACGCCGAAAAGGCAGTGGTCAAGTGCAAGGACGGCTCGCAGGTCGTCCTCTGCGGCGGCGGTGCGCTGACCGTGAACGCACGGGGCAAGAACGGCATCAAATCCGGCACCGCGGTGGATGACCGGGACGCCAGCCTGACCATCCGGGAGCTGACGCTGAACATCGAGGCGCTGGTGAACGATGCCATCAACGCGGAGCAACGGCTCAAGGTGGAAAGCGGAAAGCTGACCATCGCGGCGGGGGAAGATGCCATCCACTGCGACATGGAACTGAACATCGGTGCGGAGGGCACCACCGGCCCCGCCATCACCGTTTCCACCTGCTGCGAGGGCTTGGAGGGGGCCGTCCTGAACATATACTCCGGCAATATGGACATCACCTCCACCGACGACTGCCTGAACGCCGCCAACTCCGACCTTGGCGACTATGCCTTCGAGATAAACATCTCCGGCGGCACCATCAAAGCCTATTCCTCCGAGGGCGACGGCTTTGACTCCAACGGCACCCTGACCATCACGGGCGGCGACATCTCGGTCTGGACCGCCAACGCCGACGACAATCAGCCGCTGGATGCCGATGGGCGCATCACGATTTCGGGCGGCACGGTGCTGGCCGCAGGCGGCAGCGCGGGCATGGGCTTTTCCATCAGCGCGTCTCAGCCCTACGTTATCTTCGGCGGCGGGCGGGACAGCAGCCTTTCCCTCGCCGGGGGCGCGGCGTTCTCCATTGCGGACGAAAGCGGCAAGAGCGTGCTGGACAGCACCGCCCTCTGCGACGCGGCCTTCCTCTTCTACTCCAGCCCAGCCCTGACGGCGGAGGGACGCTACAGCGTCCAGTCCACCGTCACCGCCACGGCCAAGACCGGTGAAGCGGATACCCAGTTCGGCGGCAATGGAGGCCCCGGCGGCAGCGGCGGGCAGAGACCGGACGGCATGACGCCGCCGGACGGGGCACCTTCGGACGGGCAGATGCCGCAGGGCCAGCCGCCCCAGAGTGACGGCACCACCCCGCCGGAACTGCCGGCCGCCAGCAGCAACTGAGAAAAACCGCGCAGCAATTGCAATCCGCGCGCCGGAATGATACAATAAGAAGCGGCAAATCACCGCCGCCGGACGTTTTTCCGGCAGATGTAAGAAAGAAGGCTTTTTATTATGAGCATGAACACGGTTCCTGAGCGTCTGGCTGCCCTGCGGGCCGCCATGGACGCCAACGGCGTTGACCTTTATCTCATTCCGGTGGGCGACCCGCATTCCAGCGAGTACCTGCCCGACCACTACACCTCCTTGACCTATTTCTCCGGCTTCCATGGCGAGAACTCCAACTTCGTCGTTACGAAGGACAAGAGCGCCATCTGGGCCGACGGCCGCTATTTCGTGCAGGCGGAAAAGGAGATCGCGGGCACCGAGATCGAGCTGGAGCGGATGGGTGAACCGGGTGTGCCCACCGTGGAGCAGTACTGCGCCGATGCTCTGCCCGAAGGCGGGGTGCTGGGCCTGTGCGGTCTGACCGCTTCCTGCCATCTGGTGCGCAGCGTCCAGAAGGCGCTGGACGCCAAGCACGGCACCATCAAGACCCTGAATCTGGAAGATGAGCTCTGGACCGAGGGCCGCCCCGCCCTGCCGGAGACTCCCGCTTGGATCCTGAGCAAGGAGTACGCAGGGTTCTCCCCCGCCGAGAAGCTGGGCCAGCTCCGCGCAAAGCTCAAGGAGCTGGGCCGCACCGCACAGCTGGTGGGCAAGCTGGACAATCTGGCATGGCTGCTGAACCTGCGCGCCATGGACATCCAGTGCACCCCGTATGCCATGGCCTACTGCTACGTCACGGAGGATCGCGCTGTCCTCTTTATCAACACCAAGCGTCTGGGCGCAGAGGCTGCGGCTGAGCTGAAGGAGAACGGCGTCGAGATCGCCGAATACGACGATGTGCTGGGCTTCCTCGCCGCCGAGACCGAGCCGCAGACCGTGCTGGCCGACCCGGCTTCCGTCAACTACGCCGTCTACGAGACCTTGAGCAACAATGCGGCCCTGACCGTCAAGGATGAGGCCGATCCCCTGCTGCCGATGAAGGGCGTCAAGAACGAGACGGAGCTGGCCCATAACCGCGAGACCCATCTGCGGGATGCCGTGGCCATGGTGCGGTTCCAGAAAGAGCTGGAAGAGCGCCTTGCCGCCGGTGAAGAGCTGACGGAGCTGACCGTGGACGAGATCCTCCACAAGTACCGCTCCGCACAGGACAAGTTCATCGTGGAGAGCTTCGGCACCATTGCAGCCTACGGCGGCAATGCGGCCATGATGCACTACCACGCCACCGAAGCCGACCACGCCAAGCTGGAAAAGAAGGGCTTTTTGCTGGTGGACAGCGGTGCTACCTACATGGACGGCACCACCGACATCACCCGCACCTACCCGCTGGGCGAGCTGACCGAGGACGAAAAGCTGTTTTATACTTGGACTTTGCAGTGCCACATCGACATCGCAAAGGCCGTCTGGCTGAACTACTGCGATGGTCATATGCTGGACACCATCGCCCGCGAGCCGCTGTGGCAGCACCTCATCAACTACCGTTGCGGCACCGGCCACAGTGTCAGCTTTGTGGGCAATGTCCATGAGGGCCCCCACGCGCTGAACGGCCGCAACACCACCGTCTTCCAGCCGGGCATGGTCGTCACCGACGAGCCGGGCGTTTACGAAAGCGGTGTGGTCGGTATCCGCATTGAGAACGAGCTGGAGTGCTACCACAAGGCCGACAACCAGTACGGCACCTTCCTCGCCTTCCGTCCGCTGACCTTCGTGCCCATCGCCACCTCGCCCGTGGTGCCCGGCGTGCTGAACAAGGACGAGATCGCATGGCTGAACGCCTACCATCGGGAGGTCTTCACTAAGCTCGCCCCCCGCCTGACCGAGGAAGAGCGCGATTGGCTGGCCAAGAAGTGCGCAGCCATTGGGGACTGATTGAACTTCTAACAAAAATGAGGCTGTTGCAAAGAACTCCCTCAGTCACGGCTTTGCCGTGCCAGCTCCCTCTCGGAGGGAGCCTTGGCGTAACGGCAAGCTGTGAAAGCCTCCCTCTTAGAGAAAGACTCCCTCCGGCCGGAGGGAGATGTCGCGTAAGCGACAAAGGGAGGACAGGTGGCATCGCGTCAGCGATGACGGAAGGAGTTGTGCAACAGCCTCTTTTTCTATTTGTTATTTCTCCGATTGATGTTCTTTCCAGTAAGCCTTTGCTTCGTCGATGGCCTTTTTGAAGGGGCCGGAGGGGTAGGTGCTCTCGGCGATGTCCACAAGGAACTTGTAGAGCTGGGGCCGCACCTCCTCGTATATCCCAAGGCGGGTGTAGAGGTCTTTGTAATAGCGGAACACTTGTAATTTGTTCTGCACGATGGTGGCTGCGTTGATCTGGGTGTGGCAGATGCTCTGGGGGTTCTGGACGTAGTAATAGCCGGGTTTGTCGATGGCGACGAACCGCTCGGCATACTGGATGTACCGCAGGTTGAACACGAGGTCCTCGGCCCAGCGCATCTCGCTGACGAACTGGATGTCGTTGCCGGTCAGGATATCGCGGCGGTAGAGCTTGTTCCAAAGCACGCTGTAAAAATAGGAGGCGGGCTTGTCCATCAGGCGGAGGGCGAAGGTATCCTTGTCGTAGACCCCGGCGGGCAGGAAGCCATACTCCCGCACTTCCGGCGGGCGGGCAACGCTCATGACGCCCAGCTCGTCTTGGATCTTATCCAGCACCTGTTCCGGCTTGGAGGCTCCTGCCGGGATGACCATCTTGTAGGGGGCGATGACGAAATCGGCTTCGTTCTCCTCGGCAGCGGCCACAAGGCGCTCGGTGAAGTCCGGGTCAAGGTAATCGTCGCTGTCCACAAACTCTACGTATTTGCCGGAAGCAAGCTTCAGGCCGAGGTTGCGGGTGTCCGATACGCCGGAATTGGCCTTGTCCACCAGCAGGATGCGGGGATCCTTTTGGCGGAACTCCTCGCAGACGGGAAGGCTCTGATCCTTGGAACCGTCGTTCAGGATGATGATCTCGATGTTCCGGTAGGTCTGGGCACAGATGCTCCCCACGCACCGGGCCAGATGGCTCTGGGCATTGTAAACGGGCAGAATGATGCTGACGAGAGGCTGATTCATAGAGGAGTCTCCTTTCATCGTTTTTGTTGTAACTATACTCCCCCGCGGCGCAAAATGCAAGCGCCGGGGGCCGCTCGCCGAAGGAGGGCTTGGAAAATGATCTTTCATATTGCGATTTGCAGCCCGGACCCGGTGCTACGGGGGCGGGTGCAGCGGCACTGCCTTGAATATTATGCCCGCCGCGCCGATGCGTGCATCGTGGAGCAGTTGGAAAGCGCTGCCGACTTGCTGCGTCAGGAAGCCGGCGGCACCCGGTACGAGCTGTATCTCATCGAGCTGACGGCTTCCGGCCCGGCGGAGGGCTTACAGGCGGCGGCCCAGCTGCGCCAGCACGGGGTGCGCGCTCCGCTGGCCTTCTTCGCCCGCACCCCGGCCTACGCTTACGAGGCGTTCCGGGTGGACGCGATGCAGTATCTGCAAATTTCCTTCCGGCCCGAACAGCTCACCGCCCTGCTTGACCGCGCCACCGAGCCGGAGTATGGCCCGGTCATCCCGGTCACGACGGCGGCGGGGCTGCGGGCCCTGCCCTTCGCGGACATCGAATATCTGGAGTGCACCCACCACATCGTCCACTTCCACCTTGCCAGCGGCGAGGACGTGGCCTCCCTTTCGCTGCGGGTGCCCTTTTCCGAGGTGGCAAAGCCTCTGCTGGCCGACGAACGCTTTTTGCAGCCCCACCGTTCCTATGTGGTGAACCTCGCCGCCGCGTCCCAGCTCTCCGCCGGTGAACTGTGGATGCGCAGCGGCGCCCGCGTGCCCATCCCCCGCAGCCGTGAGGCCGCCGTAAGGGCCGCGTTCCGGAAGTTTCTGGAACGGTAAAGGGAAAAATTGGTTGTAATTCGTCGAAACCCATGATAAAATAAAAAAGATTGACCGCCCAAGTCTTCCAAACTCACGGTCAATCTTTTTGATTAGCGGGCAAGGGAGCTGACCATTGCGGGGCAGCACCTTTTCTGTTTTCGTTATACCTATTTTGGACGCATTGTCAAGGGTTTTGAAATGCCCTCCTCGAAGGTGCAATCTAAACTTACGCGGAGTCTCGCCTCTGCCGGGCTTGCCCGCTCCGTCATCGCTTCGCGATGCCACCTCTCCCAAAGTGAGAGGCCTTGGCAGTCCGCAAAGTTCCCGATTTAGAATCTTTACGCCCTGCTGCCGCAAGGGGAGCCGTCAGGCGCTGTGCTCAGACTTCACGCCTTTGCCAATGGCTCTCCCTTTGGGAGAGCTGGCGCGAAGCGCCTGAGAGGGCAAGCCCGGCAGAGGGAACCTTGTACCTTTGTTTAGCACGGCGTACCATAAGGCGAAGGCAAGGACACGGATGGTAGCGCAGGGCTTTATAATTTCAGCTCCCCCCACTCCTGCAGGAACTGGTTGCTGACTTGGCGGAGGGCGGGCTCGTCGGCGGCGCTGGCGGCGTCGGCGATGCCGATGACGTAGAAGCCCGCGTCGTGGGCGGTGCGGGCGGCGTAAACGGAATCCTCGCAGACGGCGCAGGTACGGGGGTTGGTGCCGCCAAGGCGGTGGAGCGCCTCGAAGAAGACGTCCGGGCGGCTCTTGTGGAGCGGGCCCTGCGCCTCGACGTAGAACTCAAAATGATCGTCCAGCCCCAGCCGGGTGAGCACGGCCTTGCACTGGTCGCTCCATGTGTTTGAGCAGATGCACATCCGGGCTCCTTCGGCCTTGAGCCGGGCCAGCAGCTCCCGCACGCCGGGCTTGAGCTCTACGCTCTCGTACAGCTCCGCAATAACCGACCGCATCACGCTGAAGTAATCCTCCGGCTTTAGGGGCAGCGCATACTCCCGGATGAGGTACTGCGCGCCGTCGGCCATCCCCATGCTCAGCAGGGTGGTGCGCAGGTCGGCCTTCGGTTCGCGGCCATACCGGCGCAGCAGCGCCAGCGGGGCGTTCTCCCACACGGCGGTCATGCTGTCGGTCAGGGTGCCGTCCATATCAAAGATCCATTGCTTGCAGTTCATATTGCCATCCTCACAGTCAGATTTTACTAAATTATACCACGCTTTTTGTTCCAAAAACAGAGAGAAATTTTCCCGAAAATATGTTATACTTTGTGCAGATTTGATTCGGAGCACAAAGGAGGCGGTTGGGATGGCGCAGAACGAGACCCCCAAAAAGGCGCTGGTGCTGGCCGGCGGCGGAGCCCGCGGCAGCTATCAGGTTGGCGTCTGGCGGGCATTGACAGAACTGGGCTGGCACCCGCAGATCATCACCGGCACCAGCGTCGGCAGCCTGAACGGCGCAATGTTCGCGCTGGACCTGTACGAGACGGCGCGGGATATGTGGACGAGCATCCGCAGTCAGGACGTGATGGAGCTGCCGGAAGAAACGAATCTGACGGAGCTGCATCAGTTCCTGCGGGACATCGTGCGGGAGGGCGGCATGGACGTCACCCCGCTGGAAGAGATCGTGGAGCGGGTGTTGGACGAAGACGCCCTCCGCGCGTCGCCCATCCGGTTCGGCCTCGTCACCGTGGAAAAGCGGGGCCTGAAACCCCGCGAGCTGCCGCTGGAAGAGATCCCGCAAGGGAAAGTGAAGGACTACCTGCTGGCCTCGGCGGCCTGTTTTCCCGCGCTGCGGGCCAAGCAGATCGATGGGGTGCAGTTCCTCGACGGCGGCTACCGGGACAACATGCCCACCGCGCTGGCACAAAAAATGGGCGCGGAGGAGCTGGTCTGTGTGGATTTGGAGGGAGTGGGCATCACCCTGCCCAACCGCACCGGTCTGCCCACCACCATGGTGCGCAGCTACTGGGAGCTGGGCGATATCCTCCACTTTGACCCCGACACCGCCAAGCGAAACATCGAGCTGGGCTATTACGACACCCTTCGGGCCTTCGGGCGGCTGCGAGGCTGTGCCTACGCCATCGCGAAGAGCGGCGCTTCCGACGCGGACGCAGCTGCGTTCCGGAAACGTTTCGACGCGGTGCAGAAGGCCGTCAAGGCGAAGTACCCGGTCACTCTGACGGCAGACCTCGCCCTCCGGCTGGCCAACATGAAAGATGCCGAGACCGCCCCGCTGGAAGCTGCCGCCGAGGACGTGGGGGTGGACCCCGCCCATTACTACACGGTGGAGCAGCTCGGCAGAGCCTTTCTGGAACAATGCGACCGCAGCCGCATCGAGAGTTTTGCGCCCCTGTTTGACGGCAGCGGCAATGCGGCACAGGCCGCGTGGGCGGCGCTGCTGCCCAATACATTCTTACAGGCGCTGGTCTACCGCACCCTGACCGCGCCGGTGGAGGAGGGAGTGGAACCATGAAAGTCTATCAGGGACATTCCGCTTCTCCCGGCCTCGTGCTGGGGCAGGTAAGCCGGGTGGAGCGCCGGACGGAGATCTTCCGCCCCGGCCCTTTCAGCCCGGAGCGGGAGCAGCGGCTGCTGGACAACGCCGTGAAAACGGCCCAGACCGAACTGGACTCCATGGCGGAGCGCAGCGGCCCTACCGAACAGGCCATCTTTCTGTTCCAGAGCATGATGCTGGAGGACGAGGGCTTCATGAATGAGGTCCGCTTCCAGATCAAGGCGGGCATCGGTGCCGCCGAAGCCATGGACCGCGTGGGCCACCGCTATGCCGACCAGCTGGCCCACATGGAGGACAACGCCTATATGCAGCTGCGCAGCGTGGATATCCTCGACGCGGCCAGCCGGGTGGTGAATATCCTTGCCAACCGGCCCCGCGTCTGGCTGGCGCTGGATCATCCGGTGATCCTCGCGGCGGAGATGCTGATGCCCAGCGACCTGTTCAGCGTCCCGGCGGGGATGATCTTGGGCATCATCACGTCCGAGGGCAACAAGCAGAGCCACGCCGCCATCATCGCGCGGGCCATGCACATCCCCTGCATCGTGCAGGTGGGCAGCGATTTTCTGGACGACTGCGACGGCCGCATCGTCGTCCTCGACGCCGACAACGGCGAGTGCATCCTTGACCCGGATGCCGTCACCCGCCAACAGGCCATGGCCCACATCTGCGAAAAACAATGGGAAAACGAGGAAATGAACCGCATCTGTGCCCTGCCGAACCGCACCAAGGACGGCGAGGCCTTTGAGTTGCTGGCCAACTGCTTCGGGCAGGAGGACATCGAAACGGCCCTCCAAACCGGTGCCAGCGGCGTGGGTCTGCTGCGCAGCGGCTACATGATGCTGCCGGGCCGCCCGGTGGACGAGCAGGAGCAGTATGTGTTCTATCACTCCTGCCTTGCTGCGGCAAAGGGCGGCGTCGTCACGGTCCGCACCTTCGACTTTGGCGCAGACCGCACCATGGCCGATGCGCATCAAGGGCCGGAATCCTCCAAGCTGGGGCTGCGCGGCATCCGCAGCAGTCTGCGCCGCCCCCACCAGTTCGAGACCCAGATCTGTGCGCTGCTCCGCGCGGCGGCGGACGGCCCGCTGCGGATCATGTTCCCGATGGTGACCAACCTTGAAGATTGGGACGAAGCCATGAAGCGGGTGGAGCACTGCCGCCAGCAATTGCGGGAGCGGGGCGAGCGGTTCAACGAGAAGACCCCCTTCGGCGTCATGTTCAGCGTGCCCTCAGCCTGCCTGACGGCGGAAGAATTCGTAGCTCGCGGGTGCGATTTCTTCGTCATCGAGACCAACGACCTGACCCAGTACACCCACGCCGTTGACCGGGACCTCTCCATTGCGGAGCGCTACTACCGCCCCGCCAGCCATGCGATGAAAAAGCTCATCGCCATGGTCATGGAAGCCGCCGACGCGGGGCAGATCCCCGTGACCATCTGCGGCATGGCCGTCGGCAACCCGGCCAATACGATCCAGTACCTGAAACTCGGCCTCCGCAGCTTCTCCATGAGCCCCCAGAGCCTCATCGGCGTGAAGCGCGCACTGCTGGAAGCAGACAGCCGGGATTGACAGAAAGAATAAACTGTAGCACTATGTACTACTGAAGCATAAAAAAGGGGCTGCTGCACATCGTTTTAGCCGAACGTGCAGCAGCCCCTTTTTGTTTGAAAGAGTGTTATTCCAGATTCCCCGTCAGGGTCATGACGGCGGAGAGGACGGCCAGCGGGGCCGTCTCACAGCGGAGAATGCGGGGGCCGAGGCCGACGGTCTTGGCACCGGCTTTGGCGGCCATCTCGGCCTCCTCGGCGGCAAAACCGCCCTCTGCGCCGGTGATAACGGCGATCTTCCGCTTCTGGCCGTCGGCGGGCTGGAGGTCTGCCAGCAGCTCCCGGAGGGGAGCACCGCCGCACTCGTAGCAGAAGAGCACGAGGTCGTACCCTTCCAGACTGCGGCAGAGCGCGCCGAAGTTGGGCAGCGGGAGGGCCACATCCGGCAAAACGCCCCGGCCGCACTGCTTGGCGGCTTCAAAGGCGATGCGGTTGTAGCGCTCGTTTTTCTGCTCCTCTTTCTTGGGGGCTGCCACGCAGTAGCGGCTGAAGAAGGGAACAAAATGGGCGCAGCCCAGCTCGACGCCGTGGCGGATGACCTGCTCCAGCTTGTCCTGCTTGGGATAGCCCACAAAAAGGGTGACTTCTACGCTGGGTTCGGCGGCGCTGGGGTAGCCCGGCTCCACGCTGAACTCCACCGTCTCCGGGCCGAAGCCGGTGATGGTGGCGGTGTACTCCACGGCGTTGCCGTCGCAGAGGATGACGGTATCGCCCAGCTTGCCCCGCATCACGCGGGCGAGATGATGGGCGTCGGCACCCCGCAGCGTTGCGGTGCCGTCGGCGATCTCGGTAGTAAAATAACGGTGCGGCATTTTCTAATCCTTTTCAACTGAAGCTCCCCCTCCGGGGGAGCTGGCCTTACTTGCTTTTTTTGCAGACAATGCACTCCCAGCCGCGCTTTTCCTTAACTTCCTGTACAGTAAGCCCAGCTTTTTCCAGCCCGGCGATGACCTCATCCTTCCGGCTGTCGATGATGCCGCTGGCGATGAAGACGGCATCCTCGGCCATCAGGCCGGGTACGGCGGGGGCCAGCGACAGGATGGCGTTGGCAACGATGTTGGCGGTGATGATGTCGTAGGTGCCGCTGGCCTTGTCGGACAAATCGCCCACAAGGACGGTGAGCTTGTCGGCTGTGCCGTTCAGGGCGGCGTTCTCCCCAGCGGTGCGGACGGCCACGGGGTCGATGTCCACGCCCTCGGCGGAGGCAGCGCCCAGCTTGAGCGCTGCGATGGCAAGGATGCCGGAGCCGGTGCCGATGTCCAGCACCCGTTCGCCGCCCTTGACCCGCTCGTCCAGCGCCTCCAAGCAGAGGCTGGTGGTCTCGTGGCCGCCGGTGCCAAAGGCGAGGCCGGGGTCGAGGATGAGCTTGACGCGGTCGGTGTCGTACTCCTGCCAAGAGGGCACCACGGCAAGGCGCTGGCCGATCTCCATCGGGTGATAATACTTGCGCCAGCCGTTCTGCCAGTCCTCCTGTTCCACGCCTTCGGTCTCGACGGTGTAGGCGATGCCCGCCGCCTCCATCCGGGCCGCGATGAGGGCCAGCGTCTCCACGGGGGAAGCGCCCGGCTCCAGATACAGGTGGATGATGACCTGATCGCGGGGCTTGTCCAGCAGTTCCTGCTCGATGAGGTCCACATGCGCGATCTCGGCCACCTGCTGTTCGATGTCGCTGTAGTCTTCGATATAGATGCCGCCTTCGGCAATCATGGTGGCGACGGCTTCGGCGTTGTCAGCGTCGGCCTTGGCCACGGTCAGGCGGATATCAGTCCATTCCATTGATAAAACCTCCTTCGGGATGTTGTACACGGTTCGGGAATACCTATATAGTAACATAGACGCCGCCACGGCGCAAGAAGTGCGCGGCAGAGGCGGCAGAACATAGAAAATTCACAAATAAGAAAATTCTTTTCAGAGAAAAAACTTGTATCCCATCAAAAACCCCAAAAACTTTTGACTAAAAAATGCAAAATCAAGGATTTTTGTATCAATTGTGGAAAAAAGGGCGGAAACCCCCTTTCCTTTTTTCTTAACATGTGTTAAGATATTGTTACGCAATTATGGACGGTCTGCAACCAGAGGCCGCCATAACAACAACATTCTTTAAGGAGGAATGTGTCTTATGATGAAGTATCTCCAGAAACTGGGCAAGGCACTGATGCTTCCCGTCGCGGTCCTGCCGATCTGCGGCATCCTGATGGGTCTTGGCTATGCCTTTGCTCCGGGCGTTATGGGTGTGCCCGGTGCAGCAACTTCCGGCGCAGCTTATACCGTTGGCTTCCTGCTGGTCAAGGCAGGCGGCGCTCTGATCGACAACATGGCATGGCTGTTTGCAATTGGTGCAGCAGTCGGTCTGGCGGATGACCACGACGGTACCGCTGGTCTGGCTGGCCTCGTCAGCTTCCTGATGATGCAGCAGCTGCTGAACCCCGCCGTCGTCGGTGCAGTCCGCACCCTCGAAGAGGGCACTGCTACCTACATCGCTTTCCAGAAGGTCGCTGGCAACTCGTTCATCGGCATTCTGGCCGCTGTGGTGGGCGCGACCTGCTACAACAAGTTCAAGAACACCCAGATGCCTGACTGGCTGGCATTCTTCTCCGGCAAGCGCTTCGTCGCAATTGCCACCGGCCTGATCTCCATCGCGGTCTCCGTTGTCCTGCTGTTCGTCTGGCCTCTGATCTTCGGTGCACTGGTCGCTTTGGGCGAGGCCATCGCAAACATGGACGGCATCGGCGCTGGTATCTACGCGTTCCTGAACCGTCTGCTGATCCCCACCGGCCTGCATCACGCTCTGAACAACGTGTTCTGGTTCGACACCATCGGTCTGGGCGACCTGTCCCACTTCTGGGCTGGCGAGACCTCTGCGGATGTGGGCTGGAGCCTCGGCATGTACATGTCCGGCTTCTTCCCCTGCATGATGTTCGGTATCGCCGGTGCTGCGCTGGCCATGGTCCGCACCGCTAAGAACAAGAAGGCTGCCATCGGTCTGGTTCTGTCCGCTGCCATCTGCGCTTTCGTCTGCGGCGTCACCGAGCCGTTCGAGTTCGGCTTCATGTTCCTGTGCTTCCCGCTGTACGTTGTCTACTCTGCTCTGTACGGCATCTTCACCGTCATCACCTACTACTCCGGCTTCCGTGCTGGCTTCTGCTTCTCTGCCGGTGCCACCGACCTCGTGTTCTCCGCTTCCCTGCCCGCAGCTGCTAAGACTTGGATGATCATTCCTCTGGGCATCGCTGCTTTCCTCGTGTTCTACTTCGTGTTCTACTTCGCCATCACCAAGTTCGACCTGAAGACCCCCGGCCGTGAGGACGAGGACGCCGAAGAGGCCGAGAAGAAGGTGACGCTGGCCAACAACAACTACACCGAAGTTGCTTCTGGTGTGCTGAAGGCCATCGGCGGCAAGGCAAACGTCTCCAGCGTGGACTACTGCGCTACCCGTCTGCGCTTCACCATCAAGGACTACACGCAGGTCGATGAAAAGGCTGTCAAGGCTGCTGGCGCTGCCGGCGTCATCCGCCCCGACAAGAACACCTGTCAGGTCATCATCGGCACCAAGGTTCAGTTCGTGTACGATGAGCTGAAGAAGATGCTGTAAGTGCATTTCTGAATTGTAACCTGCGGAAGTCTGGTTGATTCCGCATCTGTTCCCATGGGCCGCTGAGGGCGGGCGTTTACGCCCATCCCCGGCGGCCCTCTTTTTTGTTCACATAAAAGCGTTTTCTGGAAACCGAAAGCGTGTTATACTAGGGTCAATGAAAAAAATCAGGAGGTTCCGATTATGAAGATCATTCGTGCAAAGGATTATAAGGATATGTCCCGCAAGGCTGCCAACATCATCTCCGCGCAGGTCATTATGAAGCCGAACTGCGTGCTGGGTCTGGCGACCGGCGGCACCCCGGTGGGCGCGTATGCACAGCTGGTGGAGTGGTACAACAAGGGCGACATCGACTTCTCCGAAGTCACCACCGTCAACCTCGACGAGTACCGCGGTCTGCCCAAGGAGCACCCGGAAAGCTACTGGAGCTTCATGCACAAGAACCTGTTCGACCATGTGAACATCCGCCCCGAAGCGATCCACCTGCCCGACGGCACCAACCCCGACGCGGCAGACGCCTGCGCCAAGTACAACGAGATCATCCACAGCGTCGGCGGCATCGATCTGCAGCTGCTGGGCCTTGGCCCCAACGGCCACATCGGCTTCAACGAGCCGGGCGAAGCCTTTGAGCTGGAGACCCACTGCGTTGACCTGACCACCGCCACCATCGAGGCCAACAAGCGCTTCTTTGACGGCAACGAGGACCTTGTGCCCAAACAGGCCTACACCATGGGCATCAAGACCATCATGCAGGCCCGCAAGGTGCTGGTGGTGGCCAACGGTCTGGCCAAGGCCAAGGCCGTCAAGGCCGTTGTGTCCGGCCCCGTCACCCCGGAGTGTCCGGGTTCCATTCTCCAGATGCACCCCGACTGCATTCTGGTCGCCGATGAAGAGGCACTGAGCCTGTTGTAATGAAACTCCTTCCGGCGCTGTCGCGCCACCTCCCTCCCGGAGGGAGGCTTCACAGCTGCCCGCTGCGTCAAGGCTCCCTCACCGAGGGAGCTGGCACGGCAAAGCCGTGACTGAGGGAGTTGTTTCTTAGAGGAACGAGCATATGATCATCAAGAACGCAAAAATCTATACCCCCCGCCACACCTTTGAGGAGGGGAACCTCTTCATCCGCGATGGCCGCATCGTGCCGTTCGCCCAGCCCGAAGAGGGCGAGGAAGTCGTGGACGCGGCCGGGGCCTATGCCCTGCCGGGTCTGGTGGATATCCACTTCCACGGGGCTATGGGCAAGGACTTCTGCGACGGCAGCGAAGAAGCCATCCAGACCCTCGCTGACTTCGAGGCCAGCAAAGGCGTGCTGGCCATCTGCCCCGCGACCATGACCTTCTCGGAAGAGATCCTGAACAACGTCATGGATGCCGCCGCCGCCCACAAAAACGGCAAGGGCGCGGACCTTGTGGGCATCAACATGGAAGGCCCCTTCATCAGCCCGAAGAAGGTGGGCGCCCAGAACCCGGAGTACCTCCACCCCGCCGATGTGGGGATGTTCCGCCGCTTGCAGGAGCGGTCGGGCGGCCTGATCAAGCTGGTGGATGTTGCCCCGGAGGAGCCGGGCGCGCTGGACTTCATCAAGGAGTGCCACGAGGAAGTGCGCATCTCCATCGCCCACACCTGCACCAGCTACGATACCGCCCTCGCGGCCTTTGACGCCGGTGCCACCCACATGACCCACCTGTACAACGCCATGCCCGGCATCACCCACCGGGAGCCCGGCCCCATCATTGCGGCGCTGGAGCGGGGCGCGGAAGTGGAGCTTATCACCGATCACGTCCACATCCACCCGGCCATGGTCCGCTTCACCTTCAACACCTTCGGCGATGACCACGTGATCCTGATCGCCGACAGCATGATGGCCTGCGGTCTGCCTGACGGCCAGTACAGCTTGGGCGGACAGGCGGTCACCGTCTGCGGCCCCCGTGCCACCCTGACCGAACAGCCCGGCACCATCGCCGGAAGCGCCACCTGCCTGTACGACTGCATGAAGCGTGCCGTGCTGGAAATGGGCGTCCCGCTGGAAAGCGCTGTCCGCGCCGCCAGCGAAAACCCCGCCAAGAGCATTGGCATCGACAACGACTATGGCAGCCTGAGCGCCGGACGGTACGGCAACGTGATTCTGGCGGACGAAGCGCTCAACGTCAAGGCTGTCATCCAGAAAGGAATCCGCATCCTATGAACCCCGTGACCCTGACATGGCGGCTGCTGACCGCTGACGAACTGACCCGCGTGTACCTCCACGAGATGTGCCGGGATTTTCCCCAGAGCGAGCGGAAGCCGCTGAGTATGATCCTGACGAGCGAAGCCGCCGGGACTGCCCACACATGGGGCGTTTTTGACGGCGAGGCGCTGGCGGCGTATCTGTTGATGGTGCGGCCTGTGGGCTGTGCCATGAGTCAGTTGGACTATTTCGCCGTTCTCCCCCAATACCGGGCGGCAGGGCTCGGCGCGGCCCTGCTGGCCGAGCTGCCCAGCCACGAAAACGGCGCGTCCGCCATCCTCATTGAGGCTGAGTGTCCCGAAAAGGCTGAGGACGAAGCCATGGCCGTCCGCCGCTTGGGCTTCTACGCCCGCTGCGGCGCACAGGACGTCGGCTGGACCGAACACCTCTTCGACGCATGGTTCCGGGTGCTGGTGCTGCCCTGCGGCTCCCGCACTCCGGACGCCGAAACCACCGTGCAGGGCCTCGTGGACTGCTACCGCCGCACCATGGGAGAACCCCAGTGGAGAAAGTACGTCACCTTCTACCGCCCCGATGGGTCTACGGCGCAGTTCTGACCCCGAAATCCTAAATCCCCCGCCGCCCGCCTGTACGCTGTGTACAGACGGGCGGTTTTTGCTGAAAAAAAGAGGCTTGACAGAACGAAAGAATATGGGTATTCTTGACAGAGAGATCATTTGCGGAGTGCCCGCTGGGGCACAGATCAACAGGAGGAAAAAAACAATGGAAATGATGACTCGGCGTTCGTTCTTGAAGATCACCGGCGCGATGGCGCTGGCTGTGGGTGCAGCGGGTGCACTGAGCGGCTGCGATGCGGTCGATAATGCGCTCGGCTCGTTCTTCCAGCAGTACGGTGACCAGAAGGGCCATGCGGCAGACAGCGCAGGCTCTTTTATGTATGCCCTGAGCAATCAGTACCAGCCGTGGTCGTATGGGGAAGAGCTGGTGCTGCTGGCTGTCGAATTCCAAGTCAAGAATCTGACCAATGAGACGGTCACCTTCAAGGCAAGCGACATCACCAGCGCAACGATCGACGGCCACAAGGCAAAGGTCGTTCTGGACCCGAAAAAGGCAGCAAATGTGAGCGGTTTGGGCAAGTACACCCCGCTGTTCGATGCAAACGGCACCAAGACCTATGGGCCGGGCAAGGATCTGAATAAGGCAGAGGCGGGTTATATCTGTTTCCAGCCCGAGGGCGAAGCCCATGTCAACAAAAACTGGAGCAGCTTGGAGTTCACCTTCAACCTGAAAGGCAATACTTCCACCTTTGTGATGAACCGGAATGCAGACGGAAGCGTTACCTCTGCCCGGAAATAATAGAACCAAAACCTAGGAGAGCGATTTTATGGAACTGAAATTTTCCCGCCGTGTATTTCTGAAGAGTGCTGCGGCCGCGGCGCTGGCTGTTTCGGCGGCGGGGCTGACGGCTTGTGGCAGTGGGGATCTGGTTGCAAATGCAAAGGGGTTGAATGATACTGCCGAACTGAGAGAGATCAAAATGACGGTTCGTTCGCTGTCCTATGGGTATGCTTCGGACGGTACGTTCTATTTGGTTCCGGAAGTGCTTATCAATAATGGCAGCGCTGCGGGCATTCCCATCGACCCGGCCAATGGCAGCTTCAAGCTGCGGGTGAATGGCTCGAAAGATCTGACGATGGATTCGGGGACGATGGCGTTCCTGAAGAAAAACAAGAGCTGGAATGCGATGGAAAAGCGCACGCTGAATCGCGGCCAGTATGAGAAGGGTCATCTGTGCGGAACGGGCAAGGATATCTCGTTTGATTATGTGCAGATCTTGTTCTTCCCGAATCCGCAGGATAACAAAACTTATCTGAGCTGCAAGGTCTATCGGAAAGAAGCCAATACCATTATTATCACCCAGTAAAAACAAAAAATATCGACGCCGGAGTTGTGCGGTTTGCACAGCTCCGGCGTTTTTTCTTTGCCGATCTGCACAAAGATTTTACTTCGATTTTGCTCCATCATGGTCGCAGCCGGAATGGCGGGGCGCTATAATCAAGGCGTTCCAAGGGAAAACACAAAAAAGAAAATCGAGACCGGGCAAAAGCTCCGGTGTTATTTTGGAGGAAAACATCATGAAAAAGATCACGCGTCGTTCGTTCCTTGCCGTTTGTGGTGCAGCCGCTGCTGCCGCTGCCCTGACCGCCTGCGGCGGTTCCGCTTCTTCCGCCGCTGCCTCTTCCGTGGCATCCACCGCTTCTTCTGCGGCGGCTTCCACGGCTTCTGGCAGCCTGTCCGGCAATGTGGCCACCGGCGGTTCCACTTCCATGAAGAACGTCATCGCTGCCCTGACCGAAGGCTTTGCAGAAGTGGAGCCGGGCGTCACCGTCAGCTATGACCCCACCGGTTCCGGCGCCGGCATCACCGGTGCCACCGATAAGACGCTGGACATTGGCCTGTCCTCCCGTGGCCTGAAGGACGAGGAGAAGAACGATGTGGACGGCACCGTTATCGCACTGGACGGCATCGCCATCATCGTGAACAAGGCCAGCAAGGTCGAGGACCTGACCGTGGACAAGCTCAAGCAGATGTTCACCGGCGAGATCACCAACTGGGCCGATGTGGGCGGCGACGACGGCGAGATCGTTCTGATCGGCCGTGAGGCCGGTTCCGGCACCCGCGACGGCTTCGAGAGCATCGTGGACGTGAAGGATTCCTGCAAGTATGCGCAGGAGCTGACCGCCACCGGCGCCGTCATCAGCGCGGTGGAGGCCAACCCCCTCGCCATCGGCTACGCTTCCCTCTCCGCCGTGGGCGACACCGTGAAGATGGTCACTGTCGGCGGCGTGGAGTGCAGCGAAGAGACCGTCAAGGACGGCAGCTATGAGGTCCAGCGCCCCTTCGTCTTCGTCACCAACAAGTCCGTCACCCTGTCCGAACAGGCACAGGCCTTCTTCGACTTTGCCACCAGCACCGACGCCGCCGACCTCATCCGTACTGCCGGTGCCGTCCCTGTGAATGAGTGATGACCTGAATCTATGAAACAGAACAAATCGTTTCTGAAAAAGATCGAGCTGCCCCGCACCCCCGCCGAATGGCTGGAGGCCGTGATGAACTTCCTGTTCTTCCTGTGCGGAATGCTGGCGGTGGGCTGCGTGATCCTCATTTCGGTGTACATGATCGCATCGGGCATGCCCGCCATCCGCAAGATCGGCCTGTTCCGCTTCCTGTTCGGCACCGAGTGGGCCTCCACCGCCGCCGACCCGAAGTACGGCATCCTGCCCTTCATCCTCTCCAGCGTGTACGGCACGCTGGGGGCCACCCTCATCGGTGTGCCGGTGGGACTGTTGACGGCGGTCTTTCTCTCAAAGGCAGCCGGGCCCCGCGTGCGCACCGTGGTGGTCACCGCCATTGAGCTGCTGAGCGGCATCCCCAGCGTCGTGTTCGGCCTGCTGGGTATGCAGGTGCTGGTGCCCGCCGTGGCCAAGGCCTTCGGCAAGGCGTCGGGTGCGTGCCTGTTGAGCGCCATCGTCGTGCTGGCCATCATGATCCTGCCCAGCATCGTCTCCGTGTCGGTAACGGCCCTGAACGCCGTGCCGCCGGAGTATGAGCAGGGCAGCCTCGCGCTGGGGGCCACCGATACCGAAACGTGGTTCAAGATCAGCGTCCCCGCCGCGAAAAGCGGCATCGCTGCCGGTATCGTGCTGGGCATCGGCCGCGCCATCGGCGAGGCCATGGCCGTCATGATGGTGGCGGGCAACAGCCCCAATATGCCGGACAGCCTGTTCCGCAGCGTCACCTTCCTGACCACGGCCATTGCCAAGGAAATGAGCTACGCCAGCGGCTTGCAGAAACAGGCGCTGTTCAGCATCGCGCTGGTCCTGTTCGTCTTCATCATGGGCATCAATGTGGTGCTGAACGTGATCCTGAAGGGAGGCGACCGCGATGCACGCTGATCTCTCCCCGGCCCGCCGGGCATGGAACCGCTTCTTCACCGCCGCCGTCTGGGCCGCCGCCATCCTCGTGATGGTGCTGGTGGCGGGCATTATCGGGATGGTTCTGGTGCGGGGCATCCCCCACATCAGCTGGAAGTTCCTGACCACCACCGCCAGCGTGCTGAAGGGCACCGACGGCATCCTGCCCGCCATCCTGAACACCCTGTACGTCATCCTGCTCACCCTGCTGATCGTGCTGCCGCTGGGGGTGGGGGCGGCGGTCTACCTGACCGAATACGCCTCCAACCGCCGCCTGATCGCGGTGATCGAGTTCACCAACGAGACGCTGGCGGGCATCCCCAGCATCATTTACGGCTTGGTGGGTATGCTGGTCTTCGCGCAGACGCTGGGCTTCCAGACCTGTCTGCTCTCCGGCAGCCTGACACTGGTCATCATGAACCTGCCCACCATCATCCGCACCACGCAGGAATCGCTGAAAACGGTGCCGCAGGGCTACCGCGAAGGCGCACTGGGGCTGGGCGCGGGCAAATGGCACATCATCCGCACCATCGTGCTGCCCTGCAGCATCGACGGCATCGTGACCGGCTGCATCTTGGCTGTGGGCCGTATCGTGGGCGAGAGCGCCGCGCTGCTCTTCACCGCCGGTGCTGCCGAGGTCATCGCCAAGAGTGTGGCCAAAGCCTACACCTCCAACGGCGCGACCCTCTCTGTCCTGCTCTATCTGCGGGCCTTTGAGGACGGCGATTTCGACTCCGCGTGGGCCATCGGTGCCGTGCTGCTGGTGCTGGTGCTGGCCATCAACCTTGCCGCCCGGCTGGCGAAGAATAAGCTGAAACAAAAACAATAAGAGGATTATTATGGAGAATGCTCCGATCATCACCGCCCAAAACTTAAACCTATGGTACGGCGATTTCAAAGCTCTGAAAAATATTTCGATGGATGTCGGCGAGCGGGAGATCACCGCGCTGATCGGCCCGTCCGGCTGCGGCAAGTCCACCTTCCTCAAGACGCTGAACCGGATGAACGACCTCGTGCCCGGCGTGCGGATCGAGGGTGACGTGCGGCTGCGCGGGCAGGACATCTTTGCCCGCGAGATGCAGCCCACCGAGCTGCGCCGCCGCGTGGGCATGGTGTTCCAGAAGGCCAACCCCTTCCCCATGAGCATCTACGACAATATCACCTACGGCCCCAAGCTCCACGGCGTGCGGAACAAAGCCGAGCTGGACGAGCTGGTGGAGCGCTCGCTGAGGGGCGCGGCGCTCTGGAACGAGGTGAAGGATCGCCTGAAAAAGAGTGCGCTGGGCCTTTCCGGTGGCCAGCAGCAGCGGCTGTGCATCGCCCGTGCGCTGGCGGTCCAGCCCGAAGTGCTGTTGATGGACGAACCCACCAGCGCCCTTGACCCCGGCTCTACCATGAAGGTGGAAGAGTTGATGAGCGAGCTGAAAGAGAACTACACCGTCGTCATTGTCACCCACAATATGCAGCAAGCGGCCCGCATCAGCGACAAAACGGCCTTCTTCCTGCTGGGTGAGCTGGTGGAGGCGGGCCCCACGGCGCAGATCTTCAGCACGCCGCAGGACAAACGCACAGAGGATTATATTTCCGGCCGGTTCGGCTGAGAGGGAGGTTTTCACATGACCATTCGCGCACAATATGATGCAGACCTCGCCGCACTGAAAACGGCCGTGGCCGAGATGGGCGGGTGCGCCGCCGACGCCGTGGAGGCCGCACTGGAAGCGCTCTGCACCGCCGACGCCGACGCGGCCGCGGCGGTCGTCAAGGGAGACGGCCGCATCAACAGTATGCAGCGGGACATCGAGCACCGCTGCATGACCCTGCTGCTCCGCCAGCAGCCCGTGGCGGGCGACCTGCGCCGCATCTCGACGGCGATGAAGACCGTCACCGACATCGAGCGCATCGGCGACCATGCCGCCGACATCGCCGAGATCATCCCCCACCTTGCGGCCTCCCGCAAGGCGGGCGACCCTGCCGTAAGCGACGCCATTCGGATGGGCCAGAAGGCCCACAAAATGCTCCTTGACGCCCTCGACGCCCTGACCGGCGAGGACGAGCCCGCCGCCCAGAAGGTGATCGCCGCCGACGATGAAGTGGACTACGACTTCAACGCCATCAAGCGCACCCTCGCCGCCGAGATCGCCGCCGACCCCGCCAAGGTGGATGCCGCCCTTGACCTGCTCATGGTCATCAAGTATCTGGAGCGGATCGGCGACCACGCCGTGAACCTCGCCGAGTGGGTCGAGTTCCTCCGCACCGGCCGCTACCAAAACGAAGCCATGTTCTGAGTTTCCCCGGAAAGTTCGTGTTTTCCTCACTTTTTCCGGAAAAGCTGTCCTCCCAGCCGAGGGCAGCTTTTTGTTTTGCGGCGTTGTACCGCCCCAATTGTGAAATTTCATTTTGCTCGAAAATTTAAGTTTCCCCTGCAATGTTTCGGGGCACTGGACCGTATTATAGTCAGAAAGGCTGAATACGGAGGATCGGAGTCTTATGAAACAGATGCAGAATTTTCCGCTGGAATCCCGCGGCGAAACGGTCAGCCGGGAAGCGCTGGTCCAAGCGGCTTTACAGGAGATCACCCAGAACTATCGCGAAGCAAGCCTCTCCAATGTGGCGCGTACTTACGGCGTTTCGCTGGCCTATGTCAGCGAGTGCGTCCGCGCCCAGACCGGCAAGACCTATAAGGAGCTGCTCCAGAAGCACCGGATGGAGACGGCGGCGCGGCTGCTGCGCCGCAGTGATTTGAATATCCAGCAGATCATCACGCAGGTAGGGTACGAAAATACGAGCTATTTTTACCGCCTGTTCCATGAGCGCTACGGCCAGAGCCCCCGCGAGTACCGCAATACCCGCGCGAGCCGCACCCGCGCGTGAAGCTGACGCTTGCGGCCCTTTCCGCTTTCGGGCGGAGAGGGCCGTTTTTGTGTGCGGCAAAAACTGGAATTTCGGTGCGGATTGTGATAAAATGAGACCAATAGACTGGATGTGTCGGTTTTCGCGCATCCAAAGAGAGGGTGGATGAACATGTTTCGTGGAGCAAGACGCTCTGATCTGGACGCTATCATGCAAATTTATGCCCGCGCCCGGCAAACCATGGCCGACAGCGGCAACCCGACCCAATGGGGCCGGAACTTCCCCCCGCAGGAGCTGATCGAGGAGGACATCGACACCAACCGCCTGTTCGTGTATCTGCACAACGGCGTGCTGGAGGGTGCGTTCGCCTTCATCCTTGGCCCAGACCCGACCTATGCCAAAATCGAGGACGGCCAGTGGCTGAACGACACCCTGCCTTACGGCACCATTCACCGCTTGGCCTCGGCGGGCAAGCGCCCCGGTGTGGCATCGGACATCATTAACTGGTGCTTGGAGCACTGCGAGAGTCTGCGGGCCGACACCCACGCTGATAACAAGATCATGCAGCACATTCTGGAGAAGAACGGCTTCACGAAGTGCGGCATCATCCATGTGGCCGACGGTACGCCCCGCATCGCTTACCAGCGCCTTTCGCGGGAAGGAGCGGCACGATGAGCAAATGGAACAAGGAGCTGGATGATGCCGTTGCCGCCCTGCGGCCGGAGATGATCGCAGCATTGCAGCGGCTGATCCGCAAGCCCAGCGTGGAGGCTTCTCCCCTGCCCGGCAAACCCTTTGGCGCGGACGTGGACGCCTGTTTCACCGAGGCGCTGACCCTCTGCCATGAACTCGGCTTTGAGACCACCGACCTTGACCGCTACATCGGCTGGTGCGAGATCGGCTCCGGCGACGAGATGGTGGCGGTGCTGGGCCATCTGGACGTGGTGCCCGAAGGTGAGGGCTGGCATCACCCGCCCTACGGCGCGGAGATCGTGGGCAGCAAACTTTTTGGCCGCGGCGCCATCGACGACAAGGGCCCGGTGGTGGCCAGCCTCTTTGCGCTGAAGGCCATCCGGGATCTCGGCATCCCGCTGGACCGCCGGGTGCGCCTCCTCTTCGGCCTGAACGAGGAGACGAACGACCGCGACGTCTTCTATTACCGCGAGCACGGCGGGGAGCTGCCGGTGCTGGGCTTCACGCCCGACGGCGAGTACCCGCTGATCAACGGAGAAAAGGGCATCCTGAACGAGTGGTATGGCATCTCGCTCCGGCAGGACGGCAAGCTGCAGATCAAGTCGGTGCGCGGCGGCGTGGCGGGCAATGTGGTGCCCGCCCATGCGGAGGCGGAGCTGACCGGCCCGGCGTGCATTTCCCTGCCCGAAGCTGAGGGCATCACCGTCACCCGGACGGAGGACGGCTGGAAGGTGGAGGCCGAGGGCATTTCGGCCCACGGCAGCCATCCGGAACAGGGCAAAAACGCCATCGGGCTGCTGATGCTCTACCTGAACCGGCTCCCGCTGACGGGCAGCACCCGGCGGGTGGTGAGCTTCCTTGCCGAAAAGTTCGGCTTGGATCCCTACGGCGCACGGCTGTTGGGGAAGCGGCTGGAAGATGACCTCTCCGGCCCTATGAGCTGCAACCTCGGCCTGATCGAGGGCGACAGCGGCAGCATCCGGGTCAAGCTGAACTACCGCTATCCCGTCACCAAGACCGTGGAGGACTGCCAGCCCGCCGTGAAGGCCGCATTTGAGAATGCGGGCTGGAAGCTGGAACAGTCCGTCCACAAGGAAAAGCTCTACTACCCGGAGACGGCCCCGCTGGTGAAGGCTCTGCTGGAGACCTACCGCACGGCCACCGCAGACCACGCCCCGCCCAAGTGCATCGGCGGCGGTACGTATGCGAAAGTGCTGCCCAACACGGTGGCCTTCGGCCCCCTGTTCGAGGGCGACCCCGTGACGGAGCACCAGCCGGATGAGTTCATCGATCTGGATCGTCTGGTGCAGAACGCCCAGATCATCGCACAGGCAATGGTCAAGCTGGCCAATCTGCCGTTGGAATAAGAGGAGGCTGCGAACTATGAAGATCACGCAGGTGCGGCTGGGCCGCATTTCCACCCCGCTGCGGGTGCCGTTCAAGACGGCGCTGCGCACGGTGAACAGCGTCGAAGATGTCATCGTGGAGCTCCACACCGATACTGGTGCTGTGGGCTACGGCGAAGCACCTCCTACCGGCGTCATCACCGGCGACACCGCCGGGGCCATCATCGGGGCCATCCAAGACCACATCGCCCCGGCGATTCTGGGCCGCGACCTCGACGAGTTCGAGGACCTGACCGCCGCCGTGCAGAAGGCCCTCGTCCACAACACCAGCGCCAAGGCGGCGGTGGATATGGCCCTGTGGGACCTGCTGGGCCAGAAGTACAACGCCCCCGTCTACCGGATGCTGGGCGGGGCCCGGAAGAACATCGTCACCGACGTCACCATCAGTGTGAACCCGCCGGAGGAGATGGCGCGGGATGCCCGCACTGCCATCGCCCGCGGCTACGACTGCCTGAAGGTCAAGGTCGGCATCGACCCGGAGCTGGATGTGGCCCGGCTGGCCGCCGTCCGCGAGGCTGTGGGAAAGGATGTCTGCATCCGCATCGACGCCAATCAGGCGTGGAACGCGAAACAGGCCGTCCGTATCCTGAACCAGATGCAGGATACGGGGCTGGACATCGAGTTCGTGGAACAGCCCGTCCCCGCCGCCGACCTTGAAGGGATGCAGTACGTCACCCGCCACGCCGACGTCCCCGTTCTGGCGGACGAGAGCGTGTTCAGCCCGGCGGATGCCCTCAAGATCATGCAGACCGGCGCGGCCGACCTCGTGAACATCAAGCTGATGAAGTGCGGCGGCATCACCAACGCCCTGCGCATCGCGGCGGCGGCGGAGGTCTACGGCGTCGAGTGCATGATCGGCTGCATGCTGGAAGCGAAGGTCTCGGTCAACGCCGCCGTGGAACTGGCGTGCGCCAAGAAGATCATCACCAAGATCGACCTCGACGGCCCGGTGCTGTGCAGCGAGGACCACATCCTCGGCGGTGCCGTTTTCAACGAAAAGAACATCACCGTCTCCGATGCCCCCGGTATGGGCATTGAGGGATTCGTGCCCGGTAAAGTGAACTATCTGGCCTGATTGAAAATCGGCCCTGCCCGAAAATCGGAAAAGCGTCTGCGCCGTATGGCGCACCGCCCGATTTTCGGACAGGGCCTTTTTTCTTGACATACTACAGCGATTTTTTGGAATCTGTGCTTTGTATGCGGACAGTGAAAAATCCTCGTGCTTCCCCATTGTTAGATGAAAAGCCAGAAAAATCGGCTAAAGTCTTTGACTTTTTGAAGAATAAGGGCTATAATCTACATGTTCCGTGTAGAGGGATAGGAAAATGTGTGCGCAATGGGCGTACAACTTAGGTAGAGGAGTGTTTTGATATGAAAACGCTGAAGGCAATCGTGGCAAAGTACAATGCCACCAGCCTGATCCTGCGGATCTTGGTGGGCCTCATCGTCGGCGCAGTGCTGGCGGTTCTGGTCCCCGGTGCGGGCTGGCTGGAAGAATTCGGCAACCTGTTCGTGGGTGCCCTGAAAGGCATTGCGCCGGTTCTGGTCTTCGTCATCGTGGCCAGCGCATTGGCGCAGGGCACCTCCAAGCTGGACCGCCGGTTCGGCACGGTCATCTGGCTGTATATGCTCACCACCTTCTTGGCGGCAGCCATTGCGGTCATTACGAGCTTTCTGTTCCCCCAGACCATCGTTCTGGCAGAGGCTGCGGAGTCGGAAGTGGTGCCGCAGGGCCTCGGTGAGGTGCTGAACACCCTGCTGACCAACTTTGTGGCCAACCCCGTGAGCGCGCTGCTCAATGGCAACTACATCGGCATCCTGTTCTGGGCGTGCCTGTTCGGTCTGGCTATGAAGAAGTACGGTGCGGAGAGCACCAAGGTCTTCCTTGCCAACACGGCGGACGCGGTGTCCCAGATCGTACGCTGGATCATCAATCTGGCGCCTTTCGGCATCATGGGTCTGGTCTATACCAATGTGGTCAGCAACGGCCTGTCCATCTTCACCCAGTACGGCAGACTGCTGGCACTGCTTGTCGGTACCATGCTGTTCATGGCGCTGATCGTCTCCCCGCTGATCATCTTCATCTATCTGCACTGCAACCCCTATCCGCTGGTGTTCCGCTGCCTGAAGGAGTCCGGCCTGACCGCCTTCTTCACCCGCAGTTCGGCGGCGAATATCCCTGTGAATATGACCCTGTGCGAAAAGCTGGGGCTGGATAAGGATATGTACTCCGTCTCCATCCCGCTGGGCGCGACCATCAATATGGACGGCGCGGCCATCACCATCACCATCATGACGCTGGCCGCAGCCAACACGCTGGGCTTGCAGGTCTCCCTGCCCGCCGCCATCCTGCTGTCGGTCATGTCGGCGCTGGGCGCATGCGGTGCTTCCGGTGTGGCGGGCGGCTCCCTGCTGCTGATCCCCATGGCCTGTTCCCTGTTCGGTATCTCCAATGATATCGCAATGCAGGTCGTTGGCGTCGGCTTCATCATCGGCGTGGTGCAGGACTCTGTGGAAACGGCCCTGAACTCCGCCGGCGACGTGGAGTTCGCTGCCACCGCCGAGTATCACCAGTGGCTCAAGGAGGGCAAGTCCCTGCCGGAGTTCTTGGGTGGTAAAAAGTAAACCGAAGATTGAACCATTGGGGCTCCCGCAAAAGGCGATTTTGCGGGAGCCCTTTTTGCGAAAAAGAC
The DNA here is from genome assembly GCF_003287455.1 of Faecalibacterium hattorii. Classification (GTDB taxonomy): domain Bacteria; phylum Bacillota; class Clostridia; order Oscillospirales; family Ruminococcaceae; genus Faecalibacterium; species Faecalibacterium hattorii. The sequence goes on along the minus strand of NZ_PRLC01000003.1, from coordinate 78,615 downwards.
CGGACAGGAAGGCGATTTATCCTCAGAATAATGGAATGACCATGTACTTGTTCATGTATACAAGAACTTTGCTGACGAGGAAAAACCTTTTGTGCGAGCTGAACAATCGACGCGAGAACGTCAAAAATATAACGCTGAATTCACGAAATATTCATAATCTATTTGCTTCTTCTTCATAAATGAATGGCATAATATGGCCATCCCAAGAGGGAAGGAGATAAAAATTATGAAGATTCTGAAGAACATCGCGAAGATCATCGGTGAGGTTTGCTCTGTCAACGCTGGTATCGATTTCTACGCTGGCTAATGAAAAAATCCTAGTTCCTGTGGGAAAGTGGAACGGATTTTTCTGAGCAAATAAAAAGCAAATCGCTTTGATGATAGAAAAAAGGAGCCGCTGCAAGCGAAAACTTGCGGCGGCCCCTTTTTTGTTTCGGGGAAAACGGCTCAGTCCATGAACTTTGCCTTCTGCAAAGCAGTCAGGATGAGCGGGATGAGGATGAGCTGGGCGATGATGCCGGGCACAGCGGTGAGCAGCGCACCGGACAGGAAGGCCGAGAAGGGGAAGGCCGAGCCGGACAGGCCCGCCAGCACGAACCGCACTGCGCCCCAGACAAGGCGGCCCGCCACCATGGCGGTGGCGAGGGCGGCATACATCATGGGCAGAGTGTGCCGGACTTTTTTGTACATCCAGCCGCTGACGGCGCCGTAGGTGGCCAGCTCAAAGGCCATGGAGATGGCGATGGGGTACAGGGGGGGCATCCCGAACAGCACCGAGCGGAGCAGCGGCGCGATAAAGCCGAGGGCAAGGCCCCACGGCCCGCCCAGCACAAAGCCCGCCAGCAGCATCGGGAAGTGCATGGGGCAGAGCATGTTGCCGATCTGGGGCACATGGCCGGTGATCATGGGTAGGACAAAGGCCAGCGCCAGAAACAGCGCGGCCAGCACGATGTTCCGTGCGGGAGAGTTGGGTTTGGTCTTCATCAATGGTTCCTCCTTCTGGTGACAGAACACAACAAAAAAGAGGCCCGCCCTTGGCATGGTACGCCAAAGGCAGACCCCTTCATGGTGTCTGTTTCAAAAAAGCGATGGAAAAAATGGGCTTCAGCCCCTCAGCCCGGCTTCCTGCCGGAATTGTGAAAATTATAGCAGATGGTAAGGGGGATGTCAAGGGGAAGGAACGGGCCGCAATTTCCACAAAAACCGGCGAATTTGAAAGCGGTTTTGCCAAGTGATGTACATTTTCACGAAAGAACCTTGACGTTTTTGCACAGAATAGATAATATAGAATTGAAAAATAGCGCATCGAGGCGTAACGGCCTCCCTGCGCACACACTCCGATGCAAACGCTGAGGTTCATACGGGAGGACCATCATGACAAATGCAGAAAAACTCACCCTAGCAAAGCACGCCTGTCACATCCGCATGGGCGTGATCGAGGGCACTCACAGCGCCAAGTGCGGCCATCCGGGCGGCAGTCTGGATATCGCGGAAGTGCTGTCCTACCTCTATTTCGTGGAGATGAACGTCGATCCGAAGGCTCCGAAGGCTCCGGATCGGGACCGTCTGGTGCTCTCCAAGGGCCACGCAGCCCCCGGCCTGTACGCAGCACTGGCTGAGCGCGGCTTCTTCCCGGTGGAGGACCTCAAGACCCTGCGCAAGATCGGCAGCTATCTGCAGGGCCACCCCAACATGAACAGCGTGCCGGGTGTGGATATGTCCACCGGCAGTCTGGGTCAGGGCATCAGCGCCGCCGCCGGTATGGCGCTGGGCGCCAAGCACGCGGGCAAGGGCCTGAGCGTTTACGCCATCGTCGGCGACGGCGAGGTGGAAGAGGGCGAGTGCTGGGAGGCTTTCATGTTCGCCGCCCACTACGGCCTGTCGAACCTCTGCGTCTTCCTTGACCGCAACCACCTGCAGATCGACGGCACCACCGAGACGGTCATGAACAGCGCACCGCTGGAGGAAAAACTGAAGGCGTTCAACTTCAACGTCATCACCATCAACGGCCACGACTACGACCAGATCGAAGCCGCCATCAAGGCCTTCCACGCAGAGACCGAAAAGCCCACCTGCATCGTGATGGATACCCTCAAGGGCAAGGGCGTTTCCTTTATGGAGAACGCCGTTGACTGGCACGGCAAGGGTCCCAATGACGAGGAATATGAGATCGCCATGAAGGAACTGAACGCAGCCTACGCCGCGCTGGAAGAGGAGGACAAGTAAGATGGCAGATGTGAAGAAGATCGCAACCCGTGACAGCTACGGCAACACGCTGAAGGAACTGGCCGCCGAGGGTCACGACGACATCGTGGTGCTGGATGCAGACCTTGCAGCCGCCACCAAGACCGGCATGTTCCGCAAGGCTTACCCGGACCGCCACTTTGACTGCGGTATTGCCGAGGGCAACATGATGGGCGTGGCCGCCGGCCTGTCCACCATGGGCTTTACCCCCTTCGTTTCCAGCTTTGCCATGTTTGCTGCGGGCCGTGCCTTTGAGCAGATCCGCAACTCCATCGCCTACCCCCACCTGAACGTCAAGATCGGTGCGACCCACGGCGGCATCTCCGTCGGCGAGGACGGCGCTTCCCACCAGTGCTGCGAGGACTTCGCGCTGATGCGCAGTCTGCCCGGCATGACCGTCATCTGCCCCGCCGATGACGTGGAGGCCCGCGCTGCGGTCCGCGCCGCTTACGCGATGCAGGGCCCGGTCTATCTGCGGTTTGGCCGTCTGGCGGTTCCCGTTTTCCACGACGAAGCCAACTACCACTTTGAGATCGGCAAGGGCGAGCAGCTCACCGAGGGCGATGATATCGCCATCATCGCCACCGGCCTGATGGTCAACGAAGCCCGTCTGGCCGCCGAACAGCTGGCCGCCGAGGGCATCCACGCCCGCGTCATCAACATCCACACCATCAAGCCCTTGGACGAGGAGATCATCCTCAAGGCTGCCAAGGAATGCGGCAAGGTCATCACCGCCGAGGAGCACAGCGTCATCGGCGGTCTGGGCGAGGCCGTCTGCGCCCTGCTCAGCGAGAAGCAGCTCACCCCCGTCCGCCGCATCGGCGTGCAGGACAAGTTCGGCTGCTCCGGCCCCGCGTGGGATCTGCTGAAGCTGTACGGTCTCGATGCAGCCACCATCTGCAAGACCGTCCACGAGATGCTGTAATTTCTGAATACGAAAAAGAGGCTGTTGCACAACTCCTTCCGTCATCGCTGACGCGATGACACCTCCCTCTGAGAGGGAGGCTTTCACAGCTTACCGTTACGCCAAGGCTCCCTCCGAGAGGGAGCTGGCACGGCGAAGCCGTGACTGAGGGAGTTCTGTGCAGCAGCCTCTTTTTTTGTCAGGTCCGGGTGAAGGGCTCCATGCCGTGCTCCTCCGGCGCGTAATATTCCATCAGAGCCAAGTAGTTCTCGCCCTCGTGGCAGTAGGCGGCGCGGAGGACGCTGTCCAGCTCGCCCCGCATGGAGACGAGCTTCACGATGTACTGGGCCACTACCTTAACGATGTCGGTCTCGATGTCGTAGCACAGGCCGACTGCCAGCACCGGGATGATGATCTGCTGGGCCATCAGCGGCACGTTCTGGCCGAACCGCTCCAAAATGGGGCGGCTCATCTTGGACGCCGCGAAGACGCAGGTGGTGATCCGCCAGAAGTCAAACTGGTGCATATTGGACAGGCTCTCCAGCCGGGTGATGATCTCCTCGTCCGAGAGGATCTTCCCGGCCAGCACCTCGTCCTCGGTGCGGATAAAGGCGCACTGCACCATGTCCATCAGGGCGGCTTCGTATTTCTCGTGGAAGTTCTCCTTGGTGCCGCAGAACTTCTCCACCGCCGCGATGACGGCGCTGGTGTCCTCGGCGGTGGCAAGCTCGCTGATCTGGAGCGGCACCGGCCCGTAGGACGCGCCCAGCGCGTCAAGGCCGGCCAGCTCGTCCTTGTTTTTGGAAGCGGGCAGGAAGCGGTCGTTGCCGTTGCGGTAATAGCCCCAGTCGGCGGGGAGGACGCGGGGCACGAGATCGCCGCTGGAGATCAGGTTGAAGATGTTGCTCTCGGCCCACGTCGTGCGCAGGGAGCCGTCAGCAGCGTGGTTGTTGTCGAAGTCCTGCTGCAAGTCGGGCTGGTCGGCGGCGGTCAGCGCAGCCGGGGTGGCGAAGGTGTAGACAAAACAGTTCTCCTTCTGGAGCAGCGGCAGGGTACGGAGCGCTTTGGCGGCGGTCATGTTGGCCACAATGGCACCGCGGCTGTACCCGCCGACCCAGAGTTTGACTTCGCCCGGCTCCCCCTCCGCCTCGATCTTGGCGAGGTAGGCTTTCAGGGAGGCGTACACCGCCGCCACGGGGGTGGTGAAGCCGTAGTGGGCGTTGGTGGCACCGGTGTGCAGGTTGCTGGTCCACTCGCCGCCGTAGCCGCCGCCCCGCAGCATCAGCGCCACGAGGGTGCGCTTCTGGCCGTTGTAGTCGAAGCTCTTGCGGGCCAGCGAGTAGCCGACGAAATCCCCCGCCTTGCCGGTGTCGATGTCGTAGTTGTAGTAGACCGCATCCCCAAAGCCCAGCAGTTCGTAGGAGGCGGCAAGATTCAGCTCCCGGCCCGCCTCGCCGTTGACCCAGTAGCGGTAGGCGCTGACGGCGGAGTTGAAGGCCGCCATGACCATACCCAGCGTCACCAAGGCGAGTTTGTGGTCATACTCGGTGGCGGGGTGGTCGAAGAAGCTCTCCGAATAATAGAAATCGTGGCTGACGTCCGTATTGCTCAGGATGCTGAGGAACGGCAGGGTGTAGTTCCCGTCCGGAACGGCGCGGCCCACCGGCTGCGCCGCTGCGCGGACACTCAACTGTGGCCAGAGCGCCCCGCACGCCGCCGAAAGCCCCAGTGCTTTGCAAAAATCCCGTCGTTTCATGGTCGTTCCCTCCTTATTGCACCCTTAGTATACCGTATCTCCGGGTGGGATACAATCCGCAAAAAGAAAAAAGCCGATGTTGTAAACACCGGCTCAGTATGTTATGATAAAGTTCAGTCGAGGTTCTGACAATACTCGACAATGTGGTGGAACATCTGCTCCACAGCCGGTGCCATCGCGGTGGGGCGCTGGACAGCCAAGCCGACCACGCGGTCTTCCTCCGGCTGGATGGGGTAGATCTTGACGGCGGCAGTGCACTTGCGCAGCAGCATCCGGGGCATGATGGAGATGCCGAGGCCGGCCTCCACCATGGCGATGTTGGACTGGTCGTCGATGACGTGGCAGCGGCGCTCGGTGGCGATGGAGTATTTCTTGAGGAACTGGCGCATCTCGGCGTCGGTGGCGTCCCACTGGACGACAAAGTTCTGGCCGTTCATCAGCTCCGGCGTCATCACGCCGCGGGGCGGTTCGGGCCAGTCCATCGGGGTGATGCAGAGCAGAGGCTCGCGGAACAGCTCGGTCAGGGTGAATTCATCCCGGCAGTTGTTGGACAGGAATGCCATATCCACCTGCCCAGTGCGCAGCCACTCCTTCACGTCGTCGTAAGTACCCTGATAGACCTCGATCTCGATCTGGGGGAACTGGGCGGAAAAGCCCTTGAGGATATCCGGCAGCAACCCGGCACAGACGGAGTTGAACACGCCCAGCTTGACCTTGCCCTTCTCCAGACCGTTCAGCCGCGCGATGCTCTGCTGCAGCGCCTCGTCGCTGTTCAGGACGGCACGGATGGACGGGTAGATGGATGAGCCGTAGCTGGTCATGGTGACGCCGTTTTTGCCGCGGTTGAATAAGGTGAAGCCGAGTTCTGCCTCCATCACCGCAATGGCGTGGCTGATGGCGGACGGGGTCAGGTGCAGCTGCTGGGCGGCCTTATTGAAACTGCCCTGCCGCGCAACTGCGTCAAAAATTTCATAGGAAAACAGCGTCATATCCCATGCCTCCTTCCGTTTTCTCGTTCGGAGACGCTTCATTCTCTGTGAATCTTTTTCATCTTTCGTTTGAGATAGTTCAATTATCTTCTTGATTTTACTATTCTGCGTCCGTTCTGTCAAGCATTTTCGGCCTGATTTCGGGGCAGTAGGAGGGATTTTGAATGGAAACACTTCCAGTACAGAAACGACAGGGCCTGAGCGGGACCACGCTCAAGCTCATTGCCTGCATCACCATGCTCATCGACCATATCGGGGCTTCCTGCCTTGAAGCAGGGCTTCTGGTGCCGCTGATCGCGTCCGGTACGTTTTCGACTGACCCCGCTGCGGCATCGCTGCTCCAGCTGGACCGTGTTCTGCGCTACATCGGGCGGCTGGCTTTCCCCATCTTCTGCTTCCTGCTGGTGGAGGGCTTCCTCCACACCCACGATGTGAAGCGTTATGTGGAGCGGCTGTTCCTGTTTGGACTACTCAGCGAGGTCCCCTTTGACATGGCCTTCTTCCGGACGCCCTTCCACTGGGGCAACCAGAATGTCTATTGGACGCTGGCGCTGGGCGTGCTGGCCATGGCGCTGATGCAGAAGTTTCAGGACGCCGAGGGGAACATTGCATGGAAGGGCCGCCTTGCTGCGCTGGGCTGCGTCGTCCTTGCCCAGCTTCTGCAAACGGACTACGGAGCCATCGGCGTGGCGCTCATCGTGGCGCTCTACCTGACCCGGAACAACCGGAAGTACCAGTGCATCATCGGTGCGGTGATGATGCTGTTCGAGCTGACCGCCCCGCTGGCCTTTGTGCTCATCTGGTTCTATAACGGCCAGCGGGGCCGCTGCCCCCAGTGGGTCAAGTGGGCGTTTTATGGGTTCTACCCCGTCCATCTGAGCATTCTGGCGGTGGTGACGAATTGGGTGCTATAAATGGAAAAAGCCCGGTGATTTCAAAGAATCATCGAGCTTTTTCTTGGCGGAGTAGGAGGGATTTGAACCCTCGCGCCGTTGTTTAGACGACCTACGCCCTTAGCAGGGGCGCCTCTTCGGCCTCTTGAGTACTACTCCAGAGCAAAGTGTGTTACACTTATTCAAAAAAATGGCGGAGAGAGTGGGATTCGAACCCACGGTGCGTTGCCGCACGGCAGTTTTCAAGACTGCTTCCTTAAACCACTCGGACATCTCTCCTCGTGGGCACTCGCACACGCCGTACCGAATGCCTATTTAATTTACCAGATTTCCGGCGTGCTGTCAACCCTAAATTGAAAATTTCTCCATGGGACGAGGGGCTTTTTGTGAGGCGACAACTTTTTTTCGAAGAAAAACGAAAATTTCTCTTTACTTGCACATCCTTTTGTTGTATAATAAAAACACCAAGAAACCAACCCAACGGACGAAAGCAGAGGAGTGTTGAACGATGTCGTTTCCGGAACTGTTACGGCAATGCCGCAAGCAAAAGCATATGAGTCAGGCGGAACTTGCATCCCTTTTGGGCGTTACCCAGCAGGCAGTGGGCAAGTGGGAGAGCGGAAAAAGCTCGCCGGACCCCACCACAGTGGCGAAGCTGGCCGAGATCCTTGACACCACTGCAGATTATCTGCTGGGCCTGTTCGACCCGGCCGACGAGGGCCAGACCGAAGAGCGCTTCTTCGGCAGCTATGTGTACAGCCTGATCCCCGTTATCGGCACGGTGAAGGCCGGCTACGGCGCATTGGCCTTTGAAGAGGATTACGGCAGGGAGTATGCCCGCGTCAAGGATCCGTCCAACTACTTTTACCTCGTGGTGCGCGGCGACAGCATGGAGCCCCGCATCCACGACGGCGATCTGGCGCTGGTGCACAAGCAGGATACGCTGGAAAACGGCGATCTGGGCGTGCTGATCTACGGCGACGAGGGGGAGGGCACCCTCAAGCGGTATTTGCAGCGGGGCAACTGCGTCGTGCTGCAGCCCTTCAACCCCACCTATAAGGAAATGGTCATCAAGGGTGAGGACCTGAACAATCTTCACATTGCGGGCCGTGTGGTCGAAACAAAGGCCAAGTGGTAAACGATCAGACTGCTGTATGACTCCCTCAGTCACGGCTTTGCCGTGCCAGCTCCCTCTCAGAGGGAGCCTTGGCGTAACGGCAAGCTGTGAAAGCCTCCCTCATTGAGGGAGGTGGCATCGCGTCAGCGATGACGGAAGGAGTTGTGCGGCAGTCTGATTTTTTTGAAACGGAGGTGCGGTATGGAACAGTCGCTGATGGAGAAGCTGACCATTTTAGCGGACAGTGCAAAATATGATGTGGCCTGTACGTCCAGCGGCGCTTCCCACACGGCGAAGGCGGGAAGTCTCGGCAGCTGCTACGCGCCGGGCTGCTGCCACGCCTTTACCGCCGATGGCCGCTGTGTCAGTCTGCTGAAGGTGCTGATGACCAACTGCTGCGCCTTTGATTGCAGCTACTGCGTCAACCGCAAGTCGAATGATGTCCCCCGCGCGACCTTTTCGCCGCGGGAGCTGGCCGAGCTGACCATCGAATTCTACCGCCGCAACTACATCGAGGGGCTGTTTTTGTCCAGTGCGGTGCTGGTAACCCCGGACTACACCACCGAGCGGATGCTCAAGACCCTGCGGCTGCTGCGGAATGAGTACCACTTCGGCGGGTACATCCACGCCAAGGCCATCCCCGGCACCAGCCCGGAGCTGCTGGAACAACTGGGCTTTCTGGCCGACCGGTTGAGCGTCAATGTCGAGCTGCCCAGCGAGAACAGCCTGAAGCTGCTGGCCCCGGACAAGGGGCGGCACTCCATTTTCCGCCCCATGAAGCAGATCGCGGCGGAGGGGGCCGCCAACCGGGAGGAGCTGACCCTCTACCGCAAAGCGCCCAAGTTTGCCCCCGCCGGGCAGAGCACCCAGATGATCGTGGGAGCCTCGCCGGAGACGGATTACCATATCCTGAAGCTGACCGAGGGGATGTACCAGAAGTACAGCCTCAAGCGGGTGTTTTACTCTGCCTACATCCCCGTCACCGAGGATACCCGCCTCCCTGCGCTGGATACCAAGCCCCCGCTGCTGCGGGAGCACCGGCTTTATCAGGCGGACTGGCTGCTGCGGTTCTACCAGTTCAAGGCGGACGAGATTCTGGACGAGCATAACCAGAACTTCAACCCCTACCTTGACCCCAAGTGCAACTGGGCCGTGCAGCATTACGGGCTGTTCCCGGTGGATGTGAACAAGGCTCCCTTCGAGATGCTGCTGCGGGTGCCGGGCATCGGCCCCAAGAGCGCCCGGCGGATCTGGCACGCCCGCAAACAGGCGTCGCTGGGGCTGGACGAGCTGAAACGGATGGGCGTGGTGCTCAAGCGGGCCCAGTATTTCATCACCTGCCGGGGCTTTGCGGGGGCGCATCCGGGGCGCGGCAGCGCGGGCCGGGAGCGGATCACCAACGCCCTCATCGACCCGAACGTATTCAGCGGCGGGGTCGAGCAGTTGAGCATGTTCTCCCCGCCCGCTGTGGACAAGCTGGTGGCGCAGGGTGTGCCGCCCCGCACGGCACAGAAATTGGTGCGGGAGGAGGCAGTGCAATGTCTGGCGAAAGCACTGTGACCCCCGCCCGCAAGCTCCACGATGCCGATGTGGTCTACCTCTACGACGGCAGCTTCGAGGGCTTCCTTTGCTGCGTCTTCGAGAGCTTTGCCCAGCACGAGATCCCCTTCGCGGTCTGGACGCCGGAGCGGGAGACGGCCACCCTCTACCCGTTCAAAGACATTGCCACCGACCACGAAAAGGCCCGGCGTGTCTTTGCGAGCTTTGGCCGGAAGCTGGGGGCGGAGACGGAGTACCTTGTTACGCGGGACTTCCTCTCCGGCCGGGAGGACAAGGAACTGCTCCTCATCCGGTTTCTGCATCTGGCCTTTGCGCTGGGGCCGGGCACCGTCAAGCGGGCGGGCCACCCGGACGTGGCCCCGCTCTACGAGATGAAAAAGAGCCTCGACTGGGAGGTGGACAAGTTTCAGGGCTTTGTCCGCTTTGAGGAACACGACGGGATGCTGGGGGCGGTCATCCACCCGAAAAACTACATCCTGCCGCTGCTGCGGGGGCATTTCTGCGGCCGCTTCCCGGAGGAGAACTTCATGATCTACGATGCAGTGCACCAAGCGGTGCTGCTGTATCAGGACCATAAGCCGCAGCTTCTGGAACTGGCTGAGCCGCTGGTGCTTCCCCCGCCCAGCGCGCGGGAACAGCAGTTCCAAACCCTCTGGAAGCAATTTTACAAGACGCTGGAGATCAAGGCCCGCCACAATGAGCGCGGCCGCATGACCCACTGCCCCAAACGCTTCTGGGCCGATATGACGGAGCTGCGGGAAGAATTGTAACGGGGCGGGATTTGTCAACAAAAGTTTACAGCAAGACGTAAAGGAAGGATAAAAATGAACCAGACAACGGAAAAGGAAAAACCGAAGAGGTGGAAACTCGTTTTGTTAGGCCTCCTCATGATTTTACTGGCCGGGATGACTGTGGCCAACATTCAAAGAGGGCTGACAAGCCAGATCTATCTGTATGGTGAAGAACACAGCCAGCAGCGCATCCTCGACGAAGAGCTTGAAATCTGGGGCGGTTATTACGCGCGGGGAATGCGGGACCTGTTTGTGGAGTTTCCCTACTTCGATGCGCAGTTTTTAAACCTTTGGATGAAAGCGGATGATGACGAGCTGCTGAACCTGCAATTTCAAGATTGGCAGGGAACGCAGGGCGGCACGGAGGTCATGAAAAACTTTCTGAAGCAGATCAAGGAACGGTATCCTGAAACGGTGTTCCATGGTACGGATGTCGGACATACATGGGAAAGCACCGGTGCGCGGTATCTGGCCTATCTGGAAGCCAATGGGCAGAACGATACGGCAGAGTATCAGCGTGTGCTGGAAAATATCGAACAAGGCAAAACCTACTATGCAACCAAACAAACCGATTCGGATGCCGCAGACGCTTACCGGGAAAACAAGATGGTTGAAAATTTTGAGCGCAGCTATCAGGAACTGGAAGCCGAACGCAGGGCCGACATCATGGGGATCTATGGCTCGGCACATATTGCGTCGTCGTATAGCCGACCCGATTATATGGCCGGGCAGCTCAGCGAAACCTACGGAGGCCGGGTGCATACGGAAGATTTGTCAATGCTGACAGAGCCGCTTGCGACGGAAACAATCACTGTGAACGGAAAACGCTATACGGCCTCTTACTTTGGGGAGGAGGATATCTCCAAGATATCGGGTTACAAGACCCGGAAGTTTTGGCGGCTGGAAAATGCGTATCAGGACTTCAAGGACTTGCCGACCACAGGAGAGGTCATGGGCTGTAACAATTATCCGATGGCCGTCGAAACGGGACAGGTTTTTATGGTAGAGCTGTTGAACCGGGCCGGTACGACCGAGACCCGGTATTACCGTGCCGACGGCAATCAGTTGGAGGGCCAGCCTGTCACGGAGTGGGTCGAGGTGGATTGAAGGATTCTTTTTGACGGGAACTTGTAAAAATCCGGCCCGAATTTACAAAAACGTTGCAACTATGCCGTTGCACAAGGCAAAAGGTATGGTATACTATAAGGGAACTCTGGCAGAACTTCTGCCGCAAACACCCCGGAACGGGGCATGATTTAAAGGAGCATTGGAACATTATGGTTCGCATTACTATGGAAGACGGCGGCATCATCGATATTGAGCTGAATGAGGAAGTTGCCCCCATCACCTGTGAGAATTTCAAGAAGCTGGTCGGTCAGGGCTTCTACAACGGCCTGACCTTCCACCGTGTCATCCCCGGCTTTATGATCCAAGGCGGCTGCCCGCTGGGCAACGGCACCGGCGGCCCCGGCTGGAACATCAAGGGTGAGTTTACCGCCAACGGCGTGAACAACCCGCTCAAGCACACCCGCGGTGTCATCAGCATGGCCCGCAGCATGAACCCCAACAGCGCGGGCAGCCAGTTCTTCATCATGCACCAAGACGCCCCCCATCTGGACGGCCAGTATGCCGCGTTCGGCAAGGTCGTCGCCGGTATGGACGTGGTGGACAAGATCGCTGCTGTCCCGACCGACTGGAACGATAAGCCCAAGACCCCGGTCAAGATGAAGACCGTCGAGATCATCGAGGGCTGAACCTGCTTTGCAAAAGAGCTTTCCGCCGCTGGGTGGAAAGCTCTTTTTTATCGTAAAAATTCGTGATTTTTCCGCAGGATTTTTTCGACTTTGCGGCGAGTGGTTGCATGGGACGCAAAAATATGTTAAGGTGAAGACGAACGATTTTTTGAGAAGGAGCGCACTTATGAAATACGATTTCACTTCGATCATTGACCGCCGCGGCAGGGACGCCATTGCGGTGGACGGCCTGAAGGGCGACGGCTTTTCTCCCGCTCCCCCGAAGGAAGGCTTCGATGCCATCCCCATGTGGGTGGCGGACATGAACTTCCCCACCGTGCCCACCATTCAGGAAGCCATCATTGAGCGCGCCAAGCACCCGGCCTTCGGCTATTTTCAGGCCCCGGCGGAGTACTTTGACAGCATCATCCGCTGGCACGAGACCCGCAACGGCGTCACCGGCCTGAAGCCGGAGCACATCGGCTACGAGAACGGTGTGCTGGGCGGCGTCATCAGCGCGCTGAACTGCGTCTGCTCCCGGGGCGACAAAGTGCTGATCCACAGCCCCACCTACATCGGCTTCACCAAGAGCCTGAAGAACAACGGCTACGAGGCCGTCCACTCCCCGCTGGTGAAGGATGAGAACGGCGTCTGGCGGATGGATTTCGCCGATATGGAAAAGCACCTGAAGGAAGAACACATCCATGCCGCCATCCTGTGCAACCCCCACAACCCCTGCGGCCGCGTCTGGGAGCGCTGGGAGCTGGAAAAGGCCATGGAACTGTACAAAAAGTACGATGTCTATGTGATCTCCGACGAGATCTGGTCCGACATCATCCTTTCCGGCCACAAGCACACCCCCACCCAGTCGGTGAGCGAGGATGCCCGGATGCGGACGGCGGCGTTCTATGCCCCCTCCAAGACCTTCAATCTGGCGGGCCTCGTGGGCAGCTACCACATCGTGTACAACGACTGGTGGCGGGACCGCATCCTGAAGGAGTCCAGCCTGAACCACTACAACATGATGAACGTGCTGTCTATGCACGCCCTCATCGGCGCATACAAGCCGGAAGGCTACGAGTGGACTGATGAACTGTGCGAGGTGCTGACCGGCAACATCGATTTCGCCTGTGACTACATCGCCAACCACTTCGAGGGCGTCAAGGTGGCAAAGCCGGAGGGCACCTACATGCTCTTCGTGGACTGCACCGACTGGTGCGCCGCCCACGGCAAGACCATCGAGGACGTCGAACAAGCTTGCTGGGACGTCGGTGTCGCCATTCAGGATGGCAGGATGTTCCACGGCCCCTGCCATCTGCGGATGAATCTGGCGTCGCCCCGCTCCCGCATCGAGGAAGCGTTCCGCCGGATGGATCGATACGTTTTCAACGCCTGACCGCATAAAAAACAGCTCGTCTCCGAAGGGGGACGGGCTGTTTTTGCTGTTAGGAAAGGTCTTCCCCGGTCAGGAGCAGGTAGTACAGAACTTCGACCAGCAGGGCCGACGAGAGGAGTGAGGGGGCCGGATCGGTATCCACGATGCGCTGGGCGCGGTTGGAGGCCAGCAGCAGGTGGTCGGCCTGTGCGGCCAGCGGGGAGCGGCGGTCGCAGGTGATGAGCAGGATCGCAGCCCCGTGCTCGCGGGCGGTGCGGGCCGTTTCCAGCAGCCGCTCGCTGCGGCTGTCGCAGGAGATGAGCAGCAGCGCATCCCGCTCGGTGAGGGTGGCGGCAAAGGCTTTGGCCTTTGCCGCCACGGCGCTGGTCATGCAGCGCTTGCCGAGGCCGCTCAGTTTGAGCGAAGCGTCCATGGCCACGGGCAGACTGTTGTCCGTGGCTTCGATCTCGATGATCTCCGCGCTGCGCAGCACGCTCATGGCCTTCCGCAATTGGCGCAGATTGAGTGCCTGAATGGTGGCGCGGATCTCTTCCTGCCGGTTGGACTGGACGGACTGCAGCGTCTGCCGCAGGGGGTCTGGGCTGGAGGAATGCAGGACCTCCACCTCCTGCTGCTCCATCACGTCCCGCGCAAGGGCGAGCTGGAACTTGCGGTAGTTCTCGAAGCCGAGCTTGTGGCACAGCCGGGTCACGGTGGCCTCCGACGACTGGCTGGCATGGGCAAGCTGGGCTGAGGTGACCACCGACGCCCACTTGACATCTTTGAGGATGCAGTCTGCAATGCGCCGCTCCGCACTGTAAAGCTGGATGCCCGAACATAGCAGCGTGACGACGCTTCCCGGAGAATCGCGCATAGAAAATAACCTCCCTCACGTTTCTGTAGCGATCTCATTTTTCCTTAGTGTAGCAGTTTTTTCGGGAAAAATCAATTATTTGCGCAAGGAAAACGGAACAAGACCGGGAAAACGCCGTGTTGTAAAAATCGTCGAAAACGGGCATGAAAAAAATCCCCGTGCCGGAGGGCACGGGGAAAGGTAGAATGTTCGATCAGCAGCCTTCTTTTTCGGCCAGCTTCCGGCCCATGAGCACGCCCATGACGGAAGCCATCATCAGGCCGCGGGTCCAGCCGGAAGAGTCGCCGAGGCAGTGCAGACCCTTGATGTTGGTGTCGAGGTTCTCGTCCATCTTGACCTTGTTGGAGTAGAACTTCAGCTCCGGGCTGTACAGCAGCGTCTCGTTGGCGGCAAAGCCGGGCACGACCATATCCAGCATCTTGATGAACTCGATGATGTTGGTCATGGCGCGGTAGGGCATGGCAGCGGTGATGTCACCAGCGACGGCATCCTTCAGGGTGGGCTTCACGTTGGACTGGGCCAGCTCCTTGGCCCAAGTGCGCTTGCCGTCCAGAATGTCGCCGTAGCGCTGGACCATGATGTGCCCCGCGCCCAGCATGTTGGTCAGCTCGCCGACCTTCTGGGCGTAGGCGATGGGCTGGTTGAAGGGCTCGGTGAAATTGTGGGAGACGAGGATGGCGAGGTTGGTGTTTTCGCTCTTCTTCTCCTTGAAGCTGTGGCCGTTGACCACGGCAAGGTCGTTGTCGTAGTTTTCCTGCGCCACGAAGCCGCCGGGGTTCTGGCAGAAGGTGCGGACCTTGTTCTTCCAAGGCTTCGGGTAGCCGATGAGCTTGGACTCGTACAGCACCTTGTTGACCTTCTCCATGACCTCATTGCGGCACTCGACCCGGACGCCGATGTCCACGGTGCCGGGTTTGTGGGCGATGTGGTGCTCCGCGCAGATCTTCTCCAGCCAGTCCGCGCCGCGGCGGCCGGTGCCGATGACGACGGTATCCGCGTAGACGGCGCGGGGTTCCTCGCTGCCATTGCGGAGATATACGCCCTTGCAGACCTCGTTTTCGAGGATGATGTTCTCACACTCGGTGGAGAAGAGCATCTCCACGCCGTTGTCGGCCAGATAGTTCTGGATGGCCAGATACAGCTGCTGGGCCTTCTCGGTGCCGAGGTGGCGGATGGGGCAGTCCACCAGCTTCAGGCCCGCGTGGATGGCGTTCTTGCGGATCTCCTTGATGTCCTCGCCGGTGTAGATGCCCTCCACATGGGGGTCGGCACCAAATTCGAGGTAGATCTTATCCGTGTAGTTGATGAGCTCCTGCGCGAACTCCTCGCCGATGAGGCTGGGCAGGTCGCCGCCGACCTCATAGGAGAGGCTCAGCTTGCCGTCCGAGAAAGCACCCGCACCGGAGAAGCCGGTGGTGATGGCGCAGGTGGGGCGGCAGTTGACGCAGTGGCCCAGCTCTGCCTTGGGGCAGTGGCGCTTTTCCACCGGCTTGCCCTTTTCCACCAGCAGGATCTTCTTCTTGCTGCCGTGGCGCAGCAGCTCCACAGCGGTAAAGATGCCGGCCGGGCCGGCACCGACGATGATCAGGTCGTAGTTGTTCATAATGTTTTCCTTTACTATTGATTTCAGTTACTCTCTTTTATCAGCGGCCTGAGAGGGCGAGCCCGTTAATCGTTTTCCTGCTCCACCTCCGCACTCTCGTCCACATGGTCGAGTTCCACGGCGGAAGCTTCTACGTCTGCGCGGGCAACATCCGGCGCAATGACGCCGTCGCCGTTCAGGTCCTCGCCCGTCACGGCCTCCAGCATGGACTGGGTCTCCGGGTGCAGCTTCAGGAACCGCTTCACCGCGATGACCGTGTACAGCGCACTCAGCAGGTTGAGCGAACCCTCCACGATCAGGATGACGCCGATGGCCATGACCAGCGTTTCCATGGTGCCGAAGGGGTCCACGATCATGATGACACCCAGCGCGATGCTGAGCACCGCCAGCAGCAAAAAGCCCTTCCAGCTCGGATACTCGCACCGGCGCAGCTCCAAGGCGTTCTGGATGCGGCCAAGGCTGTCAAAGATGACGAACAGGCCGAACACGATGGGCAGGATGCGCACCACGATGTCGCTGCGGATGATGAGGAACGCGCCCAGCCCCAGACACACAAGGCCGGAGATCAGGGTCAGTTGGCTTTGGAACACCCCGCGCTCCACCGCAAAATAGCGGATGAGCTGCACGGCCGCACAGGCCAGCACCACGCCGCCCAGCGCGTAGCAGACGATGTTGAGCGCTGTGCCGGGGACCAGCAGCAAGAAGATGCCCAGCCCCAGATACAGGATGCTCATCAGCACGAGGTTCCATTTTAACTTCTTTCCCATAAGGCTCACGTTCCTTTCGGTTTTGTTAGTTGTACAGGGGAGCGATGATCTTCTTGTTGAGCTGCGCGAAGAGGGCAAAGCTCATCACCACGCTGACCAGCTCTGCGATGACGAAGGACCACCACACCATGTTCACGTTGCCGGTCTGGCTCAACAGCCATGCGGCAGGGATCAGCACCACCAGCTGACGGCAGATGGAAACGATCAGGCTGAACATGCCGTTGCCCAGCGCCTGAAACGACGAGGACAGGATGATGCTCATGCCGGCCAGCAGGAAGTGGAGGCAGATGATGCGCAGCGCCGGGATGCCGATGGCCAGCATGGCGTCGCTGGCGGCGAAGAAGCCCAGCAGCTTATCCGGTGCGAACTGGAACAGCAGGAAGCCGATCAGCATGATGCCCTCGGCATAGCACATGGCCAGCTTGATGGTCTTCTTCACGCGGTCAGGTCTGCGGGCACCGTAGTTGTAGCTGATGATGGGGACCATGCCGTTGTTCATGCCGAAGATGGGCATAAAGACGAAGCTCTGCAGCTTGAAGTAGACGCCGAAGACGGCGACGGCCGTGGCCGAGAAGGCCATCAGGATCTTGTTCATCAGGAAGGTCATCACGCTGCCGACGCACTGCATCGCGATGCTGGGCAGACCAACGATGTAGATCCGCTTGATGGCATCGGCGCTGGGGCGGAAGCCGTGCCAGTCGAGCTGGATGTCGGGGTTCTTCTTCAGGTTGAAGAAGATGGCCGCGCCCGCGCCGCAGAACTGGCCGATGACGGTGGCCACGGCTGCGCCGGTGGTGCCGGAAAGGGCTTCACCGCAGCAGCCGAAGATGAAGATGGGGTCCAGCACGATGTTGACGATGGCACCGATGAGCTGGCTGCACATGCTCAGGTTGGTGCGGCCCGTTGCGGCCAGCAGCTTTTCGCTCATGGTCTGCATAAACAGGCCAAGGCTGAACACCGAGCAGACGGTCAGGTAGCGGATGCCCTGCTGGGCAATCTCCGCATCGTTGGTCTGTGCATAGAAGTAGGGCTTCATGCAGGTCAGGCCAATGACAAAAAATACCGCAAAGCTGCAAAAGGCGAGGAAGATGCCGTTTTCGGCGGTCTTGTTGGCGCGGTACTGGTCCTTTTCGCCGAGGCTCTTGGACAGCAGCGCGTTGACGCCGACACCGGTGCCGACGCCGACCGCGATCATGACGTTCTGCAAGGAAAAGGCCAGCGAAACGGCGGTCAGGGCGCTCTCGCTGACATGGGACACGAAGATGGAGTCCACGACGTTGTACAGCGCCTGTACCAGCATCGAGACCATCATCGGGACGCTCAGTTTGACGAGCAGGGGGTTGATGGACATGGTGCCCATGATGTTTTCCTGCGCAGCAGGGGAGGTTGTTTGCTTTGTTTCCACGATTACTCCTTATTGACGAATTTTCTCTATGCCTGAAACATGGGCAGGGTGCAAACGCACCCTACCCACGCAGCATCATTGTTTTTTGAGCGTTTCGGCTCAAATGGCTTGGCCGCTTACGTCTCGGCGGTTTCCATCGTCTTTTCCTTGGCAGCCACAGCGTCAAGGATCATCTTGACGCAGGTCTCGCGGCCAAGGGCAGCGTTGATGGCCAGATCGTAGTTGTGGGCATCGCCCCAGCGGTTCTGGGTGTAGTAGTTGTAGTAGGCAGCGCGGTTGCGGTCGGTCTTCTCGATCTCTTCCTTGATGCCCTTCTCATCGTGTGCCTTGACCAGCGGATCGGTCTTGGCCAGCTCACGGCGCCACTCCACCGGCGCGTAGATGAAGACGCGCAGCACATCCTTGCGCTCCCGCAACACGTAGTCACCGCAGCGGCCCAGAATGACGCAGGGGCCTTCCTCGGCCAGCTGCTTGATGATGCGGCTCTGCAGGATGAACACCTGATCGCCCAGCGGCAGCTCGTTGCCCATGGTGTACAGGCTGTACAGCAGACTGTGGGTATGGCGCTTCTCGCTGGCTGCAACCGCCTCCTCGGACAGACCGGAGTGCTTGGCTGCCATAGTGATCAGCTCCTTGTCGTAGAGCTTGATGCCCAGAGCATTCGCAACATCCTCTGCGATGTAGTTGCCGCCGGTGCAGTACTCACGGCCAATGGTGATGATCGTCTTTGCCATAATGCGTTCCTCCTATTGTTTGGTGTATCTTCCAAAAAGCGCTTGGCGGAGCGGGTTCTTACGGACCCGGCTGCACGGTGCTTTGGTGATCCTGTGGGAGTGCGGGCGGAGCCGCCGGTTTCGGGGGCGCGGGGAGGCGGACTTCCGCCACCCGCATCCGGCCGGTCTGATCCACAGCGTAAACGCTGCAGCGGCCTCCTGCAGCCAGTTGGTCCGCCGGGAAGAGGATGCAGCCCTCCGGCGTACGCTCCATCCGGCGGAAGGTGCGGTGGGCGGTGGTGGCGTGGGCCACACCGTCGTGCAGGGTGTAGGCCACCCAGCCGGAAAAATCCTCCGGCAGGGGGTCGGGCTGGCCCCGCTGCTCGAACGAGTAGCTGCCGTCCTCTTTGCGGGCGAGGTCGCACCGCACCCGGTTTGGCAGGTCGGCGGCGATATCCCGCGGCTTGCGCCGCAGAGCGATGGCCCGGCCCGTGAAGTAGCGCAGGAAATCGGCCAGCGCCATGGTGCAGTTCACGGAGCCGTCGCTGTCTGCAGTGGGGTCATTCAGTAAGACGAAATCGGCCATCACGGCATCGTCGTGGCCGAAGCCCCGCAGCCCCATCCAGATGCCTACGGGGTCGCGCTGGCCCCGCACCCGGCGCTCGACCCGGACGGCGACGGAACAGTCGTCGTGGATCTGGGCACGGAGGTCTTCAAGGTCCATCCACGCCTGCCAGCAGGGGAAGCCGCAGCAGCCCGCCGCCGCGGCCGCAAAGGCGGCGTTGCCGGTGCTGCTGGTGGCGTTGTCCTCCATGGCGTAGGCCACTTCTTCGGGCAGGATGTCCTCGCCCCAGCGGTTCATCAGAGCCGCCATGACAAGGGGCAGGTCCATCTCCCGGCCGAAGCTGGGGTCGTGGGCGGAGAGGCAGTATTCCGGCAGATAGAGCCGCCGGTTCAGCGGATGGCCGCTGTGCTTTTCCCACGTCAGAGGACGGACCGCTGCGGCCAGCAGCCGGACGGCGGGGGTGGCTTTATCATCGTTGGTGGAAAGGTTGACTTGGAGCTGGATGCCGGTGCCGCCGCCCGGCGTGGCGACCGTGACCGTGTCTCCCATCAGGAAGATCATGCCGTCGTCGCTCTGGGCGTTGATGCTGCGGCGGGGGTAATCCGGGGCCCATTTGCCAAAGCTCATCCAGCCGGTCCAACTGTTCCCGGCGTAGACCCGGCAGCGCACCTCCACCATGGTGTTGTGTGGGGCGCTGGCGTTCCAACTGACGTTCAGGTTGCAGAAGGGCGGCATCGCGAACTCCGGGGTGGTGTAGCTGCCGTAGGGCAGATACCGCCCGGCGGAGCTGTCCAGCACCAGCGCACCGCTCTCCAGCGCCACATTGTCCAGCGCGCCGCGGGAGAAGGTCTCGGTGCCCTGCAACACGAGGTTATTTCGTTGTTCCATCGCACGTTTCTCCTTTGCGGCCAGCGTTCGGCGTAAAAATCAGAAAATCAGGCTTCGGGGGTGCTGTCGTCGTCCGGACCCTCGCCGTACTCCTCTTTGAGGGCCGCGTCCAGCTCGGCGTCCCGCAGCTTCTGGATGTTCTCCTCAATGTGGAACACCCGGTCGATGTCGCCGTAGACGATCTGGCAGCAAACCTCGGTCTGGAACCAGAAGCCGAAGATCAGCATCAGAAAGATGCCCAGCGGCATACACAGGATCACGACGCCCCAGAACAAGATGGCCACGATGGAAGACGCCAGTGCGTGCGGCAGGAAGGCGATCATGCAGTTCAGGCTGTTTTTCAGCGTCAGGGTGAAGGGCTGATCCAGCAGGACGACCTGCGGCCACATGTACGAGAACAGCATGTGCAGCAGCACCAGATTCAGCACGGTGGCCACCCACATGGGCAGCCCGACGTTGGTGCCATGGTACAGCATGCTGAAGCAGAAGTAGACGAGGAAAATTTGAATGGTGACGACGGTGCAGTAGACGATGCCGGGCAGGATGGCGGACTTGAAGTTCCGCTTGAAGGCCTTGCGGTAGGTCGTCCACCAGTAACCGGCTTCGTCGCGCAAAGCGCGGAGCACGGTGTCGTACATGCCGGCCAGTGCGGGCCCGGCCAAGATGCCGCCCACCATGGCGCTGAGCACCATGACCGTGAGGTTGTTCATCAGAAAGCCCACATACACCAGACAGATCACCGGCAGAAAGCCGAGGCAGGTGAGCAGGTTTGCGAGGAACATGCCGGACATATCGCGGCCCACCAGCTCGAAGAAGCGGCCCACGCCCGTTTTGCGGGGCGCGTCCTTTTCGACGCCCGGCCCGGCCTTGCGGAAGTCATTTGCAGAAGGAAAAAGACCCATATTGTTACGAACCCTTTCTTGTTTGGTCCCGGCCGGCAGCACCGAGGCGGAAGAAATGCCTATTGTGCTACCTTTCTGCTTATAAATATACCCGGATTTTGTGAATTTTGCAAGCCATCCGGCCCCTCATTTGTAAAAAAAATGTGTTCACTCCCATTTTTGTGGAAAGTGTGGTACAATGACAATGGCTTTTTAGGCCAGAAGGAGGAAAAGTATCGTGAGCATTCTTCGCACGATTGCGTTATTTGCGTACCTGTTCGGGTACATGATCGTACATTACGGTGTGCTCCGCCGGGCCGAGCGTGCACTCGCCGCCGGGGACATGGACACCGTGGAGCAGATCGTTCGCAAGCACATCCCCCATTGGAGTCAGGGCATCCTGAACGTGACCGGCGCACAACTGGTCGTGGAGGGAAAAGAGAATATCCCGCAGGGGGTCCCCTGCGTCTTCGTCGGCAACCACCGCAGCTATTTTGACATCCCGCTGCTTCTGGTGGCGCTGGATGCGCCCCACGGCATCCTTGCGAAGGAGGAGCTGGAAAAGATCCCCCTGCTCAACCGCTGGATGAAGCTGCTGGGCTGCGTCTTTGTCAAGCGGGACGACATCCGCGCCTCCGTCAAGGCGCTGAACGATGCCACCGCCATCGTGGAAAGCGGCAGGAGCTTCGTCATTTTCCCGGAGGGCACCCGCTACAAGGGCGAAGAGGGCGGCGCCGGGGAGTTCAAGGCCGGTGCCTTCCGCATTGCCATCAAGACCGGAGCCCCGGTGGTGCCGGTGGCCATCTCCGGTGCCCGCGGCCTGTTCGAGGGCCACGGCAACCGCGCCACCCCCGGCTCCATCTACATCCGCATCCTGCCGCCCATTCAGACCGTGGGCATGAGCAAGGCCGAGCAGAAGCAGCTGCCCGAAGCCGTCCGCCAGACCATTCTGGCTGAGTTGTAAGAGGAAGCTATGGCAAGTTACCGTTATGAGCGCGATATTACCCCCGGCGATCTTGCTCCCCGCCGCGAAAAGCAGTACACCCGCCGCGAGCGCTGGGCGAACTGGTGGGACTATAATCTGAAGTGGGTTCTTATCATCGGCATCGCCGTGGCGTTCGTGGCCTACAATTTCATCGGGCAGTATTTCTTTACCACCAAGGCCGACTATAATGTGGCTGTGGTGGCCCCCTACTACCTGCCGGAGGACACCGTGAACGCCCTGCAGACCCGGCTCGCCCCGTTGGGCGAAGACCTGAACGGCGACGGCAAGGTGGTCGTGACTCTGAACGTTTACACGCTGGATTATTCGGACGAGGATACCCAGACCGAGAGCGCGGCCTACCTGACCATGGCGGGCACCACGAAGCTTGCCGCCGATGTGCAGGGGGGCTTGAGCTCGGTCTTCCTGCTTTATGACCCGGCGGGTTTTGAGGAGAGCACCGGCACCCTGCGCTACCTCGACGGCGGTCTGCCGGGATCCGGCAGCGACGGCGACTGGTGGAACATGGTCTACAAATGGACCGACTGCCCCGTGCTGACGGGGCTGGATCTCGGCGGCTATCAGGCTGACACCACCCATGCACAGGGCGGTGACAGTCAGGAGTACATGGCGCAGTTCTATGTGGGGATGCGCGGGGCGTGGAATTCCGGCACCGCCGATAACCTCAAGGGCGGCGAGGAACTGTGGCAGAAGCTGACCGCCGGGGCCGTCTCGACGGCAAGCGCGGAGGAATGAGCCATGCGATTCCGTTTGGTTGAACGCAAGGCGGGGGCACCCCGGCGGCTGCCGGCGGCATCTGCCCCGGAAAAAACGCCCCCTGCCCCGCCCCGCGCCGCCGACCTCGACAACCCCTATGGGCGGTATTACGGGAAGGCGCGGAGCCTTGAAGAACTGCGAAAATAAAGCGCGAAAAAGAGTCTCATCTGCCGGAAGGCAGATGAGACTCTTTTGTTTTTCCCAGCCGACAACTGAAAAAAACTCCGCTCTGAAAGGCGGCGGAGCTTGTTGTGTCCGTGTCCGGGTTATGGTATACTGATTCAGTATCATCAAAATCTTGACCCAAAGGATGTGGAACCATGGACGCACTGGACAAAGCCCGCCGCGAGATCGACGCGGTGGACGCCGAGCTGGCCGCGCTGTTTGAGCGGCGGATGGCGGCGGTGCTGGCCGTTGCCCAATACAAACAGGCCCACGGTCTGCCGATCTTCGACGCCGCGCGGGAAAAGGTGGTGCTGGATAAGGCCGAGGCCCGCATTCAGGACCCGGCCCTGCGCCCCTATTACCGCGATTATGTCCAGAACATGATGGATGTAGCGAAGCACTATGAGGCCGAGGTGCTGGGCCAAAACCGTGCCGCCTATCAGGGCGTGGAGGGCGCCTTTGCCCACATTGCCCTGAAGGCCCTTTTCCCCCACGCCGAGGCCGTGAGCTTCCCGACGTGGGACGAAGTGTTCGATGCGGTGGAGCGCGGGGATGCGGCCCACGGCGTCGTGCCCTTCGAGAACAGCCACGCGGGCGATGTTTCGGCGGTGCTGGATCTGTGCTATAACCACCCCGACCTCTGGGTCGTGGATGTCTACGACCTGCCCATCTCCCAGAACCTGCTGGTCCTGCCCGGCACCCAGCTGGGGGAGCTGACCCATGTGTACAGCCACCAGCAGGCCATCGCCCAGAGCGAGACCTTCTTGAAGCAGTTCCGGCTGCCCGCTACGGCGATGCCCAACACGGCCATGGCCGCGAAATTCGTGGCCGAAAGCGGCGATAAGACCAAGGCGGCCATCGCCAGCGTGGAGACGGCGGCCCTCTACGGGCTGGAGGTTCTGGTGCCCAGCATCAACACGGATGGCGACAACACCACCCGCTTCATCGTCCTCAGCCGGGAAAAGCCCACGGCGGGTAACCGGTTCTCGCTGCTGTTCACGGTGGACAACAAGCCCGGCAAGCTGGCGGAGGTCATCCAGATCATCGGTGCCAGCGGCTACGATATGGAATCCATCAAGAGCCGCCCGCTGCCCCACGTCCCCTTTGATTACTACTTTTACGTCGAGCTGGTGGGCGACCCCACCGCCGACGAGACCGCCGCGCTGCTGCGCGAGCTGAACCATACCTGCCGCACGGTACGGCTGTTAGGAGTGTACAACAAATGAGCGACTTTATCGGAACCAAGCTCACCATGAATCTGGGCGAGCGCAGCTATGATATCATCCTGAAGAACGGCGCGCTGGAAAATCTGTATCAGTTCGCCCGGCTGGACCGCAAGGTGGCCGTCGTGACCGACAGCGGCGTTCCGGCCCAGTACGCCCAGCGTGTCGCGGATCAGTGCCGCGATGCCGTCATCATCACCGTGCCGCAGGGCGAAGCCAGCAAGAGCTTCAAAATTTTGGAAACGGTGCTGAAACAGATGCTCGACTTTCACATGGGCCGGGGCGATCTTGTGGTGGCCGTGGGCGGCGGCGTGGCCGGCGACTTGGCCGGATTTGCCGCTTCCATCTACATGCGCGGCATCGACTTCATCAACTGCCCCACCACCACCCTTTCCATGATCGACTCCTCCATCGGCGGCAAAACGGCTGTGGATCTGGGGGATACCAAGAACATCGTGGGCGCATTCTGGCAGCCGAAGCTGGTCATCGTGGACCCGGACACCCTCGCCACCCTGCCCCGCCGCCATTACATCAACGGTCTGGCCGAGGCAGTCAAGGCCAGCCTTCTGGCCGACCCGGAGCTGTTTGCCATTTTTGAGAAGGGCGACATCGACGGCCAGATCAACGAGATCATCTACCGAAGCCTCCGGTTCAAGAAGAACATCGTCGAGCAGGACGAGACGGAGCACGGGATGCGCAAGGCGCTGAACTTCGGCCACACCATCGGCCACGGCATCGAGGCCGTCAAGGGCATCAAGGGCCGCCGCACCGTGGGCCTGTTCCACGGCGAGTGCGTGGCGCTGGGGATGCTGCCGATGATCGAGTCGAAGGCGCTGCAAAAGCGGGTGCGGGCGGTCTACCGCCGCTTGGGGCTGCCCCTGCGCACCACCTACAATAAGGAAAAAGTGCTGGCCGAGATGCTCCACGACAAAAAGGCGCAGGGCGGTCAGATCACCATCATCAAGGTGCCGGGCCTCGGCTGCTGGCGGGCCGAGACCATCCCGGTGGAGGGGCTGCGCCCCCTGCTGGGCATGGAGGAATGACCATGAAGAACACCTTTGGCTCCAACCTCTCCCTGACCATCTTCGGCGAGAGCCATGGCCGCGCCATCGGGGCCGTGCTGGATGGAATGGCGGCGGGCGTGCCGGTGGACGAGGAATTCCTCGCCCTCTGCATGGACAAGCGCCGGGCGCGGGGCGACGGGCTTTCCACCCCCCGCGTGGAAGCGGACAAGATCCAGTTCCTTTCCGGCGTGCTGAACGGCCGGACCATCGGCACCGCCATCGCCCTGATGATCGAAAACCAGAACACCCGCAGCGGCGATTACGCCAAGACCGCCGACCTGCTTCGCCCCGGCCACGCGGATTATACGGCCTATGCCAAATACCACGGCTTTCAGGACGCGCGGGGCGGCGGGCACTTTTCCGGCCGGATCACGGCGGCCCTCGTGGCGGGCGGCGGCATCGTGCTGGGGGCGCTGAAACGAGCGGGCATCGAGATCGTGACCCACATCGGCCGGTGCGCCGGGGTGGCCGACACCCCCTTCGCCCTGAACGACCCGGCGGCGCTGGCTGCACAGGCTGAGGCCCTGCTGAATCAAAGCGGCGGCTTCGCGCTGCTGGATGCGGACGCCGAGGAGCCCATGAAGAACGCCATCCGCGCGGCGGGCAGCGAGGGCGACAGTGTGGGCGGCATCCTTGAGACCGCCATCCTCGGCCTCCCGGCGGGCGTCGGCGAGCCCTATTTCGACAGCGTGGAAAGTGAGATCGCCCACATGGCCTTCTCGGTCCCCGCCGTCAAGGGCATCGAGTTCGGCACCGGCTTCGGCTTCGCCGACCAGAAGGGCAGCGAAGCCAACGACCCCTTTCGGATGAAGGGGAGCAACATCGTGACGGCCACCAACCACAACGCGGGGCTGAACGGCGGCATCTCCAACGGGATGCCCGTGGTCTTCCGTACCGTGGTCAAGCCGACGCCCAGCATCTATAAACAGCAGGACACCGTGGATTATATTGCAAAACAGAATGTGGAACTCTCCATTCAGGGCCGCCACGACCCCTGCATCGTGCCCCGCGCCGCCATCGTGCAGACCTGTGCGGCGGCGCTGGCCGTCGGCGACCTGCTGACTGCCAAGTACGGCATGGCGTGGATGGAGCACCCCACAAGCTATCGCAAGGAGGAGCTGTAAATGGAATACGGACTCATCGGCGCAAAGCTCGGTCACTCGTACTCGAAGATCATCCACGAGATGCTCTGCGGCTACCGGTATGACCTGTGCCCCCTGCCCACTGAGGCCGAGGCGCGGACCTTTTTGCAGAAGCGGCAGTTCAAGGCCATCAATGTGACCATCCCCTATAAGCGGCTGGTCATGGAATACTGCTCCTATATTGACCCCCGCGCCAAGGCCATCGGGGCCGTGAACACCGTGGTGAACAAAAACGGTTTGCTCTGCGGCTACAACACCGATTACCTCGGCTTCGCCTACCTCGCCGATGCGCATGGAGTGGATTTTTCGGGCAAGACCGTGCTGATCCTCGGCACCGGCGGCACCCACAACACCACCAGCGCGGTGGCGAAGGACAAGGGCGCGGCCAAGGTGCTGACCGTCAGCCGGAACCCCGACCCCGCAAAGGGGGAGCTTTCCTATGCGGAAGCGGTGCACAGCGGGGCGCAGATCGTCATCAACACCACCCCGGCGGGCATGTACCCGAACGTCGGCGCCTGCAATCTGGACGTGGCGGCCATGCCGGGGCTGGAAGCCGTCCTCGATGTGGTTTACAACCCGGATAAGACCGAACTCATCCTCCGCGCCGAGGAAGCCGAGGTGCCGGTGGCCGTGGGCGGCCTCGAAATGCTGGTGGCACAGGCCGTGTATGCGGCGGAATGCTTCCTCGACCGCAAGTTCGATGATGCCCCCGGCGAGATCCGCACCATCACGGCGGCGCTCCGCAGAGAGCAGCTGAACGTGGCCCTCATCGGGATGCCCTCCTCCGGCAAGACCACCATCGGCCGCGCACTGGCTGAGAAACTGGGCAAGCGGTTCGTGGACCTCGACGAGGAGATCGTCAAGGCCGAGGGCCGCAGCATCCCGGACATCTTCGCCGCCGAGGGCGAGGACGGGTTCCGCGCCAAGGAAGCGGAGCAGACCGCCCGCTTTGCCAAGGAGGGCCGTCAGGTGCTCTCCTGCGGGGGCGGCGTCATCAAGCGGCCCGAAAATCTGCGGGCTCTGCGCCAGAACGGCGTGGTGCTCTTCATCGACCGCCCGCTGGAAGACCTTGCGGTGGGCGGCGGGCGTCCGCTCTCCAGCAGCACCGACGCGCTGAAAGAAATGGAAGCCCAGCGCCGCCCGCTCTATCTTGCGGCGGCGGATGCGGTCATCCCGAACAAGACCACCGCTGCGGATGCCGTGGCGGCGGCACTGGAGGCACTGGATGCGATTTTTGTTCATTAACGGCCCCAACGTCAACATGGCCCGGTTCACCGAACCCGGCGTGGAGGGCGAGATCGATTACAACGCCCTGCTGGATTATCTGGACGTCTGCTGTCAGCAGATGGGCATCGAGCCGGACTTCTTCCAGTCGAACCACGAGGGCGACATCATCGACGAGATCCAGTCGGCGGCGGGCCGCGCCGACGGCATCATCATCAATCCGGGCGGCTACGCCTATTACAGCGTGGCCATCCTTGAAGCATTGCAGCTGTGCGGCGTGCCCGCCGTGGAAGTGATGCTCCATGACCCCAGCGGCCGCGAATCCTTCCGGAACACGGACGTCGTCTCCTTCGGCTGTCAGGGCCGGTTCGCGGGCGAGGGCATCAGCGGCTATCTTCATGCGTGCAGCTATCTTGTGCAGCTGCTCCGGCTGGACGGCAGCGCACAATCGCATATGGTACAATAGCCCTCTCAGGCGCTCCGCGCCAGCTCCCCCAGAGTGGGAGCTTTTAGAGGAAAAAAGATCAAAAAGGGAAAGGGACGAACGAAGATGATCATCTCCACCAAAAAAGGCACCCCCAAGGAAGAACTGGAAAAGATCGTGGACCGCTTCGAGAAGCAGGGCCTCGATGTCACCCTCATTACCGGCAAGGATTACAACGTCTTCGGCCTTGTGGGCGACACCACCAAGATCGACGAGCGCGATGTCCTCGCGAACCCGTGGATCGACAACGTGACCCGCGTTTCCGCGCCCTATAAGCGCGCGAACCGCCTGTTCCACCCGGCCGATTCCGTCATCGATTGCGGCGGCGTCAAGATCGGCGGCAAGGAGAAGATCGCCGTCATGGCGGGCCCCTGCAGCATCGAGGGGGAGGAACAGGCCCTGCGCATCGCCCAGAGCGTCAAGGCGGGCGGCGCAGCCCTCTTCCGCGGCGGTGCTTACAAGCCCCGCACCTCTCCCTACTCCTTCCAAGGCCTTGAGACCGAGGGCATCCTCGACATGGTCAAGGCCCGCGAGGCCACCGGTCTGCCCATCGTTTCCGAGCTGATGAGCGAGGACCGCATCCCCGAATTTGAAGAGTACGTGGATGTGGTGCAGATCGGTGCCCGCAACATGCAGAACTTCCAGCTGCTGAAGGCCGTCGGCAAGATGCACAAGCCGGTGCTGCTCAAGCGCGGCCTGTGCAACACCATCGAAGAGTGGATCATGAGCGCCGAGTATATCATGGCGGGCGGCAACGAGCAGGTCATCCTCTGCGAGCGCGGCATCCGTACGTTCGAGAAGTACACCCGCAACACCCTCGACCTCTCCGCTGTGCCCATCATCCACGAAAAGACTCATCTGCCCGTCATCGTGGACCCCAGCCACGCCACCGGCAAGTCGAACCTCGTGGAGCCGATGATGATCGCTGCCGTGGCCGCCGGTGCCGACGGTCTGGAAGTGGAAGTCCACTACGACCCCCGCCACGCATGGAGCGACGGTGCCCAGTGCCTGACCCCGGATGCCTTTGCACAGGCCATGGCAAAGTGCCGTCAGGTCGCATGGGCCATCGGGCGGGATATGTAAGATGGTCGTAACAGTAGAACGCGCGCAAGAGATCGGGGGAGCCATTGCCGCGCCCCCCAGCAAGAGTATGGCCCACCGGGCGGTGCTCTGTGCGGCGCTGTCAAAGGGCACGTCCCACATCCGCAACCTCGAATTCAGCAAGGACATTGCGGCGACCCTCGCGGCGGCGGGCCAGCTCTGCGCCCGCGTCACCACCGGCGAAAACGACGCCGTGGTGGAGGGGCTGGGGCAGTTTCGGCCCGTTTCGGCCCCGGTGGACTGCTGCGAGAGCGGCAGCACCCTGCGCTTTTTGATCCCGCTGGCCAGCCTGACCGGCCAAGAAATCACCTTTGTGGGCCGGGGGCGGCTGATGGAACGGCCCCAGTCAGTGTATGAAGAACTTTACCGGGCCAAGGGCCTGCGGTTTGAGCAGACGCCTTCCGGCCTGACCGTGGAAGGACTCCTTTCCAGCGGGGATTACACGCTGGAGGGCAATGTGTCCAGCCAGTTCATCAGCGGGCTGCTGTTCGCGCTGCCGCTTCTGGCGGGGACCAGCACCCTCCGTCTGCTGCCGCCGGTGGAGAGCCGCAGCTACATCGACATGACCCGCGCGGTCCAAGCCGCCTTTGGCGTGGAGAGCCGCTGGCTGGACGAAACGACGCTGGAGATCTCCGGCGGGCAGGAATACCACCCCTGCGATTACACCGTGGAGGGGGATTACAGTCAGGCCGCGTTCCCGGCGGTGCTGGGGGCCGTGGCCGGCGGGGTGACCCTGACCGGCCTTGCCGAGAAGACATTGCAGGGCGACGCCGCCATTCTGGATATCCTGCGCCGCTGCGGGGCAAAGTTCACCCCCACGGCGGCGGGCATCGTCTTTGAACAAGCGCCGCTCCACGGCACCGACATCGACCTTGCCGACTGCCCGGACCTCGGCCCCGTGCTGATGGTGCTGGGGCTGCTGTGCGAGGGGACGACGGTCATCCGGAACGCGGAGCGCCTCCGCATCAAGGAGAGCGACCGCATCGAGGCCATGGAGATGGAACTGCGCAAGTGCGGCGGGGTGCTGTCCAGCGAGGGCGGCACCATCACCATCACAGGCTGCGCCGGGGCGCTCCATGCGCCGGGCGAAGTCCTTTCCGGCCACAACGACCACCGGGTCGTCATGAGCCTTGCGGTGCTGGCGCTGGCGGCGGGGCTGAAGCTGCCCATCGCGGAAGCCGAGGCCGTCACGA
Source organism: Faecalibacterium hattorii (assembly GCF_003287455.1). Lineage (GTDB taxonomy): Bacteria > Bacillota > Clostridia > Oscillospirales > Ruminococcaceae > Faecalibacterium > Faecalibacterium hattorii. The sequence goes on along the minus strand of NZ_PRLC01000003.1, from coordinate 48,202 downwards.
AGAGCTGGCCGAATTTCTTTACAGCCATCAAGCCATTGGGCGCGGAGGTACAGGATGTTGGATAAAACAAAGCGTTATCTCGTTGTGGGTCTGGGTCTGCTGGGCGGCAAGTACGCGCTGGAGCTGACCAAGGCCGGGTTCCATGTGGACGGCATCAACCGCAGCGAGGGCCATTTGCAGTATGCGCTGGATCAGGGCTACATCGCCAGCGGCAAGACCCACGATTTTGAGGATCTTGTGCGGGAGGCCGACCATATCATCTTCGGCCTGTACCCCACGGCTCTGATCGAGTGGTTCAAGACCTACGGCGCCCTCCTCAAGCCCGGCTGCATCTTCACGGATGTGTCCGGCGTCAAGACCGGCCTTGTGGAGCCGGTGCAGGCCCTCTGCCCGGACGGTGTGGAGTTCATCGCCAGTCACCCCATGGCGGGGCGGGAGACTTCCAGCGTGGAGCACGCGGCGGAGGTGAACTTCGCCCCGGCGAACTTCATCATCACCCCCACGGAGAAGAACACCCCGGCGGGCATCGCGTGGGCGAAGGAGTTGGCCGAGGTACTGGGATTCAAGCACATCTGCACCCTGACCGTGGAAGAGCACGATAAGATGATCGGCTACGTCAGCCAGCTGTGCCACGCCATCGCCGTCAGCCTGATGTGCGCCAACGACAATACCTCCCTGTGCGAATATACGGGCGACTCCTTCCGTGACCTGACCCGCATCGCACGCATCAACGATAAAATGTGGGCGGAGCTGTTCCTCTGGAACAAGGAAAACCTCATCTCCGAGATCGACCAGTTCGACGCGGCGCTCGGCGCACTGCGCAACGCGCTGGTGGCGGGCGACCGCGAAAAGCTCGAAGAGATGTTCCGCCTGTCCACCCGGCGCCGCGCGGCGTTCGACAAAAAGCTCCCCGAATGAGGTGTTTGTATGCCCAAGCAGGAAGGCCAGAAATCCAAGCTGCTCGCGCTTTTGCGCATCTTTGAGACCCAGACCGACGAAAACCATCTGCTGAACGTGCCCCAGCTGGTCAGGCTGCTGGAACAGCAGGGCATCCTCTGCGAGCGCAAGAGTGTGTACAGCGACATCGATGCCCTCAACGCGCTGGGGTATGAGATCCGGCTGCGGCGGGGGCGCGGCGGCGGCTACTACATGGCCAGCCGGATGTTCGACCTCGCGGAGCTCAAGCTGCTGGTAGACGCCGTACAGGCCAGCCGGGTGGTGTCCAGCGCCACGAGCCGCCGCTTGATCCGAAAGCTGGAAAAGCTCTGCTCCAACTACGAGGGCAGCCAGCTCCAGCGGCAGGTCTATGTGGACGGCCGCCCCAAGACCGACAGCAAGAGCCTGCTCTACAGCGTGGACGCGCTGCACGAGGCCATCAACGCCGGGAAAATGGTGGAGTTCCACTACAAAAAGGTGGGCCGCCCCGAAAAGCGGGCCATCAGCCCGTGGCAGATGGCGTGGGAGAACGGCTGCTACTACCTCATCGCCTATCAGGACGAAAAGGAGCCGGTGGGCATCCGCCACTACCGGGTGGACAAGATGTCCGGCGTCCGGGTTCTGGACGAACCCCGCCGGGGCAAGGCGGAGTTTGCGGACTTCGACCTGCCCGCCTACCTGAAAAAGCATTTCAGCATGTACGGCGGCCCCGAAGCCCGCGTCACCCTGCGGTGCGCGGCGGGCTTGGAAGACGCCATGCGGGAGCGCTTCGGCGCGTCGCCCCTCTTCCTGCCCGAAGAGGACGGCCATTTCCACTTCGACGTCCCCATCTGCGTCAGCGAACCCTTCTACGGCTGGGTGGCGGGCTTTGGCGGCAAAGTGGAGATCACCGCCCCGGAACAAGTCCGGGCCGGGATGAAGCGGCTGGCCGAACAATTGGCAAAAGAACATACCTGAAACAAAAAATGGACCGCGTTTGCGGTCCATTTTTTGTTTCTCACTCTTCCAATTCCAGATCGCTCGGCAGGAGCACATCCAGCGCGGCGGCGGGTTCGGCGACGAGGCGGCGGCTCTGGTGGAAGATGGCTTTTTCCAGCGTGTTGCGGGCCAAGCGGCCATTGCCGGCGGTGCGGGCATCGGCGGTCTGCCGGCGGGCATAATAACTGCGCAGGGGTTCGTTGCAGCTCTCGGCGAGGGTGTAGCCCTTGCTCTTGGCGAGGACGTGGGTGATCTGCAGCAATTCGTCGGCAGTATAGTCCGGGAACTCGATTTTATTCGGGAAACGGCTGGCAAGGCCGCTGTTGGCGGTGAGGAAGGTCTCCATCTCCTTGGTGTATCCGGCAAGGATGACCACCAGCTCGTCCCGGTGATCCTCCATCCCCTTCACGAGGGTGTCGATGGCTTCGAGGCCGAAGCTGTCCTGCTCGCCGCGGTAGAGGCTGTAGGCTTCGTCAATGAAGAGGACGCCGCCGAGGGCGCTCTCGATGACGCTGTTGGTCAGCGGGGCGGTGTGGCCGGTGTAGCGGCCCACGAGGTCGCCGCGGCTCACCTCCACGAGCTGCCCGCCCTTGAGCGCCCCGATGGCCTTGAGGTACTTGGCCACCAAGCGGGCGATGGTGGTCTTGCCGGTACCGGGGTTGCCGGTGAAGATCATGTGCATCGAAAGGCTGGTCGTCTTCATCCCGGCGGCGGCGCGGCGCTGCTGGACTTGGAGATTATCGGCCAGACCGAAGACGTATTCCTTGACCGGGGCAAGGCCCACCAGCTCCGAGATCTCGGCCTTGATCTCGTCCAGCGCGCCGGTGTAGGCGGCGGGCAGCAGGTCGAACAGGGGGGCGGGGGCGGCATCGTTCAGGCGGAAGAAAAGCCCCTCCGGCGCGGCAGTCAGGGTGACGGTGCCGGTCAGCTTTTTGTCGGTCTGGAGGCAGTATTCACTCAGAGCCCGGAAGATGCGGTCACAGCAGCCGGAAAGCCCGGCGGCCCCCTTCTGGGGTGTGCACTGGGCGGCGACGTGATCCCGCACATCGACTCCGGCGGCGAGGGTCAGGCCCAGCCGGGCGGTGACCTTCTGGGCCAGCGCGTTCAACTGCTGGGCCGCGAGGGCGGCAAGATCCTCCCGCGCGTAGGCGGTCGTCTCGCAGACATCGCCCAGCGCCGCGACCATGCCCGCGCCGAACTTGTCCGCCAGCGCGGCGCGGCCCTTGTTGGAGAAGAAGATGAGATACTTGCCGCAGGGGTCAAGGCGGCTCACCGCGCCGGGAGCCAGCGCGGTCCCGGCGTCCACAAGAATGCCCTCCCGGTTGACGAGATAGCGGCTGGACAGGGGGGCGCTGCCCTTGACCGCAAGGTCGGAAAGGGTCTTCAGAAAGCCGGGATAGCAGCTTTCGTAGTGCTCAAAGACCAGAATCTCGCCGGGGGCGTGGAGGGCGGCGTACAGGTCCTGCAAAAACAGCTTCTCCGCGCCGGGGTTCGCGTAGAGCGAAAGGTCGAGGGCGGCGATGCTGTCGTTTTTCAGCAGCCCGCGGGCGGCCATGCAGCGGGCCGTTTCCTCAAGGGTGAAGTGCCGCCCGGTGCCGGTGCCGCCCCACAGCAGGATGACGTTCCGGGCCGCCGGTGCCTCGGTGCCCAGCACGAAGGGGCGGCGCATGGCCCGGACGACACTCTCCACAAAGGCGTCCTGCCCCAGCACGGTCTGTTTGACCTCATCGGCCAGCCCCTCGAAGCTGCCCAGATGTTCGGGCTTTGTGTCCACAGTGCCCTTGGCCAGCAGCCCGTCGTTCTCCATATCCCGCAGCATCTGGCGGCTGTCGGCGAGGGCAGCTTCGGTGGCGGTGTCCTGCGTCTTGATCTGGGCGGACTGGGCTTTCAGCATCGCGTCCAGCTTTTTCTGCTGCTCCAGCAGGGCCGCGTTCAGATCGTTCAGGCCGCCGGGCTGCTTCGGCTTCGGGGCGGGTGCGGTGGGCGTCGTCTTGAACTTGCCGCCCGGCCCGAAGACGCCGTTCATCAAAGATTCCCAATCGTCAGTGTATGCCATGTCGTCCCCTCCGTACATCGTTTTGCTCCAGTATAGTGTACCGCGCGCCCTTTTGCAAGGAAACTCTTGCAAACCGCACAAAAGTTCGTTACACTTAAATCAAATTGGCAAGAGTGAGGATGACGTTATGACTTCAGCACAGTGGAAGACGGTCTTTGAAAGCGAGGACTTTGCGCGGCAGAACGGCGATCAGGGGCCGCTGGGGGCCCAATATGCCCCGGCGGGCACCCATCTGCGGCTGTGGGCCCCCACGGCTCAATCGGTCAGCGTAAACCTTTACCGAAAAGGCGGCGGCGGGGTCTGCATTGGCACGCTGCCCCTCAGCCCGTGGGGGCAGGGGGTCTGGGGCGTCTATCTGCCCGGCGACCAGCACGGACGCTACTATAATTTCACGGTGACGACCGAGTGGGGCAGCTGCACCGCCGCCGACCCCTACGCCCGCGCAGCGGGGGTGAACGGGGAGCGGAGCATGATCCTCGACACCGCCCGCACCGACCCGCCCGGCTGGGAGCACGACCGCCGACCGGTTATCCCGGCGGCGAAGCGGAGCGTCTGGGAGATCAACGTCCGGGACTTTTCGCAGGACCCGGCCAGCGGCGTGCGCAACGCATGGCGGGGCAAATTTCTGGCCTTTACCCAGCAGGGCACGACCCTGAACGGCGACGGCATCCACCCCACCTGCCTGAACTATCTCAAGCGGCTGGGGGTGAGCTATGTCCAGCTCATGCCTATCTTTGACTTCGGCAGCGTGGACGAGAGCCGCCCGCTGACCCGGCAGTACAACTGGGGCTACGACCCCGCCAACTTCAATGTGCCGGAGGGCAGCTACTCCACCGACCCCGCCCGCGGCGAAGTCCGGGTGCGGGAGTGCAAGCAGATGATCCAAGCCCTCCACGCGGCGGGCATCGGCGTGGTGATGGATGTGGTTTATAACCATATGTACCGCGCCGACAATGTGCTGAACCGGGTGGTGCCGCTCTATTATTTCCGCCAGAACGAGGACGGCAGCCTTTCCAACGGCAGCGGCTGCGGCAACGAGTTCGCCAGCGAGCGGCCCATGGCCCGGCGGTATATGATCGACTCGGTGCTCTACTGGGCGCAGGAATACCACATCGACGGCTTTCGGTTCGACCTGATGGGCCTGTACGATGTGGAGACCATGAACCTGCTGCGGGCCGAGCTGGACAAGCTCCCCGGCGGGCGGGATATCCTGATGTACGGCGAGCCGTGGCAGGGCGGCGGAAGTGCCCTGCACCGGTACGAGGCCAACAAAAATAACCTCGCCATGCTGAACGACCGGATCGGCATCTTCTGCGACGACACCCGTGACGCCATCAAGGGCGGCTGCTTCAACGCGCGGGAACCGGGCTACGTGGAAGGCAGACCCGGCAGTTTCTGGGATATCGGCGGGGCGGTGGCGGCGTGGTGCCGCAGCGACAAGTTCCCGCCCCACACGCCGGGGCAGATCGTGAGCTACGTTTCCGCCCACGACAACTTCACCCTGTGGGACAAGCTGCTGATGGTGCGGTACGAGCGCCCGGAGTTTCGTGCGGTGGACAAGGCTGCGCTGGCCCAGAACCGCTTGGCGGCGGGCATCTATCTCACCAGCATGGGGCTGCCTTTCTGGCAGGCGGGCGAGGAGTTTGCCCGCACCAAAAAGGGGCAGGGCAACAGCTACCGCTCCTCCCCGGCTCTGAACCGGCTGGACTGGAAGCGGGCCCAGCAGTTCCACAGCCTTGTGGATTACTACCGGGGCCTCATCGGGCTGCGGGGAGCCTTTCCCCGGCTGGGGGCGGTGGACAAAGCCAGCCCCAGCGCCATTGAATTTTTCAATTTGGAGCAGCCGCTGGTGGGCTGGCGGCTGCCCGCAGCCCCCGGCGACGGTGCGTGGTGGGGGGCGCTCTGCGTCTACTATAACCCCACTGAGGAAGAGCAGCGCGTCTGGCTCCCCGGCGGGAACTGGAAGCTGCTGAGCGACGGCACCTCATCGAGCCTGTGGCGGGGCAGCAGCCGGGTGGTGCAGGGCCAAGCTGTGCTGGCCCCGGTCAGCGCCACCATCTTCGGCTTGGTGTGACAGAAAAAGCCCCTGACCGGCGTTCTGGGTGCCAGTCAGGGGCTTTTCCGAGAAGAAAGAAATCAAAACTTGATCCTGCCTTGCGGCGTGGAAAATGGTTTAGTCGTTGGTCGAGCGCTGAGCCGCCTGTGCATTGGTGGAGGTGTTCTTTTCGCCCAGCGTCAGGGAAACGGTCTGCATCTGGCCGTCACGGGCCACGGTGATGGACAACGTGTCGCCTGCAGTGTGCTGCTGGATCAGGGTGCCAAGGTCGTCCCTCTGGGCGATCTCGGTGCCGTCGATGCTCACGATGCGGTCGCCGACCTTGAGGCCCGCCTTATCAGCGGGGCCGCCCTGCACCACGTCCACGACGTAGACGCCGTAAGCGCTGACGTTCAGCTGCGCGGCCGTCTGGGCATCGGTAACGGCAAGGTAGGTGATGCCCATGTAGGGCCGGCCGGAGACGTAGCCGTTCTCCAGCAGATCCTGCGCTACCTTGATGGCGTCATTGATGGGGATGGCGAAGCCCAGACCCTCGGCGTCGGAGCTGGAGGACTTGGCGTTGACCAGACCGATGAGCTCACCGTTCATGTTGAACAGGCCGCCGCCGGAGTTGCCGGGGCTGACGGAAGCATCCATCTGGACCAGAGACATGGTGTTGGTGGAGCTGGTGCCCTGAATGGTCACGCTGCGGTTCAATGCACTGACGATGCCGCTGGTGACGGTGCCGCCCAGCTCACCCAGCGGGTTGCCCACGGCGAGGACATTGTCGCCCACGGCGAGGCCGTCGCTGTCGCCGACGGTGGCGGGGGTCAGGCCGGTGGCGTCGATCTTCAGCACGGCAACATCGCTGGTGTCGTCCTCACCCACGACGGTGGCGGTGTAATCGGTATCCCCGACGGTCACCGTGATCTGGGAAGCGCCGGAAACGACGTGGGCGCAGGTCAGGATGTAGCCATCCGAACTGATGATGACGCCGCTGCCCGCGCCGGACTCGACCTGACTCTGGCCGTACCACGACCACTGGGAGTAGACGACCTGCTCCGTGGTGATGACCACGACGCTGGGGCTGACCATTTCAGCCACCTGTGCGGTGGTCATGCCGTTGGAGGAGACGGTGGTGCCGGCGGCGGAACCGCTGGAGGAATCGGAGCTGCGTTCGACCTGCTGGATGACCACCTTGCTGCCCGCGTTGCCGAACCGTGCGCCCACGAAGCCGCCCGCAAAGCCCATGGCCGCGGCCAGCACCAGCGCAACGGCGCTGCGGGCGACCTTGGCCCCGTTCTTCTTGCGGGGCTTTTTGGCGGGTTTCGCGTTCTCTGCGCGGGGAGCCGGGTCTGCCGGAGGGGGCGTGGCCCCGCCATTGCCGCCCGCCGAAGCGGGTTCCGGGTCGGCGGCGGGGGAAGGCTCGCCGTAGGTGCCCGCCGTGTTGGCGGTGTTCATGCCGGTGGAGCCGACGTTGGGGTATCCGGTCTCTCCGGACGAACTATTTGCAGAGGAATAATCGTATTCCCATTTGTTTTCATTATCCATGGTGCAACATCCTTTCTAAAGGGAATCGGTTCGGGGATGGGTGCGGGAGCCGCACTTCCTTTGAACTGGCTTTATTGTAGCCGCTAATTGTGAAAACGAATCGCTGAGCGGGTGAAGAATGTGTGAAATAAGGTCGTAAAAAAACAGGAGGCTTTCGATGAAACTGGCTGAGATTCCGGGCGGGTTCGCCCTTTATAAGGAAAAGACCGCCGTGGGCTGGTGCGAAGTGACCGCAACGGCGCAGGGGGGCGCCCTCACGCTGCTTACCATTGTACCAGAATGGCGGCGAAAAGGCTACGGCTCCTACCTGTTAAAAGAAGTATTGCGCCGCTTCGGCGGTTATGACAAGGAGACGGCCACCGTCTTCACAGCCCCGCTGCCGGGGGACGAAGGGGAGCGGGCGTTCTGGGAGAAGTTCGGCTTCCGGGTGGAGGGGGCGCAGCTCTGCCGCCGCCGCACCCCGGACCTGACGGCGGTGAAGTTCGTGCAGGACTTTCTGACCTCCCGCCTTGCAGAGCCGAAGCTGCTGGTGGACGCCACCTGCGGCAACGGCGGCGACACGGCCTTCCTCTGCCGACTGGCCGGGAAAGAGGGCCGGGTGCTGGGCTTTGACATCCAGCCGGAAGCCATTGCCTCCACCGAAAGGAACCTCGCGGCCAAGGGCCTTTCGGCAGAACTCCACTGCGACAGCCACGCAAACCTCTTACAGTATGTCACCCCCGGCACGGCGGATGCGGTAATGTTCAACTTCGGCTGGCTGCCGGGGGCGGACCACAACGTGTTCTCCCATGCGTTCAGCAGCATCCCCGCGCTGGAAGCGGCCCTCGATGCGCTGCGGCCCGGCGGGGTGCTCAGTGCCATCCTGTACAGCGGGCGGGTCATCGGCTCGGACGAGAAGACCGAGATCCTGAATTGGATGCGCACACTGCCCCTCAGCCGCTGCACCGTCCTCGTGTGCGGCTTCGCCAATTGGGCCGAAACCGCCCCGCTGCCCTGCTTTGTGCTGAAAAAATGAGAAAAGTCTTGCATTATCACGCGTTTTCGGATAAAATAGAATGCGTATGTGCAAAAGCAAACGCCTTCCGTCATCGCTGCGCGATGCCACCTCCCTCAAGGAGGGAGGCTTTCGCTTCTCCGCAGCGTGAAAGGCTCCCTCTCAGAGGGAGCTGTCGAGCGAATGCGAGACTGAAGGAGTTTTATCCGTATAGGAGAATCTACTATCTATGACAAATCGTGAAGAAATCGAGCGCCGTCGGACGTTTGCAATCATCAGCCACCCCGACGCCGGTAAGACCACGCTCACCGAAAAGCTGCTGCTGTACGGTGGAGCCATCAATCAGGCAGGTTCCGTCAAGGGCAAGCAGAGCGCCAAGCACGCCGTGTCCGACTGGATGGACATCGAGAAGCAGCGCGGTATTTCCGTCACCTCCTCGGTGCTGCAGTTCAACTACGCGGGCAAGTGCGTCAACATTCTGGATACGCCGGGCCATCAGGACTTCTCGGAGGATACCTACCGCACCCTGATGGCAGCGGACTCCGCCGTCATGGTCATCGACGCGGCCAAGGGCGTCGAGGCCCAGACCATCAAGCTGTTCAAGGTCTGCACCCTGCGCCACATCCCCATCTTCACCTTCATCAACAAGATGGACCGCGAAGCCCGCGACCCCTTCGAGCTGATGGAGAACATCGAAGAGATCCTTGGCATCAAGACCTACCCGATGAACTGGCCCATCGGCTGCGGCAAGGAGTTCAAGGGCGTGTTCGACCGCAATACCCGCAAGGTGCTGGCTTTCTCCAGCGACGGCCGCGCCAACGGCGTCAAGAAGGTCGATGAGACCGAGGCCGAGCTGGGAGATCCCGCACTGGACGAGCTGCTGACCCCCTATCTGCATCAGCAGCTGGTGGACGAGATCGAGCTGCTGGACGGTGCCGCCGAGGAATTTGATCTGGACAAGGTGCTGCGCGGCGAGCTCAGCCCCGTCTTCTTCGGTTCTGCGCTGACCAACTTCGGCGTCGAACCCTTCCTCGAAAACTTCCTCCGCCTGACCCCCACCCCGCTGGCCCGTGTGGACAGCCTGACCGGGGAGCAGGTGGACCCCTGCCGCGATGAATTCTCGGCCTTCATCTTCAAAATTCAGGCCAACATGAACAAGGCCCACCGGGACCGCATCGCCTTCATGCGCATCTGCTCCGGCAAGTTCGAGCGCGGCATGGAAGCTTACCATGTGCAGGAGGGCAAGAACATCAAGCTGGCCACCGGCACGCAGTTGATGGCGCAGGACCGCGCCATCGTCGATGAGGCCTATGCGGGCGATATCATCGGCCTGTTCGATCCGGGCATCTTCTCCATCGGCGATACCCTCTGCACCGGCAAAAAGAAGGTCGAGTTTGCGGGCATCCCCACCTTCTCGCCGGAGCACTTCGCCCGCATCGAGCAGAAGGACACCATGAAGCGCAAGCAGTTCGTGAAGGGCATGGAGCAGATCGCACAGGAAGGTGCTATCCAGATCTTCCGCGAAGTCGGCGGCGGCATGGAGGAAGTCGTGGTCGGCGTCGTCGGCGTGCTGCAGCTGGAAGTGCTGGAGTACCGCCTGAACACCGAGTACAATGTCGAGATCCGGATGCAGCAGCTCCCCTTCGAGCAGCTGCGCTGGGTCCAGAACGACCCGGACACCTACAACCTGCGGGATCTCGACCTGACCAGCGACACCAAAGCCGTGGAGGACATGAAGGGCAACCGCCTGCTGCTGTTCACCTCTGATTGGGCCGTCCGCTGGGCCGAGACCCACAACGAGGAGCTGAAACTCAGCGAGTTCGGCAATATTTGAACCGATTCAGAAGAGCTGCTGTGCGGGGCGAGCCTTGCATGGCGGCTCTTTTTTGAATAAAAAAACAAAAATACAACAAAGAATGCCGGAAACGGAATGACTCCGCCCCCAAGTGGGGAACACTTCTGGCATGGAGGACGATACTATGCAGAATATCAGCATCGGAAAGAGCGGCATCGAAGTGCCCTTCCTCGGCATGGGGACATGGGCCATCGGCGGCGGGAGCTGGTGGGGCGACAACGACGACGCCCTGTCGGTCAAGGCCATCGAGACCGCCGTGGAGCAGGGCATCCGCTGGATCGACACGGCCCCCATCTACGGCCTGTATCACAGCGAGAAGGTCGTGGGCGAGGCGCTCAAGCATATCGACCGGGACAAGGTGGTGCTCTCCACCAAGTGCGGGCTGGAGTGGCGGCATGAGACGCCGGTGCTCCACAAAGTCGTGGACGGCACCGCGGTCTACCGCGACCTGTCCGCCCAGAGCATCATCGAGGACGTGGAGGAGAGCCTGAAGCGGCTTGGCACCGACCACCTCGACGTGCTGTACACCCACTGGCAAAGCCCGGATTTCAGCGTTTTTCCGCTGGAAGAGACGGTGGAAGCTATGATGAAGCTGAAAGAGCAGGGCAAGATCCGGGCCATCGGTGCTTCGAACGTAACGGCGGACATCATCCGCGGCTACTGCAAGTACGGTCAGTTGGATGTTATTCAGGAAAAGTACAGTCTGCTGACCCGCCGCATCGAAAAGCAGCTCCTGCCCACCTGCAAGGAGCTGGGCGTGTCCGTTCAGGCTTACTCGCCCTTGGAGCAGGGGCTGCTCACCGGCAAGGTGACCATGGACACCACCTACCCCGAAGGCAGCACCCGGAACTCGAACCCCAGCTTCCAGCCCGTCCGCCGGGCACAGGCCATTGAGATGCTGGCCAAGTGGGCCGACCTGACCGAAAAGTACCACTGCACCACCGCCCAGCTCGTCATCGCCCTGACCGCCCGGCTGATCCCCGGTCTGCATGTGCTCTGCGGTGCCCGCACCCCGGAGCAGGTGCTGGACAACGCTGGTGCCCTCCGCATCACCCTCGACGGCGCCGACGCCGTCCGCATGAAGTGGGATGTGGATGCGATCTCCTGAAAGGAAGAACCGCAGAATCAGTAAAACAGAAGGAGCAGATGCCATCACCCTGCGTCTGCTCCTTCTGTTTTGTTATGCTTCCCAGTGGTCAAGTTCCTCGGCGGGATAGGCATTGGTCCAATGATAAGGCTGTAACGTGCGCAGCTCAACGAATCGGAGTTGCTCCTCCTTTGTTGTCACGGCTACTTGAACGTCTTCGCCCCAATATTTTAATCGCTCTTGGCAAATTCCGCAGGGAGACAACACTTGATAGGGTGAATTTTCGTCTTGGCGAATGAGGCACAGACAGTGTGTGACCTTCTCGTTGAACTTAAACGCATCAAGCATTGCGCCCGTTTCGATACAGAGGGTGGCACCTGCATTGGGGCTGTCGAAGAAAACACTCGTGTAGTAGTTGTCGGCTGCGGTGTGGACGACTCCGGCACCGCCCCAGCCGGAAGGATAGCGCTTTTCAATCAATTCAACTGCAATGCGATACATTTCACGTTCTATTTTATAGTTCCGCATGATGAAGTCTCCTGTGTTGATTAACTGTTCAACCGTTTTCCCGCCAGAACAGCCCGCCGCTGGTCTGGAAGAGGAGCCACGGGTTCACGCTCTTGCTGCCGAGCTTGAAGTCCATGGTCAGTTCTTCGCCGAGGGCACCGACGGCCTGACCCTTTTCAACGGTCTGGCCGCGGGTGACGGAGAGGGTCTGCAAGCCGTAGAGGTAGCTGCGCATCCCGCAGCCGTGGTCGATGACGACGGTGTTGCCGGTGAGGGCGAGGTTCCCGGCGAAGGCCACCGTGCCGTTTGCGGGGGCGCGGGCCGGGTCGCCGGGGATGGTGTAGAGCTTGGTGGAGTTCGACTTGGAACCCTGCTGGCCGTTCGTGATCTTGATCTGGCCGAAATCGAGCAGAACAAGGTAATCTTCCGCCGGGCAGACGAAGCCGCCGGACCAGAGCTTTTCCTGCGCGGGCTGCTCGTAGAGGGGCCAGATGCTGTTCCGGAACTCGGTGTTGGCCGCCTCGGTGGGGGCGGGTTCGGCTTCCACTTCCGCCGTGCCGAAGTCCTTGGGCAGAACGGTCAGGGTCTTGGTGAGGACCTCGCCGTTGACGGTGAGGGCGACGTCATGGGCCCCGGCGGAGGCGTTGTAGGCCGCGGGGATGTAGGCCCGCCAGCCGGAGGGGCTGCGGGTGCACTGGACACTGCCGAGGTCGGTCTCCACCGTGGGGGCTGTTTCGCCCACCATGCCGGTGATGGCCACGCCCACGATGCCGCCCTGCTCCACCCGCTCGGCGGAAAGCTCCACATTGGCGCTGGCTTGGAGGGTGAACCGGAAGGAGAAGCTGTACCAGCCGGAGGGCTTGGCGGGGTGCTCCAGACCGGAATTTTTCCGGACGGCCCCGTTGCTGCCGCCCTCAAAGCGGGTGACGAGGCCGCCCGCCGGGAGCCGCCAGACGGTCATCTGGGCCTTGTACTCGCCGTTGGCGGGGAAGAGGAAGCTGTCGTATTCGGAGGCGGAGCCGGTGAAAAGGGGGGCTCCGTCGGCGGATTGGATGGTCAGGGTGGTATAGGTGGCCCAGTCGGGCGTGGTGAGGGCCGGGTGGGCATCGTAGAGGACGCCCAGCTTCTGCACGGACAGGGTCTCCGGTTCTGCGAAGACCTTGTCCAGCACGCCGCCCACCAGCGGCACCTGCCAGCAGGAGCCGTTCACTTCCAGCTCCTGTCCGCCGAACTGCGCCGCCGCTTCCGGCCGGGAACCCTCGCCGGTGAACGAATAACTCACCGCCATCACGGCCCCCAGAAGCACCACAACGCCCAGAATGACGCCGATGATCCAGAGTAAAAAGCGTTTCATATGTAGTCCTCCACACAGCGCTCCTCTATTTGGCTCCCCTATTAGGGGAGCTGGACGCGCCAAAGCGCGGCCTGAGAGGTTTGGTTTGAAACCGCGCGCTGTGTTGTACAAAAAGGGCGCACTCGGCGGGTCAGGAACTGACGACCGGGTGCGCCCTTCAGCGTGTTTGTTTTATTCTGCGGCGTCCTCGGCAGGTGCGTCGGCAGGGGCCTCTGCGGGTTCTGCCTTGTCTTCACCAAACAGAAGGCGCTCGTACTCGTCCAGCTCCTTCTCGCGGCGGCGCAGGTAAACGGCCACAGCGGCCAGCGCACCAGCGATAGCGGCCAGCGTGGCGATCACAACGATCAAACAAGATTTCTTCATAGTTCAGCACACTCCTTTATTCGGGTCGGAACGATGTTCTGATGGCATCCTTCGTGTCGGGGTGGCCCTTTTCGCGGTGGGCCAATGAACCGCCCTTGCGGATATTATACCCGGAATGCAAAAAAATTACAACTGCAAATCCAGAAATTTTCATCAACCCGCACGAAATTCGTTACAATGCGGCGGCCAAAAGCTTCTTGTACGCCTTGAACGCGCCGGGCAGGGTGTACTCCGCCGCCAACTGCTCCGGGCTGGCCCAGACGCAGCTCGCCGGGGCCGGCTGCGTGTCCGCCGCAAAGAGATAGCCCTGCATCTGCCATTCGATGTGGCTGAAGATGTGCTTGGCCGGGCGGAGCGCTTTGGCGGCGTCGGGGGTGCAGGTGACGCCCAGCGCCGCCAGCCGGGCCCGTGCTTCGTCGGGGGTGAGGGTTTCGTTTTCCCACAGCACCGGCTGCCACAGCCCCGCCAGCAGTCCTTTTTCGGGCCGCTGCTGGAGCAGGACGCCCGCCGGGCTGCGGACGACGGCCAGCGTCACCGGCTCGATGCGGCGGGCCTTGGGGGCGGCTTTCCGGGGCAGGGAAAGGGCTGTCCCGGCGGCGCGGGCCTGACAGAGGTGGGCCAGCGGGCACTGCTCACACAGGGGCGCGCCGTTGGGCACGCAGACCAGTGCCCCCAGCTCCATCAGGGCCTGATTGTAGTCGCCGGGGGCGGCGGGGGGCTGGTGCTCCATGACGCGGGCCGTGAACGCCCGCTTCACCTTGGGGTCGGTGATGAGGCCGTCGTCGTTGTACAGCCGGGAGAAGACCCGGAGCACGTTGCCGTCCACAGCGGGCACCGGGAGTCCGAAGCTGATGGAAGCGATGGCCCCTGCCGTATAGTCCCCGATGCCGGGCAGGGCGCGGAGAGCGTCGTAGTCGGCGGGCAGTTCACCGCCGTACTGCTCACAGACGATCTTCGCGGCCTTTTGCAGGTTCCGCACCCGGCTGTAATAGCCCAGCCCCTCCCACAGCTTGTGGAGCTTTTCCTCCTCGCACGCAGCCAGCGCCGGGATGTCCGGCAGGGCGGCAAGGAAACGCTCATAATAGGGCAGTGCCGCCGAGACGCGGGTCTGCTGGAGCATGATCTCGCTCAGCCAGACGTGGTAGGGCGTCGGGTCCGAGCGGAAGGGCAGGATGCGGTGGTTCGCGTAGAACCAATTGAGCAGTGCGGGGGAGATGTTTTCCACGGAAAGTTACCTCGTTGTTGAAAAAAGAGCTGCCGCATCCGGCGGCAGCTCTCCGAAAATTTTTTAGAACCCGTAAGCGGTGCGGGGGAAGGGCAGGACATCACGGATGTTCTGGATGCCCGTGAGGTACATGATCATGCGCTCGAAGCCGAGGCCGTAACCGGCGTGCTCCACGCCGCCGAACTTGCGCAGGTTGAGGTACCAGTCGTAGCTGGACTTGTCCAGACCCAGCTCGTCCATGCGGGCCACCAGCTTGTCGTAGTCCTCCTCACGCTGGCTGCCGCCGATCAGTTCGCCGATGCCGGGCACCAGCATATCGGCTGCGGCCACGGTCTTGCCGTCTGCGTTCTGCTTCATGTAGAAGCTCTTGATCTCCTTCGGATAGTCGGTGACGAAGACGGGCTTCTTGAATATCACCTCGGTGAGGTAGCGCTCGTGCTCGGTCTGGATGTCCACGCCCCACTCCACGGGGAACTGGAACTTCTTGTTGTTCTTCTTCAGCACCTCGATGGCGTCGGTGTAGGTGATGCGGCCGAACTCACTGTTTGCCACCAGCTCCAAACGCTCGATCAGGCCCTTGTCGATGAACTGGTTGAAGAAGGCCATCTCATCGGGGCAGTTGTCCAGCACGTAGCGGATGACGTACTTGGTCATGGCCTCGGCGGTGTCCATGTAGCCGTTCAGGTCGCAGAAGGCCATCTCCGGCTCGATCATCCAGAACTCGGCGGCGTGGCGGGTAGTGAAGCTCTTCTCGGCGCGGAAGGTGGGGCCGAAGGTGTACACCTTGCCGAAGGCCATGGCCATGGCCTCGGCCTCCAGCTGGCCGGAAACGGTCAGGTTGACGGGCTTCTCAAAGAAGTCCTTGGTGTAATCCACGGTGCCGTCCTCGTTCTTGGGGACGTTTTCGAGGTCGAGGGTGGTCACGCGGAACATCTCACCGGCACCCTCGCAGTCGGAGGCGGTCAGCAGGGGAGAGTGGGCGTAGACGAAGCCGTTCTCTTGGAAGAACTTGTGGATGGCGTAAGCGGCCACGCTGCGGACGCGGAAGGCGGCGTTGAAGGTGTTGGTGCGGGGGCGCAGGGTGGGCATGGTGCGCAGATACTCCATGCTCATCTTCTTTTTCTGCAGCGGATACTCGTCTGCCGGGCAGTCGCCGAGGATCTCGACGGAGTCGGCGTTCAGCTCAAAGGGCTGCTTTGCCTGCGGGGTCAGCACGATGCGGCCCACAACACGCAGACTGCTGTACAGGCCGGTGTGGATGACGGCATCGTAGTTTCCCAGCTTGCCGGCCTCCAAAACGACCTGCAGGGTCTTGAAGCAGCCGCCGTCGGACAGGGCGATGAAGCCGATGTTCTTGGAGTCGCGGATGTTCTTTGCCCAGCCGCAGACGGTCACGACCGTGCCGTCGGCGGGGGTGTTCTTGTACAGCGAAACGATCTCAGTACGTTCCATGATGTTCCCTCCGATAAAATAAAAAGACAGCTTTGCCCTGAATTTTCAGGGCGAACAAGCTGTCTTGTAATGTCCGCGGTGCCACCTGAATTACCGGAAGTGTCCGGTCGCTCACGCGCGCCCTTCAAAAAAGGAAGCGCTGCCCTTGTAACGCGGGGCGCAGCGGCGCACCTACTGGCGGCGGCCCTTGCGGCGCACCGTGTTCAGGTTGCAGCTCCCGGAGGTTCGTTCGCGCAGCGTCCGCCCACGGCTCGCAGCAAATGCCGTGTTCTCTGGAAGCGTCCGGGTTGCGTTACTTTTTCCGATCTGTGCTTTTCAGTAGTTATAAAAATAGCACAGGTGGGCGGGTTTGTCAATCGGAAATTGCGGGGCTTGCGTTCCGCAGTGCCTCCACCAGACCTTCGGCGGCCAGCTGCCCGGCGTAGAGGGCCTCGTTCAGGTTGTTGCCGTGGCCACCGATCTCGATGAGGAGGCTGCCGGTGGTGAGGTCTTGATTATAAAAACGGTAGCTGAACAGCACCGGGCGGGTGAAGCCGGGGAACGCGCTTTCCATGGCCCGCTCCCATGCGGCGGCGAAGCGGAGGTTCTGGCGGTAGTTCGGCAGACAGACGCTGCCGCCGTTGTCGCACCCGCAGATGATCATGACCTGCGCGGCCTGTTGGCCGTTGACGGTGCAGACCGGGGCCATCCGGGAGCCGTTCTCCGTCTCGATGGCGTCGCGGTGGACGTCCAGCACGATCTTGATGCTGGGGTACTGGGCTAAGTACTGCTGCACTACGGCGCGGCTGTTGGCGTAGCTGCCGGTGTAGCTGGGGTAGTCGTTCAGGGTCTCGTCGTGGAGGGTGTTCAGCCCGGCAGCGTTGAGGGTGTCGGCCATGACCCGGCCCACGGCGCACATATTATAGCTGCGGTCGGTGGTGCGGGAGCCGTCGCCGGAGCGGAACCAGAGCCCCGCCGACAGGCGGTAGTCCTCGGTGGCGTGGGTGTGCATAATGAGGATCTGCGGCTCCGGGCTGTTCCACTCCACCGAGAAGGGCAGCGGGCCCTCGATCTCCGCCGCGACTTCGGCTGCCGGGACACGGGTGTTGTTTTTGATCGTGCCCGTGCCGCAGGGGATGTACTTTTCCCCGCTGCCCTGCGGGTAGTTCTTTTCCAGAATGATCCCTGCATCGGCGGGGCGGGCATCGTCCTCTTCCAAGGCGACGAAATAGGACGTGTCGGCAGGGACGGCAGCGTCCGGCTGGGCTTGGGCCGGGGCATCCGGCTCGATGGCGTCGGCAGACGCGGCGGGCTGGGAGGAAGCCGCCGCTTGCTTCCGGCTGAGGGAAAGAGCGGTCTTGGCGGCGGGCAGCGGCCCGATGACAAGGGCCGAAAGGCCGAGCAGAAGCCCGTGGGCAAAGAAAGTCAGGGCCAGCATCAGCGCCGCCGCCCCGGCCAAGGCGGCGAGCTGCCCGGCCCCGGAACTTGTCTGCCTGTGGCGCATGGCGCGCACCTCCTTCCCTCTTACAAACATATGAAAAATGCAAAGGGATAGAACTCCCTGTGCCATCGCAGACGCGGCGGAAGGAGCCATCAATTCGTCAGCCAGCCCAGCTGCGCAATGCTGAGCCGGGGCTGCAACGCCCGGTTGATGGCCGCCGCCAGCAGGGCCGCCCCGTGGGCGATGACGCTGTCCAGCTCGCGGGGGGTCACCACGAGGTCACGGCCCTCCTCCGACTGCATCAGGGTGGGGATGCCCGCCGCCAGCACCGGCACGCCCAGCCGCGCCGCGTCCAGATGGCGGGAGTGGTCGGGCTGGGCGGGGAAGAGCCCGGTGTCCGAAAATTGCAGGGTGCGGCCCAGCCGCTCCGGTTCAGAGGAGCACAGGCTGTCCACGCAGAGCAGGGCCGCAGGGCGGACCTGACGCACCAGCGCCGCCGCCAGCTGCTGCAAGCTCAGCCCGGTGGAGGCCGATACCCCCGGCGCCACCGCCGCCACGGGCCGGATGCCCTGCACCGGAATGCTGCGCTGCCCCATGGTGACGAAGATCTTCTGCACCGTGCGGGGGCCGAGGGCGTCTGCGGTGACCCGGCGGTTCCCCACCCCCAGCACCAGCACCGGCCCCGCCGCCGGGAGCAGGGCCCGTAGCTCTGCTGCTGCCGGTTCGATGACGCTTTCGTCCCGCTCGTCGAGCAGGCTGACGCGGGGCACTTCCAGCGTCACATACCGCCCGCGGGGCCGCTCCAGCCCTTCCCGCGCGATCTCCACCCGCGTCACGGTCACGCCGCCGCGTTTGGCCGTGGCCACCCGCACACCGGCAGGCAGGGCGTCCTCCGGGGCATGGTAGAGCTCGTCCGCAAGGTCGGTATAACGCATTTTCATCCCACTTTTCTGTCTGAAGTCCGCTTTCGGGGCCGTTTTGGCCCGATAACACAGCTTCAGTATGGGATTTTGAAAACTTTTCTAAACAAAAATCGAAAAAAGGCTTGCGCTGGTACGGCAAATATGGTATCATAAGGTGCGCTGTTATAGGTAGCCAAGGAGGTGGAACGAATGCCTAACATCAAATCTCAGAAGGACCGCGTCGTGCAGAATGCCGCAGAGCAGGCTCACAACAAGGCCATTAAGACCAACCTGAAAACAGTCGTCAAGAAGGCAGACGCTGCCATCGATGCTAAAGCCGCTGACAAGGACGCAACTGTCCTGGCTGCTGTTTCCGCGATCGACAAGGCTCGCGCTAAGGGTGTCATCAAGAAGAACACCGCTTCTCGCAAGATCAGCCGTATGGCAAAGCGTGCTAACAAGAACGCTTGAGTCCGTGCCTGATCAAGTGATCGACTGACGAACAAAACCTCTGTGCCATCCGGCATGGGGGTTTTTGTTTTTGCATCGTACCACTTTTTGATTGCAGAAATACAGGAAAACGGTCTGGCCGAACGATACGGTCAGACCGTTTTTGCGTGAAAGTCAGTTCTGATCATGGCTCTTCCCGAACCACGAGCAGACCACGCCGCAGACAAGGCTGGTGGTGACGCCGGCGGCGGCAGCGGTCAGGCCGCCGGTGAGGATGCCGATGGCTCCTTCTTCCTGCAAAGCGGTGCGGACGCCTTTGGCCAGCAGATGCCCGAAGCCCAGCAGGGGCACGGTGGCTCCGCACCCGGCGAACTCGGCCAGCGGCGCGTACCAGCCGACGGCGGACAGGACGACGCCCGCCACGACGTAGCCTGTCAGGATGCGGGCGGGGGTCAGGCCGGTGAGGTCGATGAGGAGCTGCCCGACCACGCAGATGCCGCCCCCAACGACGAAAGCCCAGAAATAATTCATGCAGTTCCCTCCTTTTTCGGGGCCCAGAGCTCGACGAGGTGGGCGATGGCCGGGATGCTCTCCTTTTGCAGGAAGGTGGTCTGGCTCATCAGCGCCCCGGTGGCGAGGAAGAGCAGGCGCTTCTGGGTGCCCCGCTCCAGCCGGGGCAGGATGTGGGCGCAGAGGACGGCGGCGCAGCACCCCGCCCCGGAACCGCCGCTCTTGACGGACTGCGCCTCGGCATCGTAGAGGATGCAGCCGCAGTCCACATGGTTCTTGAGGAGCAGCCCCTCGGCGGCCAGAAGTTCCCGGAAAAGCTGGCTGCCCACATGGCCGAGGTCGCCGGTGTAGATGGCGTCGAAATCCTGCGGTTCGCTGTGGGTGTCCCGCAGGTAATGCAGCAGGGTGGCGGCGGCTGCGGGGGCCATGGCTGCGCCCATGTTGTTGATGTCCTTGATCTGGTAATCCTGCACCCGGCCGAAGGTCACGGCCCGGATGCCGACGCCCGGCCCGGTGGGCCGCAGCAGACAGGCCCCGGCGGCGGTGGCGGTCCACTGGGCCGTGGGGGTGCGGACGGCTCCGTAGCTGAGCGGGGTGCGGAACTGACGCTCTGCCGCGCAGAAATGGCTGGACGACATGGCCAGCAGCCCGTCGGCCATCCCCGCCGAACAGAGCGCAGCCCCCAGCCCCAACGCTTCAGCCATCGTGCTGCAGGCCCCGAACAGTCCGGCGTAGGGGATGCCCAGCGCCCGCATGGCATAGTTGGAGGCCGTGCACTGGGCTTGGAGATCCCCGGCCAGCACAAGGCTGACCTCTTTTTCGGTGATCTGTGCTTTTTTTAGGCAGAGCCGGGCCGCCCGGAGCTGGAGCTCGGCCTCGGCGGCCTCCCACCCGGATTGGCCGAAACTGTTGTCGGCCCGCAGCTCGTCAAAGCCCGCCGCCAAGGGGCCCTCGCCCTCTTTTTTGCCACCCACCGCCGCGTGAGATGCGATGACGGGGGGATCGGAGAAGATCAGGGTATCGCCGCGCCGGGTCGCCATCAGAAATTCCTCCTTTCAGGGCTGTTTTTTTGCGAATTTTGTGGTATACTGAGAATTCGCCGGGGTGGTGCAATCTTCGCGCCCGGCTGTGCGTATCGTAAAGGAAAGCGCTCAGCCGCCCAGCAGCCAGAGCACCCCGCCGTAGACCACGGCGGACAGGGTGCCGTAGACGATGACCGGCCCCGCGATGGTGAACATCTTGGCCCCGGTGCCGAGGATGCGGCCCTCCGTCTTGAACTCGATGGCCGCGCTGACCACGGCGTTGGCAAAGCCGGTGATGGGCACCAGCGACCCCGCCCCCGCGCGGGCCGCGAGCTTCTGGTAAAGACCCAGCGTCGTCAGCACCGCCGAAAGGGCGATGAGGGTGCAGCTGGTCAGGGTGCCCGCGAGGTCGGCTTCGAGCCCAAGGGCGAGATACCGCTGGCGGAGCACCTCGCCGAGAAGGCAGATGCCGCCGCCTACCCCGAAGGCCCACAGGCAGTCGGTGCCGAGGGGGGAGTGGGGACCGACCTTTTTCACCCGCCGCGCATATTCCTGCGCTGTCATCTTCATAGGGGAACACCTCCGAGGGTAGTATTTCCGGAACCTGAAGAACTATGCAAGCAAACTGCGGTCTGCCCGCCTGAGAGTGCGGGGCCGCTGACAAGAAAGAAGGCTCGTTATGGACCAACAACATCGACCCACCCACCGCCGCCTGACCCGCGCGGAAGTACGCCGCCGTCGGCGCAGCCGTGCCATCCGCCGGGTGGCCGGGCTGACCGCCGTCGTCTGCCTCGTCGTGGGCGGCGCGGCCTTCCTGCTCAACCGTAAGGCCCCGGTGCCCTCGGCCAGCGCCGCCGGTGCCCCCGCCAGCAGTGCCGCCAGCGAGACGAACGGGCTGCTGACCGACCGGCTGTTCCCCGGCAGCGCCGCCGAATCCACCAGCGCTGCCGCCAGCGAAGGGGCCGAGGAGAGCCGGGACAATGCGCTGGGCCTGACCAAGGCCGAGGCCGCCGCCATGCTGGCCGACCCGATGATGGTGCTGGTGAACCACACCAACAAGATGCCGGACAACTACACCTTTGATACAAAGGAGTGCGGCTCCCAGACGGCGGTGAATAAGACCCTGCAGACCGCAGCGTGCGATGCCTTTCTGGAGATGCAGAAAGCTGCCGCAGCCGACGGCGTGACCGTCTGGATGCAGAGCGGCTACCGCAGCGTCAAGTACCAGACCGGCCTGTACGAGCGGAAAACGAAGTACTACACCGACCGGGGCTACGATACCGCCACCGCCAAGGAGATGGCCGCCGCCGTCGTCAATCCGCCGGGCTATTCCGAGCACAACTGCGGCCTTGCCGCCGACCTGAACAGCCCCGAACACACCGGGCTGGACGAGGGCTTTGAGAACACCACGGCCTTCCGCTGGCTGTGCGAGCACGCGGTGGAGTACGGCTTCATCCTGCGCTACCCCAAGGGGGCCGAGGATAAGACGGAGATCACCTACGAGCCGTGGCACTGGCGGTATGTGGGCAGGGAGAACGCCGCCAAGATCAGCACCAGCGGCCTGTGCTTCGAGGATTACACCGCCCAGCTGCACGCCATTGCGGGCTGAGCGGCAAAGCGCGGGCAAAGACCCGTGAAGAAACCGTAAAACTTTACCGGACCCTTTGCATTTTAGGGGGCGGTATGGTAAGATAGCAATGTCCCGGTATGCCGCGTAAAAGAACGCAGCGGGGGACCTGAGTGTAACGAATGCAAAAGAGGGAATAATTCATGAAGAACCGTTCAAAACTGATGATAGTTGCTGCGGTGGCCGCAAGCTGTGTTCTGCTCGCGGGCTGCGGCTCCTCCGCTTCCTCCACGGCAAGCTCTGCCGCCAGCTCCGAGTCGGCTCCCAGCTCGGTGGTCCTGTCGCAGGTGGAGAGCGCTCTGCCCGACGACGGCACCAACAGCCCCGATGAGCTGGCCGATGAGGTGAACACCCTGCTGGAGGCGAACCCCATCGCAAACCAGTTCGAGATCGCCGCAATGAACATCGAGTACGATTTCGGCCTGAAGGCAGAGGATGTGGCCGGCTATAAGGGCGTGAAGAGCAACGACAACGGCGATGCGGGCCTCGTGCTGGTCATCGAACCCGCCGAGGGCAAGGCCGACGACATCGTGGAAGCGCTGAAGGCCTACCAGCAGGATCAGGTCGCGTTCTATGGCAACTACGCTGAGTTCGCCACCGCACAGGCCAACGTGGAAAATGCGGTCATCGCCAGCAGTGCCGACCGCGTGGTGATGGCCATTGCCTCCAACGAGTGCACGGAGGATCTGACCGACGCCGTCAACGACGTTCTGCTCAAGTAAAAACAACAGTTGTGGGCCGGTGCCATGGCGGCATCGGCCTTTTTTCAAAGGAGGAACACCTTGGTTTTCAGCACCATCATCTTTCTGTTCCGGTTTCTCCCCATCACGCTGGCGCTGTATTACCTTGCGCCCGCAAAGCTCAAGAACACGGTACTCTTCGTGTGCAGTCTGGTGTTCTACTGCTGGGGTGAAGTCCGGTTTTTCCCGGTCATGCTGGCCCTCATCCTCATCAACTACCTGTGCGGCTTGGGGCTGGAAAAATGTGCGGCCAAGCCCGCCGCCCGCACGGCGCTGCTGCTGGCGGCCTTGGCGGGCAGCTTGGGGATGCTGTTTTACTTCAAGTACGCGAACTTCGTCCTCTCCAGCCTGAACGCGCTGCTGGGTACGGATTTTGCGGCCATTCAGGGCATCAGCACCCTGCCGCTGGGCATCAGCTTCTACACCTTCCAGACCCTGTCCTATACCATCGATGTTTACCGGGGCGAGGTCAAGACCGAACACAACATCATCGACTTCGGTGCCTACGTCGTCATGTTCCCGCAGCTCATTGCGGGCCCCATCGTCAAATACCGCGATGTTTCGGCGCAGCTCCACGTCTACGAGCACCGCTATCACTTAAAGCAAATCGAAGAGGGCATGACCCTGTTTACCTTTGGTCTGGCGAAAAAGGTCCTGCTGGCGGATGCGGTGGGCGCCCTCTGGACCGACATCATCGGCATCCAGAGCAGCCCTTCCACCACCTATGTGGGCCTTGGAAATGCTTCTACGGCGCTGGTCTGGCTGGGCGTCATCGCCTATTCGCTCCAGCTCTACTTCGACTTCTCCGGCTACTCGATGATGGCCATCGGCATGGGCAAGATGCTGGGCTTTGATTTCCCCCAGAACTTCAACTTCCCCTATATCTCCCGCTCCATCACCGAGTTCTGGCGGCGCTGGCACATGACCCTGTCCGGCTGGTTCCGGGAGTATGTGTATATCCCGCTGGGCGGCAACCGCAAGGGCCTCAAGCGGCAGATCTTCAACCTCTTCGTCGTGGAGCTGCTCACCGGCATCTGGCACGGCGCGGATTGGAACTTCATCTGCTGGGGCCTGTACTACTTTGTCCTGCTGGCCATCGAGAAGCTCTTCCTGCTGAAATACCTTGAAAAGGGGAAGCTCTGGCCCCATGTCTACACCCTCTTCCTCGTGGTGGTGGGCTGGGCCATGTTCGTGGGCAACGATTACGGTGTCGGCTTCGGGGAACTGTTCCACCGGCTCTTCGTTCCCACGGGCGGCGTCTCGCCGGTGTATTTCCTGCGGAATTACGGGGTGCTGCTGGCGGTGTCCGCCGTCTGCTGTACGCCGCTCATCGAAACGCTCTGGAACGCGCTGAAAAAGCGCACGGCCACCCGTGTGGCCACGGTGCTGGTGCTGCTGGTACTCTCCACGGCCTATGTGGTGGGCAGCACCAACAGCCCGTTCCTGTATTTTAACTTCTGAGGAGGACGTGGATCATGGAAAAGAAAAAGCGTTTGTCCTCGCTCAAACAGTACCCGGTACTGATGGCCTTCAGCCTGTTTTTCATCGCCCTCTTCGTGCTGGACATGGCAACGCCCGACCGCGCATACAGTGAGATGGAAAACACCACCCTCACCCAGCGGCCCAAGCTCACGGCGGTGTCGGTGGACGGGCTGAACAGCTACTTCACCAATTACACGAAGTACGTCAAGGATCAGGTCTTCGGGCGGGATCAGTGGATCGACCTTCAGAGCCTTGCCGAGACGACCCTGTTCCAGAAGACCCAGAGCGGCGGCATCCTGCTGGGCAAGGAGCACAGGATGTTCGCCCGGCGGTACCGCGTGCTGCCCAGCGAGGAGAAGACATGGAACAAGAACCTCGCGGCGGTGAGTTCGCTGTCCGAGCGCTGCCCCGGCAAGGTCAGCTTCATGCTGGTGCCGTCGGCCTCCACCGTCTACCCGGAAAAGCTGCCCCTCGCCGCGCCCCAGATGGACGAGGAAGCCCGCATCAACGAAGCCGCGAATGTGGTGCAGGGCGGGCATTTCATCAATGTCCTTCCGGCTCTGTACGACCACAAGGACGAGTATCTCTATTATCGCACGGACCACCACTGGACGACGCTGGGGGCTTACTACGCCTACGAAGCCTTCTGCAAGGAGCTGGGCCTGACGCCGTTTGACCGCAGCACGCATACAGTGGAGACGGCGGAAGACTTCTACGGCACCCATTACTCCAAGGCGCGGACGTGGAACGCCGAGCCGGACACGATCACATGGTACGACTTGCAGAACAAGCTCACCATCTGGAATGTCACCGGCCCCGGCCAGCCCACCGACGGCACCGAGACCGGCCTGTACGATACCGCGAAACTGGATGTTTACGACAAGTACGCCATGTTTCTCCACGGCAACAACGGCCTGAGCCGGGTGGAGGGCGACGGAACGGGGAAGATCCTCGTCATCAAGGACAGCTACGCCAACAGCTTCGTGCCTTACCTGACGGCCAACTATGGGGCCATCGACGTGGTAGACTTCCGCAATTACAACTACGGGCTGGACCAGCTCATCGCCGACAATAACTATGACGCGATCCTAGTGCTGTACAGCTATTCGAGCTTCACCAGCGACCCGTACCTCTACCGTGCGGGTGTCGCGGGCTGAAAAACGGCTTGTTGCAGAACTTTTTCACAAAGAATGGTGTCCGTTTTCATGCGACTTTCCGATTTTTCACTATTTTGCACAGAATCTATTGCAGAAAACCGACAGGTGTAGTAAAATGAGCGTACAAAGAGTGAGAAGGAAAGCGGCATGGAAGTTGTACTTGATCGGCGCACAGGCGCCGCCGCAAAGAGGGAAATGACCTATGAAAAATGAACTGAGACTGCCCGCAGAGTATGCGGTGATGACCGAAGATGAAATGACCTATACCGAGGGCGGAAGCGCTGCATTTGATACCTTTAAGGTGGCCGCCACCGTCGTTGGCAGCGTGGTGCTGGGCGCCAGCTACATCTGGGGCATTTCTGCCGCCCGCAACTGGCTGAGCAACAAATCCAACCGTAAGGGCAATGTCCTGACGGTTCTGGGCCGCGCCATGGATGATATCGGCGAGGACATGACCAAGAGTCCCTCCAACTTCCTACGCGATAGTGTTTCCACCGCCATGGTGGTGGGTCTGGCTCCCATCAGCCTGATCCTCGTTCTGGTCTAAGGAGCCGGGACTCCGCGTCCACTTGTTCCCCATAGCATTTATTTGGAAACTTGCGGTGCAGTGTGCACCGCTTGGGATAGATTGCTTTCAAAGGAGTGTTATTATGGAAAACAAAATGATGATGCCCGCTTGCTACAGTGTCATGACTGAAGATGAAATGACCTACACCTCTGGTGGCGATGCTGGGACCGCTTACGCCGTGGGTTGGGTGATCGGTACTACCATTTCCATTGCAAATATGGTCTGGGGCATTGGCAAGAGTCGTGAGTGGATCCAGAAGAACAAGAAGGGCAAGTCCGTTACCGAGCTGGCAGCCAGCGGTATTGATGCTTTCGCAAATTACCTGAACAAGTCCGTCGGCAACGCTGTGGTTGGTGTTTATACGGCAATCAATCTGGCCGGCTGGTGGCCTGTCACCGCAGTTGCTTGGGTAACGGCATAATTGCTCTTGACCCGCATCTGCGGAGAAGTCCAAAGAACACAGCAGGGCGGCGGCTCACCCCAAGCGGGCGGGCCGCCGCTTTTTGTGTTGTGTGACCCAGTTACGGAACGGCGGGGCGTTTTGGGGTATACTAATGCCATCGAACAAAACACTTCCCAAGGAGGTAACCGATATGGAACCCATCACCATTACCAGTGCAAATTTTGACGCCGAGGTGCTGCACAGCGAAAAGCCCGTCCTGCTGGACTTCTGGGCAAGCTGGTGCGGCCCCTGCCGGATGCTGTCCCCCATCGTGGACGAGGTGGCTGCAGAGCGCAGCGACATCAAGGTGGGCAAGGTCAATGTGGACGAGCAGCCCGACCTCGCCGCCCAGTTCGGCGTCATGAGCATCCCGACCCTGCTGGTCTTCAAAAACGGCAAGCTCGTCAACCAGACCGTCGGTGCCCGCCCCAAGAGCGGCGTGCTGGCTCTGCTGGACGTCTGAGAACACCTGAAATCAGAACCGCACCCTTCCCCCGCCGCCGCGCACCCTGCGCCCGGCGGGGGATTTTTTGCGTTTGCGGGGGCGGGCATTTGCGGAACGCATCATCTGATCCAGCGGTACGATGAAACAATTTCGCGTTTCTGTACAAACGCACAGAAAAACTGTAAGATAGAGATGAAAAATCTTTCACTTTCATACTTTACAACTTTACCTAGATAAAGTAAAATGATTTTATAAAATACACGCTGGGAAAGGGGCGGCAGGATGGCCGCCGGAACGCTTCAAAACCGAGGAACGGGAGGAAACGGAGATGAAATTTGATCTGTCGTATTTGCAGCCGAAGGAGCGGGCTTCCTTCGGGCTGCGGGCGCTGTACGAGGCGGCGGGGTGCCGCAAATACCACATGGGCCGCTTCGAGGAGTATGGGCTGTATCAGGAAAACCGCAGCTTTTTGTCGTCGGAACAGGTCATCACCTTCACGGACTTGGACGGGCGGCTGCTGGCGCTGAAGCCGGACGTGACCCTTTCCATCGCCAAGACGGCCCAGCCCGCAGCCGGTGAGACGCTGAAATATTACTACCACGAGAACGTCTACCGCCCCTCGGCAGAGAGCCACACCTTCAAGGAGATCTCCCAGATGGGTCTTGAGATGCTGGGAGCCGTGGGCGAAGCACAGGTCCAGCAGACCGTCCGGCTGGCGGCGCAGTCGCTGGGGCAGATGGGGGCTGCGTGGGTGCTGGAAGTGAGCCACATGGGCTACCTCTTCGGCTTGCTGGATGCGCTGGCAGTGCCGGAAAACGCCCGCCCGGCCCTGCTGGGATCACTGCGGGAGAAAAATGCCCACGAGCTGCGGGCAGCGGCCAAGGCTGCCGGGCTGGACGATGCCGGGGCCGAGACCCTGTGCGGGCTGCTGAGCCTCTGCGGCGGGTACGAAGAGACGCTGACGCGGGCCGAAGCCTTCTGCAAGAACGACCGGATGCGGGCAGCCGCTGCCGAGCTGCGGGCGCTGGCCGAACCGCTGGAAGCGGCGGGCGGCAGCATCCGGCTGGATCTCTCGCTGGCGGGTGAGATGGAATACTATAACGGCTTGGTCTTTCAGGGGTATCTGCGGGGTCTGCCCCGGCCGCTGCTCAAAGGCGGACGGTACGACCGGCTGATGCAGAAGTTCACCCCCGGCGCGGACGCCATCGGCTTTGCGGTCTACCTCGACGAGCTGGACCGCCTGAGCGCTCCGCTGCCGCCGGTGCAGCAGCAGAAGACCGAAAAGACCATGCTGAATGTGGCTCTGCCCAAAGGCCGGCTGGGCGACAAGGTTTATGATCTGCTTGCCCGCATCGGCTACGGCTGCACCGAGGACTACAACGCCACCCGGAAACTGGTGGTGGAGAACCCGGCGGCGGGCATCCGCTACTTCCTCGTCAAACCCAGCGATGTGGCCATCTACGTGGAGCACGGCGCGGCGGACGTGGGCATCGTGGGCAAGGACATCCTCACCGAAGCCTCGGCGGACGTCTACGAGCTGCTGGACACCGGCCTTGGCAAGTGCCGGATGTGCGTGGCCGCCCCGGCAGACTATCAGGACGACCCCAGCCGCCCGGTGCGGGTCGCCACCAAGTTCGTGAACATCGCGAAAAACTATTATGCGTCCATGGGGCGGGATATCGACATCATCAAGCTGAACGGTTCCATCGAGCTGGCCCCCATCTTAGGGCTTTCGGACGTCATTGTGGACATCGTGGAGACGGGCACGACCCTCCGGGAAAACGGCCTCAAGGTCGTGACGGAGTTCCTGCCCATCTCGGCCCGGTTCATCGCCAACAAGGCCAGCTACCAGTTCAAGCACAAGGAAATGGACGAAATGCTCGAAAAACTGCGGGATACCTTACAGGAGGCTGCAAAATGATCAAGCTGTATAACTTCGACGAACTGAGACCCGAAGAGATCTTGAACCGCGACATCCGCGCGGAGAAGAACGTGGAGGATGTGGTGGACGGCATCATTGCCGACGTCCGTGCCCGCGGCGATGCGGCTCTGAAGGACTATGCCCTGAAATTCGATGGCGCGGCCATCGAGAATTTGCAGGTGACGCAAGAGGAGATCGACGAGGCCTTTGCCAACATGGACCCCTACTTCCTTGAGACACTGCGGGAGGCTGCCGCCAACATCGAGGCTTTCCACCGCCAGCAGGTGCACAAAAACTTTGTGATGAACGACAAGCCCGGCGTGGTACTGGGCCAGAAATATACCCCCATCGAGAAGGCGGGCGTCTATGTGCCCGGCGGCACGGCGGCGTACCCCTCCACGGTGCTGATGGACGTGATCCCGGCTAAGGTGGCGGGGGTGTCCGAGATCGTCATGACCACCCCGGCGGGGAAGGACGGTAAGGTGAACCCGGTCATCCTCGCGGCAGCAGCCACGGCGGGCGTGACCAAAATTTTCAAGACCGGCGGCGCACAGGCCGTGGCCGCGCTGGCCTACGGCACCGAGAGCATCCCGGCGGTGGATAAGATCGTGGGCCCCGGCAACATCTACGTTGCCACGGCCAAGCGGAAGGTCTTTGGCAAGGTGGGCATCGACATGATCGCGGGCCCCAGCGAGATTCTGGTGCTGGCGGACGGCGGCTGCAACCCCGCGTGGGTAGCCGCCGACCTGCTGAGCCAAGCCGAGCACGACAAGCTGGCCAGCCCCGTCCTCGTGACGGACAGTGAGGCGCTGGCCAAGGCCGTACAGGCGGAGCTGGAAGTCCAGATCCCCCAGCTGCCCCGCGCCGCCATCGCCCGCGCCAGCGTGGACGACAACGGCAAGATCATCGTCTGCTCCGATCTGCACAAGGCCATTGAGGCGTGCAACATCATCGCGCCGGAGCATCTGGAAGTCTGCGTGGAGGACCCCTTCGGTGTGCTGAACGAGATCCGAAACGCAGGCAGCATCTTCCTCGGCCGCAATGTGCCGGAAGCGCTGGGCGATTACTTCGCCGGGCCGAACCACACCCTGCCCACCAGCGGCACGGCTCGGTTCTCCAGCCCCTTGGGCGTGGACGACTTCGTGAAGAAGTCCAGCTTCATCTACTACACCCGCGAGGCGCTGGGCGCCGTCGCTCCCCGCATCGCCGACTTCGCCGAGCGCGAGGGACTGCACGCCCACGCCAAGAGCGTGACCATCCGGTACGAAGAATGATTCAGGTGCAGAAAAACGGAGGACGACCCCAATGAGCCGGTTTCTATCAGAACGATTGATGAACGTCACCCCTTACACCCCCGGCGAACAGCCGCAGGATCAGAAATACATCAAGCTGAACACCAACGAGAGCCCCTACCCGCCCTCCCCGGCGGTATTGGACGCCGTGAGCCGCGCCGAGGTCGAAAAGCTGCGGCTCTACTCCGACCCGGCCTGTGCCGAGCTGCTGAACACGGCGGCCAAGCACTTCGGGCTGAGGCCCAGCCAGATCATGCCCGGCAACGGCAGCGACGAAAACCTCTTCTTCGCGCTGCGGGCCTTCTGCGACGAGGAACACCCGCTGGCCTATGCGGACATCACCTACGGCTGCTACGGCGTCTGGTGCGGGCTGATGCACATCCCCAGCAGGATCATCCCCCTGAAGGAGGATTTCACCCTTGATCCCACCGATTACTACGGCCTCGGTGCCACCATCGTGTTGGCCAACCCCAACGCCCCCACCGGTCTGGCCCTGCCCCGCAGTGCCATCGAGGGCATCCTGAAGGCGAACCCTGACAACGTGGTGATCGTGGACGAAGCCTATGTGGACTTCGGCGGCGAGAGCTGCGTGCCCCTCATCGACCAATACGAGAACCTGCTGGTCGTGCAGACCTTCTCGAAATCCCGCCAACTGGCGGGTGCACGGCTGGGCCTTGCGATGGGCAATGAGAAGCTCATCGCGGACCTGAACCGGGTCAAGTTCAGCCTGAACCCCTACAACATCAACCGGCTGACCCTGAAGGCCGGACAGGCTGCGCTGGAAGATACGGCGTATTTTGACACCACCCGCGCCGCCATCGTGGAGACCCGCGGCTGGACGAAACAGGAGCTGGAAGCGCGGGGCTTCTCCGTGCTGGACAGCCGCTCCAACTTCCTGTTTGCAAGTACAATCCGCAAAGATGGCGGGGAACTTTACAAAAAGTTGAAAGAAAAGGGCGTCCTCGTCCGTCATTTTGATGCGCCCCGGATCGGCAGCTGGCTGCGCATCACCATCGGCACCCCGGATGAGATGCGGGCCCTGCTCAAAGCACTGGATGAGATTTTGGAGGTGTGACCCATGCGGGAAGTCAGTCTGGAACGCAACACCAACGAGACGCAGATCGAACTGACCCTGAATCTGGACGGCGCGGGCCGCTATCAGGTGGACACCGGCTGCGGTTTTCTGAATCATATGCTGGAGCTGTTCGCGCGGCATGGCCGGTTCGACCTCGTGCTCACCTGCCACGGCGACGTGGAGGTGGACTACCACCACACCGCCGAGGACATCGGCATTGCGCTGGGCCAAGCCTTTGCCAAGGCGCTGGGCGAGATGCGTGGCATCTGCCGCTACGGCAGCTTCTACCTGCCCATGGACGAGGCGCTGGTGCTCTGCGCCGTGGACCTTTCGGGCCGGTGCACCCTGAATTGGGACGTCCACTGCAAGACCGAAAAGGTCGGCGATTTCGATGTGGAGTGCGCCTCGGAATTCTGGCTGGGCTTTGCCCGGAATGTGCCCGCCACGATCCATTTCGTCCAGTTCGCGGGGGAGAATACCCATCACATTCTGGAAGCCTGTTTCAAGGGGGCCGGGCACGCGCTGGCCGCCGCAGTAAAGATCGACGCCGCCCACCGGGACGAGATCCCCTCCACGAAAGGACTGCTGGTATGATCGCGATCATCGATTATGGTGTGGGCAACCTGTTCAGCCTGAAGTCGAGCCTTGCCCATCTGGGGCAGGAAGCTGTTGTCACGGCAGACCCGGCCGTGATCCGGGCAGCGGACCGGCTGATCCTGCCCGGCGTGGGGGCCTTCGGCGACGCCATGGCGAAGCTCACCGCCACCGGCCTTGTGCCGGTCATTCAAGAGGAGGCCCAAAAGAAGCCGCTGCTGGGCATCTGCCTTGGGATGCAGCTTCTGTTTGAGAAAAGCTACGAGTACGGCGAGCACGCGGGTCTCGGCTTTGTGAAAGGCGAGGTCTGCCCGCTGGAACCCGACCTTGCGGACAAGACTCTAAAGGTGCCGCAGATCGGCTGGAACGCCCTGCACATCCTCAAAGACGACCCGCTGTTCCGGTACATCCGGGAAGGCGAGTATGTGTACTACGTCCACAGCTACTACGGCAAACACTGCGTGGAAAGCACGCTGGCCGTCAGCGATTACTCCCTTCCCGTCACCGGTGTGGTCCGGGCGGGGAAGGTGTACGGCACCCAGTTCCATCCCGAAAAAAGCGGGGATACGGGGCTGAGGATCCTGAAGGCGTTCAGTGAATTATGAACCTCTCAGTCTCGCTGACGCTCGCCAGCTCCCCTAATAGGGGAGCCCTTGGCAAAACCGGAAACTTTATCGTTCTGCCAAGGCCTCTCCTACAAGGAGAGGTTGTACGAAGGAAGTGCTAAAGTTAGGAGGGAATCTACCCGATGCAATTATTTCCTGCCATTGACCTGCGGGGCGGCAAGGTCGTCCGGCTGACGCAGGGCGACTACGACCGCATGACCGTCTACGGCGAGGATCCCTGCGCACAGGCGCGGCAGTTCCTCGCGGCGGGGGCCAAGAACCTCCACGTCGTCGATCTGGACGGCGCGAAGGACGGCACCCTTTCCAATTACGACACCATAGCCGCGCTGGCAAAGCAGGGCGGCTTGTACATCGAGGTGGGCGGCGGCATCCGCACCGAGGAGCGGATCGAGAAGTACCTTTCCCTCGGTGTGGGCCGCTGCATCCTTGGCAGTGTGGCCGTGACGGATTTTGACTTCACGGCCCGGATGCTGAAAAAATACGGCGACAGGATCGCCGTCGGCGTGGACGCCAAGAACGGCTTTGTGGCCATCCACGGCTGGAAGGATGTCAGCGCCGAAAAGGGCATCGACTTCTGCAAGCGGCTGGCGGATGCGGGCTGCACGGCGGTTATCTACACCGACATCGCCTGTGACGGCGCGATGCAGGGCACGAACATGGCCCTGTACCGCCAATTGCAGACCGAGGTGCCGGGCATGAACTTCACGGCCAGCGGCGGCATCTCCTTCGAATCCGAGCTGGTGGAGCTGGATCGGATGGGCGTCGCGGCGGCGATCTTGGGCAAAAGCCTCTACACCGGGGCGCTCGACCTGCAACGCTGCGTAAAACTGGTACAGAAATAAACAGGGAGGAAGCTGACCATGGTAACAAAACGCATCATTCCCTGCCTTGATGTGCGAAACGGCCGGGTGGTCAAGGGCACGAACTTCGAGGGCATCAAGGATGTGGCCGACCCGGTGGAGATGGCCCGGCTCTACAACGCAGCCGGGGCCGACGAGCTGGTGTTCTATGACATCACGGCCAGCTTCGAGGGGCGCGCCCTCTTCACCGATATCCTGACCCAAGTGGCCAGCGAGATCTTCATCCCGCTGACCGTGGGCGGCGGCATCAATACGCTGGAGGATTTTGACCGGGTGCTCAAGTGCGGGGCCGACAAGGTCAGCGTCAACTCCGGCGCTCTCAAGAACCCGGACCTCATCCCGGCGGCGGCTCAGCGCTACGGCGACCAGTGCGTCGTCCTCTCGGCGGACGTCAAGCGGGTGAACGGCCAGTTCCGGGTCTTTGCCAAAGGCGGGCGGGAGGACACCGGCCGCGATGCGCTGGACTGGATCGCGTGGTGCACCGAGCACGGCGCGGGGGAGGTCTGCCTGAACAGCATCGACACCGACGGCGTGCGGAACGGTTTCGACCTCGAAATGCTGGACGCTGTGGCGGCGCGGGTCCATGTGCCCATCATCGCCAGCGGCGGCGCGGGCAAAAAGGAGGATTTTTTGGAGCTGTTCCACCACAAAGGCATCGACGCGGGCCTTGCGGCGGGCATCTTCCACCAGAAGCTGCTCTCAATTTCCGACTTGAAAGCCTACTTGAATGAAAATGGCATCGAAATGCGGGTCTGAGCTCTTGCGTTTCGGGCCCATTTAGGATAAACTGTAAGTATCCCCTTTGAGGGGGAGGAGAAAATTATGGAACTGAAATTTGATGAAAAGGGCCTCATTCCTGCCATCGTGCAGGACCACTACACCAAAGAGGTGCTGACCCTCGCCTATATGAACGCCGAGACGCTGGCGCTGACCATCGCCGAGGGGCGGACGGTCTTTTGGAGCCGGAGCCGGCAGGAGATCTGGCGTAAGGGCGACACCAGCGGCAATGTGCAGCATGTGGTGTCCATCACCGCCGACTGCGACAAGGACGCGCTGGTGGTGGAAGTGGTCAAAGACGGCCCCGCCTGCCACACCGGCGCCGAGAGCTGCTTCTTCAACGAAGTATACGTCTCGCCGGAGCTGAAGCAGTTCAGCTGGCAGGGGCTGTATGAGCTCATCAAAGGCCGCAAGACCGACCCCAAGGAGGGCAGTTACACCACCTACCTGTTTGAAAAGGGCAAGGAGAAGATCCTGAAAAAGGTGGGCGAGGAGTGCACCGAGGTCATCATTGCGGGCGAAAAGGAAGACAAAGCCGAGACCATCTATGAGATCAGCGACTTGGCATATCATGTGCTGGTGCTGATGGTTCAGGCGGGCATCACGGTGGAGGACATCACCCGTGAGCTGGAGAAGCGACATGTCATTGACCACAAGGTCAAACAGGAAAGGATGCAGTGAGTTTTTTATGGCAGATTATAAGAAGTCCAGCGTTCATTGCCACTCGACGATGTGCGACGGCAGAAATACCTTGCAGGAGATGGCCAGCGCCGCCTGTGCGCAGGGCTTGACCACACTGGGCTTCTCCGGCCATAGCTACACCCAGCGTGACCGCGAATACTGCATGAGCCCCAGCCGCACGGCTCAGTACAAGGCCACCATCGCAAAGCTCAAGGCCGAGTACAAGGGCAAGGTGGATATCCTCTGCGGCATCGAGTGGGACTCTCTGAGCGAGGATAAGCCCGAAAGCTACGATTACTGGATCGGTGCGGCGCACCATCTGTACGGCAAGAACACCGGCAAGTATTACGAGATCGACTTCCGCCCGCAGGATCTGCACGACTGCATTTTCGACGATTTCGGCGGCGATGCGCTGGCCGCAGTGGAAGCTTACTTTGCCGAGGTGGAGAAGGTGGCCGCCAAGGGCCCGGACATTCTGGCCCACATCGACCTCATCAAGAAGCTGAACGGTGAGGGTGAGTTCTTCGACGAGGAGGACCCCCGCTACAAGGCCGCTGCCCTCAAGGCACTGGCCGTGGCCAAGGAGCATGATTGCCGCCTTGAGGTGAACACCGGCGGCGTCTACCGCGGCTACCGCAAGGATTTCTACCCCGGCGCATGGCTGCTGGGCGAGTGGCAGAAGATGGGCGGCAAGGTCATCATCACCGCCGACGCCCACGACACCGCCAGCCTGACCTTCGATTTCGATGAGGCCGCTGCTGCCATCAAGGCAGCGGGTTTCACCAGCGTCGAAGTGCTGACCGCCAACGGCTTCGAATCGCAGGAGCTGTGATCAAAAATCAGAAAAATGCCATGACCCTCTCCGCCTTCGGCGGGGAGGGTCATTTTCCGGCTCATAGGGGCCGGACA
Organism: Faecalibacterium hattorii; assembly: GCF_003287455.1. Taxonomy (GTDB): domain Bacteria; phylum Bacillota; class Clostridia; order Oscillospirales; family Ruminococcaceae; genus Faecalibacterium; species Faecalibacterium hattorii. Next base: position 12,309 of record NZ_PRLC01000003.1, on the reverse strand, counting down.
GGAGGAACTGCATGACCCAGACCGCAAGAAAACCGCTTTTCAATATGAATGTGGACCTGATGCACGGGCCGATCTTCCAGCGCCTTGTCATCTTTATGCTGCCCATCTTCGTGTCGAACCTGTTCCAGCAATTGTACAACACGGTGGATACCATGATCGTGGGCAACGTGCTGGGCGACACCGCCCTCGCCGCCATTGGCTCCTGCGGCTCGATCTACGAGCTTTTGGTGGGTTTCGGCCTCGGCATCGGAAACGGCCTTGCCATCGTTGCAGCGCGCTCCTACGGGGCGCAGGAAGACGATCTGCTCAAGAAGACCGTGGCGGGCTCTCTCGTCATCGGCCTGATCGCCTCCCTCTGCATCACGCTGGCGGGCGCGGTGGGGCTGCGCCCGCTGCTGGTGCTGCTGGACACCCCGGCGGAGATTCTGGAAGACGCCTACCGCTACATCATCGTCATCGATTACGGCGTCATGGTCATGTTTGCATACAACCTGTGCGCCGGTCTGCTCCGGGCCATCGGCAACAGCTTTATGCCGCTGGTCTTCCTGCTCCTCTCGTCGGGCCTGAACATCCTGCTGGACCTGCTCTTCATCGCGAAGATGGGCTTGGGCGTGCAGGGCGCGGCCGTGGCCACCGTCATCTCGCAGGGCGTGTCCGTCCTGCTCTGCATCCTCTACGTCTTCGCCAAGGTGAAGCTTCTCCTCCCGGAGAAAAAGCACTTCAAAGTCGGCCAGCACCTGTACTGGGAGCTGTTCAGCCAGAGCATCTGCATGGGCCTGATGAGCAGCATCGTCTCGGCGGGCTCGGTGGTCCTGCAATACGGCATCAACGGTCTGGGCACGCTGGTCATCGCGGGCCACACCGCCGCCCGCAAGATGTTCATGTTCACGGATATGCCGCTGCTGAGCATGGCGTCGGCGGGTTCGACCTTCGTTTCCCAGAACTGCGGTGCGGGCCAGCCGGACCGCGTCCGCAAGGGCATGAAGGAAATTTACCTCTACTCGGTCGTGGTGGCGGTCCTCGCCGTCCTGCTCATGCGGGCGGCGGCTCCGTGGATGGTGGCCTTCGTCTCCGGTTCCAGCGAGCCGGTGGTGCTGGAAAACGGCGCACGGTATCTGCTCTGGAACGCGCCGTTCTACGCGGTGCTGGGCGTCCTGCTCTCCACCCGCTATGCGCTGCAGAGCCTCGGCAACAAGGTGCTGCCCCTCTTCTCCAGCGTCATCGAGCTGGTGGGCAAGATCATCTTCGTCCTGCTCCTGATCCCGAAATTCGCGTACAACGCCGTCATCCTCTGCGAGCCGATCATCTGGTGCTTCATGGCGGTCTATCTCGTCACGGTTTACCTGCATGACCCGTTCGTGTTCCCGAAGAAGAAGTAAGTGAATAACGCAAAAAAGAGGCCGCACGCGCGGTCTCTTTTTGCGTTAGAGCTGTTTTTTGCGGGCCCGCTTTTCGGCGAGCTGATAGACTTCGTCATCTGCGCGGGCTCCGATGACTACGATGAGCATTTCCGTTTCGGTCCGGATCATTCGAATTCCACCTCGTCAAAATCGGCGAGGTCGGCGTCGGAGATACCGTACTTCTGGTAAACTTCCTCTGCGGGAATCGCCTTGTCGGCGTCAAAATGCTGCATCCGCTGCGCGGCAAGGGCAGCGAGCTTGGCGTCGTTGACTTCGTCGATCAGGCGAAGATACTCCTCCGGCGAGAGCAGAACACACTCCGGCGCATTGTTTTTCATCACGACTTTAGCGCCCTGCTGGCGGACTTCCTCAAACACTTTGCCCGCAAGGCCGCGGTTGAACAGCGAAATGGGAACTGTGCTGCGCAGTGCACCCGAAACATCGGCCATCGTACACACCTCCATTGTTTTTCTGATTCCAGTATATGCGGATGCAAAGGAAAAGTCAAGCAATAGAACAGTGAATTTACTGTTAAATTAAATGACACATAAGAAAACCCCGCCGCACGGGAACAGAGGAGTGTCCGGTGCGGCGGGGCAGAAGAGGTCGGTCAAAAGGGATCTGTGGAAAGCAACCGGTTACAGTGCCGAGTAACCGAAGCTGTTGACGAGGGCGTCGATGTGCTGGCCCGCCTTGCACAGGGGGCATTCGCGGGAATCGAAGCTGGCGTAATCGGGGAGGCTGGACGGGTCAAAGATGGAAGTGACCGGGATGCCGAGGCACTCGTTGGTGGTGGCGAAGATGGCGGACAGACCCGCGACCATGCCGCCGTAATAGTTCACGGCCTCGATGGCGGCCTGTGCGGTGTAGCCGGTGGTGATGGAAGCCGCCAAGATCAGCACATGCTTGCCCTTGACCATGGGGGCGAGGTTGTCGCGCAGGATGATCTGGCTGCCGGTGGTGTACTCCGGGGTGATGATGTAGATGGTCTGGTGGGCGTTCATGTTGGAGAAGCCGTCCTTGGTCAGCTCGTTGGCAAGGCAGGTGCCGATGACCTGCGTGCCGTCCAAGCAGAGCACGGTGTCCACGATGGTATTATGCTGATAGGCGGCCACCAGTTCCTTTGCCACGGCCTTTGCCTCGGACAGACGGGATTTCTGGGTGGTCACATCGATGTAGTAGTTGATGTGGCTGTGGCTGGTGGCGAAATGGCCCTTTGCCACACGCAGGAACAGACTGCTCTTGTTGGTGGGAAGTTTTACCATGTTGATCATAACTGCAACACTCCTGTTCTACAAAAGTCCGGCGTCATTCCGGTTCCGGGCGGAAAACAAACAGCGCGGCGGCATGTGCTGAGCCGCTGCGCTCCCATCCTTTTCCATATCTCTATTGTAAAGGAAAAGGATGCTGTGCACAAGATACAAAACTGCCGAAAATGGAAAGCAAATTTAAGATATTGTGCCAAGGAGCGGGCAAACAAAAACCGCCCGGAACGGGTCCGGGCGGTGAGAATGCAGCTGATCGAGAAAAATCAGGTCGTGGTACTGGTTGTGGAAGCACTGCTCTCTTTCTTGGAAACGGTCAGCTTCCAGTTCAGAGAGTACTCGTTGTACTGCAGATCGGGGCAGTAGGTCAGGACGACAACATCGCCTTCCTTTAAATCAACCCCCTGTGCAGTAACATTACCAGAAACGGAAGAACCCTTCTTCAGATTAGTGTCCTTCAGCGCATCCTCAATTGTTACAGAGTACTTTTTGACGTTTTTTCCATCACTGCTGGTGACGACCACCTTGAAATTATTAGGAGTGACATAAATAGGATTGGTGCGGTTGTTGGTGATCTTCATGGGGAATTCAATGGTCGTGGTCGTACCGGTGATGTCGGGAGCGGTGTATTTCTTGCTCTTGTCGTCATACTTGCCCATTGCGGCGGTCACCTGCAGGACGGTCAGTTCACCGGCGCCCTCTTTGAGCAGGTTGTAGGAATCGCCGGAGTTCTTGCAGCCGGTGAACAGGCTTGCGCCCGCCAGAGCGACGGCAGCCACAGCGGTGTATTTCATAAAATTACGGCGGGAAAACTCGAAAGACATGATGGTTCCTCCTTTTATATGGGATCACATATCATTTGCCAAAAGGCCTTGCCTATACAATAGGCGAAAAATGGGCGGATGTCAATGGTTTTCACAGATTTTTTGAGAACAAAAACGGCTCAAGGAAACCCGATGCGACGAAATTTCGTCCCCCGGAACTCAGGAATTCGACAGGTCGGAAGCGCTCATCGAGAAGGTGAGGGTCTTGCCGGAAACGAAGGTCGGGGTGTAGGTCACGGTCATCTGCTGCCAATCGGCGGGGACCATGCAGACCAGCTCGATGTAGCCGGAGCCCTGCGGGGGCAGATTCGGGGAATCGTTGAAGGTCTCGGTGGCGCTGTCGTACAGAGCGACATAAGCGCCGGCCTCGGCGGTCTGGCCGTCCACGGTCACGGCAAAGTCGGTGGTGGAGGCGGACAGAGCGTGGAAATAGGGGGCAGTGTTGGCGGCCTTGAGCTCCTCGGTGTTCAGCGGGTAAGCGGCATCGATCTCAAGGACGTTCTGGGCACCGATGGCCATGGTATCGGTCTTGGAGCGGTTGACGGCGGTGACCAGAATGGCAACGTACTTGCTGCCGGGCACATCGGGCGCGTCGGCCAGCGTGAAGACGCTGGTGAGCTGGACGGCCAGATTGTTCCAGTTGCTGATCTTATCACCGACCTTGACTTCCACAGAATTGCTGCTGGAAGACTGGCAGCCGCCCAGCATGGAAGCGGCGCCCAGTGCGAGTGCAGAAGCGCCGGAGACCTTCAGGAAGGAGCGGCGGGAGATCTTGTTCGACATAAAAACTGCCTCCTTATCAAATGGCAATGTCTTTTTCTTCTCTGGTTCGTTTATAACATCTTTTGGAATGGAGCGCAACCCTTTTCGGCAAAAATTAACACGAGTTTCACATGCGGGGCCGTCACTGCTCCGGGCCGATGCCCTTGACGCGGGTCTCACTGGTCTTGACCAGATTGAGCAGACTGGGGGTGTACAGCGGGAATTCGCGGGTCAGGCTCTCGGTGGTCATGGCAAGGCAGGACGGATCCTTGACCCCCTCGCCCGTGCCCACGTCCTCCCCGGCCAGCAGGGCTTCGACATTGGCTTCGTTCATCTGCATCACGGCGCTGGAGTAGCCGGGCCAGCGGCGGGCCTCCACGCTGAACAGGCTGGGCGCGTTGTGGGGCTCGGCGGAGTAGAGCAGTCGGAACATCTTGGCCACCGCCATCATCAGGTAGCTGCTGACCTCGGTGGTCAGGGCTTTGCTGTGGCATTCGGCGATCTTGGCGTAGAGGACATTCAGGCCGTTGGAGATCAGCTTTTTGTTCATGGTGGGCAGGACGCTGCCGTGGTAGACGTTGTCCTTCATCTTGTCGGGGTTGGGCAGCTCGTCGGCGGTCAGCATCATGCCGTTGCGCTCCGCCGAGCGGCCCAGCAGATAATCGCAGGATACATTATAGTAATCTGCCACGCGGACCACGAAATCCAGACCGCACTCGCGGATACCCTTTTCGTAGTGGGAGAGCAGCGCCTGCGAGACGCCGAGATCCTCCGCCGCCTGCTTTTGGGTGATGCCGCGCTCCTTGCGCAGCAGTTTGATGATACGATTGAATTCCATGATCTTTGGCTCCTCAGTGAAAATATGAGACTTCTTTGATTTTTGGTTTACAGCATGTTGATTATACACAACGGAAAACGACTTGTAAAGCGAGCAAAATGACGGAATTTCCTGTCGGATTTCGTCATTTTTGTCAAAGGTCTTGCTCAAACCACCATATCTATGTTAAACTAAGAAGAAACTGGCGTACATTTTGTGCTGCGCAGAAAGGGCAGACTGCCCGCTGCGCACAAAAATTTTAGCACAATGCGACGAACTTTGCGAAAATCGAGGTGTTTTTGACGATGAAAACATTTAAGCTGCATCTCATCCGCCACGGCATCACGGCCGGCAACCTGCAGGGGCTGTACATCGGCAGCGGCACGGACATCCCCCTGTGCGACGAGGGACGCGCCCAGCTGGCCGACCTGAAGGAGCGGTTCGAGTATCCGCAGGTGGACACTGTTTTCTCCTCGCCGCTGATGCGCGCGGTGGAAACGGCGAACATCCTCTTCCCCAACGCGACCCATCAGTTCTCGGTCCACGACCTGCGGGAGGCGGGCTTCGGCGTTTTCGAGAACCGCCCCGTCAAGGAGCTGGTCAAGGATGAGGACTTCAAGAAGTGGATCACCCCCGGTTCCGGCTTCGTGCCCGAAGGAGCCGAGCCCACCGAGAAGTTCCACGCCCGCTGCTCCGAGACGCTGCTCAAGCTGTTTGAGTATATGATCCGGATGGACGTTACCGAGGCGGCTTGTGTGACCCACGGCGGCGTTATCATGAGTATGCTCAGCCAGCGGGCTCTGCCCAGCCGCCACCCGGAACAGTGGATGGCTGACCCCGGCTGCGGCTACACCGTCCAGACCGACGTTCAGCTCTGGATGCGGGACCGCCTTGTAGAGGCCATCGACATCGTGCCCTTCGGTTACGCCGACACCCTGCGCGGTCAGGCCGAGAACGAAGAAAACGAAGCGTTTGAATAAGGCTTGGTAAAATTCCGGGCAAATCCCTTGACAGGCTGCCCGGAATTTACTATTGTATAAGGAGAACTATTCCGTTAGGAGGAATCCCCGATGTCCCAATCCCTGTCCCGCCGCTCGTTCCTGAAATGTGCCGGTTCCGGTGCGGTCAGTCTGGCTGCCGCCCTGCTCACCGGCGTTTCGGCTGCGGCACTGGCCCCCTGTTATGAGGGCGAACCGGCTCTGCTGGACGGCAAGGCTGCCGTCGAGCTGCTGGGTTATGCCCCTGCGCCGGAGCTGGGCAGCACCCTTGTGTACCTGTCGGTGGAGAACCTCTCGGCCAAGGCGCTGGCCGTCGGCACGAGCTATCTGCAGAGCCGCGATATGACCACCACCGACCAGTTGTACCGGCTGGGTACGGGGCTGACGGCGGTCTGCGATGGCAAGGCCGTCCGCTGCGGCAGCTTCGCCGCCCCGCTCTACGGCGAAAATGCAGCAGACGCCTCGGCCTTTACGCTGAATCTGGCCGCGGGCCGCGGGGCCATGCTCCACTGCTTCTGCGAGACGCCGGAGGACTGGACCACGCTGGAACTGACCTACCAGCCCGATTTTGCTTCCGGCCAGACTATGCACTTTGTGGTGCGCCGGGACGTGGACGAAGTCCAGCTGGGCGCCGTCCCCACCACCCCCGCCGAGGTCGGCAGCGTGGTGGACTTGTAACAGAAAAACGAAAAAACACCCTCGTGAGCTGCACACACAGCCCGCGAGGGTGTTTTTGGTCGTCAGGGGATGATGGAAGCGGAGTCCGCCTCGGTGGCGAGCGCAGGGGTCAGGCTCTCCCCGGCGGAGTTCAGCACCATGAGCTCCTGCCCGGTGAGGCTGGAGACAAGGGCAATGTAGCTGCTGCCCGCGGTCAGGGTCAGCGGCTGGCCGTCGGCGTCGTAGAAGAAAAAGGTGGTGTCGCTGCCCTGCGTCCATGTGATCGGCCACAGGTGCCCGCCGTTGAGCCAGACCCCGCCGCCCATGGTCAGGTCGTAGTCGAGGGTCAGGCCGTCGTCCCGGAGGGCCGAGGCGCTGAACAGGACGAGCAGGTTGTCGAAGCCCGCCTGCTGGCCGTTGTTGGCATCGAGCTGGGGCGTGCCGTCGGCGTGGAGCATCTTGTAGGTGCTGCTGTCGGCATCGTAGGAAAAGCCGGTGGCGTTGGAGGCGTCGAACTGCACGCGGACACTGACCGCGTCGGACGCTGCGGCGTCCGGCAGGTGGCCCTCGGTCTGCTGGGGCAGCAGGGCCGGGACCGAGAGAACGGTGGTCTCCGTCTCGCTTTCGCTGGTGCCGCTGGCGGCTGCGTCGGTCAGGCGGGATTCCGTCAGCACCGAAGAGATGTTCAGCTTGCCCAGCACTCCGGCCAAGGCGCTGCCGCTGGTGTACCACAGGGGGCTGTTGCTCCATGCGCCATCGCAGGAGAAGGCGTTGGTGCCGGTTTCCAAAGCGTCCACGGCCCGCAGGGAGTAGTAATCGAGATAGTTCTGGTCAAAGGCTCCGCCGCCGCGCTGGACGGGCAGCACCTGCTGGCCTACCAGAAGCCGCCAGTACAGGTCCTGCCCGGCGCTGACCGGGCCCACCTGCGGCACCGCGTCCACGGCGGGGTAGACCAGACAGAGGCTGGTGGGCGTCTGGGTCTCGGTCAGGGCTTGCAGCACCACCGACGCCGTAGAAAGCCCCCACTGGGTCGTGCTGGAAGGATCGTTTTCAATGGTGACCGCCACCGGCCGCTGCCCCGGCCAGAGCAGTTCCTGCCCGGTGAGGGGGTCGGCGGGCGTGTCGGACTCAGCCGCATCCCGCGCGGGGGCGCAGCCGGCCAAGAGCGCGGCGCAGAGCGCAAGGCACAAAGCAGTCCGCTTCCAAAATTTCATGTTGTTCCTCTTCTGCCCCGAAGGGCGGGTGATTTACTGGTAGCTGAAATTGGCCCACTCGTCGTCGTCCACGAGGGCAAAGTAGGTCTTGCCGCGGTTCAGGGTCATCTCCTCACCGCTGTCGGTGTAGAGCTTCAGGGGCTGGGTGGGGTGGTTCTTTTCCCAGCGGCCGGTCTGGACGCCGCCGCGGGTGAACAGGTAGGCCTCGCCGCCCTGCACGTACTGGACCTCCTGCACATCGTGGGAGTCGCCCGCGTAGGCCGCAATGTTGGCAAAGCAGACCACCACATTGTCGAAGGCCAGCTGCTTGCCGGTCAGCTCGTCCACCGTGGACTCGAACTTTTTGGTGCGGTTGCTGTACATCGACATCTTATAGTTTTTGTTCCAACTGTTGTAGGCGAAGCTCGTCTTGTAGCTGGCCGAGTGGGTGATGCTGATGCTCTTGGCGGCGGGGGTGCCCTCAAGGGTGTTCACGGCCTTGGTACGGTAGTCGGCAAAGCGGAAGAAGGTGCCCTCATACGGGTAGCTCAGGCTGATGCCGGCATCGTTGGCCGCCTGTTTGATCTCCTTGGCGGAGGTGAACTCGGTGTGCTCGTAGGCGACGTTCTCACTGCGCTTGATGCGGTGGGCCACATGGGGATGGATCGGGGTGTTGAAGTAGCTCTTGCCGCCGATGTTCAGGCCGGAGTAGTTGTAGACGTTGATGAACTGGGTGCAGAAAATGCTTTCACCGTCGTGGTAATACAGGGCGTTCCACGGCATGAGCAGCTGCAAAAACTGGTCGCGGCCGGAGCGGATGGGGCCGATCTCCGGGATGTTGTCCACACTGGAATACACCGCGCAGAAGCGGGTGATGCCGCCCTCGACCTTGCTCTCGATGAGCAGGTCGGCGGAGGCGATGCCGCGCTGGGGGCGGGCGTTCTGCCTTTCAGAGTTGCAGATGTTGTTGACCATGACGCCCACGATCCGGTCGTTGCCGCTGCGCTCTTCGCCGGTCAGGGGATTGGCGTCATAGCTCGGCATCACGCCGAAGCCGGGGTCGAGCGGCTCGCCCGCAGGCAGGGAGGAAGCGGCCATTTCAGAGGACGCCTCACTGGAAGCGGCTGACGACGCAGCCGACGAATCAGCGGGCGAGACGCGCAGCACCTTCTGCATCCACGCGGGCAGACTGCTGCCCAGCGAAGCATTGCCGGTGGGGGTGCAGCCGGTCAGCGCCAGCCAAGCGGCCGCCAGCCCAGAGTAACGAAGTACGGACCGTCGAGAAATTTTCATACGAAACAGACCTCCTATTGCATCGGCCGGGCGTGCACTTCTCCGCGCCGCCGCCCGCCGGGATCGGCATACAGTGTACATGATTTGATTGTACTGATTCTTGCCGGATTTGTAAAGGGAAAGTTCGTGCCAGCGCCCGCAGATTTTGTGAAAGAAAGTTTTTTGCCCCGAAGGCTTGCTTTTTTGCGGCGGGTATGGTAATATAATACGGCAATATTTTGAATATTGTATCAGTATCGTATGCGCTCGTAGCTCAGCCGGTAGAGCATCTGACTTTTAATCAGAGGGCCAGGGATTCGAGTTCCCTCGAGCGCACCAAAATCCCACGAGGAATCGTAAGATTCCTCGTGGGATTTTCCTTTTTCTGGGGCTCTGCACACTTTTGCACACTTTTTGCACACCGGCGGGAAAGCCGTGTTTTTCCTTGCATTGTCTGCATTCTGTGCATCGTGAGCGTTTTTTCCATACTTTTTTCAGGCGAACAGCAGGCGGGTGAACTCACGCCGCTGCTCGGGGTTCATCTGTCGGACAACTTTCAGCAGCCCTTCCGGGGTGATCTGGATGCTGTCCGGCAGATTTTCTTTTACCGGCACAGAGCCGGATTTGGGGGAGCTGATGTCCTGTGAATAGAAGTCTGCTTCCAGCTTCTCAGCCAGCTCCAACCGGGGCTTGTCCTGCGTGTGGGCGTAGGTGTCCATCAGGATGCCCGTGGTGGCGTGGCCGGTGTTGCCCTGCACGGCCTTGATGTTGCCGCCGGATTCAATCAACTGGTAAGTGGCACTGGAGTGGCGCAGACCGTGGAACACGATCTTCTCAAACTCCGGGTGCTCTGCACGCCAAGTGCGGTACCATTTAGAAAGGGCTTCCGGGGCAACAGGCATACCGTTGGGCAGACGGAAGAGCTGGCCACAGTTGCGATATCTGCCATCCATGGCAAGCTCGTCCTGACGGAGCTTTTCCAGCCAAGCCAGCAGTTCCTCTTTCAAGGGTCTCGTCAGATAAAGGGTGCGGCTGGATTTCTTGGTTTTCGGCTTCTTCAGCACCAGTGCGGAGCTGCTGCCCTCACGCTGGTCGGGGAAGATGTGGTAGATCTGATTCGGGTCGGTCTTTTCCAGTGCAGCCTTTTCGGTGCGCTGTAAGCTCCTGCCGACCGTGATGGTCCCACGTCCATCCGCTGCATCGAAGTCGATGTCTCCCGGCTGCAAGCCAAGGATCTCTCCGACACGCAGCGAGAGAATCATGCTCAGATGAACAGCAAGGTGGAGCGTAGGGTCGGTCATGGTCTGCAACGCAGCAAGCATGGTCTTTTCGTCCCAGATGGCACGTTCTTCCGAGGTCGATTTCGGGGCTTCTCTCGGAATCGGTGACTTGAGGAGCAGACCCCACTCAACGGCATAGGAAAAAGCAGTCTTGAGCATGGCGTGGACTTCCCGGATGGAAGCACCCGTCAGAAACTGCCGCTTCTGTTTGTCGGTGAGCGTTTGCTTGACACCCTGCTTATACAGTCCGCGCGGTGTCCGGCTCAGCGTGGCGTAAAACTGTTCGAGGTCATACGTCTGAACCTTCTGAATCTGCTTCTTGCCGAGATAGGGCACGACAAGATTCTGAATCATGGCTACCGTGTGGGTGTAGGTTTTGGGTGCCCACTTGTGCTTGCTGGACTGGATGGGGAGCCACTTGTACAGCATTTCCGCTACCGTCATTGCATCGGGTATGAGGAACGTACCGTCCAAGAGTTCTTTCTCTACCGAGATCTTGCGGTCTTGCGCTTCCTTCTTGGTTTTGAAACTCTCCCAGCCTTCACAGATCCGGCCAGCATGGTCTTTGTATTTGAAACGAACGGAGTAGGAATCTCCGCGCCTGAGAATAGATGCCATAGATATTCCCTCCCTCAGACCGCAGCAAACCAATCGTCAAAGCTCTGCTTGCTTACCCGGATGCTGGTACCGAGGCGGATCACCTTGAAGTCTTTCGTGGTGTTGCACAGATTGTACGCAGCACGGTTGGAGATCGCCAACAGTTGGGCAATCTCCTCCACCCGGTAGACAAGCGGGGCGTGTCGGACGGTTTTGCTGGTCTGGTCAGAAGGTTCTACGGCAGGGGTTTCGGACAATTTCATTGTAGGGGATTCGGGCGCGATTTTCAAGTCCTCACGGGTCAGTTTGGTGGAATTTTTGCGGACATTCGTCATAGGCATGTCTCCTTTGCACTTCTCCAGACCCGGTGCAGCTCCGGTTGAGCTGCACCCTTGTGGGCTGGTAAATATGTAAGGGCCTGCCGCTCCTGACCCGAAGCAGCAGCCCAAAAAAGTGCGAGAACTTGAATTTACGCGCCCCACGCGCCCCAAACCACACAAAAGTACCTTCCTGTGTTGATTTTACAGGGCGCATGGCTGAATTGTATGCGCCCTTTTTGGGCGCATCTTGGTTTTTCTCCCGCCCCGAAGGGCGTGTTTCCGCCCTGTATCCGCCCGAAAGGGGCGGATACACACCTGAAGAAAACAGCGATAACAAGTCGAAACCACTACTTTGGGGCGCGTAGGGCGGGAGAATTTTACTTTTCGTGTGTTTTATGCCGCAGCAAAGGCGGGGTGGACGCATACGCCCCGGAAGCCGCGGTACTTCCCCTCGATGTGCTTGGAAAAGGTCAGGCCATACTTCCCTGCATTTTTCAGCAGGAACTGGCTGAACTTCTTTTGCGGAACAGGCGATTCCAGATTATCCTCGCACCACTTGGTGTAGGCGCGGTAGAGATAGGTGGAGCGTTCCTCGGTGTCGGGCTTGAAGCGGACATACGCCGTTGCCTGCATGAACTGGGTCAGGTTGTCGCTGTCCGCCATGGCTGCTTCAAGGTTCTGGATGGAGCGCTCGCTGATGGTGAACTGATAGCGGTTTGCCAGCAGACGGTGTAACCCCTCCAGCATCCACAGCAGGATGCCGGGACGCTCCTCGGACAACTCTTCGATGAGGAAGGGATTATCCACCCGCGCAGGGTCACGGTCTTTCACCGTGATGAGGATCTGTCTGCGCCAGAAGCCGTCGCTGTCATCGTGAGCAGCCACAAGGTTGCCATTGCCGAAGCAGATGAAACGAACGTACAG
>NZ_PRLC01000031.1 GCF_003287455.1 Faecalibacterium hattorii | reverse complement strand
CTGATTCAGTCATATGGTCGGTGACGATGACGGTGAGGTTCCACCTGTTCCCATTCCGAACACAGAAGTTAAGCTCACTCGTGCCCAAGATAGTTCGCTGGAAACGGCGCGTGAAAATAGGTAGTCGCCGACTTTTATATGGCCCGTTGGTCAAGCGGTTAAGACAGAGGCCTCTCACGCCTTTAACATCGGTTCGATTCCGGTACGGGTCACCATATGCACCTCTAGCTCAGTTGGTAGAGCAACTGACTCTTAATCAGTGGGCCCAGGGTTCGAGTCCCTGGAGGTGCACTTACAAAAGAGCGTTGAATCGTAAGATTTAACGCTCTTTTTCGTTATGTAACCCCGAAAAATCGGGGTCTGCACGGTCAATGCACGGTTTTTGCACGGTCGGCTTTTTCGTGGGAATCCTCTGCATAGGCTGGAATTGCTTTGAAATGCGTGGTAAATTTTGCATCAGGTCAGCAGTGCCAGACGGAGCTGCGCCTTTACCTCTGGGTCGGCGTTCTTCAGAAGTTCCAGCAGAGCAGTCATAGAGATGGTTGGTTCGCCTGCGGCGGGTACAGCCTGTGGGCTGGGGGTGTCGGGCTTGGCATAGAAGCCGCTTTCAAACTTCTTGCCCAGCTCCACACGGGAGGACTGCTGGATATGGGCGTAGGTGTTCACCAGCATATCTGCCGTTGCGTGTCCAGTAGTTCCCTGCACCGCCTTCACATCGCCGCCGGAGATCATCAGCTGATAGGTCGCACTGGAATGACGCAGACCGTGGAATACGATACGTGGGAACTCCGGGTGTGCGTCCTGCCATTTCAGGAACTTCTTGCGGATGAGCACAGGCTCCACCGCCAGGCCGTTGGGCAGACGGAACAGCATTCCGCTATCATGGTAGCGTGCCGGGTCTTTCATCTCGTCTGCCGCCAACTGATTCAGCCACTTCTTCAATTCCTCTTTCAGTGCAGAGGTCATGAAGATGGTACGGCAGGAGGATGCGGTTTTGGTGCTTTTCAGGATGAGGGAAGTGGTGCTGCGCTCCAGCTTGTCCGGGAATATCTTGATGATGCAGCCATCGTCCACTTGATTTAGGGCTTCTTTCCGCACCCGCTGCATGGACTTGTTGATACGGAAGGTTCCGATGCCATCTGCTGCGTCAAAATCGAGATCTTCCGGGGTCAGACCTACGATCTCGCCCTCTCGCAGTGCGCCCACCAGTGTGAGGTGGACTGCCAGATGCAGGATGGGGTCCTCCATGCTGTCCAGAGCCGCCCTCATTTCCTCTACCGTCCAGATGGTGCGCTCCTGCGTAGACTTCTTGGGGCTGTCCACGGGAACAGGGCTTTTGACAAGGATGCCCCACTCTACGGCATACTGGAACGCTGTTCCCAGCAGCCGGTGCACCTCATGGATCGTTGTGCCGGAAAGGAAACGCTGCTTCTGCTTTTCGGTCAGTTCCTGCTTCTTGCCCTCGATATACGAACCGCAGGGCGTTTTGCTCAGGGTCGTGTAGAGGTTCTCCATGTGGTAGGGCTTGAGCTTCTGCATCTCCATGCTGCCGATATAGGGGATAATCAGGTTCTGGATGGTAGATAGATTGGATTCGTAGGTCTTGGGTGCCCACTTGTGTTTGCTGCATTGCTTGGGCAGCCAGTCCATGAGGAACTCTGCCACCGTCACCGAGGACGGAATCAGGAATGTGCCAGCGGCCAGTTCATGTTCGATCTGCTTCTTTCGGTTCGTTGCCTCCTCTTTGGTGGGAAAGCTCTCCCATTTGTCGCAGCTCTTGCCGTGCTCGTCCTGATAGGTGTAGCGGACACTGTAAGAACTGCCGCGTTTCGTGATATATGCCATAGATTTGCCTCCTTATCAAGCTGCCCGGTGGAGCCACGCATCGAAGCTGTCTTTCGGGATGCGGATGCTTCCGCCTGCCCGCAGGACACGGAACTCGGTGGTGCTGTTGCACAGGTTATAGGCAGAGCGCAGGCTGATGGCCAGCATTCGTGCGATCTCTTCCACCGTGTACACCAGCTTCGTGGTTGCTGGGCTGTCAGTCGGAGACTTGACGGCATTGGTTTGAGTGACCACCTCCATTGTAGCCGGATCAGAGTCCGACTGCAAGAACTTTTTCGTATAATCTAAAGATTTCACATTCTCGTACATTTTATTACACATAAGCATTGCTCCTTACTTATCGTGGCGCATCGCAGGCTCCTGCGTGCGGTTCTCATAAAAACGAATGACCTCCGGCGGAATGCTGTCCAGCGTTTTCAGGGCAGCTTCATAGTCCTGCCGCAGCTTGGCATCCTCCAGACGCTTCAAGACGCTCCCTTCCTTCGCTTTGTCCAGCGAGGCAGAGAGCGTCTTGTTTTTCTTTTTCAGTTGTCTGTTTTCGATAGCCGTCTCCGTAAAAGCGACCTGATAGCGGTTCAGCTCGGTGCGCATTTTGGACACTGCCGGGATATAGCTGTCCAGCACCTTGCTGATCTCCGCCGCACGGCTCTTGCCGTTGAAGGGGGTGATGCCCACCAGCAGAGCATCCAGCTGCTCCTTCTGCTTGGTCAGTTGGGTCATCTCCTTGAAGATGCGGGGCGGGATGTGCTCCAGTCCGGTCTGGCTGGCACTTTCGCCACGCTCCAGCTCCGGGTACTGCTTGACCATGTGCTGCCAGAACTCGTCCTGCCACTTCACAAGATTCTTGCGGTTGCCGACGATTTCCTTGGCGCTCAACCGTCCATCAGCAGTCAGCGGCACAAAGCAGAGGTGCAGGTGGGGCGTTTTCTCGTCCATGTGGACAACAGCCGAGATGAAGGTTTTGGAATCCTGCTTGCTTCTCAGGAACTCCAAGGCGTACTCGAAATACGCCTTGATCTCGCTGCGCGACTTGCCCTTGAAAAACTCCGGGCTGGCGGTGACAAGAGCCTCCACCACCCGCACGCTGTCCTTGCGGACACGGCAGTGGGCGGCGGCTATCATGCGGTCGGCTTCTTCCCGGTACCTGCCCTGCGGCTGCACCAGATGGAGGTTGTAGCGGCTCCGGCTCGTGTCGATATCCGGGTTGCTGGCGTACTGCTCTTTGGTGCGCTCGTTGTGGGCTTCAATGGGGCTGATGGCTGGCCCCTTGTACTTTTTGAATCTTAAAATGCCGTATTGGGCTTTCATAGATCACGCTCCTTCTTGAGGTGTACAAAAAATCTGTACGGACTTCAAATAACCCGTACGGTCTGTACGGCGTACAGAAATGCGAAATATAAACGATAACACGTTTTAATTTGTTTCAATTCGCTGTACAGGTGCGTACAAGTACAGACCGTACAGGTTGTACGAACTTCTTCCGTGAAAAAAATGGCACTTTTTACGGACAGGGGTGAACAAGCGGCTCAATGCCTACAAAACCCCGCACCCTGCGGCCACCGGGCAGGTAGATGTTGTTGGTGGCTTCAAGGTTATAGCGGCGGTCATTCTGGCGCAGTTCGGCGCTGAAACGGATCGCCGATACGCTGTGGCAGGCGTTGTCCTCGCACCACTGCTTGTAAATGTCGTAGAACTCCTTGGAGCTGATGGAGTAGTCCGCCTTGAAACGGAAGTAGCCCTCGGACTCCATAAAGTCGATGACGTTGTTGCTGCTGCGCTTGATGGTGTCCACGTTGGCGGCGGCTCGTTCGCTGACCGTGAAACGGAAATCGTTCTGCACCAGCCGATGCAGCCCTTCCAGACACCAGAGCAGGATGCTTTCCAACTCGGCGCACATCTTCTCCACAAGGAAAGGGTCGTCCGTGCGGTTGGCAGGCTTGTCCTTGGTGGTTAGGATAAGCTGGCGGCGAAAGAAACCGTCCGAATGGTCGTACAGCGAAGTCAGCGCACCGTTGCCGAAGCAGAGGAACCGGGCGTAGATGTCCCGCTGGTAGCTCTGGACACCCTTGCGCTCCAAGTCCAGCTTGGCTTCGGCGGTCACGATGGTCTTGATATAGTTGGTCTTAGGCAGGGCGTTCATGTCCATGTCATCGTCGATCATCAGCAGGCGGCGTTCCAGATCGGCACGGGCAAAACGGTTGTT
>NZ_PRLC01000051.1 GCF_003287455.1 Faecalibacterium hattorii | reverse complement strand
GTCCACATGGGCGTGGCGGCTTGCCAGATGGAGAAGAAAGGTATCGCCACCGAGAAAGGCGAACTGAACCGCAGTATCCAAAAGACAAACCGCCTTATCCGGGAAATCCGGGCGCAGATTGAGAAGCTCAAAGAATGGATTGCCGACCTGTTCAAAGTGTGGAAAACCGCCCCGAAGCAGCCGCCGCAAGCTCCCAACCTTGCAAATCTGTTGATGAAGTATTTGAGCGTTCAGAGAGAAAAGAGCCGGAAGTATTCGCAGAGTTGGCAGCACCAACACACAGCCGATGAACTGAAAACCATAGCGGCAGCGGTCAACTATCTCTCCGAGCATGGCATCTCTAATCTTGACGAGCTGGACGCTTCTCTTTCCTCTGTCAGTGATAGAGCCTATTCAATCCGGGCAGGAATGAAAACCGCCGAGGAACGCATGAAGAAGCTGCAAAAGCTAATTGAATACGGGAAGAACTACACAGAGTACAAGCCCATTCACGATGAACTGAAAAAGCTGCAAAACGGCTGGACAAACAAGCGCGACAAGTACGAGGAAGCCCACCGCGCCGAGCTGACCCTATGGAACGCAGCAAGTCGCTATCTCCATGCAAATCTGCCGAAAGGAACAAAGACCTTGCCTATTGCGGAATG
>NZ_PRLC01000030.1 GCF_003287455.1 Faecalibacterium hattorii | reverse complement strand
TTTTTGGTGGAGAATAGCGGGATCGAACCGCTGACCTCTTGCATGCCATGCAAGCGCTCTCCCAGCTGAGCTAATCCCCCACATATTCGGTTCAGTGTCTTGCGACGTGAGTTATTATACCAGCCGGGAGAGGAGTTGTCAACACCATTTTGCAAATTTCTGCGCAAAAAAGCGCCCCGGCAGGCGGTAAAGCTGCCGGGGCGCGATGGTGCGTGGAAAATTCAAAAGATCAGTTCGCAGCGTACTGGCGGTCGAAGATCTGGGGTGCCACCTTGATGAGCAGGACGGCGGCCACCAGCGTGAGGAGGGTCTCCGGCAGCATGTAGCTGGCGTTGTAGACCAAGCTGTAGGTCCAAGCGCTCAGGCCCTCGTTCAGGTTGCCCCAGACCAGCACGCCGGACAGGAAGCTGCACATGAAGCGCAGGAAACCGGCCATGAAGGTGCCGAAGGCCACGCCGACCATCCGGTTCTTGAAGGGGCGGGCGAACAGCTCGGCGGTGCCCAGCGCCATGAAGGCCACGATGTAGTCCAGCAGGATCTCACCGAGGAAGTACAGGAAGGTGGGCGTCGGGGGTGCCCAGAAGCCCAGCAGCATCTGGAGGCAGCCGTTGACGAAGCCGGTGAACAGGCCCCACTTCACGCCGTGGCGGAAGGACACCAGCACGAAGGGCAGCATGCTCAGCAGGGTGACGCTGCCGCCGTTGGGCATCGTGAAGATCTTGATGTTGGACAGAACGGTGCCGATGGCGATCATCAGCGCGCACTCCACCAGAATGCGGGTCTTGGAATAAGTTTTCGACATTTTGGATTCGCTCCTCTGAAAATAGTACACAAAAACAAAATGCGTCCGCAACAGCAGACGCAGAGGCTTCGTTTGTGAAAGATGGGAACGTTTCGCAAACTACCTACGCCGGCATTACCCGGATCAGGTTCAAGGGTACTCCGCACGGTGCGGATCTCAGCCTTTCGGCGCCCCTGTTTTCATGTCCGCTTCCAGTATAGCCGCCCGCGGCCAAAAGTCAAGCCCCGGCGGGCATATTGGCGCACTCCGCCTCATATTTTTTACCAAGGAGTCTTGCGGAGGAGGGGACGGGACATGAAAGTGGAACCGGAGCAGCGGGCCGCGCTGCTGGGAGAATACATTGCGGAGCACAGCGCGACGGTGCGGGCGGCGGCGCGGGCCTTCGGGTGCAGCAAATCCACCGTGCACAAGGACGTTTCGGCCCGGCTGCGGAAGGTGGACCCCGCTTTGTTCCGGCGGGTACAGGCCGTGCTGGCCCGGAACAAGGCGGAACGGCACCTGCGGGGCGGGGCGGCCACCCGCCGGAAATACAGCAAAAAATAAAAGCAGCGGCGCATTCCTTTATAAATAAGGTGTGCGCCGCTTTTGCTGCTAGTGGTGGGTGCGGAACTGTTCCAGCGCGGCCTTTTCCAGCCGGCTGACCTGCGCTTGGCTGATGCCGATCTCCCGCGCCACCTCCATCTGGGTCTCACCCTTGAGGTAGCGCAGCTCCATGATCCGCTTTTCGCGCGGGGTGAGGGCGGCCACCGTCTCGCGAAATTCGAGGCCGCTGATCCAACTGTCCTCGCCGTCCGGGTCGCGTACTTGATCGATGACGTACATCGCGTCGCCGCCGTCGGTGTAGAGAGGCTCTTCGAGGCTGAGGGGCTCCACCACTGATTCCAGCGCTGCCGTCACCTCCGGGCGGGCAAGGCCCGTCTGCCGGGCGATCTCGTCCACGGTTGGCTCCCGGCCCAATTGCTTTTCCAGCGTTTCCCGCGCCTGCATGGCCTTGTAGGCCGTGTCCCGCAGCGAGCGGCTGACCCGCAGGGTGTTGTTGTCCCGCAGAAAACGCCGGATCTCGCCGATGATCATCGGCACGCCGTAGGTGGAGAACCGCACGTTCTGGGCGGGGTCGAAGTTGTCGATGGCCTTGATGAGCCCGATGCAGCCCACCTGAAACAGGTCGTCGAGGTTCTCGCCCCGCTGGGTGAACCGCTGCACCACGCTGAGCACCAGCCGCAGGTTGCCCTCGATCATCTCCTGCCGCGCGGCGGCGTCGCCCGCGTGGGCCTTGGTCAGCAGCTCCCGTTTCTGCGCTTCGGTCAGGATGGGAAGCTGGGCCGTATCCATCCCGCAGAGTTCCACTTTGTTGTACATCCGCGCCCCTCCGGTTTCGTTTTGACGTTACCGGAAGTATGGGGCGGGGGAGAGGGGAGAATACATGGGAATATTTGACGGCCTTCTCTTGCGCTGTGCTGCACAAAGGCGCAGTGTTCTCGCTGCCGGGCTTGCCCTCTCAGGCGCTTCGCGCCAGCTGTCCCCTTCTGGCACTATCGTGCCACCTCCCCCGGCCGGGGGAGTCTTTCCCAAAGTGGGAGCCCTTGGCATGTCGGTGGGGCTTGAGCTGGATGAAAAAGCACGATGTTTCGGAAGATGGTGGGCTCTGCTTATTCCTCCAGCTTTTTCTTCAGCTCCCGAATGATCCTTTTTTCAAGGCGGGAGATATAGCTCTGGCTGATGCCGAGGGCGTCGGCGGCTTCTTTCTGGGTGCGCTCCACGCCGTCCACAAGGCCGAAGCGCAGTTCCATGATCTGCCGCTCCCGCGGGGAGAGCAGCGCGACCGACTGGCGGAGCGTGGCCCGCTCGGCGTTCTGTTCGAGCCGCTGGCTGACCAGATCTTCGTCGCTGCCGAGGATGTCGGAGAGGAGAAGCTCGTTGCCGTCGCCGTCCACGTTGAGGGGCTCGTCGATGCTGGCCTCTTGGCGGCGGTTGGAACTTTTGCGTAAGTACATCAGAATTTCGTTGCCGATGCAGCGGCTGGCGTAGGTGGCCAGCTTGATGTTCCGCTCCGGCGTGAAGGTGTTGACCGCCTTGATGAGCCCGATGGTGCCGATGGAGATCATGTCCTCGGCGGGGACGCCGGTGTTCTCGTACTTTTTGGCGAGGTAGACCACCAGCCGCAGATTGTGGGTGATGAGGTCATCCCGCGCGGCGCGGTCCCCCGCCATCATCCGGGCGAGCAGGGTCTTTTCCTCCTCCGGCGTCAGCGGCGGCGGCAGACTGGGCGCCCCGGCGACATAATGCGCCGAGGAGGGGCAGGAGAGGAGGAGAAGAAGACGGCGGAGAAATGAGAAAAGGCGCATCAAAAAGATACCTCCTAGACATTGTAAAAGCAAAACTGACGCAAGGATGCCCCGGCGGCGAGACTTCACCTCAGTTTAGATTGAGCACATCGCTTCCTCCCCTGCCAGCATCTCCCAGCCGCCCGGCGGGGGCGGGAGGTCGCAGAAAGCGGCGTAGAGGGGCCGGGCCGGGGCTGACGCGAGGGCGGCGGGGACGGCGGGCAGGATGCAGTGGCCCGCGACGGTGGTGCAGGGGACGAACCGCAGCGCAAGCTCCGGCGGAGGCGGGGCGGTACCGCCGGAAAAGTAGGCGGATAAGTAGGCCCCCAGCGGGGGCGGCAGGGCGCTTTGGGCGGCGGCGTACCGCACCAGCACCACGGCCCGGCCCGAAAGCGGCTCCTGCACCGAGAAGCCGGTGTCGCAGAAGGCCCGGAGCGGCAGCGCGGCCCCGGCCACGAGCAGGGTGGCTGGGACTGTCTGCCCGCCGCGCCGCCCCAGCAGCCGCAGCACGCCCTGCACGGCCAGATACACGCCCCCGGCGCAGAGGAGCAGTAGCCCCGGCGAAAGGGGCAGATAGACGCTGAAATTGTTGCTGTGGGCACCGGGCAGGAGCACCGCCCCCGTCAGCGCGAGGTGGAGAGCCATGAACCATGCCGCCAGCCGCAGAAAGCACCGCGCCCCCGGCCAGCCGTAGGCAGCGAGGACGATGACCGCCCCGGTGGCTGTCTGGTACGCCAGCCCCAGCGGCCATGGAACCGTCGGGGCCAGCAGGATGAGGGAGGCCGCCGCCCCCAGCGCCGCCCCGGCCGTGACCCGCCATCCGCTTGCTGTGACTCCGCTCAGCAGCCCCGCCGCCAGCAAAAACAACGCTGTGGTGACGAAATTTACCAAAAGCAGCACATCAAGATAGATCACCGTGCGGATATGCCCCGCCCCCTTTGGGGAGAGTATAGCAGATGCACCCGGTAAGAAAGCGCGAAATGGGGGATACGACCTTGTCATACGCTGTGGGAAACAAAGGCGCAGAGTTCTCGCTGGCGGGCTTGCCCTCTCTCCACCGTGAGCACCTGCTAAACAAAGGCCCTGCCATCCCGTCCGCGGGCTTGCCCTCTCCGTCATCGCTTCGCGATGCCACCTCTCCCAAAGTGAGAGGCCTTGGCAGTCCGCAAAGTTTGCAGTTCAGCACTTTACGCCCTGCTGCCGCAAAGGGAGCC
>NZ_PRLC01000050.1 GCF_003287455.1 Faecalibacterium hattorii | reverse complement strand
CTTGCATCAAATCCTGAACACGCTTGATCGTATCCACGAAAACCCCTCCCATCTTTTTAGTTCAAAACTTTTCCAACGATCTCAAATCTTTGCTCTGGAGATATAAGGATCGGCGAATATTTGGTGTTAAGAGAGACCAAAACCGGTTGGTTATGCACCACGCCATAGCTGTCGGTAAGGAACTCTGCTTGGGATTTGTCTGGGGTATGTTCGTCGTATTTTTTCAGATATCCACAGTCATCATATACGAATATCCCGATATCCCCGCATTCAAGTTCTTCGCAGCGCTTCACCCATACAATCTGTCCGTTATGATAACGCGGCTCCATACTATCACCGCTAACGTATATCCCGAACTCGGCACCAGCCGGAACGCTACTGGCAGGCACTTGTATCTGCTGGAACATTTCACCCTCAAGAAAAGCTCCTAGACCTGCCGATACTGGCAACTCTGATACAGGCATCATTATGTAGTCGATTTCCGCGGGCTCTTCTGCGTCTGGCTGGTAGCGCCGGGATGCAATCAAGTCCATTTCGTACTCAGCGACTTTTTTTTGCCCGATGTCATTTAGAAGGGCGGGTTTCTGAAAGTTCTTTGTAAAGTAGGAAGGACCCTCCTTGATGTTCAATGCGTAGCAGATTGCAACTAGTTGATA
>NZ_PRLC01000049.1 GCF_003287455.1 Faecalibacterium hattorii | reverse complement strand
TGGACTTCATCGATCTTCTTGCCGTTGTACCAGTCCGGCCATAAGGGGTTGCGGGAAATGTTTTTCTTCATAGGGTGTTCCTCCTTTATAGCAATTCAACTTTTTAATGCGACGGCAACAACGTTGAATTGCATATCGCAAATATGCTGTTTTGATGTTGCACTGATTTCTTGCCTTGCGATAGAAAAGTGAAGTGGTGGGTCTCACGGTGAGACCCACCACTTCGGGTGAATAAACTATTAGGCGCACTTTGCCAGAGCAAGGCGGTCGGTGCGCTCTTCCAGCATCAGCAGGTACGACCCGGACAGCAGCTGTGAGGCGGCAGCGGCCTTCTGCTGGGGCGTCCCAAATGCAACGCAGTCCGTCAGGTGCTCGATGGTCTCGGTCATGTGGAGGGCTTCTTCAAACCGTGGGTCATGCGGTTCCTCCGGGGTGGCAGGCTTGTAGCGCTCTCGCCAGTCGTGCAGCAGGTCAAGATAATCGGTCAATACCCGCAGGCAGTAGGCGATGTCTGCCCACTGCTCGTCCGTCAGGCCACGCTTGGGCGGCGTAAGGGCGATGGCATTGGCGGGCGGCTTGTCCGGGTCAAGCCAGAGCTTGTCGGGGCGGGGCCCCTCCATCTTGCTGACGCAAGACCGCTCTGTCACTTGCAGTCCCCACTGGGGACTGCATTGCTTCGCAAACGC
>NZ_PRLC01000029.1 GCF_003287455.1 Faecalibacterium hattorii | reverse complement strand
GGAAGTGCTGAAGAAAATCGAGGACTATTCTATCAGCAACCGGGCGGAGTTTGAAGCCTTAGTGAAAAAGAACCTTGCCATGCAGCAGACCGACCAGACCAAGAAGCAGCAGAAGCGTATTCCGCAAATCACGACACGCCTTGAACAGATTGACAAGGTGCTGAATAAGCTCTATGAGGACAACGCCCTCGGCACGATCCCGCAAGACCGCTATGAGCAGATGTCGCAGAAGTATTCAGAAGAATACTACGCGCTGAAAGCGGAGCTTGCCACGCTCCAAGAGCAGCTATCCGCTTATGAGAACGCGGGAGGACGGGCGCAGAAGTTTTTGAAGCTGACGGAACGCCATGCTGCCTTTACCGAGCTTACCCCCGCCATTCTCAACGAGTTTATCAACCGGATTGAAGTGCATGAGCGCGACCAGAAAAGGGCGAGATACGCAATCCAGCACATCAGCATATATTTCAATTATATCGGCAAGTTTGAGAACGAAGTGACACAGCTTGCAGAGCCGACCGAGCAGGAAATCCGGCAAATGCGTGAGGAAATCGAAGAAGCCAAAAAGGAAAAGAGCCGCGCCTACCACCGCAACTATTCAAGGGAATACCGGGCGAGAAATCTTGAAAAGCAGCGGGAGTATGACCGCATGAAAGCGCGGGAATACCGGGCAAGGCGAAAGGCGCAGGCAGCCGCCGCACAGCCCACACAGTAAAACAGAATAACCGTCAACCAAGAGGGATTTTCCGAACTACGGGAAATCCCTCTTTTGCGCCCGGAGAAAGGAGCCGCCTATGGCAGAACAGACCCCCGACAGTATCATCACGACCCAAAGGAACGGGCAGACCATTGTTGCGGAGTTATTTTTCAATCACAGTAGCACAGAAACATTCCGCGACAAGCTGCTCAAACTGGTACTTGCCGACAGTTCGCGTTTATCCGCGTCTGACGGTCAAGAGCCGGAAAAAACAGAAATCTTGCGATAACAGCCGCCCCGACGATACACTCCCCGTCCGGGCGGTTTCTATTTGAAAATCCTCATTTTCCCCAAGTCAAGAGCCAAGAAAAACACCCGAAAAATGCCCCTATTGCGTAACAGGGGCGCAGAAAGGAGAGTTTATGAGAACAGGGCTTACGAAGCAGGAAAAGACTACCGACATTTGGTTTGACGAGAAAGAGCCGCTGATCCATATCCGCACCCACAACACCGCCCTCAAGAACAGGCTGACCGCCTACGCCGCAGCTTACCCCGGCGAGTGCCGCCAGACCGACACAGACCCGGACACGGGCTGCATGGAGTTTGAAATCCGCAAGTGGCGTTTCTCTTTCCGTCTGACCGCTCCATACAGAGAGGAACGCCGGAGAGCCGCCAGTGAAGCGGCGAAAGCTGCCGCGAGCAATCTCACGCGAAGTATGATATAATTTTTTTGAAAAACTTTTCTCTTTCATTTAGTATTTGCCGCGAAAACCGTAGTATATAGGTGAAGCCGGAAAGGAGGTGGCGCAATGATTGATGATGAAAAAATTATTGAGTTATTTTTTGAGCGTTCCGAGCAAGCCATACGGGAGCTGGACATTAAATACGGAAAAATCTGCCACAACCTCTCGTATAACATCGTGAACAGCCGACAGGACGCAGAGGAATGCGTCAATGACGCTTACTTAGGCGCATGGAACGCCATTCCCCCGGTACGCCCGAACCCGTTGCTTAGTTACATTGTGAAAATAGTGCGAAACATTTCCCTCAAAATCTATTGGAGAAAGGAAGCAGCCAAACGAAGCGGACACTATACGATTGCCTTAGAGGAAATCGAGGGCTGTATCGCAGACCAAAAAACCGTGGAAGATGAAATTGAAGCCAGAGAGTTAGCCCGTATCATCGAAGCATTTTTGGATACGCTGACCGTAAAAGAGCGCGTTATCTTCATGCGCCGCTATGCGTATGCAGATACCTACGCGGATATAGCAAAGCGCGTAGGTATCTCTGAAAAAAATGTATCCGTCCGGCTTGCTCTAATCCGCCAGAAGATGAAGCAATATTTGATTGAAAGAGAGGTATTAGTATGAACACAAAATTGTTTTCCGAAGCCATGAGCGAAGTCAACGACAAGTATTATGAGGAAGCCGCAAACTACCATTGTAAAAAGCATGGGTGGGTAAAGTTTACATCTTTAGCAGCTTGTGCCGCTATTGTGTTAGCAGTATCATTTGTGACTTTGTGGAAACTTCCAAGTCAAACTACGCCGCAGCCAGAATATGAACCGCCAATCATTACAAACCCGGATAATCAGTCGGACAATCCTGAGCAAGGTATTAGTCTTAACCTCAATGAAATTAAGGAACTCAATGCCACGAGTGGAAGTATCGCTCTTATGGCAGATGATTATACCGCAATGTCTTATGAAGAACTGCTCAGATATTTTGATGTATCACTCCCAATTACAGAAACGCTTCCCTACCTTACACTCCAGAGCAATGATTTTGGTATTTACCAAACAGATAATCGTGGAATTTATTATGATGGGAATTTTATTGAGTTCCGAAATTCTGGTGGAACGCAGGACATAAACATCGTCCTTTCTAAAGTGTTTAAGCACACTTCAGATGTTTTCGATTTAAGTGCGGACGAGTTACAATTTACAGAAATCAATGGCAGGGAGCTTGCAGTTTTCCACTACACAAATGAAAATGGCACAGATTGCTATTATGCTGAATTTCTGCAAAATGACGTTGCCTTCGTGGTCAGTTCGGAAAATATTTCAATGGAGGATTATGCGAAATGCCTGCAAGTCTTAGTTGAAAAAGCACAGCAAAACAGCGGCTCTGTCAACACCATCACAGGTGAAATTGTTGTAATCGACCCATACGCAAATCACATAGGAGTTCGTTTGGATAAGGAACAGGCCCCGGAATATAGCAGCGTATATGGAATTGACCTGCCAGACGGACAATCTGCCGGGGATTATTCGCTTGGCGACCGTGTAGAGGTAATGTATACGGGAGAGCCAGCAACCATTTTAACGATATGGGCAGAGCAACTTGTAGATATTAAATTATTGAAGTAAGCACAAAAAATATTACAGAGGGACAGTCGAGAAATCGGCTGTCCTTTTTCTATGCCGACGGGCAGAAAGGAGTGACCAGCCATGACAAAACCGAGAGAGAAAACCCGTGAAGAACTGCAAGCCGAGATTGAGGACGGAAAGAAGAAAATCCGGCAGTTTGAGAACCGAGAAAAGATGTTGCGTCAGAAGCTATCCAAAGAGGAACGCAGAACGCGCAGCCACCGCCTTATTGTCCGGGGCGCGGTTTTTGAAAGCATTGTGCCGGAAGCAAAGAACATGACCGACGAGGAAGCCGCAGCACTTCTTAGGCTCGCCTTGACGAGTGAACCAGCGCGGGAATATCTGAAAAAACGAGCCGAGGGAGCGACAAGCTGAAAATCCCTTAGGCACTAAGGGCGCACTTATACACCCTTACGGGCGTGTGCGCTCTGCCGAGGGCTTATCTCCGTACAGGGAGATTTCCCCGCACTCCGATATGGCGGCTTTGCCGCAACAAGGGGCTGCACCCCTTGCGCCGCTTTGCGGCTATCCCTGCACACCCACAAAAACAGTACACCCGCCTTTGGCGTCTGTACCATTTTTGAGGGTTTTATTATCCTATCCGGGAGGTGATACCCATAGCCATTTACCATTGGAACATCGGCATTGTGAGCCGAGGAAAAGGCAAATCAGCCGTTGCCGCAGCCGCCTACCGAAGCGGCGAAAAGCTGACAAACGAGTGGGACGGAATGACCCACGACTACACCCGCAAAGGCGGCGTTGTTCATACCGAAATCATGCTGCCGCCCCACGCACCGCCCTCATTCGCTGACCGTTCAACCTTGTGGAACAGCGTGGAGCTTTACGAGAAAGCCGGGAACGCCCAGCTTGCCAGAGAGATTGACGCAGCGCTCCCCATAGAATTATCCAGAGAGGAACAGATCCGGCTTGTCCGGGAATACTGTTCCTCTCAATTTGTTTCCAGAGGAATGTGTGTGGATTTTGTTATCCACGACACCAACAGCGGCAACCCCCATTGTCATATTATGCTTACCATGCGCCCCCTTGACGAGCGCGGCGCGTGGGCAGCGAAATCCAAAAAGGAATATGACCTTGACGAAAACGGCGAGCATATCCGCTTGCCAAGCGGCAGATACAAGACGCACAAAATTGACCTTACAGGCTGGAACGACAAGGACAACACCCTCTTGTGGCGCAAGGCATGGGCTGACTATACCAACAACTTTTTGGAGAGAAACGGAAGCCCGGAGCGTATCGACCACCGCAGCAACGCCGAGCGCGGCATTGACGAGATACCCACCGTCCACATGGGCGTGGCGGCTTGCCAGATGGAGAAGAAAGGTATCGCCACCGAGAAAGGCGAACTGAACCGCAGTATTCAAAAGACAAACCGCCTTATCCGGGAAATCCGGGCGCAGATTGGGAAGCTCAAAGAATGGATTGCCGACCTGTTCAAAGTGTGGGAAACCGCTCCGAAGCAGCCGCCGCAATCCCCCGGCCTTGCAAATCTGCTGATGAAGTATTTGAGCGTTCAGAGAGAAAAGAGCCGGAAGTATTCGCAGCGTTGGCAACAACAGCACACAGCCGATGAACTGAAAACCATAGCGGCAGCGGTCAACTATCTCTCCGAGCATGGTATCTCTAATCTTGATGAGCTGGACGCAGCCCTCTCCTCTGTCAGCGATAAAGCCTATTCAATCCGGGAGGGAATGAAAACCGCCGAGCAGCGCATGAAAGAACTGCAAAAGCTTATTGAGTACGGCAGAAATTATCAAACCTACAAGCCCATACAGGACGAGTATCGGCAAATCCGCTGGAAAGGAAAACAGGAGAAGTTTGCGGAAGCCCGCCGCGCCGAGCTTACCCTATGGAACGCAGCAAGTCGCTATCTCCATGCAAATCTGCCGAAAGGAACAAAGACCTTGCCTATTGCGGAATGGGAACAGGAATATGCTGACCTCAAAACACAGAGGGACAGCGATTATACCAAACTGAAAGATACCCGCGCCGAGGTTGCCGAGCTTCAAAAAATCCGCAAATGCGTGGATATTGCACTCCGCGCCGACCAGCCGGAGCAGGCGCAGAGCCGCGCCAAGCGGCACGAACAGGAGCGATAAAGGAAAGGACGGGCAAGCGGTTTTGCCTGTCCGTCCTAAATGTTTTCCGATAAAATGGACGCTATTGATTGCTAATATTAAAACCAACTTGCTCTTTCGTCCCTAAATTCGGGCAGGTCACTATGCTCATAAGGATTATAATTATTCAAATTGCAGCCAAACTCTTTCAATGATTTTATTTTATTATCCTTTGTCCATTCAACCAGGGAAATTCCATCAAATTCCTCTATGCTCCCATTGTTCATTTCATTTTTGAAATACCACTCCACAATCGTCTGATTTCCTTTGTGGAAAAATTGTTTGATTTCCCAAGCAACGACTTTGCCACGAGTATTCCATTCCTGAAACCAGTGTTTTACGATTTGACGGTTATTATATTTTGGACCCCAACTTTCAGTATAAATTACATCTTCTGCAAAAATATTATCAATACCTAAATCCTGTTTTGTAAGCCACATTTCAAACCATAAGTGAATATTTTTTTCTCTTTCATTCACAATCCAGCACCTCACTAACTTCCGATTTTTCGGTTTCATTCTACATCAAAACTATGAACAATTCAACCACAGAAAGAGAGGTATCAGCCATGTATTACACCCAAGAACAGATAGACCACGCCAACCAAGCCGACCTTGTTTCTTTCCTGCAATCACAGGGCGAGCAGCTTACCCGTGCCGGAAATGAATACCGCT
>NZ_PRLC01000002.1 GCF_003287455.1 Faecalibacterium hattorii | reverse complement strand
CTATCCTCGTCGCCCACGGAAAGGCGGGAGTAAAGGGCTGTAATTTTGCTATAATCAGTCATGTGCATAACCTCCTGTGCGTCCATGTATGTGTCATTTACACTTAAAATTATGCACTCCACCGAGCAGAGCCGTACTCCATGCCGTGCCGGTACTTCTTAGCGTTTTTGCCACGCAAATAGACGGCAAGCCGTAATCCTGCGCCGCAGCACAAACCCACCAGCAAATCAAGCGGATGCAGGCTGGGCAGAGGGTTTGCAAACGCCATCGGGATGGTGCCCATCATGGACATGATCTTATCACCCAGTTCCTTGCCCTCGGCAAGCCGCCACGCTTCGCCAAAGTTGGTTGCCACCAGCCCCAGCAAAATATAGGGCAGATACAGTGCCATCAGCTTTGTCAGCTTTTTCGTGGTCACAGTCCACGCTCCTGTTCCTTATGCCGGACTTTGCCGGGGAGTTCTGCCGCCGCCTGCACCAGTTCATGCAGTTTTGCCAGCACCGAGGGGCGTTTGTCCTTGTTCAGCAGGGATGCCGAATACTCTTTGAACGCCGAGTTGAAGGCTTCTGCGTCCGGGGCTTTGAAAAAGACCAGATACCGGGGCGGCACCTCGGAGGTGTCCTTACGGATGGCGTAGTCGATGCCGTACTTTTTGGCATAGCGTTCCAGACCACGGATGCCGGTCTTGCTGATCTCCACGCTGGACACGCCCCGGTTCTGCCGCAGAAGAGTGCGGACGCTCTGCTTACCTTGGGATGCCTTGGACTGGTACAGCCGAAACGCCGCTTTAACTGCCCGCAGGACAGTCCGGGCAGACAGCTTCGTGGTGGAGATCATAATGTTGAATGTCTTTTGTTCGATTTCTTCCTGCAATTTCACCACCATCCCTTGCCGCCTGCATCAGCGCAGCCACGAAGAAGCCGCAGAGTGCGCCGAACTCAAAAAATGCGAAACCGATGAAAAAATTCAGCATAACACACCTCAGACGATGCAAATGCAGGGCAGCTTCTGATCGTCTGCCATGAGTGTAACGCTGTGGCTCGCCAGAAACTTCTGGAAACGGTACACGTCATCAATGGTAAGCGAAATGAAGTTCCCGTCCATGTTGGTGCGTACCAGAATGACCGGGCCAGTCAGGTAACGCTTGCCCGCCATCTTTAGAACCTGTGCCGGATTGTAGCAGAGCAGCAGCGAAGTGTCGGGAAGATGGATGCTGGCATCGCTTTCATCGAAGCAGGGCAGAATGTCAGGGGCTTCATCCAGAGTAATAACCGTCAGTTCCATATCCGGCGCAATGGCGGCAAAGTAGACTTCACCGGGCTTCTTGCCACCTGCCAGAATGGTGCAGATGCGCATATCAATGGTGATCTCCTCGGAACGAATCATACGAGTAGCGGTGTTGTTCATAGGCTTTTTCCTCCATGTTTGCAAAAGAAAAAGACCCAAAGTGGGTCTTGCGTTTTATCTGATTGTCAGCGTTCAGCTTCATGCTTGCGCTTTTTCATGCGCTGGTCGAGCATCTTGAGAATTGAATTTTCGATTTGTTCTGACGAATAGTTGCTCGGAAAATATTTTTTGATAGAATCGCTCCTGAATACAACTTTTTCGGTTTTACTTTCTTCCAAAAGCCCAATGATTTTTTCTTCCATCTCTCTCGGAGTAGAGCTTTCGGGAAAATATTTCCGCAGGGTATCGTTTTTGATAACAACTTTGTCCAATTCGTCCTTTTTCGGTTCACCCATCACGGCAAAGGCAACGTCATACGAGAAATGACCTTCCTGCGCCAGCTTTTTGAGCCGTTGCGCCTGTGAAAGCGATGGGGCGTTTTGCGTGTCAGCCATAGCTTCAAGAAAATCTCGCTGCTGGCTTTCATCAAGATAAGAGAGTTCCACCGCAGGGTTAAATGAGATTTTCTTTTCGTCTACCATGTCCAGCAGTTCCGGGATAAGATTGGTTAAGCGGATAAAACGGTGTACTTGGTTGCGGCTATCACCAGCTTCTTGTCCAACAATATCAAGAGCTTGCAACTTCATCCCAACTTGGGATGAAGTTAAATCTGACCTAGCACCTTGCCTTTTCAGTGCATCCAGTTTCATCTTATAGGCAAATGCCCGCTCACTCGGCAAAATCTGTTCGCGCTGAAGATTGGAATCAACCATGAGCAGAACAGCGGCATCGTCCGACATATCACGGACGATAACCGGCAGGGTTTTCAGTCTAGCAAGCTGTGCAGCGTGTTGGCGGCGATGGCCGGAAATGATTTCGTAGCCACCATCCGGGCGCGGACGAGCAATCAGCGGATTTGTGACACCCAACTGCTTTATGCTTTCTACTGTGCGCTGCATAGCTTCATCATCAAGCACCTTAAAGGGATGGTCTTTGAACGGATACAGCTCATCAATGGGAATTTGCTGTACCTGTTCGCGCTGTTCTTCCTGCCGCGTTTCTTCGGTGGAAAAAATATCATCGTAGCTGTTCAAACTGACGTTTAAGCCGTTTTTCGGCATCGGCCAACACCCCCTTTGCGATGGAATGATAGGCTTCTGCCACTTTGCCTTTCGGGTCATACTGGAAAATGCTTTTTCCGGTCGTGCTGGTTTCGGCAGCGCGGACAGAACGGGGAATTGTCTGGTCAAACACTTTCAAATGCTTTCCGTAGGCTTGCCGAATTAGATTGCTGATTTGCTGCCCATAGATGGTGCGGCTGTCCGTCATGGTGAGCAGGATGCCCTCAATTTTCAGTTTCGGGTTTATCTGCCGCCTTACTTTCTGCACTGTTTGAAGCAACTGCTCCAGCCCTTTTGCCGAAAGATATTGTGCTTGCACCGGAATCAGTGCGGAATCTGCCGCTGCCAGCGCATTGACCGTCAGCATACCGAGAGAGGGAGTGCAGTCAATCAGAATATAGTCGTACTCGCGTTTTGCGCTTTCCAACACCTGTTTCATCACTTTCTCCCGGCTCATGGTATTCACCAGAGCCACTTCCAGTCCGGCCAGTTCGATGTTGGCCGGGATAAGGTCAACGCCCTCCGCATGGTGCAGAATCCCTTCGCCGGGTGGAATACACTGGTCGTTCATGGCTTTCTGCATAAGAGTGGAGAGTGTAGTGGGCAGTGCATCCGGGTCTTGCCAGCCCATACTGACAGTAAGCGAACCCTGTGGGTCAGCGTCCACAAGCAGAACTTTCTTGCCCTCCATTGCAAGCCCTACGCCCAAATTTTCACAGGTGGTGGTTTTGCCCGTGCCGCCTTTCTGGTTGATAACGGCTATCGTTGTTGCCTTTTTGGAAATTTTCATCACCTCCGAGCTGCTAAATCATGGTTGACTTTGTTTTGATAATAGAGCTGTATTGTGGTTGGAGCATTGAATAGTGCGGCCAGAAGGTACTGCTTCATATTCCGTATCGGGGAAGTGTTCGCTGCCAGACAGTCCAGTACGAAGCGGATGTGGTCTGCATTCAACTTTTTTAGCCGACTGAGCACAACTTCGGCGGGCTTATCATCGCCAGCGATTCTTATGAGGTTACGCTTGCTGTCACAGGTGTCCACCAGCAAATCTACGATCTGATAGATGGTATCTTCATCATCCGGGTAAAGCCGGAGAAGAAGTTCTATCTCCAAAGAACGTGAAAAATATTCTTCGAGCAGTTTACGATTCTTCATTTTCTCCAATTCATCGGAAAGGATAGGATTCGTATTATTCCGCTCTGTCTTACTCTTTTTATTCTTATTACATCGTGATTTGGGCGGGTCTTGACAAGCGTTTTTAGGACTTCCAGATTCGTGATTTTCACGATTCTGGACACGCTCATTTGAAAGGTCTGACGAAAAGTTTTTCACATACACCAAACTCGGTTTGCCCAGTCCACGGCGTTTTCGTTCAATTAAACCAAAATTTTCAAGTTCCCGGAGTAGCTTGGTCGCTTTGTTGTCTGCGCAACACAAAGCCCTCTTGACATCCTCGATCGTGAAAATGATGAACACCCGGCCTTGCTTGTCGAACCATTCATTTTTAACAGAAAGGCTCATGCGGTCAAGCAGGATGCCGTAGAGTGTTTTGGCATCGGTTGACAGATTTTGAAACCGCTGCTCCTGAAACAGTGCTTTGGGGATGCGATAGAACGAAAAAAGTTTTCCGGCCTGTCCATAGAAGTAGTCGAGCGTCATACAGTTCTGTCAAGGATGAAAAAATGACGATGTTTCATTGACATGGTTGACAAATCCTCCTTATGAATAATTCGTGCAAACAAAAAAGCGCAATCTCGATTTTTGAAAATCGGAATTGCGCCATGTAACTTAGTAGGGGAGAATGGTCATTTGTCAGGGTCGGTTGACCACAATTTGACCACAAAAGAAACGAAACATCTTGACATCTAACGAAACAGAATGATAAAATAATTTTGAAATTTGATGATACTGCGTACAAGTGGTATCGGAGTGTCCATTGCGTTTTTGAGAGAAGCACAATGGGGTTCAAGAGGCCGTGAGTTCGATTCTCGCCACTCGGACCATAAATCCAACGATTTCACGTTAGAAATCGTTGGATTTTTTTATTTTTGTATACTTCAATACGTTAAAGAAAGTTTGGAGAACCATTCAAAGAAATGCTCCAAACAAAAGCGGAATACAGTTATTTTGACATAGCAACGCTACTTATATAGAGCGAAGCACTACTTATAAATAGTGGTGTCAGGAATTGAGATTTTGTGATGCCAAAAAAGACACCCTCGCTTTTGATAGGAATCTCATGCAGGGATGTCCATATCTCAATGCGAAGGTGTCTTAATAACGAGGGTCATCTCATCACGGCTACGATCTCTTTTATGATGTTTAGCAGCCGATGAAATTGTTCTGGGGAAAGATCACGGGTAATCTGAGAGAAATACTGCAATGCGGCAGTATTCATATCAACCGTTGCGCTTTTTTGCGGGCAATCATCAGATGCCACGGAACGTAAAGGTGAACTCCACAGGCTTAGTCACATCAGGAATATACTCCGGGTGGACATTGGCACCCCAGCTGTCATCGCCGCCAACGCCCATCTGCTCGCCCATAGCACGAATCACCGTGTAATGGACCGGGGGCAGCTCGTAGGGATGCTTGGCACTCTCCATTTCATGGGGGGTGTAGGGCAGCGCAGAGAAGAACATGGGCTTTGCGGCATCTGCGGTAAACAGCAGCCCGCGACCCTTGCGGTCCACTACCTTTGCCCAGCGCACAGCGGTCTTTGCACCGCACTCCTGCGGCACAAGGTACTGTGCCATGTTGTCTGCGACCTTGTTCTGGTAAATGCCCAGCTTTGCACCATGCTGACGATCCCAGTAGGTCTCCGCAGGGCCGTTTCCGTACCACTCCACCGTGTCGTAGTCAGCGTCGATCTTGAACAGTACGCCGAACTCCGGCATTGCTGCAAGTCCTTCCACCGGGTCATAGTGCAGGGTGGTCTGGATGCGGCCATCACCGAACACACGGTACTGCAGGCTGCACTCTGCTGCGGGGCTGGTCTGGAGGTTATAGAGATAGGTCACGACCACGCTGTCGGCTTCCACCTCGCAGGTGGGATTCTGGAGGATGGTGCCGCCGTGAACAGACGGAATCTCCTTGCCGATGCCCTTGGCGGTAGCGTACAGGCTTGCCAGCTTCCACTGGCCGCGAACGCCGCCCATGTTGTTGCCGCAGTCGTTGTCGGTGGGAGCGCGCCAGAAGTTGGGCCGGGGGATCTCCTGAATCATCTCCTTGCCGGCATAGCGGTAGGAAGTCAGGCCGCCGTTCAGATCGGAGAACAAAACATCGAAATTCTCACCACGGACACCGATGTTGTGTGTACCGTGCGTAACGGTAAACGGCGTGACCTTCTTGCTGGGAATGGAACGGACCACAGCGACCACACCCTGTCCAAAGGCGACTTCATGACCCTTCTTTGCCCAGCTGGTGTCCTCCTTCAAACGGAAGCTGATGGTCACTGCATATTCACCGGGGAGCGCAGGAACCATAAACGGCAGCGGGAAGCTGGAACGCTCTTCGGGAGCAACATCAATATTGGGCAGTTCCTGCTGCTGATACAGCTTTCCATCACGGTGCAGCAGAGCAACGCAGTCGAAGGCACCCGTAGAGGTGAACAGATTCTTATTCCAGACTTCGAAGCCAGAGTTGTCGATGGAAATGGCGATGTTCTGATAGCAGAACTTGACCTCCTGCATCTTGGGAGAAGGAGCACGGTCACCACCGTAGGCTATGCCGTTTCCGCTGAAATTATAGTCGGTAGGACGCTCACCGAAGTCGCCGCCGTAGGCTTGGAACCACTTGCCGTAGCGGTCTTTTTTCCAGATGGACTGGTCGATGTAATCCCAGATGAAGCCGCCCTGATAGCCGCAGTCCTTCTGGTCGGCAAGTTCCGTGTATTTGTGCAAAGCACCGTTGGAGTTGCCCATAGCATGAGAATATTCGCACTCGATATAAGGCCGCTTATCGCCCTGTGCCAGATACTCTTTAATGTCCTTCACCGTGCTGTACATATGGCTCTCGATATCGGTGGTTTCGAGGAAGCGGGGATCATTGACCACACCTTCGTAATGCACCAGACGGGTGTCATCAAAGCGGCGGACCATCTCTGCCATCTGGAGCAGGGTCTCACCACCAAACGATTCGTTGCCCAGAGACCAGATCAGAACAGCAGGATGGTTTTTGTCACGCTGGTAAGTGGAATTCATGCGGTCAAACAAGACAGCTTTCCACTCCGGCTTATCATTGGGCAAAACGCCCTCGATGCCGCGAATGCCCGACTGATGGATGTCCCA
This sequence comes from Faecalibacterium hattorii, assembly GCF_003287455.1. Lineage (GTDB taxonomy): Bacteria > Bacillota > Clostridia > Oscillospirales > Ruminococcaceae > Faecalibacterium > Faecalibacterium hattorii. Next base: position 244,141 of record NZ_PRLC01000002.1, on the reverse strand, counting down.
TGTGCCATGGGATTCCAGATTGTTCTCTGCGATCAGATACAGACCATACTCGTCGCACAGGTCGTACAGTGCATCCTGATTCTGGTAATGGCTGGTACGGATGGCATTGATGTTGTTCTGCTTCATGGTGATGATATCCCGAAGCAGTTCCTCATGGGTGTGTACGCCCACAGCACGACCCGTAATGGAGCTGAACTCATGACGGTTGGCACCCTTGAACACGATGCGCTTGCCGTTGAGCAGCATCCGATTGTTCTTCAATTCGAACTTGCGGAAACCGACTTTCTGCCCAGTCACCTCTACCAGATGGCCTGCATCGTCCAGCAGCTCAATTTCCAGTTCATACAGAGCCGGGTCCTCTGCACTCCACAGGTGGGGGTTCTCTACCGCATGGCTGAACAGAGCAGAGCCGCCGTTCAGCGGGATTTTTTCGGAGAACACTTCCAGTTCACTGCGGCGCAGGGTCAGACGGGCTGCGCCCTTACCCTCCACCTGCAGTGCAACTTCCAGCGTGGAATGAGTAAAATCATCCCCGGCAAACAGCGTTTTGACGGATACATCTTCCAGATGCACGGTGGGGATGGCGTACAGCCACACGCTGCGGAAGATGCCGGAGAAGCGGAAGAAGTCCTGATCTTCGCACCAGCTGGAGGAAGTCCACTTGAACACCTGCACAGCAAGTTTGTTCACGCCCGGCTGGAGATGGGGAGTCAGATCGAATGCGTGTGCGGAGAAGCTGTCCTCGGTGTAACCTACATAAGACCCGTTCAGCCAAAGAGCCATGCCGCTTTCCACACCCTCGAACTCGATGTGGACGGGCTTGCCCTGCATGGATTCCGGCAGTTCGAAGTATTTTACATAGCTTGCCACCGGATTGAACCGCTGCGGGATCTCACCCGGCTGTACTTCTTCACGGCCATCCCACGGATACTGAACATTCGCGTACTGGGGAATGTCGTAGCCCTCCATCTGGATGTGTGCCGGAACATGAATGTCATCCCAGCCGCTGCAATCGTAATCCGTCTTTTCAAAGCCGGGGATGGCACTGGTGTAGTTCTTTGCGTAGGCGAATTTCCAGATACCGTCCAGCTTCAGCGCAAGCGAAGATTCTCCTGCAAGATATTCTTCGCGGGAAGCGTAAGTACGGAAACTTGCATGAGCATTCAGCACGTTTTCCTTGAAAAAGGTGGGGTCTTTTACTTTTGCAAAATCAAATGCAGCCATAGTATTTCCTCATTTACCTTTTATAATTTTATAATATTTCTCCAGCCTCCCCGGAGGAATCGCTGGATTCCTCCGGGGAACAGCAGATGAAGGAGAAATGATAATGGCTTGTTATCAGACTGCTGCACGCAGTTTTTCATTTGCTTCTTCGACCTTCATACGGGAAAGGATAAAGGTGATAACTGCATCCAGAGCAAACGGAATCACCAGATACATGATCTTCAGCATCGAGATGCAGGATTCGGGCTGGACAGCCAGCGCACTATCGAAATGGCTTGCTGCCAGCAGCCAGCCGGTGATGGCGGTGCCAAGGCCGCCGCCCAGCTTCACACCGAGAGAAGTGCAGGAGTACATCGTTCCGTCCACGCGCTTATGCTTCGTCAGCCAAGTGTACTCGGAGCAGGCTGCGATCACGGCGTTCATGTCGCCCTGCCAAGGACCCTGACCAAGAGCTGCGATTGCAGTAAAGAGCAGCATCAAGGTCACATTGCCGCTGCCCATGTAACCAGCTACAGCAACCAGTGCACGAGAAATCGTTGCCAGAGTATAGCTCATGACGTTCAGCTTGTACATTCCATTCCACTTTGCAACCAAGGTCGGGGTGAATACCAGAGCGATGATCAGAGGAATATTGACTGCCCAAGAGAACACGCCAAACAGATTCTGGTTGCCGAGAATGTAGGTTGCATAGTAGGTGCCCATGCTGATCATGGCACCGTAGATCTGCTGCAAAATGTAGGTGACGCAAATCATCATATAATATTTGTTACCAGCCAGCAGCTTTGCAGCCTGAACCAGATTGTACTTTTCGTCCTGCTCGATTTCCTTTTTGTCGGTGGTATCCACCAATTCGCCTTCCGGCAGTTCCTTCACGGAGAAAACGGAGAGGGTGTTGACAAGCAGACCGATGATGGCGTAGATGATTGCAACAGTGCGCCAACCGGCAGCACCACCGCCCAATGCCGTAACAGCACCCAGCGTGATGGACTGGATGAGCAGACTGGTGGCAAAGGCGAACATGAAACGCCAAGAACCCATCTCGACCTGTTCGGCACTGTTCTTCGTGACGAGAGCAGTCAGTGCAGAGTAAGCAATGTTGTTGGCAGTGTAGAATACAGCGTTCAGCAGAGTATATGCGATCAGGAACCATGCGTACTGTGCAAACTGTCCCAGATTGGTCGGGATGGCGAAAATTGCCACCAGCGTAATAGCACAGCCAATGTAGCCGTACAGCATCCAAGGACGGGCTTTGCCCATCTTAGAATGCGTTTTGTCAATCAGAGAGCCAAAGAAAATGTCCGTCACACCGTCCAGCAGTTTGGAAATTGCAATCAAAGTGCCGACAATACCGGGGTTCAGGCCAACGGTGTTGGTCAGATAGATCATGACGAAGGAGGACAGGAATGCATACACCACGTTGCCTGCAATATCGCCTGAACCATAGCCGACTTTATTATACCACTTTAGATAACGTTTCTCAGTCATTGTGCTTTCTCCCATCTTGCTTGTTTTGTGTGGGCGCGACCAATCTGCTGCGCACTTCAGACTGGAATCCTCATCACGCAAGTTGCCCAAATCTCTTGCGTTTCGTCTGAAAATATTATAAAATCTAATGGAGCGAAAAGACATAGACAAGATGGAACAAAATATGCACAAAATCAAAGAGTTTGTAATTTTTTGATAGAACATTTCCCAAATCACTGTAAAATCTCTGAAGATGAGGAGGACGCAGGGATGTATTTCAACTCAGGATATTTGAACAACTCCCGTTTGGATTTCAAAGACTACTCAAAGCCGCTGGTCGTAGGCAGCTGCGGCACTTATCGCTTGAAAAAACGCCCTAAGCTACCTACTTTTTGGGCAAAGGGTCGCAGAGACTATCAAATTCTCTATGTGGCATCTGGTAAAGCACACTTCTGGTTCGATGGTGTTGAGGAAGTGGTGACTTCTGGACACATGGTGCTTTATCAGCCGAAAGAAATCCAGAAGTATGTCTACTATGTAGAAGATCATCCAGAGGTGTTCTGGATTCACTTTACAGGATATGATGTCAAAAACATCCTGAACTATCACGGAATACCCTTGGACAAGCACGTTTTTTACAGCGGCACACTGCCGGATTACAAAATGCTGTTCCGAAAGATCATCCGGGAACTGCAACAATGTGAATATGGCTATGAAGACTATATTGCTTCTCTCTTCAACATCATTCTGCTTTTAGTAAGCAGGCAACAGCAGGAAAGCGAGAGAACAACTACAAGCATCCCCGAAGAAATCGAAGCCGCCGCTGCCTACTTTAACGAGAATTATAATACAAAGGTCAGTGTGGACGATTACGCAGAATCGCTGCATATCAGTACGAACTGGTTTATCCGTAATTTTAAGCAGTACATGAAAATAAGCCCTGCACAATACATCCTGTCCCTTCGGATGGTAAATGCACAAAGCTTATTGGAGAACACCGAATACAATATTGGAGAAATTGCAGAGATCGTAGGGTATGATAACCCACTCTATTTTAGCCGGGTATTCAAGAAAGAGTATGGTGTCAGTCCGGCACAGTACCGAAAGAATCTGGAAGAATCTGCTGAAAATGAGAAAGGTTCCTTATAAATAAGGAGAGTAGAACCATGCCGATAAAAAATGCGATCCACAGCCAACAAGTCTACGACCCAACGGATGAATCCATCTGGGAAACATTATAACATCAGAGAGCCAACGGCTCCAAAGGAGAAGCTATGAGTTACGCAATCGTATTCAGCAGTAAAACAGGCAACACGGAATTACTGGCAGACACACTGCACAATTACCTGCCGCAGGCAGATTGCTGTTATTTTGGCAGCCCGAACCCTGCCGCCATGGAAGCGGACACCCTTTATGTAGGCTTCTGGACGGACAAGGGAAAAGCGGATGAAAGTTCTTCGGACTTTTTGAAGCAGCTGCGGGGAAAGCAGGTGTTTTTGTTTGGTACCGCTGGTTTTGGCGGCAGCGAAGAATATTTTAACAAGATCCTGAAAGCTGTGCAGAAAGAGCTGCACAGCAGCAATACGGTGATCGGCAGCTTCATGTGTCAGGGAAAGATGCCGATGTCGGTACGCCAGCGATATGAGAACATGAAAAAACAGCCGCTTCATCTGCCCAATCTGGACGCAATGATCGAGAATTTCGACAAGGCCCTTTCTCACCCGGATGCAGATGATCTGGAGCGGCTGAAACAGGCTGTGAAGTGATTTTATGGATGCGTTCATCGGTTTGAACTTTGGTACACTCCGTATCCCTATAAGAGACATCTCTAAAATAACGACATATCGAAAATCGAATGCGGAACGATAGACGGCGGCGTTCTCATTTTCGCTTTTGCAAAATCAGAACGCCGCTTTTTTGTACCATCATTTGTGCTATCGTTTTCTGTGTACTTAACTGTCCTTGAAGATAAAAGCGACGAAGAACAATTTATAGACGCATATAATACCTACAAGCGGCTGGTCTATCATACGAGGAGGCCTCTTTATGTTAGAGCATTTTTTCAAATCGCTAGTTGCAACAGTTTCTGACCCTTACCAATGCAATCGCATCACGGATGCGTTGGCGGCAGCTGGAATTAAATTCTATTGCAAATCCAAAGATGTCAATCGGCGTAACACATTTGACCAAGCGAGAATTGGAACCCTCGGCATAAAACCGAGGTATGTCACAGAGGTGTTTGTGGACAAAGAAAATGCTGATATGGCTCTGCACATTATACATACCCTGTCATAAGCCCAGAGTTTCCCTGCGAACCAAATATTCCGATAATTTCTGACTTTTACACAGACGCAGCAAAAGGCGGTGGTCTCCCACAATAAGGGAAGCCACCGCCTTTGTTGATTATCGGACGAGCCAGCCGTAATCCTGTCTGCAATCTACCACATAATCCGCATAAACCGTATTATCTACGATCTGGAAGATGAGCATATAGCGTTTTTCAAACAAGATGAATCGGTAAGCATTTTTAGGAATGTATTCGCCTTTGAGCCACGGGCAGCGCTGCGGCATCTGCTCCAAAGATTTTGCAGACTTTTCAAATTCGACCGTAAGCCGCTCTGCTGCCGCAGGGCTGACCTGTGCCAGAAATGCAGCATGGGACACCAGCATCTGAGCGGCCCGTGCTGACACAACCACGCGGTATTTATTTTGCTGCTCCATGTCCGGCGGCCTCCTTGATCGCGCTGCGCATCATTGAAGTGACCTCGTCAATCGAATAGCCCTCGCTTCCACGCATCCGGTCCTCTTCCACGGAAAGTAGCTCCTCACGGAGCTTCAGCATTTTTTCACGGCGATTGTAGGTTTCGATGTCCATGACGACTAAATCACCCTCGCCGTTCTTGGTGAGAAAAATCGGCTCAGCGGTTTCTCTGCACAAATCAGCAATCTCGTTGTAGTTCTGGCGAATCGCTGCAGATGGACGGATATTCATAAAAGCACCTCCTGCTCCTATGTGGCCTAAACATAATAGTAAAATTCTAATTATATTATATCTATATTGTGCAATGAAGTCAATGCAGACAACTGCCACTTCGTTCTCCATTTCCACAACTTTACAACCATTATGACAACAGCAACCACGAAAACAGCTATGAACAATACCAAAGATAGTTTGTTTCTGCTTAAAGAGGAAAAATAACCTCGCTACAAAATGTACTATGCAGGCTTTTTCAAATGTGTTATACTAAACATATATTCACGCTGAGTCGATGTTTGATTTTGGGAGGATTGTACATAAAATGAGTTTGATTCATTATTTGACTGAATTTTGTGATCAAGAGTATAAACCACATTGTCAAAACGATCCCTGTCCTGATTGTACTCACCCTTCTGGGAAATGCAGTGGATCTTGTCTTAAGTGTTCGAAGCAAATCAACTATCATACAGAAGGTGGGCGATCTTTATATAACTGTCAAAATTATATCTATTACTACACAGTAAAATACTCTTGGAAATATGCCTCGGAAATCATGTATGCACTAAAAATGCTAGACTTGTCAAAATACCCACAGTATCAAATTCTGTCTCTTGGGTGCGGAAATGCACCTGATTTGATGGCTTTTGACGCACTTCGATTTACTTATAGTAATAAAAATTTTTCTTATAGAGGATATGATATTAGTGATTGCTGGCAAACTATTCATCGAAAAATCATTGATTATTCGGCAATATATCCAAATGCGACAGTTCAATTTGAAATTTCTGATGTATTCGATGGATTAGTTGTAAACAATATTTATAAATTTTCTTATAATATTGTCGTAATCAATTATTTGCTTTCTCATTTTCCAAACGAAAATCGTTCTATATTTGTCAATCAGATATTTGATGATATTATAAGCTATATCCTACCGTTTAGAGTTCCTAATTCACCCTTTCTTATCATAATAAATGATATCGATCATTGGGAAATTCGACAATATTTTGACTCTTTTATTGAAAAACTTTCAAAAGCAGGGTATGGCGAAACAGGGTCATATTACCATTTTAAAGACAGAAATTTTGAGGCTAACGATGGGTCGGCTCGTCATGAATTGAACGGAAATCTTTTTGTAATTCCAGAAGAATACAAAAAGAAGTTTCACTGCGCAATTGTTTGCACAGGCGCGCAAGCAATAATTGAGGTAAAGCCATAATGATTATAAGCGCAAGTAGGCGGACAGATATTCCAACATACTATTCTGACTGGTTTTTCAATCGTATAAAAGAAGGCTTTCTTTTCGTTCGAAATCCAATGAATGCGCATCAAATTAGCCGCATAGATTTGCGTCCTGATGTCGTAGATGGAATTGTTTTTTGGACAAAAAACCCATTGCCTATGTTGGACAGACTGGATTTATTAAAAGAATATACTTATTATTTTCAGTTCACGTTGACCTCTTACGGTGAAGATGTCGAGAGCAATATACCTTCCAAAAGCGATGTTATTATTCCCTCATTTCAACGCCTTTCAGACAAACTTGGATCCGAAAGAGTAATTTGGAGATATGATCCGATTTTTCTGAGCCAAAAGTATTCCATCGACTATCATATTCACTATTTTGAAATGCTCGCTAAAAGGCTTTCCCCCTATACAAAAAAATGCACAATCAGTTTTCTCGATTATTACCGTAACACTGAAAAAAAACTTTCAACTTTAGGCATACAACCTTTTCCAATCGAATCACAAATTTTTATAGCAAAAAAAATAAGCGAAATCGCACATTCTTACGGGTTGTCAGTTGATACTTGTGCAGAAAAAATTGATCTTCAGAATTATGGCATTCAGCACGCTCATTGTATCGATGAAAAACTATTTGAAAAGCTTTTGGGGTGTCCCCTTAAAATTGGAAAGGACAAAAATCAACGCATGGAATGTGGCTGTATAGAAAGCATAGACATTGGTGTATATAATACTTGTCGAAATGGTTGTAAATACTGTTATGCCAATTATAATAATGCTGCTGTATCCAATAATTCTAGTAAGCATGATGTTTACTCGCCAATACTTGTCGGAAACATCATGCCTACAGATAAAATAAGCATACGAAACATGAAATCATGTCAATATGGTCAGCTATCATTCGATTAAAGTCAGATAACGAAATTTAAGCTCAATTTATTTCGCTTGTCCATAGAATTTCTCAAAATTGTATAACTGTACATAAATTTTTTGAAAACTTACTGCATAATCACAGCTTTTTGCGGACAAAGCCGTTCAAAAGGAAGCGCCAACAGCACAGTCGGACACTTGACTGACTGCGCTGTTGTCAACTCCGATATTTTAGTACGCAGACTTCCTGCTGATCCTCGCCCCAAAGAACCAGTGTTCACCGCATACCTTGTCACAAGCCTAGAGTTTCCCTGCAAACATTCCGATATAAAAAAGGACGCTGCCGCCTCTGGGTGAGAGGTTGCAGCGTCTTTTTAGCATCAGAGGGCGAATGGTCTGTCAGACCGAACGGCTCTCAGCGAATTGGATACTTTTAGCTTGCGTCTTTCTGTTCGTCAAGAATGCGCCAGCCGTCCATCAGGTCTGAATTTTCCATAATAAAGGTGTGGGCAGTATCCTGTCCCCACGAGTTGTCGTATTTCAGCATCAGATAATCGCTCAACTCGGTTCGATTTTTGAACTTCAACAAGCGATACGGCTCCTGAAAAGCGACCTTTTCAACGAAATATACTGCATCCGATGTGGGAAGCATAACGCCGACATGACCGATCATAAGAGAATTGTCCGTTTCAGAGAACTGATCGTGCAGAACCACGGAGACGAGACGGATCTTATCATCTTCCGCGAAAGAGAGACCGCGTTTCTTCCATTCCTGTTGAATCGTTTTCAAATGGGTAGGGATATCGGTCGTATTGGTGGTTTTAACCGGGGCGAACAGTGCATCAAACTTTTGCCGTTCGTCGCCGCAAAGGGATTCCGGGTCAGAATCCAGTGTTTCATAGTCCATAAACAGGGTGTCCTCGGCTGAGTCAAGGTCTGCCTTGCCCGTGACAGTGATAAAATCACCGAACAGCCCACAAGCGGTAATCCGACAGTTCCAGCCGGGAAAGGTATCGTATTTTTCTGTCCATGCGTCCTGCATGGAGTAAGGATCGTATTTCAGATCCGAAGGCTTGGCATTTTCAAACCCTGTGGTGAGCCATGTCGGGTCCACAGCATTGTTGAACTTTTGCACATGATCAAAGAAGGTCTGTATCCGTAGGTCGGATACGCCGGCATCCTGCAAAAGTTTGGAAAGAAGAGCTTGCGTATCCGAATCTGCTAAATTGGAGTATTCGATTTGCTGAAGGACGGGCTGAGAGGTTTTTTGAGTGCAGCCCACTGCCAGAAACGCACTGCAAAAAAGTGCAGCGGCGCAGACAAGAAAAGTTCGACGTTTCAAAAATAGTCACCTCGTTGTGTTTTTCGGAAAATTTCTTTGAGTGCCGGAGTCTCCACCATAGGCGAAGAGAGCAACGCCGTTGGTCTCGTAACGAATGGTATCACAGATAAACAAAGAAAATCAATGACTTTTGTCGTATTTGACCATATATAATGTTGCAGTATCCATATCCCATACGGCTAACGCCCATTTGGGGAAAGACAATGCGGCAGTTTTCTGAACGATTTTCTTCATGTCGGACACAACAGGAGTATACCCAAGTTGGAATAAGAATTTTCCGTTTTTCCGAATGGAAGGTTCAAATCGCTTTCCAGATAGACGGAGGATACCAACCTGCGAAGCGCGGAGCGGCAATCCCATAGATTTCCCCATGCTGCAGTGGGAGTTTGAAGAAACGCCTCGTCCACATTATAATAGGCCGTAATCGTGATATGACATGCTACCCCCAGAGTATTCAGAGTTTTTGTTTTTACTCTGTCTACTTTAGGGGTAGCATATCAAAACGGCGAATGAAATCTTATATTATTTTTTCTGTCTACTTGACGGAGTGCACCTCACTCTCTGGGTGAAATTTACAATTTATTGTTTTCTTTTTTGACCTATTGTGATATAATTACGTCGTCAGTACGAGCGGTCAGATCAGACTTCGTTTGGCTCGTGATCAAAAAGCGGGCGGCGTCGTACCTACGGGTACAGACACATTTTTTCCGGCAGAAGTGCCATCAGCACCCGTCCACCCCGACACTGTGACACACGGACACGGCGACACAGTAGCTGGCCATGTAGCCAGTGTGTATGCGTGTCTCGTTGTGGCGGTGTATGGTGATTGGGTGTTGAGCTGAACAGTATAAAGCTGTTTGGGAAGTCGGATTTGTGCTGGTGCGAATTAGGATATAAGGCTGCAATATCTCCTTGTTATTGGCGGACGGGAAGTCCCCTCAGTTTTGGGGGCCAATAATAACAAGGAGGTGAATTCCGTGAAGAAAACGGACAAGCCAAGTGTTGTCATCAACATCTACGGTGACAATAACAAGGTTTACCTGAATGAGACTCGCTCTCATGTCCCTGCTGTCGCAATCGGCGTGATCATCGTTGCGTTGGTTGCGGTGGCCGTACTGGCTGTATCCTGCTGCTGCCCTGAACTACTTCCCGATTTTGTCCGTTGGATAATCGGTAAAGTAGTCAACAGCTAACACCAGCACATTTTAAGAATTGAGGTGTAACGCCTTTTGAAATATGCCGATTGTCCACTGTACGGAATTCAATCCAAAAAAATGTTGAAATATGTTCTACATATTAAAAATGGTGATTTATTGAAACAAGACTACGTTGTTTCAATGATTGGTCCCTATATTGATAAAACTAAAAAACCTCGACTCATTGAGCCCCCGCAGGCTGAATTGAAAACTGTGCAAAAACGAATGAAAACATTATTGGGAAAAATCCAAGTGCCCGATAATGTTTTTTCTGGTATTAAGGGAAGATCATATTCTGATAATGCTTGTCTCCATTTGGGTAAGAGTAAGCGGAACTTATACAAAATTGATTTGACCGCTTTTTTCCCCTCGATCAGTAGAGAAACAGTCTACTGTTTTTTCTTTGAAGATTTGTGCTGCTCTCCTGATGTTGCTGAGATATTGACGAATTTAACTACCGTCGACCTTAAAAAGCTCAACCAAAGCAGTCTGTTGGAAGTTTATGATTTCTTGGCTAACAAAGGGGTTAAATGCTATAACCATTTGATTTCCGGGGCACCGACAAGCCAAATCCTTTCATACTTGGTTAATCACAAAATGTTTGATGAATTGCAGTCTTTATCAGATAAAAGCAATGTGACGATGACGATTTATGTAGATGATGTGGTGTTTTCAAGCGAACATAAGATTTCATCCGAATTTAGACAATCTGTACTGTCCCTTATCAAAAAATATAATTACCAAGTATCTCGAAAAAAGGTAAAAGGATATTCCAAAACATATCCAAAATTAGTAACAGGGGTTATAATCAATAGCGAGGGCAGGGCTACAATCAAAAATGCGCTCCGAAAAAAGATTATGGTAGAATACGAGCACCTTCGCAATAATCCAGATGACATTAAGAGTCGTCAGCGGTTGCGAGGTTTGGTAACTGCTGCCCGTCAGGTTGATAAATCAGCTTATCCTAATATCCGAAAATTTGCCTTTGACAATCCTGCCAAAAGCTAAAGCCACCGCATTGAATTAAACGGTGGCTTTAGCTTTATGATTATTTTAAGATGAAAGCCTTGCTTGCTGCTTGCAAACCATTGATATTACTGGATTTCCACAGATCCTTTAATGACACTCGGGCCAAACAGAAATGATCCGAACTTGTTTCCGATAGGAGATGGGTTCGGATTATTTGTTTTCTTCGGAAAATTAGCGTTTGCGAAGCAATGAAAGCCCTAGTGGGGCTTTTAAGCGACGGAACGGCGGGTGCTGCACCAGAACGGACACGTCTCCAAACAGCTCAAATTCTTTTAAATTATTGCAGGAAGGTCAAAATCAGCTTGAAACATTTTTAACATAATGATAAAATAATAACACTACTTTCATAGGAAAATCAGCGTGCTGGAACAGACCGTCAAGCGCTTCCGCGTTACCCCCGAAAATAAATAGTGGAATCGCACGGTTTCGCAGATGACCGACACCCACGACCTAGCAGGGCCGCCCATTTGCGGCCCAGCTCTTTTTTGTGAGAGAGCAATCGTGATGAATCAATGTATTGGATGGTATTGTGTATGGAACAACAGCCAAATAAAATCCGGCCTATGTTGCTATCGGCACTTGCCCAATTGAGCGTCTGCCTGATCGTCTGGAATTTTCATATTCCAAATCCAAATATCCTGCTTTTTGTTGTTCTTTCTGCTGCGCTCGTGAAATGCGGCTATGCAGCAGGAATCGTAAGCGGCCTCATTGCATTCCTATACTCCGCGTTTTTCTTTTCTACCGACCACAGCTTTTTTCTTTACACCTCTTTGAACCTTCAAAAGCTCATCGTGATCGGCCTTGGTATCGCTGCGAACATTCTGCTGATCGGTCGTCTGCAATGGCAGTTCGAGCGCTCCAGCATGGAAAAGATGCAGGCCGAAGCCGAGGAAAAGCTTCAAGAAACAACAGAGAGCTACCGTGCAAAACTTTACCAAGATGTCTTGACTGGCACATACAACCGCCGCTACTATGAGGATATCGCATCCCGTATGGTCGGCCCGGCAGGGATCGCGCTGATCGATGTGGACGATTTCAAAATCTGCAACGACACCTATGGGCATTACGCCGGAGATATGGCACTGGAAACAGCGGCAAATGCCATCCGCTCCTGCATCCGAAACGCCGACCTGCTCATCCGCTACGGCGGGGATGAATTTCTGCTGGTGCTGCCCGGCATTCCGAGCGACACCCTGCAAGCCAAGCTGGAGCAGATCAGAGCCGCCGTGCAACAGGCTACTGTACCCGGCTATTCGCATTTTCGCCTCTCACTGAGCATCGGCGGAACGATGCAGTCCATCACCGACCCGATGGAGAATGCGGTTCGCCGTGCCGATTGGCTGATGTATCAGGCAAAGGGCCACAAGAATGCTGTCATGGTGGAGGTTCCGGGGCATAGTCTTGCAGCGCTGGAAAAACTTTTACAGAATAAATCCCAGATCCTACTTGTGGATGACTCCGCAATGAACCGCATGATGCTGGCAGAGATCTTGGGGGACAGTTACCACATTCTAGAAGCGGAAAACGGACGGGAATGCTTGGAAACATTGCAGACGGAAGCCGGGAACATTGCACTGGTGCTGCTGGACATCAACATGCCCGTGATGGACGGCTTTGAAGTGCTGAAGGCCATGAACGCCAACCACACCATTGAGGATACCCCGGTCATCATGATCTCCAGCGACGACTCCGACGCCGCGATCCGGCGCTCCTATGAGCTGGGAGCCAGCGATTACGTCAACCGCCCCTTCGATGCGCGCATCGTGTACCGCCGCGTGACCAACACCATCAAGCTGTACGCCAAGCAGCGGCGGCTGGTGCAGATGGTCTCGGACCAGATCCGCGCCCGTGAAAATAATACGGATACGCTGGTGGGTGTCCTGAGCCATATCGTAGAATTCCGCAATGGAGAGAGCGGTGCCCATGTGCGGCACATCCGTACCATTACAGAGATGCTGCTCCACCGTCTATTGGAGAACAGCAACAAGTACTCGATTTCTGCAGAACAGCAGGATGAGATCCCGCTGGCCTCTGCCCTGCATGACATCGGGAAAATCGGCATTGACGAAAAGATCCTCAACAAGCCCGGCAAACTGACCCCGGAGGAGTTTGAGGTCATGAAGACCCATAGTATGCTGGGAGCCGAGATGCTGCACGATCTGGATAATTTTGGCGAGCAGCCGCTGCTGCAAACGGCCTACGAGATCGCCCGCTGGCATCATGAACGCTGGGATGGGCGCGGTTACCCGGATGGGCTGAAGGGCGATGAGATCCCCATCAGCGCACAACTGGTCTCACTGGCCGACGTATACGATGCACTGACCAGCGAACGCTGCTATAAGAAAGCCTTTTCCCACGAAAAAGCCGTGCAGATGATCCTGAACGGCGAGTGCGGAGCGTTCAACCCGCTGCTGCTGCAATGCCTGACCGACGTGCAGACCGACCTGAAAGAAGAATTACGGCAGCATGACTGAGCAGCGGATGCAATAAAAACAGGAGAACGAAAAGCCCAAATGAAACACAGAATCTCACGCCGTGCATTTCTGCGCGGCTGCACGCTGCTGGCGGCATCTGCTGCCGTCGGCAGTCTGACTTCCTGCGGCGGAACGGACGCGAAGGACAGCGGCCTTCCGACGATCATTGTGGGGAGCGATACCTATCCGCCCTATATTTACCTGAACAATGACGGTGTTCCCGCCGGGATCGACGTGGAGATCGCCACCGAAGCATTCCGCCGCATGGGATATGCTGCCCGGTTTGAATCGATCGATTGGGAGCAAAAAACAAATCTGGTGGAAAGCGGCACCATCGACTGCATCTGGGGCTGCTTTTCCATGGATGGGCGCGAGGAGGTCTACCGCTGGGCGGGGCCCTACATGGTGAGCCGTCAGGTGGTCGCTGTGGATGCCGACAGCAGCATCCGGACATTCAGCGACCTTGCCAGAAAGACCATTGCCGTGCAGAGCACCGGCAAGCCGGAGGAGCTTTTTCTCAGCGGCTCCGATCCGCGGCTCCCGCAGACGGTGGAGGTGTTCAGCATCGAAGACCGCAACGTGCAGTACGCGATGATGGCCTGCGGCTATGTGGATGCGATCGCTGCCCATGAGACAGGCATCCTGCAATACATGAAGGACAATTCCGTGGAGTTCCGCATCCTCGAAGAACCACTGCTGGTCACCGGGCTGGGCGTCGCCTTTGCCAAAAACGACAGCCGCGGGCTGGACCACCAACTGAACGATACCTTTGCGCAGATGCGCACAGACGGCACGCTGGAGCAGATCCTTGGGAAATATCTTGAACATGCTTCGCAGTATCTGGAGGTGGACACCCTTGGCGCATAAAAACAGAACCCTCCCGGATACATGGAGATGGGGGCTCCATCTGATCGTCGGCGTGCTTTTTATGGTCGGCATCGTTTTTCTCTCAGGTTGGCGGGCACTGCGCACAACGGAGGAACGTTTCTGCCAGACCCTTGGTTTTGTCAAATCGCAATCCGCCAACTTTGAAAAGTACAACGATACGGTTGCGGCCAAAGCGCTCCGCCGCGCAGCGGTGTCGGTGCATCAGCTGGCGCAGGACCCGGCGCTGGACCTTTCCGACCCGCAGTGCCTGAAAAAGCAGACAGAGGCCCTCTGGCTCACAGGGATCTCGGTTCTGGCCCCGGACGGTACGCTCCTGTGCGAATCCACAACGAATGGCATCGGCTACGCCCGGTTTGGAGAACAGCTCAAAAATGACGCCGTTCTGGACGTTTTCTCTTACCCGCAAAAGACTTACCTGAAGCGGGTCCTGCTGGAAGATGGGTCTGCCGTGGATGTTGCGGCATATCGGGCAGAAGAAAAAGATGAGATCCTGCTTGCCTACCGCTATACCCCGGCAGAATCTGTTGAGGGAACGGCCCTGTCCATCCAGAGTATACTGGACGGCTACTCGGCTGAGACCAGCGGCACCTTGTTCATCGTGCAGGACGATCAGGTCATTGCCTCCAACCGCCCGGAGCTGATCGGGCAGGATGTTGCAGACAGTCCGCTGGTGCAGGGGATCCGCAAGGTCGTGACCGCCGAAACGCTGACCCATACCCGCGGTTGGAACGGCTCCGGCTGCTATTTTGGGATGTACTGCCATGGAAGATCGTTCGATCTCTATGCGTATACGGATGAAAGATCGGTCTTCCGGGAATCCCTTCCGGTGATCCTGATGGCGCTGGTCGGCTACATCCTGCTTGTAATGATCCTTCAGGTGCTGCGCAGACGCTCCGTGCGGGAGATGGAGCAGCAGAAGAAAGAACAGGAGAAGAAGTATCAGGCTCAGCTGGAGGAACAAAACCGCAAGCTGGAGATCGCACTCCAGCACGAGGGGGCGGCAAACCGTGCGAAGCGGGAGTTCCTGTTCAATATGAGCCACGATATCCGCACCCCCATGAACGCCATCATCGGCTTCACTTCGCTGGCTGCGACCCATATCGACAATAAGGAACAGGTGCTGGACTACCTGAAAAAGATCTCTACCTCCAGCCAGCATCTGCTTTCCCTCATCAATGATGTGCTGGATATGAGCCGCATCGAGAGCGGAAAGGTAAAAATTGAAGAAAAAGCGGTGCATCTGCCGGATCTCGTCCACGATGTGCGCTCCATCATCCAGCCCAATGTTTCGGCAAAGCGGCTGTCGCTTTTCATCGATACCATGGATGTGGAGAATGAGGACATCATCACCGACCCGCTGCGGTTGAACCAGATCTTGCTGAACATTTTGTCCAACGCCGTCAAGTTCACCCCCACAGGCGGCATGATCAGCATCCGCATTGCCCAGAAAAACGGTGCGCCCAAGGGCCGTGGCTGCTATGAGTTCCGCATCAAGGACAATGGCATCGGCATGAGCGAGGAGTTCCAGAAGCACATTTTTGAGGCGTTCAGCAGGGAAGAGAGCTCCACTGTCAGCGGCATTCAGGGCACCGGTCTGGGCATGTCCATCACCAAGAACATTGTGGACCTGATGGGCGGCACCATCGCCATTGAAAGCGAACCGGGCAAGGGCAGCGAATTCATCGTAGACCTCTGCTTCGCACTCAGCGGACAAAAGGTGGAGCCAAAGCCGCTCCCGCAGCTGGAAGGGCTGCGTGCGCTGGTGGCAGACGATGATACCGACACCTGCCTGAGCGTCAGCACCATGCTGTCCAAGATCGGGATGCGGCCGGAGTGGACGATCTCCGGCAGGGAAGCGGTGATCCGCACCCGGTACGCCATGGAACAGGGCGACGAGTTCAGCGTCTACATCATCGACTGGCTGATCCCCGATATGAACGGCATCGAGGTCGTGCGGCAGATCCGCAAGGTGATCGGGAAAACCTGCCCCATCATCATCCTGACGGCCTACGACTGGGCAGATATCGAAGAGGAAGCCCGCGCTGCTGGTGTGACTGCCTTCTGCGAAAAGCCGCTGTTCCTTTCCGAACTGCGCAAAGTGCTGGCAGAACCCTTCTGCGCAGAGTCTGCCCCCGAACCATCGCAGCCAAATGCCGCCGATCTCAAGGGAAAGAACCTTTTGCTGGTGGAGGACAATGCGCTGAACCGTGAGCTTGCACAGGAGATTTTGAAGGAAGCGGGCTTTGCGGTGGACACTGCTGAGGATGGTGAAATCGCCGTCCGGAAGATGAAGCAGGCAGTCCCCGGGCAGTACGACCTGATTTTAATGGACATCCAGATGCCCAAGATGGACGGCTACGAGGCGACGCGGCAGATCCGTGCCCTGCCGGATGCTGCAAAGGCAGACATTCCCATCTTTGCCATGACGGCAAACGCCTTTGAAGAAGACCGTCAGAATGCTTTGAAGGCCGGGATGAACGGCCACATTGCAAAACCGCTGGATATCCCGCATCTGCTGCAGGTCCTTGCAGATGTACTAAAATCATAACACCAGCCGACAAAAACAAAAGCACCCGCAGCAAACTTCGCAGAGGTTCTTGACCTCCGAATGCGAATGGCTGCGGGTGCTTTATTTTTTATGCCTGACAGGCGGTTGGGTCACAGGATCTTGTGCAGCTCCTGCACCAAGTCGCCGATGACGATGGGCTTGGACAAAAAGCCGTTCATGCCGCTTTCCATGGCGTTGCGGCGATCCTCATCGAAGGCATTGGCGGTCATGGCAAGGATCGGAATTCCGGCCAGAGCGGGATCTTTCAGAGCGCGGATCTGCCGGGTGGCGGTATAGCCGTCCATGACCGGCATCTGCACATCCATCAGCACCAGATCATAGCTGCCCGGCGCGGCGGTGCGGACCTTTTCCACCGCCACGGCACCATTTTCAGCCGTATCGACCCGGAAGCCGTACTCCCGCAGAATTTCCTGCGCGATCTCGCGGTTCAGCTCGTTGTCCTCCACCAGCAGGATGTGTCTGTCCTTGAAGTCGGCGTCCTCTTCCGGCAGAAATTCCTGCGACGCATCCGTCAGCTTCTGGCCGAGGGCACTCATCAGGGTCTCGCGCAGGTCGGACATGAACATGGGCTTGGAACAGAAGGCGGTCACACCGGCAGCCTTTGCCTCCACTTCAATATCCGACCAATCGTAGGCCGTCAGGATGATGATGGGCGTATCATCGTGCAGGCTGCGGATCTGGCGGGTGACCTCGATGCCGTTCATATCCGGCAAGCGCCAGTCGATGATATAGGCGTGGTAGACATCGCTCATCTCGATGGACTGCCGCGCGCGCAGCACCGCTTCCTTGCCGGAAAGGGTCCACTCGGCGCGCATCCCCACCTTGACCAGCATCTTTGTCACGCTGTCGCAGGTGTTGAAATCGTCGTCCACCACCAGCGCCTTCAGGCCCTCCAGCTCGGTGATCTTTTCCACCGGGCGGTGCTCGTCCTGAGTGCGCATGGGCAGACAGATGATAAACTCGCTGCCCTTGCCCTGCGCCGTCTGCACCTCGATGGTGCCGCCCATCATATCCACGATGTTCTTGGTGATCGCCATGCCAAGGCCGGTGCCTTGTATCCGGCTGACCGTGGAGGTGCGCTCCCGCTCGAAGGGCTCAAAGATCTTTTTGGCGAACTCTGGGCTCATGCCGATGCCGTTATCCTTGATGCGGAACTCGTACTGCCCGCAGCCGTGCACTTTACCGGCAAGCTGCCGCACCCGCACCGAGACTGTGCCGCCCGCCGGGGTAAACTTGATGGCGTTGGACAGCAGGTTCAGCAGGATCTGGTTCAACCGGGTCTTGTCGCAGTAGACGTCCTCGTCGGTCACATCCGTGGCGTCCATATAAAGTTCCAGCTGCTTTGCGTAAATCTGCCCGCTGACGATGGTTTTCAGGTCGTGCAGCACATCCGAAAGGTTGACTTCCACCTCTTCCAGATGGATCTTTCCGCTTTCGATGCGGCTCATATCCAGCACATCGTTGATGAGGGAGAGCAGATGGTTGCTGGATGCAAGGGTCTTTGCCAGATAATCCTTTACCCGCTCCTTGTCGTCGATATTGCTGAGCGCCAAGGTAGTAAAGCCGATGATGGCGTTCATGGGGGTGCGGATATCGTGGGACATATTGGAAAGGAAGGTGCTCTTGGCGCGGTTGGCGGTCTCGGCGGCAGCAACGGCATCGGAAAGGGCTTGGTTGATCTGTTTGTCGGCGGTGCGGTCAGACATGACAAGGATATACTTGGTTCTGCCTTCTACCTCGCTGCCCATGGCAATGATGTGGAACCAACGCAGCTCTCTGGTCTCCTGATGCAGATACGCCGCATCCCACTCGCGCTGTTCCCCGCGGGAAAGCCCCTCCAAAAAGTTCTTGTCGCGGTCCGGGTCGTTCTGGGGGACCAGTTCCGCAAGAGCATGGACATCCTGCCGGACTTTTTTCCACGGGATGCCCAGCAGACGCCCAATGTTCGGACTGACATAATCCGTCTTGGAAGTTTTTGCGTCCAGCATCAGAAAAACATCGTCCACATTCAGCGAGAGCTTTCGGAATAATTCATCCCGGTACAGGATCTCGGTGTTCTTCCGGCGCACAGTAGCACGGTTTCTGCGCACAATGAGCAGAATGACCAGCACCGCAAGGCCGAAGGCGATGCCTACCACGATCTGTATCGTATAGGACCACAGCTTATCCAGACTGGCATTGACGATGCTGACCGGGACAAGCCCCAGCATCGTCCAGCTCGGAACCTCTGTGCCCTCGTAAACCAGATAATAGCTGGTATCGCCCAGCTTTACCTTCATGTTTCCGCTTCTGCCCTGCGTAAAGGCATTGGACAGATCAAGGATCTGCTCCTCGGTAAGATCGGAGTGGTCGCGCAGCATCGCAATGAAGTTGTAGATCGTTTCCTTGCGGTTTACGGAATTGTCGATCACCACCCGCCCATCCGAGTAGATCACATAGTTGCTGGCATTGCCCTGAAAAGCAGAGTTGTCCAGCAGCCGCAGCACAGCATCGTTATAATAGGAAATGGCAATGGCATCGTAGGCAAAGCCCCGGTAGCTGCCCTGCGTTTCGGGGCAGACAAACACAAGCAGCTGGGGTTTGCCGGGCAGCGCTGAGTTCATGACGATATCATCGCCGTCGGCAAGCATTTCGTCCAGATTGGTCTGCAAGCCGAGGTAGCCGGTTTCCCCGGTCACGGTCGTATAGTTGCCGTCGTAGGAAAGGAAGTAAAAGCTGGCAAATCCGGTGTCCTGCTGCGCTTTCTCGATATACGCCTGAATCTCTGCTTCATCGGAAGTGCTTTCCAGAAAGCGGTTGTACAGATGCAGATAGGTCAGGTTCTTGCGCACCATCTGGTTCAGCATGTTGTTGGATTTGTGCAGCACTTCTTCCAGATGCGAGGTGCTTTCCTGATAGATGATCTGCGACACAAACGAGAGGTACCGGACGCAGAAGCCAGCCGCCAGAAAGACCAGCAGAAGGATGGCACAAGCGGCAGAGAGCCATTTTTGCCGGAGACGGCGGTTTCGTTTGATTTCGTGGGTTTTGTCTGCCATTCCGCTCACCTCAACGTGATGTAGTTTTCAGGTTCTGCAAGCGCTGCGCCGCCGCCGGAGACGTGATCACGCCATCTGTCTTTTACCCATGTATCTTCGGCCAAAGGTGTGCCGCCTCCGCTTGCAAGCAGCGCTTCCATCTGTTTTTCCGTGGCCAGACAGGTCACGGTAACGGTGTCGTCGTCCTTCAGCGGCTGCCCGTTCCGGGTGATGCCGGTCAGGGTATAGCTGCCGCTTGCCTCTTTTACCTCCACGGCAATGCCGCTGACCACCGGCAGAGAACCGCGGTTGAAGGGCACAAAGCCGCCCTCGCAGCCCTCCACAAAGGCGCGGACGGCCGCTTTCAGCTCGGCACCGGTCATGGTGCGCTGGCGAGACATCAGACTGTTGGGCATGATCATGGAAGCCGCCATCTTTTGGGGATAGTCCGCCTGCAGCACACTGCCGGTAAAGCTGTTGGCGGTGGCGATGAGTACATCGGTGCCATAAACGCCCCGCAGTGTGTTGGCCATAACGGAGAAGGAAGCGTTGCCGCCGTTTGCGTGGAACACGTTGGAATAGCTTTGCCCGGAGGTCAGCACGATCTCCTCATGGGCAGACCCATCCTCGGCAAGGAGTTGGGAATTGAATGCCTGATACGCTTGCGGTGCCGTGTACTCGCCCGCGATCATTTTGGAGACCACATCCTTGGAGACGGCAAAGAAATCGTTGGAGGCGATGCGGATATACATGTGGTTCTCTTCCACAACGCTGCGCACATCCTTCAGATACTCGGTCAGGCGCAGGGGGACGTTCTGGCTGTAGCTCAGCATATCCTGCCCGTCGGAGATAATGCGGTTCTGCGCCTCCTCGGAGAGCATGACGTTCAGCACCTTCATGGCTTTTTCGCGGCGCGCGGCGTCCTGCTCCAGATCACGGTTCAGGGCAACTTGGAAATAGGGGGTGGTCATGATCCACTTTTCGCCGTTCTGACTGAAGAAGGGCAGGAAGATCGTGTCGATGCCCTCGTCCCGAAACATCTTGACACCGGCAGAGGTGCCAAAGTACATGGCGACCTCTCCGTTCCGAAACATCCCGGTCACATCGTCGTAATTCAACACAAGGTCGTCTGCCGTAAGGTGGGTATCCTGAATGAACTGCGCCATCCGTTCAAATGCCCCCGGCCACACGGTGTCGTCCAGACCCATCCGTGTGGTGCTGGCAGGGTCGCTGTAAGCAGTGCGCCACTTGCGCCCTTCCGTCGTGGTAAGCTCGGCAGCGGAAAGCCCCTGCAGGGTTTCCATGCAGGTGTAGTCGTAGGTATAATCGGCGGTAAAGCCCCGGATGCCCAGCGCTTCAAACGCCTGACAGGCGGAAACAAAGCTTGCGTAATCGGTGGGCAGGGGGATATCGTATTGCTCAAAAAGGCTGCGGTTGACCACAAAGCCGTGGGCATCGGCGCAGACCGGCAGCCAGTTCACGCTGCCGTCCTCGTTTTTGAAGCTGTTGAGGTAGGCGTTGTACACAGCACCCGCCTCGTTGGTCATGGCAAGGTTCATCAAACTGTCCTTCAAAGGAGCTGCATCGTGCAGCGAGAAGCGGCAGCAGGTGATGATATCCGGCAGACCGCCGTTCTCTTGCAAAAATTTATAAAAATCCAGATCGTTGTTGCCTACGATGAACTCGATGTTCACATCCGGCAGTTGGGACTGAACATAGGGGGCATAGGTCTCGTACAGGCTGGTGCTCCACAGATACACCTGAATGGTCTGGGCATCTTCCTGCTCCTGTACCTGTTCTGGGTTTTTTGCGCCGC
Source organism: Faecalibacterium hattorii (assembly GCF_003287455.1). Lineage (GTDB taxonomy): Bacteria > Bacillota > Clostridia > Oscillospirales > Ruminococcaceae > Faecalibacterium > Faecalibacterium hattorii. Next base: position 222,030 of record NZ_PRLC01000002.1, on the reverse strand, counting down.
AGCCGGTCAGCAGGAAAAGCCCCATCGCCAGTGCTGCCAGCACGGATATCAGGCGGCGCAATGTTCTTTTGTGCATCAAATCCTTCTCCTCACAACTCTTGGTCAGCCGCCGTTTTGCGGCAAAGCTGCTGCGGCTTATGGATCCTACATCGCTGCCCGCAGGAGTGTGCGCGGTAAAACCTGCCCACGGAAATGCGTGCGTCCTGTTTTGCGGTCCCGAATACCACAAAAGGTACCTGAAAAGGCGTAGGCACAGCAGGACAGAGACATAAAAATATTCTACCACCACCATGAAGGCTTTTCAATATAATTTCATGTATTTCGTCATAAAAGCAACGTGTGTCCTGTTTCTTTGAGCCAGTGGATGCTGCTTTTTGCATCAACGCACAGGGTGGGCGAAAAACTGTGGAACAGCCGGTGTTCCTGCACCGCGCTCTTGACACACCCATCCCTTCTGGTACAATGGTTGTACCTACAACGTTGTATCTACATCATTCCAACAGATCCCGGAGGCATTTATGGACATTGCAGAGATCGAGGCGGCGCTGAAAAAGCTGTACGTCGTTTCCAAGACCGAGAGCCGGGCGGGCTTCCCGCACTTCCGGAACGCAGCAGAAGGGGAGACCACCGATGAAGCCTGAGAAAAACTTCTGCCCTGACCGGGTCCTTTCCTACTTCCGGCTGGAGTGGCTGCCGCTGGCCTTCGTGACCCTTTCGGGCCTTGTGTATAACATCGGTCTGCTGGCGACGCCGTGGTTCGAGGGCCGTCTGGCCCAGTGCCTTGCCGACATCCTCGGCGGCAGCGAGACTGCGGCAAAGATGGCGATGCTGGTGCCGGCCTACATCCTCGTCACCTTGCTGGTGCAGGCGGCGCGGTTCGTCAAGCGGTTCTACGTCCGCCGGTTCGCCAACAACATCGACCGCCGGATGAAGGGCATCCTCTACGCCAATCTGGTGCGCCAGAGCCGCGCCGCCCTCGAAAAAGAGGGGGCCGGGGAGCTGATGACCAAAGCCATCTCCGACGTGGACGACTGCGTGGAGGGAATGCGGAAATTTACCACCGAGGTCTTCGACACCGGCGTGGCGCTGGTGGGCTATGCGGTCATGCTGCTGGTGTACGATTGGCGGCTGGCCCTGCTCAGCCTGCTCTTCACGCCGGTATCCTACGTCTGCGCCGCGTGGATGAAAAAGCCGGTGCAGCGCGCCGGAGCGGCCTATAAAAAGGCGGCCGGTGCCCTGAGCGCCGCCACGCTGGATCGCGCCCAGAACGCGGTTACTTACCGCATCTACGGCTGCGAGGACGCCCGCGCGGAAAAATACGAGGACGCCCTGAACACCTACGAAAAGACCGCCGTCCGCAGCAACGTCTGGCAGTCGGCCCTGCCGCCCCTCTATCTGGCGGCGTCGGAGGCGGGCGTGCTCTTCATCCTCTGGTTCGGCGCCAAGAACGTCCTCGGCACCGGGTGGAGCGTGTGGGACATCGCGGCCTTTACCACCTTCCTGTCCTGCTTCACCAAACTGGTGGTCAAGTCCTCCAAGGCAGCCAAGCTCTTCAACGCGGTGCAGAAGGCCGAAGTCTCGTGGACGCGGATCAAGCCCCTGATGAAGCAGCCGGAACAGCTGGCTCCTCTCCGCATCCCGGAACCGGCGGATGTGACGCTGGAAAACCTCTCCTTTGCCTATGGCGGGGAGCCTGTTTTCACCGGCCTGAGCCTGACGGCCCGCCCCGGCGATATCATCGGCATCACCGGCCCGGTGGCCTGTGGCAAATCGACGCTGGGCCGTGTTTTCCTCTGTGAGGCTCCCTACGGCGGCTCGGCCCGGTTTGGCGGGACCGAGTTCTCCGCACTGACGCCCCGGCAGATCTCCGCCACCGTCGGCTATCTGGGCCATGACCCGGAGCTGAGCGCCGACACGGTGCAGAACAACGTCCTCTGCGGCAGCGAACAGGAGGCTGAACCCTATCTGGCTGAGGCTGCGCTGGACGACGAGGTGCGCCGGATGGAGCAGGGGCTGGAGACTGTCATCGGCCCCGGCGGCACCCGCCTTTCGGGCGGTCAGGCGCAGCGGCTGGCGCTGGCACGGACGCTGGCTCATCCGCGCCCGGTGCTGGTCCTCGACGACCCCTTCTCCGCACTGGACCGCAATACCGAGGACATCGTCTTCCGAAATTTGCAGGAGTACGCCAAAGATAAGGTGGTGTTCCTGATCTCCCACCGGCTGTACCACTTCCCTCAGATGCAGCAGGTGATCTTCATGGACGGCGGCAAGACCACCGTCGGCACCCACGCCGAGCTGATGGCTGCGGAGCCGGTCTACCGCCAGCTTTACGAAAGCCAGACCAGCCAGAAAGGAGGCGGGGGAGCATGAAGACCGACTGCAAAAATGGCGTGTTCACGGCCATTCGGATGGCAGCTGCGTCCCATCCGCTCCTCACGGCGGGCACGCTGCTCTGCGTGGCAGCGTCGGTGGCGGCATCGCTGCTGCCGCCGCTGCTGCTGGCCCGCGTCATCGACAAGCTCACCGCCGGCCTCCCGCTGACGTTCTGGGCCGTGGTGGCCTACTTCGGCAGCCTTGCACTGGAGGGCGGGTTCTCCTCGGCGCAGGAAAGTCTGCTGGTCCTCTTCGGCCAGAAAATGACCCACGCCCTCCGCTCGGAGATGTCCCGGAAACTGACCCGGCTGCCCGCCAGCACGCTGGCGGCCCAGAACCCCGGCGAGGTGGCGGCCCGCTTTTCGGGCGATGTGGACACTGTGGAAGCGTTGTTCACCTCCGGCATCATCAGCATGGTGGCCGATGCGTGCCGCATCCTCTCGATCCTCGCGGTCATCGCCGTGAAGAACTCCGGCCTTGCGGTGATCCTGCTGCTGGTGCTGCCGCTGTTCGCGGTGTTCACCCGCCATGTGCAGAAGCGGATGCTGGCCGCCCAGCTGGACAACCGCCGGGCCGTGGCCGCTGTTTCCGGTCAGGTGCCGGAGACGCTGCACAACATCCGCACCATCCGGGCGCTGGGGCTGGAGGACTACATGGAGCGCCGGTATGACCGCTGCATCGGGGCCGGCTACGCCGCCATGGAGCGCACCAACTTCTACGACGCCCTCTATTCGCCGGTGGTGCTGGTGCTGAACGCCGTGGTGGTGGGCATCGTCATGCTCCTGTCCGCCTCCGGCAATCCGACGGTCCTGACCTTCTTCGGCATGTCGGTGGGCACCTCGGTGGCCGTCATCAACTACATTTCCCGCATCTTTGCCCCCATCGAGAGCCTCGGCATGGAAATCCAGACCATCCAGTCGGCCATGGCGGGCGTTGAGCGGATCGATGCCTTCCTCGGCCAGCCGGAGCGCACTGCCTCTGCCGCGCAGCCCAGCGCCGGGCGGGGGGATGTGGAGCTCTCCCATGTGACCTTCGGCTACGGCGAAAAAGAAGTCCTGCACGATCTCTCCATGACGGTCAAACAGGGCGAGCAGATCACCCTCATCGGCCGGACAGGCGCGGGCAAGAGCACGGTGTTCAAGCTCCTGCTGGGCCTTTACCCGCCGCAGGAGGGCACGGTGACCATCGGCGGCGTGCCGGTGGCAGCCATCACCGACCGGGAGCGCCGCAGCTGCATCGGCTGTGTGGAACAGCATTTTGCCCGTGTACCGGGCACGGTGCTGGAGCAGATCACCCTCGGCGACCCGCAGATCACGGAAGAGATGGCAAAGCGTGCCGCCGTTCTGGCGGGCATCGACGGAGCCATCCAGACCCTGCCACAGGGCTACGGCACCCCGTGCACCGACGGCATGTTCTCGCAGGGCGAGTGGCAGCTTTTGTCCATCGCCCGCGCCGTCGCCGCCGACCCGGCAGTGCTGCTGCTGGACGAGATCACCGCCAACCTCGACGCCGAGACCGAGGCCCGCGTGCTGGAAGCCCTCCGCCGCGCCTCCGCGGGCCGCACCGTCCTCTCCGTCTCCCACCGCATCTATGAGGACCTTGGTGGAAGAACGGTGGAGATCAAGACGAGGACGGAGTGAAAAGATCTTCCTGCCGGGAAACTTTGGCTGGAAGAAAGCTCGCGCAAAAACGACAAAAAGCCCGCCCAGCATATCACTGGACGGGCTTTTCACTTGGAGCAGGATACGGGACTCGAACCCGCCGCCTACTGCTTGGGAAGCAGTCGCTCTACCGGATGAGCTAACCCTGCAAGTGCGCTATTAGTGTAGCAAAGGCGGGCGGATTTGTCAACTGTTTTTTGTGGAAGGTTTTGTCGGCGGGCAAAAAAACTTGCATTTTGCGCCGCTTGCTTTATAATGATAGTATCTGTATTGTTGGAAAGGACGCAACATGATCTTTGTGCCATTGCTGCACTACTTCAAGTGCAAAAATCTTTACAGCGGCAACGAGGCCGGGATGCGCTATCTGCTCACGCCGACGAAGCGCACCGTGCCGGACCCGGAAGGCGGGGAGGGGGCCGAAAAAGAAGAGGCCATCCTTGCAGTGGACATCTGGCCTGATCCGTGGGCGCTGGACAAGACCGATCCTGCCCTGCGCCGCCACGAGGAGTTCCCACTGAGCGACGAGGGCCGCGCAGCCGCCGCTCAGTGCTTGGAGGAAGCCTACAACGCCGAGCCGGACCGTTGGAAAAACCTCCCCTCCATCCTCGATTGTGAGCCGTGGGCCCCGCCCGCAGAGCCGGAGGAGGGCAAAGCCGAATGATCTACCGCTTAAAAGAGCAGAAGGGCGATGCCATCGCCGTGCCGCAGCTCGTGTTCGCGAAGCTGGGCATCGCGGAGGAATACAATGTGCGGGTGGCGCTGTATGTGCTGGCCACCGGCGTCACCGACCCGGAGAAGATCTGCGCGGACCTCAAACTGCGCAGCAAGATGACCGCCGAGAGCGCGCTGGCCTTCTGGGCCGGTGCCGGGCTGCTGGAGCGCTATGAGGAGAATGCAGCCCCCGGCGAAGAGCCCAGCGCCCCGGCCCCAATGACGTGGGCCGAGATCGCGGCGGCATCCCGCACCGACCCGATGATCTCCAGCCTCATCGACTGCGCACAGGCGGGGTTTGCCCGCCCGCTGACCCACAGCGAGATGGAAAAGCTGGTCAACCTGTACATCATCGACGGGTTTGCGCCGGAGACGGTCATGCTCTGCGTGGCCTATGTCGCCAGCAAGGGCAAGCGGACCATGGGCGCGGTCAGCCACGAGCTGAAAGTCTGGCGCGCCGAGGGCGTGGAGACCGGCGAACAGGCGGACACGCATCTGCAGCTGCTGGCCCTTCGTGCCCAGCGCGAACAGTATGTCAGCGGGCTGCTGGGCATTGCAGAAAGCGAGCTGACCCTCGGCGGGCGGAAAGCCATTGCCCGCTGGTACGAGGTGTACGGCTACGACGACGCCATGGTGCAGGAGGCGGCTGTGCAAGCGGGCCCCAAGCGCGATTTGTGGTACTGGAACAGCATCCTCAAAACGTGGAACGCCAAAGGTCTGCGCACCGTCCACGATGTGCGCGGGCCGGTGGCCGGGGCGGGGGCCAGTCGGAACATCCGGGTGGACCGCGAAACACCCAGTGGGAACGATTTCCTCAAAAACGCCGTCCGCCGCCGTTCGCTGCGAAAAAAATCGGACGAGACATCGCAATAAGGAGAAGCTATGCGTACCAAACGTGAACTGTATCAGGAGGCAATGCGCACCGTGGCGCTGCGGCGGCAGGCCGCCCGCGCCAACGCCGAGGATGCCCGCGCCGAGGCGGAAGCGGCCATCCCGGCCCTCCGCCATGCCGAAGAAGAGGTGCGGGTGCGGGGCGTGCGGTGTGCGCTGGCCGGAGCCTCCGGCGGGGACCGCACCGCTGCGGCCGCTGCGCTGACCAAGGCCAAACAGGAGCTTGCCGCGCTCTTGGCGTCCAGCGGCCGCCCAGCCGATGCGCTGGAGCCGCATTTCACCTGCAAAAAGTGTCAGGATACCGGTTCATTTGAGGGGCACACCTGCGAGTGCATCCACAAACTGATGCAGAAACTCCGCCGCGAGGAGATCGAGAAGCTGTCCAGCCTGTCCGTTTCCAGCTTCGACACGATGGAGCTGCGCTACTACCCCAACACAATGGACGAGAAGCTGGGGGAGCCGGTCCGGACGTACATGGGGGGACTTCTGGAAGAACTGCGTGCCTACGCAGAAGAATTCGACCGCAGCAGCGAAAGTCTGATGCTGTTCGGCAATGCGGGCCTTGGCAAGACCCATGCGGCCCTTGCCATTGCGGGCATCGTGCTGGCGAAGGACATGGACGTGATCTATGTTTCCAGCCCCGATTTTTTTGCCAAACTGGAAGCGCTGCACTTCGGCTCGGACCCCTCCGGGGAGGAGGAGACCCTGCTGCAAACGGCAGCCGGGGCAGACCTGCTCATCCTCGATGATCTGGGCACGGAATTCAACTCCAGTTTCTTCCTCAGCACCCTGTACAGTCTGCTGAACAACCGCCTCGGTGCGCATCTGCCCACCATCGTCACGACGAACATCACGGACGGGGCGCTGCTGGAGAAACTCTACACCGAAAAAATTTCCAGCCGCCTTTCCTCCTTTGTGCCCTGCCTGTTCGTGGGCAAGGATATCCGCGGCCAAAAGGCACGGGAAGAGTCATAAAACGCGGCAAACGCTGCGATACGATAGAATAAAGTGAGGAACCTTACATGAACCAACAAAGAACCCCGGCCAAACGGATGTCGTACCGGGAGTGGAAGATCCGCAAATGTCTGCGGCTGGCGCGGAACTGGGTGCTGTTTCTGGCCGCGTGCGGCGGGGCTGTGGCGCTGATGTCCACCGGCATCCTGTGGCTGCTGCCGAAAGCCCACGCCCTTATCGCGGGGCCGGTGCCCTTTGCGGCGCGGGCCTACAGCGCCGACGGATATGTGTGCGACACGGACGATGCCCGCTTGGTGGTGGTGAACGCCAACCTCCCGCTGGAAAGCGAACCGGCCCCGGAGCTGGCCGTGGCGGACGACGCCACCGGTGAACAATTGGAAACGGAGGCCGCTGCGGCTTACCGCAGCATGGCCGAGGCCGCACAGGCCGCCGGTGTGGAGCTGAACCTTGTCACGGGCTGGCAGGATGCCGACACCCGCACCGCCGCGTATGAAGCCCTGCTGACGGCCTATCAGGCCGAGAACAGCCGCCTTACCGGCGAGACGGCAGCGGCGCACACTGCGTCGCTGCAGCCCACGGCAAGCACCAGCGAGCAGGGAACCGGCTACTGCGCCGATATCCTCTCGCCGGACTGCACGGAGCGCTCGGAGGCTTTTGCCGAGACCCGCGCCTACGAGTGGCTGACCGCGTATGCCGCGGACTATGGCTTCATCCTCCGCTGGCCGGAGGAGCGCCAGAGTGCCACCGGCATGGTCTATGCACCGTGGCACTGGCGGTATGTGGGGGTCGAGAACGCCCGCGCCATCCGCGAAAGCGGCCTTTCCTTGGAAGAATTCCTCGCGCTGGAACGCGCAAAACAATAAATTTGCAAAAAATCGAAGGAGAAACCATTGAAACGAACCGAGATCGCGCCCGGCGTCCATCTGCTGTGGGACCCGGCGCCTAAATTCAACCGCTGCCGCATCAGCATCCACTTCGCCTTCCCGGCCAAGCGGGAGACGGCTACCGCCCACGCGCTGCTGCCCTTGGTGATGGAGCGCGGCTATGCGGACTGCCCCGACATGACCCAGATGACCAAAACGCTGGCCCGCCTCTATGGGGCGGATCTGACCGTGGACGCCCGGCCCTTCGGCGCGAACCATAACCTCTGTGTCAGCGCCACCGGCATCAAGGACCGCTTTGCGCTGGAAGGGGAACCGCTGACCCGCGAATACGCTGGACTGGCGCTGGGCACGGCCTTCCACCCCGCCTTTGTGGGCGGCGTTTTCGACCCGGAGGCGGTCGGCATCGAAAAGCAGATGCTCCGCAAAGCGCTGGAAGACGAAGTAAATGAAAAGCGCATCTACTGCCAGCGTCAGGCTAACCGGGAATTCTTCGGCGACAGCCCCGCCGGCATTCGGCAGGAGGGCTATCTGGAAGAGGTGGACGCCCTGACGCCGGAGGCCCTGACCGCTGCCTACCGGGAGATGCTGGAAACGGCGCAGATCGAGCTGCTGATCCTTGGCTGCGAAGAAGCGGAGACGGAGCAGGTCAAAGACGCATTGCTCCGGGAGCTTTCGGCGGTGGAACGCCGCCCGGCCCCCCTGTGCGGGAACATGGCAATGCCCCGGCGGGAACCAGCCCGGAAGGTGGAGTGCTTCGACACCGTACAGGCCAAGCTCTGTATGCTGTTCACCCTCGGTGAGCCGATGCGCCCCGACCAGATAGCAGCGGTCCGGCTTGCTATGGCCTTGTACGGCGGCAGCGTGACCAGCCGCCTCTTCCTCAACGTCCGGGAGCGGGATCACCTGTGCTACTACTGCGCGTCCAGCTTCCAGAGCTTCACGGGGAGCATGGCTGTCAACAGCGGCGTGGAGCACGCCGACGCGGCCCGCGCGGAAGCGGCCATCCTGAAGGAGCTGGACGACCTGCGCAACGGGCCCATCACCGACGAGGAACTGGAAGACTGCCGCCTGTCCCTGCTCAGCGGGATGGCGGGCATTGAGGACAGCCTTGGCGGCATCGAGACGTGGTATTATATGGAAGTGCTGCGGGGCAGCGGGCTGCAAACGCCCGACGAAGCCCGCGCCGCCCTGCGCGCCGTGACCAAAGAGGATGTTCGCGCCATTCTGCGGCAGCTGAGCCTGTCGGTCAGTTATCTGTTGACGAGAGAGGAGGGGACTGCCGATGTCTGAACTGCGCAGCCAAGCGCTTGCCGATGCCGCCGCGGATCAGTGGAAGATCCTGCCCTCCGGCCTGACCGTCCTTGTGCAGCCCATGCCGGGGTATTCCGGCACCCATGTCATCTATGCCACCCGCTTCGGCTCCATTGACCGGGACTTCCGGCTCAATGGGCGGGAGGTGCATCTGCCCGCAGGTGTGGCGCATTTTCTGGAACACAAGATGTTCGAGGATCAGGACGGCGACGCCTTTGCAAAGTTCGCGAAGACGGGGGCCAACGCCAACGCCTTTACCAGCTTTGACCGCACCTGTTACCTCTTCACCGCCACGCAGCAGCTGGACGAAAGCCTCGATGTGCTGCTGGGGATGGTGGGGCACCCCTACTTCACCGAGCAGACCATCGCCAAGGAGCAGGGCATCATCGGGCAGGAGATCAAGATGTACGACGACAGCGCCGACTGGCGGCTGATCACCGGCCTGTGTGAGTGCCTGTACCACAGCCACCCCATCCGCAGCGACATCGCGGGCACCTGCGAGAGCATTGCTGAGATCACCCCGAAGATGCTCTATGACTGCTGCGAGGCGTTCTATGCACCGGGAAATATGGTGCTGGCCGCAGCGGGCAATATCACCATGGAGCAGATCTTGGCCGCGTGCGAACGCCATGGCCTGATGGAACTCCGCCCCGAAGAGCGGGTGCAGCGGCTCTGGGCCGAGGAACCCATGACGCTGGCAGCAACGGAAAAACGGATCCGGATGCCGGTGTCAAAGCCCTGCTTTGGCCTCGGCTTCAAGGAAACGCCCCTCGCCCCGGATGATCTGCGCAGCGAGCTGCTGTACGACCTCATCCTTTGCTGCGTCTGCGGCGGGATGTCGCCGCTCTACCGCCGCCTGTACGACTCCGGCCTGACCAACCCCGGTTTCGGTGGGGAAGTGCTGCGGGTGGACGGCTGCTGCTGCATCCTCTTCACCGGCGAGAGTGACGAGCCCGACACGGTGAAACAAATGCTGCTGGGCGAGATCGAGCGGGTCCGGCGCGAGGGCATCGATCGGGAGGTCTTTACCCTCTGCAAGAACGAAAAGTACGGCCAACTGATCGAAAACCTCGAAAACGTGGAGGACTCGGCCAGCCAGATGGCGGACTTCGCCCTCTCCGGGCAGACGGTGGTGCAGCAGATCGAGGCACTTGCGGCCCTGACGGCGGACGACGCCGACGCAGCCCTGCAGCACATCTTACAGCCCGCCCGGATGGCGATGATGTACATCGAGCCGGACGGCACGGCGGACCTGCCCGAAGCAGATGACGAAGAGACGGAGGACGAAGAATGACGAATCTGGTACAATTTCCGGCGCTGGGCCTGAGTTTCACGCTGAACCGCGTGGCCTTTTCCATCGGCGGCATCAACATTTATTGGTATGGCGTCTGCATCGCCGTGGGCATGTGCCTTGCGCTGGTGTTTGCGTTCCGGCATGGCGTCGAGTTCGGCGTGGACGCCGACGCGATGGTGGATGTCATCCTCATCGGCGTGGTGATGGGCATCCTCTGCGCCCGGCTCTACTATGTGGCCTTGTCCCCCTACAATTACAGCAGCCTGTGGGACGTGCTGGCCATCCGGGACGGCGGCCTTGCCATCTACGGTGGCGTCATCGGCGGCTTTTTGTTCGGCGGCCTTGCCTGTAAATGGCGCAGGGTGCCGGTGCTGCCCATGTTCGACCTTGCGGCCATGGGCTTCCTCATCGGGCAGGGCTGCGGCCGCTGGGGCAACTTCTTCAATCAGGAGGCATTCGGCTGCAACACGACCCTGCCGTGGGGCATGTACAGCGAAGCGACCCGCGACTACCTGCTCAGCAGCGTGGTCACAGCCCCCAAGGGCGCCGTCATCGACCCGAACCTGCCGGTCCACCCTACGTTCTTATATGAGAGCATCTGGTGCTTCGTGGGCCTGTTCCTGCTGGTGAAGTATATCAAAAAGCGGAAGTTTGCGGGCGACATCGCCCTGCGCTACCTCATCTGGTATGGTGCGGGCCGGTTCTGGATCGAGGCCCTGCGCACGGACAGTCTGCTTCTGGTGCCCTCCATCGGGCTGCGGGTGTCGCAGGTGGTGGCGGCGGTGGCCGTGGTTGGCGGCATCATCGCAGAGGTCATCCTGACCAAGCGATACAAGGATGAGCCGCTCATGGTCAAGCTGGCCCTCAACAGCGAGGGCCGCACCCTCGCCGCCAAGGCGAAAAAGGCTGACCCCGCGTTCCGGCTGGAGGAAGAAGAACTTGTGGCCTCCTCGCCCCGGAAGCTCTTTGTGGAGCGGACCGAAGCCTATAATAAGCGGGTGAAGGAAGAGCTGAGCGCACAACAGCAGTAATAAAACGCTGATACAGAAAAAACAGAAGCTGCAGGGCGGAGAAGTCGGAAGGCAACTCTTGCCCTGTGGCTTTTTTTGATGTATAATAAAGCCACAAAAAGAGCCGCGAGATATCTGGGAGGGTGAATGTATGCAGATCATTCCGATGCGTGAACTAAAAAATACGGTGGAGATCGAGCGCCGCTGCGCCGAGGAGAATGGCCCGGTCTTTGTGACGAAAAACGGATACGGCCGCCTTGTGGTCATGGACATCGAGTACTACGAGCGCACCATGAAGGAGATGGAAGAGGCAAAACTCATCATGGAAGGGTTGAGAGATGTTGATGAGGGCCGCGTGGTGGATGGTCCGACGGCACTGGAAGAGATCAGGAGGGAATATGGACTGTGAATATCATTTCCAATTGACTGAACGTGCGCGGCGGGATGTGCGAGAAACGGTAAACTACATCCGAAATGAGCTTGATAATGAGAAGGCAGCAAAAACGCTGCTGGGCGACATCAACAAATGTATGGAAAAGGTCTGTGCTTTTCCTGCAAGTGGGGCATTGGTCGTGAATGATTTTCTCCCAAGGATGATAATCCGCAAGAAAGTCGTTGGAAATTATGTTCTATACTATATGGTGGAGAAGGAAAAGAAAATGATTTGGGTGCTCCGCATCGTCTATGGAGCCCGGAATATGGAAGCGGTGCTCAAAAATCTGAGCAATTGACGGCAGAGCTTGAAAAAACTTTGCCGCAATACGCAAAAACCCCTTGAAATCAGCTTGCTTTTCTGCTATACTATTCTAGCCGCTTGGTGTGGGCGCCGCAAATGGCCCCTGTAGGGGTCTGCCTTTACGACCAGCGAGTACAACGAAAAGGAATGAAACAAATGTACGCAATCATTGTTACCGGCGGTAAGCAGTACCGCGTGGAGCAGGGCGACATCGTCTACATCGAAAAGCTGGACGTTGAAGCTGACTCCGAAGTGAAGTTTGATCAGGTTCTCGCTATTGGCGAGGAGGGTTCGGTCAAGGTTGGCGCTCCTGTTGTTGAGGGCGCTTCCGTTTCTGCCAAGGTCATCAAGAATGGCAAGGGCAAGAAGCTGAACATCATCACCTATCGCGCAAAGAAGCACAGTGCTCGCCGCATGGGCCATCGTCAGCCCTATACCAAGGTTGAGATCACTGCGATCAACGGCTAAGGAGGAAAATTACAATGGCACATAAAAAGGGCGTAGGCAGCACCAAGAACGGCCGTGATTCCGCGGCTCAGCGTCTGGGCGCAAAGCGTGCAGATGGTCAGTTCGTTCTGGCCGGCAACATCCTCGTTCGTCAGCGTGGCACCCACATTCAGCCGGGTGAGAACGTTGGCAAGGGCAGCGATGATACCCTGTTTGCTCTGGTTGACGGCACTGTCCGTTTCGAGCGCGTGGGCAAGAGCGGCAAGAAGTGCAGCGTGAAGCAGTAACTTCTGCCTGAAAAACTGCAACCCAAAGAGCCGGACCCTCGTGGCCCGGCTCTTTTTGATGAAAGGAAGAAACCTCTCCGTCCATGCTTCGCATTGCCGGAGAGGTTGAATCGCTAAACATAGGAGGAGCTCTATGGCAGCACAAACCAACTTTATCGACATCGCAACCATCTGGCTCCATGCGGGCAAGGGCGGCGATGGCGCGGTGAGCTTTCACCGCGAGAAATTCGTGGCGGCGGGCGGCCCGGACGGCGGCGACGGCGGCCGCGGCGGCGACATCATCTTTGTGGTGGATGACCACCTGACCACCCTGATGGACTTCCGTTACAAGCGCAAGTATACCGCCGACGAAGGCGGCAAGGGCGGCGCAAGCCTCTGCCACGGCAAGAACGCCGAAAACCTCGTCATCAAGGTGCCGCTGGGCACCGTCATCAAGGACGCCGAGAGCGGTCTTGTCATTGCAGACCTGTCCGACCACACCCCCGTTACCGTGGCCAAGGGCGGCCGCGGCGGCTACGGCAATGCACACTTTGCCACGCCGACCCGCCAGATCCCCAAGTTCGCCAAGCCCGGTATGCCCGGCGAGGACATTCAGGTGACGCTGGAGCTGAAGCTGATCGCGGACGTGGGCCTGATCGGTTTCCCGAACGTGGGCAAGTCCACCCTTATCTCCACCATCAGCGCGGCCAAGCCCAAGATCGCGAACTACCACTTCACCACCCTCGTGCCCACGCTGGGCGTCGTGTCGGTGGGCGAAGGCGCCAGCTTCGTCTGCGCCGACATCCCCGGCCTGATCGAGGGTGCCAGCGAGGGCATCGGCCTTGGCCATGACTTCCTGCGCCATGTGGAACGCTGCCGCTTGCTGCTGCATGTGGTGGATGTCTCCGGCAGCGAGTGCCGCGACCCCATCGAGGACTTCGAGAAGATCAACGAGGAGCTGGCCAAGTTCAGCCCCGCGCTGGCTGAGCGTCCGCAGATCGTGGTGGGCAACAAGTGTGACCTTGCCACCGAGGAGCAGATCGAAAGCTTCCAGAATTATATCGAGGGCAAGGGTCTGACCTTCGTGCCCATCTCTGCCGCCACCATGCAGGGCGTGCGGGAGCTGCCGGGTCTGGTCTACAACCGCCTGAAGGATATCCCGGCCATCCCGGTCTTCGCTCCGGAGTACAAGAAGCCCGAACCCAAGGCCAACGACCGCGCCTTTACCATCAAGCGGATGGAAGCCCACGTCTGGAGCGTTGAGGCACCGTGGCTGGAGTATATCCTCGCGGGCAGCAATGTGGACGACTACGAGAGTCTGCAGTTCTTCCAGCGCCAGCTGGATGAAAGCGGCATCCTGACCGCTCTGGTGGACAAGGGCGTTCAGGAGAACGACACCATCCTCATCGGCGATTATCAGTTCGATTATATCTTCTAAGGGAGAAATACCATGCAGGAAGAAACCATCGACCCCCGCGAGCTCAACCCGCTGGCGCTGGCTTTTGTGGGCGACAGCGTGCTGGAACTGCTGGTACGCACCCGTTTGGCGCAGCATCATCGGCTCTCGGCCGGGAAGCTGAACACCGAAAAGGTCAAGTACGTCTCTGCGCGGGCACAGTTCCGCGAGGAGCAGCTGCTGGAACCCCTCTTCACCGAGGAGGAGCTGGCCGTTTTCAAGCGGGGCCGCAACGCCAGCAAGGCCAGCGTGTCGAAACATGCTTCCCCCGAAGAGTACCGCGCCTCCACCGGCTTCGAGTGCCTGTTGGGGTGGCTGTACCTCACCGGCCGGAAGGACCGTGTCGAGGAATTGTTCGACAAACTCTGGGAAGATTTTGACCCGAATCAGAAATAAAACACGCGAAAGCCCGCTGCTTTCCGCACTGGAAAACAGTGCAGGGAAGGCAGCGGGCTTTCTTAATGAGAGAGGTTACTTGTCTTCGTCATCGGCACCCTTGGTGTACTGGTTGGGGTGCTTGTGCTCGTTGGTGGCGCGGTTCTCCGTGCGGTTGTCGGTCCGATTCTCGGTGCGGTTCTGGCTCTGGTTTTTGCAGTTGTTGGTGCGGTTGCTGGAACGGTTTTCGGTACGGTCGGTCATCGTAATATCTCCTTTCGCGAGGGAGGTCGTGCCCCTCACACCCCTTAGTCTTGCCGCCGCGCGCGGCTTTATACATGGGAGGAACGTTCATGTCTACGGAATATTTTGAGCACCGGGAACGTGCGCTGCTGGGCGAGCGGTACGATGCACTGTACGCTGCCCCCAGCGAGAGCGCTGCCCGCGGCGTGACGGTCTCGGCCCTGCGCACCACGCCGGAGGCCTTTGCCGCACAGGCGGACTTCCCGGTGGAGCCGTCGCCCTTTTGCAGGGCGGGCTTTGTGGTGAAAGATGCGGCCTTCAAGCCGGGGCGGCACCCCTACCACCACGCGGGCGTCTTCTACTCGCAGGAGCCGTCGGCGTCCTCTGCTGCGCCGCTGCTGGGGGTCCGGCCGGGGATGCGGGTGCTGGACCTGTGCGCGGCTCCCGGCGGCAAAAGCAGCCAGCTTGCCGCTGCGCTGGGTGGGCAAGGGCTGCTGGTGAGCAACGAGTTCGTGGCCGCCCGCGCCGAGGTGCTCAAGAGCAATCTGGAACGGATGGGCGTGGCCAATGCGGTCGTCCTCAACGAGGATACGGGCCGCATTGCCGCCGCTCTGCCGGAATTTTTTGACCGCGTCCTTGTGGATGCTCCCTGTTCCGGCGAGGGGATGTTCCGCAAGGAAGCTGTGGCCGTCACCCAGCACTGCGAAGCGCTGGTGAAGCAGTGCGCCGAACTGGGCGCACAGATCCTCGACAACGCCGCCGCTCTCCTTGCGCCGGGCGGGGAGATGATCTATTCCACCTGTACCTTCGCTCCGGAAGAGGACGAGGGGCAGGTGGCGGCCTTCCTCGCACGGCATCCGGAGTTTGCGCTGGCCGATGTGTTCGGTCGTGTGGACTATAGCTTCGGCAGCGCGGGCGAAGCCAACCGCACCGGCGGTCTGCCGCTGGATGTGAGCAAGGTGCGCCGCATCTGGCCCTGTCAGGGCGGCGAGGGCCATTTCATTGCCCGGCTGGTCAAAGCGGGCACGCCGCGCACCCTGCCCGCGCCGGGGGAGTACACGCCCGAAGAGCAGCTCTGGCTGGCGGCAGCTGCGGAGCAGAGCAAAAAGCAGAAGCCGGGCAAGGGCAAGCCTGCCCGCGCGGAATCCAGAGATGCCCGTGCTTCCCGCCGGGAAAACGCCCGTGTCCTCCGCGAGGAAGTGCAGGGCAAGCGGGGCCGCCGGGCCGGTGACAGCGGGGCAGGGGAGAGCGCCTCTCCCGCCCAGAGCCTCGCCGCGTGGCACGAGTTTGCCGCCCGGTATTTCCCGGCGCTGGCCGACCGCCCCGCCGTCGTCCACGGCGGGGGTGTGCTGCTGCCGGTGCCCTTCCCTCAGACGGGGCTTCACGTCCTGCGGGCGGGCGTCTTCGTGGGCAGTGTGCAGAAGGGCCGCTTCATCCCCGAACACCACCTCTTCACGGCTTTCGGGGCCCGGTGCACGAACCGGGAGGAGCTGACCCTTGCCGACCCGCGGGTGACCGACTATCTGTCGGGCCGGGAGATGGCGGCCTCCACTGCGGCGGACGGCTGGTGCTGCGTTACGGTGGACGGCTACCCCCTCGGCGGCGGCAAAGTGTCCGCCGGGCGGGTCAAAAACCACTACCCCAAAGCCCTGCGGTTGCTGTAAAAGAGGCGTCAAACCCCGCTTTTTTGCTGGATTTCGTGCAGAATCCCCCGGATAAGGCTTGAACGCCGTTGGGGATTGTGCTACAATAATAGAGTTAGATTTTGTGTGCTGCCACAAGCGGGCGACCACAGCCCGTCTGCCCGCAGGCGGAGATTTTCGATAAACTTTAGGAGGTTCCCCATGTCTGGACATAGCAAATGGAACAACATCAA
Organism: Faecalibacterium hattorii; assembly: GCF_003287455.1. Lineage (GTDB taxonomy): Bacteria > Bacillota > Clostridia > Oscillospirales > Ruminococcaceae > Faecalibacterium > Faecalibacterium hattorii. The sequence goes on along the minus strand of NZ_PRLC01000002.1, from coordinate 205,521 downwards.
GCGTAAGAAGGAAAAGACCGATGGCGCCAAGGCAAAGGTCTTTACCAAGATCGGCCGCGAGATCAGCGTCGCCGTCCGTACCGGCGGCCCGAACCCGGCTTCCAACAGCAAGCTGGCTGACCTGATCGCCAAGGCAAAGCGCATGAGTGTGCCCAACGATAATATTCAGCGCATCATCAAGAAGGCTGAGGGCGGCGATAAGACCGAGTACGAGGCGATCACCTACGAAGGCTACGGTCCCGGCGGCGTTGCCGTCATGGTCGAGACCCTGACCGACAACCGCAACCGTACCGCTGCCGACCTGCGCCACTACTTCGACAAGAACGGCGGCAATCTGGGCGCTATGGGCTGCGTCTCCTTCCTGTTCAGCCAGAAGGGCGTCATCGACATCTCTCTGGAAGACAAGGATGCCGACGAGGCCATGATGGACGCTCTGGACGCCGGTGCGGAGGATTTCGATGCCGGTGAAGAGGCAGCGGAGATCACCACCGATCCGGACAACTACTCTGCTGTGGTCAAGGCCATGGAGGAGAAGGGCTACGAGATCCTGAGCGATGACCTCGCCATGGTCCCCATGACCACCACCCGCCTGACGGACCCCGATCAGCTCAAGCTCATGGGCAAGCTGCTCGACGCTCTGGAGGACAACGATGATGTCCAGAACGTCTGGCACTCTCTGGAGAACGAGGAAGACCTGCCGGAATGATCGGCGGAGACCGAATCTGAAAAATCACGAAGCCCTGCTGCTCCAACCGAGCTGCGGGGCTTTTGTTATGCCCGGAACTGTGCTATAATAAAAAAACAACACGACCACAAAAGGAGGTTTTCCCATGTCCATCATCTGCCCTTACTGCCTTTCGGAGCTGCACGAGCGCGCGGCGGCTTGCCCGCATTGCGGCGGGGTGTTCGCGGGGCGTAATCCGGCGGGCAGTCTGCCGGTGGGCACGGTGCTGGGCGGGCGGTATACCGTCGGCGAGATCGAACGGATCGACGGTGAGGGCATCCTGTACCGGGGCGCGGAGAACGTCGGGCGCTTCCGAGTGACCATCAAGGAGTATATGCCCCTGACGCTGGCGGCGGAGCGGGGGATGGACGCCACCCTGCGGCCCAAACTGGGCAGCGAGGTGCTGTTCAAGACCACCCGGATGGACTTTGCCGACCTTTACCGCTCCATCCAGCGCATCACCCCGGCCAACGGTTTGGAGGCGGTGCTGGACGTGTTCGAGGAAAACAACACCGTCTACGCCGTGATGGAGAACCCCGGCGGCGTGCCGCTGGGCCGCTGGCTGGATCAGCATCCCGGCCCGCTGCCGTCGGAGCAGGTCTGCGCCATGTTGCAGCCGGTGTTCGACGGCGTGGCCGCCATGCACCAAGTCGGCCTTGTGCACCGGGGCATCTGCCCGGAGAACATCCGGGTGCTGGAAAACGGCCGCGCCCGGCTGACCGGCTACGCGACGGTGGGGCTGCGCACGGCGGGCAGCGGCTTGCACGAGCAGCTGTACGAGGGTTACTCGGCCCCGGAGCAGTATTCCACCGCCGAGTTTGAGGGTCGCTACACCGATGAATACAGCCTTGCGGCGGTGGTCTACCGGATGGTCTGCGGCCAGAGTCCGGTCCCGGCGGCGCAGCGGCTGGTGTCGGACTCCAACCCCCGCGCCCGGACAGTGAACCCCGCCGTGCCGGAGTACTTTTCCGACGTGCTCTGGATGGGCCTGAAGCTGAAGCCGGTGGAGCGCATCCAGACCGTGCCCCAGCTCTTCAAGGCGCTGACCTCGCAGGAGTACACCGCCGAGCTGACCCGGAACCTGCCCCGCCCCGAATCCCGGTCCCTGACGCTGCCGGAGAACGACTCCAAGCAGCATCTGCTGGGTCTGCGCAATCTGCTGGCGGCAATTTTGATCCTGTTGGCGATTCTGATCCTGCTCATCGTGTGGGGGCTGGTGAATCAGGGGCTGCACACGTCGGAAGCGCCCTCCTCGTCGGTGCCGGAGCCGGAAAGCGTCGAGCTGGACGAGCCGGTGACCCTGACGCCCGACTTTGTGGGGATGGATTATGACACGCAGGTGCGCAACAATCACAAATACGTGGGCGATTACCTCTTCTATGTGACGCTGGAGTACAGCGACACGGTGGAGAAGGGCAAGATCATCCGCCAAGAACCGGCGGCGGGCGATGTGGTCGAAAAGGGCGGCACCATCAGCCTTGTGGTCAGCAAAGGCCCGCAGATGGTGGAGATGCCCGACGTCATCGGCTTCACGCAGGAGGGAGCCGTCAGCGAGCTGGAAGCCCGCGGCCTGATGCCGAGCTGCTTCATGGTGGTCAACGATGGTTCCTATGCGGCGGGCTGTGTCGTCTCGTGCAGCGCGGAAGCCGGAGCCGCCGTAGAGGTGGGCAGCGTCATCACCGTATATATCGCCGCCGACCCAAGCGTGGCGATCACCACCGAACCGCCCGCCGCCTCCGATTCCGGCAGCGGCGAAAGCGCTTCCTCTTCGGAGGAGACCGCGCCGGATGATACGGTGCATGATACGGACTAAGATTCATCGAGCGGCTGTTGCACAACTCCCTCAGTCACGGCTCCGCCGTGCCTGAAGGAGTCAGCAACAGCCCTCTTTTTTACGCCTTTTTGTTCAAACGGGACAACTAACATTCTATATTTTCGTGATAATTGCCGAAATTTTTAAAAAACCTTGATTATTTTAATCGGGGGGGGGGGTATAATGAACCAAAGACCCCGCAAAATTGAAGAACCGGCAAACCAGCCGAAAGGCTGCGACGCGAAGCTATAGGGCCTGTAAGATGGCAGCCAGTTGTATTTCATCCGCTCCCGCAGGAGCATCTTAAAGTGTCAACCAGAGCGTTGCATCCGCCAGACGGCAGGTGCGGCGCTTTTTGTTTTGCCGGGAAAAGTCTTTGGGAAAGTTTCTTTAGGAGGATGGTTATTATGAAATGTAAAAAGCTTGCATTGCGGGTCCTGTCCACAGCGGCAGTGCTCTCCATCGTCAGTTCCATCGCCGCCCCAGCCTTTGCGGATGTGTATGACCTGACCAAGGGCGATATCAGCGTTGGATTCAAAAACAATCAACAGACCGTGACACAGAAGGATGGTGATGGCAATTACGTTTCAGACGATAAGGGCGCAATCAATGATCGTCCGGATAACGACGTGGTAATTACCACCAAGGATGCCAAGACCAGTGAAGTGAAAACTGCGGACAATACCGTAAAGATTGATGCTGCTAAGGATTCCGAAGCAAACGTGACTCTGCGCGATACGAGCATTGATGTGTCTGGCAAAGAGAAAGCGGCAATCAGTATATCCGGCGACGGAAAAGTTAACCTTGAACTGGACGGTAAGAACACCGTTATCAGCGGCGATGGACACGCCGGCATTGAAAAGGGTGCTCCGGGAACTTTGACCATCAAGGACGAAAAGAATGATGATGGCACTCAAAAGACCGAAGATAAAAATGATACCGGTCACTTGACCGCAAACGGCGGTGAAGGTGGTGCTGGTATCGGTGGCAGCAAAGATAAGGCCCATACTAGAGGAGTTTCGATCACTGGCGGTGAGGTCACTGCGAATGGTGGCGAAGGTGGCGCTGGTATTGGTGGCGGTAAAAATGGCAGTTTGATCAATGCAGGTGGCGAGATTTCTGGCGGCAAGGTGACTGCAACTGGTGGCAAAGGAGCCGCTGGCATCGGCGGCGGCGAAGGCAGCTATGTGAACGGCCTTACCATTACAGGTGGTGAAGTGACTGCAAACGGCGGCGAAGGTGGCGCTGGTATTGGAAGCGGCAAAGGAAGCTGGTCGATTGATGTGAAAATCACCGGAGGTAAGGTAACTGCGACCGGTAATGGTGGCGGTGCCGGAATTGGTGGCGGTGACGGTAGTGCGGGCATGAAATTCCTTATTGATGGCAAAGATACCGTTGTAACTGCAATCGGTAATGGTGGTGGTGCTGGTATCGGCGGCGGCAACGGCAACTTCTCCGGTTCGTCCAACGCCAGCAGAATTACCGAAATCAAAAATGGCACAGTGACCGCGATTTCCAACGGCGGCGGTGCTGGCATTGGTGGTGGCAAGGGAAGCTATGCGAAAAATGACATCAAAATCACTGGCGGCACGGTAACAGCAGAGAGCCCGGATGGTGGCGCTGGTATCGGGAGCGGTAAGGATGGTTCTGAGAGTACCGCTGAGATCACGCTTGGTTCCGCAACGGATGCAAAAATTGATAGCGTGATTTCCTCGAATGATGGTTCCGCATATGCAAAAATCAAATACACGACCTCTACAGGAAATACCTACACTTCAACAGCACCCGCGGAGGAACACCGGGAAGAGCCTACCTGTGAAGCAAACGGAAAAATCTACTACACCATTACCTATATGAATGCAGAAGGGCAGACTGTGACCGAAAACTTCGATGGTGCCATTCTCACGGCAACGGGTCATAACTGGGTCGTCAATAAAGACGGCACGATGAAAGAGTGCAGTATCTGCCACAAGCAGGAAGTAATTACGCAGGAAAAATCCGACGAGACCCCCGACACCACGCCGAGCGGGGACTCCACCACCGAAACGGGCAGCACCGCAGGAGAGACCGCTTCCTATGCCCCCCTGCGGGTGGAGGGTGCCCCGGCCTATGAGCAGACCGTGAAGGACGGCCGCGTGCTGATCGCGGTCCCGGCCCAGAGCGCAAGCCTGACCGGCAGCCTGCACGCCCTGAAGGAGCTCAAGGCCAAGGGTGCCGAGGTGCTGGTGTTCCGCACTCAGCTTTGCGAGAGCACCGTCTCCATCGACACGCTGCTGGCGCAGGGCACCGATGCGACCATCTTCACCCTGACCCACACCGAAGGTGCCGCAAGCCTGACCGTGGGCGGCGCAGACCATACCGATCTGCTGAATAAATAAGCAGTCGGCAAACCGGCCGTTCGCATCGTTTCAATATCCCAAAAACAGCAGAAGCGGGAGCCTTTTAACGGGCTCCCGCTTCTGCTGTTTAGGATAGGAAAAGAGGATGGTAAGGTTGATGGCTCAGAGGTTCGTGTAGCCCATGAGGTAGCGGTCTACCTCGGCGGCACAGTCGCGGCCCTCCCGCAGACCCCAGACCACAAGGCTCTGGCCCCGGCGCATATCGCCGCAGGCAAAGACCTTCTGCACATTGGTGCGGAAGTGGTCGGTGTCCACACAGCCACGGCCCGTGAGCTGGACGCCAAAAGCATCGGCCACATAGGCTTCGCAGCCGACGAAGCCCGCCGCGATGAGGGCCAGCTGGCAGTCGTAGGTGAACTCCTCGCCGGTGGGCACCATGTTGGTGCGGCCGGTCTCCGGGTCGCGCTCCGGCTTCAGGTAGGAAATGACCGCGCCGGTCAGGTTTCCGGCATCGTCGGTCAAAAACTCTTTCACGGTGGTCTGGTACACGCGGGGGTCCTTGCCGAACTTGGCAAGGCTCTCGGTCTGGCCGTAGTCCACCTTGAGGACCTTCGGCCACTCCGGCCACGGGTTCGAGGCGGCGCGCTCCTTGGGCGGCTGGGGCATCATCTCCAGCGCCACAAGGTCGGTGCAGCCCTGCCGCAGGGCGGTGCCTTGGCAGTCGTTGCCGGTGTCGCCGCCGCCGATGACGAGGACATTCTTGCCCGCCGCGCTCAGAGCCCTGCCGTCGGCGAACTGGCTGTCCAGCAAGCTCTTGGTCACGCTGGTCAGGTAGTCCACGGCGAAGTGGACGCCCTTGGCGTCCCGGCCGGGAACATTCAGGTCGCGGGCCTTTTTCGCGCCGCAGCAGAGCACCACGGCATCGTAGCTGTTCAGGATGTCCTCTGCGGCCACGGCCCCGCCGATGTCCATGTTGGTGCGGAACTCCACGCCCTCGGTCTGCATGATCTTGATGCGGCGCTCGATGACGGATTTGTCCAGCTTCATGTTGGGGATGCCGTACATCAGCAAGCCGCCCACCCGGTCGGCCCGCTCGAAAACGGTGACAGCGTGGCCCCGGATGTTGAGGTATTCGGCCACGGAAAGGCCGGCCGGGCCGCTGCCGATGACGGCGACGCTTTTGCCGGTGCGGGCGGGGGGCGGGGCGGCGTGGAGCCAGCCCTTTGCGTAGCCCGTTTCCACGATGGCGTGTTCGTTCTCGCGGACGGTGACGCTGCTGCCGGTCACGTCGCCGCAGGTGCACGCCGCCTCACACAGGGCGGGGCAGACCCGGCTCGTGAACTCCGGGAAGCGGTTGGTGGCACGCAGCCGGTGGAGTGCCAGCTCCCATTTGCCCTGATAGATCAGGTCGTTCCACTCCGGGATCAGGTTGTTCAGCGGGCAGCCGGAGGCCATGCCGCCGATCATCATGCCCGCCTGACAGAAGGGAACGCCGCAGTCCATGCAGCGGGCCGCCTGTGTCTGCTGCTCCTCGCGGGAGAGCCAGATGTGAAATTCGTTGAAGTTTTCGATGCGCTCCAGCGGCGGAACATCGCTGCTGGTCTTGCGCGTATAATCCATAAATCCAGTGGTCTTGCCCATGATGTTCCCCTCCTTACTTCTTCTTCTGCACAGCGTAGAATGCTTCGATCTGTGCCTGTTCGCCGTCGAGGCCGCGCTCCTCCATGGAGGCGATCACCCGCAGCATCCGGTCGTAGTCGTAGGGAAGGACCTTCTTGAACTTGGGCAGATAGTCGCTGAAATGCTCCAAGATCTCCTTGCCGCGAGGGGAGCCGGTGGCTTCCACGTGCTCGCGGATGAGTTCTTTCAGGGTGGCAACGTCGTATTTGTGCTCCACGGGTTCGAGGCTGACGGTCTCTTTGTTCACCCGCTGGTAGAAATCCCAGTTCTCGTCCAGCACGTAGGCGATGCCGCCGGTCATACCGGCTGCAAAGTTCTTGCCCGTCTGGCCGAGGACGACGACAGTGCCGCCGGTCATATACTCGCAGCCGTGGTCGCCCACGCCCTCGACAACGGCGGTGGCGCCGGAGTTGCGGACGCAGAAGCGCTCGCCGGCCACGCCGCAGACAAAGGCCTTGCCGCTGGTGGCACCGTACAGGGCCACGTTGCCGGTGATGATGTTCTCTTCGGGTTTGTAGAGGATGCCCTCCGGCGGGCGGACGATGATCTTGCCGCCGGAAAGGCCCTTGCCCATGTAGTCGTTGCAGTCGCCGGTCAGCATCAGGGTCAGGCCGTGGGGGATGAACGCACCGAAGCTCTGGCCGCCCGCACCGCTGCAGTTGGCAGTGTAGACATCATCGGGCAGGGAATCGCCGTATTTGCGGGTGATCTCGCTGCCGAAGATGGCACCGAAGGCGCGGTCGGTGTTGGAGACGTCCAGCGTCACGCTCTGGGGCGTTTTGCTGTTCAGCTTGAACTTCTTCATCAGCACCTTCATGTCGAGGGTGTTTTCGAGGTGGAAGTCGTAGGTGTCGGCGGGCACAAAGTGGATGTTGCTGTTGGGGATGGCGGGGTTGTGCAGGATGCAGTCGAGGTTCATCTTGGCCGTGCGGCTGCCGGGGGTGCTGGGCTTGACATGGAGCAGGTCGGTGCGGCCCACCAGTTCGTCGATGGTGCGGACGCCGAGTTTCGCCATATACTCCCGCAGCTCCTGTGCCACGAAGGTCAGGTAGTTGATGATGTATTCCGGCTTGCCCTTGAAGCGCTTGCGCAGCTCCGGGTTCTGGGTGCAGATGCCCATGGGGCAGGTGTCGAGGTTGCAGACCCGCATCATGACGCAGCCTTCGCACATCAGCAGGGAAGTGCCGAAGCCGAATTCCTCCGCGCCCAGCATACAGCTGATGGCCACATCGCGACCGGAGAGCAGCTTCGAGTCGCTCTCGATGCGGACGCGGCTGCGCAGACCGTTCAGGATCAGGGTCTGGTGGGTCTCGGCGATGCCCAGCTCCCACGGCAGACCGGCGTTCTTGATGGAGGTGCGGGGTGCCGCGCCGGTGCCGCCGTCGTAGCCGGAAACGAGGATGACCTGTGCGCCGCCCTTGGCAACACCGGCGGCAATGGTGCCGACACCGGCCTCGCTGACCAGCTTCACGTTGATGTTGGCGTGGCGGTTGGCGTTCTTCAGGTCATAGATGAGCTCGGCCAAGTCCTCGATGGAGTAGATGTCGTGGTGGGGCGGGGGAGAGATCAGGCCCACACCGGTGGTGCTGTGGCGGGTCTTTGCGATCCACGGGTACACCTTGGCGCCGGGCAGGTTGCCGCCCTCACCGGGCTTTGCGCCCTGCGCCAGCTTGATCTGGATCTCCTCGGCGGAGACGAGATACTTGCTGGTGACGCCGAAGCGGGCGGAGGCCACCTGCTTGATCTTGGAATTGCTCTCGCTGTGGTAGCGCTCTTCGGGTTCGCCGCCCTCGCCGGTGTTGCTTCGGCCGCCCAGACGGTTTAGTGCGATGGCGATGGTCTCGTGGGCCTCGCTGCTCAGCGCGCCGTAGCTCATGGCTGCGGCCTTGAACCGCTTGACGATGGCCGACACCGGCTCGACCTCCTCGATGGGGATGCCGCCGTTGGGATCATAGTTGAAGTCCAGCAGACTGCGCAGATGCACGCCCTCCTCGCCCATGTTGTCCACGGTGCGGGTGAAGTCCTTGAAGGCTTTGTAGTCGCCCGTGAAGCACGCTTTCTGGAACAGGTGGATGGTCTGGGGGTTGAACAGGTGCTCTTCTTTGCCGCTGCGGAACTTGTGGGCACCGCCGTCGGAAAGCTCCATGTTGATATCCAGACCCAGCGGGTCGAAGGCCGCGTTGTGCTGCGCCTCGACGTCGGCCTGAATGTCCTCAAGGTCGATGCCGCCCACCCGGCTGACCGTGCCGGTGAAGTACTTGTCGATGACTTCCTTCGAGATGCCGACAGCCTCGAAGATCTGGCTGCTCTGGTAGCTCTGGATCGTGGAGATGCCCATCTTGGAGGCGATCTTCACGATGCCGTTGAGGATGGCCTTGTTGTAGTCGTCCACGGCGGCGTAGTAGTCCTTATCCAGCAGACCCTGATCGATGAGCTGGCCGATGGTCTCATGGGCCAGATAGGGGTTGACGGCACAGGCACCATAGCCCAGCAGGGTGGCGAAGTGGTGCACCTCGTGGGGTTCGGCGCTTTCCAGAATGAGGGCCAGCGCGGTGCTTTTCTTGGTGCGGATGAGGTACTGGGACACTGCGGACACCGCCAGCAGACTGGGGATGGCGACATGGTACTCGTCGATGTCGCGGTCGGACAGGATGATGATGTTTGCCCCGTCCTTGTAGGCGCGGTCCACTTCGAGGAAGACGCGGTCGATGGCCTTTTCGAGGCTGGTGTTCTTATAGTAGTTGATGGAAACGGTCGCGACCTTGAAGCCCGGCACATTCATGTGCTTGATCTTGAGCAGATCGGTGGAGGTCAGGATCGGGTTGTGGACCTTGAGCACCTTGCAGTTCTCGGGCTTGTCCTCCAGCAGGTTGCCGTGGGCACCCACATAGACGCTGGTGGAGGTGACGACCTTCTCGCGGATGGCGTCGATGGGGGGATTCGTCACCTGCGCGAACCGCTGCTTGAAGTAGTTGAACAGCGGCGGGTGCTGGCCGCTCAGGACCGCCAGCGGGGTGTCGGTGCCCATGGCGCCGGAAGGCTCCGCACCAAGCCGGGCCATGGGCAGGATGAGCTCCTTGACCTCTTCGTATTTGTAGCCGAACACCTTCTGCAGCCGGGTCAGCTCATCGCCGGTGTAGTTCGGCACCTTGATGTTCGGGATCTTCAGGTCTTTCAACTGGACGAGGTTCCGGTCGATCCACTCGCCGTAGGGTTCGCGGCTGGCGTAGTATTCCTTCAGGTTTTCGTCGTCCACCACTTCGCCCTTGACGGTATCCACCAGCAGCATCTTGCCGGGGCGGAGCCGATCCTTGACCTCGATCTCCGCGGGGTCACAGGGCAGCACGCCTACCTCGGAGGAGAGGATCATCCGGCCGTCCTTGGTGATGTAGTAGCGGCTGGGGCGCAGACCGTTGCGGTCCAGCACCGCGCCCACCACGTCGCCGTCGGAGAAGAGGATGGCCGCCGGGCCGTCCCAAGGCTCCAGCATGGTGGCGTAATACTGGTAGAAATCCCGCTTTTTCTGGCTGATGTGCTTGTTGTTCTCCCAAGGCTCCGGGATGGTGATCATGACGGCCAGCGGCAGGTCCATGCCGTTCATCACCATGAACTCCAAGGCGTTATCCAGCATGGCGGAGTCGGAGCCGGAGGTGTTGATGATGGGCAGGATCTTGTTCATGTCGTCCTGCATGATGGGGCTGGAGATGGACTCCTCGCGGGCCAGCATGGCGTCCGTATTGCCCTTGATGGTGTTGATCTCGCCGTTGTGCAGGATGAAGCGGTTGGGGTGGGCGCGCATCCAACTGGGGTTGGTGTTGGTCGAAAAACGGCTGTGCACCATGCCGATGGCGGATTCGTAGTCCTCGTCCTGCAAGTCGAGGTAGAACAGGCGCAGGTCGTGGACGAGGAACATCCCCTTGTACACGATGGTGCGGCTGGACAGGCTGGGCACATAGGTGCCGTTGCTGGCTTGTTCGAACACCCGGCGGATGATATAGAGCTTGCGGTCAAAGTCGATGCCCTTGCTCACCTTGGCGGGCTTTTTGATGAAGCACTGCCAGATGGAGGGCATACAGTCGCGGGCTTTCTGGCCCACGGCGTCGGGGTTGACGGGCACCTCGCGCCATGCGAGGAACTCCAGCCCTTCCTTGCGGGTGACCAGCTCGAACAGCTTCATAGCCTGTGCCCGCAGATGCTCGTTCTGGGGGAAGAAGAACATGCCCACACCGTATTCGCGTTCGTTGCCCAAGGAGATGTTCATCTCGTCGGCGACTTTGGAGAAGAACTTGTGGCTGATCTGTAACATGATGCCTACGCCGTCGCCGGTCTTGCCCTCAGCGTCCTTGCCGGCGCGGTGCTCCAGACGCTCCACGATGGAGAGCGCATCGCTGACGGTCTGGTGGCTTTTGCGGCCCTTGATATCCACCACCGCGCCGATGCCGCAGGCGTCGTGCTCGAACTGGGGATCATACAGGCCGAGAGGCGTGGCGTTTTCCGTAAATTTTTCCATTGCCATTCCCATCCTTGTTCTCTAAAATGAAAATCCTTCGGCTGCGGCACCTTCCGCAGCGCATCCTCAAAACACGGAAAAACAAAAAAGACGCCCCAGATGGGCAGACTCTGCCCATCTGGAACGCCTTTGTTCCGTTACCTCTTATTATACTGACGGCTGAAAAATTTTCAAGCGACAGTTGCGCCAAACGTAAAAGCCAAAATTCCGCCCTTCTTGTGCGGTTTGATGGAGAGGTGAAAGTGTTTCACTTCGAACCAAGGATCGCGTTCAGGTCTTCCTCCGGGGTGGTCACAGCCATGAGGCCATACTTCTCCTGCAGCACCTTCACTACGCCCGGCGAGAGGAAGGCGGGCAGGGTGGGGCCGAGTCGGATGTTTTGAATGCCCAGCGCCAGCAGCGCAATGAGAATGCAGACGGCTTTCTGCTCGAACCAGCAGAGCACGAGGGAAAGGGGCAGGTCGTTCACGCTGCACTGGAAGGCATCGGCCAGCGCCAGCGCGATCTGGATGGCGCTGTAGGCGTCGTTGCACTGGCCCACATCGAGGATGCGGGGCAGCCCCGCCACCGTGCCAAGGTCGAGATCGTTCAGCCGGAACTTGCCGCACGCCAGTGTCAGGAGGACGGTATCCGGCGGGGTGAGCTTCGCAAACTCGGTGTAGTACCGGCGGGAGGGGCGGGTGCCGTCGCAGCCGCCCACAAGGAAGAAGTGCCGGATCTGCCCAGCCCGCACCGCAGCCACGATCTCGCCCGCGTGGGAGAGGACGGCATTCCGCGCAAAGCCGGTCACGACACTGCGTCCGCCGTTCATGCCGGGCATGGCGGTGTCTTCCTTGTAGCCGCCCAGCTCCAAGGCTTTGGCGATGAGGGGTGAGAAATCCCGGTCCGGCCCGATGTGCTGGATGCCGGGGTAGGAGACGACCGAGGTGGTGTACACCCGGTCGGCGTAGCTGGCCCGCAGGGGCATGATGCAGTTGGTGGTGAACAGGATGGGCGCGGGAATGTCCTCAAACTCCCGTTGCTGGTTCTGCCACGCGGTGCCGAAGTTGCCCTTCAGGTGGGGGTAGCGCTGCTTCAGCTCCGGGTAGCCGTGGGCGGGCAGCATCTCCGAGTGGGTGTACACGTTGATGCCTTTGCCCGCAGTCTGTTCCAACAGGCATTTCATATCGTAGAGATCGTGGCCGGAAATAACGATGAAGGGCCCTTTCTCGATGACCAGCGGCACCTCCACCGGTTCCGGCTGGCCGAAGGCACCGGTGTTGGCGGCGTCCAGCAGCTCCATGCAGCGGTAGCTGGCCTCGCCGGTCTTCTGCACCAGCGCCCAGAGTGCGTCGATGGAGCACTCGCTCCCGATGGCTTGCAGCGCCTCACAGAAAAAGCGGTCCAGCTCCGGGTCGATGCGGCCCAGCACCCGCGCGTGGTAGTTGTAGGCCCCCATCCCGCGCAGACTGAACAGCACGAAGGACTTTAGGCTGCGGATGTCTTCGTCCGGTTCGTGCCAGAGCTTCTGCATATCGTAGTCGAACCCGATGCCGGGGCACGCGGCGTGGACGGTCTCGGTCAGTTGGTCCACAGTCTGCGGGTCAAAGTTTACGTTGGTGATGGTGGTGAACAGCCCTTCCATCAGCAGCAGGGCCTGTTCCGGGGCCGGGGCCCGCCCTTCGCCGACAAGCTGCCCGGCGTAGGAGATGAGTGCGCCGGTCAGCCGGTCCTGCGCCGCTGCGGTCTCGGCGCTTTTGCCGCAGACCCCGGCTTTCCCCGTACAGGCCGTGCAGTTGGCCGCTTGTTCACATTGAAAACAAAACATCGCTTCGTCCATTTCAAAGCCCTCTCTTCGTTTGATGTGGTCAGTATGGACGGGGTGGCGGGGCTTTATACAGGCCGGGAGGGGCAGGACAGCGGATAGATACAAAAAGAGCCGCGCTCTTGCGAACGCAGCTCCTGAATTTAATAATCGAGCGGGAGATATAATGGAATGCACTCACCCTCGCCTTCGCTCAGGCTGAAAGTCAAGTCGTCGTCAAGGTCAAGGAAATCGTGTTTGCGGTATAGATGCTCACCGGCTTCAGAAGAGGCCAGTGTTACAACAGCGGCGCCTACAAAGCCCTCCCGAATTTGTTCGATACGGTCAAGACATTCGATCAATAAATAATCACCGAGATAAAGATTGGTGCCGTCAGGCATCTGCCCTTGAAATTGATGCTGCGCACGCTCATCCAGTGCAAAATAACCGATATGGATTGCGCCGCCGGATTTTACCCGAAAACCATTTTCTAGCTGATCCACAGAACCGGCACTGATGTTATAATAACCTAAAATACAGTCGTTTGCTTCGGTCAGATAAACATAAGTCTTGCCGATGCTGGAGTTTAAAGCATCCGGACTGCGTAAAAACAGATTAAGATAGGGATTGCCGCAATCAAAATTTCGTGCTAATGGTGTGAGCGTGTGAGTGTACTCCACAACATTCATGACTTATTTTTCACCCGGCCCCTGAATTTTGAAAACAATCTTACCATCGGTGCTTTTTGAGGCGGAAAGCGGATGCGACAGGCAATAATTTCGAATCTCCATGGCCTCTTTGGAGGGAACACGCTTTTTCAAAATTTTCTTCTTGCTGCAAAATGTGCCATTGTACGGTACAGTGTAATTCATGCTTGGCACCTCCTGTCTATCATTGTGCTTTTATTATAAACGATACACCGCACTTTGTCAAACACACAAAAAGAGCCGCGCTCTTGCGAACACGGCTCTTGAAAATGCTATGGAACAATTAGTAGGTGATGCCCTGTGCCATCATAGCGGTAGCAACCTTCAAGAAGCCGGCGCAGTTTGCACCGACCATCAGGTTGCCCTCGGAACCGGCGGCAACGGAAGCGTCATAGGAAGCGTGGAAGATGCCCTCCATGATGCCCTTCAGCTTTGCATCGACCTCTTCGAAGGTCCAGCTCAGACGCTCGGAGTTCTGGCTCATCTCCAGACCGGAGGTTGCGACACCACCGGCGTTGGCTGCCTTTGCGGGTCCGTACAGAACGCCGTTGGACAGGTAGACCTCGATGGCCTCCGGGGTGCTGGGCATGTTAGCGCCCTCGCAGACGACGGTGCAGCCATTCTTGACCAGAGCCTCAGCGGACTCCTTGTTAATCTCGTTCTGGGTCGCGCAGGGCAGGGCAATGTCGCAGGGGACAGTCCAGACCTTGCTGCAATCGGCAACATAGGTCGCACCCTCGTGGGTCTCGGCATACTCCTTGATGCGGCCGCGGCGGACTTCCTTCAGATCCTTGACGTAAGCCAGATCGATGCCGTTGGGATCGTAGACATAGCCATTGGAGTCGGACATGGTGACGACCTTGCCGCCCAGCTGGGTTGCCTTCTCGCAAGCGTAGATGGCGACATTGCCGGAACCGGAGATGACCACGGTCTTGCCGGCGAAGCTGTCGTTGCGCATGCACTTCAGAGCCTCAGCGGTGAAGTAGCACAGGCCGTAGCCGGTAGCCTCGGTACGAGCCAGAGAACCGCCGAAGGTCAGGCCCTTGCCGGTGAGCATACCGCCTTGGAAGCTGTTGGTCAGGCGCTTGTACTGGCCGAACAGGTAACCGACCTCGCGGCCGCCGACACCGATATCACCGGCGGGGCAGTCCACGAACTGACCGATGTGGCGGTACAGCTCGGTCATGAAGCTCTGGCAGAAGCGCATGACTTCCATGTCGCTCTTGCCCTTGGGGTTGAAGTCAGAACCGCCCTTGCCGCCGCCCATGGGCAGGGTGGTCAGGCTGTTCTTGAAGGTCTGCTCAAAGCCGAGGAACTTCAGGATGCCCTGATTGACAGAGGGGTGGAAGCGCAGACCGCCCTTGTAGGGGCCGATGGCGCTGTTGAACTGGATACGGTAGCCGCGGTTGACCTGAACCTTGCCCGCATCATCGACCCAAGGCACACGGAAGGTGATGATGCGCTCCGGCTCCACCAGACGCTCGATCAGGCCAGCCTTCTCGTATTCGGGGTGCTTCTCCACGACGGGCTGGATGCTCTCCAGAACCTCGCGGACAGCCTGCAGGAATTCGGGCTCGTTTGCATTGCGCTGAGCCAGACCATCATAAACACGTTTCAGGTATTCATTCGTCAACATAATCGAATACTCCTTTTCCCATTTATACTTTCACCCGTTCTGTCCCAATATCACAGAACGCTTTACCATTATAAAGCTTTCTGTACGGATTTACAAGAGAGCGGAACCAGAAAATCTTTCAAAAAAACAGAAGAAAAGATGAACCTACTTCACAAAAACATTTCGCTCTCCCGAAAAACTGCGTAACATCTTGCTTTCTATAGCAATTCAACTTTTTAATGCAACAGCAACAACGTTGAATTGCATATCGCAACTATGCTGTTTGAATGTTGCGCTAATTTCTTGACTTGCGATAATGCTTCACCGTGGGCATAGGAGCCCAACAGGAGCACATCATTGCATCATGAAATGAGCGGAAAGCAAATAAAAAATCCCCTGCGTGCTCAAGAGGAACACGGACAGGGGAAGGAACGATTGCTTTACTTCTTCAGCAGCTTCTCACAGGCGTCGGCGGCACCTTCCAGATACTGACCGGGATAGGTCTCGATCAGACCGGCGTCGGACAGGGAGGCCAACTGGGGGTCGATGGGGCACTTGGCCAGCACGGGCAGGTGGTGCTTGGCGGCGACCTCGTCCACATGGCTGTCGCCGAAGATGTTGATGTGCTTGCCGCAGTCAGGGCAGACGACATAGCTCATGTTCTCGACGATGCCGAGCATGGGCACCTTCATCATCTCGGCCATATTCACGGCCTTGGCCACGATCATGCTGACCAGTTCCTGCGGGCTTGCCACGACCACGATGCCGTCCACGGGCAGACTCTGGAAGACGGTCAGAGGCACATCGCCGGTTCCCGGAGGCATGTCCACGAACAGGAAATCGACGTCCTTCCAGACCACATCGGTCCAGAACTGCTTCACCGCACCGGCGATGACAGGGCCGCGCCAGACGACGGGGTCCTCTTCGTTCTCCACCAGCAGGTTGATGCTCATCACGTCGATGCCCATCCGGCTCTGGATGGGCCAGCAGCCCTTCTCGTCAGCCATGGCGCGGCCATGGATGCCGAACAGCTTCGGGATGGACGGGCCGGTGATGTCGGCGTCCAGAATGCCGCAGTGGTAGCCGCGGCGGGCCATAGCACAGGCCAGCAGGGCGCTGGTCATGCTCTTGCCGACGCCGCCCTTGCCGGACACGACGCCGATCACTTTCTTGACACTGCTGTTGGGGTTGGGGGCGTCATGCTGCGGGGCAGCATCGCGGGAAGAACATGCTGCCCCGCAGTTGGAGCAGTCATGGGTACATTCTTCGCTCATACTCTCATAAGGCCGGGCCAGACAGGGGCAGCGGCCTTTCCTCCTTCGTTGATGTTTGGACAAAAAGTCTTGACCGGCTCCTATCATATCATAAAACTAGGAAAGAAACAACCCACGGCCCAACTCATATTTTGCAAAGCCGCCTTCATATAGTAAAAGCGAAGATGGGGGAGGTGGGGCAATGCGGCAGAGCTACCTGAAAAACGCAGCCTTGCTCACGGGGGCGGACATCGTGCTCCGGCTGGCAGGGATGGGGTTGCGCATCTGGCTGGCCAACGCCTTGGGCGGCGAGGGGATGGGCCTGTACCAGTTGGTGCTGGCGGTGTATTCGCTCTTTGTCACGCTGGCGACGTCCGGCGTTTCGGTGGCGGCCACCCGCCTGATGGCCGAGGAGCTGAGCCGCAGCCGGGCCGAAGCACGGGGGATGCTGGTGCGTCTGCTGGGGGCGGCGCTGCTGCTGGGCAGTGCAGCGCTGGCCGCTCAGTTCGGGCTGGCGGTCTTGGCCGCAAAATGGTGGCTGGGGGATGTCCGGGCCACTGGGGCGCTGCGGGTATCGGCCTTCGGGATGCCGTGGATGGCGGTCTCGGCGGTGCTGCGCGGCTTTTTTATTGCGCGGCGGCGGGTGTCGCCCAACGTGGTGAGCCAGCTGGCCGAGCAGACGGTCCGGATCGGGGCCATCTGGTTCGCCCTGAGCCGGGGCGCGGCGCTGGACGTGGGCGGCAAATGCACCGCCGTCCTCGCGGCAACGGCCCTGAGTGAAGCCGTCTCCTGCGGGATGATGGCCCTGTTTTACCGGCAGGAGGCGGTATCCGCATTCGGTGCGGGCCCTGCCCGACGCCCGGCGGACCCGGCGAAGCGGCTGTGGGAGATCCTGTGGCCGGTGGAGGGCGGGCGCTGCCTTGCCAGCGCGCTCCATACCGCCGAAAACATGCTGGTGCCCGCGTGCCTGACGGTATATCTGCTGGCTGCCGGGGGCCGCAGCGCCGCCGTGGCCCAATACGGCAATTTGAAAGGTATGGCCCTGCCGCTGCTGACCTTTCCCTTCGGGCTGCTGGGGAGCTTATCCGTTCTGCTGATGCCGGAGATCACCCAAGCCCACATCCGGGGCGAGAAGAAGCGGCTTTCGGCTTTGCTGGACCGGATGCTGCGGCTGACGGGTTACTTCTCTGCGCTGGCGGGGGCGGTGTTCTGGGTGTGGGGCGGCCCGCTGGCAGACCTTCTGTACGGAGAAAACGGGGCCGAGGCGGGCTTTTATCTGACAGTCCTCGGCCCGGCCATGCCGCTGATGTACCTTGAAAGCATGGTGGACGGCGCAATGAAGGGGATGGGAGAGCAGAAGGCCGTCTTCCGCTACAGCCTGTGGGACGCTGTGCTCCGCATTGCGGGGGTCATGCTGCTGCTGCCCCGCTTCGGGATGCGGGGCTTTCTCTTCGTCATTCTGCTGTCCAGCGTTTATACCTGTCTGGCGAACACCGGGCGGCTGCTGCGCGTCAGCGGGGTGCGCCCGGCGGTGTGGCGCTGGCTGGGGGCTCCGGTGCTGGCGGCAGCCGTCTCGGCGGGGGCGGGGATGGTTTTCCGGGAAATGCTGGCAGCGTGGTCTGCCGGGGAGCTGCCGCTCCGTCTCGCCGCGCTGGCCGCGGGCGGCGGCGGGATGGGGCTCGTCGGGGCTGCGGCGGCGTGGCCGCTGGGCCTTGGGGAGGAAGTGCGGGCCATCCTTGGTGCGGAAAAAGCGGGGAAATCCGCCCGAAAGATGAAATCTTCTGGACACAGCGGCGGGAAACGAGTATAATACAATGGATACCATGGCGGAACAGGCTCTTTTCTGCCGCTGTGGCGAATAAACCGGCGCCGGACAAGACGCCGAAGGTAAAGAGGACTTTTTGTGAAGGATATCAAAAAAATCACGCCGCAGGTCTGGCTGCGCCGGGCGATTCTGGTGGTGCTGGATGCGGCGCTCATCCTGTTCAGCTTTTACTTTGCGCTGCTGCTCCGTGCCGATGGTGCGGTGGAAGCGGCGTGGTGGCCCCATAACCGGGCGCTGCTCTATGATAATCTGCCGTGGATCGTGGCCCTTTACCTCATCAGCTTTCTGGTGGGCGGGCTGTACTCGACCTTGTGGAAGTACGCGGGCGAGCGGGATCTCATCCGCCTCGGCGGCATGATCGCCGTGCCCACCGGCATCGTCTATTTCGTGAACCACGGCCTCATCCACGGCGTGCTGTTCGACTCCGCCAACGCGATGGCAGCGGTGCTCATCTTTTTGCTGGTGGGCGGGAGCCGTCTGGCGTGGCGGCTCTTCCTGAACCATCCCATCGGCGAGCGGATGCGCGGTGTCCCTGCCAAGGACCCCAACCGCCCGGTGC
This sequence comes from Faecalibacterium hattorii, assembly GCF_003287455.1. GTDB lineage: Bacteria > Bacillota > Clostridia > Oscillospirales > Ruminococcaceae > Faecalibacterium > Faecalibacterium hattorii. The sequence continues at coordinate 186,713 of NZ_PRLC01000002.1, read as the reverse complement.
TGATCGTCGGCGCGGGCGAAGCCGGTGCGTGGGCCATCAATGTCTGCAAGTCCAACGAAAGCTATGGCCATCCCGTCGTTGCCGTGGACGATAATCCCGCCAAGTTCGGCCAGACCATCCACGGCGTGCCGGTGCGGGGTACGCTGGAGCAGATCCCGCAGATCTGCGAAAAGTACAACATCCACAGCATCATCATCGCCATCCCGACGCTGGGGGGCAGCAAGCTGAACCATGTCATCGACCTCTGTGTCTCCACCCACTGCGCGGTCCAGATCTTGAGCGACCCGCAGCTGGTCGGGGCCGGCGCACCGCAGCAGGAGGCATTCCGCGAACTGAACACCGCCGACTTCCTCTCCCGTGAGGAGGTCACGCTGGATATCGGGAAGATCTCCGGCTACCTGACCGGTAAGACCGTCCTCGTCACAGGCGGCGGCGGGTCCATCGGCAGCGAGCTCTGCCGTCAGGTCATGCGGTTCCAGCCCGGCAAGCTGCTCATCTTCGATATCTACGAAAACTGTGCCTACGAGCTGCTGATGGAGCTGCAGCAGAAGTACGGCCGGGATATCCCGGTCACGGTGCTCATCGGCTCCATCCGGGACAAAAAGCGCCTCGATGAAGTGTTCGAGACCTATCACCCCACCGTGGTCTTCCACGCAGCGGCCCACAAGCATGTGCCGCTGATGGAGGTCAGCCCGGCGGAGGCGGTCAAGAACAACGTCCTTGGCACCAAGAACCTGCTCACCAGTGCCAGCGAGCACGGGGTGGAGCGGTTCGTCCAGCTCTCCACCGATAAGGCCGTCAACCCCACCAGCGTCATGGGCTGCACCAAGCGCATCTGTGAAATGCTGATCCAGACCTTCGCGGGCAACACCGACATGAAGTGTGTGGCTGTCCGCTTCGGCAACGTGCTGGGCAGCCACGGCAGCGTCATCCCGCTGTTTGAGGCGCAGATCAAAAAGGGCGGCCCCGTCACCCTGACCGACCCCAACATCGAGCGCTACTTCATGACCATCCCGGAAGCGGCTCAGCTCGTGCTGCAGGCCGGTGCGCTGGCTGAGAGCGGCAGTATCTACGTCCTCGATATGGGCGAGCCGGTCAAGATCATGGATCTTGCCAAGCAGCTGATCCGCTTTTATGGCTATGAGCCGGGCGTGAACATGGAGATCAAGATCGTGGGCCTCCGCCCCGGCGAAAAGCTCTACGAAGAGCTGATGATGGACGAGGAGCAGGACAAGATGCGCCGCACCGAGCACAACAAGATCTTTGTGGCTCCGCCGCGCCAGATCGACCTTGCCGACTTCTACAGCCAATTGCAGACGCTGGCCGCTGCGGCAGAACACAACGACGAGGGCGTGGTGAAGCAGCTGGCGGAGATGATCCCCACCTTCACCCCCACCCGCAGCAACCTCAAGACCTGAACCCGCACCGCACGGCGGTGACGCTATAGAATAAGAGGGAAGTATATTATGGAAAAGAAACCGTTTCTGACCGAAGAACAGGCGCAGGAGATCATTCAGGATGTTCCTACCCCGTTCCATGTCTACGATGAAAAGGGCATCCGCGAGAACGTCCGCCGCATCAATAAGGCCTTCAGCTGGAACAAGGGCTTCCGGGAGTATTTTGCCGTCAAGGCGCTGCCCAACCCCATCATCCTCCAGATCCTGAAGGAAGAGGGCTGCGGTGTGGACTGCTCCTCTCTGACCGAGCTGATGCTCAGCGAAGTCTGCGGCTTTACCGGCAGCGACATCATGTTCTCCTCCAACCAGACCCCCGTGGAGGACATGAAGAAAGCCTATGAGCTGGGCGCTTACATCAACCTCGACGACGCCACCATGGTGGACTTCCTCGACCGTGTGGCCGGTGTGCCGGAGAACATCTTCTGCCGCTACAATCCGGGCGGAACGTTCCAACTGGGTGCGAGCGAAGAAGGCTTTCAGGTTATGGACAAGCCCGGCGACGCCAAGTATGGCATGACCGAGGAGCAGATGATCGACAGCTATAAGAAGCTGATGGCAAAGGGGGCCAAGAACTTTGGCATCCACGCCTTCCTTGCCTCCAACACCATCTCCGATGCCTATTATCCGGAGCTGGCGGGCATCCTGTTCCAACTGGCCGTCCGGGTCCAGAAGGCGACCGGTGCCCACATCTCCTACATCAACCTGTCCGGCGGCGTCGGCATCCCGTACCGCCCGGAGCAGACCGAAAACGACATCATGGCCATCGGCGAGGGCGTCCGCAAGAAGTTTGAGGAGATCCTCGTCCCCGCCGGGATGGGCGATGTGTCCATCTTCACCGAGATGGGCCGCTTCACCACCGGCCCCTACGGCGCACTGGTGGCAACGGCCATCCACGAGAAGCACATCTATAAGGAATACATCGGTCTGGACGCCTGTGCAGCCAACCTGATGCGCCCGGCCATGTACGGCGCTTACCATCACATCACCGTGTTGGGCAAGGAGAACGCCCCCTGCGACCACAAGTATGACGTGGTCGGCGGCCTGTGCGAGAATAACGATAAGTTCGCCATCGACCGGATGCTTCCCAAGATCGACATCGGCGACCTGATCTACATCCACGACACCGGCGCTCACGGCTCGGCCATGGGCTATAACTACAACGGCAAGCTGCGCAGCGCCGAGGTCCTGCTCTGCGAGGACGGCTCCCACCGTCTCATCCGCCGCGCCGAGACCCCGCGCGACTACTTTGCAACGCTGGACTTCCTGCCTATGATGAAGCCCCTGTTTGAGGAGTACGACGACTAAACACGGACGAGGTGCGCTATGTTTTTCGGATTTCAATTGACCTGCGGCCTGATGATGGTCTTCTACGGGTATTCGGTCATGAAGAACCCCCGTGTCTGGGGCGACCAAGGCCGACAGGCGGTCAAGGCGGAGAACTTTGCCGAATACTGCCGCCAGAACGGCCTGTTCTTCCTGAAAGCGGGCTGCATCATGGCAGTCATTGCCGCGCTGGATGCACTGTTCACGCTGGACGCAGTGCTGTACGTTCTGCTGTACCTGTTCGGGTTGGCGTTTTCTTTCTCCCCGCTGGTCAGGTGGTGCCGCGAGAACGAGGGCTTCTCGTGGCCGTGGCCCCATGTGGAAAGCGAGAAAAAGCGGATCAGGAAGCTGCGAAAAGAACAAGAAGACCAGAAGAAGTGAACTTCTGGTGAAAAGCGCGCACACGATGTGAAAACCATCGCTGTGCGGTGCTTTTGCGTCTGCACGGAAAAGTTTCGTCTCTTGACAGAAGTTTCCACTGCCTCTATAATGAAAGAAAAGACGACCTTCGTACCGTATCATTCTGGAGGTAGAACAATGATGACTTTGACCTATCCTGAAAATTATGCACTCCTCACCATGGAGGAAATGACGTATACCACAGGCGGCGATGCCGAAGGCAAAAACAAAGGCAGCTGGGTCCGGACGGCATTCAATATCGGCATGGGTGCGCTGGCAGCAGTGAGCATCGTGAAAGCCGTCGGGAGCGCCATCAGCAGCGGCTCGATCACCGGCCTGATGGCAACGGTGTGCGGCCTTGGCACGACTGTGCTGGGTTACCTGAACATTTCCAGCATCGGTGCCATCGCCGGCCAGATCCAGAAGGCCTATCCGGAGCAGTACCCGGAAGAGGGCACCACCCTCAACGGCACCCTGATCCGGGATTCGGCCCTTGTCTACTTCTCTTCGCCCATCGGCGCTCTGCTGGGCCTCGCCAATATCGGCACGGCCGCCGGTTATGTGTACTGCATGCTCAAATGAGCGGAACTAGAACCATAAGATGACCCCACCCCCGGCGCGGAACCTTCTGCGCCGGGGGTGATTTTGTACACGGTGGAATGATTGCATTTTTCGTGGGAATGAGATGTACGAATGGTACAAACTGATGCCGTATAAAATTACATATACCAAGCGCATGCAAGGAACAACGGGTCGGTTCTGAGTTAGTTGCTGTTAAGCTTAAAACAAAAATCCCACACTGTGCCAATCAGAACACAGTGTGGGATTTTTTGTTTGCATGGAGCGGGCAATGGGAATCGAACCCACCTCCTCAGCTTGGAAGGCTGATATACTAGCCGATGTACGATGCCCGCGAATGCAAGAGATAGTATAGCAGGTTTTACGCGAAATGTCCAGAGAAAATTTTACTTTTGCGCTGTTTGGCGGGACAAATTGCTTTTTCTGTTTACAATACCGGCATTTTATTGTAAAATAGACAGGAGAAACAAAGCTGCCGGTCAAGGCGGCACAAATATTATAGGTGGTGTATTGAATTATGGCATTGAAATATCAGCGTATCCTGCTCAAGATCAGTGGTGAGGCCCTTGGCGGCGAGAAGGGCACCGGCTTTGATGAGCCGACCATGGACGCCATCTGCGGCGGCGTCAAGAAGGCACACGACCTCGGCGTGCAGATCGGCATCGTTGTGGGCGGCGGTAACTTCTGGCGCGGCCGCTCCAGCGGCAAGATGGAGCGTACCCTCGCCGACAAGATCGGGATGCTGGCGACCGTGATGAACGCGCTGGCTGTTTCCGACAAGCTGGAGCAGCTGGGCGTGCCCACCGAGGTGTTCACCTCCATCACGATGCCGCAGGTGGCCCCGGCCTTTACCCGCAAGGACGCACTGCGCGCCATGGAAGAGGGCAAAATCGCGGTCTTCGGCGGCGGCACGGGCAACCCCTTCTTCTCCACCGATACGGCCACCGCACTGCGCGCTGTGGAAGTCTCGGCGGACGTGATGTTCAAGGCGACGATGGTGGACGGCGTCTACGATAAGGATCCCCACAAGTACCCTGACGCCAAAAAGTACGATACCCTGACCTTCACCAAGGTTCTGGAAGATCAACTGGCCGTCATGGACGGCACCGCTGCCACCCTCTGCCGGGACAACAAGCTCCCGATTCTGGTCTTCGATCTGGCTGAACCGGACAACATCGCGAAGGCCGTGCAGGGCGAGAACGTTGGTACGCTGGTCTACGAGGGCTGAGCATAGCCCGCAGCCCATTACAATAGAATGAAACAGGCGGCACCCGCAGCCTGTGCAGAATAAGTACAAACAGGAGACAAGGACAATGAGCAGCAACACGAAGGCATTTGAAGAAAAGATGAAGAGCACGGTCGAGCATCTGAACCGTGAGCTGGCAGCCGTTCGCGCAGGCCGTGCGAATCCCGCCGTTCTGGACAAGGTGAGCGTGGATTACTACGGTGCCCCCACCCCGATCCAGCAGGTCGCATCCGTGGCCGTCAGCGAGGCCCGCACCCTGACCATCACCCCGTGGGACCGCACCCTGCTGCGCGCCATCAGCAAGGCCATTATGGCCAGCGATGTGGGCATCACCCCCATTGATGATGGCTCGACCATCCGCCTGAACTTCCCGGCTCCCACCGAGGAGCGCCGCAAGCAGCTGGCAAAGGAAGTCTCCAAGCTGGGTGAGGACGCTAAGGTGGCGACCCGCAACATCCGCCGCGAGGCCATGGATAAGGCCAAGGCCATGAAGAAGACCGGTGAGCTGACCGAGGATACCCAGAAGACCATGGAAGAGGATGTCCAGAAGCTGACCGATAAGTATATCAAGATCATCGATGCAGCCGTTGAGGAAAAGCAGAAGGAGATCATGTCCGTCTGATCGCCGCGGCGAGTGGAACCCTTCAAAGTGCCGTGTGCTGGACGTAGTGCGCGGCACTTTTTGCCGACCGGCAGGGGAAAAGATCCTTTGCCGCAGATAGGAGAACAACAATGGAACATCCCAAAGAATTCGCCGAGGGCCTTTCCATCGGCATCATCATGGACGGCAACGGCCGCTGGGCCAAACAGCGCGGTCTGCCCCGCACGGCGGGCCACAAAAAGGGCGCAGCCGTTTTTCAGGATATCGCAAACTACTGCGATGAGCTGGGCGTGTCGTCGGTGTATTTCTACGCCTTTTCGACCGAAAACTGGAAGCGCCCCCTCGAAGAGGTCAACGCCATCATGAAGCTGTTCGGCGAGTATCTGCTGAAAGGCTTCAACTATAAGGACCGCAACATCCGCATGAAGTTCATCGGCGACCGCACGGCGCTGGACCCCAAGCTCCAGAAGCTGATGAATGAGCTGGAAGAGGACTCCGCGGGCAAGACCGGCATGACCCTGAACATCGCGGTCAACTACGGCGGCCGCCCGGAGATCGTCCGCGCCGCGCAGCAGCTGGCTGCCAAAGCGGTGGCAGGGGAGCTGAAGCCCGAAGACATCACCGAAGAGATGATGTCCGACGCCATGTACACCACCGGCCAGAAGGACCCGGACTTCATCCTGCGCCCCAGCGGAGAGAAGCGCCTGTCCAACTTCATGCTCTGGCAGGCGGCTTATTCGGAACTGGTGGAAATGGACGTTCTGTGGCCTGATTTCACCCGTGACGACCTCGATGCGGCCATCATGGAGTTCAATAAGCGCTCCCGCCGGTTCGGCGGCATCTAAACCGCCCCGGCAAACAAAACCAAGGAGAAACACTGTATGAAAACACGAATCATAACCGCAGTCGTGGGCATCCTCGTCCTCATCGGCGTGCTGTTCACCTTCGACACGATGGTCTTCAACCTCGTGGTTGCGGCCATCACCCTCATCGCTATCCATGAGATCTATACGGCTCTCGGCTTTGACAAAAAGGATTGGCTGCTGTACGCAGTCACGGTGCCATACACTTTGCTCATCATGCTGTCCAGCTACTCGGTCTGCCGGGCGCTGGTCATGCCGGCTTCCTTTTTGCTCGTGCTGTTCTATGCCATCTACCTCGTGGTCCGCAACGGCACCGTCAGCTTTGCGAAAACCAGCGGTCTCGTGATGTTTTCGGGCATCGTGATCTTCTGCTTCTATTCGTTCGTCCGGCTGAAGGAATTGCTGCCTGTGGAAAAATACGGCTATGATGCGATCTTTTTCATCCTGCTGAGCCTCTGCTTCGCATGGGGCGGCGATACCTGCGCCTACTTCGCGGGCCGCGCCTTCGGCAAGCATAAGCTCTGCCCCGTGGTCAGCCCCAAAAAGACGGTGGAAGGTGCCATCGGCGGCGTGCTGGGCACGATGGTCTGCGGCGTGGCCGTCACGCTGGTCTACTCCATCGCAGCCGACCGGATGGAGGCGTTCACCCGCTCCAACATCGGCGTCTCGATGTACGTTGTCATTGCGCTGCTGGCCTGTGTGGCGGCGGTACTTGGCATTTACGGAGACCTGTTCGCCAGCGTCGTCAAGCGCCAGTGCGGCATCAAGGATTACGGCACCATTTTCCCCGGCCACGGCGGCATTCTGGATCGTTTTGACAGCGTGATGTTCATTGCGCCCTTCGTCACCATGGTCATCATTGCCGTCTTCTATCGCTGATTCGCTCATTTTAGGAGGAAACACGATGTCTAAAAAAATTACGCTTCTGGGCTCCACCGGTTCCATCGGCACGCAGAGTCTGGATGTCATCCGCGCACAGGGCTATGAGGTCTTCGGTCTGTCGGCCCACAGTCATGTGGATAAGATTCTGGAGCAGATCGAGGAATTTCACCCGAAATACGTCTGTATGACGAACCCCGATGCCGCCGCCAAGCTGGATGCCGCGCTGGCGGGCCGCGCCAATGCGCCCAAGCTGCTGACCGGCCCGGAGGGCCTGAAGGAACTGGCGGCCATGGATGGCCCGGACGTAGTGCTGAACAGTGTGGTGGGCATCGCCGGTCTGGGGGCCAGCCTGACCGCTATCGAGAGCGGCCACGACCTCGCCCTTGCCAACAAGGAGAGCCTTGTCACCGGCGGCCATCTGGTCACGCAGGCGGTGGCAAAGCACGGCGTCAAGCTGCTGCCCGTGGACAGCGAGCACTCCGCCATCTTCCAGTGCTTGCAGGATAAGGAGAGCGCCAAGAGCCTGACCAAGATCCTGCTCACCGCATCCGGCGGCCCCTTCTTCGGGATGAAGACCGAGGAGCTGCGGGGCAAGACCAAGGCCGACGCCCTGAAGCACCCCAACTGGAACATGGGTGCGAAGATCACCATCGACTCCGCCACCCTGATGAACAAGGGTCTGGAACTGATCGAAGCCGTCTGGCTGTTCGGTCTGCCCCCGGAGAAGATCCAGATCGTCGTCCAGCGCCAGAGCATCGTCCACTCTGCCGTCCAGTACAGCGACAACTCCATCATTGCGCAGCTGGGCGTGCCCGATATGCGCATCCCCATCCAGTACGCGCTGACCTACCCGGCCCGTGTGCCGGGCGTGGTGCCGGAGCTGGATTTCACCACCCTCAAGATGCTGACCTTCGATGTGGCAGACGAAGAGACCTTCCGCTGCCTTGCGGCCTGCAAAAAGGCCATCAAGAAGGGCGGCCTTGGCCCCTGCGCCGCCAATGGCGCCAACGAAGAAGCCGTCAAGCTCTTCCTCGAAGACAAGATCGGTTTCCTCGACATCGGCCGCTTGGTGGAAGCCGTCGTGGACAGCGACAGCTTCGGCGGCAGCTACACGCTGGCCGACGTGTATGAGTGCGACAAGATGGCCCGCGCCTTCGTGCGCAGCCACCTGTAAGCATATCCGGCGTACTATATAAATTTTTGGAGAAGCTATGTCTTTTATCATTACCCTTTTGGCTGCGGTGTTTGTGTTCAGTGCGGTGATCGCCATCCATGAATTCGGCCACTTTGCGGTGGCCAAACTCTGTGGAGTGCAGGTCAACGAGTTTTCCATCGGCATGGGGCCGGTGCTGCTCAAAAAGATGCACCACGGCACCCAGTACAGCCTCCGGGCCCTGCCGGTGGGCGGTTTCGTCGCGCTGGAAGGGGAGGAGAGCCCGGAAAGCCAACAGGCCGAAGGAGAGGAACGCTCGGATCTAGAAGAGCAGCCTCTCAGCCAGCGCTCTGGCGCGGACGGCTCCCCTGACGGGGGAGCCTCAAAAGAGGAGGAACTTTCCCAGCCCACCGGCAAGCCCCTCAACGAGGCTCCGGTCTGGCAGCGGGCGCTCATCATGGCAGCGGGTGCCTGTATGAACTTTCTGCTGGGTTTTGTGGTCATGGCGATCGTGCTTACGGCGCAGAACGAGCCTATCACCAGCCGGGTCATCTACGCCGTCGAGGACGGCGCGCTCTGCGGCCAGACGGGTCTGGAAGCGGGGGACAAGGTACTGGCCGTCAACGGCCGCCGCTGCTTTGTGGCCAACGATATGCTCTATGAGCTGATGCGCACCGAGGATTACTCCGCCAGCTTCACCGTCCTGCGGGACGGCAAAAAGGTGGAGCTGCCTTGCGTGCAGTTCGACACATGGCAGGACGAGGACGGCGAGACCCACATGAGCCTCGGTTTTACGGTCTACGGCATCAGAAAAACGCCGGTCAACGTGATAAAAGAGGCGTGGAACAGCGTGCTCTATTATGGGCGCATCATCTTCACCTCGCTGATGGACCTGCTGCGCGGGCGGGAGAGCATCAACGACCTGTCCGGCCCGGTGGGCATCGTGACGGCCATCGGTCAGGCGGCCAGCTACGGCTGGCAGGACCTGCTGGAACTGCTCGCGCTCATCACGGTCAACGTTGGCATCTTCAATCTGCTGCCCTTCCCGGCGCTGGATGGCGGCAAGGTGGTGTTCCTGCTCATCGAGGGCGTCACGGGCCATGCCGTGCCCGAAAAGATCCAGAGTGGTCTGACGCTGGCGGCATTCGCCCTCCTCTTCGCCCTGATGATCTTTGCAACGTACAATGATATCGTCCGGCTCGTGACCGGTGCGATCTAAAGAAAGGAAAAATGACCATGCGGCAGCTGAAACGAGAAGTAAAAATCGGCAACGTGACCATCGGCGGCAACAACCCCATCGCGGTGCAGACCATGCTGAATGTCCCGGTGGAGGACATCGAGGGCAATGTGGCACAGGCCAAGCGGTGCGAGGCGGCGGGCTGCCAGATCCTGCGTGTGACCTGCCCCAGCGCAGCGGACGCCAAGTGCATCGAGGCCGTCAAGAACGCGGTGAACATCCCCATCGTGGCGGATATCCACTTCGATTACAAGGCCGCGCTGGCGTGCGCTGATGTGGGCGTGGATAAGATCCGCATCAACCCCGGCAACATCGGCGATGACGACCGCGTGAAGGCTGTGGTTCAGGCGTGCCAGCAGAAGAATATCCCCATCCGCATCGGCGTCAACGGCGGCAGTCTGGAAAAGCACATCCTCGCCAAGTACGGTGCCCCCGTCCCCGAAGCCATGGTGGAGAGCGCGCTGTACCATGTCCGTCTGCTGGAGAAGTTCGATTTCAACAACATCGTCATCTCCATCAAAAACTCCAACGTGCCCCGCATGATGGAGGCCTACCGCCAGCTCAGCGCTGTCACCGACTACCCGCTGCATGTGGGCGTCACCGAGGCGGGCACCTATCAGATGGGTCTGCTCAAGTCCGGCATGGGTATCGGCGGGATGCTGCTGGAAGGCATCGGCGATACCATCCGTGTTTCGCTGGCGGCTGAGCCGGAGAAGGAAGTGGAAGCGGGCTACAACATCCTGCGCGCTGTGGGCTTCCCGGTCGCCGGCCCGGAGGTCATCACCTGCCCGACCTGCGGCCGCACCCAGTACCCCTGCACCGAGATCGCCAACGAGGTGGAAAAGCGGCTGCAGGGCTACAAAAAGTCCATCAAGGTCGCCGTCATGGGCTGCGTCGTCAACGGCCCCGGTGAGGCCCGCGAAGCTGACATCGGCATTGCCGGCGGCAAAGGGGAGGCCGTCCTGTTTATCCACGGCGAGCCCATCAAGAAGCTGACCGGCGATCATATCCTCGATCAGTTCATGGATGAGATCTACAAGATCTGACGGAGAGGTTCTATTACGAGGGTTCCCACGTCTTCAAGACGGGGGATCTCGGCTGAATTGCAGACGGCTGCTGCCCGTTTCACACCGAGACGGAGCACAGCCGTTTTTCGAGTAAAAAAGGAGTACCATTGTGACACCACTCGTATCCCAGCTATGGCCGCAGTTCATGGCGGACCCGGACTTTGCGTCCTGTTTTGGGCGCGTCGTTGTCGAGCACGCCCAGATGCTGCGGCAGGAGCGGCAGGTCATCTTTACCCTGCGCAGTGCCGCCCCGCTGGACAAGGGGCTGTGTGCGCGGCTGCTGGCTTCGCTCCAGCCCGATTATGAGGGCTTTGAACTGCGCATCCAGAACCTGTTCGGCTACGCGACGCTGGACGAAGCCGCCCTGCGGGAGCTGATGGAGGAGATGAAGCGGGACGGCGTGCCCATCAACGGCTTTCTGGATCGCTGCACCATCCAGATCACCGGCCAGAACATCACCATCGGCGTCTGCCACGGCACCAAGTTTTTGCAGGAGATGGAGTTCGAGCGGCTGCTGGCCGAGCGGGTCGCGGCTCACACCGGCGTCAAACCCAAGGTGACCCTGCAAAGTGCGGTGGGCGAGGCCGAACAGCGCCAGATGGAAGAGAAATTGGAGCGGAAGATCGCGCCGCCGGTGGTCAAGTTCGAGAAGAAGAACACGGCCCCGTCCATCAAGGTGGAGGGCCTCGATCTGACCGACAAGCCCGTGACCATCTTCCACGGCAAGATGTTCACCCCCAAGAACCTGACGCCGCTGAAGGACCTCGGCGGCGAGGGCGGCAAGTGCATGATCTGGGGCGATGTCTTCTTCACCGAGGTCAAGGGCAACTACCGCAAGATCTATACCGTTTCCATCACCGATTACACCGGCTCCATCAACCTGAAGATCCGGGCGCAGGAAGGGGAGGACTGCTCCAAGTGGGAGTCCATCTCCAAGGGCACCACCGTCATCGTCCGGGGCGACTGCTCCTACGACAAATACGAGCATGACTACATCGTCTACCCCTACGATGTCCTCTTCGTCGAGCGCAAGAAGCGGGAAGACCATGCCCCGGTCAAGCGGGTGGAGCTGCATCTGCATACCAAGCTGTCCAGCATGGACGCCTTCTGCGACCCCGGCGGGATCGTCCGGCTGGCGCACCGGATGGGCCACCCGGCCATTGCCATCACCGACCACGGTGTCTGCCAAGGCTACCCCGAAGCCATGCTGGCGGCGGATGACATCCGCAAGAGCGACCCGGATTTCAAGCTCATCTACGGCTGCGAAGCCTACTTCGTGGACGATATGATCCCCTGCGTCTACGGTGTGCAGGATGCCCCGCTGAGCGGCGAGTTCTGCGTCTTTGACACCGAGACCACCGGCCTTGACCCCAACGTGGAGTATCTGACCGAGATCGGCGGCGTCATCGTGAAAAACGGCGAAGTCGTGGAGGAATTTGACACTTTCGTCAAACCCGGCAAGCCCATCACCCCCAAGATCACCGAGCTGACCGGCATCACCAACGAGATGGTCGCCGACGCCCCCGGTGAGGCCGAAGCGCTGCAAGCCTTCCTCAACTTTGCGGCCGGGCGGATCCTCGTGGCCCACAACGCCCGCTCCTTCGATATCCGCTTCCTCCGTATTGCGGCCAAGCGGAGCGGCATCGAGTTCGAGCCAACGTATATTGACACCCTGACCATGGCGCAGGCGATGTACCCCGGCCTCCACAACTACAAGCAGGGCACCATCAACAAGCACTTGGAGCTGCCCGCCTACGAGGCTCACCGCGCCTGTGAGGATGCCGGTGCGCTGGGACGCATTTTCTGCGTCATGCTGAAGGATCTGGAGGAAAAGCAGGTCACTGCGGTCAGCGGAATCAACACCGGCCTTGGCGGCAACCGCGAGGTGCTGAAAAAGAAATATTACCACCTCATCATCCTTGTCAAGAATCAGATGGGCCTGAAAAACCTGTACAAGATCGTCAGCGAGGCCCACGTCAACTACTTCTTCAAAAAGCCCCGCGTGCCCCGCAGCTTGCTCAACAAGTACCGCGACGGCTTGATTTTGACCTCCGCCTGTGAGGCGGGCGAACTCTACCGCGCCATCGTGGAAGGACGTTCCTACGAGGAATTGAAGAAGATCGCCGCCTATTACGACGTGCTGGAAATCCAGCCGCTTGGCAACAACGCCTATATGGTGCGCGAGGGCAAGGTGGACAGCGAAGAGGTCATCAAGGACTTCAACCGCACGGTCATCCAACTGGGCGAAGACCTCCACAAGCCGGTCATCGCCACGGGCGACGTCCATTTCACCGAGCCGGAGGACGCTGTCTACCGCGCGGTCCTTCAGGCGGGCAACGGTTTCAAGGATGCCGACAACCAGCCGCCGCTGTTCTACCGCACCACCGAGGATATGCTGAACCAGTTCAGCTACCTCCCCAAAGAAAAAGCCTATGAGATCGTTGTGACGAACCCGCGCAAGATCGCGGCGTCCATCGACAACAACGTCCGCGCCATCCCGCGGGGCACCTACCCGCCCAGCATTGAGGGCGCAGAGCAGCAATTGCGCGATGCCACGTGGGAACACGCCAAGCGCGACTATGGCGACCCGCTGCCGGAGATCGTGGAGAAACGCTTGCAAAAAGAGCTGGACTCCATCTGCGGCCACGGCTACGCGGTCCTGTATGTCATTGCGGTCAAGCTGGTGGCCTACTCCAACGCGGGCGGCTATCAGGTGGGCAGCCGTGGCTCAGTCGGCTCATCGGCTGTGGCCCACTTCTCCGGCATCTCGGAAGTCAACAGTCTGCCGCCCCACTACCGCTGCCCCAAGTGCAAATACAGCGAGTTCATCACCGACGGCAGCGTGGACGACGGCTTCGACCTGCCCGATAAAAACTGCCCCCACTGCGGCACCCGGATGTTGGTGGACGGCCACGACATCCCCTTCGAGACCTTCCTCGGCTTCTACGGCGATAAGGAACCCGATATCGACCTGAACTTTTCCGGTGAGTATCAGTCCAACGTCCATCGCTACACCGAGGAACTTTTCGGCAAAGCGAACGTCTTCAAGGCGGGCACGGTGTCCGGTATTCAGGACAAAACGGCCTATGGCTACGTCAAAAAATATCTGGAAGAGCGGGGAAGGACCGTCAACCACGCTGAGGAGAACCGCCTGACGCTGGGCTGCACCGGCGTTAAGCGCACCACCGGCCAGCATCCCGGCGGCATGGTCGTCGTGCCCGACACCTACGAGATCTACGATTTCTGCCCCATCCAGCATCCGGCGGACGATGTGGCGGGCGGTCTGCTGACCACCCACTTCGAATTCAAATATCTCCACGACACCCTGCTCAAGCTGGATGAGCTGGGCCACGATATGCCCACCTTCTACAAGTATTTCGAGGAGTACACCGGCATCCCCATCGACTCCATCCCCATGAACGACCCCAAGGTGTACAGTCTGCTGACCAGCCCGGAAGCGCTGGGCGTGACGCCGGAGCAGATCGACAGCCAGACCGGCACCTTCGGCATCCCGGAAATGGGCACGAACTTCGTGCGCGGAATGCTGGTGGAGGCGCGGCCCAAGAATTTCTCCGAGCTGATCCAGATCTCCGGCCTGTCTCACGGCACCGACGTCTGGACCAACAACGCCGATGAACTCATCCGGGACGGAACCTGCACCATCGCGGAGGTCATCGGCTGCCGTGACAGCATCATGCTTTACCTGCTCCGCAAGGGGCTGGAACCAAAGATGGCCTTCGATATCATGGAGGCCGTCCGTAAAGGTAAGGTGGCAAAGGGCGGCTTCAAGCCCGGCTGGGAGGAAGCCATGCGGGAGCACGAGGTCCCGGACTGGTATATTGAATCCTGCCGAAAGATCAAGTATATGTTCCCCAAGGCCCACGCCGTCGCCTACCTGATGTCGGCCATTCGGTTGATGTGGTTCAAAATTTATCGTCCCCAAGCGTTTTATGCGGTGTACTTTACCGTCCGCGGTGACGACATCGACTATGAGGCTGCCGTAGGCGGCGCTGCCGTTGCCCGCGCCCACATGAACGAGGTCAAGCGCCGCCTGAAAGAGGAAAAGAACGCCAAGGATGAAGACGTTCTGGTCTCGCTCCAGCTGGTCAACGAGATGCTGGTGCGGGGCTACGAATTCCTGCCCATCGAGCTGGGCAAGAGCCGCGGCTCCAGTTATATCGTGGAGGACGGCAAGGTGCGGCTGCCTTTCTCGTCCCTGAAGGGCCTTGGCGGTGCCGCTGCCGATGCGCTGGAAAAGGCCACCCTCAACGGGCAGGAGTACCTCTCCATCGAGGAGCTTCAGCAAGCCTCCGGCGTCAGCAACGCCATCCTTGACCGTCTGCGCCAAGTCGGCGCCCTCGGCGATCTGCCGGAGAGCAGTCAGGTGAGTTTCTTCTAAAAACGCTTGACACCATATGCGACACCATATATAATGAAAGTAGGAAATCGAGATGTCAAAATGGGATAAGTTGCTTGCAAGGATCTGCGCGTTATCGAAGGATCTTCGATTTGAAGAACTTCGCAAGGTGCTGGAAAGCTATGGCTACGAAATGACTGCCCCCCGAAGCGGGAGCAGCCATTATACGTTCCGAAAAGCGGGGTGTATGCCCATTACGATTCCCAAGCATGAACCAATCAAAAAGGTTTATGTAGAAATGGTGCGGCAAATTGTAGAGAGTGAGGCGAAGAACGATGAAGACGCTGAATGAATATCTGAAAATGCCTTACCGGATGGAAGTTGTGGAAGACCCGGAGGAGGGAGGATTTGTGGTCTCTTATCCAGACCTGCCGGGCTGTATCACCTGCGGCGAGACCATGGAATCTGCGATTGCAAACGCAAAGGATGCCCAAAAAGCTTGGTTGGAAGCGGCTTTGGAGGATGGTATCAAAATCCCGGAGCCGGACAGCCTTTCGGATTATTCCGGGCAGTTCAAGCTCCGCCTTCCCCGCAGTCTGCATCGTTCTCTTGCAGAGCATTCCCAAAGAGAAGGGATCAGCATGAATCAGTATTGTGTTTATCTTCTGGCGAAGAATGATGCGATTTATGCAAAGTAAAATTTAAGACGCAAAACAACAAGGCCCCCTGCATCAACGATCCGATGCAGGGGGCCTTGGTCATTCTTGATTGCAAGTCAGGGGAGTGCTTACTCCACGCTGATCATATAATAATACACGGGCTGGCCGCCGCGGATGTGGCTGACCTCGACGTGGTTCGGGCACTTTGCCTTGACGATCTCGGTCACCTTCTCGGCATCCTCGTCGGAGACATCGCAGCCGGAGATGATGGTCACAAAGCTGGAGTCCTTCTTGCACATGCTGCGGGCCAGACGGTAGGTGGCCTTGATCAGGTCGTTGGAGGTGGCGACGATCTTGCCGTTCTCCAGCGCCATGATCTCGCCCTTCTTGATCCGCTTGCCGTCGAACTCGCTGTCGCGGGCGGCGTAGGTGATCAGGCCGGTGGAGACCTTGTCAGCAGCCGCCATCATGTTGATGGTGTTGGTCTCGACGTTGGCGGAGGGGTCGAAGTTCAGCAGGGCGGTGATGCCCATGGGCACCGTGCGGGTGGGCAGGACGACCACCTGACGGTCGGCCAGCTTCTGTGCCTGTTCCGCAGCCATGATGATGTTCTTGTTGTTGGGCAGAACGAAGACGGTCTTAGCCGGGACGCTTTGAACCGCAGCGAGGATGTCCTCGGTGGCGGGGTTCATGGTCTGGCCGCCGGAGACCACAGCGTCGGCTGCCAGATCGGTGAAGACAGCCTTCAGGCCCTCACCGGCGGCCACGGCGACGAAGCCGTACTCGCGGTCAGGATCGACGGCAGCATAGATGAACTCGGCGGTCGGGTCGGGCTTCTTCTCGGCGGAGGCCTGTTTCTCAAGGCTCTTGCCCTGCTTCTGGCGGGCGAGGAACTGCTCGTGCATGTTCTCGATCTTGAAGTTGGTCAGGTAGCCGTACTTGATGGCCTCGCTCAGGATCTTGCCGGGGTCGGCGGTATGGACATGCAGGTTGATGACGTCATCATCCTCGATGCAGACCACGCTGTCGCCGTTGGATTCGGCGAAGGCACGCATCTTTGCGGCGCTGGCACCCTCATTCTTGTTGATGAGGAACTGGGTGCAGTAGCCGTTCTTGATGTCCTCGACCTTCATCAGGTCATCGGTGAAGACGCCCTTGCCCGCATTCTCGGTGGAGAGCTTGGCCTTGTTGGGGACAGCCTCGCCGCCCGCGACGATGCCCTCGCCGTGGAAGACCTTGCTCATGCCCTCGAAGATGATCATGATGCCCTGACCACCGGCGTCCACGACACCGGCCTTCTTCAGGACGGGCAGCAGGTTGGGGGTGTCGTCCAGCGCCTTCTGGCCGGCGGTCAGAACGACCTCCCACAGGGCGGGTACTTCGGCAGCGCCGCAGGCGGCGGCTTCCTCGGAAGCCACGCGGGCGACGGTGAGAATGGTGCCTTCGGTGGGCTTCATGACGGCCTTGTAAGCGCCCTCAACGCCCTTCTTCAGGGCCTCCACGAGGTCGTCGGCACCGGCTTCCTTCTTGCCTTCCAGCGCCTTGGAGAAGCCGCGGAACAGCAGGCTGGTGATGACGCCGGAGTTGCCGCGCGCGCCGCGCAGCATGGCAGAAGCGGCAGTCTTGGCAGCCTCGCCGACGGTGCAGTTGTCGTCCAGAGCTTCCAGCTCACGGACGGAGGCGCCGATGGTCATGCCCATGTTGGTACCGGTGTCGCCATCGGGGACGGGGAAGACGTTCAGCTCGTCCACGCGGGAGCGCTGATTGTTGATGTTGTTCGCGCCGGAGATGATCGCGTCGCGCAGGATCTTACCAGAAATCATTTGAATTTACTCCTTATTATCTTGTCCGATCAGGCGATCACGTCATCAACGGAGACGATCACGCGGGCAACCTTCAGGCCGGTGGCCTGTTCGACTTCATCCTTGACGCGGTGCGAGATGCTGCGCGCGGCGGTCGAGATGTTCAGCCCATAGCTGACGGCAATGTGCAGCTCGATCACGAGACGGCCCTCTTCCTGCGTGACGCGGACGCCTTTTGCAGAAAAATCGGCACCGTGCACCATGCTGCGGACCTTGTCGGTCAGATCGCGGGGCGTCATCGCAGCCACACCGTAGCATTGTTTGGTTGCTTCGCCCACCAGTGTCGAGAAATACTCGGCGGAGAAGCTGACATCTCCCAGCGGAAAACGGGAAGTGATCATAGTCGCTCTGCTCCTTTTTACTATGTTGTTGGTTTGCCCCGGCGAACCGAGGAAGGAATCTTACGCTACCTATTATACCTCTTTAGAGGCCCGCTGTACAGCGGAAAATTCAAGCGGCTGCCCCAAGCAGCGCCGGATTGCGCAGGATTTCGCCCCCGGAAGCGGGTATCCTGTTGGAGTACGACCGCTGCGCCGAAGGGCCGGTGGGGCAGCCCCCTTTCTGTTAGTATAGCACAAAACGCGGGAATGTGCACCGATTTTACGCATCTTTTAAAAGAGGATGAAATATGACTGTGAATAAAATCTAAAAAGTATGATTTTTCCCTTTATCTCGCTGTGAAAAAGTGCTAAAATCAAAGCAGGAAAAAAGGGGAGCTGCGCCCAGAACGGCAGACAATTGTTTTCGATAGGAGAGCTGATGATGAACATTTTGTTTTTCCTTTCCCCCAAGCAGGATCTGATGTATGTTTACGACGATTTCACCCTGCGGCAGACGTTGGAAAAATGGGAGAACAACCGCTACGCATCCATTCCGGTGCTCAACCGCAAGGGCGAGTATGTGGGCACCCTGACCGAAGGGGACATCCTCTGGGGCCTGAAAAAGACCCACGGCCTTGATCTGGAAGCCGCCGAGGACGTGCCCATTTCCAGCTTTGCCCACAAGCGGGATTACAAGGCTGTGACGGTCTCCACCAGCATGGACCAGCTGATCGAAGCGGCCATGAACCAGAACTTCGTGCCCGTCGTGGATGACCGGGGCATGTTCATCGGCATCGTCCGGCGGCAGGCCATCATCCGCTATTGCTACGATAAGGCGCGGAGCGAACAGGCTGGGGCCAAGACGGCCCGGCGGCGGGAAACGGTGTCTGCTGTGGCAAACTGAACGTTTTGTAAAATCAATGTAAAATCTGCGAAAAGAACCGGATAAGGCTGGGCCGGAAAAGGCAAAAATGTATCAAAAACGCAAAAAACATGTAAAATAAGGCTTGTTGAAACAGGCCGCGCAATGCTATAATAAAAAGGACGGCGTTCGGGCAGAGAAAGCCTGACAGCCGTCCTTTGTTGGTTTCAAAAGCAAAAGGAAGATCAATTTTAGGAGTATCGAGATGGATATCACACACATCACCTCTCTGTTGGGCGGTATTGCGCTGTTCCTGTACGGCATGTCGATCATGGGTGCCGGTTTGGAGAAGCTGGCGGGCGGCAAGATGCAGGGCGTTCTGCAAAAACTGACCTCTTCCACCATCAAGGGTGTTATTTTCGGCACCCTCATCACCGGCGTCATCCAGTCGTCGGCGGGTACGGTCGTCATTTGCGTCGGCCTTGTCAACTCCGGCATCATGACCCTCACGCAGTCGGTAGGCGTGATCATGGGTGCGAACATTGGTACGACTGTCACCGGCCAGCTCATCCGCATGGCGGATATCTCCGGCGACAGCCTGTGGCTGACATTGATCCAGCCCAAGACCTTTGCGCCCGTGGTCGCGTTTATTGGTTGCATTTTTTATGTGTTCCTGCGCAACGCAAAAAAGAAGAACATCGGCCAGATCATGCTGGGCTTCGGCATTCTGTTCACGGGCATGAGCCTGATGGACTCCGGCGTTTCGCCCCTGCGGGAGAGCGCCGCGTTCCAAGAGCTGTTTGTCAGCATGACCAATCCCATCCTCGGCATTCTGGTCGGCGTGGTGGCCACGGTCATTATCCAGTCGTCCTCGGCCTCGGTCGGCATCCTGCAGGCGTTGTCCAGCACCGGCCTTGTCACCTTCGGGTCCGCCATCCCCATCATTCTGGGTGCCCACATCGGCACGGCGTTCACTCCGCTGCTGACCATCGGCGGCTCCTCCAAGGACGGTAAGCGCACCGCCCTGATCCACCTTTATTTCAATATCATCGGCAGCGTAGTGCTGCTGGCGGCCATCTATGCGGTGCGCTACACCATCGGCATCCCGGTCTGGAACGATGTGATGAACAAGAGCTCCATCGCAAACATCCACACCCTGTCCAGCGTGGCGGCGATGATTCTCTTCCTGCCGTTCAGCCGGGTGCTGTCCCGCTTGGCTGTCCTGACTGTGCCGGACAGCGCTGAGGAAGCACAGGAGCTGAGTATGCCTGTGCTGGATGAACGCCTGTTCAAGAGCCCGGCGGTGGCTTTGCAGCAAGCAAAGAACGCCGTCGTCAAGATGTCCCGCCGTGCGGCCCGCAACGTGAATCTGGCTGCGCCGCTGCTGATCAAGATGGACGAGGATGTGGTGAGCGCCATCAACGTCCGTGAGAACCTCATCGACCGGATGGAGGTCGAGGTCTCCAACTACCTCATCAAGATGACCGATCAGGAGCTGGGCGATGACGAGAGCCACGCCGTGACCGAGCTGCTGAACTTCGTCACCGAGTACGAGCGCATCGGCGACTACGCCGTGAACATCATGGAGAAATCCGAGGAGCTGTACGAGAAGGAAGCCTCCTTCAGCGACCACGCCAAGGAGCAGCTCAAGCTCCTCACCAGCGCCATGGAGCGCATCCTTGACCTGACCAACGACGCCTTCGAGAACGACGACCTCGCCTTGGCCCGTCAGGTGGAGCCGCTGGAAGAGGTCATCGACATCATGGTGGAAAAGCTCCGCGACCAGCACATCAAGCGCCTGAAGGAGGGCATCTGTTCCATCGATACCGGCGTTGTCTTCCTCGATGTGCTGAACAATGCGGAGCGCATCTCGGACCACTGCTCCAACATCGCGGCCCGTCTGGTCGGCATGAGCGAGGGCGACGATTACGACTCCCACACCCTCAAGAGCCTGATGCACCACAACCCCACCAAGGATTATTCGCTCCATTACGAACAGTGCTGCAAGGAATACCTTGTCCCGCTGGAAGCCATGGAAGCGTAAGCAGCCTCACTCAAAGCCTGACGGCTTTGCCAGCTCCCCCGGAGTGGGAGATTCTGGCAGGTCGGTCAGGCTTTTTTCATTCGCCCAGATCCTCCAAGACCGTGCGCAGTTCGGTTTCGCTGTAGACGGAAAGCCCCTGCTTGATCCGCAGGGCATCGTTTTCGGGCAGGAGGTTGACGTAGATGCCGGTCTCCTCCAGCCGGTCGGCGGGCTGGCCGTCGGCCCCACAGGCGTAAACGGTCAGCATCCCGCCCTCGTCGCAGAGGTAATAGAGAGCCGTCCGCTCCGGCAGAGCCTGTGCGGCGAGGCTCAGCGGCACCGAGTCTGCCTCGTCCTGCGGGGCGGGGGAGCGGGCATTGAGCCGAGGCAGGGCCATCCAGAACAGACTGAAGGCGATGGTAAAAGTGCAAAGCGCATAAAACAGACAGAGCGCAAGCTTGCGCATGGCAAAATCACTCCTTTGCAGGGAAGGTTTCAAACGGTAGTATGTGCAAAAACGGAGAAAGGCAGACGGCCGGCAAGAATTTTCACACCGGAATGCTGTACTTTCCGGGGCCAAATGTGCTATACTATCCCTATCTGGGGAGAATTCTGTCCTTTTGCCGGAAAAACCGGCGGGGCGGTCCACGTATAACCACAGCAAATCATCGGCCTACGGGCCGGTCAGGAGGCGATCCTTATCGAACCGAGAAAGATCCACCAAGGCGGGGCCAAGCGTGACCCGCAGCCCGCAGTGGGACGTCAAGTCAATCTGAACAACAGCCGCAGAGCCCCGGCATCCAGCCCGCGGCCCGCCAAGGAGCCGAAGGAGCCGCGGGAAAAGAGCAAGCACCCGGTGCTGAAATTCATCGGCCGCACCTTTGCCACCCTGCTCTGCTTGGGCATCATGGTGGGCAGTCTGGTGGCGGTGGGCGCCGTGTACTACGTGGTACAGGCCACTGCCAACGACGGTGACCTGCTGGACCTTGACAACATCGAGCTGAGCCAGTCCAGCACCGTGGTGGCCACCGACCCCGACACCGGCGCACAGGTGGAATACGAGACCCTGCGCTCCTCCAACAGCCACCGCGTCTGGGCGGATCTGGAACAGATCCCCGCCAACCTACAGTATGCGTTCATCTGCACCGAGGATAAAGACTTTTACAATGAGCCGGGCGTCAACTTCAAGCGCACCATCGGCGCAATGATCAATGAGTATATCCTGCCCATCTACAGCTCCAAGCAGGGCGCATCCACGCTGGAGCAGCAGCTCATCAAAAACCTGACCTCAGATAAGAGCGCCAGCGGCATCGAGGGTGCTCTGCGCAAGCTGCGGGAGATCTACCGCGCCCTCTGCCTGAGCCGCACCTACTCCAAAGAGACGGTCCTCGAAGCCTACCTGAACACCATCAGCTTTACCGGCACCATCCAAGGCGTTCAGACGGCGGCCAACGAGTACTTCAATAAGGACGTCAGCCAGCTCACCCTCTGGGAGTGTGCCTCGATCGCGTCCATCACCAAGAACCCCACCAACTACAACCCCTACACCAACCCCGAAAACCTGATCCACCGCCGCAACTTTATCCTGTATAATATGTGGCAGCAGGGGGTCATCACGGAAGAGGATTACCGCAACGCTGCCGCGCAGCCGCTGGTGCTGGCGGAGGATACCAGCAAGAAGAATACCTCCTCCGTGACCAGCTACTTCACCGATGCTCTCTTCAATGAGGTCGTCCGCGACATCATGGCCAAGGAGGGCGTGGACGAAGCCACAGCGCAGAACATGCTCTACACCGGCGGCTATACCATCGAGGCCACCGTCAACCCCAAGATGCAGACGGCCATGGAGAACCTGATGCTCAACACCGGCGACGCCTATTTCCCGGCGGGCTGGCATGAGGAAGAGGTGACCTCCATCTCGGACGACGATGTGCAGGTCATGAACGAGGACGGCACCCCCAAGACCCGCACCGGCGACGACGGCACCGTCTACTATTACCGCAACGTCCGCACACAGGCGGCCATGGTCACGCTGGACTATGACGGCAACGTGCTGGCCATGGTGGGCGGTCTGGGCCAGAAGACCAAGAGCCTCGCCCTGAACCGCGCTTACAGTGTGACCCGGCAGACCGGTTCGACCATCAAGCCCATCGGCGCTTACGCGCTGGGCATCGAGTACGGTCTGGTCAACTGGTCCACCATGCTCAACAACTCGCCCCTCTACCTCAAGCAGGATATGGTCATCCGCGATGAGGATTACTGCCGCAAGAACGGCCTGATGGGCATGTCCGACACCCAGCTGAAAGCCTACCCGAACGCATGGCGCAGCTGGCCCCGCAACTACGGCGGCAACTACGGCGACAACTCCGATATCCCGCTGTGGAACGGTCTGGCCCGCTCGCTGAACACCATTGCCATCCGCGTGGGCGACCTTGTGGGCGCAAGCAACATCTTCAACTTCGTCTATAACACCCTGCAATTGAATACGCTGGACCCCACCAGCGATGTGGGCCTCGCCCAGATGGTCATGGGCAGCCAGACCCACGGCGTTACGCCTACGGCACTGGCCGCTGCCTTCCAGATCTTCTATGACGGCGGGTACACCACCCCGCACCTGTACACCCGTGTGCTGGACCGGGACGGCAACATCTATCTGGAAAACAACGCCACCAGCTATCAGGCCCTGACCCCGCAGACGGCCTATGTCATGAACCGGCTGCTCAAGAATGTCCTGTACTCCAACGTCGGTACCGCCAGCGGCCGCTACCCCAACTCCAACGGCATGGAATCCTTCGGTAAGACCGGTACTGCCAGCGACGAAAAGGATCTGTGGTTCGTGGGCGGCACGCCCTATTACGTCACCGCCGTGTGGTGGGGCTACGATGCGCCCTATGACATGACCAACACCCTCTCCAAGGATCAGGCCAAGACCCGCACCTGCGTCATGGCGTGGAAGGCCTATATGGAGCAGGTTCAGGCGAACCTGCCCTATAAGGCATTCCCGGCCGCCGACGGCGTGGTGGAGCGTGCTTACTGCACCCAGAGCGGTCTGCTGGCCGGCCCCAACTGCCCCAGCCGCGCAACGGGCTATTACCGCGCCGACGACCTGCCCGATACCTGCAACTACTCCCACTCTTCGGGCATCGTCGCACAGACGGTGGAGCCGGACACCACCAACCTCGACACCGACTGACCGAAAAACTCATACTTTTTCGGTCTGCGGGTGCCATTCCGGCAAGGTGACCCGTCACTTCACGCATCAAAACTGGACAATCTGCCAAAAGTACATCCGGCCTCTTGCAATGCAGGGGACCGGATGTTATTATATTTTCTGCAAGAACACTTGTGTTTGTGAGGTGAACAAGTTGGAACGCCGCTTTTATCTGGTGGACGCACAGGTCCTGCCGGAGGTTTTCCTCAAGGTCGTCAAGGCCAAGGAGCTTCTGGCCAGCGGAGAAGCCCGCAGCATTTCGGCTGCGACCCGCAGCGTGGACTTGTCGCGCAGCGCCTTCTATAAGTATAAGGACTGCATCTTTGATTCCGAGAACGGCCGCGAGGTCATCACCGTGATGGCAACATTGCGGGACGAGACCGGTGCGCTGCAAAGTCTGCTGGCCGGCATCAGCGCCGCAGGAGCCAGCATCGTGACCATCAACCAGTCCACGCCGGAAAACGGTGCGGCGCTGGTGGCCGTCACCATCCGCACCGACACCATGCAGATGACCCCGGAGGAACTCACGGAAAAGCTCTCCCGGCAGCGGATGGTCGTCGGCGTGCACTGCGGGTATAATCTGTAAGTTTGAATTTAGTGATAGGAACGAGGGTTTACCATGGCAAAAATTGCGATCTTAGGCTTTGGCACGGTGGGCAGCGGCGTGTACGAGGTACTCTGCCGCAACGCAGCGGGCGTGTCCCGCCGGGCGGGGGAACCCGTTGAGGTGAAGTACATCCTCGACCCCAAGGACTTCTCCAACCATCCCGCCGCCCATCTTTTCGTCAAGAACTTCGACACCATTCTGGAAGATCCGGAGATCAAGGTGGTCGTCGAGACCATCGGTGGCACCCGCTTCGCTTACCCGTATGTAAAGGCGTGCCTCGAAAGCGGCCGCAGCGTCTGTACCTCCAACAAGGAGATGGTGGCGACCTACGGCGCCGAGCTGCTGGGGCTGGCCAAGGCGCACAACTGCGCGTTCCTGTTTGAGGCGTCCGTCGGCGGCGGCACCCCCATCATCACCCCCATGCACCAGTGCCTCGCGGCCAACGTCATCACCGAGGTGGAGGGCATCGTCAACGGCACCACCAACTTTATGCTGACCAAGATGGTGCGTGAGAATCTGGGCTTTGATGAGGCCCTGAAGATCGCGCAGGAACTGGGCTACGCCGAGACCAAGGACCCCGGCGACGATGTGGACGGCCGCGACGCCTGCCGCAAGATCGCCATCCTGTCCTCGCTGGTCTGCGGCCATCAGATCTATCCCCAGAACATCCCCACCCGCGGCATCCGGGATATCACGGTGGCCGATGTGGCCTCCGCCGAGAAGCTGGGCTGCGTCATCAAGCTCATCGCGTGGATGAAGCGGGGAGACGATGGCAGCGTGGCTGCGGGCGTGGAACCCTGCCTTGTGCCCAAGTCGAACCAGCTGGCCGGTGTGGATGACGTCTTCAACGCCGTCCTCGTCAAGGGCGACATGCTGGGCGATGTGGTCTTCTACGGCAAGGGCGCGGGCAAGCTGCCCACCGCCAGCGCCGTGGTGGCCGATGTGGTGGATGCCCTCAAAAACGGCTCCAAGGTCCACGACAGCCTGTTCTGGCAGCCCGCAGAGCCTGTGGAAGGGCTGCTCACCGACCCTGCGCCCGCCGCATATTATGTGCGTGTAGCGGGCATTGCTCCGGCCGTCGTGGAGGCCATCTACGGCACCGGCAAGGTCGTGGAGGAACGGTTCGACGGGTGCGCCTACTTCGTGGAACAGGCCGACGAAAAGGCCTTGGCCGAGGCAGCCCGGAAGGTGGAGGCTGTGGGCGGCAGCGTGAAGCTGGTGCTCAAGCGTCTGCCGGAGGAAGCATAAAAGGAAAGGGACAGCTATGAAGATCAAGGTCTCTGTTCCGGCCACCAGCGCCAACGTCGGCTCCGGCTTCGACGCGCTGGGTCTGGCCGTCACGTTGTACAACACGGTCACCTTTGAGGAGAGCGACAAGCTGGATATCTCGGCGGCGGACGGCACCCGCATCCCCCGCAAC
This sequence comes from Faecalibacterium hattorii, assembly GCF_003287455.1. GTDB lineage: Bacteria > Bacillota > Clostridia > Oscillospirales > Ruminococcaceae > Faecalibacterium > Faecalibacterium hattorii. Next base: position 160,585 of record NZ_PRLC01000002.1, on the reverse strand, counting down.
GAGTCCAATCTGGTCTACCGCTCGGCCAAGGGGCTGTTCGATAAAGTCGGCAAGAAGATCCCGCCGCTGAAGATCGTCCAGACCAACCCCATCCCCATGGCCCGGGGCCTTGGCTCCTCCTCGGCGTGCATCATCGCCGGTCTGCTGGGCGCGAACCGGATGCTGGGCGATATCCTGAACACGCAGGAGCTGCTCACGCTGGCCACCAGCATCGAGGGCCACCCGGACAACGTGGCTCCGGCTCTGCTGGGCGGTCTGACCAGCAGCGTCTATGAGGACGGCGTGGTCTATTCCGTCAAGCGGGATGTGGACCAGAGCCTCTGCTTTGCGGCCATCGTGCCGGATTATAAGCTGCTGACCGAGGCGGCCCGTGCGGCGCTGCCGAAGGAAGTGTCCCACAAGGATGCCGTTTACAATCTGTCGCGTGCCGCGCTGGTGCCCGCTGCCTTCTGCGAGGGCCGCCACGAGCTGCTGGCCATTGCGACGGAAGATAAGCTGCACCAGCCCTACCGGATGCCCCTGATGCCCGGCTCAAAGGAAGCCTTCGCGCTGGCAAAGCAGTGCGGGGCCAAGGCCGTGTATGTGTCCGGTGCCGGTTCCACCGTCATGGCGGTGGCCGAGCGGGCCGACGCAGAGGGATTTTACAAGGGCCTTGAAACGGGCCTCGAACAGCTGGAAGGGCTGGACGGATGTGAAGCATTTACGCTGCTGCGCTTGGATGCAGACAATACCGGCGCAACCGTGGAATGATATAAGGCGTACTCCCTGCGCAAAAGCGGCAGGGCAGAAAAAGAGGAGAGTGACAAACTATGGCGTTGATCGTACAGAAGTTCGGCGGTTCTTCCGTGAAGGACCGTGACCGTATTTTCAACGTGGCCCGCATCGTGGCCAATACCCACAACGCAGGCAATGACGTGGTGGTCGTGGTGTCCGCACAGGGCGACACCACCGACGACCTGATCGCAAAGGCGGCGGAGATCAGCCATGACCCGTCGGCCCGTGAGATGGATATGCTGCTGGCCACCGGCGAGCAGATCAGCATCTCGCTGCTGTCCATGGCCCTGAACGAGATCGGCTGCCATGCCATCAGCCTGACCGGCTGGCAGGCAGGCTTCCGCACCGACCGTGCCTACACCAAGGCCCGCATCACCCGGCTGGAGACGGAGCGCATCTCCTCTGAGCTGGAGCGCAACCGCGTGGTGGTCGTGGCGGGCTTCCAAGGCCTGAACAAGCTGGACGACATCACCACGCTGGGCCGCGGCGGCTCCGATACCAGTGCGGTCGCCATTGCGGCGGCTCTGCACGCGGACCGCTGCCAGATCTTCACCGATGTGGAGGGCGTTTACACCGCCGACCCGCGCAAGGTGCGCAACACCCGCAAGCTGCAGGAGATCACCTTCGACGAGATGCTGGAACTGGCATCCCTCGGCGCACAGGTGCTGAACAACCGCAGCGTGGAGCTGGCTAAAAAGTATAACGTGGAGCTGGAAGTGCTTTCCAGCCTGAACCCTGTTCCGGGTACGGTCGTCAAGGAGGTTGCAAAAATGGAAGGTATGCTGATCAAGGGCGTCGCAAAGGACACCGACGTTGCTGTTATTACGATTCTGAATGTTCCCGATGAGCCGGGCACGAGCTTCAAGATCTTCGGTCTGCTGGCCCAGAAGAACATCAACGTGGACATCATTCTGCAGTCCACCGGCCGCGACGGCAAGAAGGATATCTCCTTCACCTGCGCACAGGGCGAGGCAGAGACCGCTCTGCGTGTCCTGAAGGAAAGCGCTCATTACGCCGACGTCAGCGTGGACACCACCTGCGCCAAGGTCTCCATCGTGGGTGCCGGTATGCAGAGCCACAGCGGCGTTGCTTCCAAGATGTTTGAGGCTATGTCCAACAACAACATCAACATCAAGATGATCTCCACCAGTGAGATCAAGATCTCCTGCATCATCGACCGCGACGACGCCGATAAGGCTGTCAGCGCCATCCACGATATGCTGTTCGATTAAGCCTTCTCAGGCGCTCTTGGCAAGCCGGTCTTGGCTGTGGGAAACGCTGAACGCTTGAACCATCGTAAAAAGAAGTGCTCCGCTGTCTTTGGCGGAGCACTCTTTTGGCTTACTTCCAGAACGTTGCAATTTCGGCTTTCACCAGCTCGATCTGGAGCGGATTTTCGGATGTTTTGGCACCGGCCAGAAGCGGAAAGATGAATTTTGTTGATTTTTGAAAGCGAAGAGGTGACTTTTTTGCCGTTCGCTTTCGCAATTCAATCTGGAAAAGTGCTTTTCCTTTCCTTTTGCTCGTGCTATACTAAAACCTATAGGGAGCGCGGGGCCGCGGTGTAAGGGTCTCCGGCTCCGGGGCATCCGCAGGGAAAGCCGGGGAAATGCCCCAATCTGATAGAGAGAGGCGAAGGAATATGTTGGAATCGATCAAATGCAGCACGGGCGGCGCATACTATCTGCGCGGCCAGTGGGTCCAAGCAGATGCAGACGCCCCGGCGGCGCTGGCCGCACAGGGGATTGACGCCGCCGCTGCGGCAGAAGCCTACAAGGGCACCATGGCCTATGGCATCCTGACGGCACACAATACCAGCGGCGACGACGAGAACCTGAAGATCAAGTTCGACGCCATGGCCAGCCACGACATCACGTTCGTTGGCATCATCCAGACGGCCCGCGCGTCGGGTCTGGAAAAGTTTCCCATCCCGTATGTGCTCACCAACTGCCACAACAGTTTGTGCGCGGTGGGCGGCACCATCAACGAGGATGACCACCGCTTCGGCCTGTCCGCCGCGAAGAAATACGGCGGCATCTTCGTGCCGCCCCACCTCGCCGTCATCCACCAGTATATGCGGGAGCGGTTCGCGGGCTGCGGCAAGATGATCCTCGGCTCCGACTCCCACACCCGCTACGGCGCGCTGGGCACCATGGCCATCGGCGAGGGCGGCGGCGAGCTGGCAAAACAGCTTCTGGGACGCACCTATGATGTGGCCCGCCCCGGTGTGGTGGCCATCTACCTGACCGGCTCTCTGCCTGCCGGCTGCGGTCCCCACGATGTGGCCATCGCCTTGGTGGGCGAGCTGTTCAAGAGCGGCTACGTCAAGAACAAGGTGATGGAGTTCGTCGGCCCCGGCATCGCCTCCCTGCGGCAGGATACCCGCAACGCCATCGACGCCATGACCACCGAGACCACTTGCCTGTCCTCCATCTGGGAGACAGACGAGAAGACCAAGACCTTCCTCACGGTCCATGGCCGGGCAGGGGACTACAAGCCCTTGAGACCCGCAGACCTTGCCTATTATGACGGCGTGGTGAGCGTGGATCTTTCGAAGATCCGCCCGATGATTGCGCTGCCGATGCACCCCTCGAATGCCTTCACCATCGAGGAGCTGAACGCCAACCTCTGCGACATCCTCCACGACTGTGAGGAGAATGTCCAGAAGCTTGTGGGCCGGAAGGACGTCAAGCTGGATCTGTGCAGCAAGATCGAAAACGGAAAGCTCCGGGTGGATCAGGGCGTCATTGCGGGCTGCGCGGGCGGTCTGTTCGACAGCATCTATGAGGCCGCCGCCATCCTCAAGGGCCATACCGGCGGCTGCGGCGACTACGCCCTCAGCGTTTACCCCGGCAGCCAGCCCATCATGATGGAACTGGCCCGTACCGGTGTCCTCACCGACCTGATGGCCAGCGGTGCCACCATCCGCACCGCCTTCTGCGGCCCCTGCTTCGGCGCGGGTGATGTACCCGCCAATGGAGCGCTGTCCATCCGCCACACCACCCGCAACTTCCCCAGCCGTGAGGGCTCCAAGCCCGGCAGCGGCCAGCTTTCCGGCGTGGCTTTGATGGATGCCCGCAGCATTGCGGCCACCACGGCCAACGGCGGCATCCTGACCCCGGCCACCGCCATCGACTATGACCCCACCGTGCCGGAGTACCACTACGATGCTTCCAGCTACGACACCCGCGTGTATCAGGGTTTTGGCCACGGCGACTACGACGCTCTGCTCAAGTTCGGCCCCAACATCAAGGATTGGCCGGAGATCGCTCCGCTGGGGGACAATCTGCTGCTGAAGGTGGCGTCCTACATCACCGACCCTGTGACCACCACCGATGAGCTCATTCCCTCCGGCGAGACGTCCTCTTACCGTTCCAACCCCTTGGGTCTGGCCGAGTTCACCCTCAGCCGCAAGGACCCGGCCTACGTGGGCCGCGCCAAGGCCGTTCAGGCCGAGGAAGCCGCCCGCCGCGCCGGGAACGGAGACGCCGCCCTGCTGGAAAAAGTTCACGCTGTGCCCGGCTGTGAAAAGCTGACGTGGAACGATATCCAGCTTTCGTCTACCATCTTCGCGGTCAAGCCCGGCGACGGCTCCGCCCGCGAACAGGCGGCGTCCTGCCAGCGCGTGCTGGGGGCTGGGGCGAATATCGCGGTGGAGTACGCCACCAAGCGCTACCGCTCCAACCTCATCAACTGGGGAATGCTGCCCTTCCAGCTGGCCGGGGCAACGCCCTTCGGGCTGGGGGATTACATCCTCATCCCGAACATCCGTGAGGTGCTCAAGGGCGATCTGCAGAACATCCCGGCCTATGTGCTGGGGGAGGAAGTCAAGCCCTTTGCCCTCTATATGGCACCGCTGACGGCCGATGAACGTCAGATTCTGGCCGACGGCTGCCTCATCAATTTCTACAAACACTAAAAATAAGCCCAAAAGCATTCGCCCTTTTGAGACGAATGCTTTTTGGGCTTTCTTGGAGGAAAGAAAATGCCCGGCGATCTGCATAACCACTCGACCTGTTCCGATGGCTCCGTCCCCATCCAGCGTCTGCCCGTCCTCGCAGCGCGGGTGGGGCTGGATACTATGGCCATCTCCGACCACGACACGCTGCTCAGCGTCCAATACGGTTACGACCACCCCACACAGGACGGCGTAAAACTCATCCCGGCCACCGAGCTGACCGGCTACGACTACGAGCGCCAGCACCGGGTGCATCTGCTGGCCTTCTGGCCCGACCCGGAGAGCCCGGCCCTGCGCCGCCACTGCGATCTCATGCGCCAGCGCCGGAACGAGTGCTGCTTGCAGAGCGCACGGGAGATCGAGGCCATCTACCCCCAGTTCCGCACCGAACAGGCGCTGGAATACGCCAAGGACAGCGGCGTGCTTTACAAAAGCGGCATTATGCAGGCGCTGCGGGAACTGGGGCTGGCCGACAGCATCTACGGCGAGACCTACCACTACCTGTTCGGCTGGAACCCGCGGGGCGTCGTGCTCCACTCGCCGGAATATATTCCGGTGCAGGAAGTGCTGGCCACGGCCAAGGCGGCGGGGGCTGTCGTCGTGTTTGCCCACCCCACCGTGTACAAGAGTATGCCGCTGCTGCGGGAGCTGGTGAAAGAGGGAATGGTGGACGGCATCGAGATCGATCACCCCAGCAACAGCCCCGAAGACCGCGCCGAGTGCATCGCCCTGTGTGAGCAGTACGGCCTCATCCGCACCGGCGGCACCGATTTCCACGGGGCCAACCACAAAAAGGTCCATCCTGTCGGCACCTGCACCACGCCGGACGACCAGATCGCCCGGATCGAGGAACTTGCACACAAACGGAAAAAATAGTATAATGAAAAAACTCAAGAAAAAGAGAGGATGTACCGAAATGAGCAAATCGTTTGAGTTTCCCAACGTGGGCACCTGCTCAAAGCTGACCAAGATCGTCCTGAACGAGGATCACACCATTGAATCCATCGAGGTCGTCGGCGGCTGCAATGGCAACCTGAAGGGCATCAGCCGTCTGCTGAAGGGCATGAAGGCCGAGGACGCCATCGAGCGGATGGAGGGCACCACCTGCGGCCCCCGCCCCACCAGCTGCCCCGACCAGATCGCCAAGAACCTGAAAAAGGCGCTGGCTGAGCTGTAACCCCAAAAATCGCACCCCTGCCGAATTGCACGTTTTGTGTGGTTCGGCTTTTTTGTTGATTTTTTTCTCTCCGGTCAGTCTATACTTCTGCTGTATAGGATTAAACAGCAAGGAGCAGACAAATGAGCATTTGGGAAGCATTCGGCATGGGCAGATACAAGGGCTTTTCGCGGGAGGCGGGGCTGTTGCTGGACGAGGCGGTGGAGCTGGCGGGCGGCTTCGGCTGCAAAAAAGCCGATACAGGGCATCTTTTGCTGGCAATGCTCCAAATCGACCATGGGGCTGCCGGGCGGTTCTTGGCCGGAAAGAACATCACCGAGCTGGCCGTGCGGCGGCAGCTGGCCGAGGAACGCAGCGGCCCGGCGCAGCATCTCGACCGTCATGCGATGGCTCCGGACCTGCGCCGCGCCATGGACTATGCTCTCATTGGGGCGCAGAACGCCCACCAGTCCCGCGCAGAACCGGAACACCTGCTCTGCGCCATGCTGGAGGATACCGACTGCGCTGCCGGGGTGCTGCTGGCGTCTATGGGGGTCCAACTCACCGAGGCCGTGCGGGAGTGCCGCCAGCTTTCGGGTCAGTTCATCCTGCCCAGCCAGCCCCGCGCTTCGGCTATGCCCCGCGGCAGCCGCGCCAGCGACAAATACTGCCGTGACCTGACCCGCCGCGCCGCCGATGGTGAGCTGGACCCGGTCTTCTGCCGGGAAAAGGAGCTGGATCGGATGGTGGAAATTTTGTGTCGCCGCCAGAAGAACAACCCCTGCCTTGTGGGGGAGCCGGGCGTGGGCAAGACCGCGCTGGCCGAAGGGCTGGCGCAGCGCATTGCCGCCCACGAGGTGCCCCGGATGCTCCAAGGCCGACGGCTGCTGGCGCTGGATATGGCCAGCCTTGTGGCGGGCACGAAGTACCGGGGCGACTTTGAGGAACGGTTCAAGAACCTGCTCGAAGAGCTGGTGCGGGATGGTTCCGCCATCCTGTTCGTGGACGAATTCCACACCATCGTCGGAGCCGGGGCGGCGGAAGGCGCCATCGACGCGGCCAGCATCTTAAAGCCGGTGCTGGCGCGGGGCGAGCTGCAAATGATCGGTGCCACGACGAATCAGGAGTTTCGCAGCCACATCCAGAAGGATGCCGCGCTGGAGCGCCGGTTTGGCCGGGTGCAGATCGAAGAGCCTACCCCGGAACAGGCCGCCGCCATTCTGGAAGGGCTGGCTCCCCGGTACGAGCGGTATCACAATGTGCGTCTGCCCGCCGAGACGCTGCGGGAGGCGGTGGAACTGTCGGTGCGGTATCTGCCGGGGCGGTGTCTGCCCGATAAGGCCATCGACCTTGTGGACGAAGCCTGTGCCGCCGCCCGCATCCGGGCCGAGCGGGAGGGCATCACGAACCCCACGCTGACGCGGGAAGAGATCGCCCATGTGGTCGCACAGGCCAGCGGCGTGCCCGCCGAGCGGGTGGGGGAGAAGGAGCGCGATCGGCTGGACAAACTGGAAACCCGCCTCAACGCCGAGATCGTCGGCCAGCAAAAGGCGGTGGCGGCAGTCGCCGGTGCCATCCGCCGCAGCCGCACCGGGCTGGGGGAGCCGGGCCGGCCCATCGGGGCGCTGCTCTTTCTGGGGCCCACCGGTGTGGGCAAGACCGCGCTGGCCAAGGCGCTGGCCCGCAGTTGGTTCGGCAGCGAGAAGGCTCTGCTCAAGTTCGATATGTCGGAGTATCAGGAGCAGCACACCACGGCCCGCCTCCTCGGTGCGCCGCCGGGCTACCTCGGCCACGACGAGGGCGGGCAGCTGACCGAAGCCGTCCGCCGCCGCCCTTACAGCGTCGTTCTTTTCGACGAGATCGAAAAGGCCCACCCGGATATCCAGAACATCCTGCTGCAGATTCTGGAGGACGGCCAGCTCACCGATGCCATGGGCCGCAAAGCCGATTTCCGAAACACCATCGTCCTGCTGACATCGAACCTTGGTGCGCGGTTCTTGGCCGGGCAGAGCGCTCCGCTGGGCTTTGCGGCGGGCAGCGAGGTGCTGTTCGAAAAGCAGTCGGCACAGGCCATCGAAGAGGCAAAAAAGTGGTTTCGGCCGGAGCTGGTGGGGCGGCTGGATGAGCTGATCGTCTTCCGCCCGCTGGCCGATGAGAGCCTGTGCGCCATTGCCGAAAAGCTGCTGGGCCAATTGGAGGAGCGGGCCGCCCACAACGGCTACCAGCTCACCCACACGCCACGCGTCGGCCCGGCGCTGGCGGCGCGGGCACGGTCGCCCTACGGAGCCCGTGAACTGCGGCGGCAGGTGGACCGGGCCGTGGAACAGGCCCTCGCAGACCAGATCGCCGCCGGGGCGGCTCACACCGGCCAGCACTGGACGGCGGACTGCACCGGAGATGGTTCCGTTGTGCTGCGGGAAGGAACGATCGAGCCGGTAGGGCAGGGCATCGGGTAGCTTTCCCACGCAAGTGAAACGGGGATTCCATACCCCGCCCTATTGCCTTCGGCAACAGGGTCCCACCCGTCGGACACTTGCTTTGGGAAACTACCCGATACCCTGTCGGGAAAGCACTTGATTCTCCTGTGAATTCTGTTATCATAAGGATAAAAGAATTTCAGGAGGACGCCAATGCGCACATTGTTTTTGTTGAACCCGGCGGCGGGCAAGCAGGACTGCACCGCTTCCCTCATCCCGCAGATCGAGGCGGCGGCCCGGCGCGCGGGGCTGGCAGAGGGAGAATACACGGTCTGTGTGACCGAATATGCGGGCCACGCGCGGGAGCTGGCCCATGCGGCGGCACAGGAGACGGCCCAGAGCGGCGAGCCGCTCCGCATCTACACGGCGGGCGGCGACGGCACTTTTATGGAGGCCATGACCGGCGTGCAGGGCTTCCCCCACGCGGCGGTGGGCTGTCTGCCCTACGGCAGCGGCAACGATTTCCTGCGCACCTACGGCACGAAAGAGGAGTTTGCCGACCTTGACGCCCAGCTTGCGGGCGGGGAAGTGACCATCGACCTGCTGGAAACGAATCTGGGCCTGTCCGCTACCATCTGCGCGGCGGGGCTGGACGCACAGGTGGCCTACGGCATCCCGAAGTTCCGGCGCATCCCGCTGTGCGGCGGTGAGGTGGCCTATCTGCTCTCCATCGTGGAGCAGCTCTGCGGACACATCGGCCGGAAGCTGACCTTCACCATCGACGGCGAGGAGCTGACGGTGGACTGCCTGATGTGCGCCATCTGCAACGGCAAGGCCTACGGCGGCGGTTTCCTCGCCGGGCCGGAAGCAGTCCCGGATGACGGCTGGCTGGACGTTTTCATTGTCCGCAAAGTCGGGCGGCTGACCATTGCAAAGCTGCTGGGCATGTACAAGAAGGGCCGCCATTTTGCCCATGGCCAGTTGACCGAGGAGGCAAAGCCGTACTTCATTTACCGCCGCGCCAGATGTGTAGCCCTCCGCCCGGTGGATGGCCGCGGCCCCATCGTCGCGACTGCTGACGGCGAGTGCGCCCCCTGCGATACCGTCACGGCGGCCCTTCAGCCGCTGGCGGGCCGCATCCTCCTGCCGAAACCGGCTTACGAAAGATTTTTGAAAAAACACGCGGTCGTATGATGAAAAGCGGCTCTTCGCAAGAAGAGCCGCTTTTCTGTCATAAAATCTTAACAAAAAAATGCCGCAAACCTCTTGATTTTTGCAGTCGAGATGAGTACAATACACTTAGCACTCAGAGAAATGGAGTGCTAAACACCGGGAACGAAGAAAACGAGAGCTTCCGGGCCAAAAAAGTTTATCATTATATTTATTATAGGAGGGCAAGAACTATGAAGATCATTCCTCTTGCAGACCGTGTTGTTATCAAGACTGTTGAGGTCGAGGAGACCACCAAGGGCGGCCTGATCCTGACCGGCAGTGCCAAGGAGAAGCCTCAGGTATGTGAGGTCATCGCTGTCGGCCCCGGCGGCGTTGTGGACGGCAAGGAAGTCAAGATGACCGTGAAGGTCGGCGATAAGGTCCTCACCAGCAAGTATTCCGGCACCGAAGTCAAGGTGGATGGCGAGGAGTGTACCATCGTCCGTCAGGGCGACATTCTGGCCGTTGTGGAAGACTGAGATCTTCCCCTCTATTTTTGAAATTGAGCTTTAAAGGAGCGATTTGATTATGGCTAAACAGATCAAGCAGGGCGAGGAAGCCCGCAAGGCGCTGTGCGCCGGTATTGACACGCTGGCAAATACCGTGAAGATTACCCTTGGCCCCAAGGGCCGCAACGTGGTGCTGGGCAAGAAGTTCGGCGCCCCGGTCATCACCAACGATGGTGTCACCATCGCCAAGGAGATCGAGCTGAAGGACGAGTTCGAGAACATGGGCGCACAGCTGGTGCGTGAGGTCGCCACCAAGACCAACGATGCAGCAGGTGACGGCACCACCACCGCAACCGTTCTGGCACAGGCCATGGTCACCGAGGGCATGAAGAATGTCACCGCCGGTGCAAACCCGATGGACATCCGCCGCGGCATGAGCAAGGCAGTCACCAAGGCGGTGGAGGCCATCAAGGCCCACAGCCAGAAGGTCAAGGACTCCAACGACATCGCCCGCGTCGGCACCATTTCTGCCGGTGACCCGGAGATTGGCCGCCTGATCGCAGAGGCTATGGAGAAGGTTACTTCCGACGGCGTCATCACCATCGAGGAGAACAAGACCACCGCTGAGACCTACAACGAGATCGTCGAAGGTATGCAGTTTGACCGCGGCTACCTGACCCCGTATATGGTCACCGATACCGATAAGATGGTGGCTGATCTGGACAACGCCGCCATCCTGATCACCGATAAGAAGATCAGCGTCATTCAGGATCTGGTCCCCCTGCTGGAGCAGGTCATGCAGAACGGCATGAAGCTGCTGATCGTGGCGGAGGACATCGAGGGCGAGGCTCTGTCCACCCTGATCGTCAACCGTCTGCGCGGCACCCTGAATGTCTGCGCCGTCAAGGCTCCCGGCTTCGGCGACCGCCGCAAGGAGATGCTGCAGGATATCGCTACCCTGACCGGCGGCACTGTCGTGTCCTCCGATCTGGGCTATGAGCTGAAGGACGCCACCGTTCAGATGCTGGGTCATGCCCGTCAGGTCAAGGTCACCAAGGAGAACACCACCATCGTCGGCGGCGCTGGCGACAAGGACGCTATCGCAGCCCGCATCGCCCAGATCCGCAACCAGATCGAGGCAGCCACCAGCGATTTCGACCGCGAGAAGCTGCAGGAGCGTCTGGCAAAGCTGGCGGGCGGTGTGGCCGTCATCAAGGTCGGCGCTGCCACCGAAGTTGAGATGAAGGACAAGAAGCTCCGCATCGAGGATGCTCTGAACGCTACCAAGGCAGCCGTTCAGGAAGGCGTTGTCGCTGGCGGCGGCACCGCTCCCATCAACGCCATCCCCGCTGTCCGTGAGCTGTGCGACACGCTGGAAGGCGACGAGCGCACCGGCGCAAAGATCGTCCTGAAGGCTCTGGAGGCTCCTCTGCGCCAGATCGCCAAGAACGCCGGTCTGGAAGGCAGCGTCATCATCGACAAGATCATTTCTGCCAACAAGCCCAACTATGGCTTCGATGCCCAGAACGAGGTCTTCGTGGACGACATGATCGCCGCCGGCATCGTGGACCCGACCAAGGTCACCCGTTCCGCTCTGGAGAACGCAGCTTCCGTCGCTGAGATGGTCCTGACCACCGAGAGCCTCGTGGCTGACCTGCCGGAACCTCCGGCTGCCCCCGCCGCTGGCGGTGACATGGGCGGTATGGGCGGCATGTACTAATAACTGCCAAAAAACCGCATGAATCCTTGATTTTTGGAGCGCTCAAAAGCGGATTTACGCCAAAGCTGCGCCAAAAATCAAAGCAATGATAGGGTAACAAAATCGGCACTCGCTGAAAAGCGGGTGCCGATTTTTTGTGTCCGGGGGACTTGAAAAAGAGGAAACGCGCTGGTGATTCTGTGTAAGGCAGACGGTCAGCGGCTTTATTGTTGACGAAAAAGTAGAGGAATACAGGAATCAAAAATCTTTTTTGTTTGAGGTGAACTCGATGAATTTCGATGGAGTTTTTGTAAATTCAATTCGAGAAATCTGCTTCGTCGGGGAGATAGACAGCGACTTCTTCAAGTTTGCAATCTAAAATAGAGCAAAGCATATCCAAGGTGTTAGTGCTTACGCTGTCGTTTTTGCGTAAGCGGTCGAGTTGGCCGGTGCTGAAATGGTAATCCTTGATAAGTTTGTATTGTGAAATTCCACGATTTTTCATCGTAGCCCAAAGCGGTTGATAGGAAATCATAGAATACACCATCCAAAAGTTACTTTAATTGAATGGTAAGACCATAGCCGTACATTGACAATTGCCCGACATCGGGCTATACTAAAGAAAACATAGCCCGAATTTGGGCTGTTATACAATTTTGGGGCTAAAGAAAAGGATGGTGTCAAATGACAGCGGCAGCAATTAAAGAATATCTTGGTATGGTCGTCGAGTTGGAAAAAGAGGTGTACACGCAAAATGGAGTGATTGCATCGTTAGAGTACAAGCTTTCTACATTACCGGGCTATCGCCAGTATACAAAACCGGTTTATGACAAAGTGACATTATCTCATTATGACGGTGGTACGGCTGATATGGTTGCATTTATGTGTCTGCCGGGAGCAGTATTATTATTTGTACTTGGATTGATTTTACAGTTTTTTAGGGAGTTCTTTTGGGAAATTGCTGCTTTTGCACTCATTGTTGGACTGATTGCACTTGCCATCAGTATGGTAAATGCAGCTGATGCGCAGCATGGTGCAGATGTCCAATCGAAAAAGAATTATGATAATGCTGTAAAAGCGTATAATGAGGCCGTTAAGCTGGAAAAACTGCGTGTGCAAAGGGAACTTCCGAGAAAAACGCTGCTTCAAGAACAGTTAAAAGAGATGAAGGATGCAAATCGGAAAACAAAAGCGACTTTGGAGAAATTGTACGAAAAGAATATCATTCATAAGAACTACTGGGGATTTGTTCCGATATGTTCTTTGTATGGCTATTTTGATACAGGCGTATGCACCCAACTGGAAGGTCATGAAGGTGCATACAATAAATATGATATGGAAAGTCGGTTGGATCGAATTATTGTAAAATTGGATGAAGTTATCCGACATTTGGAAGAAATCAAAGAAAATCAATGGATGCTTTATGATGCGATTCAGGAATCAAATCAAAAAATTGATAAAGTTATTCGTAATTGCAATCAGCTATCAAACAAAATGGATGGCATTCAGGCACAGGGTGCAGAACTGAATGCGCGTGTTGCACAACTGCAAACCACATCTGACCTGAACCTGTATGTGAATACCTGCGCAAAGCGCGAACTCGAATACATGAACCGCGCCAATCGCATTTTCTAAATCAGCTCTCCAAACCGTCATCCTTTGCGCTCTCCCTGCATATACTGAAAACCAAAGCGTAAAGTTTTCAGCGTACAAAGAGGAGGAAGCTGCATGATGACGACCCAGCAAAAACCGCAAACGTATCTTTCAAACCGCATCCCGCGGGATTCGGAGCATGAGCGCTACCACCCGGAATTGGAGGAGGAGCTGAAGGAGTGCCTGTTCTGTCTACACCGCAACGAGATGATGTTTGACTTGGAGGTGGACACCGACCTGATCGAACAGCGCATCTACGAGCGTCAGGCGCTGTTGTGCCGCTACCGGTACTTACTGGCCAAAGCGCGGGAGCTGGGGCTCCACACGATTTTGAAAAAATACCAGCCTTTAGAATGATGGAGCATATCCCCGCTTTCTGCGACAAAAATCTTGACATTGGGTAGGATGTGTGCTATCCTACATAAAGGTAATATCGTGTGCGGATGGTTCCGCGCATAAAACTTTATGATCTAGTGAGGTTATATATTATGGAACGTATCAAGACGATCGCTACTCGTGACCTGACCAAGAGCGTTGTGACCGGTGGCTGCGGCGAGTGCCAGACTTCCTGCCAGTCCGCTTGCAAGACTTCCTGCGGCGTGGCAAACCAGAAGTGCGAGAACAGCAACAAGTAATTTCTGCCAATCGGATGCCGCCTTTGCCGGGCGGCATTTTTTTATGGAATAATGGAATGGAGAGTAAAATGGTACATCAGTATCAATTGAACGGTTATAACATCGTGCTGGATACCTGCAGCGGCTCGGTGCATGTGGTGGATGATGTGGCGTATGACGTCATCGCAATGTACAAGGAGCACTCCGCGGACGAGATCGTGGCCGCCATGCTCGAAAAGTACGGCGACCGCCCCGATGTGACCGAGGCCGACCTGCGTCAGTGCTTGGAGGATGTGGCCTCGCTGGAACAGGCGGGCAAGCTGTGGAGCCCTGACACCTACGCCGACATGGCCTTCGATTTCAAGAACCGCAACACTGTGGTCAAGGCGCTGTGTCTGCATGTGGCTCATACCTGCAACCTGAACTGCTCCTACTGCTTCGCTTCGCAGGGCCGCTATCAGGGCGACCGCGCCCTGATGAGCTTTGAGGTCGGCAAACGGGCCATGGATTTCCTGATCGAGAACTCCGGCACCCGCCGAAACCTCGAAGTCGATTTCTTCGGCGGCGAGCCGCTGATGAACTTCGACATGGTGAAAAAGCTGGTGGCCTACTGCCGCGAGCAGGAGAAAATCCACAACAAAAACTTCCGTTTCACCATGACCACCAACGGGATGCTGATCGACGATGACGTCATCGACTTCTGCAACAAGGAGTGCCACAACGTCGTTTTGAGCCTCGACGGCCGCAAGGAAGTGCACGACCGCTTCCGCAAGGACTACGCGGGCCACGGCAGCTATGATACCATCGTGCCCAAGTTCCAGAAGTTCGTGGAGAAGCGCGGCGACAAGGGCTACTACATGCGCGGTACCTACACCCATTTCAACACCGATTTCACCAACGATATCTTCCATATGGCCGATCTCGGCTTCACCGAGCTGAGCATGGAGCCGGTGGTCTGCAAGCCGGATGACCCCAGCGCTCTGACCGCCGAGGACCTGCCCATCCTGAAGGAGCAGTACGAGATCCTCGCCAAGGAGATGATCAAGCGCGACCGCGAGGGCCGCGGCTTCACCTTCTACCATTACATGATCGACCTGACCGGCGGCCCCTGCATCTACAAGCGCATTTCCGGCTGCGGTTCCGGCACCGAGTACATGGCCGTCACCCCGTGGGGCGACCTGTACCCCTGCCACCAGTTCGTCGGCGATCCCAAGTACCTGATGGGCGACATCTGGAAGGGCGTCACCAACACCGCCGTGCGGGATGAGTTCAAGCACTGCAACGCCTACGCCCGCCCGGAGTGCAAGGACTGCTGGGCCAAGCTCTACTGCTCCGGCGGCTGCGCGGCCAATGCCTACCACGCCACCGGCAGCATCACCGGCGTGTACGAGTACGGCTGTGAGCTGTTCCGTAAGCGGATGGAGTGCGCCATCATGATCCAAGTGGCGAAGAATCAGGAGCTGGCAGCACAGGGCATCGAAGTGCCCATCGAGCTGGGTTCCACCTGCAATGCCTGTGCCGACGGCGAAGCCTGCGAATGAGCATGACCACACCCATCGTGGACTTTGTGCGCAGCTACGCCAAGTCCGGCACCTCCCGGCTCCACATGCCCGGCCACAAGGGCCAGAAGCTGCTGGGCTTTGAGGAGGCCGATATCACCGAGATCAAGGGCGCCGACGAGCTGTACGAGGCCGAGGGCATCATCGCGGAGAGCGAAGCCAACGCCACCAAGCTGTTCGGCACGGCCCACACCTATTACAGCACCGAGGGCTCATCCCAGTGCATCCGGGCCATGCTCTGCCTTGCGCTGCAAGCGGCCCCGGCGGGGCAGCGGCCCGTTCTGCTGGCCGCCCGCAACGCCCACAAGGCGTTGCTCTACGCCGCCGCCCTCCTCGATTTCGACATCGAGTGGCTCTGGCCCGCGCCGGAAGCTGCCGGGGCGCTGTGCAGCTGCCCGGTGACGGCGGGGCAGTTGGAACAGGCGCTGGAGCGGCTTTCCGGGCAGGGGAGAACCCCCTTTGGCGTCTACGTCACCAGCCCGGACTACCTCGGCGGGATGCAGGATATCGCGGCCCTTTCCAAGGTCTGCGACGCCCATGGTGCTCCGCTTCTGGTGGACAACGCCCACGGCGCGTACCTGAACTTTCTGGTCGGCGGCAGCAAGCACCCCATGGCGCTGGGGGCCGCGATGTGCTGCGACTCCGGCCACAAGACCCTGCCCGTCCTCACCGGCGGGGCCTACCTGCACCTCGGCCTCAAGGCTCCGGTGCAGGACGAAACGGCGGTGCGCAATGCGCTGGCGCTCTTCGGTTCCACCAGCCCTTCTTACCTGATCTTGCAGTCCCTCGACCGGTGCAACCGGTATCTGTCTGAGGGGTATCCGCTGCGGCTCTACTCCTGCTGTGGGCAGTTGACGCGGCTGCGGCGGGTGCTGAACGAGGCGGCGGCTGCGGCGGGGAGCAAGCTTTCGTTGGCCGTGGACGACCCGGCCCGCGAACCCCTCAAGCTGACGCTAGACGCCGCCGCACTGGGCCTGACCGGCACGGCATTGGCTGAGGCACTGCGCAAGTATGCCATCGAGTGCGAGTATGCCGACCCCCGCTATGTGGTGCTGATGTTCACACCCGAAAATCCGGCGCAGGACTACGACCGGCTGGAAGAAGCCGTTGCAGCGATCTGCGCGGCACTGCCCGGTGTACCGGAATGCCCTGAGCCGGAAGGGGACACCTTCACCGCATTGGCGGCAGAAGCGGAACCGGTCTGCTCTGTGCGCGCGGCAGTCTTCGCCCCGCAGCAGACCATCCCCGCCGCCGAGGCGCTGGGCCGGGTCTGCGCGATGCCCACCGTCTCCTGCCCGCCCGCGATCCCCATCGTGGTCAGCGGGGAGCGGGTCGGCCCGGCTGCGATCGAGCTTTTTGCACGCTACCACGTTGAAACGGTGGCCGTCATCCGAGAATAAAATGCAGGGTCAAAAGCTGTAAAAAGCATATGCTTTACAGATTTTGGCCCTCTTTTTGTGTCGCAAAACCTTGACAGCGCCCGCCGAATGTGGGATGATTTCTACAAATGGGATCAAAGGGGGAAGCGGAATGCTTCAGATTCAGCAGTTGACCAAGCGCTACGGGGAGAAGACGGCGGTGGACGCCCTGACGCTGACCATCCGGCCCGGCGAAATCTTCGGCTTTATCGGGCCGAACGGTGCGGGCAAGACCACTACCCTGAAATGCTGCTGCGGCATCCTCCAGCCGGACAGCGGCGAGGTGCGGGTGGACGGCATCTCGGTGCGGGAGGATCCGCTTGCCGCCAAGCGGAAGCTGGCCTATCTGCCCGATAACCCCGACCTTTACCATTACATGACCGGCATCCAGTACCTCGATTTCATCGCGGACATCTTCGGGGTGTCGGACGCGGCCCGCGCCGAGCGGGTGCGGGGGTACGGGGAGCGCTTCGGCCTGACCGGGGCGCTGGCCCAGCCCATCGGGGACTACTCCCACGGCATGAAGCAGAAGCTGGCCATCATCGCGGCGCTGCTCCATGCGCCCAAACTGATCTTGATGGATGAACCCTTCGTCGGGCTGGACCCGCTGGCGGCGCACCAGCTCAAGCAGACCATGCGGGCCTTCTGCGACACGGGCGGGGCCATCTTTTTCTCGACGCATGTGCTGGAAGTGGCGGAAAAGCTCTGCGATCAGGTGGCCATCATCAAAAACGGCAAGCTCATCCGGGCGGGCTCCATGGCCGAGGTGCGGGGCGACGCCTCGCTGGAAACGGTCTTCTTAGAGTTGGAGGGCGGCGCCGATGAACGCTGAGACGAAACGCTGCTTTGCCGCCCTGCTGCACAAACAGCGGCGGGAGCAGAGCGCCTTTTTGAACCGGAGCGCCCGCACCGGGAAGCAGCGCACCCAAACGGGAAAGCTTGCCTTCGGGGCGTTGTATGGGGCCATTGCGCTGGTGCTGATGGCGAGTTTTGCTTCGCTGTCGTGGCCGCTGGCGCAGCTTCTTCTGCCGGCCGGCTGGGAGACCCTCTATTTCCTCGTGCTGGAACTGCTGGCCCTCCTTGTCAGCGTGCTGGCCGGGGCGCTTTCCAGCTATAACCGCCTTTTTCAGGCCAAGGACAACGACCTTTTGCTGGCTCTGCCCATCCCGCCGTGGATGATCTTTGCGGTGCGGCTGAGCGGCCTGTATGAGATGAGCCTGTTCTATCTGCTCCTCGTCTGGGTGCCCGCCGAAGCGGCCTATGCGCGGTTCGCGCCGCATCCGCTGGGCGGCATCCTGAGCGCTGTGCCGATGGCCCTGCTGCTGGCCGGGGCGGCGTCGGTGCTGGCGGCGCTGCTGGGCTGGGCGGTGGCTCTGCTCGTGGCGAAGGCCGGGCGGCATAAAGCGCTCTTCACCGTGGCGGCGTCGCTGGGCTTCCTTGCCCTTTATTTCCTCGGCTATCAAAAGAGCGGTGCGCTGCTGAACGCCCTGCTCTCCTCGGCGCTGTGGGGCGGCGGGGAAGGGCTGCCGCAGGGCGGCTGGCTGCTGCTGGGCCGGGCTGCGTGCGGAGATATCCCGGTGCTGCTGGGGCTGTTGATCTCGCTGGCGGCGGTCTGCGCCGCGCTGGGAAAGCTTCTTTCCGGCCCCTACCTCCGCCTGATGACCACCCGCACCGGCGGCGCGGCATCGAAAATGAAGGCAGCGCCCAGCCGCCGCGTCTCGGTGCGGCGGGCCCTGCTGCGGCGGGAGCTGCTCCATCTGGCGGGCAGCCCCACCTACCTGCTCAACTGCGCCATGGGGTCGCTGGGGCTGGTGGTGCTCAGCGTGCTGGCTTTGTACAAAGCAGGGGAGATCCGGCTGCTGGCGGTCCAGCTGCTTCCGCCGGGGCTGGCGGGTGCGGCGGCAGCATTCGCCGCAGCCCTTGGGGCGGGCACGAACTGCCTGACGGCCCCCTCCGTCTCGCTGGAAGGGGAGAGCCTTTGGCGTATCCGGAGCTTGCCGGTCTCGCCGTGGCAGACCCTGCGCGCCAAGCTGGAACTGCATCTGGCGGTGACGCTGCCGCCCGCCCTGCTCTGCGCGGGGGTGCTGCTGGCTGTGGTGCGGGCCGCTCTGCCCATGGTGCTGCTGGGCCTTCTGGCGGTGGCGCTCTTCGTGGTGTTGTCGGCGGCGGTGGGGCTGGTGCTGGGGGTGCTGATGCCCAGCTTCCACTGGACCAGCGAAACGGCGGTCATCAAGCAAAGCCCCTTCTGTCTGCTGGCCATGCTCCTGAGCTGGGGCGCGGCCCTTGCGCTGTTTGCGGGGACGGCGGCGCTGTCCCATAGGATGCCGCCCGCCGTCAGCCTGAGCCTTGCCTGTCTGCTGCTGGCGGGGGCCGATGCCCTTGCACTGCGCTGGCTGAAGACAAAAGGTGCCGCACGATTCGAAACGACCTGACAAAAAAACGGGAGCTGCCCACATTGTGCGGACAGCTCCCGTTTCTGATTTGGGAAACCGGCTCACTCGATGCCGGTGACCTTGTAATCCTGATCCTCGACGGCCTTCTTCAGGGTCTCGTCGGAGACGTCGGCGCTCAGGGTGACGATGGCGGTGCCGGCCTCGTGGCTGACCACGGCCTCGCTGACTTCGGGCAGAGCTTCCAGTGCCTTCTTCACGCGGGCCTCGCAGTGGCCGCACATCATGCCCTCAACATGCAGGGTCTTTTTCATAACGTTATCCTCCTTGACATTGGATGTGGTATGGTCTTCGACTGCGGGCTGCACGGGGGCAGCGGGCAGGGAAACGGCATTCTTGGCTTTGTGGTCGTGCTTGGTGCTGTGCAGGTCGAACAGGTTCAACCGCAGTGCGTTGCTGACCACGCAGAAGCTGGACAGGCTCATGGCCGCTGCACCGAACATGGGGTTCAGGGTCAGGCCGAAGGGGATGAACACACCGGCGGCCAGCGGGATGCCGATGGTGTTGTAGAGGAACGCCCAGAACAGGTTCTCGTGGATGTTGCGCAGGGTGGCGCGGCTGAGCCGGATGGCGGCGGGCACATCGGAGAGCTTGGAGTTCATCAGGACGACATCCGCCGCGTCGATGGCGACGTCGGTGCCCGCACCGATGGCGATGCCGGTGTCGGCACGGGTCAGGGCCGGGGCGTCGTTGATGCCGTCGCCGACCATGGCTACCTTACCGGAAGCTTGCAGCTGGCGGATGACGGCTTCCTTGCCGTCGGGCAGGACGCCCGCGATGACTTCATCCACGCCCGCTTGCTTGCCGATGGCGTCGGCGGTGCGCTGGTTGTCCCCCGTGAGCATCACGACCCGGATGCCCATGTTCTGCAGCTCGCGGATGGCGCGGGGGCTGTCCTCCTTGATGGTGTCGGCCACGGCGACCACACCCAGCAGTCTGCCCGCGCCGCCGAAGTAGAGCGGGGTCTTGCCTTCCTTTGCAAGGGCGGCGGCCTTTTCCTTCAGCACGGCAGGGACGGCGGCCTTGGTTTCGATCAGGGCTGCGTTGCCGCCGAAGATCTCCGCTCCGTCCAGCCTTGCGGACAGGCCGTTGCCGGGCAGGGCGGAAAAGTCGGAAACTTCGGGCGCGTCAATGGCGTTTGCTTCGGTGTAAGCGAGGACGGCCTTGGCCAGCGGGTGTTCGCTCCTGCGCTCCAGTGCGGCGGCAAGGGTCAGCAGCTCGGTCTCGGAAACGCCCTCGGCGGGCAGGATGTCGGTGACCTTCGGCTCGCCGCTGGTGATGGTGCCGGTCTTATCCAACGCAACGATCTGGGTGCGGCCCGCGGCTTCCAGCGAAGCGGCGGTCTTGAACAGGATGCCGTTCTTGGCGCCGAGGCCGTTGCCGACCATGATGGCGACCGGCGTGGCCAGACCCAGCGCACAGGGGCAGCTGATGACCAGCACCGAGATGCCGCGGGCCAGTGCGTAGCCCAACTCCCGGCCCAGCAGCAGCCAGACCATCGTGGTGACCACGGCGATGGAGATGACGGCGGGCACGAAGAAGCCGGACACGGTGTCGGCGATCTTGGCGATGGGAGCCTTGGTGGCGGCGGCGTCGCTGACCATCTTGATGATTTGGGCCAGCGTGGTGTCCTCGCCCACGCGGGTGGCCTCGCACCGCAGGAAGCCGGACTGGTTGGTGGTGGCGGCAGAGACTTTGTCGCCCTCGGCCTTGTCCACCGGGATGCTCTCGCCGGTCAGAGCGCTTTCGTTCACGGCGCTGGAACCTTCCAGCACGATGCCGTCCACGGGGATGTTCTCACCGGGGCGGACGACGAAAATATCGCCCTTGCGCACTTCCGCGATGGGCACGCTGACCTCGGCACCGCCCCGCAGCAGGGTGGCGGTCTTGGGGGCCAGCTTCATCAGGCTCTTGAGTGCATCGGTGGTCTTGCCCTTGGAGCGGGCCTCCAGCATCTTGCCCACGGTGATGAGGGTCAGGATCATGGCAGCGGACTCGAAGTAGAACTCCATCATATAGTGCATGACCAGTTCCTCGTTGCCGTCCACCTGTGCGCGGGTCATGGCGAAGAGGGCGTAGGTGCTCCAGACAAAGCTGGCCGAGGAACCCAGCGCCACCAGCGTATCCATGTTGGGGGCGCGGTGGATCAGCCCCTTGAAGCCGCTGATGAAGAACTTCTGGTTAATGACCATGACGATGCCCGCCAGCAGCAGCTGAACAAGGCCCATGGCGACGTGGTTGCCGTCGAACCAATGGGGGAGCGGCCAGCCCCACATCATGTGCCCCATGGAAAAGTACATCAGAACGATGAGAAAGATCAGTGAGGCGATGAGCCGCTTTTTCAGTTTCGGGGTCTCGTGGTCGGCCAGTGCGTCAAGGTCGGAACTGGAGTCCGGCGCAGCGGAAGCGCTGCTGGATTTGGGGCTGGCACCGTAGCCCGCATCCTGTACCGCCTTGACGATGGCGGCGGCGCTGGCGGTGCCCTCCACGCCCATGGAGTTCGTCAGCAGACTGACCGAGCAGCTTGTGACGCCGGGAACAGCGTTCACGGCCTTTTCCACCCGTGCAGAGCAGGCCGCGCAGCTCATGCCGGTAACATTGTATTGTTCCATAATCGTACTCCTGAAGATCGGTTGGCTTGCCCGCAAGAGGGTCATTTCATAAGCTTTGGCAGCAATTTGATCAGCTCGTCCAGCTTTTCTTCGCTGCCCGCCCGCAGATCGTCCGCCACGCAGGTGCGCACATGCTGGGCCAGCAGCTCCTTGGAAAAGCCGTTCAGCGCCGAGTTCACCGCCGCCACCTGCACCAGAATGTCGGCGCAGTAGATATCCTTTTCCACCATGCCGCGGATGCCGCGGATCTGGCCCTCAATGCGGTTCAGCCGGTGGATGAGGCTCTTGTACTCCTCCTCGCTCCGCTTTTTGTGGCGGCAGCAGCAGGAAGAACTTTCCGTTTCTGCTTCGGCTTCCCGCACTTCGCGGTCGTCCGCGTTTGCAGTGTCACAGCAGCGGGGACATTTCTCGGTTGCTTCACGCATGGGAACGACTCCTTTCAAATTACCCCTTGGGGGTATCTTTCGTACAAGAGGATTGTAGCACAGTTTGTCCTACAAGACAAGTAGGGATTGAACCTTCAAATGTTAACTTTTTGTGAACGAGCGAGAACAAAAAAGAACTGCTGCGACTCCCTTCGTCATCGCTGACGCGATGCCGGAAGGAGTTGCAGCAGTCGGTTCAAAAAATCAGATGCAGAAACGGCGGATGAACGCAATATCGCTGGCCGCGCGGGCGGGGACGGCTTCCTCCCGCAGAACGGGAAGGGCCGCTTGCGGCATCGCCTTGAGCATGGCAAAGCCGCCCGCATAGTCCACGCAGGAATCTTCCAGTGAGGTGGAGTAGAGGGTGCCGTCGGGCTGGAAGTTCTGGCCCTTGAAGTGGACGGCGGCGATCTTGTCGCCGTACCAGCTGCCGACCTGATCCCAGATGCGGCGCTGGGCGTCCACAGAAGCGTTTTCCGGGCCCACGTAGTTTGCAAAATCGCAGATGACCCGCAGATTCGGGCTGGCCATGGTGTCCAGCACCATCTTGACGGCCTCCGGGGTGTTCATGGCGTGGTAGTAGACGCATTCCACGGCAAACAGCACCCCCTGCTCCTCGCAGAGGGGCAGGATCTCGCCGAGGCTGCGGAGCAGCGCTTCCTGCGCTTCCTTTCGGGTGACGCCGGGCTGCTTTGCCATGTTGGTGGTCTCGCTGCCCATGCAGCCTGCACCCAGCGCCTTGGCGACGGGGATCTGGCTCAGCACTTTGGCGACCTCGGCGCGGCGCTTGTCCTCGTCAGCATAGCTCAGCTCAACGTAGGTGCCGTCCACGGCGATGGAAACGCCGGAGGCAGCGACAGCGGCCTTGGTGGCTTCCACTAGCTCCGGCGTGATGTCGGCGTAGCTCTTCACGTCCTCAATGGCCTTGGTGTAGGCCAACTGGGTGCAGCGGAAGCCCGCCTTGCCGATGGAAGTGAGCAGCTCTTCGGGGGTATGGCGGCCGAAATCATGGCCGCGGGCACCGATGATGAATTCAGGCATTTGTTTTCTCCTGACCTCGGCCGAAGACGCGCTCGGCGAAGATGTTCAGCTCCTTGCCCCACCAGTACCAGTCGTGGGAAACATCGTTGCCCCAGATCTCGCAGTGGGCAGGGATGCTGGCGGCGGCCAGCGCGGCGGCGAGGGCGCGGGTGTCGGCCTGTGAGTCCTCCTCGTAGCTGCCCTGCCCGGCGCAGAGGAGCAGATGGTTCTCCTCAGCCTTGGCAAAGGCCTTGGCGTCCACGATCCCTTCGGGCAGGTAAGCGATGGGCGCGTTCCGCAGTACGAGGTCGTCCTCTGCGCTGCCGAGGAAGCGGCAGACATCGTACAGGCCGGACAGGCCGATGGCCCCGGCAAAGACCTCCGGGCGGCGCAGACGGCAGTTGACCGCCTGAACGGCACCGGTGTCCACGCCCACGCACCACAGCGGAGCGTCGGCATCTCCGTTCAGCTCCCGGATGCGGGCAGCCAGCTCGCCGGTGAGGTAGCAGAAATATTTTTCCTGCAGCTCGGCGCGGCGGCGGGGCGAGACGTCCCCGGTCCGCAGACATTCGGCGTCAATGCTGTCGGCGGTGAAGAGCTGGACCTTGCCCGTGTTCAGCAGGGAAGCCACCGCATCGGGCATCCCATTGTTCTCCCAGTCGTAAAAGCGGCCGCCCCGTGCGGGCAGCGCCAGAACCGGCACACCGGCAGTGCCGTAGACCTTGAACTCCATCTCGCGGCCGAGCACCCGGCTCCACTCTTTGTAATAGGTACCTTGCATCATGGAAGCAACCTCCTGAATTTATACGAATTGATTTCGCGCGGGGTCGTACTCATACCCGGCGGCAGCAAGCTTTGCGCACAGTGCGGTCTTATCCTCATCCAAATCGTCGCACAGTGCGTCGAGGGTGGGGTAAAAATCGCGCAGCTTCAGGTTCACCATGCTCAGCAGCATGATGGGGTCATTGGGCAGTGCCATGCAAAAACCTCCTCACGGATAACAAAAAAGCCGGCCACTCGACAAAGTGACCGGCAGATGCAGCTACTTAGACAGCGCGGGTAACTTTGCCAGCGCGCAGGCAACGGGAGCATGCGTAGATATACTTGGGAGAACCCTCCACGACCGCCTTGACACGACGGACATTCGGCTTCCAAGTACGGTTGGAACGGCGATGAGAGTGGGAAACCTTGATACCAAAGGTAACGCCCTTGCCGCAGCATTCACACTTAGCCATGGTACTTGCACCTCCTAGCAGTGAAGTAAGGAATTCAAAATAATCAGCTTGACTATTGTACCAGAGATACGGGGAAAATGCAAGCATTTTTTCAAATTTTCTGCAACCTTTTTCATCTGTGCGCCAAACCCTTGTCGGAACACGAAAAAAATAGTACAATAAATGAAAATCATCCACTGACAGGAGAATGACATGAGCTCACGCGGAATCTATTATCTTATCCGAACGCTGGTGGCGCTGGTCGCCATCCCATTCCACGAGGCGGGGCACGCACTGGCGGCGTGGCTGCTGGGGGATCCCACAGCGAAGCAGGAGGGGCGGCTGAGCCTGAACCCCTTCAAGCACTTCGACCTGCTGGGTACGCTGTGCATGGTGTTTGCGGGCGTGGGCTGGGCAAAACCTGTCTCCACCGACCCGCGCAACTTCAAAAACCCGAAGCGGGGCATGGCGCTCACCGCGCTGGCGGGCCCTGTGGCCAACCTGATCCTTGCCTACCTCGCCATGGTGGTGTGGAAGCTGCTGTACTACTGGGCGCCCATCACGGAGCTGACGATTTTTGCGGCCCGGTTCCTCCAATACTTAGTCATGATGGACGTCAGCCTTGCGGTGTTCAACCTCATCCCGGTT
Source organism: Faecalibacterium hattorii (assembly GCF_003287455.1). Lineage (GTDB taxonomy): Bacteria > Bacillota > Clostridia > Oscillospirales > Ruminococcaceae > Faecalibacterium > Faecalibacterium hattorii. The sequence continues at coordinate 135,307 of NZ_PRLC01000002.1, read as the reverse complement.
CCGCCGCTGGACGGCAGCCGGGTGCTGCTGGCCGTCCTGCCGGAGCGCATCTACTTCGGCATGATGAAGTATGAGCGGGTCATCCTGATCGTGATGCTGGCGGTGGTGTGGGGCGGCTTCCTCGACGGGCCCCTCACGGTGCTGAACAATGTGGTCTGGGATCTGCTGGACCTCGGCACCGGCTACATCGACCAGATCGCCCTTTCGGCCTACTACGCATCCATCGGGACGGTGATCTGAGTGGCAGAGGAGCTGACGTTTCGCCTCGAAGACTTTGAGGGGCCGCTGGAGCTTTTGCTGACGCTGGTGCAAAAGCACAAGATGGACCTGCACAACATCCCCATTCTGGAACTCATCGACCAATACACCGCCGCAGTGGCCTCGGCAGACGATGCCGACCCGGAGACGGCCAGCGCTTTCATCGAGATGGCGGCGCATTTGGTAGAGATGAAGAGCTATCTGCTGCTGCCCCGCAGCGAAGAGGGTGAGCGGATGAAGCAGGAGTTTACCGGGCGGCTGATCGAATACGACCAGTGCCGCCGGATGGCTGCCCAACTGCGGGAAAAAGCCGAAGCAGCCCCGGTCTTTGTCCGCGCGCCCTTGCAGATGGAGTGGGACAATACCTATGACCTGTTCCACTCGCCGCAGATGCTGGCCGATTGCTGGCAAGCACTCTCCGGCCGGACGCCCCTCGTCCGCAAGGAGCCGACCCAGCAGCAGTTCGAGCCGCTGGTCTCCGCGCCGCAGGTATCGGTCAGCAGCCGGGTGGTCTACATCCTGCGTCAGCTCATAGCGGGCGGGGCGCAGCGGATGGGGCAGCTCTTTTCCCGCCGCCAGAGCCGGGGCGCGAACGTCGCCACCTTTTTGGCCCTGCTGGAGCTGGTGCGCGGCGGGCGGGTGACGCTGGGCCCGGAAGGGAAGCTGACCATGCGCCGGGGCCGCTTGGAACGCACAAAGGAGAACAAATGAACCAGAAAACGATACGAGCCGCCGTGGAGGCGATGCTCTTTGCCTACGGGGAGCCCGTCGGGGCCGACAAGCTGGCACAGGCGCTGCAGCTGCCGACGGCGAGCGTGGAAGAGGCGCTGGAAGACCTGCACGCCCGCTATGCCCGCGAGGACAGCGGCCTTTGTCTGCTCCACCTGAACACCCACTGGCAGCTGGCCACCAAGACCGATTTCGCGGAGCCGGTCCGCCGGGTGCTGGACACCCGCCGCTCGGTGCCGCTGGGCCCGGCGGCCATGGAGACGCTGACCGTTATTGCGTACAACCAGCCGGTCTCCCGTGCCTTCATCGAGCAGGTGCGCGGCGTGGATTCCTCGTCCAGCGTGTCCGGTCTGCTGGAAAAGGGACTCATCGAGGAGGCGGGCCGCCTCGACCTGCCGGGCCGCCCGGTGGCGTTCCGGACAACGGATGTCTTTCTGCGGTGTTTTGGCCTGTCCAGTCTGGATGACCTGCCGCCCATCCATAACGATCAGGAAGAAAGCGGGGGAGCGGTATGAGCGTGGTGCTGAGCATTCTGGGCGTCGTGGGCGGCGTGCTGCTCTTCCTATTAAAGTGCATCGGCATCCTGCTGCTGGTGGTTCTGGTGCTGGCGGTGCTGCTGATGCTCTGCCCCTTCTGCGCGGATGTGCTGTGGGAGAACGAGACCCTGACCGTCAAGGCCGGTGCGCTGGGCATCACCTTCCCGGTGTTCCGGTATCCCGCGCCGGAAAAGCCGAAGAAGGAGAAAAAGAAGAAGTCCAAAAAGAAACCGGAAGCGGAATCGAAGCCGAAGCCGGAAGCGACGCCCCGCAAAAAGGCAAAGCTGACCTTAAACATCGTCTGCACCATCCTGCGGGGGGCGGGCAAGTTAACCAAGGCCGTTTTTGGGGCGCTGCGGATCACCAAGATCAACATCTGCCTCGGCGTCCGGGGCGAGGACCCCGCCGACGTGGCCCGCAGCTACGGCAAGCTGAACGCATGGCTCGGCGGTGCGCTGGGCCTTTTGGACCGCTTTCTTTACCTTGATTTTGAGCAGCTCCGCCTTGTGCCGGATCTCGGTCCCGACCAGCCCACCGTGGAAGACCGGGTGTCCTTCCGGGTGACGGCACAGGCCTATGCGATCGTTTTTACCGCTTTGCGTGTTCTTTACGAATTCTGGCACGAAAAAGTACTGGATTTGTTCCTTTGATTCCGCTATAATATATCTGTATGGCGTGTCCCGCTTGTCCGCTGCGGCGGGGGAGTGGTTCCGGGGAGAACTTCCCCAGTATCGAAATAAGGAGGCCGATTTTATGGCTGAGCATCCGATTCAAGATTTAATGAACGTCACGATGGACAAGGTCCGGCAGATGGTGGATTCCAACACCATCATCGGCAAACCGATCACCACCGAGGACGGCATCACCATTCTCCCGGTGTCCAAGGTGAGCTTCGGCTTCGCCTCCGGCGGCACCGATTTCGACGGCAAGAATGCTGCCAACAAGGACCTGTTCGGCGGCGGCTCCGGCGCGGGTGTCAACATTCAGCCTGTGGCGTTTCTGGTCGTCAAGGATGGCTGCGTGCGCACCATCCAGCTGTCCGACAGCAGCAACACAGTGGACCGCGCCCTGACCATGATCCCCGAACTGGTGGAAAAGGTCAGCGCCCTCCTCAACAAAAAAGAAGCTCCCGCCGCCCCGGCGGAGGAAAAGCCCCGGCCGTAACTGCGGACTTCCAACCCGCAGTTTTGATAGAGCACGTTGCAACGTGCGTTTTGAGCGCCGGGAGGCGCACAAGGAGTGAACAACTATGGCAGAAGAACGTATTCAGAAGATCATGAGCGAGCAGGGCCTGTGTTCCCGCCGCGCGGCGGAGCAGATCATTGCCGAGGGCCGCGTCAAGGTGAACGGCCACCCGGTCAAGGTGGGCGACAAGATGGACCCCAACCGCGATGTGCTGCATGTGGATGACGAGCGCATCTACATCCAGAAGAACCAGCAGCTCTACTATCTGGCCCTGTACAAGCCCCGCGGCTATGTTACCACCGCCAGCGATGAGCTGGGCCGCAAGACCGTCATGGAGCTTGTCAGCGACATCCCCGCCCGCCTTTACCCGGTGGGCCGCCTTGATAAGGACAGCGAGGGTCTGCTGCTGATGACCAACGATGGCGCCTTTGCACAGGCCGTCACCCATCCGTCCGGCGGCATCTCCAAGCTCTACCGCGTCACCGTCCAGCCCCGCGCGGACGAAGCGCAGATCCTGAAGATGAGCTCCGGCGTCGTGCTGGACGACGGCACCAAGACCATGCCCTGCGCCATCAACGTCGTGACCGACGAGCCGGGCCGCACCGTCATGGAGATGACCCTGAAAGAGGGCAAGAACCGCGAGATCCGCCGGATGTGCGAAGCCGTCGGGCTGGAGGTCGTCCGCCTGAAGCGGAACGCCGAGGGTGTCGTCAAGCTGGGAATGCTCAAGCCCGGCACCTACCGTGAGCTGACCAAGGCGGAAGTCAACGGTCTGCGCGCCGCAGCGGCCAAGGGCCGTGCCCAGACCCGCTCGGCTGCGCTGCAGTCCAAAGCGGCAGAGCGCCGCCCCCGCGGCCCCGTGGGCCAGAAGGGGAGAGACGGCGCCCCGGCCAAGCGGAGAAAGTGATACGCTTTCCCGATATTTCCCGCCTTTCGGCGGCCAGAACAAGGCGGCCGACCCTGCACCGGAAAAGATTGTGAAATTTTTCCCGGAAAATGGGCCGGTCGGTACTTGAGAAATTTAGGGAAATACGGTATAATAATACTAATTTTGAAAGCTCAAAATAGACAAAGCAGGAGGTCTTACCATGGCTTCAAAGATCAACAAAGGAGAAATCCTCGCCAAGTTTTTCGATGACGGGGAATACACCGCACTGTTTGCGGACGGCGCGGTAAGCGCCGCTTGCGGCTATGCGGCTGGCCAGCAGGCCTATGCCGTTTACCAGAACGGCGAGGCTGTCACCGTCAAGGACGTTGAAAAGAACATCAAGGTTCTCGAAATGGCTGCTCAGACGGGCTGCCCGGTGGTCACGTTCTACAACTCCGTCGGCGCAAAGCTGGCTGAGGGTCTGGACGTGCTGACCGCAAGTGCCAAGCTGAACGCGACCATCGCTAAGGTGTCCGGCGTTGTGCCGCAGGTGGCAGTGGTCACCGGCGTGTGCGGCGGTACCAGCGCTCTGAGCGCTGCCAGCGCAGATGTCTGCGTGATGGCAAAGGATGCGGAGCTGTTCTTCACCGCCCCCTTCACCTCTGCCGCCAAGGGCGACAAGGTCCCCGGCGCCGGTTCTGCTGAGGCTGCTGCCAAGGCTGGCGTGGCTGCCATCGTGGCCGATACCGCCGAGGATGCTGCCGAGAAGGCTGCTCACATCGTGGGTCTGCTGCCCGCCAACAACCTGACCGGCCCCGCTATCTTCGAGTTCGAGCAGCCCACCGCTGTTCTGGCTGCCGGTGCCGCTCCGGAGAAGGTGGCCGCTGCCCTGATCGATAAGGACAGCGCCGTGGAGCTCTTTGCCGGTTTCGGCAAGCATGTCTACACTGCCTTTGCTACCATCGGCGGCAACGCTGTGGGTGTGGTGGCTGCCGGTGAGCAGCTGTGCCACAACTGCGTGTCCAAGGCTTCCCGCTTTGTCCGCCTGTGCGACGCCTTCAGCGTCCCCGTGCTGACCATCGTGGACACCAACGGCTTCGTGCCCAGCGCCACCGATGACATCGCCGGCGGCATCCGCGAGGCTGCCCGTCTGGCTGCTACTTATGCAGACGCTACCACCGCAAAGGTCGCTCTGCTGGCTGGCAAGGCAGTCGGCCCTGTCTACACCGCTCTGGCCAACGCCGACCTGAAGATCGCCGTCAACGGCTGCACCGTCAGCGCTCTGGAGCCGAATGCTGCCGTCTCTGTCCTGTACAAGGAAGAGATCGACGCTTCTGACAACATCATCTCTGCGACCAACGCCAAGGCTGCTGCTTATGCCGCTGAGGTGTGCAGCGCTTCCAGCGCAGTTGCAGCGGGCGCCGCCGACATGGTCTGCGATGCCGCCAATGCACGCGCAAGCGTCGTGGCTGCCTTTGAACTGCTGAGCACCAAGCGTGCTGCCCGTCTGCCCAAGAAGCATGGCAACATGGCTCTGTAAGCATTTTATACCGTACATAAAGTGAAACGAACTGATTTTGTTCAGGAGGATTCTTCCATGAAGTACTACAATATTACCGTCAATGGCGTTGCTTACAGCGTCTCCGTTGAGGAGACCGCCGCCGGTGCAGCTCCTGTTGCTGCTGCTCCCGCTGCTCCCAAGGCTCCGGCTGCTCCTGCTGCCGCTCCTAAGGCTGCTGCTCCCGCCGGTGCTGCCGGTGCCGTCAGTGTCAAGGCTCCCATGCCCGGCAACATTCTGGATGTCAAGGTCGCTGCCGGCGCATCCGTGAAGGCCGGTGACGTTCTGGTCATTCTGGAGGCCATGAAGATGGAGAACGAGATCGTCGCCCCGCAGGACGGCACCGTTGCTTCCGTCAATGTCCACAAGGGCGACACCGTCAACTCCGGTGACGTTCTGGTCTCCATGAACTGAGAACGAAGGGAGAGGTGACAACCATGGCGAAAAAGCCGATCAAGATCACGGAAGTCGTCCTGCGTGATGCACACCAGTCTCTGCTGGCTACCCGCATGACGATGGATGAGATGCGTCCCATCCTGCCCGAAATGGATAAGATCCCCTACTTCTCTGTCGAGTGCTGGGGCGGCGCTACCTTTGATAGCTGCATCCGCTTCCTCGACGAGGATCCGTGGGAGCGTCTGCGCATCCTGCGCAAGGAGCTGCCCCACCAGAAGCTGCAGATGCTGTTCCGCGGCCAGAACATGCTGGGCTACCGCCCCTACGCAGATGACGCCGTCGAGTACTTCGTTCAGAAGTCCGTTGCCAACGGCATCGACGTCATCCGTATTTTCGACGCACTGAACGACCCGCGCAACCTGCAGACTGCCATCAAGGCTGCCAACAAGGAAGGCGCACACGTTCAGGGTTGCATCAGCTACACCCTGAGCCCGGTCCACAACAACGAGTACTATGTCAAGTACGCCAAGACCCTTGAGGAGATGGGCGCAAACTCCATCTGCATCAAGGATATGGCGGGTCTGCTGACTCCGTACACCTGCTACGATCTGGTCAAGGAGCTGAAGAACACCCTGTCCATCCCTGTGGATATCCACAGCCACTACACCGCCGGTCTGGCATCCATGTCCCTGCTGAAGGGCATCGAGGCCGGTGCCGACATCGTTGATACCGCTATGAGCCCCCTGAGCGGCGGTACCAGCCACATGGCCACCGAGAGCCTCGTCGCTGCCCTGCAGGGCACCGATTACGATACTGGTCTGGATCTGAAGCAGCTGAATGTCGTCCGCGCATACTTTGCAAAGCTGCGCGAGAAGTACATCGCCAACGGCCAGATCAGCCCCAAGTCTCTGGGCGTCGATGCCAACACCCTGCTGTATCAGGTGCCGGGCGGCATGTTCTCCAACATGCTCAAGCAGCTGAAGGACGCCGGCAAGGAGGACAAGCTGGACGAAGTGCTGGCTGAGATCCCCCGTGTCCGTGAGGATGCCGGTTATCCTCCGCTGGTCACCCCCACCAGCCAGATCGTTGGCACGCAGGCTGTCTTCAACGTCATCCTCGGCGAGCGCTACAAGATGGTCACCAAGGAGTTCAAGGGTCTGGTCCACGGCGATTACGGCAAGACCCCCGCTCCCATCAAGCCGGAGTTCACCAAGAAGATCCTCGGCGACGAGCAGCCCATCACCTGCCGCTTTGCGGATACCCTTGCTCCTGAGATGGACAAGCTGAAGGCAGAAGCCGCCAAGTGGGCAACGCAGGAAGAGGACGTGCTGACCTACGCCATGTTCCCGCAGGTCGCACCCAAGTTCTTCGAAAAGCGCAACGCTAAGAAGCAGGGCGTGGATGCAGATCATGCAGATTACGCCAACAAGTCCCACATTGTCTAATTAGAGCACCCTCGGCCCCTCGCAGTTTTGCGGGGGGCCTTTTGCATTGTGTCGGATGTGTGACTTTTTCGGGGCAAAAGCTGATTTTTTCGCCGCATTGCTTGCAAAAACGGGGCTATCAGAGTAAAATGATAACATATGTATCGTAACATGGGCGGGTGTGCCCAAAGGCGGATACATATACTGAAATTTGTCCGCAAAAAACCTTTGTCAGAAGAGGAAATTGACCATGATTTTGAGTATGACCGGTTTTGGCCGGGGCACTGCGGTGCGCAATGGCCGTGAGATCACGGTGGAGCTGCGCAGCGTCAACTCCCGGTACTTCGAGTATTCGTCCCGGATGCCCCGGACCTGCAGCTACATGGACAGCCGCCTGAAAAAGCAGCTGAACGAGCAGATCACCCGCGGCAAGGTAGAACTGAGCCTGACCGTGCAGAACGTGGACGCCGCCGATACGGTCGTCACCGTGAACAAGGAGTTGGCCCGCAGCTACCAGCAGGCCCTGCGGGATCTGTCCGAGGAGCTGTGCATCAAGAACGACACCACCGCCAGCCTGATCGCCCGCTTCCCGGACGTCCTCGCCACCCGCCACGCGGATGTGGACGAGGAAAAGCTGTGGGAGGACGTCTCCGCCGTCACCGCACAGGCACTGGAAAAGTTCGTGCAGATGCGCGCGGCGGAGGGTGCCAAGATGAAGGCCGACGTCGAAAGCCGCCTGTGCTTCCTTGAAGAGTGCGTGGGTAAGGTGGAGGCCCTGAGCGCGGGCCGGGTGGAGGCTTACACCAACCGCCTGTACGAAAAGCTCAAGGTTATTCTGGAGGACCGGAACATCGACGATGCCCGTGTCCTGACCGAGGCTGCCATCTTCGGCGACAAGACCGCTGTGGACGAGGAGACCGTTCGTCTGCGCAGCCACATTGCGCAGTATCGTTCGATTCTGGAGCTGGACGAGCCGGTGGGCCGCAAGCTGGACTTCCTGACGCAGGAACTGAACCGCGAGACCAATACCATCGGTTCCAAGTGCCAAGACCTTGACATCACCCGCGTGGTGGTGGATATGAAGGCGGAGATCGAGAAGATCCGCGAGCAGATCCAGAACCTTGAGTGACCGTTTGACACATTCGGATCGGAGGCAGACATGAAGCTCATCAACATCGGCTTTGGCAATCTGGTCAGCGCGGGGCGCGTGGTGGCAGTCGTCAGCCCGGACTCCGCGCCGGTCAAGCGTCTGGTCAAGGAAGCCCGCGAGCGCGGGATGCTGATCGACGCTTCCTATGGGCGCAGCACACGCGCCGTGCTCATCATGGACTCCGACCATGTCGTTCTATCTGCCCTTCAGCCCGAAACGGTGGCCAGCCGCGCCGCCGGTCAGGCCGAGGGCAAAGGTTCAGAGGAGGAGCAAAAGTAATATGGAAAACGAAAAGTATCTGTTTGTGGTATCCGGTGCCGCCGGTACCGGAAAGGACAGCGTGGTCAAAGCGCTGCGCACCGCCCACCCGGAGATCGAGAAGACCGTCTCCGCCACCACCCGCGCACCCCGCCCCGGCGAGCAGGAGGGCATCGACTACTACTACCGCACCACCGAGCAGTTCCAGCAGCTCATCGCCAACGACGAGGTGGTGGAGTATAACTTCTACAACGGCAACTACTACGGCACCCTGAAGGAAGAAGTGAACAAGCGCTTGGCGGCGGGCAAGCTGGTCGTCCTCGTCATCGACGTCCATGGAGCCGCCAACATCCGCCGGATGTTCCCCGGCGCAACCACGGTCTTCCTGCTGCCGCCGTCGGTGGAGGAGCTGGAGCGCCGTCTGCGGGGCCGCGGCACCGAGACCGAGGAAAGCATCCGCGAGCGCCTTGCCACCGCCCAGAACGAGCTGGCCGAGCAGGACAACTTCACCCTGAAACTGGTCAACAATGAGGTGGAGGCCTGTGCCGACGAGCTGTATCAGGTCATCTGCCAGCGCGCGGGCCTCGCACACTGAACCATCTGGAGGAACTGCCTGAATGCCAAAAACGGTCGGGGTCGCCGTGAGCAATGCGACCTTCCACTTCGATAAACTGTACACCTACGCGGTCATGCCCGACCAGCAGAATGCCGTCCGTCTGGGCAGCATGGTGCTGGTGCCCTTCGGGCGGGGGAGCCGCGCCCGGATGGGCGTGGTGCTGGCCTGTGACGAAGAGCCGGAAAGCTCCAAGCTGAAGTTCCTCTTCGATGTGGCCCCCGCCTCCGCCTGTCTGACGCCGGAGCTGCTGCGGCTGGTGCATTTTTTGAAGGAGCGGACCTTCTGCACCTACTACGAGGCCGTCAAGGCGGTCATCCCATATGGGGCGCAGTACAAGCCCGCCGTCGCGGCCGATGGGGTGACGCCGGTACTCCAGAAGCAGCTCACCCGCCACACCGAAAATTCTTATAAGCTGGCGGGCACCCTCCCGGCCAAGCCCAAGCCGACGGCAAAGCAATTGGCCGCCGTGGCGCTGCTGGGCGGGGGAGAGCGGACCCAGACGGAACTGGAAGAAAAGGGAATCAGCCGGGCCGTGCTCGATAACCTTTGCGCCAAGGGCGTGCTGGAATGCAGCAAGGTGAACAAATCCATCGACCTGTATTCGAGCATCCCGCTGAAAAACGAGCCGATCCGGCTGACGGCGGAGCAGCAAGCGGCCTATGAGGCACTGCTGCCTCATCTCGAAGATGCCGCCCCCCATGGGGCCCTGCTCTACGGCGTGACCGGCAGCGGCAAAACGCTGGTGTTCTTGAAGCTCATCGAGCGGTGCTTGCAGCTGGGCAGGCGGGCACTGGTGCTGGTGCCGGAGATCAGCCTGACGCCCCAGATGATCCTGCGGCTGAAGAGCCGGTTCGGCAAGCGGGTGGCCGTGCAGCATTCAGCCCTCAACCATACCGAGCGGCTTTTGCAGTGGCAGATGATCCAAGACGGCGGTGCCGATATCGTGGTGGGCACCCGCAGCGCGATCTTCTCGCCGCTGGAAAACATCGGCCTCGTCATCATCGACGAGGAGCAGGAGCACACCTACCGCTCTGAATCCGCGCCCCGCTACTCGGCCCACGAGGTCGCCCGGCAGCGCGCGGCGGAGAACGGAGCCCTGCTGCTGCTGGCCAGCGCGACCCCCAGCACCGAGAGCTATTTTGCCGCCCAGCATGGCCGCACCCAGCTCGTGCGGCTGACCCAGCGGTACGGCGGCAACCCGCTGCCCCATGTGGAGATCGTGGATATGCGGGCGGAACTGGCTTCCGGCAACCCGCGGGAGATCAGTCTCGCGCTGGAAGACGCCATCCGCCGCAATCTGGATGCAGGGAAGCAGACCATCCTGCTGCTCAACCGCCGGGGCTACCAGACCATCGCCCAGTGCGAAGACTGCCGCGAGGTACTCAAGTGCCAAAAGTGCAGCGTTCCGATGGTCTACCATAAGTCGGCCCACAAGCTGCTCTGCCATTACTGCGGCAGCCAGATGGACCCGCCGCCCCAGAAGTGCCCCACCTGCGGCGGAAAACTGCAATACCGCGGGTTCGGCACCCAGAAGGCCGAGGAGGAGCTGGCCAAGCTCTTCCCGGAAGCCCGCATCCTGCGGATGGATCAGGACTCCACTGCCGCCAAGGATGCCCACGAAAAGCTGCTGGCAAAGTTTGCCCGCCACGAATACGACATCATGGTGGGCACCCAGATGGTCGCCAAGGGGCTGGATTTTGAGGATGTGACCCTTGTGGGCGTCCTCGGCATCGATTCGCTCCTGTTTGCGCAGGGATTCCGCGCCTACGAGACCGTGTTCAGCCTTGTGACGCAGGTGGTGGGCCGGAGCGGCCGGGCCAAGGATCCCGGTTTTGCCATCATCCAGACCACCGACCCCAACAACCCGGTGTTGAACCTTGCCGCCGCGCAGGACTACGACGCTTTCTTCGAGCAGGAGATCGCCTACCGGAAGCTGGGGCTTTACCCGCCCTTCTGCGGGCTGTGCGTCGTGGGGTTTGCGGGCCCGAAGGAGATCGAGGTGGCCCGCGCCGCCGCCCGGTTCGCCGCCTTGCTGGGGCAGCAGGCGGCCAAGCAGCCGGACCTGCCCCTCCGCGTTCTCGGCCCCACCCCCGGCAACATCGAAAAGATCAACGAAGCCTATCGCTATAAGCTCACCGTCAAGTGCCGCAACGACCGCCGCTTCCGCGACCTGATGCGGGAGACCCTCGGCCTCTATGAGCAGGAAAAACTGCCCGGTAAGGCCACCGTCGTTGTCGATCTGCACTCGGACGGAGATATCTGATATACCACAACAACTGATTTGGGAGGTACCATAATGGCTATCCGTAACATTGTAAAAGAGGGCGACCCCATCCTGAACAAGGTCTGCCGCCCCGTGACCAACTTTGACGACCGTCTGGCTACCCTGCTGGACGATATGCGCGAGACGATGATCGACGCCGACGGCGTGGGTCTGGCCGGCCCGCAGGTGGGCATGCTCCGCCGCCTGTTTGTCGTGTGGGACACCACCGACGCTCCAGAGGAGATCCCCGAAGATTACGAGTACAAGTTCATCGACTTCGTGAACCCGGAGATCCTCGCAGTGTCCGAGGAGGAGGAGACCGCCTACGAGGGTTGCCTGTCCTTCCCCGGCCACAACGGCGCTGTGACCCGCCCGGAGGCCGTCAAGGTCCGCGCACAGGATCGCAACGGCAACTGGTTCGAGCTGGAGGCCGAAGGTCTGCTGGCCCGCTGCATCCAGCACGAGAATGACCATCTGGATGGCATCACCATCATGCAGTCCAGCGAGTATTTCTATGAGGACACCGAGGAGGGCAAGAAGGCTGCCCGCGAAGCGAAAGGAAACAAGTAATGCGCATTTTGTTCATGGGGACCCCGGATATCGCTGCCGAGTGCCTGAAAGCCCTCTATGCCGCCGGGCATGAGATCTGCGGCGTGTATACCCGCCGGGATAAGCCGGTGGGCCGCAAGCAGGTGCTCACCGCGCCGCCGGTGAAGGAAGTGGCTTTGGAGCACGGCACCCCGGTCTTCCAGCCCCGCACCCTGCGGGACGGCAGCGAGGACGCCAACATTCAGGCCCTTGCGCCGGAACTGATCGTGGTGGTGGCCTATGGCTGCATTCTGCCGAGATCGGTGCTGGAAGCACCCAAGTACGGCTGCATCAACCTCCACGTCTCACTGCTGCCCAAGTACCGCGGCAGCGCCCCGGTGCAGTGGGCCGTGCTAAACGGCGATGCCGAGACCGGCGTCTCCATCATGCAGATGGACGAAGGGCTGGACACCGGAGATGTCCTCGTCTGCGAGAAGATGGCCATCGACCCAGAAGAGACCAGCGGTGAGCTGTTTGACCGGGTGACGGCTGCCGGTGCCCGCGTTCTGTGCGAGACCATTCCCCAGATCGCGGCAGGGACCCTGAAGCCCCAGCCGCAGGATCACGCAAACGCCACCCTCGCGCCTATGCTCGATAAGGAGCTGGCTGAGTTCCACCTGACCGACAGCGCCGCCCACATCCACAACTGGGTGCGGGGCATGAATCCGTGGCCGATGGCATGGTTCACGACGGGCGGCAAGAAGGTCAAGGTGACGGAGTGCCGCGCTGTGGCTTCCAACGGGGAAGCCCCCGGCACTGTGCTGGCCACCAAGCCCCTGACCGTGGCGTGCGCGGATGGGGCCATCCAACTGCTGCATGTGGTGCCGGAAGGCAAAAAACCCATGGACGGCACCTCGTTCGCAGCGGGTCTGCGGCTCAAAGCGGGGGATACCCTGTGAGCGGGCCGAACCCCCGCGCGGCGGCAGTTTCGGCGCTGGTGCGGCAGGAGCAGGACGGGTTCTCAAACCTCGTTCTGGATGCCGAGCTCAAGCGGCAGAAGCTGGAAGGCCGCGACAAAGCTTTTGCCAGCGCGATCTTTTACACCGTGCTGGAACACCGGGGCACGCTGGACTATATCCTAGCACAGTTCCTGCCCAAGGGCCTTGCCAAGCTGGATGCGCCGGTCCGGGAGATCCTGCGTTCGGCGCTGGCACAGGCCCGCTATATGCAGGTGCCGGTGTCGGCGGCGGTCAACGAGGCCGTCAAGCTGACCCGCGCCTTCAAAAAATCCAGCGCGTCGGGGCTGGTCAATGCGGTGCTGCGCCGCGCGTGTGTCTACGACCTGAGCAAGGCCCGGTTCCAAAATGAGACCGAACGGCTCATGGTGCTGGGTTCGGCAGGGCAGGACGTAGCGGAGTTTCTCCGCAGCCGCTACCCGGACGAAGCGCTGGGCATCCTGACCTACGCGGCAGACGGCGGCAGAACGAGCCTCCGGGCGAACCCCCTCAAGGCCGATGTGCCCACCCTCTGCGAAAAGCTGAACGCGCTGGGCGCTGCAGCCCAGCCGGGCGTCGTGCGGGGCAGCGTCCTCGCAAAATTCGAGGGCAGCCCCGCCGACAACGACCTGTTCCGGGCGGGGTGCTACCACGTGGAAGGTCAGGCCAGCCAGCTGGCCGCCCTCTGCGTGGAGGCAAAGCCCGGCGAAACGGTGCTGGACCTCTGCGCGGCTCCCGGCGGCAAGACCATCCTGCTGGCCGAGGAGATGCAGGGTACCGGCAGACTCATCAGCTGCGACGCGGCGGAAAACCGCGTCCGGCTGATTCGGACGGCGGTGGAGCGGATGGGCTTTGCAAACGTCGAAGCCCTTTGCAACGACGCGACGAGGCCGAATCCGAAGCTTCCCGCAGCGGACCGCATCTTGGTGGATGCCCCCTGCAGCGGCCTCGGCATTCTGGCAAAAAAGCCGGATATCCGTTACAAAACTCTGCCGAAAGACCGCCACGATGAATTATTGGCCACCCAGTCGGCCATTCTGGACACAGCGGCTTCGCTGCTGAAAGCCGGCGGACGGCTGGTCTACTCCACCTGCACCATCGACCCGGCTGAGAACGAGGATCAAGTGGCGGCGTTCCTTGCCCGCCATCCGGAATTCTCAGTCGTCACGCCGGAGGTGCCCTTCCCGGCAGGGATGACGGTGGGGGAGCACGGGGCCCTTTCGGTGCCTACCCGCACTGGTATGGACGGCTTTTTCCTCTGCGCGATGCAGAAAGCGCAATGAAAACGCCGCCCGAATCGTATCAATAGGAGAACACCATGGAACAAAAACGCTGTATTTCCTCCCTGACGCTGGCCGAGCTTTCTGCAGAGCTCAAGGCGCTGGGTCAGCCCGGCTTCCGGGCAAAGCAGATCTTCCACTGGGTCCATCAGAAGCTGGTCACGGAGTTTTCCGCCATGACCGACCAGCCCAAGACCCTGCTGGCCAAGCTGGAGGAACACTTTTATATTGCCGCCCCGCAGATCGAGCGGCGTCAGGAGGCCAAGGACGGCACCGTGAAGTATCTGCTGCGGATGGCCGACGGCAACTGCATCGAAACGGTCGTTATGCGCTACCACTACGGCAACACGGTCTGCGTCTCCACGCAGGTGGGCTGCCGGATGGGCTGCCGGTTCTGCGCCTCTACGCAGGCGGGCCGCGTCCGCAACTTGGAGGCGGGCGAGATCTGTTCGGAAATTTATACCGCCCAGAAGGATATCGGCGAGCGCATCTCGCATATCGTTCTGATGGGCATCGGCGAGCCGCTGGATAATTTCGACGAGGTCATGCGCTTCCTCGAAAACATCACCTCGCCCGAAGGCGTCAATATCGGGATGCGGAACATCAGCCTTTCCACCTGCGGTCTGGTCCCCAAGATCGACCAATTGGCCGAGAAGAAGCTGCAGCTTACCCTTTCCGTCTCCCTCCACGCACCCAACAACGAGATCCGCAGCGGGATGATGCCCGTCAACGATGCCTACCCCGTGGAGCAGCTCATGGAGACGGTCCGCCGTTATCAGGACACTACGGGCCGCCGGGTCAGCTTCGAATATTCGATGGTGCGCGGCGTCAATGATTCCGATGCCTGTGCAAAGCAGCTGGCAAACCTCATCCGGGGCATGGGGGCGCATGTGAACCTCATCCCCATCAACCCGGTGGACGGGAGCCCCTACTCCGCCACCGATGCCGCCAACGTCCGCCGGTTCCAGCAGAAGCTGGAGAGCCTCGGCGTCAACGCGACGGTCCGCCGCCGTCTGGGCAGCGAGATCAGCGCCGCCTGCGGCCAGTTGCGCCGCGACGAGATGAACGGCAAAGCCTGACAGAAGGAGAAGCCTATGAAACTTGCAGGAAAAACGGATGTCGGCCGCGTCCGTCAGGAAAATCAGGACGATTACCGGGCCGGGGAACTGCCCGGCGGGGCGGTATGGGCGCTGGTCTGTGACGGTATGGGCGGCGCAAGAGGCGGCCGCGAAGCCTCGCAGGGGGCGTGCAACGTCATTGAGAACGTCTTTCAGGAGCAGTACGCCCAGTGCGGGGCGGGGCAGGAGGAAGCTTTTCTGAAAAAGGCCCTCATCTACGCCAACCGCTTTGTGTTCCAGAAAGCTTCCCACGAGGAATCGCTGGCCGGGATGGGCACCACGGCGGTCTGCGCACTGGTGCGGGGCGGCACGGTCTACCTCTGCCATGCGGGCGACTCCCGCGCCTACCTCTTCCGGGCGGGGAAGCTTACCCAGCTCACCCATGACCACTCCTATGTGCAGGAGCTGGTGGACTGCGGCACCATCACGGTGGAAGAGGCCGAGCACCACCCCCAAAAGAACATCATCACCAAGGCGCTGGGCGTGGATTACCGCTTGGAGCCGGAGTTCACCTCCGAAAAGCTCCAGAAGGGGGATGTCCTGCTGCTGTGCACCGACGGGCTGACCAACATGGTCCCGGTGGATCAGATGGAAAAGCTCCTTGTGCAGGGGCCCTTCTACGACACGCCCGACCGGCTGATCGAAGCGGCCAACGCGAACGGCGGTTCGGACAACATCACTGCCCTGCTGCTGGCCGTGGAGCCGACGGAGGTGGAGCATGGATAATCTGATCGGCAAGACCCTCGATGGCCTGTACACCGTCCGGGAGCTGATCGGCACCGGCGGCATGGCCAATGTCTACAAGGCGGTGGTAGGGCCCGGCGGCCCGGTGCCGGAGGGCACGGTTGTGGCCGTCAAGGTGCTGCGGCAGGAGCTTATGCACGACCCCGACCTCGTCCGCCGCTTCAAGAATGAATCCAAGGCCATCTCGCTGCTCAACCACCCCAACATCGTCAAGGTGTACGATGTCTCGGTGAGTGAGAATTTACAGTATATCGTCATGGAATATGTGGACGGTATGACCCTGCGGGAGTATCTGAACGAGCGCGGCGGCAAGCTGACCAGCCGGGAGACGGTGCACTTCATCTCCCAGATCCTGAAAGCGCTGGATCACGCCCACCGCAACGGCGTGGTGCACCGGGACATCAAGCCCCAGAACATCATGCTGCTGGACAACGGCCAGCTTCGGATGATGGATTTCGGCATCGCGCGCATTTCCCGCGCCGAGAACCAGCTCACCGGCGGCAAAGCCATGGGCAGCGTCCATTATATCAGCCCCGAACAGGCCAAGGGCGACGAGACCGACTTCACCAGCGACATCTACTCGGTCGGTGTCATGATGTACGAGATGCTTTCGGGGCATCTGCCCTTTGATGCGGACGATGTGGTGGAAGTGGCCATCAAGCAGATCTCGGACAAGCCCCAGAGCTTGCAGGAGCTGGCCCCCAATGTGCCCCACGGCCTTGTGGAGATCACCGAGCGGGCCATGGCAAAGCGCCCGGACAACCGTTACGCCAGCGCTGCCGAGATGCTGAACGCCCTGAATGCCTACGTCGAAAACCCAGCCATCGTGTTCAATTACACCTATCTCCCCGACGAAATTCCTGAAAAGGTGGTGGAACGCCCCATGAAAACCCAAAAAGATGCTCCGGAACCGAAAAAAGCCCGCAAGGGCAAAAAGAAGCGCACCGTCTTCCTGCCGGTGCTGTTCGGCATCACGGTGGCCTTTGCGCTGGCCTGTCTGGCCCTGTGCTGGGCCATCCTCAACGACTCCAGCACCCTGATGAGCGAGAAGGCCGACGTCGTGCTGGCCGATTACAGCGGCATGACGCAGGACGAGGTGAACGCCCAGCCGCAGGTCTCCTCCGGCCAGATCACCGTGAACTGGGAGCAGTCCTACAGCAACGATTACGCTGCCGGTTACGTCTACAAGCAGTCGCCGGTGGCGGGCCGCACCGTCCGTGAGGGCCAGAGCGTGACCCTGACCGTCAGCCTCGGCATCCAGTCCGTTACCGTGCCGGATGTGACCAACTACCTGCAGGCCGATGCGGAGCAGCAGCTCAAGAACCTCGGCGTCTCGGTGCTGGTCACACAGGCGGTGGAACCCACCGTGGCCTCCGGCTCAGTCATTCGCACCGACCCCGCCGCGGGCAGTCAGGTGGCGGCGGGCTCCACGGTCGTGGTCTACGTCAGCCGCCCGCAGGTCAGCACCACGGCCAAGGTGCCGTCGCTGGTGGGCCTTTCCAGCGTGAACGACGCCCGCACCCTGCTGGTGCAGAATAAGCTGGGCCTCGGCAGCACCACCGAGCAGTACAGCGACAAGCCCGCCGGTACCATCATTGGGCAGAACCCCGCAGCGGGCTCTACCGTCAAGGTCAACAGCCGCGTCAGCGTCACCGTCAGCGCAGGCCCCGAACCCGAACCGGAAGTCCCGGAGGAACCGGCATCCTCGGCGGAGAGCAGCGATTCCGCCAGCAGCTCCGGCGATTGGTGGAGCGGCCTCGTCGGCGGTTCGTCTTCCAGCGGGAGTTCCAGCACCGGCAGCTCGCCCCTGACCGACTGGTGGACCTCGCTGCTGTCGTAACGGAGGAGCAGATGAAAGGCTATATTGTAAAAGGCATCGGCGGCTTCTATTACGTCAAGACCGAAGAAGGCATCGTCGAGTGCAAGCCGCGCGGCATCTTCCGCAAACAGAAGATCGCCCCCGTGGCGGGCGACGAGGTGACGGTGGAGACCGAGAACGGTGCCTCCGTCATCGCCGAGATCGCACCCCGCAAAAATGTCTTCGTCCGCCCGCCGATGGCGAACCTCGATGTGCTCTTCCTTGTGGCCAGCACCACCCAGCCTACCCCCAGCACCTTGGTGCTGGATAAGCTGTCCGCCATTGCGGTGGATAAAGGGGTGCAGCCGGTCATCGTCTGCACCAAGGCCGACCTCGGCGAGGCGGAGTTCCTCCGCAGCGCTTACGAAAGATCGACCCTGCCCTTCATCGCCATCCACTACGATACCGGCGAGGGGCTGGACGAGGTGAAACAGTGGATCGATGGGCGGCTCTGCGCCTTCTGCGGCAACTCCGGCGTGGGCAAGTCCACGCTGTTGAACGCGCTGCTGCCGGAGGCCGAGCGGGAGACCAGCGCCATCAGCCAGAAGCTTGGCCGCGGCCGCCACACCACCCGCGAAGTGACCATCTTCGAGGCGTTTGGCGGGCGCATCGCCGACACCCCCGGCTTCGCCAGCTTGGAGGCCAACCGCGCCGGGTTCATCCCCAAGGAGAATCTGGAGCATGTCTTCCCGGAGTTCGGGCCTTATCTCGGCGAGTGTCAGTTCACGGGCTGCTCTCACCGGTCGGAGAAGGGCTGTGCCGTCCGTGCCGCGCTGGCCGAGGGCAAGCTCTCTCAGACCCGGTACGACAGCTACTGCGCCATGTATGAGGAAGTCAAGGACGTCAAGGACTGGCAGCGCCCCAAAGTTTAACCTCTCACCGCTGGGTCTGGCAGCGCCAGCGCCTTGCGGAGTTCCCCTAGCAGGGGAGCCAAGAATAAAGGAGTTCTTATGTCACGCTGTGTGATCCTTTCCGCGTGCCCGGTCTCGCCGGAGCTGAAACGTCTGCTCCGCCCCGAGGACTTCATCATTGCGTGCGATGCGGGCTACCGCAACTGCGAGCCGCTGGGCTGCAAGCCGAACATCATCGTCGGCGACTTCGATACCGCGCCCTGCCCGGCGCAGGAGGATGATGTCATCATCCTGCCCCACGTCAAGGACGATACCGATACCGAATATGCGGCGAAGCTCGCTTCGGAAAAGGGTTTTTCCGAGGTACTGCTGCTGGGGGCGCTGGGCGGCAAACGGCTGGAGCACACGCTGTCGAACCTCTGCACCGGCCTTGGGCTGGAAGAGCGGGGCGTCCGCGTCACCCTCCAGAACGAGCGCAGCCGCATCACCTTCGTCCGCCCCGGTGAGGAACGCCGTTACCCGAAAGAGGAATTTTTCTACTTTTCCGTCTTCCCCATGGAGGGCAGGGCCGAGGGCGTCTGCGAAGGCGGCTCCTACTACGAGCTGACCGATGCGGCCCTCACGGCGGGCTACCCGCTGGGCGTCAGCAATGAGTACGCCGAAGGCTCGGACTGTATCACCGTCTCGACCCGGAAGGGAACCCTCGTTGTGGTGGAGACCGTGGCCGATACGCCCATTCTGACGACCTGACAGCCAAACCGGCTGCACATTCTGTGCTCCAACCGCTTATACTGTGGTATCACAGAACGAAAGGCGGGAAGAGGATGCAGGTGGTCGTCATCAAAAGCCCGAAGTGTCTGCGCGGGATCCTGCGCCGGTTGTTCGGCATCAAGAAATAGGCAGAACAAGACCCTCTGTGCCGCAGCACAGAGGGTCTTGCGTTTTCCTTATTCTTTGGTGGTGTAGGTCAGGTCCAGCACCGGGCCAAAGGGGTCGAAGATGAGGCCCTTGATGCCGGAGGCCACCAGCAGCCGCTTTTGCTGGGAGAAGAGGGGAACGGCCACGCAATCGCTCAGCAGCTGGCGCTCACACTCGCCCAGCAGCCGGCAGCGGGCCGCGCCGGTGGCGTGGGTGCTGGCCTCCAGCTGGGTGGCGTAAAGGGCATTGGCGTAGCCGGTCAAATTCCCGCCCGCCGTGGTGAACTGGGCCAGCATACTGTACACGCTGTCGCTTTCGGCGCTGATGGGGGCCAGCGCGATGGTGTAATCGCCCTCGGAAAGGCGCTTCTGGAAGGTCTCCTCGTCCACCTCCTCAATGGAGAAGAAGAGGGAAAGTTCCTTCTGCCATGCGCCGTTGATGGTCTCGGCGGCTTCGGTCAGGCCGGACCCGGCGGGGATCATCAGGGTGACTTTGTTGAAGTCGGAGTTCGCCATGCCCTGCCGCGCAGAAAGGTAGAGGGCTCTGACATCCACGGCAGCGGGGGAGACATTGCCGACGGTGCTGCGGTAGTTCATGCCGTCCACGTTCAGTCCGTCCGGGATGAGACCGTCCGCTGCGGCGAAGAGTCCGGTGGAGGGAACCACGGCGGCCTCCCGCGCTACCCCGGCCAGCGACTGCCGCAGCTCGGTGGAGGAGAAGAGGGTGCTGCAGTTGAAGAGCAGCGCCCACGTCGTGTCGGAGTAGGAGATGGAGGACAGGGAGGTGGTGCTGCCGGTGTCATCCAGCGCGGCAGAGCACTTTTCCCCGTTGACGAGCTCGACGGCGGACTGGTCGGCGTTGTTGGTGTTCTGAACCAGACGGAGGCTGTCGATGAGGGTGCCGGAGGGTTCCCGCCGCAAGAACAGGCCGCTGGACGTCCAGTTGTAAAGGTAGAAGGGCCCGCTGGAAAGGGTGGTCTTGGCGGTCAGACCGTAGGTGCCGCGGGTGGAGTTGAAGAACTCCTCATCGCAGGGCATGGCACCGGGCAGCGTCAGCTTGGAGAGAAAGTTCTCGTCCGCACTGTTCAGGCGGAACACCAGCGTCAGCGGGCCGCTGGCGGAGACCCCCAGCGCGCTTTCCGGCATCTGCCCGGCCAGCACTTCGGCGCTGTTCTCAAGGGCCGAGAACTCCACCGCGTAGGGGGAATTGGTGTCGGCCCGGAACATCCGCCGGAACGCGAAGACGAAGTCTTCGGCGGTGATGGCGTACTCGGCGGCGGTGCCCTTGGCGGCGGTGTAGGTCAGGCCGTCCTTCAGATAAAAGGTGTAAGTCCTGCCGTCGGCGGATCGTTCCCACCGCTCGCAGAGGGCAGGCTCGATTTCGCCGTCCGGGTCCTTTCGGACAAGGCCGCTGTATAAATTTTCACAGGCGATGACGTCCGACGCCGTGGACGCCACCTGCGGGTCGAGGTTCGCGGGGATGGTATCCACGAACCATGTGAAGCTGTTGGAACCCGAACCGCAGCCGGTCAGGGCAAGCAGCAGAAGGACCGTCAGAAACGCGGCGGTCAAGCGGAATGGGTGCTTCAAAAAACATGCGCTCCTTGCAGAATTTGATGGATACGTCCAGTATACCGGAAAGCGTCGAAAAAGACAATTATTTTTTTGTGAATTTCGATGACCTTTCGGTGCAAATCGTGCACCGAGCGGGTTTGGCGTTGCGTATTGCGCGGAAATGGTGTAGAATGGGGAACGGCAAGAAGTTTTACAGAAACACTTTATAGAGGAGGTTCTGTTTTTATGCAGAAAGAACAGCAGCAGCTTGCAGAGCTGGTCAAGGGCAAGAAAGTCGCATTCATCGGTGCGGGCGTCAGCCACAAGACCTTGATCGAAGAGTTCGTGGGTCTGGGCGCACAGGTCACCCTCTGCGATAAGAAGAACAGCGTGGAGGACTTCGGCGACTATGCCGATACCATCCGCCGTCTGGGCATCGACCTGAGCCTTGGCGAGCACTACATGGACGGCTTCAAGGGGCAGGACATCATCCTGCGCACCCCCGGCTTCGAGTATTATCAGAAGCCGCTGCAGGATGCCATTGCGGCGGGCACCATGGTCACCAGCGAAGTCGAACTCTTCTTCGACTACTGCCCCTGTGAGATCGTGGGCGTGACCGGCTCCGATGGCAAGACCACCACCACCACCCTGATCTCCAAGTTCTATGAGGCGGCGGGCCGCAAAGTGCACCTCGGCGGCAACATCGGCGCAGCGCTGCTGCCCATGCTGCCGGACGTGGCTCCAGAGGATGTGGCTGTGGTGGAGCTGTCCAGCTTCCAGCTCATCAGCATGCACAAGAGCCCGAAGATCGCGGTCGTCACCAACGTGACCCCCAACCACCTCGACCACCACAAGGATATGCAGGAGTACATCGACGCCAAGCGGAACATCCTGCTCCATCAGGTGCCGCCCTGCCGCGAAGTGCTGGGCTTTGAGAACGACATCACCCGCGGCATGGTGCCCGACTGCAAGGGCAAGCAGGTCTGGTTCACCCGTCTGCACGACACCGACAACGGTGCCTTCCTGCGGGAAGACGGGATGCTCTGCATGGCCGAGGACGGCGTGGTGACCCCCTTCCTCGCTCAGAAGGACGTCAAGCTGCGCGGTCTGCACAACATCGAAAACCTGCTGGCCGCTGCCGCCGCCGTCTGGGGTGAAGTGCCCGTTGAGGTCATCCAGAAGGTCGGCAGCACCTTCACCGGCGTCGAGCACCGCATCGAGCCGGTCCGTGTGCTGGACGGCGTGACCTACTACAACGACTCCATCGGCACCAGCCCAACCCGCACCATCGCCGGTCTGCGCAGCTTTGACCAGAAGGTGATCCTCATTGCGGGCGGTTACGATAAGCACATCCCCTATGAGCCGCTGGCCCCGGAGGTCATCGCTCACGTCAAGAACCTCGTGCTGATGGGTGCCACCGGCCCCCGCATCGAGAAGGCTGTCCGTGAGCACCCGGACTTTGCCGCATCCGGCCTTGCCATCCAGCATGCTGACAATATGCAGCACGCCGTGGAGTTGGCCCGCGCCGCCGCACAGCCGGGGGATATCATCATCCTGTCCCCGGCCAGCGCTTCCTTCGACCTTTACCCCAACTTTGAGGTGCGTGGCCGCGAGTTCAAGAGCATCGTCAACGCGCTGAAATGATCAAACAGGTCACGACACAGAAGGAACGGCGGCGCTTTTACAACGTCTGCCGAGGCAAGCTCTGCATGGGGGCGACCCTGCCGCTGGCGCTGGAACTGTTCGGCAAAAGCCAGCCGGGCCGCTTCTTTGCCGGGCCGACGCTGGCGCTGGATATCGGCGGCAGCACCGCTTGGATGGCGGGCCATGCAAACCCCGAAGAGCTGGCTGGATTTCTCCGCTTTTGCGGGTGCCGGGCCGTCATCCTCGACGAAGCCGAGGCCGCCCCGCCCGCCGGGTGGACCCGTGCGAGAACCCACAGCATCTTCGGCCTCACACCGGGGCGGCAGCTGCCGCAGCCCCATGCGGACGAAACGCTCTGGGCCTCCCTGCGCTTGGAACGGGAGCCGTCGGCGTACCCGGTGGCGGAGGAGCTTTTCCCGGACCGCCCCGCCCGGCGGGATGATTTCTACTCCGAGCTGTGCTCCAAGCGCAGCCGGGGAAAAGCCCGCGTCTGGGCCCTGATGCAGGGGGAAGAGATCGCTTGCACCGTGGGAGCCTATGCCATTGCGAACGGGCAGGCCTACATGGCCTGTGGGCAGACGGCAGAGGAACTGCGCGGCAAAGGCATCGGCGGGCGGCTCATCGTCCAATTGGCGAACGAGCTTTCCGCCGAGGGCTTGCAGCCCGTCTTCCTGTGCAGCCCGGAGCGTGTGCACTTTTATACCCGCCTCGGCTTCGAGAAACTCGGAGAATATGCACGGTATGAGCAAACAGAAAATTAAAATCGGCTGAATCAGAAAATCGGAAAAGCGTTTGCGCCGACTGGCGCACCGCCCGATTTTCTGGTGAAGCCAACTGCTTTGGGGTTATTAGGGGCGAGCAGCCCCTGATTCGTGCCCGCGCCTCGAAAAAGCGGTGCTTTTCTGGTACTCTTTTGGCAAGCAAAAGAGTACATACTCTACGTAAAAAATAAAACGAAAACCTAAGGATTCGATATGTCAATGTTAAGCCACTTTTTTGATTTCAAACCCGAAGTGCTGGCCCTCGATGAAAAAGCCATGGAACTCTGCCAGCCCTACTTCAGACACATGGAAGAGATCCGCGATTACAACCAGCTCAAGATGCTGAAAGCCTTTGCGGATACCCAGATGTCCTCCACCGATATGCTGGGCACCACCGGCTACGGCCTGTGGGATACCGGCCGCGCCAAGCTGGAGCAGATCTTTGCCGAGGTGATGGGGGCGGAGGACGCCCTCGTCCGCAGCCAGTTCCAGAGCGGCACGCATACGCTGGCCGTGGCGCTGTTCGGTCTGCTGCGGGCAGGGGACACCCTGCTGGCTGCCACCGGCCGCCCCTACGATACGCTGGAAGGCGTCATCGGGTTGGACGGCAAGGGCAAGGGCACCGGCACCCTGATGGACTACGGCGTCAAGTACGACGAAGCCCCCCTCAAGGCCGACTTCACCCCGGATTACGACCGGATCGCTCAGAAGGCACCGGGGGCCAAGGTCTGCCACATCCAGCGCAGCCGCGGCTATCTGCAGCGGAATGCCTTTGACCTCGCCACCATCCGAAAGATCGCCGATACCGCCCGCGCCGCCAACCCGGAGATCATCATCTTCGTGGATAACTGCTACGGCGAGTTCACCCAGACGGAGGAACCCTGTCAGGCAGGGGCCGACCTCGTGGTCGGCAGCCTCATCAAGAACCCCGGCGGCGGCATCGCCCCCACCGGCGGCTACATCGCGGGCCGCCGCGACCTCGTGGAGCTGTGCGCCTACCGGCTGAACGCCCCCGGCCTCGGCAAGGATCTGGGCTGTACACTGGACACCCCGCGCGACATGTATCTGGGCTTTTACTATGCGCCCGGCGTCGTCTGTGAGGCCATCAAGACCGCCATCTACGCCCAGTGTCTGCTGGAGCTGGTGGGGAAAAAGCCCATCCCGCGCTACTGCGAGGATCACAACGACATCGTGACCTGCTTCGACGCGGGCACCGCCGATGCCCTCATCGGCTTCTGCCGCGGCGTTCAGGCGGCCAGCCCCGTGGACAGCTACGCCGCCCCGGAACCCTCGCCGGAACCGGGCTATACCGATGAAGTCATCATGGCCAGCGGCAGCTTTACACAGGGCAGCACCATTGAGCTCTCCTGCGACGGCCCCCTGCGCGAGCCTTATACTTGCTACTTACAGGGCGGCCTGAACTTCGCCGCCAGCCGCGCGGGTGTGCTGCTGGCTGTGCAGAATGCTTACTTTAAGGAGTAACTCTTCCCGTCATTGCCCACGTGATAAGGCCCCCTCTGAGGGGGGCTTTCGCCGAAGGCGGACTGGGAGAGTTTACAGGAGAAAGTTATGCCTGTTTTAAGCGATCGTGTCGGCACGTTTACCGACTCCGTCATCCGCCGTATGACCCGGATCAACAACCAATATCACTCCATCAATTTGTCACAGGGGTTCCCGGATTTTGACCCGCCGAAGGAACTGCTGGACACACTGGCTCAAACGGCTTACAAAGGCCCGCACCAGTACGCCGTGACCTTCGGCGCCCAGAATTTCCGCGAAGCACTGGCGAAAAAGACGAGCCCCGCCCTCCATCATGAAGTGGACCCCAACACCGAGGTCTGCGTCACCTGCGGCGGCACCGAGGCCATGATGGCCGCGATGATGACCATCTGCAACCCCGGTGATAAGGTCATGATCTTCTCGCCGTTTTACGAAAACTACGGCGCAGATGCCATCCTCTCCGGGGCGGAACCCATCTATATCCCGCTGGTCCCGCCGACTTATGAGTTTGACCTCAGCCTCATTGAAAAGGGCTTTGCAGAGGGGGCCAAGGCGCTGATCCTCTGCAACCCCTCGAACCCCTGCGGCAAGGTCTTCCGCCGTGATGAGCTGGAGGCCATCGCAAAGCTCGCGCTGAAGTACGATGCCTTTGTCGTCACCGACGAGGTGTATGAGCACATCGTCTACGCCCCCAACGAGCATATCTGCATGGCCAGTCTGCCCGGTATGTTCGAGCACACCATCACCTGCAATTCGCTCTCCAAGACCTACTCCATCACCGGCTGGCGTCTGGGCTACCTCATCGGCCCGGCCGAGGTCATCGAAGGGGCTCGCAAGGTCCACGATTTCCTCACGGTGGGCGCGGCGGCTCCCTTGCAGGAAGCTGCCGTTGCCGGGCTGGAAATGCCGCAGAGTTACTACGAGAATTTGTGTGCGCTTTATACCGAAAAGCGCGACCATTTCCTCGCCGGGCTCGACCGCATCGGCCTGAAGCACAATGTCCCGCAGGGCACATATTTCGTGATGATCGACATCTCGGACTTCCTCGCCCTGCCGCAGTTTGCGGGTTGGACGGACTTGCAGTTCTGCGAGTGGATGATCCGCGAGGTCGGCGTAGCCGCCGTGCCCGGTTCCAGCTTCTTCCGGGAGCCGGTGAACCACCTCATTCGGATGCACTTTGCAAGAGGAACGGACGTCCTCGATGAAGCGGTTCGCCGCATGGAAAAGTTGACAGCGCTTTTGAAATGAAGACAGAAAGTGTGAAAACAATGAACAAGGTAACTCCCATTGACTCTGAAATGCTGGCCCGTTTTGAGCAGGGCTACGAAGCACGCCCCGGGCTGCAGGTGATGTCCAACGCCATCTCCCGCACCGCCCTGCCGGATGCCGCCTTTGTGCCCGCCGCTGCGGCCAAGCTCCAGATGGACTTCTCCGTTCTGGTCAAGACCAACAACATCACCAACCAGAAGCAGAGCGGCCGCTGCTGGATGTTCTCCACCCTGAACGTCCTGCGTCAGCGGGTCATCGAGAAGTGCAAGCTGGAGGATTTCTCCATCTCGCCCACCTATCTGGCCTTCTATGACAAGCTGGAAAAGGCAAACCTCTTCTTTGAGAACATCATCCACTTCGCCGGTCAGGAACTGGACGACCGCGAGACCTTTACCCTGATGGGCAATCCGCTGCCGGAC
This sequence comes from Faecalibacterium hattorii, assembly GCF_003287455.1. Lineage (GTDB taxonomy): Bacteria > Bacillota > Clostridia > Oscillospirales > Ruminococcaceae > Faecalibacterium > Faecalibacterium hattorii. The sequence goes on along the minus strand of NZ_PRLC01000002.1, from coordinate 108,628 downwards.
GGCGGCCAGTGGGATATGGCCATCAGCCTGATTAAAAAGTACGGCGTCGTGCCCTCTTGGGTCATGCCGGAAACGGTCCACTCCACCGGCACGGCCAAGTATCTGCCTATCCTGACCCGCAAGATGCGGGAGGATGCGCTGGAACTGCGCGCCCTCGTCCGCGCGGGCAAGGACCCCGCCGCCCGCCGCGAGGAGATGCTGGCGGAGATCTACAACGCCCTGCGCATCCTCTACGGTCAGCCGCCCAAGACCTTCGACTTTGAGTACACCGATACCGACAAAGTTTACCACTGCGACCGCGGCCTGACCCCGAAGAGCTTCCTTGAAAAGTACGTGGGCAACGATTTTGACGATTACGTCGTCATCATCTCTTCGCCCATCCACGAGATCAACCGCACCTACTGCCAGCCGTTCATGGGCGACGTGGTGGAGGACAATATGTTCTGGCTCAACCTGTCGCAGGAAGAGCTGGAAGACCTGACCATCCGCCAGCTTCAGGCCGGGGAGGGCGTCATGTTCAGCTGCGACTGCCACCCGGACGGCGACCGTGCCAACGGCTATTGGGACCCCGACTGCTTCCAGTACGGCGAAGTGCTGGGCGGCCTGACCTTCCATATGACCAAGGCCGAGCGGCTGCTCACCCGCGACAGCACCATGAACCACTGCATGATGTTCTGCGGCGTCAATCTGGAGGAGAACGGCACCGCGAACCGCTGGAAGATCGAGAACAGCTGGGGCGATGCCTCCGGCCAGAAGGGCTACTTCATCGGCAGCGAGAAGTGGTTCAAGGCCAACGTCTATCAGGTCACGGTCCGCAAGAGCCTGCTGAGCGATGCCCAGCGCGCCCTGCTGGATCAGGAGCCTCTGCCCATGAAGCTGTGGGACCCGCTGGCATAAACTTACGTATGAAAAAATGCTCTGCCATTTCTGCGTGGCAGAGCATTTTTTGTGTCCTCAATCTTCCAGCAGGGGCAGCGCCAAGGTAAAACAGCTCCCTTTGCCCACTTCGCTTTCCAGCGTGATCTCGCCGTGGTGCAGGTGGGCCAGCTCCTGCGCGATGGTCAGGCCAAGGCCGGTGGAATCGTGCTTGGTGTCAGCGGTGGTGTGGAAGTAGCGGTCAAAGACGGCGGCTTGGTCTTCGGGAGCGATGCCGCAGCCGGTGTCCTGCACAAGGACGAGGGCGCGGCCCTCCGCAGCGAAGCTGTGGACCGTGATGGTGCCGCCGGCGGGGGTGTAGTGGATGGCGTTGGTTACGAGGTTCTGGACGATCTGCTGCAGCCGCATGGCGTCGCCCCAGATGGGCAGCTCGGCGTCGAACCGGGTCGTCAGCGTGACGCCTTTTTTCGCGGCCTCGTTTTGGCAGCTCTCACAGACGGCCGCAGCAGCCTCGCTGAGGGAGACGCGGTCTTCGTTGAGCATCACCTGCTTCTGCTCCAGCTTAGCGGCGAGGAACAGGTCCTCCGTCAGCCGCCGCAGAAAGCTCATCCGCTGCTGCATGGCGGGCAGAAGGGCGGGCAGGGCGTCAGGGGCAGCTTCCAGCGTGTCAAGCCCGCTGGACACCGCGAACAGCGGGCTGCGCAGGTCGTGGAAGATGTTCAGCATCATGCTCTTGCGGGCTTCACTCTCCTCGGTCAGGGCGCGGGTGCGCTGGACCACCCGCTCATCTAGCTCCCGCGCCAGATGCTCGGTGCGGTCGAACTGCAATGCGAACCGGCGGCAGACGAAGGTCATGCAGCCCAGCGTGAAGGGAATGTCGTAGATGCGGGCGCAGCGCACCAGATAAAACTGGATACTCTCCGAAAAGAAGGGAAGATCCAGCCCCGGCAGGATGACCCATATCCGCAGCCCGGCGGTTACCGCGTAGGGGAAGAGCAGCAGCAAAACGGAAGCGGAGCCTTTGGCGTAAGCAAGAAGGAGCAGTCCCATGCAGTAGATCATGCCGCCGAACAGGGCCGCAGCACGCACACGGGCGTCGGAGTGGAGCGCGATCGGGAAATAGCCCATGGTCAATACCAGCACCAGCAGCTTTTGGGTTCGGCTGACGGGGGCGACGCCGGTGAGCGCGGAGCTCAGCAGGATGGGGGCCAGCACGGTCAGCGGGAAAAAACAGCGCTTCAATGCCGCAGCCACAGGGTCAAGGCTGATGGGGGAGAGGATGATCGCCGCGCCCCATGCGATGAGCACCGCGAGATAGAGCAGGAAATACCCCAGCTCCCGCTGGTGCTTATAATAATAGAGCGCCAGCACCACCGCCGCGAGGGTGCAGAAGACCGTGACGGCCAGCCATTGCAATGTGGTGCGCAGGGTGAGCGCAGTCTGCCCCTCTGCCGGGTAACGGTCGGCCCATGTGGTGAACAGGATCTCAGCGTCTTGGGCCGGGGCACCCGGATAGGCCAGCGGCGGCAGCTGTGCATTGTACCAGATGCCCGCCAGCGCGATGCCCACGGCCAACACGATGGCCCCCAGCATTACCAGAACCTTTTTTCTTGTCATGATCGTCCTCCCGAAAAGCCGCAAACTTCCCCGAACCAGTTGAGCCAAAACGGTTGAGAAAGAGTGCGAAATAAGGTATACTAAAATCAGTATATCAGATTTTCGTGAAAAAGGGGAGAGCAAAAGGATGATCCGTGTGCTTTTGGTGGAGGATGACCCGGTGATCCGGGATACGACCTGCTACTTTTTGAAAAGCCGGCAGAATTTTGAGGTCGTCTGTGCCGAGACGGGCGGCGAGGCGCTGAGCCATGCCCGCGAAAACTTCGATGTGATCCTGATGGACATCCTGCTGCCGGATACCAATGGCATGGACCTATGCCAGCGGCTGCGAAGCTGGCACCACTGCCCCATCATCTTTACTTCCTGCCTTGATGACACGGATACTGTGGTACGTGCGCTGGAATTGGGCGGCGACGATTTTCTGACCAAACCTTATAACAACAAGGTCCTGCTGGCCCGCATCATGGCGAACATCCGCCGGGTGCAGATGGATGCCGCCGAACCCAGCGTCAACGGCTACCACTGCGCGGCTTTTACGCTGGATTCCAACAGCCACTGTGTCGAAAAGGACGGCCAGAGCATCCATCTGGCGGATATGGAGTTCCGCATCCTGTCGCTTTTTGTCCGGTACCCGAACAATTTCTTCACAGCCAACGAGCTGTACCAGAAGATCTGGGGCAAGGACAGCCTCGGCGATGTGCGCACGGTGCAGGTGCACATCCACAATCTGCGCAGCAAGATCGAGCCGGACCCGGCCAAACCCATCTACCTGAAAAATGTCTGGGGCAAAGGCTATGTCTTCCGCCCGGATGGGCGGGAAGAATGACGCGGGCTCTTTCTTTTTGCAGGGATATTTGGTATAATGCAATTGGAAGAAATGGCAGGAGGTGTTTGAAAATGCCGGTGCTGTGCATGTTTTATGGGATCATTGTGCGAATGTATAAAGAAATAGGCGGAAAACACAACATGCCGCATATTCATGTCGAATATTCGGGGCAGGAAGCCGTGATTGCATTGGATGGAACCGTGCTGGAAGGAAAACTTCCGAAAGCCCAGATGAAGCTTGTGGATGCTTGGATGGAAATCCATAAAGATGACTTGGCTGCGAACTGGACACTGTTGTCCAACGGCGAACAGTTTTTTCGCATTGACCCGCTGAAGTAAGGAGGGATGGAAATGCTGCAACCGAGACTGGTAAAAGTGGAACCGCTTCCTCAAATGAAACTGCGCCTGTCATATGAAACCGGGGAAATAAAGGTGTTTGATGTGGAACCCTATGCGATGGGTTCGTGGTTTAGCAAACTGAAGGATGATAACTACTTCAAAACGGTTCAGATGCTGCCCGGCGGAATTGGAATCGAATGGCCGGAAGGACAAGATATTGCCCCGCATGAACTTTATGAAAATAGTATCGCAGTGAAAAAAACTGCCTGATAAATTCGGAAAAAGGAAAGAGCTTGATTTCCAAGGCCAAAAAATCGTTAACTGAAAAGCGCCCACTTCTTAAAGAAATTTAAGCGGTGGGCGCTTTGCTTTCCATGAATTTGACTGTTATTTGACAAACGAAGAGCAAAAGCAGCATTTTATGGCAAGGAAGCGGCTGAGAACCTTAAAGATTCTTAAAGGACATGGGGTAAACTTTGTGTTAAATTATTATCGAACGAAGTGCGCGCGGCCCCAGATGCCGCGCGATTCGATTGAAGTAGAAGGTAAACGAAGAACACAAGAAGAACACACGAAGAAGAGAAGAAAGGAACTCCCGCAATGAACAAGATCTCGCGCAAAGGTTTTCTGAAGATCGCGGCCGCTGCGGCCATGTCCGGTGTTACCGCCGGTGCACTGGCTGCCTGCAACTCCGCCAGCTCCTCCACCGCCGCTTCCAGCGCAGCGGCCCCCGCCGGCACCTACATCCCCGGCACCTATGAGGGCACCGCAGAGGGCATTTCCTCCACCGTCAAGGTCACCATGACCTTCTCCGACAGCGCTGTGACCAATGTGGTGGTCGATACCTCCGGCGAGACCGCTTCCTACGGCGCTGCCGCTGCAGACCAGCTCAAGGAGCAGCTGCTGGCTGCCGGTTCTGCCGAGATCGACGGCGTGTCCGGCTCCACCGTGACCTCCGAGGCTGTCATGAAGGCCGCCAAGAGCTGCTTTGCACAGGCCAAGGGCGAAGCTACCGTGTCCAGCGTCCAACTGCCCACCGGCGACGAGACCGATTGGCTGGGCAAGGAGCCTGATATCGACGAGGCCGCCATCACCGAGACCGTGGACACCGACATCCTCATCGTGGGCGCAGGCAACGGCGGTATGTTTGCTGCCGCTTATGCAGCCGCCAACGGCCTGAACTTCCGCATCATCGAGCAGAATGCTGTAGTGCAGGACACCCGCCACTGGTACGGCGCCATCGACTCCGCTGCTGCCAAAGCCGCCGGTGCCCCCGCGACCGATAAGGCCAAGCTGCTGAGCGAGATCTCCCGCTATGCTTCCGGCAAGTGTGACCAGCGCGTTGTCAAGACTTGGATCAACGAGTCTGCTGCCATGCACGATTTCATGCGCAGCATTCTGGAAGATAAGTTCGGCTGGGAGTGCGAGTTTACTTCTGGTGCTGAGGCTGCTTGGCCCGCCGAGAACGCCGAGCACAACACCGATTATCTCTACCCCGTGCAGGAGCACAACTACCGCGCCAGCGAGTCTGCTGCCGGGCTGCAGCGCAACGAAGCCCTGCAGCAGTACATTGAGGAGCTGGGCTACGGCATCGACTTCAAGACCAGCCTTGCCAAGCTGGAGAAGGATTCCTCCGGCCGCATCACCGGTGTCATCGCCCAGAGCACTGAGGACGACCACTTCATCCGCTACAACGCCAATCAGGGTGTGCTGCTGGCCTGCGGCGGCTTCCCCGGCAACCCCTACATGATGGAGCAGCTGGACCCGCTGGGTACCTCCGTCACCACCGCTTGTTCCTACTCTCCGGCCGATAAGGGCTACGGCATCCGTGCCGCCGTCTGGGCCGGTGCAAACCTCGACAAGGAAGCCGCTCCCATGCTGTTCGACCGCGGCATCGTGGCCCCCGGCGTGGATGCTGGCTATGTGGACAGCGAGAACGCTTTTGGAGGCAAGGCCTTCCCCGGCAAGATCCGCCAGTACAACCCCGGTACCCAGCCCTTCCTGAAGGTCAACCGGGACGGCGAGCGTTTTGCCAATGAGAGCTGCCCCTACAACGATATCGTCTACGCCGCTGCCCACCAGCCGGGCCACGTCTACGCACAGATCTGCGACGCCAACATTCTGGAAGACGTCAAGCGCTTCCACACCATCGGCTGCTCCGCACAGACCCGCAACGCCGGTGAGGACTACATCAAGAGCCAGATGGAGAATGCAGAAAAAGAGGGCTGCTTCTTCAAGGCGGACACCATCGAGGAGCTGGCGGACAAGCTTGGCTTCACGGGTGAGGCTAAGGAGACCTTCCTTGCCACCGTGGACCGCTACAACGAGCTGTACGACCAGCAGAACGACGAGGATTTCGGCAAGCCCGCTTACCGCCTGAGCGCCATCCGCACCGCACCCTTCTATGGCTGCTGGCTGGGCGCCTCTCTGCTGACTACCGAGCAGGGCATTGCCATCAACGAGAAGGGTCAGGCACTGGACAGCGACAATAAGCCCATGCCCGGCCTGTATGTCACCGGCGATATGTCCGGCTCCTTCTTCGCCAACAACTACCCCTGCCTCATGGCAGGCGTGGCCATGGGCCGCACCCTGACCTTCGCCATGAAGGCCGTCAAGCAGATGGCTGGTCTGGAGTAAGCATTCTCTCCAAAACCGCATAAAAACGCAGCGCCGCAGAAGACCAAAAACCTTCTGCGGCGCTGTTTCTTTTCCCTCTATACACAAAAATCAAAGGCAAGCGGCTTTTCAGCACACGGCGCGGGTGACCGGGGCCAGCGGCTCGACAATAGCGGGGTGCATCCCTTCGCGGTAGTCGAGGTCGCCCTGATCCAAGCCGCGCAGCAGCACTTCGGCGGTTGCGATGTTGGTGGCGATGGGCACGCTGTGCATATCGCACAGGCGGAGCAGATTCTGCTCGATGGAGCTGCCGCTGTCCGCCTTGAGCGGGTCGCGGAAGAAGAGGACCAGATCCACTTCATCACAGGCGACGCGGGCGGCGATCTGCTGGATACCGCCCAGACGGCCGGAGAGGTAGCAATGGACCGGGAGGCCGGTGGTCTGATTCAGCATCCGGCCGGTGGTGCCGGTGGCGATGACCGTGTTGCGGGAAAGGATCCCACTGTAGGCGGTACAGAACTGAAGCGCGAGTTCTTTGCGGGAATCGTGTGCGAGGATTGCGATCGTCATATTCACTCTCTCCCTTTCCTAATGTCTGAAGGCGGATATGCTTTTTTGAACTGAAGTTCAGGGAAGAACAATTTCAAATTTGAACAATTCAACCTATAAAACTGATTCCATATGTTCCAATATAGTTTTACCGCGCCAAAATAGGCCTTGTCAAGAGAAAAATCGTCTTTTTTGATGGTTTATATCCCGAAAGTATGACTTTGTTTTTGTGGAGAATAGAGAAAACTTGGATGCAACCATCCATAAATACGAAAAATACTTTTGAAGCATCGAGCGAAACTGTTTTCGATGAAAAAACAGTCCATGGGACAAAACAAAAGTGCAAAACAACAAAACTCCCCCGGCCACTGCTTTGCGGTGGCTGGGGGAGTAAGATCGATCACCGGATCTGTCCATCTCCATGGATGACATACTTATAGCTGCACAGCTCCTGCAAGCCCATGGGGCCGCGGGCGTGGAGTTTCTGGGTGGAGATGCCCATCTCACAGCCAAGGCCGAACTCGCCGCCGTCGGTGAAGCGGGTGGAGCAGTTGACATAGACCGCCGCGCTGTCCACGGCCGCCGTGAAGAGGGAAGCGTGGGCCTCGTTCTGGGTCAGGATGGCTTCGCTGTGGCCGGTGGAGTGCTCGGCGATGTGGCCAATGGCTTCCTCCACACTGTCCACGACCTTGACGGCCAGAATGTAGTCGAGGAATTCGGTGTCGAAGTCCTGCGGCCCGGCGGGGGTGCCGGGGATAAGGGCCGCTGCCCGCTGGTCCAACCGCAGCTCCACCGGGTGCAGCCCTTTGGCCGTGCGCTCCTCGCCCAGACGCTTGGCGAGCTTGGGCAGGAACTGGGCGGCGATGGCGGAATGCACAAGGCAGACTTCCTCGGCGTTGCAGACGCTGGGGCGGCTGGCCTTGGCGTTCTCAATGATGTTCAGCGCCTTGTCCTGATCGGCGGAATCGTCCACGAAGATGTGGCAGATGCCGGTGCCGGTCTGGATACAGGGAACCTTGGCGTTTTCCACACAGGCGCGGATCAGCCCGGCCCCGCCGCGGGGGATGAGCAGATCCACATAGCCCACCGCCGTCATCAGGGCGTTGGCGGAGGCGTGGGTGGTGTCCTCGATGAGGGAGACGGCGGTTTCGGGCAGACCATTCTCCTGCAGCCCCTTCCGCAGCGCCTCCACGATGGCGTGGGCCGAGCGCCAAGCCTCCTTGCCGCAGCGCAGCACACAGGCGTTGCCGCTCTTGATGGCAAGGGCGGCGGCGTCGCTGGTCACGTTGGGGCGGCTCTCGTAGATGATGGCAATGACGCCCATGGGCACGGCGATCTTTTCGATCAGCAGCCCGTTGGGGCGCTGGATGCGGTTCAGCACGGCTCCCACCGGGTCGGGCAGGGCGGCAACGTCCAGAATGCCCCGCGCCATGGCGCCGATGCGCTCCGGCGTCAGGGCCAAGCGGTCCAGCATCACGTCGGAAATGTGCCCCTTGGCGGCGGCCATGTCCTCCGCGTTGGCGGCGAGGATGGCGTCCATCTGGTCAGGGTGGCAGAGCCAGTCCGCCATGCCCCAGAGCGCCTGTGTCCGGGTCTGGCCGTCCGCCAGCGCCAGTGCGGATCTTGCTGCGCGGGCAGCTTCCAGAATTTCCTGTGTCGTCATGGTTCAGCCCTCCTTATGGCCCGCAAAGCGGGTGCCCGCAGGTTTGCCCTCGGCAATATCGTACAGCAGCTCCGGGTGGGAGCCGTTGGCGATGACCATATCGGCCCCGTCTGCCGTCACGAGCTTTGCGGCGCGGAGCTTGGTGGACATGCCGCCGGTGCCCAGCGCCGAACCAGCCCCATCGGCCAGCGCGAGGATCTCCGGCGTGATCTCCTCCACCAGCGGGACGAGCTGGGCCTCCGGGTGAGTGTGGGGGTTCGCGGTGTAAAGGCCGTCGATGTCGCTCAGCAGGACCAGCAGGTCGGCGTGGATGCAGTGGCTGACGATGGCGGCCAGCGTGTCGTTGTCGCCGATGGAGGTGATCTCATCGGTGGACACGGTGTCGTTTTCGTTGATGATGGGCAGGGCCCCCATTTCCAGCAGCCGGGTCAGGGTGTTCTGGAAATTCTGCCGCCGGTCGGGCGTTTCCATGTCCGCGCCGGTCAGCAGGATCTGCGCAACGGTGTGGTTGTAGACCGTGAACAGCCGGTCGTAGGTGTACATCAGCTCACACTGGCCCACAGCGGCGCACGCCTGTTTCACCGACATCTCGGTGGGGCGGGAGGGGAGCAGCAGCTTGCCGAACCCCACTGCGATGGCACCGGAGGAGACGAGGATGATCTCGTGCCCGGCGTTCTTCAGGTCGCTCAGGACCTTGACGAGGGTTTCGGTCAGCCGGATGTTCAGCCGCCCGGTGGGGTATGCGAGGGTGGATGTGCCGATTTTGACGACGATTCGCATAAACTTAACCCTTTCCCATCTCTTTTGTCTTGTCGTAGGCCGCGAGGACGGCGTCCGTCACCGCGCCGCGGAACCCGCGCTCTTCCAGCACCCGGACGCCCTGAATGGTGCTGCCGCCGGGGCTGCACACGGCGTCCTTCAGCTCGCCGGGGTGCTTGCCGCTTTCCAGCACCAGCTTTGCGCTGCCCAGCACCATCTGGGCGGCGTATTCCTGCGCCTTGGCGCGGGGCAGCCCACAGGCTACGCCGCCGTCTGCCAGCGCTTCGATGAATTGATACACCCATGCCGGGCCGCAGCCGGAAACACAGCTGGCCGCGTCGATGAGGGCTTCCGGTACCGGGTCCAGCCGGCCGGCGGGGGCCATCAGCTTGCAGAATTCAGCCTCTTCCTCGGCGGTGACATGGCTGGAACAATACTGGATCATCCCTTCGCCCACGGAGGCCGGGGTGTTGGGCATGATGCGGATGACCGGGTAATCTTCGCCCGCCATCTCCTGAATCCGTGGGATGGAAAGGCCAGCTGCCATGCTGCATAAAATGAACCGGCCGGGCCGCTCGTTCAGCGTGAACTTCAGCGGGGCCAGCAGGGCTTCCATCATCTGCGGCTTGACCGCGAGGAAGATCAGGTCGCACCGCCCGGCGACCTCGTCGTTGACGGTGGTCTTGCAGCCCAGTTCCTCGGCCAGTGCCTCGGCCTTGGCGGCAGTGCGGTTGGCCAGATAAACGTTCTGCGGGTCGGTCGCTTTGCAGACGGCGCGCGCGATGGCACCGCCCATATTCCCACAGCCTAAAAATCCAATGGTCCTGATCATATCAAAAACCTTCTTTCCGTGTTCCGCTCTATCGCGGGAGACACCATTCGTCTCCCGTCTCCATTGTATGCACACCGGGGCCGAAAATCAAGAGGGAAGGGCGGATTCTGCAGGAAGAATGCTCCGGAAACGGGACGAAAAAGCGAGCAGAATGGTGAAAATTTCGCAGAAGGGAGACTTTGCAACAGAAAATTTGCCTAAAAAGTGAAACTTTCACTTGCCAAAAGCCCCCCGGAGGCGGTATATTATAAAGGAAGTGTTCTCACTTCTCTGGCCGAACGGCCAGCCACCACGGACAGCGGTGCGCGCGGCGCTGCTGGGAAAGGATGGAATTTGTGTCACAGACGACAAAGAGAGCGCTGGAGGCATCGCTGAAAAAGCTGCTGCTCCAGAAACCGCTGAACAAGATCACGATCAACGATATCACCGAGGATTGCGGTGTCAACCGGATGACGTTCTATTACCACTTCAAGGATATCTACGACCTTGTGGATTGGATCATGGTCGAGGATGCTGCGAAGGCGCTGGAGGAAAAGCCCACGTTCGATACGTGGTCGGAGGCTTACCTCGATCTCCTGCGTCAGGTGCAGGAGAACAAGGTTCTGGTCATGAACGTCTACCGCTCGATGAGCCGGGAGCAGGTGGAACAGTACTTATATAGGATACTGGACCCCATGCTGCGGGAGTTTCTGGACCGGGGGATGCAGGGCATCACGGTGCAGGACGCCGACGAACAGTTCATCGTAGACTTCTATAAGTACGCCTTGGTGGGCATGACGCTGGAATGGATCCGCAGGGACATGAAGGAGGACCCCGTCCGGATGACGGAACGGCTGAACATCCTTCTCCACGGCGAATTCCAGCGGGCGCTGCGCCGGTTCCGCACGGACCGCAGTCCGTCGGATCTGGACGATTGATGAAAATTTGAGCAGAAGAAGCATTGTGATGGGTTTTCCATCACGGTGCTTTTTCTGTTTATGGAACCTTTTTTGATAAAATGATACAGTGTTATCAGCGCAAACTATACCCAACGAAACCACAACAAACGGAGGGAATAACATGTATTATTCCAGTGGTAACTACGAAGCATTTGCGCGTCCGCTGAAACCAAAAGATGTAGACCGCAAGTCGGCCTACCTCGTCGGCACCGGGCTGGCCGCGTTGACTGCGGCGTGCTATCTGGTGCGGGACGGCCAGATGAAGGGCGAACATGTCCACATCTTTGAAAAAGGGCCCATCCCCGGCGGCGCATGCGACGGTTATCAATACCCCGGCATCGGCTATGTGATGCGCGGCGGGCGGGAGATGGACAACCATTTCGAGGTGATGTGGGATCTGCTGCGCTCCATCCCGTCCATCGAGACCGATGGCGTGAGCGTGCTGGATGAGTATTATTGGCTGAACAAAAAGGACCCGAATTACTCGCTCTGCCGCGTGACGGAAAAGCAGGGGCAGGACGCCCACACCGACGGCAGGTTCGGCCTGTCGGACAGGGGCTGCATGGAGATCATGAAGCTCTTCTTCACCCCGGACGAGCAACTGTACGAAAAGCGCATCACCGATGTGTTCGACGATGAGGTGTTTTCCTCGAACTTCTGGCTCTACTGGCGCACCATGTTCGCCTTTGAAAACTGGCACAGCGCCTTGGAGATGAAGCTCTACCTCAAGCGCTACATCCACCATGTCGGAGGGCTTCCGGATCTCCGGGCGCTTCGGTTCACCAAGTACAACCAGTACGAGTCGATGATCCTGCCCATGATCCGCTATCTGGAAGGGTACGGCGTCCGGTTCCATTACAACACCAAGGTCACGAACATTGAGTTCGAGATCGCGGAGGGCCGCAAACAGGCCAAGACCATCTGCCTGTTGGTGGACGAGCACGAGGAGCGGGTGGACCTGACCGAAAACGATCTGGTCTTCATCACCAACGGCGGCTGCGTCGAGAGCACCTCCATCGGTGCGCAGGATCAGCCCGCAGACTTCGACCCTGCTCTGCGCCCCGGCAGCGGCTGGGACCTGTGGAAGAAGATCGCCGCGCAGGATGAAGCCTTCGGCCATCCGGAGGTCTTCTGCTCCGACCCGGAGCAGACCAACTGGATGAGCGCTACGATCACCACGCTGGACGAGCGGATCGTGCCCTACATCCAGAACATCTGCCAGCGCGACCCCTTCAGCGGCGGTGTCGTCACCGGCGGCATCGTGACCGCGCGGGACTCGAACTGGCTGCTCAGCTGGACCTTCAACCGCCAGCCCCAGTTCCGCGATCAGCCGAAAGGGCAGCTCGTGGGCTGGCTCTACGGCCTGTTCAGCGATAAGCCCGGCAACTACGTCAAAAAGCCCATGCGGGACTGCACCGGCAAGGAGATCTGCATGGAGTGGCTGTATCACCTCGGCGTGCCGGAATCCCAGATCGAGGATCTGGCAGAGCACAGCGCCAACACTGTGCCGGTGATGATGCCCTACATCACGGCGTTCTTCATGCCGCGCAAGGCGGGGGACCGCCCGGCGGTGGTGCCGGAGGGTGCGGTCAACTTTGCCTTCCTCGGCCAGTTCGCCGAAACGCCGCGGGATACCATCTTCACCACCGAGTATTCGATGCGCACCGGCATGGAAGCGGTCTATACGCTGCTGGACATCGACCGCGGCGTGCCGGAAGTCTGGGGCAGCACCTACGACGTCCGCGACCTGCTGAACGCCGCTGTCCAGCTCCGGGACGGCCGCCCGCTGAGTGACCTGAAAATGAGCTGGGCCAAGCGGTTCGCGCTGGACAAAGTGCTCGACAAACTGCAGGAGACCGACCTCGGCCGCTTGCTGCAGGAATATAAGATCATTTGACCGCCGGATTTGGATTCCGGCAGGGGAGACTCTTCCCCGTATCAAAAGCATTGGAGGAAATTGGAATGAATACCGCATTTGATTCGTTGACGCACAAGATGCAGCGTGCTGCACTGGGCAAGACTGTAGATCTCGTGCTTTCCCACGCCGAGAAAGACCCCGCTAAGACCGTTGGTCAGATCGTCGATCTCTCCAAGCAGTTCTACGGCAATTCCTTCAGCGACGAGACCTACGCACACGCCAAGCAGACCCTGACGGACCCGGACAGCAAGTGGTCTAAGCTCATCAACTGTGTGCTGAACCAGCTGAACCCCAATGTGGCCCGCACCACGGCCCTGAACCTCGGCTACGAGGCTTTCTTCCGCGGCACCAAGACCATCCGCGAGAACCGCGTCAAGTACCAATGCAATGTACCTTGGCTGATCCTGTTTGACCCCACCTCTGCCTGCAACATGCACTGTGTCGGCTGCTGGGCCGGTGAGTACGGCAACAAGAACAACCTGAGCTTTGACGATATGGACAAGATCGTTTCGCAGGGCAAGGAGCTGGGGGTGTACCTCTATATGCTGACCGGCGGCGAGCCGCTGGTGCGCAAGGCTGATATCCTGAAGCTGGCCGAGAAGCACAACGACGTCCAGTTCGCCATCTACACCAACTCCACCCTGATCGACGAGCCCTTCTGCAAAGAAGTCGTCCGTCTGGGCAACATCGCCTTCATGCTGTCCATTGAGGGCACCCCGGAGACCAACGATGCCCGCCGTGGGGAGGGCCACTACGCTGCCGTCATGCACGCCATGGATCTGCTCAAGCAGTACGGTATCCTGTTCGGCACCTCCATCTGCTACACCAGCGCCAACATTGAGGCTGTCACCAATGATGACTTCATGCGCTTCCTCTGCGACAAGGGTGCCCACTTCGGCTTCTACTTCCACTACATGCCCGTGGGCAACGAGGCCGCCCCTGAACTGATGCCCACCCCGGAGCAGCGCAAGTACATGATCGACCGCATCCGTTACCTGCGCAGCGAGGCATGCGACATCCCGTTCTACCCGATGGACTTCCAGAACGACGGCGAGTTCGTCGGCGGCTGCATCGCGGGCGGCCGCAACTACTTCCACATCAACTCGGCCGGTGATGCAGAGCCCTGCGTCTTCATCCACTACTCCAATGCCAATATCCACGACAGCAGCATTCTGGAGATCCTGCAGAGCCCGCTGTTCATGGCTTACCACAACGGCCAGCCCTTCAACAAGAACCACCTGCGTCCCTGCCCCATGCTGGAAAACCCCGAACTGCTGAAGAAGATGGTCCACGAGACCGGTGCCCACAGCACCGACCTCCAGAGCCCGGAGACGGTGGATCACCTGTGTGACAAGTGCAAGGCCTACGCCGACAACTGGCAGCCCATGGCAGACGAGATCTGGTCTCACACCAAGATCCGCGAGAGCCGCTACGAGAACTATAAAGATTGGAAGCCCAATCAGCAGTAAGTTCACCGGAAACTGCAATGCCCCGCCGTCCTATATGGGATGGCGGGGCATTTTTGCGTCAAAAACGCTCTGCCGTCGGGTGGGCGGCAGAGCGTTGAAAGAAAACCGTGTTATTCGTCTTCGGGGTCGCCGAAGTGGTCGTGGTAGGTGGTGACCATTTCCAGCTCTTCGTTGCGTTTCAGGCCGTGGAGGACCAGTTTCTTGATGACGTCATAGATGACGGCAAAGAGCGGCACGCCGATGATCATGCCCACAAAGCCCCACAGGCCGCCGAACAGCAGGATGGCGAAGAGCACCCAGAAGCTCGAAAGGCCGGTGGTGTTGCCGAGGATCTTGGGTCCGATGATGTTGCCGTCCACCTGCTGCAGAACCAGCACGAAGAGAACGAACCAGAGCGCCTTGATGGGATTCTGGATCAGGATGAGCAGGGTGGCAGGAATGGCACCGATGAAGGGACCGAAGAAGGGGATGACATTCGTCACACCGATGATGACGGAGACGAGCAGGGCACTGGGGAACTTGAAGATCAGACAGGCGATGTAGCACAGCACGCCGATGATCGCGGAATCCAAGATCTTGCCATTGATGAAGCCGCCGAACATCTTATCGGCGTAGCAGATCTCGTCCAGAAAGAGGTCGGCCCAGCGGCGCTTGACAAGGCTGTAGAGGATCAGCTTGCCCTGCTGGCCGAACTTCTTCCGGCTGGCCAGCAGATAGACCGAGACAATCAGGCCGATGACAAGGTTCTTCAGGAAGGCCACGAAGCTCATCACGCCGACGGCTGCACCGCTCAGGATGCTCTGCATGGAGGGGAGAACGGTCTCCTTCACCCATGTGTCCAGATTGGCCTGCAATTTGTCGTAGGAGGTCTCAATGAAGTCCAGCAGCTGTTCGTTGCTGGCGATGATCTCCTGCTTGGAGGCCCAGTCCACAAAGTCCCGGATGTTGTTCCGCGCGGTGTAATACAGCGTGGTCACGCTGGTAACGAGCTGCGGCACGATCATCATGAACAGGGCGTAGACAACGAGGATGCCGAACAGCAGCGAGAACGCCACGGCCAGCATATTGGCTGTGCTGCCCATCTTCTCCGGCAGCAAGCGGCGGAGAAAATTCTCCACCGTGTTGCAGACCGGCTTGAGCAGGTAGGCGATCACCGCGCCGTAGATGAAGGGCATCAGGATGCCCGTCACCTTGGAGATCGCGTTCCCAAAGCCCTGAAAACGGTAGATCAGGAAGAAGAAGATGATGCTCAGTGCAATGGCACCGAACCCCGCGAGCATCCCGTAAAGGTATGGCTTGATGTGTGGCTTTTTGTCCATCATGTTTGCAAACTCCATTCCTGCCGCGGGCAGCAGGAACTCCCGCGGCGTCGCTCAGCGCTTGTTGCTCCGGCGCCAAATGTGCATTTTTTCAGCTTCGGCGATCAGCTCATCCCGGAAATCGGGGTGTGCAACACTGATCAGAGCTTCTGCCTTTTCCCAACTGGTCAGACCCTTCAGGTTTACGCAGCCGTACTCGGTGCACAGATAGTGGATGTTGGCACGGGTATCGGTGACGATGCTGCCGTTTTCCAGCGTGGGGCGGATGCGGCTCTCGACCTTGCCGGTCTTCTTGTTCATAAAGGTAGAGGACAGGCAGATGAAGCTCTTGCCGCCGTTGGAAAGGTATGCGCCCAGAACGAAGTCCAACTGGCCGCCTGCGCCGGAGATGTGCTTGATGCCCGCGCTCTCGGCGTTAACCTGACCGAACAGGTCGATATCGACGGCGTTGTTGATGGAGATGAAGTTGTCGAGGGCAGAGATGCTGCGGATGTCGTTGGTGTACTCCACGGGAGCGGCCATGCACTCCGGGTTGTTGTCGAGGTAATCGTACATCTTCTGGGTGCCGGCACCGAAGGCGTAGACCTGACGGCCCTTGTCCAGATTCTTGTGGCGGCCGGTGATCTTGCCCGCCTTGGCGATATCCACAAAGGCGTCCACATACATTTCGGTGTGCACGCCGAGGTCCTTCAGGTCACTCTGAGCGATCAGGTTGCCGATGGCGTTGGGCATACCGCCGATGCCCAGCTGCAAGCAAGCGCCGTTGGGGATCTGCGGGACGATGAGGTTTGCCACGGCGAGATCGACCTCGGTGGCTGCACCGGGAGCGGCCATCTGGCCCAGCGGCGGGTTATTGCCCTCCACCACACCGGCCACCTGCGAGATGTGCACCCAGTTCTCGGTGCCGCCGAGGCAGCGCGGCATATTGGTGTTGATTTCCACGATGATCTTCTTGGCCTTTTCGCAGACGGCACCCAGATGGGAAGCACTGGGGCCGAAGTTGAAATAGCCGTGCTCGTCCATCGGGGTCACCTGAAAGACCGCCACATCCACGGGGTCCGTGCTGTCGCGGTAGTAGCGGGGCAGCTCGGAATAGCGGATGGGGGAGTAGAAGGAGAAGCCCTGCGCAATGGCCTTGCGCTCGATGCCGCTCATGTGCCAGCTGTTCCATGTCATATGGGCAGCGGGGTCGTCGATCTGGAAGATCTCCGGCACCCACATCAGGATGCCGCCGCGGAAGTTGACGTTCTCCAATTCAGGCAGACGCTTTGCGATGGCAGCATCCACAGCCACCGGGGTGTTCACGGCCCAGCCATAATCCACCCAGTCGCCGCTCTTGACCAAAGCAGCGGCCTGCTCGGCGGTCATTTTCTTCTGCGCATACAATTCCGTGTAATCCATTATAAACCATCCTCTCCTACAATAACATAAAGGAATTGTAAACTCTTACAATCCGATAACTTAGTTATAACATTAACAAAAAGGAGAATCAATACTTTCGCGCCAATTCGGTGCAAAAAAGTAGCTGGATGGCAACATAACTAAAATTCTTAGCGATTCAACCGGATTCTTTGGTACAGGGGAAACAAATTTTTTGAAAAATGACTTGATAAAATTTTGACGATATGGTTTACTTATAGCGTAGCAGGGCGCAGTGCGGACGCACGGCATGAATCGTTTAAAAATTAACGATGATGTGTGCCGCAGGAAAGCGCCCCTTGCACCCGGAACTGGAAAGTGCTATCATGACAAAACCAAACGCGCTTTTCATACGAGAGCGCATCAAGGAGGACACGATGGCAACAGCAGTTTATCCCGGATCCTTTGATCCGGTCACCAAAGGACATCTCGATATCATCAAGCGTGCCGCGAAGATCAACGATCACCTGATCGTGGCGGTGCTCATCAACAGCGCGAAGCATCCTCTGTTTACCGTAGAGGAGCGGGTGGTGCTGTTGCAGGAGTGCTGCAAGGACATCCCGAACGTCTCCGTGGAGAGCTTCGACGGCCTGACCGTGGAGTTCGCAAAAAAGCGCCACGCTTCGGTTATGGTGCGGGGGCTGCGGGCGGTCACGGATTTCGAAGACGAGATCCAGCTTGCTCAGACCAATCACGCATTGATGCCCGGCATCGAGACGATGTTCCTTGCGACCAGCATCAAATGGAGCTATCTTTCCTCGACGATCGTGAAAGAAGCTGCCCGCTACGGCAGCAGCATCTCCAAGTTCGTCACCCCGAATGTCGAGGCCGCCGTCATCAAGAAGATGGCCGAGCGCCGGGCGAACGGGGAAGAGCCTTGAAGGCTTGATCCTTATGTGCAAACGCTTCGGGCGTTTCGATAAACTAGGTTCCTAAAATTCACCAACATACACAAATCAGGAGGCTACTAACATGAAGAAAGTTGTTATCGCATCTGCATGCCGTACCGCGATCGGTAAATTCGGCGGCACTCTTGCCAACGTCCCCGCAGCAGAGCTGGGCTCCATCGTTATCAAGGAGGCACTGGAGCGTGCACATGTCGCACCGGAGCAGGTGGATCATGTTTACATGGGCTGCGTCATTCAGGCTGGTCTGGGCCAGAACGTTGCACGTCAGGCTTCCCTGAAGGCTGGTCTGCCCATCGAGACTCCTGCCGTCACCGTCAACGTGGTCTGCGGCTCCGGTCTGAACTGCGTCAACATGGCTGCCCAGATGATCGAGGCTGGCGATGCGGATATCGTGGTCGCCGGTGGTATGGAGAACATGGACATGGCTCCCTTCGCAATGATGAAGGGCCGCTACGGCTACCGCATGGGCGCCCCCATGGGTAAGAGCGAGCTGGTCGATACCATGGTCAACGATGCACTGTGGGATGCAACCGGTTTCAACAAGCACATGGGCATGACCGCTGAGAACGTCTGCACCAACGAGACCTATCAGAAAAAGTACGGCTACAACCCCATCACCCGTGAGGAGCTGGATCAGTTCTCCTACAACAGTCAGGTCAAGGCTGACAAGGCCATCAAGGACGGCGCTTTCAAGGACGAGATCGTTCCTGTCGTCATCAAGGGCAAGAAGGGCGACACCGTGTTCGATACCGATGAAGGCCCCCGTCTGACCCCGGTCGAGAAGCTGGGTACCCTGAAGCCCGCTTTCACCAAGGACGGCATCGTGACCGCCGGCAACTCTTCCGCTATCAACGATGGCGCTGCTGCTCTGGTCGTCATGAGCGAGGAGAAGGCTAAGGAGCTGGGTGTCACCCCGCTGGCAACTTGGGTCGCTGGTGCTTTGGCTGGCGTCGAGCCCGAAGTCATGGGTCTGGGCCCCATCGCTGCTACCAAGAAGGTCATGAAGAAGACCGGCCTGACCGTTGCTGATATGGATCTGATCGAGGCCAATGAGGCCTTCGCTGCTCAGTCTGTGGCCGTCAGTCAGGCACTGAACTTCGACATGAGCAAGGTGAACGTCAACGGCGGCGCAATCGCTCTGGGCCACCCGGTCGGCGCTTCCGGCGCTCGTATCCTCGTCACCCTGCTGTATGCGATGAAGCACCGCGGCGCTCACAAGGGTCTGGCTACCCTGTGCATCGGCGGCGGCATGGGCTGCGCTACCATCGTCGAGATGGACTAATTACTGGAGGCACTCCAGATTTCAGAACGGCCCGTGCAGGAGCAACTCCTCCTGCACGGGGGCTGTTCTTGGCTGAGAATAAGACTTTGAATGGAGGTCTTCACAATGGCATTTGTTAAAACCGAGGTGCAGGGCGCCGTCGAGATCATCACCATCGACCGCCCGAAGGCACTGAATGCGCTGAACCCCGAAGTTCTGGCTGACCTGAAGGCTGCTTTTGAGGCAGTGGATCAGGAAACCATCCGCTGCATCGTCCTGACCGGCGAAGGCGACAAGAGTTTCGTGGCCGGTGCGGACATCGGCTCCATGAGCACCATGACCAAGGCAGAAGGCGAGGCCTTCGGCAAGCTGGGCAACGATGTGTTCCTGATGATCGAGAGCTTCCCGATCCCCGTCATTGCAGCCGTCAACGGCTTCGCACTGGGCGGCGGCAACGAGCTGGCTATGAGCTGCGACATCCGCATCTGCTCCGATAACGCTGTGTTCGGCCAGCCGGAAGTCGGCCTCGGCATCACGCCGGGCTTCGGCGGCACCCAGCGTCTGGCTCGTCTGGTCGGCATGGGCATGGCAAAGCAGCTGGTCTACTCCGCTCTGAACATCAAGGCGGATGAGGCTTACCGCATCGGTCTGGTCAACGCCGTGTATCCTCAGGCTGAGCTGATGGAGAACGTCCTGAAGCTGGCGGGCAAGATCGCAAAGAACGCACCCATTGCAGTGCGTAACTGCAAGAAGGCCATCAACGGCGGCATCAGCCTCCCCATCGAGAAGGCAGTCGAAGTTGAGGAAAAGCTGTTCGGCGACTGCTTCGAGACCCACGACCAGAAGGAAGGCATGGCATGCTTCCTTTCCCGTGAGAAACCGAAGCCCAAGGCTGTTTTTACCAACAACTAATTTGAATTTGTAATTTTAAGCTTCTGCTGCCCGGTTCCTGCCGGAGAGGGAGCCGGGGAACGGAAGTTCAATGAAATAAAGGAGAGATATCCTATGAAGATCGGTGTTATTGGCGCTGGCACGATGGGTCAGGGCATTGCAAAGGCATTCGCTCAGGTCGAGGGCAACACCGTTGCTCTGTGCGACATCAAGCAGGAGTGGGCCGAGAAGGGCCTCGCTAAGATCAAGGCTGGCTACGACAAGCTGGTTGCGAAGGGCAAGATCCCGCAGGAGAAGGCAGACGCGATCGTCGCTGCCATCACTCCGGGCCTGAAGGAAGACCTGTGCGCAGACTGCGATCTGGTCGTTGAGGCTGCGTTCGAGGATATGAAGGTCAAGCAGACCACGTTCGGTGAGCTGGATAAGATCTGCAAGCCGGAGTGCGTCTTCGCTTCCAACACTTCTTCTCTGTCCATCACCGAGATCGGCAAGGGCCTGAGCCGCCCGCTGGTCGGTATGCACTTCTTCAACCCCGCTGACCGCATGAAGCTGATCGAGGTCATCGCTGGCTGCAACACTCCCGCTGAGACCGTCGAGAAGATCAAGGAGATCTCCGTCGCTATCGGCAAGAACCCTGTTCAGGTCAACGAGGCTGCCGGCTTCGTCGTCAACCGCATCCTGATCCCGATGATCAACGAAGCAGCCTTCATCAAGATGGAGGGCGTTTCCGATATCGCTGGCATCGACACCGCCATGAAGCTGGGTGCAAATCACCCCATGGGCCCGCTGGAGCTGGGCGACTTCATCGGTCTGGACATCTGCCTCGCCATCATGGACGTTCTGTACCACGAGACCGGCGACAGCAAGTATCGTGCTTGCCCGCTGATCCGCAAGATGGTCCGCGGCGGCAATCTGGGCTGCAAGACCGGCAAGGGCTTCTACGTTTATAACGCAGACCGCACCAAGACCCCGGTCGATCAGCTGTAATCTTTGAAAACATTTCTCCCGGCTGCGGGGAAAGCGGTCGGGAGGAATTTGTTTGCAAACCGGGTTCGCCATAAAAAGCGCCCGGCCTATGAAAAATAGACCCGTTAGGAGGATATAGCGATGGATTTTACTCTGTCCAAGCAGCAGCAGATGGTGCAGAAAATGTACCGCGAGTTTGCTGAGAACGAAGTCAAGCCTCTGGCTAAGAAAGTTGATGCAGAAGAGTACTTCCCCAAAGAGACCGTCGAGAAGATGGGCAAGCTGGGCATGATGGGTATTTATTTCCCCACCTCTGTCGGCGGCGCCGGCGGCGATGTGCTGTCCTACGTCATGGCAGTGGAAGAGCTGAGCAAGGTCTGCGGCACCACCGGTGTCATCGTCTCTGCTCACACCAGCCTGTGTGCTGCTCCCATTTATGAGAATGGTACCCCGGAGCAGAAGGCTAAGTACCTGCCCAAGCTCTGCAGCGGCGAGTGGCTGGGCGCTTTCGGCCTGACCGAGCCGGGTGCCGGCACCGATGCACAGGGCCAGCAGACCATTGCAAAGGAAGAGGACGATTGCTGGGTGCTGAACGGCTCCAAGATCTTCATCACCAATG
Source organism: Faecalibacterium hattorii (assembly GCF_003287455.1). Classification (GTDB taxonomy): domain Bacteria; phylum Bacillota; class Clostridia; order Oscillospirales; family Ruminococcaceae; genus Faecalibacterium; species Faecalibacterium hattorii. Next base: position 86,844 of record NZ_PRLC01000002.1, on the reverse strand, counting down.
CAGGTTTCGCTGATGTCTTCATCGTCATCGCTGTCACCGACCACGTGCTCGACAAGAAGGGCCGTCCCACCAAGCTGTGCTCCGCCTTCATCGTGGAGCGCACCGATCCGGGCTTCTCCGTCGGCAAGGCTGAGGACAAGATGGGCATCCGCGGTTCTTCCACCTGTGAGCTGATCTTCGAGGACTGCAAGATCCCGAAGGATCGTATGCTGGGCGTGCGCGGCAAGGGCTTCCAGCTGGCTATGGCTACGCTGGACGGCGGCCGTATCGGCATCGCTTCTCAGGCTCTGGGCATCGCCGAGGGCGCTCTGGAAGAGACCGTTGCTTACGTCAAGGAGCGCAAGCAGTTCGGCCGCAGCATCTCCGCTTTCCAGAACACCCAGTTCGAGCTGGCTGAGATGAAGGCCCGCGTCGAGGCTGCCAAGTATCTGGTCTACGCTGCCGCTCTGAAGAAGCAGGAGGCCATGGACGGCAAGAAGGTCCGCTACAGCGTCGAGGCTGCTCAGGCAAAGCTGATCGCCGCCCGCACCGCAAGCGACGTGACCCGCCGCTGCCTGCAGCTGTTCGGTGGTTACGGCTACACCCGTGACTATCCCATCGAGCGCATGATGCGTGATGCCAAGATCACGGAGATCTACGAGGGCACCAGCGAAGTGCAGATGATGGTCATTTCCGGCGCGCTGCTGAAGTAAGGGAGGTAAGATTTACAATGAAAGCAATCGTTTGTGTAAAGCAGGTTCCTGATACCTCCGGTAAGGTGGCCGTCAAGGCGGATGGCACGCTGGATCGTGCCTCTATGGCCACTATTACCAACCCCGATGACCTGAACGCTCTGGAGGCTGCCCTGAAGCTCAAGGACGCCACCGGCTGCGAAGTCGTTGTTGTTACCATGGGTCCTCCTCCGGCCGAAGGCATGCTGCGTGAGCTGCTGGCCCGCGGTGCGGACAAGGCTGTTCTGGTCTCCGGCCGTGAGTTCGGCGGTTCCGATACCTTCGCAACCAGCCAGATCCTTGCTGCGGCTGTCAACAAGATCGGCGTTGGCCCGGAGGATGTCGTCTTCTGCGGCCGTCAGGCAATCGATGGCGATACCGCACAGGTCGGCCCCCAGATCGCTGAAAAGCTGCATCTGCCGCAGGTCACCTACGTTGCCGACATCCAGAAGGATGGCAACACCCTGACCGTGAAGCGTATGCTGGAAGACGGCTACATGATGGTCAAGGTCCAGACTCCCTGCCTGCTGACCTGCATCAAGGAGCTGAACCAGCCCCGTTACATGAGCGTCAACGGCATCTTCACCTGCTACGACAAGCCCATGGAAGTGTTTGATTACAACGCTCTGAAGGACGATCCGCTGATCGAGGTCGATACCATCGGCCTGAAGGGCTCGCCGACGAACGTCTTTAAGTCCTTCACTCCTCCGCAGAAGGGCGCAGGCACCATGCTGACGGGCGACGACACCGCCGCACAGCTGGCTGGTATTCTGGCCAAGAAGCACCTGATCTGATGAAAGGAGCATAGGAATACAATGGCTGATTTTAACGATTACAAGGGCGTGTGGGTATTCTGTGAGCAGCGCCAAGGCAAACTGATGTCCACCGATTTTGAGCTGGTCAGCGAGGCTCGCAAGCTGGCTGACGAGCTGGGCTGCGAAGTCACCGGTCTGCTGCTGGGCGACAACGTGGACGGCATTGCAAAAGAGCTGGGCGGCTATGGTGCCGATAAGGTCATGGTCTGCGACAGCCCGCTGCTGAAGGACTACACCACTGACGCATACGCCAAGGTCGTCTGCGACATGGTCAACGAGTACAAGCCTGAGGTCCTGCTGATCGGTGCGACCAACATTGGCCGTGATCTGGGCCCCCGTTGCGCAGCTCGTCTGCACACCGGCCTGACTGCGGATGCCACCCATCTGGACATCGACACCGCAAAGTATGTCGAGTTCCTGAAGGAGAGCTCCACCATCGACCTGTCCAAGCAGAAATTCGATTATGAGGATCGCAACCTGAAGATGACCCGTCCTGCATTCGGCGGTCACCTGATGGCTACCATCATCTGCCCCCGTTTCCGTCCCCAGATGTCCACCGTCCGTCCCGGTGTCATGAAGAAGGCTCCCTTCGATCAGGCCAAGGCAGACGCTTGCCAGATCGTGAAGCCCGCCTTCGAGCTGGCCGCTTCCGACATCAAGACCGAGGTCCTGAGCGTCGAGAAGGCTGCTGAGAAGCTGGTCGATCTGATCGGTGCAGATGTCATCGTCTCCGTTGGCCGTGGCATCAGCAAGGACGTCAACAAGGGCATCGAGCTGGCTGAGCAGCTGGCTGCCGCTCTGGGCGGCGGTGTTGTCGGCGCATCCCGTGCCGTCACCGATGCTGGCTGGATGAGCGCTGACCATCAGGTTGGTCAGACCGGTAAGACCGTCCACCCCAAGATCTACGTTGCTCTGGGTATTTCCGGTGCCATCCAGCACACTGCTGGTATGCAGGATTCCGAGTGCATCATCGCCGTCAACAAGAACGAGTCCGCTCCCATCTTCGGTGTGGCTGACTACGGCATCGTCGGCGATCTGTTCAAGGTCGTGCCTGAGCTGATCAAGCAGGTCGAGGCAGCAAAGGCCGCTGAATAATTCAGGGTTTCTCATTTCCTGATTTGTGAAACGCCGCCGCGCAGTGGAAACGCTGTGCGGCGGCGTTTTTGCGCATAGCGGCGGGGAAACGCGCATATGCTCTGGTATGTGCTATGCCAAACGGACAGGAAAGGAGCGCACAGGATGGAACTGAAGATCTTTCGGGACGCGCTGCCGGCGGCGGGGGCAGACTGCACCGTCAAAGCGGAGCTCCCGCTGGAAACAGAAATTCTGATTTCCGATTATCTGCCGCCGGTGTTCAAGCTGGTCAAATGCTTTGCGAAGCCGGTGGTGCTGCAAAAGCAATTGCAGACCGGCAAGCTGACGCTGGAGGGCTATCTGCGCTGCATCGTTTATTATCAGGGCGAGGAGGATGCGGGCCTTTGCCAGACCGAGCAGAAGCTGCCCTTCAATAAGGTGCTGGAGCTGCCGGAGTTCACCTTTACGGCATGGACGGCGCAGGTGGAAGGGCAGACGGAATATCTGAACTGCCGTTCGGTCACGCCCCGCCGTGTAGAGGTGCGGGGAGCTTTCGGGCTGGTGGCGTCGGTCTACACCCAACTGAAAACCGAGGTCATCACGGCCCTGTCGGACGGCGGCATCGAGCAGCGGCTGACCACGCTGGAAGGAGTCCGCCGCACCGCCGTGCTGGATAAGCTGGTCACGGTGGAAGGGGAGCTGGCCTTTCCGTCGCTGCCCGCCGCGATTCTGGACCTTGCGGGGACCGTGTCCGTCCATGACCTGAAGGTGCTCAACGCCAAGGCCGTGGCCAAGGGAACGCTCTCCGTTCTCTGTGCGTGGCGGGCCGAGGGGGACAACACCTTGCAGAGTCAGAGTGTGGAGCTGCCGTTCAATCAGGTGCTGGATGTGGAGGGCCTCAGCGAGGACTGCCGCTGCCTTTGCGTGGCCGAGCCGGTGGGCTTTACGGTCACGCAGGGGGAGGGGGATGCGCCCAGTGCCCTCAGCGCAACGGTCATGCTCCGGCTGCGGGCGTGGCGGCCCTACCAGCTGCAATGCGTGGCGGATGCCTTTTCGACCCAGTACGAAACAGACCCGGTTCCCCAGACGGTGCCCACCGAATCGCTGCTCTGCGCCCTGAACGAAACAACGACCCTGACCGGTTCCGGCCCGCTGCCGGATGCCGGGGCAAAGATCCTTGCGTGCTTTGCCTCCATCGGCCCGGCGCAGCTTCTCTGGCAGGGGAAATCTTGGGCGCTGACGGCGCGGGTCGTGGTGACGGCCTTTGGGGAGAACAGCCTTGCCGAGTTGGAAAGCTACGAGAAGACTTTGGAGCTTGCGCTGCCGCTGCCGACGGATGCGCCGGAGGAGGCCGTGCTCTACCCGGAGTGCTGGCTGAGCACAGAGAACCTGCAATGCAGATGCACGGGCGGGGCACTGGATGTCTCGGTGACCGTGCGGGTGGAAGGTGCTGTGCTCCGCCGCAGTGTGAGCAGCTGCGTGGGCAACCTTGCGCTGGGGGAGAAGCTGGCCCCCGCCGACCCGGAGATCTCCCTCCGCATCTACTACGCCCAAGCGGGGGAGGAACTGTTCGCCATCGCGAAGCACTACCATGTTTCGCCGGGGCAGATGCTCGCAGCCAACGACCTCGCCGAGGGGACGACCACCATCGACAAAGCCCGGCGTCTGCTGGTGCCGGGTGCATAACAGGCAAAAATGTCCGCACTTGTATCCCATACGCGGACATTTTTGCTGATGAAGTATGACTTATGAACGAAAAATGAACAAAAGTCGGTCTAAACCTCTCCCAATTCCACACGTCCTTTGCTATAATTTTTCGTGTCGTTAAAAAACCTATTCGTTAAAGGAGAAGGGTATGATCAAAACTATCGATTTGGAGAAGGGTGCGTACGAGTTTGACGCGAAGATGCCCCTTCGACAGGCCATTCCGCTGGGCTTGCAGCATGTATTTGCCATGTTCGTCGGCAACTTGACCCCGCTGCTCATCATCACGAGCGCATGCGGTCTGGCGGGTGGTGAATTCGCCGACCTTCAGGTCAGTCTGCTGCAGAACGCCATGTTCGTGGCCGGTGTGGTCACGCTGGTGCAGCTGTTTTCCATCGGCCCCGTGGGCGGTCAGGTCCCCATCATCATGGGCACCTCGTCCGGCTTCCTCGGCGTCTTCAACAGCGTGGCGGCTTCCATGGGCGGCGGCGTGCTGGCCTACGGCGCCATTATGGGCGCGTCCATTCTGGGAGGCCTGTTCGAAACGGTGCTGGGCTTCTTCCTCAAGCCCCTGCGCAAGTTCTTCCCCTCGGTGGTCACAGGCACGGTGGTGCTGTCCATCGGTCTGTCGTTGATCTCGGTGGGCGTCAACTCCTTTGGCGGTGGCAATGCGGCCAAGGACTTCGGCTCCATGGAGAACCTGCTGCTGGCCGTCTTCGTGCTGGTGGTCATCCTCTTCTTCAAGCACTGGACCAAGGGCTTTTTGAGTTCTTCCGCCATCCTCATCGGCATCGTGGCCGGTTACATCGCCGCGTTCATCATGGGCTTTGTCCTGCCCACCACCGGCGTCACGGCCGACGGTGTGGAGTTCACGAAGGCATGGGTGCTGAACTGGGATAAGGTGGCACAGGCCAGTTGGTTTGCCATCCCCAAGCTCGTCCCGGTCAAGATCGTCTTTGATATGCGCGCCATCCTGCCGGTGCTGATCATGTTCATCGTCACCGCCGTCGAGACGGTGGGCGACATCTCCGGCGTCATGGAGGGCGGCATGGGCCGCGAGGCCACCGATAAGGAGCTGTCCGGCGGCGTCATCTGCGACGGTCTGGGCTCTTCCTTCGCCGCTTGCTTCGGCGTCCTGCCCAACACTTCCTTCAGCCAGAACGTCGGTCTGGTGGCGATGACCAAGGTTGTCAACCGCGGCGCATTGGCCACCGGTGCCATCTTCCTGATCCTCTGCGGCCTCATCCCCAAGCTGGGCGCACTGGTCTCCATCATGCCGCAGGCCGTTCTGGGCGGTGCCGCTGTCATGATGTTCTCCTCCATCGTTGTGTCGGGCATCCAGCTCATCACCAAGGAAAAGATGACCCCGCGCACCCTGACCATCGTTTCGGTGGCTCTGGGCGTGGGCTACGGCATGGGCGCAAACGCCAGCATTCTGGCCAAGACCCCGCAGTTGTTCCAGCTCGTCTGCGGTGAGTCCGGCATCGTGCCCGCCGCCTTTGTGGCCATCGTGCTGAATGTGTTACTGCCGAAGGATGCGGAGTAATTCCGCCAGCGCTTCGGGTGTGTCCGCATCTAATAGCTCGTTCCGGTCCCCAATGAAAATGTTGTGGACCCGCTCCGGGTATTTCCGGAGCAATACGCTGCCGCCTTTGCCTTCGGGCAGGATGCGCAGCTCCGAAAAATAACGTTTGCTGAACAGAACGGGGCTTCCGACCAGCGGGTTCGGGTCATTTATGAACCGATGAGCCAGCCGGAAGATCTCCCGTTCTGTTTCTTTTTGCCGTTCGATGCGGGTCTTCGTATCCCAGCCGAAGATGCCCACCATGCTCTCCACGGTCTCCCGCTGAAGCAGGGGCTGGTCGCCGGGCAGGAACATACAGCCCGCAAGGTCGGGCCGCGCCGCCAGCAGGGCGTCCAGCCCAAGCCGCACCGTGTCGTTCCGGCCCGGCAGTGCGTGGACGAGGCAGGGGACGCCCTCCGCTTTGCAGAGTGCTTCCACCTCCGCCGAGCGGGTCACGACGATGCGGGCAGCAAGTTGGGGCGTGTTGGTGGCGTCCAATGCGCGGCAGAGCAGGGGACGCCCGCCGAAATCGGCCAAGAGCTTATTGGAACCGAACCGCCGGGCCAGCCCCGACGCCATGATGACACACCCAACGGGAAGAAGCTGCTGCTCCATCTTTTGAACACCTCGCACAAAATGACGGCCCCTTGGCAGGGGGCTCTTTTAGTGGTATTTTAGCAGAAAATATGTTAAAATAAAAGTAATCAGGGAAAAAGAGAGGTACTGCGTATGATGACGATCCGGGAATACAAGCGCGCGGAAAGTCTGGAAGAAGCTTGGCAGCTCAACCAGAAAAAGAACAATCGGGTCCTCGGCGGCATGATCTGGCTCAAAATGGAGAAGCTCAATGTCGGCACCGCCATCGACCTGTCGGGTCTGGGGCTGGACACCGTGGAAGAGACGGACGAGGGCTTTTCCATCGGCGCGATGGTCACGTTGCGCCAATTGGAGCTGCACGAGGGGCTGGCTGCTTACACCGGCGGTGCCGTGCGGGAATCGGTGCGGCATATCGTGGGCGTCCAGCTGCGGAACCTTGCCACCGTGGGCGGCAGCATCTACAGCCGCTTCGGCTTCTCCGACGTGCTGACCATGTTCCTTGCACTGAACGCCTCGGTGGAGCTGTACAAGGGCGGCATCGTGCCGCTGGCCGAGTACGCCGCCCGCCCCTATGACCGGGACATCCTTGTGCGGGTGCTGGTGCCGAAGGAAGCGGCCTCGTTCTGCTACCAGTCGGTGCGGAACAGCCAGACGGACTTCCCGGTGCTGACCTGCGCCGCCGCCAAAACGGCGGAGGGCTACCGGTTTGTCATCGGGGCCCGGCCGGGCAAGGCAATGCTCTTTGCCCTCAAGCCCAATGGGGCTGAGACGCCGGAGCTGACGGCGGATCGCTTCGCCGCCGAAGTGCGGGCTCAGATCAAGACCGAGAGCAATCTGCGCGGCAGCGCCGAATACCGCAACCATCTGGCGGGCGTGCTGGTCAAGCGCGCCGTGCGCCGGCTGGAAGCCTGAGGGAGGGGAATACGATGCAGATCACGATCACATTGAACGGGAAAAAGGTGTCCGCCGATGTTGCGCCGGACGCCCTGCTCATCGACTTTGTCCGCAGCCACGGCTGCTACAGCGTCAAGCGCGGCTGTGAGACCTCCAACTGTGGGCTGTGCACGGTCTTTCTGGATGAAAAGCCGGTGCTGTCCTGCTCGGTGCTGGCGGCCCGCGCCGACGGCCACCGTGTCACCACGCTGGAAGGCTTGCAGGAGGAGGCCGCTGAGTTCGGCGGCTTCATCGCCGATCAGGGCGCGGAGCAGTGCGGCTTCTGCAACCCCGGCTTTATCATGAACGCGCTGGCCCTTTTCCGCGAGAATCCGTACCCCTCCGAGGAGGAGATCAAGGAATATCTCGCGGGCAACCTCTGCCGCTGCTCCGGCTACGAGGGCCAGCTGCGGGGCATTCAGGCGTTCCTCGCATGGAAAAAATCGAAGGAGGCAGCCGAATGAAAAACGTCAACCAACCGTTCCGCAAAAAGGACGCGATGCAGCTGGTCACCGGCAAGCCCGTCTACATGGACGACCTTGCCCCCGCCGACTGCCTCATTGTAAAGCTTCTGCGCTCGCCCCACCCCAATGCCATCGTCAAGACCATCAACACCACCGTCGCCAAGAAGGTGCCCGGCATCGAGGCCATCTTCACGTGGGAGGATGTGGATCAGAATGGCCGCCGCTACACCCAAGCGGGCCAGACCTACCCCGAAGCCAGCCCCTACGACCGGCTGGTCATTGACCGCCATGTTCGCTTTGTGGGCGATGTGGTCGCCATCGTGGCCGGTGTGGACGATCGGTGCGTGGACAAGGCCATGAAGCTCATCAAGGTGGAGTACGAGGTGCTGGAACCGGTGCTGGACTTCCATACCGCCAAGGATAACCCCATCCTCGTCCACCCGGAGGATAACTGGGAGAGCCTGTGCCCGGTGGGCGCGGACAACAAGCGGAACCTCTGCGCCCACGACGAGTGCGGCAGCGGCGATATCGACGCCGTGCTGGCGAACTGCGATGTGGTCATCGACCATGTCTACCACACCAAGGCGTGCCAACAGGCCATGATGGAGACCTTCCGCACCTGCTGCTATATGGATCTGTACGGGCGGCTGAACATCCTCAGCTCCACCCAGATCGTCTTCCACACCCGCCGCAACGTGGCGAATGCTTTGCACATCCCCAAATCCATGATCCGCGTCATCAAGCCCCGCGTCGGCGGCGGCTTCGGTGCCAAGCAGACGGCCGTCTCCGCCATCTACCCGGCCTTTGTGACGTGGAAGACCAAAAAGCCCTGCAAACTCCTCTTCACCCGCGAGGAGAGCCAGACCGCTTCCTCGCCCCGGCACGAGATGGAGATGCACGTCCGCCTCGGTGCCACCAAAGAGGGCATCGTGAAGGGCATCGACCTCTACACCCTGTCCAATACGGGCGCCTACGGCGAGCACGGCCCCACGACGGTGGGCCTGTCGGGCCACAAGTCCATCCCGCTGTACGGCAAGGCCGAGGCGTTCCGCTTCGTCAGCGACGTGGTCTATACCAACCATATGTCTGCCGGCGCTTACCGCGGCTACGGTGCAACGCAGGGCCTGTTTGCGGTGGAATCCGCCGTGAACGAGCTGGCCGCCAAGCTCCACATGGACCCCTTCAAGATCCGTGAGATGAACATCGTTAAGGAGGGCGACGTGATGCCCGCCTACTACGGCGCGGTGAACACCAGCTGTGCGCTGGATCGCTGCCTGAAAAAGGTCCACGAGATGATCGACTGGGATCACAAGTATCCCGTCCGGGACCTCGGCAACGGGAAAGTCCGCGCCGTGGGCATGGGCATGGCGATGCAGGGCTCCGGCATTTCCGGCATGGACGTCGGCAGCGCGACCCTCAAGGTCAACGATGAAGGGTTCTACTCCCTCATCATCGGCGCGGCGGATATGGGTACCGGCTGCGACACCACCCTAGCGCAGATCGCCGCCGAGGTACTGGACTGCGGGCTGGACGACATCACCGTCTTCGGTGCGGATACCGATGTTTCGCCCTACGATTCCGGCTCCTATGCCTCCAGCACGACCTACGTTACCGGCAAGGCCGTTGAAAAGTGCGCCATGAAGCTGCGGGCACAGATCTGCAAACTGGGCGCGGAACTGCTCCACTGCGAGGAAGCGGACGTTGCCTTTGACGGCAAAAATGTCTTTGTGGATGCCGACCCGGAGCAGAAAGTCTCCCTCAGCGAGGTCGCCTCGGCCTCTCAGTTCGGCCATATGGTGCCGCTGGAAGTCACCGAGACCCATACTTCGCCCTTGTCGCCCCCGCCGTACATGGTGGGCGCGGCTGAAATTGAGCTGGACAAGGAGACCGGTGAAGTCAAGGTGGTGGATTATGCCGCCTGTGTGGACTGCGGTACCCCCATCAACCCGAACCTGACCCGCGTGCAGGCCGAGGGCGGCTTGTTGCAGGGCATCGGCATGGCGCTGACCGAGAACATCACCTACGATTCCAAGGGCTGCCCCATGGAAAATTCGTTCATGCAGTATAAGATCCCCGCCCGCGTGGACATCGGAAAGATCCGGGTGGAGTTTGAAAACAGCTACGAGCCCAACGGCCCCTTTGGTGCAAAGTCCATCGGCGAAGTGGTCATCAACACGCCGCTGCCCGCCATTGCGGATGCGGTGTACAACGCCATCGGCACCCGGTTCTACGAGCTGCCCATCACCCCGGAGCAGATTGCCATGGCCGTGGAGGAGAACCGCTGAATGGTCACGGAAGCGCAGTTCCCGTTTCTGGCTGAGAAGGGGCATGTCGTCTCGCTGGTGGGCGGTGGGGGAAAGACCACCCTGCTCTATGCCCTGAGTGAGCATTGCGCCCGCAGGGGCTGGCGTGTGCTGGCCGGGACGACCACCCACATCCGGCAGCCGAAGCAGAACTTCGCCGCCGCCGACGCGGACGTAAAAGCCCTTTGGGCGGCAGGAGCGTTTGCCGTCCTCGGCACGCCGGACGGCAGCGGCAAGCTGACCGCCCCGCCGCCCCGGCAGTTGGAACACTGGATGGAACAGGCCGACGCCGTTTTTCTGGAAGCGGACGGGGCCAAGCGCTTGCCCTGCAAGGCCCCGGCGGCGCACGAGCCGGTGATCCTGCCGGAAAGTGATATCGTGCTGGCCGTGGCCGGGCTTTCGGCGGTGGGAAAACCGCTGGAAACCGTCTGCTTCCGGCTGGAAACCGCCTGTGCGCTGCTGGGCGCGGCACCGGAGACCCTGCTGACGCCGGAACTGCTGGCACGGCTTCTGGCCAGCGAGGCCGGGGGACGCAAGCGGGTGGGGGAGCGGCAGTTTTACGCCGTCCTCAACCAAGCGGACGATGCTGTCCGCCGGGCGCTGGGCGAAGAGACACAGAAACTTTTATGGGAGCGCTTCCGGGTGCGAAGCGTTCTGACACGATTTTCAGAAGGAGAACGAGCGTAATGGCAGGATCGGAAAAGATCGTGTTCTGCACGGGCGGCGGCTGCACGGCCAAGCTCGGCGCGGGGGTGCTGAGCCGCATCCTCGAAAAGCTGCCGCGCGGCGAACAGGATCCGAACCTTTTGGTCGGCTACGACAGCAAGGATGACGCTGCCGTTTACCGCATCACCGATGAACTGGCCTTCGTGCAGACGGTGGACTTTTTCCCACCCATGGTGGACGACCCCTATACCTTCGGGCAGATCGCTGCTGCCAACGCCCTGAGCGATATCTACGCCATGGGCGGCGAAGTGAAGACGGCGCTGAATCTCGTTTGCTTTCCGGAAAGCATGGATCTGAATGTTCTGGGCGAGATCCTGCGCGGCGGGGCCGAAAAGGTCGCCGAAGCGGGGGGCAGCCTCGCGGGCGGGCATTCCATCGCCGACACCGGCGTGAAGTACGGCCTTTCGGTGACGGGCCTTGTGGATCCGCGCCGGATGACGGCCAACGATACCGGCCGCCCCGGCGACAAGCTGCTCTTGACCAAGGCGCTGGGCGTCGGGCTCATCTGCACGGCCAACCGGGTAGGCGAAGCCGCCCCGGACCAGATGGAAGGTGCCATCCGCTCCATGACCACCCTGAATAAGACGGCGGCAGAGATCGCGCACAAGTATGAGGTCCACGCCGCTACCGACGTGACCGGGTTCAGCTTTCTGGGCCATCTGCACGAGATGATGGGAGACAAACTCTCCTGCGTCATCGATGCCCATGCGGTGCCGGTGCTGCCCGGCGCGTGGGAAGCCGCCGATGCGTGCCTGTACACGGCGGCGGGCCAGCGGAACCGCAACCACACCGGGCCCTTCGTCCGGTTTGAAAATGTCCCATTTCCGATGGAAGAAATTCTGTTCGACCCGCAGACCTCCGGCGGGCTGCTGTTGGCCGCTGCGCCGCAGGACGCCGCCGCGCTGGAGCAGGAACTCCGGGCGGCAGGTCTGCCCGCCGCCATCGTGGGCGAGATTTTGGAGAAGCAAACCACGGAGATCACAGTGAATTATTAAATGGAGATATGAACGATGCTGAAAGTTGATGCACGCGGGGATGCTTGCCCGCTTCCTGTTGTCAAAGCCAAGAAGGCCATTGCCGAATTAAACGGTGCCGGTGAAGTGGAGGTCCTTGTGGATAACGAGATCGCCGTCCAAAACCTGACCAAGATGGCCCAGCAGAAGGGCTATGCGTCCAAGGCCGAGAAATTGGCGGAGCGGGAGTACCGCGTTTTGTTCACGGTGGGCGACGCCCCCGCCGAGGCCGAGGAGGCCCCGGTCTGCGCACCGGACGCCCGCACCGATACGGTGGTGGTCATTGCGTCCGATCAGATGGGCGATGGAGCCGAGGAGCTGGGCAAGACCCTGCTCAAGGCCTTCGTCTTCTCGCTGACCCAGCAGGACAAGCTGCCCAAGACCATCCTCTTCTACAACGGCGGTGCTCACCTGACCTGTGAGGGTTCGCCCATGCTGGAAGATCTCAAGGCGCTGGAAGCCGAGGGCGTGGAGATCGTGACCTGCGGCACCTGCCTGAATTTCTACGGTCTGACGGAGAAGCTGCAGGTCGGCACTGTGACGAATATGTACGTCATTGCGGAAAAAATGCTGAACGCCGGGAACGTGGTCAAGCCGTGATCTACCTCGACAATGCGGCTACCACGCTGCAAAAACCGCCCGTGGTAGGCGAAGCGATGCTGGAAGCGCTGCAAACAGCGGGCAACCCCGGCCGCGGTGCCCACGAGCCGACCCTTCATGCGGCGCGGCTGGTCTACGACGCCCGCGCCGGGCTGGCCGAACTGTTCGGCGCGGAGAGTCCGGCGTGCATCGCCTTTGCCTCCAACGCGACCCAAGCGCTGAACACGGCCATCGGCGGGCTGATCGGCCCGGCGGATCATGTCATTACCACGGTCTGTGAGCACAACTCGGTCCTGCGGCCCCTATACCGCTTGCGGGAGCAGGGAACACAGCTCAGCTTTGTGGGGGTGGATGACCGCGCCGTGCTGCGCTATGAGCAGTTCGAGGAGCTGCTGCGGCCCAACACCAAGGCAGTGGTCGTCACCGGGGCGTCCAACGTCACCGGCAACACCACCGACCTCGCGTTTGTTGCCCAATTTGCAAAAAAACACGGTCTGCTGTTGATCGTGGACGCGGCGCAGACAGCGGGGGCTTGCCCTATCCCGGTGCAAAAGCTGGGCATCGATGTGCTCTGCTTTACCGGCCACAAGGGGCTGCTGGGTCCGCAGGGCACCGGCGGGCTGTACGTCCGCCCCGGCTTGCGGGCGGCACCTCTGGTGGTAGGCGGCAGCGGCGTCCACAGCTTCGACGAGCGCCACCCCGCCGAAATGCCCACTGCGCTGGAAGCCGGGACGCTGAACGTCCCCGGCATCGCGGGCCTTGGGGCCGGGGTGCGGTGGATCTTGGAACAGGGCGTGGAAACGCTCCAAGCAAAGGAAACTGCGCTGGCACGGCTGTTTTATGAGGCCGTCCGGGAAATCCCCGGTGTGGTGGTCTACGGCAGCTTTGCGGAACCCCGTGCACCCATCGTTTCGCTGAACCTTGCCGGGGAGGACTCCGCCCGCGTGGCGGACGCCCTCTGGGAGGAGTTCGGCATCTGCGTGCGGGCCGGGGCCCACTGCGCCCCGCTCATGCACAAGGCGCTGGGCACCGTAGAGCAGGGCATGGTGCGGTTCAGCTTTTCGCACCAAAACACCGAGGCCGAGGCCCTTGCGGCGGCACAGGCTCTGCGTGCCTTGGCGCTGGAGGAGTAAGATGCGAGCAAAACGACCGTATATCGTTCTTTCGTTCCGGGCCACCGTGGATGCGATGGCGTGGGAAAAACGCTGCATCGCGGAACAGATCCCCGGCCGGCTCATTCCGCTGCCGCGGGAGCTGTCCGCCGGGTGCGGCCTTGCGTGGCGGATGCTTCCGGAGGACTGGGAGTGCTGGCGGGAACGATTTGATCCCGCCGAATACGCCGCCGCCGCGCAGGTAGAACAATGAATCAAAAGGAGACCCGAATGGAACCCCGAACTTTTTTGGATGCGTTACACCATGCGGCGGGTGATACCTTGCTGGCCACCGTGCTGGAAGGTGAAGCGCCGGGTGCGCAGCTTTTGCTGCGCGGCGGTGTGCCGCTCTGGCCGGAACATCCGGCACCGTGCCTGAGCGGGCGGCTGCCTGCGCTGCGGCAGATCACGTCCAGCGGCGTGCAGGAGCTGGAGGGGCTCCGCGTGTTTGCGGAGCGGTTCGGCGCTTCCCCGCGGCTCGTGGTCTGCGGCGGCGGCCATGTGGGCGCTTCGGTGGTGCGGCTGGCAAGGCTTCTGGGGCTGCCCGTTTGTGCGCTGGAGGACCGGCCGGATTTTGCCGACGATCTGCGGGACGCCGGGGCGGAGGAAGTGCTTTGCGCCCCCTTTTCGGAGAGCCTTGCCAAAATTTCCGGCGGTGCGGAATGCTATTTTGTGGTCGTCACCCGCGCGCACAACTGCGACTTGGAGTGCCTGACCGCTATTCTGCAAAAGCCCGCCGCGTATGTCGGTATGATGGGCAGCCGGGGCCGTACCGCGCTGGTGTGCCGCCAATTGACCGAGGCCGGACTCGACCCCGCGCGGGTGGAAGCGCTCCACGCGCCCATCGGCCTTGCCATTGGGGCTAAGACGGCGGAGGAGATTGCGCTGTCCATTCTGGCCGAGATCGTTCAGATCAAGAGTGCCCGCCCGCTGACCGAGGGCTTTTCCCCGGCGATTTTGGCAGCGCTGGGGGCGCTGGATACGCCCGCCGTCCTTGCCACCATCGTTTCGCGCCACGGCTCGACCCCCCGCGAAGTCGGCTCCAAAATGCTGCTTCTGCCCGATGGCCGGACCGTCGGCAGCGTGGGCGGCGGCATCATGGAATACCGGGTGCAGCAGCTTGCTGCAAAAATGCTGGCGTGGGAGGAACCGCCCACGAAGCTTGCCGCCTTTACCACGGACGGCACCGGCGAGGACGCCGCCATTGCAGCCTGCGGCGGCTCGATGAACGTGCTGCTGCAACGCATGGAGCCGGAGGAAAACAGCGATGAAGCGTGAGGAACTGATCGTGGTGCGCGGCGGCGGCGACCTTGCCACCGGCACCATCCACCGGCTGTGGTCGGCGGGGCTGCGGGTGCTGGTACTGGAAGCCGAACACCCCGCCGCCATCCGCCGCCAAGTCTCCCTCTGCGAAGCAGTCTACGAGGGCGAAACGACCGTGGAAGGTCTGCGGGCCGTGCGGGCGGCATCGCTGGCCGAGGCGGAGGCCGTCTGGGCCGAGAACGCCGTGCCCGTCCTCGTGGACCCGAAGGGGGCCTGTCTGCCAAAAGCAAAGCCCGCCGTGCTGATCGACGCCATCATCGCGAAGAAAAACCTCGGCACCACGAGGGCGATGGCCCCGCTGACCATCGCCCTCGGCCCCGGCTTCGTGGCCGGGCGGGATGTGGATGTGGTGGTGGAGACCAAGCGCGGCCACAAGCTTGGCCGGATCATCCGGGAGGGGGCGGCGGCCCCGAACTCCGGCGTGCCGGGCATCATCGGCGGCTACGGGGCCGAGCGGGTCATCCATTCCCCGGCTGCGGGAATATTCCGAAATTGTCACGCCATCGCCGATTTTGTCGAGGCAGGGGAGACCATCGCGGAGCTGGAAACGTCGGAGGGGGGGCGCATCCCTGTGAAAACGCAGATCTCCGGCATCCTGCGGGGGCTTTTGCGGGACGGCTATCCGGTGACGAAGGGCTTCAAGGTGGCCGATGTGGACCCCCGGCGCGAGGAACTGGAAAACTGCTTTCTCATTTCGGACAAGGCCCGATGCATCGCGGGCAGTGTGCTCGAACTGGTGGCCGCCCAGCTCTGGAAATGAAAAAATGCCGCTGTCCGGTTTTTCTTTCCGGAACAGCGGCATTTTTATCGCTTGGGTTATTCGGTCTCCTCCGTCAGCTTGGTGATGAGCATCTGGTAGATCTCGTTGCCTTTGAGGATGAATTGCTTTTTCACGAGGTCGGCGCTCAGCCGGTCGGGCGTGCCGATGTCGAGGCAGAACAGCTCCTGATCCAGCGCCTTGATGGTGCAGCGGATGGAGCAGTGGCCGTCCGGCTTTTCGGTGATGCGGGCGGCGTATTGGGCCTCCTTGCGGGCCCATGTCTGGCTGCGCAGCACGGCGGCCACGGCGCGTTCCCGCACGCTGCGGGGCAGGTCAAAGGCCAGTTCCTGCGCGACCTTGCGTCCTTTTTCCGTGATGGAATAGCGTCCATCGCTCAGCGTGACCAGCTTTTGCTGGGTGATGTCATCAAGGCAGGAGCCGATCTCAAAATAATTGACCAGCGCTTCCTCCATCAAGGCATTTTCGATCTCGGTGCGGGTGATCGGCCCGGCGTTTTTCACGAGATAACACAACAGCAACCGGATCTCGGTGCTGTCGGTCAGCCCGCCGGGGCGGACACCGGCGGTAAAAGCATCGTTGGCGGCCATCGTTCTGCACATCCCCTTCAATTTTCAAATGGCTGATTTGGAATCGTTCACCTATAGTATAAAGGCTTTTACGCCGGATTGCAAGCCGCAACCGCAAAATCCGTCTCGATCCGCTTGTGGCTTTCCGGCGTGGAGTAGAGCCAGTGGTCGATATGGCCCTCGGTGATAAAATAATGCAGCTCGAACCGATGGCTCTGCCCAAGGCTGTGGTTCACGATGACCAGCTTGATCTTCATCTTTTCGGGCAGGATGTTCTTGATGTAGACGCTGACCGCCTGTCCGGGGCGGAGGTCAGGGCAGCTCTCGGCAAGGCCCGCGAGGTTGGGCGCGATCTCGATGAAGGTGCCATAATCCTCCACGCTCCGCACGATGCCTACCACGGTCTCACCGACCGTAAAAGCGGCGGCGTTCTCGGCCCATGTGCCCAGCAGTTCCCGGATGGTCAGAACGAACCGGCCCTGTACGTCCCGGTTCTTGATGGCGCAGAGGATCTGCTGCCCGACGCTGACCCGGTCGGCGGGGGAAGAGATGCGGCTGACCGACATGCAGTCGATGGGCAGCAGAGCGCTGATGCCGCATCCCACGTCGCAGAAGGCCCCGAAGGGTTCGATGTGGGTCACGGTGCAGGGGAGGATATCGCCGGGCTGGAGCGTGTCGAGGTAATCGGCCTTGCACATCCGCTGTGCTTCGGCGCGGGAGAGGCGGTAGACCGGCTGACCGGTCTCGTCGGTGTCCATTCCCTCGATGACAAAGCAGGTGGGCCGCCCGACCCGCGTCAGGATCGCAATGTCCCGCACGCTGCCGGTCTCGGCTCCGTCGGCACACTGTTCAAAGGGCATCACGGCCCGCAGCCCGCCAAACTCAAACCGCAGCTGGCGGGCGGTATCGAACGCCAGTGCCGTGCTCTGCAAAATTTCGCGGCTGGCCATCGCCGCCCGCAGCTCCGCAGCCGAAAGCCGGTCGGCACTGCGGTAATTTCCTTCGGTACGAAATGTCTGCATCATTGTTCATTCCTCTTTCTGTGCTGTTTTTTGTCGTGCGCACCGCCGCGTTGGGTGCGGCGGCAGTAAAACCATATGCGCGGACAATTGCATTTTATACGAGTTTGGTTTATACTATATCTGTATGCGGCAGCCGGAACAAACCGCTGGCCGCAGCGCCTGTGCCGGGAGGGCACAGGCAGGAGGGAGAGTGTCTATGGATATCGCAGTGGGAGATACCATCCTGACCCGCAAGAAGCATCCCTGCGGAGCTTCCAGCTTCGAGGTGCTGCGGGTGGGCATGGACTTCAAGATCCGCTGCACGGGCTGTGGCCGCGAGGTCATGCTGCCCCGCGCGAAGATCGAAAAGAACATCAAAAAGGTCGTGAGACCTGACCCTGCCGCGCAAACCGGCCCCATCCATTGAGAACGATAAGGAGAACTGCACAAGTATGTCAAAACTGTTTTCTCAGATGGAAGCGGTCTGCCACCGGTTCGAGGAGCTTTCGATCCGCCTGAACCAGCCCGAAACCGCGGCGGATCCCCCTCTGTTTCGCCGCCTGATGCAGGAATACCACGAAGCCGAGCCAGTGGTGCAGGCCTATCAGGCCTTGACAACGGCGCAGGATCATCTTGCTCAGGCAAAAGCCCTGCTCGAAGGCGAAACCCTCGACCCGGACTTTAAGGAGATGGTACAGCAGGAAATCAGCGAAAAAAGTCACGATGTGGAAGAACTGGAAAATTCTCTCAAAATTCTGCTACTGCCCAAGGATGTCAATGACGGCAAAAGCGTCATCATGGAGATCCGCGGCGGCGCGGGCGGCGAGGAAGCGGCCCTGTTCGCCCACAGTCTGCTTCGGATGTACACGATGTACGTCCAGAGCCGCGGCTGGGAGCTGGAAACACTGAACCTCAACGAAACTGAGCTGGGCGGCGTGAAGGAAGCCATCGTCGCGGTGAACGGCGCGGGGGCCTACAACCGCCTCAAGTATGAGAGCGGCGTCCACCGGGTCCAGCGGGTGCCGGAGACCGAGACGCAGGGCCGTATCCACACCTCTACCGCCACCGTGGCCGTGATGCCGCAGGCGGAGGAAGTGGACTTTGAGCTGGACCCCAAGGACCTGCGCATCGACACCTTCCGCTCCTCCGGCGCGGGCGGCCAGCACATCAACAAGACGTCCAGTGCCATCCGGGTGACCCACATCCCCACCGGCACGGTGGTCGAGTGCCAGAACGAGCGCAGCCAGTTCCAGAACAAGGATAAGGCGCTGGAGATCCTCCGCAGCCGCTTGCTGGCCCAGAAGCAGAAGGAGCAGCAGGACGCCATCAACGCCAACCGCCAAGGGCAGGTGGGCACCGGCGACCGCAGCGAGAAGATCCGCACCTACAATTTCCCGCAGGATCGCTGCACCGACCATCGCATCGGCCTGACCGTGCACAATCTGGATAAGATCATGGACGGCAATCTGGACGAGATCATCGATGCCCTCGCCACCCATGAGCAAGCGGAAAAGCTCCAGCAGCTCAACGCACAAACCGACAAATAATGCGCCTGAAATGGCGTAAAGAACATATACTTTACAGATAGAAAGAACGATGAATCGCATGGAAATGAAAACTGAGATCCTACGCGCTGAAGGCGACGCCATCGCCAAAGCAGCGGAACTTCTGCGCAAAGGTGAGCTGGTCGCCCTGCCGACTGAGACGGTCTACGGCATTGCGGCGGACGCCCGCAACGGCGAAGCGGTGGCCAAGATCTTCGTGGCAAAGGGCCGCCCGCAGGATAACCCCCTGATCGTCCACGTCACCGGCCCGGAGATGCTGCCCGGCCTCGTCAGCGAGGTGCCGGAGCGTGCCCAGCTGCTGATGGCAGCGTTCTGCCCCGGCCCCCTGACCATCATCATGCCCCGCGGCCCGGAAGTGGCGGCGGAGTGCTGCGCCGGGCTGGATACCGTCGGCATTCGGATGCCCAGCCACCCGGTGGCCCGCGCGGTCATCGAGCAGAGCGGCTGTGCCTTTGCGGCCCCGTCGGCAAACCTTTCCGGCAAACCCAGCCCCACCAACGCGCAGGATGTCTTTACCGATATGAACGGCCGGCTGCCCCTCATTCTGGACGGCGGCGAGTGCGATGTGGGCGTGGAGTCTACGGTCATCTCGGTGGTGGGCGAGAAGCCGACTCTGTTCCGCCCCGGCCACATTACATTGGAGGACTTGGAACGTGCCCTCGGCGAGGAAGTCGAGGTCTCGAAGGCCATCCTCGAAAAGCTGCCGGAGGGCGCAGTGGTCCGCAGCCCCGGCATGAAGTACAAACACTACGCGCCCAAGGCGGACGTCACCCTGCTGGACGGCACCTTTGAACAGTTCAAAGCCTATGTGGAGGCCCACATGGACCAGAACCCCAGCTGCCTTTGCTTTACGGGCGAAGCGGAAAAGCTCGGCGTGCCCTGCGTGGAATATGGCCGCGAGGGGGACGGTGCCGATCAGGCAAAGCACATCTTCCGCAGCCTCCGTGCGCTGGATGAGCAGGGCGACGGCATCGTGTACGCCCGCTGCCCGAAGAAGGACGGCCTGAGCATGGCCGTGTACAACCGCTTGATCCGCGCAGCCGCGTTCCGGGTGATCGCCCTATGATCACGCTGGGCATTACAGGCCGCAGCGGCTGCGGCAAATCCACCGTGACGGCGGTCTTTTCTGCCCACGGTGTTCCGCTGGCCGATGCCGACCAGCTCTCGCGGGAGATCCTGCTCCCGTCTTCGCCGTTGCTGCCGGTGCTGGCGGAGCGGTTCGGGGAAGAGATCCTCCGCCCGGACGGTTCGCTGGACCGTCGGCTTCTGGCCGACCGCGCCTTCGCAACGCCGGAAGGAAAGGCGGCGCTGGATCTCATCACCCACCCGGAGATCGTCCGCCGCATCCGGCTGGCCAAACAGGCCGCGCAGGAAGCCGGGGCACCGCTCTTCGTGTTGGATGGCGCAGTCATCGTCGGGACTGCGGCGGAAGCGGAATGCGACCGTCTGGCAGTGGTCACAGCTCCCTTTGAAACGAGCGTGGCCCGCATCGCCCAGCGGGACGGCATCGCGCCTGATATGGCAGCCCGCCGCCTGAACGCTCAGACGCCGGAAAGCGTTCTGCTGGCCCGCGCGGATTATGTGCTGTGCAACGACGCCGACCTTGCCTCGCTGGAAGCTGCCGCGTCGGCGCTCTGCGAACAGCTGCTGGCCGAGGGCCGCAGGAAAGGTGGTGCCGAAGCTTCGGTTTGAACGTGAAGAAATTGCTGAACAGCCTTGTGCTGGTGTTTTTGCTGGTGCTTGGCGTGTTGTGTCTGCCTCCGGTGCGCACGCAAATGGAAAAGGCATTCTACCCCTGCAAATATTCCGCCCTCGTGGAGCAGTACGCCGCCGAGTATGACCTTGACCCGCTGCTGGTCTATTCCTTCATCCGGACCGAGAGCGGGTTTGACCCGGCAGCGACTTCCAGCGTCAACGCCCGTGGCTTGATGCAGATGACCGAGGAGACCTTCCTCTGGATGCGCAGCAAGCTTGCGGCAGGGGAGAAGGTCACCTTTGACGACCTCTACGACCCCGCCGTCAGCCTCCGATACGGCTGCTATTATCTGCATCTCTGTCTGCAACGCTACAACGGCGATGTGGCTACGGCAGCGGCGGCTTACCACAGCGGCTGGGGTACGGTGGACACCCTTTTGCAGATGGAAGAACACTCCGCCGACGGCGTTACATTGCAGGGATTTCCCTATAACCAGATGCACCACTACGTCGAAAAGATCACCGCGTGCTACGCGGTCTACACTCGCCTGTATGGCACGAACCAAGATTAAAGGGCAATGGACCCTTTAAAATATTTAGGAATAAGGAAACAGAAAGGCAGGAGAAATTCTATGGCAGAAAAGACTCCGAATCAGCAGCTTGCTGAAAAGCTGCTCTATAAGCCCGCTTACGTCACCGACAAGGATGCAGACGTCAAGCAGAAGGCCCACGACTTTGCCGAGGGCTACAAGAAGTTCCTCGACAATGGCAAGACCGAGCGCGAGGTCGCCGCAGAAAGCGAGCAGATGCTCAAAGATGCCGGCTACGTCGAGTTCGACCCCAAGAAGACCTACAAGCCCGGCGACAAGGTCTACTTCGTCCAGTTCAAGAAGGCGGTCGTGGCCGCCACCATCGGCACTCGCAGCTTTGAGGACGGCTTCCGTCTGGTCATCGCCCACACCGACAGCCCCCGTCTGGACCTGCGCCCGACCCCGCTGTACGAGTCCGACCACCTGAGCTACTTCAAGACCCACTACTACGGCGGCGTCCGCAAGTATCAGTGGGGCACCATGCCGCTGTCCATCCACGGTGTCTTCACCCGCGACGACGGCTCCACGGTGACCGTCCGCGTCGGCGAGGACGAGAACGACCCCGTCTTCTGCATCACCGACCTGCTGCCCCATCTGGGTGCCGAGCAGAATGCCCGCACCCTGAAGGACGGCATCAAGGCCGAGGAGCTGAACATCCTGATCGGTTCCGACGCTGTTGAGGATGAGGAAGTGAAGGAAGCCGTCAAGCTGAACACCATGATCCTCCTCAACGAGAAGTACGGCATCACCGAGAAGGAGTTCATGCGTGCTGAGATCGAGATCACCCCGGCTTACAAGAGCCGCGATGTCGGCTTCGACCGCTCCATGGTCGGCAGCTATGGCCACGATGACCGTGTGGACGCTTACCCCGCACTGGTGGCTGAGATCGAGACCAAGAACCCGGCCTACACCACCGTCTGCGTCCTCACGGATAAGGAAGAGATCGGCTCCGACGGCGTGACCGGTATGCAGAGCATGTATGCCTTCCACTTCATGCAGGAGCTGTGCCGCGCTGCCGGTCAGGACGATATCATCGCCTTCCGCAACAGCGTCTGCCTGTCTGCTGACGTCACCGCTGCTTACGATCCCTCTTGGGCCAGCGCCTTCGAGCCGATGAATGGCACCTATGCGGGCCGCGGCATTGCCATCTTCAAGTATACCGGCAGCGGCAGCAAGGGCTCCGCAAGCGATGCCTGTGCCGAGCTGGTCAGCGACATCACCCGGATGCTGGACAAGGGCAACGTGGCATGGCAGATCGGTGAACTGGGCCGTTTGGATCTGGGCGGCGGCGGCACCATCGCCAAGTATGTCGCCAACCGCGGCATCCCCGTGCTGGATATCGGTGTGCCCGTGCTATCCATGCACTCTCCGTTCGAGGTCATCCACAAGAGCGACCTGTACATGGCTTACCGCGCCTTCACCCTGTTCAACAACGCTCAGTAAGCAAAACAAGGAATGCCCCGGCAGGTTTTGTGCCCGCCGGGGCATTTTTGCGCTATTTTTTGAAAAATGCTTGACCTTCAACCGACTTTATGGTGTAGTGTAAGGGCGGAGGTGAAGCAAATGAACATCAAACAGGCTGCGGAACAGAGTGGAGTTTCCAGCCCCAACATCCGCTTCTACGAAAAAGAAGGGCTGATGACCCCTGCCCGTAACCGTGGCAACGCCTACCGGGATTACACCGCCGAGGATATCCGGACCCTGAAACTGATTCGGATGCTTCGGATGCTGGATATGCCGCTGCCCGTAATACAGAGGGTCCTCAACGGGGAACAGCCGCTGACCGAAGCGCTTCGGGCGCAGCAGACGGTACTGGAGCAGCAGGCAGCGCAGCTGGCGGGTTCGATCCGCTTTTGCGCAGAGCTGACCCAACAGGCTCCTCAGGTGGATCAGCTGGATGTGGACGATTGTCTGAAACGGATGCAGGACCCGCAGGAGCCGGGTGGATTTTTCTCCGGCTGGCTCAGGGATTACCGTACCGTGGCAGAAAACGAGCAGAAAAAGCGCTTTTCCATCGTATCGGAACAGTCCATCAACACCCCGGAGGATTTTGCTGCCGTACTGCTGCGCTATGGGGAAGCTCAGGGAAGCCCCATCCGCATCACAAAAGGGGGAATGTACCCGGAGTTTGAGTGGAACGGCATCCGATATAAGGCATGGCGCGGGCAGGGACGTTATTGCGATTCTGTTTGCTGCGAAGCATTCTTCCCGGAATCTCTCCAAACGGGACTCCCGCCAAGGCGGGAACGCCTGCTGCGTTGGTTGCGGCGGCTGCTCCCTGTGGCAGTCGCCGTTATAGTGCTGGGAGCACTTGTTCTACGCGGCAGAATGTGAACCCCTGATCCAGACACCGCGAACTTTTACGCAGACCTCGACGCCGCCTTTCTGACGGACAAGGACGCCGCGCCCGGCAAGATCGTGGAGTACTGGGAGACTATCGCGGGCGGCTGAAGTGAGTGACCATATTTTGACGACTTTGGGAGTGCAAAAGCCGCAAATAACCGTTACTATCTGCGAGTATCTGCAAGCGAACAAAACAAAGAAAACCCGCATGAACACTAAATTTTCAGCATTCATGCGGGTTTTCGTCATGGTGCGAAGGAGGGGATTTGAACCCCCAAGGATAAACCACACGCACCTCAAACGTGCGCGTCTGCCAGTTCCGCCACCTTCGCATATTCTGTTGTGTGCAATCCTAAGTTCCTGAGGTTTGAAACCGTCGTGCGGACTGCTCCAGTATAGTACCATAAACCCCCGCGAAAGTCAAGCGTTTTTCATAGATTTTTTCGCCCGTCATATCCTGTACAGAGCCGCTTTTTCATAAAATTACCGTACAAGGAGGTTTTTGGCGTGAAGGTGGAGAAAAAGATTTTATTTCGTAGTGGAATTCTCTTGATGTTGGGGCTGGCCGCCGGTTTTCTGCTGGGGAGTTTCTATGCGGCCGCGCCGGTCATCGGCTGCCGGGAGAGCGATCTGACCCCGGTTCCGGACACGGAATTCCTGACACCGACTGAAAGTGAGGCCCCGGCGGCCTCGGTGCCGGAAAAACTCCCTGCGCCGCCGGAAAAATGGGTCTGCCTGACCTTCGACGATGGGCCCAGCAAAACGACACCGGATGTGCTGGCGGCGCTGAATGCTGCCGGGGTCAAGGCGACCTTCTTTGTGGTGGCGACGGGCTACAACGAAAAGTATCTGCCCCTCATCGCGGAGGCTGCGGCGGCGGGGCACCAGATCGCGTTCCACTCCGCCTCCCACGAGTACAGTGACATCTACCAGAGCCCGGACGCCTACTGGGAGGACATCGCGCTGCTGCAAGAACGCATTTCGCCCTATATCCTGACCGACGGCATCCACTATCTCCGCTTTCCGGGCGGCAGCACCAATACCGTCAGCCGACGCTACGGCGGAAAGGGGATCATGTCGGAGTTGAAAGCACAGGCGGAGGAAAAAGGCTATACGTATGTGGATTGGAATGTCTGTGCCGAGGATGCCGTGGGCGGCAAGCCCAGCGCCAACACCATCTACCGCAATGTTGTGCGGGAGACCGGCGAGCAGACCCAGTGCATCGTTCTGATGCACGATTCCGCCACGACCCGCACCACCGCTGAGGCGCTGCCGGATATCATCCAATGGTACAAGGATCAGGGATTTGCATTCTGCACGGTGGAACAGGTGCTCAAACCCTAGAAAGGGTCTCCTGAAAACAAACAGCCCTCTTCGGCAGTTCCATAGAACCGGACCGAAGAGGGCTGTTTTCGGATGCGGGTAGTGGGGGTCGAACCCACACGCCTTGCGGCACAGGAACCTAAATCCTGCGCGTCTGCCAATTCCACCATACCCGCAGATTGACTTTACTAGTGTACCAAGTTCGAACCAAAAAGTCAATTCCCGCGGCCCACTTTTATAAAAGCTCCCGGTGCGGCGCATACTAGCCCCAAAAAGATTCGGGGAGATGGAACACGTGAAACAGCAGAACAGAGGCCGCCGCAGTTGGCGTCAGAGGGGCAAACGAGCAGCGGCGATGCTGGCGCTTCTGCCGCTGGCGGCGCTGGGGTGGCTGTACAGCCGTCTGCCGGACCGCGTCTATCTGGAACCCGGACAGACGCTGGCCCTGCCGCGTTTTGCGTGGGTGGAGCCACTGGGAGCCCGTGGAAGCCAGAATGTTGCCAGCACCCGCGCGGTGGGCAGCTATCAGACCACCCTCTCGCTGGGCGGCTGGCTGCCCATCAAGACCATCCGCACCATCGTCACGGAGCGTCGGCAGGTGACCGTCTGCGGGACGCCGTTCGGCGTCAAGATGTTTTCGGAGGGGGCGCTGATCGTCGGCTTCTCGGATGTGGAAAAGGCCAGCGGCGGCACGACGAACCCCGCCAAGGGGGCCGGGCTGCGCCTTGGAGACCGGGTCATCCGGATCGGTGCAACGGCGACGGAGGACAACGACGCGGTCAAGGCGGCGCTGGAAGCGGCGCAGGGGAACGCCGTGGAGGTGGTCTATATCCGAAACGGAGAGCAGCTGCAAACGAGCCTGACGCCCATCTGGGATGAGTCTGTGGGCCAGTGGCGGGCAGGAATGTGGGTGCGGGACTCCTCGGCAGGGGTCGGCACGCTGACCTTTGCGGATGAGGAACGGGGCACCTTTGCGGGGCTGGGCCACCCCATCAGCGACAGCGACACCGGCGAAAGCATTGCGCTGCGCAGCGGGGAAATCGTCCCCTGTGAGATCACCGGCTGCAGCAAAGGCACGGCGGGCAGCCCCGGCGAGCTGAAGGGCCGCTTCCTGAGCAGCCGGGCCATCGGCAGCATCCGCATCAACGGAGAAAACGGGGTCTACGGCACCACCCGCACCCCGTTCACCGGGCAGACGATGGAAGTTGCCTTTGCG
This sequence comes from Faecalibacterium hattorii, assembly GCF_003287455.1. Lineage (GTDB taxonomy): Bacteria > Bacillota > Clostridia > Oscillospirales > Ruminococcaceae > Faecalibacterium > Faecalibacterium hattorii. The sequence continues at coordinate 60,787 of NZ_PRLC01000002.1, read as the reverse complement.
CAGGAGGTCGAGACCGGCAGCGCCGAGATCTGGTCTACCGTGTCGGGCGGGGCGCCGCGGGCCTACCGGGTCCAGATCGAGCGGATCAGCGACGCCGACGCCAAGCGGAACATGGTCCTTCGGGTCACAGACCCGGCCCTTCTGGCCCAGACGGGCGGCATCGTGCAGGGGATGAGTGGCAGCCCCATCGTACAGAATGGGCGTCTGGTGGGCGCAGTGACCCATGTCCTTGTCAACGACCCGACACGCGGTTACGGAATTTTCGCCCAGACCATGCTGGAACAGGCCGAAATCGTGGCGCAGAGGGCGCAGGAGCCGGAATTGGCAAAATAAATAATTCGAACTCGACCTCAAATGTCAAAAACTGGCAAAAATAACCGTTGAAATAGATGGGAAAATATGGTAAAATCAAAAGCGTTAAGAGAACTGCACACTTTGGAGGAATGAACGATGGAAAAAATTCGGTTTTTGATGTCGGATACCAGTGCGGAGATCACGGAGGCTTGCCGCGAAGCGCTGGAACAAAAAGGCGTGGAAGTTACGGTCGTCGAGAAAGACGGACAGAAGGTACTTCAGAAAATGCTCTCGGTGCGGCCGCAGGTGGTGCTGCTGGACGCATTCATGCCGGGACTGGATGCGCTGGCCGTCAAACAGAAGTACAATGCGGCGGGGGAGCGGCACACCTCGTTCTTCGTGACCGGCGCGTTCCAGAGTGAGGAAATGGTTCAGGAGCTGCTGGACGAAGGCTTTGCCTACTATTTCGTCAAGCCGTTTGATGAAAATGTCCTCGCCAGCCGCGTGGTCAAAGTGGCTATGGGGAAGGAAAAGCACCATCTGCCCACCAGTGTGGACAGCGACGAGCTGACGGTGACCGAGATCCTGCACCAGATCGGCGTTCCCGCCCACATCAAGGGCTACCAGTTCCTGCGGGATGCCATCCTGCTTACCATGAACGAGCCGGAGTACATCAACGCCGTCACCAAGCGGCTCTACCCGGAGATCGCCAAGAAAAACGGCACCACCGCCAGCCGGGTGGAGCGCGCCATCCGTCACGCCATCGAGGTGGCATGGGACCGGGGCGACGTGGACACCCTCAACAGCTACTTCGGTTACACCATCCACAACCTGCGGGGCAAGCCTACAAACTCGGAGTTCATCGCGATGATCGCGGATAAGATGCGGCTGGATAAGAGGCAGCGGGTGGGGTGACGTAGTAGCTAAAAAATTTATTTTCCCTCTTGCATTTTTGAAAATCCGTGATATAATATTAAGGCAATCGTTTCCAAGGCCGCTCGCGGGGGTAGCCGATATTGAAGGTTGTGATGGGCACATACATTTATAATATGGCCCCAATAAGTCAGAACCAGAAATGAGGTGAAAAAGAATGAAGCAGGGTATCCATCCGAATTACGTTGACTGCACCATCACCTGCGCTTGCGGTAACGTCATCAAGACTCGTTCCACCAAGCCGGAGATCCACGTCGAAGTTTGCTCCAAGTGCCATCCTTTCTACACTGGTAAGCAGAAGCTGGTTGACACCGGCGGACGTGTTGAGCGCTTCAACAAGCGTTTCGGCCGTAAGTAATTTACAGGTCTTTCAAAGCGTCGTCTCCTTTGCGGAGGCGGCGCTTTTTTGTGCATCTGCGCGGAAAAGTGCGGAAAAGGAGTCCTTGCGAATCTTACACACGGTTCCCTTATTTTGAACACATTTCCGGACTAAAATAAACCAGCGATCTAAAATTTTGGGTTCTGCACGGCCCTTGAGAGGAGCGTTCTTTGTGATCGAAGTTTCACACCTTACCAAAACGTATGGCCGACACCTTGCGGTGGACGATGTTTCATTCACCGTGGAGGATGGGCAGATCTGCGGTCTGCTGGGGCCGAACGGTGCGGGCAAGTCCACTATCATGAACATTCTGACCGGCTACCTGTCCGCTACCGGCGGCCTTGTCACGGTGGCGGGGCACCCACTGCCGGAGGAAGCCGATGCCGCCAAGGCGTGCGTGGGCTACCTGCCGGAGCAGCCGCCGCTCTACCCGGAGATGACGGTGGAGGAGTATCTGCTCTTCGCGGCCGAGCTCAAGGGTGTGAAGCGGGCCGACCGGAAGGAACAAGTGCGGAAAGCGGCCCATCGGACCGGGCTGGATAACGTGATGCCCCGGCTCATCCGCAGCCTGTCCAATGGCTACCGGCAGCGGGTCGGCATTGCACAGGCCCTGCTGGGCAGCCCGAAGCTGATCATCCTCGACGAGCCCACGGTCGGCCTTGACCCCGCACAGGTGGTCGAGATCCGCAAGCTCATCCGGGAGCTGGGCAAGGCGCACACCGTCATCCTGTCCAGCCACATCCTGAGCGAGGTGCAGGCCGTCTGCCAACAGGTGCTGATCCTGTCCAAGGGGAAGCTGGCGGCATCCGGCACGCTGGAAGAGCTGACCGCCGGAGACCGGAGCCTTGAGGAAGTCTTTATGGAGCTGACGGGCGGAAATGCCGAGGAAGAAACAGGGGAGGAGGAAGCGGAATGACAGCCATCTTCAAGCGGGAACTCCGCAGCTATTTTCACGGGATGCTGGGCTATGTGCTCACGGCCTTTCTGCTGGCCTCGTCGGGCATCTATTTTCTGGCGCTGAACCTCGGCTATGGGCTGACGGATTTCGGCTACTACACGTTATACCGCACGATTTTCATGCTGCTGCTCTACATCCCGGTGCTGACGATGCGTTCGCTGGCCGAGGAGCGCCGCAGCCGCACCGACCAACTGCTGCTGACCAGCCCGGTCCCTGTCTGGGGCATCGTGCTGGGCAAGTTCTTTGCCATGTGCGCCGTCTTTGCGCTGCCCTGCCTTATGGATGTGGTCATGATCCTCATCCTCTGGGCGCTGGGCGGCACTGTCCCGGCACTTGCCGCCAATTTTGCCGCGTTGCTGTGCTATTTCCTGCTGGGCTGTGCAGCCATCGCTATGGGGGAGTTCCTCTCCGGCCTGACCGAAAACCCCATCATCGCGGCGGTGGCGGGCTTCTCTGTGCTGCTGCTGGCCTACATGATGCCCAGTCTCCGCAGCCTGTTCAACGCGGGCAGCGCTGTGGCGCTGGCGGTCTTCACGGCCATTGCGGGAGCGGCTTCCCTGATGGCCGGGCTGCGCACCCGGAGCTTCATCCTCGGCTGCCTGACCTTTGCGGCCCTCTGCCTTGGGTTGACGGGCCTGTTCCTTTTGCAGAGCGCATGGCTGACCGAGGCTTTCAGCGCAGTGCTGAGCGTCCTATGCTTTTTTACCCCCTTTGAGGATTTCGTCAACAACAGTTTCTCCCTCCCGACGCTGGTCTATTACCTGACCGTGACGGGAATGTTCCTGTTCTTCACGGCGCAGAGCATCGAGAAGCGCCGCTGGAACTGAAAGGAGGGGCAGAGCAATGAAATTTTTGAAATCGAAAAAATCCGCGTCGGACGGAAAAGTGTTCCGCAGCGGCCTGTATTCTGCTGCCATTACAGCAGCGGTGATCGCGGCGGTGGTGCTGCTGAATCTGCTGGTGCGGGCCATCCCGTCCAAGTACACCGAATTCGACCTCTCGGAGGCTGGGCTCTACACCCTCGGCGACAGCTCCAAGCAGGTGGCACGGGAGCTTTCGCAGGATGTGACCATCTACTACCTCTGCGAGACCGGCAATGAAGATCAGATCATCTCCAAGCTGCTGGATAAATACGCTGCCGAGAGCAGCCACATTACGTGGGAGCTGAAGGACCCGGCAGTCTACCCCACCTTTGCGGCCCAGTACGGCGCACAGGAGGCCTCTTCCGGCAGTGTGATCCTCGTTTCCGGGGACCAGAATGTTGTGCTGGATGCATCCGACCTCTACGATTACGACTACTCCGACTACTACACCACCGGAACCTACAGCGTGACCTTTGCGGGCGAAAACGAGATCACCTCGGCCATCTACCGCCTGACCAGCGGGGAGCAGAAGCACGCCTACTACACCACCAACCACGGCGAGCAGACCCTGACCGACACCCTGACCGATGCGCTGGAAAGCCAGAACCTTTCCCTTACGGCGCTGAACCTGCTCTCCAGCGGCATCCCGGAGGACTGCGACCTGCTCATCATCAACAACCCCGCGCAGGATCTTGCCTCGGCGGGCAGCCTTGTGGACGAGATGAGGCTGCTGCGCAGCTATCTGAGCAGCGGCGGCAAGGTGCTGCTGCTGACCGATTCCTATTATAATACCCCCAACCTCGACGCGCTGATGGCGGAGTTCGGTCTGACTCGCACCGAGGGTCTTGTGGTGGAGGGAGACGCCAACCATTCTATGAACGGCTACCCCTACTATCTGCTGCCAGACTACACCAGCCCCACCGAAACCACCGCGCTGGACGGTGTGGACACCAGCCGCCATGTGCTGCTGCAGATGGCGCAGGGCATCACCCTGACCGAGACGGACAACATCGTTTCGGAAGCGCTGCTTACCACCTCCAATTCCGCCTACAGCAAAACGGCGGGCTACGAGATGGTCACCGCCGATAAGGAAGACGGCGACCTCGACGGCCCCTTCGCGCTGGCAGCATATGCCCGGAATGAGACCACCGAGGCGGAAGTGATCTGGGTCAACTGCGGCAACATGGACAACGAAGCCGCCTATCAGGTCGTGCCCGGCAACTGCACCTTCCTGCAGGGCTGTGCCGCCTCGCTGGCGGGTCAGGTCAGCACGGTACTGATCGACTCCAAGGCGCTGGAAGCGGCTCCCATCTCGGTCTCCAGCAGCGTTTCGGCGGTGCTGGGGCTGACGTTCATCGTCATCCTGCCCGCCGCGCTGCTGGCGGTGGGCGCGGTGGTCGTGGTGCTGCGGCGCAGAAAGTGAGGCCTGCATGAAAACAAAACAGCGCACCCTGCTGGGGCTTCTGGTGCTGGTCCTGCTGCTGGGCGGGGCGCTGGCCCTGCTCACCCGGCAGAACCAGAAGGCGGAACAGGCCGCCAGCGAAGCCGCGCAGGGAACCATCCCGCTGTCCTCCTTTGCGGCGGACGATCTGACGGAGATCGTGGTCACCTACAACGGCGAGACCAACACCCTCCACTCTGCAGACGGCGGCTGGACACTGGCCGAAGATCCGGCCTACCACCTCGACGAAACGTCCTGCAATACGATGCGCACGGCGCTGGCCGCCCTGAATGCCAAGCGCCAGCTGACCGAAGAGCCGGGTGAAGACTACGGTTTCACCGCCGATTCGCTGATCGTGACGGTCACGGCAGCGGGGGAAACGAACACCTTCACCTTTGGGGCGGAGAATGCAGCCACCGGGGACATCTACCTGAAAAAAGCCGGGGATGATGCCCTTTATACGGTGGTCGGCACAAAGGCGTCCTGCTTCGAGGTGCGAAAAACGGACCTCTTCGGAGCATTCAATCCGGCGGGGCTGACGAGCTCGGCCATTGAAGCGGTGACGCTGACGAAAAACGGTGAGACCCTCACCCCGGAGCTGACCACCGAACTCCTTTCGGCCCTCAGCAGCTATGTGACCTCCCAGACGACGGACGGTGACCCCGCCGGAAGGAAGGAGCTTGCCGCCGCTGTGGTCCAGACAGCCGACAGCACCAAGACCCTGACCTACTATGAGGGCATGGACAACTACTACCTGACCGTGGCGGGGGACACCTCGCTCTACACGGTAGACGGTTCCACGGTCCAGACTATCCTTGCCGCGGACGCTGCGGCAGCGGATTCGTGAAACAAAAGTTCATCCAATGGTCGTTTTTGCGCCCGGAGGTTTCCTGTACAGGGGCCGCCGGGCTTTTCTATGCTCCGCGCCGGTTTTTTCCGATTTCGTAAAGTTTGGGCAAACTGTGTCAGAGTGATTGACATTTGCACACAAATTGTATAAGATAGACACGATAGGGGAGAGGACCCTGCGCAAAGCTTGCCGTTCTTTGGCGCGGCGTGGGGACGATCACCCCGGTACGAGGGATGGGGCAACGGCCCTGTCTTTTTTCGTATCTGAGTTTAAGGAGGATTTGGTATCATATGGACAACTCGGTGATCGTATCCCTGCGGGATATCGTTGTGGAGTTTGACGGCCAGCGGATTCTGGACGGACTGAACCTCGATATCCACGATAAGGAATTTGTCACGCTGCTGGGCTCTTCCGGCTGCGGTAAAACCACGACCCTTCGCCTGATCGCGGGCTTTCTGGAACCGAACTCCGGCAAAGTTCTGCTCAAAGGAGAGGACATCACGGGCGTGCCGCCTTATAAACGGCCGGTGAACACGGTGTTCCAGAAATACGCGCTGTTCCCGCACCTGAACGTCTTTGAAAACGTGGCATTCGGTCTGCGCCTGAAAAAGATGGACGAAGAGACCATCCGCCGCAAAGTGCGCGATATGCTGGAAGTCGTGGGCCTGAAAGGCTTTGAGCGCCGCAGCATCGGCCAGATGTCCGGCGGCCAGCAGCAGCGCGTGGCCATCGCCCGCAGCCTTGTCAATGAGCCGGAGATCCTGCTGCTGGACGAGCCTCTGGGTGCGCTGGACCTCAAGCTGCGCAAGGAGATGCAGTTGGAACTGAAGCGTTTGCAGCGCGAGATGAACATCACCTTTATCTATGTCACCCACGATCAGGAAGAGGCGCTGACCATGTCCGATACCGTCGTCGTCATGAACGGCGGCAAGGTGCAGCAGATCGGCACCCCGGAGGATATCTACAACGAGCCGAAGAACGCCTTCGTTGCGGACTTTATCGGCGACTCCAACATCGTGGACGGCGTGATGCACCGTGACTTTCTCGTTTCCTTCTCCGGCGTCGAGTTCCCCTGCGTGGATCGCGGCTTTGCGCGGGAACAGAGCGTGCAGGTCGTTGTCCGCCCGGAGGACATCGAAGTGGTCTCCCCCATGGAAGGCCAGCTGGTCGGCGTGGTCAACGACGTTATCTTCAAGGGCGTCCACTTTGAGATGCACGTGGAGTGCGAAGGCCGGGAGTGGCTCATCCATTCCACCCGCGCCTGTACGCCCGGCGAGACCATCGGCATGAAGATCGGCCCCAACGAGATTCACATCATGGCGCGTTCTTGAGGTGATGCCGAAATGAAGATCTACGATAAAAAGCTTGCGTATCCTTATTTCGTATGGATGACGCTGTTCACGGTGGTGCCGCTCATCATCGTGGTGTACTACGCCCTGACGGATGCGGACGGCAATTTCACGCTGGACAATCTGCTCTCCATCAGCGGCTACGGCTCGGTGTTCGCCCGCAGTCTGCTGCTGGCCCTGATCGCGACGGTCATCTGCCTCATCATCGCCTTTCCGGTGGGCTATTTCCTCTCCCGGCTGCGGGTGAACAAGCAGCACATCATGCTGATGCTGGTCATGCTGCCCATGTGGATGAACTTTCTGCTCCGCACCTATGCGTGGATGGGTCTGCTCAGCACGAACGGCCCGGTCAACGCGGTGCTTGGCTTCTTCGGCCTTGGACCGTTCAATATGCTGAACACTTCCGGCGCGGTGGTGCTGGGCATGGTGTACAACTACGTGCCCTATATGATCCTGCCGCTTTACACCAGCATGACCAAGATCGACCAGAGCATCGTGGAGGCGGCGCAGGACCTTGGTGCCTCCACCACCCAGACCCTGCTGCGGGTGCTCATCCCCATGAGCGTGCCCGGCATCAGCACCGGTATCACGATGGTCTTCGTCCCGGCGGTGTCTACCTTCGTCATTAGCCGGATGCTGGGCGGCGGTTCCAACCTGCTGATCGGCGATCTGATTGAGATGCAGTTCCTTGGCAACAGCTACAACCTGAACGTCGGCTCGGCCATGAGCCTTGTGCTGATGATCATCGTTCTGCTCTGCATGAGCTTTACCTCTAGCTTTGATGAGGATGAGATGGAGGGTGTGTCCTGATGAAAACAAAACATCTTCGCCTGATGCAGCGGGTCTATATCATCCTGTTTTTCTGCTTCATGTATCTGCCCATCGCGTATATGATCGTGTTCAGCTTCAACCAGAGCAAGGGCTACGCGCTGTTCACCGGCTTTACGCTCAAGTGGTACACCAGCCTGTTCCATAACGCTTCCATCCTGCGGGCGCTGGCCGTCTCGCTGGAAGTGGCGCTGGCTTCGGCGGTCATCGCCACCATCCTCGGCACAGCGGCTTCGCTGGGAATTGCGTCCATGGGCCGCAAGAGCCGCCTTGTGGTCACCAACATCACCTATATCCCGGTGGTCAACCCGGAGATCATTACCGGTATCTCGCTGATGCTGCTCTTCGTGGCATACCAGCGCTTCGCAGCCCACACCGAGCTTTTGCCCGACAGCATCATGGGTCTGCCCACGCTGCTCATCGCGCATATCGCGTTCAATGTGCCCTATGTCATCTTCAACGTGTCCCCGAAGCTCAAGCAGCTGGACATCAAGCTGTATGAGGCCGCCCTCGATCTTGGCTGCGACCCGAAACAGGCCTTTTTCAAGGTCATCCTGCCGGAGATCAGCCCCGCCATCCTGTCGGCCTTCCTCATCTGCCTGACGTATTCCATCGACGACTTCATGATCTCCTACTTCAACTGCGGCACAGTCGAGACCCTGCCCATCGCTATCTACTCCATGACCCGTAAGAAGGTCAGCCCGGAGATCTACGCCCTGTCTACCATCATGTTCGTGGTCATCCTGTCCATCATCCTGATCTCTAACGCGATGGAAAGCCGCGGGTACCGCCGCGACCAGAGGGCACTGAGAGGGGAGGACGTGGCATGAAACAGATGAAACGCTTTGCGGCGCTGCTGCTGACGGCGGTCCTTGCCCTGAGTCTGCCGCTTTCGACGCTGGCCGCCGGGACCATCGAGGTCACCGAGGACGTCTCCGTGACTGACACCTACGACTGGACCCGCTTCAAGGGAAAGAACATTACCCTGAACGTCTACAACTGGGGCGAGTACATCTCCAACGGTTCGGACGACAGCGTGGACGTGGTGTCAGCGTTCCAGAAGCTGACCGGCATCCATGTCAACTACACCACCTTCGACTCCAACGAGTCCCTTTACGCCAAGCTCAGATCCGGCGCGGCAGATTACGATGTGATCATCCCGTCGGATTATATGGTGGCGAAGATGATCTCGGAAGGGATGCTGGCAAAGCTCGATTATGGCAACATCCCCAACTTCCAGAACATCGACGAGGAGTACCGCAACGCCGATTATGACCCCACCAACGAGTATTCGGTGCCCTATATGCTCTGCACCACCGGCATCATCTACAATACCACCATGGTGGACAAGGCTCCGACCAGCTGGGCTGACCTGTGGGATGAACGGTATTCCGGCAATATGCTGATGTTCAATAACAGCCGCGATGCCTATGCCATCGCCGCTTTTGCTACCGGGAACAGCATCAATCCCCAGTCTACCGAGGAAGTGGACGAGGTGGTCGAGAAGCTCAAGAGCCAGAAGCCCCTTGTTCAGGCCTACGTCATGGACGAGATCTTCGATAAGATGATCGGCGGCGAGGCAGCCATCGGCGTCTATTACTCCGGCGACGCCATCACCATGATCGACGACAACCCCGATCTGGCATGGGTCTTCCCGGAAGAGGGCAGTGTCCTCTCGGTGGACAGCATGTGCATCCCCGCCACCAGCGAAAACCAAGAGGCCGCCGAAATGTTCATCAACTTCATGTGCGAAGTGGACATCGGCAAGGCGAACGCCGAGTATATCGGCTACACCACCCCCATGCAGGCCGTGTGGGACGTGCTGGACGAGGATCTGAAGTACAGCGAGATCGCTTTCCCCTCGGAGGAGATCGCCGAAAAGGAGAAGGTCTTCACCGACCTGAGCGACGAGGTGAACAGCGAACTCGACGTCAAGTGGAGCGAGATGAAGAGCTACGATGAGGGCGGCAGCGGCGTTATTTTCCTGCTGCTCCTCCTTGCCATGATCGCGTTGGCGTGCTTCAACATCTGGCGGAAGCTGCGCAAAAAATCGCGCAATATGTATTGACCCCATACAGGCTGCGCCTCCCTTGGTGCGGCCTGTTTTTGATTGAAAAGGAATGTTTGACAATGGAACTGAATCACTTCACCGAGACCTTCACCGTTCTGAATGCGGACGGCGACTTCCGCCGGATGCTCAAGCCCAGCGCCCTGTTCCGCTACGTGGAACAGGCGGCAGCGGATCACGCCCGCGCCTATGGCATGGACGACGCTTTTTTTGCCGCCCGCCACACAGCCTTTCTGGTGGGCAAACAGGCGGTGGAGATCTACCGGATGCCCACCCGTGGCGAAAAGGTCACGCTGGATACGGCCTGTGAACCCTGCAAAAAAGGCTCCATGAAGCGGATCACCCATCTGCGGGACGAGGCGGGCCGTGAGCTTGCCATGGTGGACTGCCGCTGGATCGTGGTGGATACCGAGACGGAGCGCATCCTGCGCCAGCCCAGTTGGTGCACCCCCAACTACGAGAATGATACGTTGGAAGGGGAGCTGCCTCAGCTCGTGCACAAAACGAGGGACTTGACCTTTGCGGGCAATTGGACGGCCCACTATTCTCTGTGCGACCTGAACGGCCATGTAAACAACTCCTGCTATCTGGACATCGCGTGCGACGCGCTGCCGCTGGAAGTGCTCCGCAAAGGCCCTCTGCGCTTCGCCTCCATCAAATACCACCGCGAGATCCCCATGGGGGCCGAGGTGGTGGTGTCCTATGCCCCGTCGGCGGATGGCTGGTATGTGGTGGGCCGCCGCGAGGAGCACATGGCATTTGAATGCTATCTGGAGTTTGCCGACGAAGGGGCACAAAAGGTCTGAAAAAAGAATTACAAAAGATTTACAATTTTCTTTGCAAAAACTCTTGCAAAATGGTTTCAAAAGAGTTACAATATGGTTACAGAAAGCGGTAAGACGCTTCTGAGTGAAATCTTTTTCTTCTTGTTATCCGTGGATATCGGGTGCGCCGCCCATCCTCCTCCGGCTGTACTCCTTCGCAGCTGCTGGCCGCGCACCGCACAGGCGGTATCCTCGCTTCGTGTGCAGAAAAGCTCGCCCTTCGGGGCGGGCTTTTTTGCACCTCCGGGGCTGCGGTGAGAGCAAAAAAAGCAGATTTCGGGAATAAAGTGTTACTTTCCGTCATTTTCTTAGACAAAGTGTCTGGTTTTCGCGAGGAGTCATTTGGAAAGTTTGTTTTGCAAAATGCTTGCGTTTGTGCCGGTTTGTGTTACAATAAGTGCAAGCAATTTTAAGCATGTTCCAAGCACATTAGGTGAAATGAATTTGCCGCCGTTTTGACGGGCTGCACGAGAGAAAAGGAGTTTGAGTATGGCTTATTTCTATGAAGAACCTTCCCGCACCTTTGGCGAATATCTGCTGGTTCCGGGGTATTCCTCCGCAGAGAATATTCCTACGGCCGTCAGTCTGAAGACCCCGTTGGTCAAGTACCGCAAGGGTGAGGAAGAGTGCCCGCTGGAAATGAACATCCCCATGATCAGCGCCATCATGCAGTCGGTCTCCGGCGATAAGCTGGCCATCGCACTGGCTCGTGAGGGCGGCGTTTCCTTTATTTACGGTTCTCAGAGCATCGAGAACGAGGCCGCCATGGTCCGCCGCGTGAAGAGCTACAAGGCCGGTTATGTCGTTTCCGACTCCAATCTGGCCCCCACTGCCACCCTGCACGACGTGCTGGAGCTGAAGGCCCGCACCGGCCACTCCACCATCGCTGTTACCGCCGACGGCACCCCGGGCGGCAAGCTGCTGGGTATCGTGGCCTCCCGCGATTACCGCGTCAACCACACCCCGGATGATGCTCCTGTCACCACCTTCATGACCCCCATCGAGAAGCTGGTCACCGCACCGGAAAACACCTCCCTGCATGACTGCAACAACATCATCTGGGACAACAAGATCAACACCCTGCCGCTGGTGGACGCCGAGGGCAACCTGAAGTACTTCGTTTTCCGCAAGGACTACGATTCCCACAAGAAGAACATCAACGAGCTGCTGGACAAGAATAAGAGCTACGTCGTCGGCGCGGGCATCAACACCCGTGACTATGCCCAGCGTGTGCCCGCACTGGTGGATGCCGGTGTGGACGTCCTCTGCATCGACTCTTCCGAGGGCTATTCCGAGTGGCAGAGCCGCACGATCGGCTGGATCCGCGAGAACTACGGCGACACCGTGAAGGTCGGCGCGGGCAATGTCGTGGATGCTGAGGGCTTCCGCTTCCTTGCCAAGGCTGGCGCAGACTTCGTGAAGATCGGCATCGGCGGCGGTTCCATCTGCATCACCCGCGAGACCAAGGGCATCGGCCGTGGTCAGGCCACCGCTGTCATCGAGGTCGCCAAGGCTCGTGACGAGTACTTCAAGGAGACCGGCATCTATGTGCCCATCTGCTCCGACGGCGGCATCGTCCACGATTATCACATCACCCTCGCGCTGGCCATGGGCGCGGATTTCGTTATGCTGGGCCGCTACTTTGCCCGCTTCGACGAGAGCCCCACGAACAAGGTCCGCATCAACGGCCAGTATATGAAGGAGTATTGGGGCGAGGGCTCCAACCGCGCCCGCAACTGGCAGCGGTATGACCTCGGCGGCTCCACCAAGCTGAGCTTCGAGGAAGGCGTGGACAGCTATGTTCCTTACGCCGGCCCCCTGTCCGACGGTGTCCAGACCACCCTGTACAAGGTCAAGAGCACCATGTGCAACTGCGGCGCACTGTCCATCCCCGAACTGCAGCAGAAGGCAAAGCTCACCGTCGTTTCCTCCACCTCCATTGTCGAGGGCGGCAGCCACGACGTTGTGCTGAAGAACGCCACCCCGAATATCATCAACGGTTGATCTGAACCGACTGCAAAAAGCCGCTTCCGGACGCTCCGGAGGCGGCTTTTTGCTGCTTTCGGAAAAAAGATTTGACCCACTTGTGCCGGAATTTTACAAAACCACTTGCACCCGCACGGGAAAGATGCTATCATGATACAAACACCCTGTCATGACAGGGCAGAAGAGAGGAAAACCGTCATGGACGAGATCAAAGTTATTCCGTATATTCCGGATGAAGATTATGATAACCCCGCAATGGTCGTGGATTTTTACGAGTTCACGATGGCCAACTGCCTGTTCCTGCATGGCTTCAAGAATACGACGCTGGTGTTCGATATGTTCTTCCGCAAGAACCCGGACAATCAGGGCTATTCCATCAGCGCCGGCCAGCGCAAGCTGACCCGCTTTTTGCTGAACTATCACTTCAACGAGCAGGACATCCGCTGGCTGCGCACCAAGGGCATGAGCGAGGAATTCTGCGAGTATCTGCGCACCTACAAGTGGAAGGGCGACATGTATGCTCTGCCGGAGGGCACCGTCTGTTACCCCCATGTGCAGATGGTTCGCATCGAATGTGATCTGGTCGGTGCGATCCTGATCGAGACCTACCTGCTCCAGACCATGAACTTCCACAGCCTCATCGCCACGAAGGCTACCCGCGTCACCGGCCTGAACACCCATACGCCCCGCAGCGTCATGGAGTTCGGCACCCGCCGCGCACAGGGCGAGAGCGCGGGCAACGACGGCGCTTATGCGGCGGTTCTGGGCGGCTGTATCGGCACCGCCAACTGCTTGGCTGAGATGAAGTACGGTTCGGACGTCAAGGCCGTCGGCACCGTGGCCCACAGCTTTATCGAGTTCTTCCCGACCGAGTTCGACGCCTTCAAGGCTTTTGCGGATACTTACCCGGATTCCGTCAGTCTGCTGCTGGATACCTACAACATCATGGAGAGCGGTCTGCCCAACCTCATCAAACTGGACGACTACCTCATCGAAAAATACCCCAACGACCCCAACCGCCGCGTGAAGAGCGCCCGCATCGATTCCGGCGACTTGGCCCGCGGTTCCAAGCGTCTGCGCAAGGCGCTGGATGCAGCCGGGAAGCCCTATATCAAACTGGTGGCCTCCAACGGTCTGGACGAAAAGAAGATCGCCAACATGGAGCTGTATGAGCACGCCCACTTCGACTCTTACGGCGTCGGCGAGAACCTCATCACCTCCGCGTCCGACCCCGTCTTCGGCGGCGTGTACAAGCTGGTGGCGGTCAAGCGCCCGGATGGCAGCTATCAGCCCAAGATGAAGTGCTCCGATTCCGCCAGCAAGGCCATCATCCCCGGCAAGAAGATGCCGTGGCGTCTCTACGACGAAAACGGTCAGGCCCAGTGTGACCTGATCGCGATGGACGGCGAGGAGATCGAAGCCGGGAAGCCCGTCACGATGGTCAACCTCGACTCCGACGCCATTGAGCGCACCGTGACCATCACCCCCACCAAGGTCAAAAAGCTGTTGGTGCCCCACATCCTGAACGGTGAATTGGCCATCGAGCTGCCTTCCATCGCAGAGAAAAAGGCCTACATCGCAAAGCAGCTCACCGACGAAACGTGGGAGAGCGAGCTGCGCTTGGAGTGCCCCCACAAGCACTATGTCAACATGACCCCCGCCGTCGCCGAGTGCCGCTCCCGTATGTATGCCGAGCTGCATGGCGGCAAAGTGTAAGCTTGACAAAACCGCGTTTCTATTGTATGATATGAACTGCCGCTTGCAGCTGCTGTGGGCGGCAGTTCTTTAGGTGCCACTGTGGTGAAATTGGCAGACACGAGGGACTTAAAATCCCTTTCTGGAGACAGAGTGCGGGTTCAAGCCCCGCCGGTGGCATGAAAAGCTCCACAATCGTGCGCGAAAAGCGTGCTGTTGTGGGGCTTTTTGGATGTTTACATCGACTGGATTTTGCATTATAATTTATTTGGGTAACAAATAAAACCGGCAAAGCAGAACAAACTGCCTTGCCGGTTTTGGCATAAAGAGGACTTATTGTCGCTCTTCCATCTCATGAAACCGCTCTAGGAAGCTATGCTCGACACCCTCGGACTTATAGCCCGGCATGGTGTCCAGTGCAACGGCGTGGATGCTGCGGAAGATGCTGTTTTCGATGTTGGGGTTGTCGCGCTTGAGGCGGCGGAGCAGAATTTTGGTCTCCTGCCGCTTGGAACCGCCGCCGCCGTTGTCGCACATGGTGCAGTTTTCGGTAAAGCGGCAGGCGCACTGAATGAACTCAAGGTCGTTGTAGCGCTTCCACGCCAGAATATCCTCCTCGCGGATGCAGTACATCGGGCGGATGAGGGTCATGCCGGGGAAGCTGGTGCTGTGGAGCTTGGGGGGCATGGCTTGGAGCTGGGAACCGTAGAACATGCTCATCACGGTCGTCTCGATGACATCGTTGAAGTGGTGGCCCAGCGCGATCTTATTGCAGCCCAGCTCCTTGGCTTTGCTGTACAGGTGGCCGCGGCGCATCCGGGCGCAGAGGTAGCAGGGGTTCTTCTCGGTGTTGTTGGCCACCGAGAAGATGTTGCTCTCGAAAATGGTCACGGGGATGTGGAGCAGTTCGGCGTTGGATTCGATCTTCTGGCGGTTGATCTCGTTGTAGCCGGGGTCCATCACGAGGAAGACCAGCTCAAAGGGCACATCGCTGTGCTTTTGCAGCTCCTGCATGAGTTTGGCCATCAGCATGGAGTCCTTGCCGCCGGAGATGCAGACGGCGATCTTGTCGCCCGCTTGGATCAGCTCGTACCGCTTGACGGCCACGATGAAAGGCGTCCAGAGTTCCTTGCGGTATTTTTTGATGATGCTGCGTTCGATCAGTTGATAAGGTTCGAGTTCGCGTTTCATGATTTCTCCTTGTATCGTTCAGTGTGCGGCGGTCAGCTGCTGGCAGCAGACGTCGAACATCTGTAAAAATTCCTGAATCTCGGCTTCCGTGGTCAGGTGGCTTAGGCTGATGCGCCACGACGAAAGGGCGTTGCGGCGATCCCGGCTGACGGCGAAGACGGCGCGGGAAGGCAGACCATCCGACGAACAGGCCGATTTGACCGAAACGCAGACCCCGTGGGCGTCCAGTTCCCGCTGGAAAACGGTGCCCTTCACATTCTGGACGCTGAGATTCAGGATGTGAGGGATGGCGTGTTCCGGGCTGTTGATCCGGACGTCCGGGCGTTGGCTCAGCGCGGCGCGGAGTTCGGCATTCAGCTTCTGCACATGAGCGGCGCGCTCCGGCAGCTCGTTCACGGCCAGCTCCAGCGCCGAGGCAAGGGAAGAGGCCAGCGCGACGGTGGGGGTGCCGCTGCGGTAGATGGTGGTGCTCTCGCCGCCGTGGATGAGAGGTTCCAGCGCCAGATTCCGCCGTTTGAGCAGCAAGCCGATGCCGTTCAGGCCGTAGAATTTGTGGGCCGTCAGGCTCATGGTGTCCACCCCTTCGAAAGAGACGGGGATCTTGCCCACGGCCTGTGTGGCGTCCACATGCAGGTGGCAGTTGGGGTGATCCTTCAGGATCTCGGCGATTTTGTCCACCGGCTGCACGACGCCGAGTTCACTGTCCACAAGGGTGACGGCCACGGCGATGGTGTCCGGGCGGAGCAGATCTTTCAAATGCTCCAGATCAATGGTGCCGTCCCGCTGGATGTCTACAAGGTCGATCTCGCAGCCCTGCTCCTGCAAAGCGGTCAGCGTGCCGCTGACGGAGGAGTGCTCCAGCGGAGTGGAGATGATGTGCTTGCCCACATGGCGGGAGAGCCGCACCAGCCCTTTGAGCGCAAAGTTGTTGGACTCGCTGGCGCCGGAAGTATAGATGACCTCGGCGGGCTGAACGCCCAGCAGCGAGGCGATTTTCATCGTGGCGGCGTCGATCTCTGCCTTGGCGGCTGCCCCCGCCTGATGGTGGGAGTTCACGTTGCCGATGCAGCTGCGCTCCACCGTACAAAACCGGTCGAGCACGCGGGGGTCGGCCGGGGTATTGGCTGAATAATCCAGATAGATCATAATGCTCCTTCAAATCTCAATCCATTTAATAGGTATTATTATAGTGCTCCGCTGGCCGGATTTCAAGATGCCGGGCAAAAATGCCGCCGGGCGCCGGGAAACCCCGAAAAAAGAAGGCGAATTTAGGGATATTGCCAAAAAGTTGGAAACCGGTTGCGCGGCGGAGCGGTTTCTGCTATACTCTATAAAGTCAAAACGGGAAGGGGAGAGAGCGATGCGTGGTTCAACTTTGCGGAGCACACGGTCGTCTTTTCTGTTCCCGTTGATGTTCATTTCCCAAAAATCTGAGGCACTGACGCTTTCGGGCGGCAATGCCTCTTTTTTTGGGCAGAAACGAAGGGAGGACTCATTTTCATGAGTGAAAAAATCGACTACTCCAAGGGCATTTACGACGCGCGCCAGCTGGGCACGGGCCGGATGCTGATCCTCGGCGTGCAGCACATGTTCGCCATGTTCGGTGCCACCGTTCTGGTGCCGCTGCTCACCGGCTTAAGCGTTTCCACCACGCTGCTGTGCGCCGGTCTGGGCACGCTGCTGTTCCACCTGATCACCAAGGGCAAGGTCCCGGCCTTCCTTGGCTCGTCCTTCGCCTATCTGGGCGGCTTCTCCATCGTGGCCCCCATGCTGGCCGATGCCAACGGCAACCTGACCGTGGTCAACACCAAGATGCTGCCTTACGCCTGTGCGGGCGTGGCTTTCTCCGGCGTGCTGTATCTGGTGGTCAGTCTGCTGATCTCCACCTTCGGCATCCGCCGCATCATGAAGTTCTTCCCGCCGGTGGTCACGGGCCCCATCATCATCTCCATCGGCCTGATCCTTGCCCCCTCCGCCATCACCAACTGCCAGTCCAACTGGCTGCTGGCCTTTGTGGCGCTGGGCACGGTCATCGTCTGCAATATCTGGGGCAAGGGTATGGTCAAGATCCTGCCCATCCTGATTGGCGTTCTGGTGTCCTATGCGGTGGCCCTCGTGACCGGTGCAGTGGACTTCCAAGCCATTGCCGCCGCCGATTGGCTCGGCATCCCGCTGCATAAGAGCGCCATGGGCCTGTTCGCCATCGACGGCAGCCCGGAGTTCATCAGCGCCCTCTTCACCATCCTGCCCATCGCGTTGGCGACCATGATGGAGCATGTCGGTGACATCGCTGCCATCAGTGCCACCGTTGGCCACAACTATATCAACGACCCCGGCCTGAACCGCACCCTGATGGGTGACGGCCTTGCCACCACCATGGCCGGTCTGCTGGGCGGCCCGGCCAACACCACCTACGGCGAGAACACCGGTGTTCTGGCCCTGAGCCGCATCTACGACCCGCTGGTCATCCGCATCGCCGCAGTGCTGGCCATCATCCTGAGCTTCAGCCCCAAGTTTGAGGCCGTCATCAACACCATCCCCACCGGCATCATTGGCGGTATCAGCTTCGTGCTTTACGGCATGATCTCCGCCATCGGTGTCCGCAATGTGGTCGAGAACCGGGTGGACTTCACCAACAGCCGCAACCTGATCGTGGCAGCCGTCATTCTGGTGTCCGCGCTGGGATTCAACTCGGTGGGCGGCTTGACCTTCATGGTCGGCAGTGTGTCCATCAACCTGTCCGGTCTGGCCATCTCCGCCATCGTCGGCATCCTGCTGAATGCCATCCTGCCCGGCAACGATTATGAGTTCGATGCAGCCGACGGCACCGACGCTGCAACCAGCGGCAACCTGCAGGTGTAAACAAAGTGTTAAATAGGAATAATTCTCAAAATTATACTTGACTAACCTAGGAATGATTGCTATAATTAGCTCAGAAACCAAGGCCGCCGGTACCAGAGGCGAGCCAAAAGAATTACTGAGAAATTATGGAGGTCTATCTTATGAAAAAGTATGTCTGCACCGTTTGTGGTTATATCGCTGAAGGCACCATCCCTGAGCAGTGCCCCGTTTGCAAGGCTCCGGCTTCCGCATTTGTTGAGAAGACCGGCAACACTTATGTGACCGAGCATGTCGTCGGCATCGGCAAGGCCGAGGGCGTCCCGCAGGAGATCGTCGATGGTCTGCGCGCAAACTTCGAGGGTGAGTGCAGCGAGGTCGGCATGTATCTGGCCATGGCCCGTGTCGCAGAGCGCGAGGGCTACCCGGAGATCGCTGAGGCTTACAAGCGCTATGCTTACGAGGAGGCTGACCACGCTTCCCGTTTTGCTGAGCTGCTGGGCGAGGTCGTCACCGACAGCACCAAGAAGAACCTGATGATGCGTGCTGAGGCTGAGTGCGGTGCATGTGCCGGCAAGATGGATCTGGCCAAGAAGGCAAAGGCTCTGAACCTCGATGCCATCCACGATACCGTTCACGAGATGGCGAAGGACGAGGCTCGTCATGGCCGCGGCTTCGAGGGTCTGCTGAAGCGCTATTTCAACGTCGAGCTCTAAAACGATCATTCCAAAAGCTGCTGTGTGGCATTTGCTGCACAGCAGCTTTTTTGCTTGACGCCTTTCCTTACATGGCGTACAATGGACAAAAAACGCAAAGGATGAATTCATTTTATGAACCAGACTTCCACCCGTTACGCACTGCTGGACGAGCTGCGCGGGCTCGACCTCATCAGCATGATGCTCTACCATGGCACATGGGATGCCGTTTATCTGTTCGGCGTCGCAGTGCCGTGGTATGCGGGCACGCCGGGGCGTCTGTGGCAGCAGAGCATCTGCTGGGGATTCATTCTGCTGTCCGGTTTCTGTCTGCCGATGGGGCATCACCCCGTCAAGCGCGGCGCAGTGGTCTTCGGGGCCGGGGCGCTGGTCACAGCCGTGACGCTGCTGTTCATGCCGGAGAATGTCGTCTTATTCGGCGTGCTGACCCTGCTGGGTTCGGCGATGATCCTGACCGGGCTGCTGGAAAAGGCCCTGCAAAAGGTTCCGCCGGTAGCGGGCTTTCTTGTCAGCTTTGCGCTGTTTGCGCTGACCTATCACACGATGAACGGCTACTGGGGCCTTGGGGCACTGCGCTGGCTGCTGCCGCGGAGCCTGTACGCAAACTGCTTTACAGCCTATCTGGGCTTTTACCCCCTCGGCTTTTTCTCCACCGATTACTTCCCGCTTCTGCCGTGGCTGTTTTTATTCTGGGCGGGATTCTACCTTTATCATCTCATCGGGCGGGAGCGGATGAAACCGCTGCGCCGATTGGTCTGCCCGCCGCTGGGGTGGCTGGGGCGGCACTCGCTGGTGCTGTACCTGCTCCATCAGCCGGTCATTTTCGGAGTGATGACGGTGGTGTTTTCCCTCCCGCAGCTGCTTTGAGCAGGGAAGTGGAAAAATCTGCAAAAGAGCCTTGACAAGACGGGTAAGATGTGATATCTTATCGTTGGTTAGAAAAGCCTAACCGTGAAGATGCGCGTTCTGTGGTTGTCAAACAGGACTGCGCAATTTCTTGGGACAAAAAGTTAGAATATACTAACCAATATGGAAAGAGAGGTTCATCCTTATGAGCAAAGTAGCAATCGTATTCTGGAGCGCAACCGGCAACACCGAGACCATGGCAAACTGCATCGCTGAGGGTGCTGGCGCTGCCGCAGCCATCGTTCCCTGCGGCGAAATGGACGCAGCAAAGCTGGGCGAGTATGACGTGGTGGCATTCGGCTGCCCCGCAATGGGCGCTGAGCAGCTGGAGGAGAGCGAGTTCGAGCCGATGTTCGCTTCTCTGGAAGGCTCTCTGAACGGCAAGAAGGTGGCCCTGTTCGGTTCTTACGGATGGGGCGACGGCCAGTGGATGCGCGATTGGTGCGAGCGTGCCAAGGAGGACGGCGCGGTTCTGTTCAGCGAGGAAGGCCTGATCTGCAACGAGACCCCGGACGACGACGCACAGGCTGCTTGCCGCAAGCTGGGTGCTGATCTGGCCGCATGGTAAGCGTTTGCTCTTGAAAGCAAAACGGGAAGCCAAGGCAGAAAAATAAAGCTGCATAATCTCTTTGAAATGGGGCATCCTAGAAACATCCCAAACAAAGAGGTGAGATGAAAATGGAAAATACCGGTGTGATTTGTGATGTCTGCGAGTGCCGTCACAACGTGGAAAGCTGCAAGTGCAGTCTGCCGCAGATCAAGGTGACGGAGCACTGCTCCTGCACGACCCAACAGGTCGAAACGCCGCACTTCTGCCAGAGCTACGAGGAAAAGTAACCCCTAAAGCGCATTTCTCCGCGGCAAAAACGCCCTGCTCCGTGTCAAAAGCGACATGGAACAGGGCGTTTTGCGTGCGGGAGATCAGCGGACGACCACGTTGCAGGTGGCAAGGCTGCGCACCAAGGTGCCGACGCTGTCCTTCATCTGGATGCCGGTAAAGCCGAGCTGGAATGCGGCCTGAATGTTGTCCAGCCGGTCGTCGATGAAGACACTTTCCTTCGCCTTGAGGCCGTATTTGTCCAGCAGAGCCTGATAGATGCGGGGGTCGGGTTTGTTGATGTGGACCTCGCAGGAGGCCACACCGCCGTCAAAAAGGCCCTTCATGTCCCGCTCCATCAGCAGATCGAGCACATCTTCCGGGATATTGCTCAGGTAATAAACGCAGTAGCCGTGGCTCTTGAGCTTCTGCACCAATTCCTGCATCCGGCGGCGGGGGCGCAGGATGTGCATCCAGTCATCCAGCACACCCTGAACCTCAAAGGCGCGGCCCTGCTCCTTGGCGCGGGCCAGCATCCGCTGGTTGGCCTCAAAGCGGGTGATAAGCCCGGCGTCCAGCAGTTTCCACTCCTCGCTGCCAAAGGTCAGTTGGTACACCTGCTCCTCTACGTCGGCATTGCAGAAGCGGTCCACCAGATACTCCTTGGGATCAAAATCGACCATAACGCCGCCAAAATCAAATACGATGTTTTTGTACATTGCTCGTACCTCTATCTTTATGGTTTGCATTTCCAATGGTTTCCAACTCCCAGTATAACACAACAGCCCGGTCTGCATCAAGCGCCGCCGCCCCGCATACCATAAAACAGAACAGAAACGGGGAGGGGAGACGGATGACGTTCCGGGAGCTTTGTGCCAAAGAGGTCGTGCAGCTTTCCAACGGGGCTTGTCTGGGCAAGGCAGACGATTTGGAGCTGGACCCCCAGACGGCCCAGATTCAAAGTTTGCAGCTGCTGGGGCGGCCCCGGTTTTTCGGGCTGCTGGGGCGGGACGCGACGCTGACGATCCCGTGGGAGGAGATCGATAAGATCGGCGTGGATGCCGTTTTGGTCCGCACCGAACTGCCGCCGCCCGAACCGAAACCCGCCTCCTTCTGGCAGACGCTGCGGCATTGGCTGGATGGATGAAAGTTTTTCATCTGCTTTTCTTGGATTGGGGTTTGATTTTGCGGAAAACAGGATTATAATAAGGGACTGTGGGCACTTTTTGCCCCGGCAAACCAAACTCTCTCAGGAAGTGAAAGGAACTTTCTTATATGAAACATCGCGCATCCGACACTCCGGTACCGCTTCATGCGCTGCGGCTGGTGTTCCCGCCTGTCGTCACGCTCCTGATCTTGGTGCTCACGGAGTGGATCGCCCGCGGCAGCCTGACCGCGGACACCTTTACCCAGTACATTTTTCCCCATGGGGAAGCCTACCTGCTGGCATGGGGGCTGTTGTTCCTCGTCTGGCTGACCGTGGATTGGCTGACCCGCTTCGCCCCGCTGGCAACGCTGATTGCGGCCATTCTCGGCTGCGTCCCGGCGGCGGTCAACTTCTACACCCTGCAATTGCGGGGCGAGCCCTTCCTGCCGTGGGACCTGACGCAGGTATCGGAGGCGGCGGGCGTGGCCTCCGCAGCCGGTATCCACATCCAGACCAGCATGGTCGTTTCCATCGTTCTGGTCCTGCTGCTGCTCGCAGCCTCCTTCTTTTTATACCGTGGCCGAAAGAAGGCGGGCTGGAAGTTCCGCATCCTCGGCTTTGCAGCCAGTGCGGCGGCGACCTGTGCGCTGATCTTTGGCGTCTTTTTGCAGCCGACCGTGACCCAAACCATCGGGATCATGCCCGACGCATGGATGCAGGACCGCTATTACCGCTATTACGGCGTCATCACCAGCTTCCTGACCAACCTCACCAATTTGGAGATCAGCAAGCCCGAAGGCTACTCGGAAGAAGCCGTTGACCAGATCCTCGATGACACCGCTGCGGCAGAGAAATACACCACGTCGCCCCTCTACCCGGACTCCTACGGAGCCACGACGCCCGCCGACGAGACGGAGCAGCAGCCGACCATTATCTATGTGATGGACGAGTCCTATTGGGACGTCTCGGAACTGGAGCAGTACGGCTTTGCCTTCGACACCGACGTTTCCGCCAACCTCCATGCCTTGCAGCAGACCAGCGCCTATGGCCGGGCCTACAGCCCCAGCTTCGGCGGCGGCACCTGTGATGTGGAGTTCGAGGCACTGACCGGCTACTCGGTCTCCTATCTGCCCAACGGCAGCAAGCCCTACCAGCAGCACGTAACGAAGCCTATATTCTCTCTGCCGAACTACCTCAAGACGCAGGGCTACCAGACCGCTGCGGTCCACTGCTTCTGGGCAAAATACTGGAGCCGCGACACGGCCTACCCGAACCTCGGCCTTGACACCTTTGTCAGCTTGGAAAAGATGACCCACGTCAACAAGGTGCGCAGGCACTACTGGACCACCGGCCTTGTCACCGACGATTCCATGGCCGACCAGATCATCCAGCAGTACGAGAAGATGAAGTCCTCGTCCGACGCGCCGGTCTTCCTCCACGCGGTCACGATGCAGAACCACACCAATTATAATAAGGACAACTACCCGGACGACCAGCGGGTGAAGGTGCTGAATGCCCCATCCGGCATCAGCCGCAGTACGCTGGGTGCCTTGGAGGACTTCGCCACCGGCATCCGGGACGCCGACGCGATGCTCGGCAAGCTGACCGAATACTTCTCGCAGGTGGACGAGCCGGTGATCCTCGTGTTCTGGGGCGACCACTACAACCCCATCGATTCCAACTACGATGTCTTCACCAAGAGCGGCTACGCCAGCGATTCCAGTGCGGACCCGAAGCTTCACCAGACCACGCTGCTCATGTGGTCGAATTACACCGACAAGCCAGTGGATCTCGGCACCATTGCGGCTTACGATATCTCGCCGGTGATGATGAACATTTACGGCCTGAAGTCCCCGCTCTACTTCCAGTACCTGACCCGCCAGCTTCAGGCGGCCTACCGTTCCAACACACGCGGCACCATCCTGAACCGGGACGGCACCACCACCCAGACGCCCAGCGCATTGCAGCAGACGTGGAGCACGAACCACTGGCTGCTCCAATACGATCTCATGTTCGGCAAGGGCTACGCCCTCAGCCGGATGGGAATGGAGGACCTTGGCAGCAGCCAGAACAGCAAATAAGAGAAAAGTGCAGAATCTTTTTGTAAAAAACAGAGAAAACCTCTTGCAACGGTCTCTTTTTTGTGCTATTATTATTCAGCATTACACACGTATCACTATGCCCTTTTGTGCCCATCCGGGTGGAGGGCAGTCGGCCCCGTCCGATACGGTGCGCCGATCACGGTGTACGGAGGCAAAACAATATTTGGAGGTATTTTTACTATGGCAGTCGTTTCTATGAAGCAGCTTCTCGAAGCAGGTGTGCACTTCGGTCACCAGACCCGCCGCTGGAACCCCAAGATGGCGAAGTATATCTTCACCGAGCGCAACGGCATCTATATCATCGATCTGCAGAAGACCGTTAAGAAGCTGGATGAGGCTTACAACTACGTGAAGGAAGTTGCAGCTGAGGGCGGCGATATCCTGTTCGTCGGCACCAAGAAGCAGGCTCAGGAGTCCATCCGTGACGAGGCTCTGCGCTGCGGTATGCACTATGTCAACGCTCGCTGGCTGGGCGGTATGCTGACCAACTTCCGCACCATCCGTAAGCGCATCGACCGCATGGATCAGCTGGCTAAGATGAAGGAGAACGGCACCTTCGAGCTGCTGCCCAAGAAGGAAGTGGCTAAGCTGGAGCTGGAGATGGAGAAGCTGGACAAGTATCTGGGCGGCGTCAAGAACATGAAGACCCTGCCGAAGGCTATGTTCATCGTCGATCCTCACAAGGAGCGCATCGCTGTTGCTGAGGCCCGCAAGCTGAACATCCCCATCGTTGCTATCGTCGATACCAACTGCAACCCCGATGAGATCGATTACGTGATCCCCGGCAACGATGACGCAATCCGCGCTGTCAAGCTGATCGCCGGCGCTATGGCTGACGCTGTTCTGGAAGGCAAGCAGGGCAATCAGGAAGCTCCCGCTGAGGAAGCAAACGCCTGATTATTCCGTATTCCGAACAAACCCGTTTAATAACGTGTAAGGGAGAATAAAAATGGCTATTACTGCAAAGGACGTTATGGAGCTGCGCAAGCAGACCGACTGCGGCATGATGGAGTGCAAGAAGGCACTGACCGAGGCCGACGGCAACTTCGAGAAGGCAGTTGAGATCCTGCGTGAGCGTGGTCTGGCTACCGCTGCAAAGAAGGCAAGCCGTACTGCTGCTGAGGGCATGGTCTACGCGGAGTACTGCCCGCAGTGCAAGGTCGGCGTCGTCATCGAAGTCAACGCTGAGACCGACTTCGTCGCAAAGAACGACAAGTTCGTTGCTTTCGTCAAGGAGGCAACTCAGGTCATCATGAAGCAGAACCCTGCTGACGTTGAGGCTCTGATGGCTTGCAAGACCGAGTCCGGCGAGACCGTGGATGAGGCCCTGAAGAACCTGATCCTCGTCATTAAGGAGAACATCAAGGTTCGCCGTTTCGTCCGTTACGAGGGCGTCTGCTCTGCTTACGTCCACGGCGGCGGCACCCACGGCATTCTGGTCAACTTTGAGACCACCAACGACATCGACGCAAAGGACGAGTTCGTTGCTTACGGCAAGGACATCGCTATGCAGGTCGCAGCTGCTAACCCCAGCTACGTCGATGAGGCTTCCGTCCCCGCCGAGGTCGTGGCCAAGGAGAAGGAGATCATGCTCGCTCAGATGGCTGGCGATCCGAAGAACGCTAACAAGCCGGAAGCAGTCAAGCAGAAGATGATCGAGGGCAAGATCAAGAAGTTCTTCAAGGAGAACTGCTTGGTCGATCAGGAGTTCGTCAAGGACGGCGACCTGTCTGTTGCTCAGTACACCGCTAAGGTCGCAAAGGATCTGGGCGGCGACATCAAGATCGTCAAGTTCACTCGTTTCCAGAAGGGCGAGGGCCTTGAGAAGCGTGCTGACGACTTCGCTGCTGAAGTCGCAAGCATGGTGAAGTGATTTAAGCTTCCAAGCTGAAAATGGGAGCCGCAGTGCCTGTCACAGGGTGTTGCGGCTCTTTTTGTTTGTGTTTGAACGAGAAGTGTGTTATCATAGGAACAATTACAATGAAGAGAAAGCTGGAAGTGAAGAATCTCGACCAGCCGCTGTACCGAAAAAAGGAAGGCGGCATCTGACAGGAGATGTTACGATGAAAACACAGAAACTTGAGATCGGCGGTATTCCTGCTTTGCTGTACGGGGAAGAAAGCCGAAAAGTATATCTCTATGTCCATGGCAAAATGGGATGCAAAGAAGAAGCCCTGCCGTTTGCAGAGCTTGCCTGCCCGGCAGGTTATCAGGTGCTGGCCATCGACCTGCCCGAACATGGCGAGCGGAAGAACGGCCCGGAACGGCTCCTGCCATGGGTAGTCGTTCCGGAGCTGCAATTTATAGATCAGTATGCAAGAGTGCACTGGCGGCAGGTCTCGCTGCGGGCCACGAGCATCGGTGTGTGGTTTTCCATGCTGGCGTTACAGGAGAAGGCACTGCGCCGTGCGCTCTTCGTTTCGCCCATCGTGGATATGGAAGACCTCATCGGCAGGATGATGCAGCAGGCCAACGTGACCGAAGAACAGCTGAAGGCGGCAGGGGAGATCCCCACAACTTTCGGGGAGACGCTTTCGTGGCCGTATCTCTGCTGGGTGCGGGAGCATCCGCTCCGCTGGCGCACCCCCACGCAGGTGCTCTATGGTGAAGCTGACGAGCTGACTTCCTATGCCGTGCTTGACCGCTTCAAGCGCGCGACCGGGGCTCAGCTGACCCTTCTGGCCGACGGGGAACACTGGTTCCACACCGAGACGCAGCTGGCCGTGCTGCAGGTCTGGGAAGGAGCGCATCTCTGAAGCGCAGAAAAACAGAGATCCCCGCTGACGGGTTCGATGACGTCAGCGGGGATCTCTTTCTGTTTTTACGAACGAATCGTGAAAACCGCAGTTGTTTTTAGACCTTTGCTTCGCTGTTGTGCTCAGCCTTTTTGTAAGCAGAGAAGGAGTGGAAGACGATGTTCAGGCCCAGAACGATCAGCAGGACTGCGAGGATCAGCTGCAGACCATTGGCGATGAACACAGCGCCCCAAGTGGTCTCACCAGCAGGGATGCCCACCGAAGCGGCTGCGCTGATGGCCTTGACCATGGCGATCAGACGCTGCACCAGAGCGGTGAAGGTGACGCACAGCATGATGACCAGCGGGGGAAAGAGCATCTTGTTGTTGCGGCCGGTGACCTTCAGGAAGACGCACAGGGTAGCCAGAACCAGAGCGCTCAGCAGCTGGTTGGCGGAACCGAACAGCGGCCAGATGTTGGCGTAGCCGATCTTGGTCAGGATGAAGCCGAACACCAGCGTGATGAAGGTGGAGAAATAGACGTTGCAGAACAGCTTGCGCCAACCCTCCGCATGCTCCATGTCATCGACGCTGAACAGTTCCTGAAAGCTCATGCGGCCGATACGGGCCACGGCATCCAGACTGGTCAGAGCCAGAGCAGAAACGCACATGGTCATGAAAACGGTAGCAGCGTAGGCGGGAATGCCGAACATCTCAAAGAAACCGGCAACGCCGCGGCTGAAGATCTGGAACGGGGTGCCTGCAGCAGGGGTGCCGTCCGCAGCGGCAGCAGCACCTGCAACGCACAGGGCCAGAACAGCCAGCAGACTTTCGAGGATCATGGCACCGTAGCCGACCTTCAGCATATCCTTTTCGTTCTCAACGGTCTTGGAAGAAGTACCGGAAGAAACAAGGCTATGGAAACCGGAAACCGCACCACAGGCAACGGTGACGAACAGGATGGGGAACATGGTGCCCAGTTTCTCATTGGTGAAACCAGTGAAGACGGGCAGATTCATGGTGGGATGTGCGACCAGCAGACCGACCACGGCACCTGCGATCATGGCCACGAACATGAAGGTGGTCATGTGGTCACGGGGCTGCTTCAGCAGCCACATGGGCAGGACAGCTGCAAAGAAGATGTAGACGAAGGTGATGTAGCTCCATGCAGCCTTGCCCAAGATGATGGGGAAGTTTGCACCGATCACGAAGGACAGAACGATGAAGACGATGCTGATGACGCTCTCCTTCCAGCCGGAGAAGCTGAACTTCTTCTGGATCAGGCCGAAGACGACAGCGAACACCATGAACATGATGGAGACCATGCCGGCAGCGCCGTTAGTCTGTGCGGCCTCCACCAGAGCACCATCGGTGCCAAAGGCATTGAAGGTGCCAGCGACCATGTCAGCAAATGCTGCGATGACGATGCCGCAGAACAGCCAGCAGAACAGCAGGAACAGCTTGCGGCCAGTCTTGCCGATGTACTTCTCAATCAGCATACCCATGGACTTGCCGTCGTTCTTGACAGAAGCATACAGAGCGCCGAAGTCGGTCACAGCACCAAAGAAGATGCCGCCGATCAGGACCCACAGCAGAACGGGCAGCCAGCCGAAGGCGGCAGCCTGAATGGCACCGGTGACAGGGCCGGCACCTGCGATGGAGCTGAACTGATGGGCGAAAACGGTCCAGCCGTTCGTCGGGACATAATCGCGGCCATCCTCGTGGACGACGGCGGGGGTCTTAGCCTTGGGGTCGATGCCCCACTTGTTTGCCAGCCAGCGTCCGTAGAGGGTGTAAGCTCCCAACAGACACACAGCTGCGATCAAAACGATGACCAGCGTGTTCATTGTTTTTTACCTCTTTCCTTTCTTTTCGCAAGGCAAAGAGGTCACGCCGTGGCATCTTTGCCCGAAAATTGTGTATACTTTATCGCCGATTTCATAATTTGTCAATATATTTGGAACAAGTTCAGTGGATGTGCCAATTCAATAAAAAAATCCGCAACAACTTTTAGGTGATTTTTGTTCACGTGTGAAACGAAGAAACTTTCACACGATGTCAAATGAAAAAGGCTCACTTTATAAAAATACTTGACTTTCACACTTTCAAGTGCTAAAGTAATAATACAAAATCATTGATCACCTTTATGACCCGGTACTTGCCGCAAAGGAGGCCGCTATGGCTGAGAGAAACCCCAGAAAGAACCCGATGACGGACGCATTGTTCGATGCGTTCCTGAGCCTTGAAACGCGGGAGGAGTGTTACAACTTTTTCGAGGATCTGTGCACCGTGAAAGAGATCTCCGACATGGCGCAGCGGCTGGAAGCAGCGAAGCTTCTGCTGGTCGGCAGCACCTACGATCAGATCGTGAAGAAGGTGGAGATCAGCACAGCCACCATCAGCCGCATCAACCGCTGCATCCAGTACGGTGCCGGCGGTTACCGCGATGTCATCGAGAAGCTTTCGGCCCAGAAGGACACCGAGCCGGAGAAGTGACAACGGCGGGGAAACGGGCATACAATGGGCTACACCTTATATAGAAAGGATGATCCCATTTATGGCTGATACCAACTGCACCCCTCTGGAATGCCCCGCACTGCCCCGCGTCACCCTCGATCAGGCGGTCATTGATCTGCTGGAGAGCATCGCGCTGCAGGAATCTGCCCTGAGCCACATCCTCTGCGCCGAGAGCCAGAAGATGAAAACGGCCATGGCGATGGAGGAAGTGGATCTGTGCAAGCTGCTGGAGATCAACGACTCCGCCACCAACATGGTCCATGCCGTCGCCAATCTGGAGCTTGTGCTCAAGGAGAAGCTGGAGTTTATCTCCAACAACCTCTATTACCCCTCTGCCGAGAACTGCTCCGGCACCTCCACCGCGCAATAACGGCGGTTGCCCCTACCTGTCCGCATCGTTTGCCGGGCAGGCTTTTTTATTTGTGGCGATTTCATGAACAATCTCGACAAAAGAGGGAAAAATGATTTGTCGGAATTGATGAAAACGGAAAACTGTGCTATACTATCCCATGTATATGTGTGAAAGAGAGGGAAAAGCCTTGCAGCACTATGACGTGATCTTATTCGACGTGGACGGGACCCTGATCGATTCCGCCCCCGGCATCCTGAATACATTGGAAGAGGTCTTTCATAAAATGAATGTGGACATCACCGGCGTTGATCTTCGCCGCTACCTCGGCCCGCCGCTCCGCAAAAGCTTCGGCGAACACTTTTCTGACCCGGAGAAGATCGAGAAGGCCACCGAGCTTTACCGTGCGAGCTACGCGGCCAAGGGCAGCCATGAAGGCAATGCCTACCCCGGAGCTGCTGAAATGCTCCGCCGCCTGAAGGAAGCGGGCTATGTGCTCTGTACCGCCACCTCCAAGCCCACCAAGGTCGTGACCCCCATCCTCGAAGAGCAGGGGCTGGCTCCCTATTTTGATTTCATCGGCGGCGCGTCCATGGACGAGAGCCGCGATACCAAGACGGAGGTCGTCCGCTATGTGCTGGAGCAGCCCTGTGCCAAGGGCAAGCGGGTGCTGATGGTCGGTGACCGCAATGACGATATGCGCGGCGCGGCGGACTGCCATCTGGTTGCGGCCGCAGCGCTGTACGGCTACGGCAGCCGGGAAGAGCTGGAACCCTTCCACCCGGTCTTCTACGCCGAAAGCTGCGCCGCCCTTGCGGACGCGCTTCTGAACGTCTGACCTGACAACGAATCAACGATAAGGTGAATCATATGAATCCTAGGACACAATCGGACAAGCAATCCATGACTCCTTTGCAGCGGCAGGCGGTTCTGGTCTGCGTCGTATGCGCGCTGGCGGCTCTGCTGACCATCGGCATCACCCTGACCCTGCTCAAGCGGGGCAAAGGGGAGACCCCGGCTGTCCCCGATGCGGACTCCGTGACGACAGACACTCCGGCGGGGAGCAATGATCTGGCCGGCCATTACCAGATCGACAACACCTCCTCCGCCCTGCTGACCGAGACGGCCGACGCGGGCCAGTCCTATCAGGACGAAACTCTTTTTCTCGGCGATTCCAACACCGTCCGCCTCTACAACAACGGCTTGATCTCCCTGCAGCAGTTTTGCGCCAAGGAGGGCATCGGCACACAGGTGGCGCTGCACGAAGGGATCGTCACCTTTAAGAAGGACAGCAATTCCTACACCATCGCACAGGCTGTCGCCATGATGAAGCCCCGCCGCGTGGTCATCACCCTCGGCACCAACGATACCGGCATGGAAGTGGCTGACTTCATCAGCAACTACACCGCGTTGGTACAGGCTATCCGGGAAAGCTACCCGTACACCGACATCATCGTCAACACCATCCCGCCCATCCCGGCGGACCACTCGACCTATCCCCACATGGATCAGGCCAAGATCGACGATATGAACATGGCTCTGCTCAGCATGTGTGAGCAGCTGGGCCTCAAGTTCCTGAACACCGCCGAGACCCTCAAGGGGGACGACGGCTATGGAAAAGCAGATTATTACACCAGTGGTGACATCCATCTGAAGAGCGCCGGGCTCAAGGCTGCGCTGAACTATCTGCGCACCCACGCCTGCGAGACCACCGACAACCGCCCGGATACCAACAACATTCCGATCCGCACGCTGGAATATGTCTCGAACCCAAGCTCTGCGGTTCAGGCCCCCAGCTCGGAAGCCGCCAGCGAGAGCACCAGCAGCTCGGTCGAGGCGGTCCACTATGAAGCTCGCTATCAGGTCGATAAGAACGGCGGCGGCACGCTGGCTTCCGGGAACGAATCCGGCAAGACTTCGTTGAGCTATAGCATCACCGATGCAAGCCAGACCGTCAGTGTGACGGCTGTGCCCGCCGAAGGGCATGTCTTCGTCAAGTGGAGCGACGGCGTGACCAGCAAGACCCGCACGGACACGAAGTTCAAGCAGAACCTCGATGTGACCGCCGTCTTCGCCGCCGTGTCGGTGGAGGTCAGCAGCGAGGGCAAGGGCCTGTTCAGCGGCTCCTATATCTTCCACGCAAAAATCAGCGGCAAGTACGCCAGCAGCGATACGATCCGCTGGTACGCCAACGGCGAGGAAGTTAAGGCCGCTGCCGGCCAGACGACCGTCTCCGTCCCGGCATCCTCTGTTGCAAACGGCAGTTATAAGATCTACGCTGTGGTCACTTACAACGACTGCAAGGTGAGTAGCAACACCCTGACGCTGACCGTCAGCGGCGAGGCCGCCTCCAGCAGTTCGTCCCATTCGAGCGCGTCGAGCAGCTCTTCTTCCGGCTCCTCCAGCTCGTCTTCTTCCGGAGCAAGCTCCGGCAGTACATCCAGCAGCTCCGGCAATTCGGAGGAAAAGCCCGCGTCCTCGTCCAGCTCTTCCCACAGCACCGCCGAAAGCACTTCCAGCAGCTCGGAGCATTCTTCCAGCTCGGCGTCCAGCGCATCGGAGTCCAAGAGCGAATCCAAGGCCGAGTCGGCCAGTGAATCCAAGAGCGAGGAAACCGCTTCTTCCCACAGCGAGTCCAAGGCGGAAAGCGAGAGCAAGGCCGAGAACGACCTGCCCGCTTCGAGCACTGCCGAAAACACGGAAACCGAAGGATCTGCCAGCCGCTGACCTTTTTGCGCTCCGCTGCATAAGCTGGGCAGAAGGGAGCGTGAGCGGATGTTTTGTGAAGAGATCCGTGTTCCGGGCCTTCCCGGAGAAGAGAATGTGACCGACGGCAGCGTGGACTGGTACGAGATGGACTGGGAAAATGTGGACAACGGCGTTTTGGAATCCGAAATGTCGAAGTGCCCGGAAAATCCCTGCTCCGATTCCGATACTTCCCGCTGTGAGGACAACCGTCCGGAACAAACCGACGATGAAACGTATGAAGTAGTCGAGGAATAAGGCGAAGCCAGCTCTGCCGGGGCGGGGCTGGCTTCTCGCTGTTCCTGAAGCTTTGAAAAAATGGCTCCGGTGAGGGGACAAGGTCCCCTGAAAAACAATCGATAAGAGGGGAAACCGATCTATGGCAAAATACTATTGCATCCTGTTCGATGCAGACAATACCCTGCTTGATTTCGACGCCGCGGAGAGCAAGGCGCTGGCGGACACGCTCCGCAATTACGGCATTGAGCCGGACGCCGAAACGGTCCAGACCTACCGCACCATCAACGAAGAACTGTGGCGTCAGTTGGAAAAAGGCCAGCTCCGCCGCGACAAACTGATGGCCGAGCGCTTCACCCGCTTTTTGAAAGCGGTCGATGCTGCGGGCAATGGGGCGGAGATGAATAAGTTCTATCTCGACCAGCTCTCCACCCACCCCGACCTCGCCGCCCCCAATGTGCTGGACGTGCTGAAGGAACTCTCCGAGGTGGCGACGCTGGCCGTCGTGACCAATGGCTTTGACCGGGTGCAGTCCCGCCGGGTGGCGGAATCCGGCATGAAGGACTTCATCGAGGAGGTCTTTGTCTCCGAAAAGCTGGACAGTGAAAAGCCGAACCGCAAGATCTTCGATGCGGCCCTCCGCTCGCTGGGCGTGGAGAACCGGGAGCATGTGCTGATGGTGGGCGACAGCCTGACCAGCGACATTCAGGGCGGCATCAACGCTGGGTTGGACACCTGCTGGTATAACCCGAACCACGCCGAAAATCCGGGTAAGGTCTGCCCGACGTATGAGATCTCGAACCTTGAAGAGCTGTACCCTCTGGTCATGGAGCCGGAGGAACTGGCCAACGTCGGGGTGAAGAACCGCCGCCATCAGCTGTAAGTTCCGGCGCTGTGCGGCAAGGGCAACAAAAGATTGGATGAACAACAATGCTGATACATTTGGAAAAACTGGGCAAGAGCTTCGGTGAAAAGATCGTCCTGCACGACGTCACCGCCAGTGTCGAGCGGGAAGACCGCATCGGCATCGTCGGCCAGAACGGCGCGGGCAAAACGACCCTGCTGAAGATCCTGACCGGTGAATATACAGATTACGAGGGCGAGTTCAGCGTGACCCACGGCGTTACCCTCGGTTATCTGGAACAGAACGCAAAACTCGACCCTACGCTGGATATCTACGGCGAGATGCGCTCCTGCTTTGCGCATGTACTGGACGCCATGGCGCAGATGCAGATTCTGGAACGCCGGATGGCGGCCTCTCCGGAGGATGCTTCGCTGCTGGAACAGCACGATGCGCTCCAGAACATCATCGACGCAGCCGATGGGTACAATATGGACGTCAACATCAAAAAGGTGCTGTCCGGCATGGGCTTCGGGCAGGACACATGGACCAAGAACATCGCGGTCCTCTCCGGCGGCGAGCTGACCCGGCTGCGGCTGGCAAAGCTGCTGCTCCAGAAGCCGGACGTCCTGATTCTGGACGAGCCCACCAACCACCTCGACTTTGCAACAATGGAGTGGCTGGAAAATTACCTTAAGGGGTATTCCGGCGCGGTTCTCGTCGTCAGCCATGACCGGTACTTCCTCGATAACGTCTGTACGAAGATCTGGGAAGTCTCGTTCCAGACCATGACGACTTACAAGGGCAACTTTTCGGCCTATCTGCCCCAGAAGGAAGCGGCCGATGCGCTGCGCCAGAAGCAGCACGACGCCGATGTGGCGCTGGCGGAGAAATTGCAGGATTACGTGGACCGCAACCTTGTGCGCGCTTCCACCACCAAAATGGCCCAGAGCCGCCGCAGACAGTTGGAAAAGCTGGAGATCACCGAAGCGCCCAAAGATGAGACGAATCAGCTCAAGTTCCGCTTCGAATACGACGTGGAGCCGTGGAACGAGCTGGTGCTGATGAAGAATCTGACCATCCGCATCGGGGAGCGCACCCTGCTGGAACCCTTCACCTATACAGTCTGCCGCGGGCAGCGGCTGGTCATTGCGGGCCCCAACGGCGCGGGCAAATCCACCCTGATGCAGGTGCTGGACGGCAAGCGCCGCCCCTCCGGCGGTATGGTGCGGCTTGGCACCGGCGCCCGCCCCAGCATCTTTGCCCAGCAGCAGAACCGTTTGGGTCAAGGCCGGGTCATTGACGTCATCTGGAACAAATACCCCCGGATGACCGAGCTGGAAGTCCGCAGCCATCTGGCGAAGCTTGGTTTCCGGGGCGAAACGGTCTTCAAGCCCTGCGAAGCCCTGTCCGGCGGCGAGCTGGCCCGGCTGCGCTTTGCTGAGATCGTGTTGGAGCGGCCGAACCTGCTCTTCCTCGACGAGCCCACCAACCACTTGGATATCTATACCCGCGAGAACCTGACCGAGGCGCTGATGGCCTACACCGGCACCCTGCTGATGGTCACCCATGACCGCCACCTGATGAACAGCCTCGGCTGCCCGATCCTCTATTTGGAGAACGGCAAGGCGACGCTCTACCCCAGCTACGACGCTCTGATGGGACGCAGTGCTCCTGCCGCCGCCCAGCCCGAAAAATCATCCGAGCCTGCCAAGGCCGGTTACGGCAAGGAGCAGCGCCGCCGCCGCGCCGAGCTGCGTGCCAAGATCAAAGCCTGTGAGGACGAGATGGAGGCGTGCGGTGCCCGCGAGGTGGAACTGGACAACGAGATCAACTCGCCGGAAGTGTACAACGACCCGCAGCTTCTGCGGGAAAAGAGCGATGAACTTGCCGACCTGCGCTTCCATCAGGAAGAACTGTTCGCCGCATGGGAAAAGGCCATGGAGGAACAGGAGCAGTACGAGCAGGGAGCCGCAGAAGAATAACGACCAAAGGAGCAGCCAACATGCCAAAGAACCGCCGCAATGACTCCAAGACCCACAGCATCGCCCTTTCCGGGCTGCTGTTCGCGCTGGCGATGGCGCTCTCGTTCATCGAGGGCACCCTCGTCATCCCCGGCCTTTTGCCGGGCATGAAGCTGGGGCTGGCGAATATTGTGGTGATGTACGCCCTGTTTTTTATGGGGCCGAAACAGGCGCTGGTGCTGGATATCCTCAAGGCGCTCTTCGTTTTTTTGGTGTCCGGCTGGACGGCGGGGTTCCTCTCGCTGTGCGGCGGTCTGCTCTCGCTTTTGGTGATGTGGCTGCTGTATTATCATTTCCCGGTGCGGCCGACATGGTATATCCTGTCGGTCTGCGGTGCACTGGCCCACAACATCGGTCAGCTTCTGGGAGCCAGCGTGATCCTTTCCACCGCCGTCTCCCTTTACTACGCGCCGGTCATGCTGGTGCTGGGGCTTGTGATGGGCGCACTGACGTCCGTTACCCTCCGCGCCATCCTGCCCGCACTGGGTCGTCTCGGTTACAACACCCACGAACATCGTGGAGAATAAGAGGTTTTGCATATGTCTGAAAAAGTTACGGTCCGGGTGGAGCGGAACATTCTCCATCTGCCCGCCATTGCCCTGCGGGGGCTTGTGGTTTTCCCCAACAACCTGCTTCACTTTGAAGTGGGCCGCGAAAAGAGCATTGCCGCGGTGGAGTGGGCGGTCAGCAATCATTCCAACGTCTTCCTCATTGCCCAGAAGGACATGAAGGCCGACGACCCCGCCGCCGACGGCCTGTATCATTACGGTGTCGTAGCCGAGATCAAGCAGGTCATGCGGGTGTCGGATGACCTCGTCCGCATCCTTGTGGAGGGCAAATACCGCGCCAAGCTCACCCAGATCGACACCGACGGCAGCTTCCTGCTGGCCTCGGTGCGCCCCACGCCGGTGCGCCCCGTGAAGCCCGAAGAAGAGGCCGAGGCGGATGCGCTGCTCCGCAACGTGAAAAAGAGCTTCGACGAGCTGCTCAACCTGAACCCCCGCATCGGCAAGGATGTGGTGTTCGCGGTCAATTCCAACAACGACCCCGCCTTCCTCTGCGAGTACATCCCGGCAAACCTTCTGTTCCGCTTTGAGGACAAACAAGCCGTGCTGGAAGAGGGGACTCTGATCGGCCGTCTGCGCCTTCTGGTGGAGCGGATGCACCGGGAGCGCCGGATGCTGGAGATCGACAAGGAGATCGCCCAGAAGGTCGATGAAGCCATGGACAAAAACCAGCGCGACTACTACCTGCACGAGCAGATGCACATGATCAGCGAGGAGCTGGGCGAGGACGACGACACCACCGCCGAAGCCGAGGAGTACCGCCGCAGGATCACCGAGCTGCATCTGGATGCCGACCGTGAGAAGAAGCTGCTCAAGGAAGCGGACCGCCTTTCCAAGATGCAGAGCAGCAATCAGGAGGGTACGGTCATCCGCACCTATCTGGATACCTGTCTGGAGCTGCCGTGGAACACCTTCACCGAGGATGACCTCGACATCGCCAAGGCCCAGCGCATCCTTGACCGCGACCACTACGGCCTGAAAAAGGTCAAAGACCGCATCCTTGAGGTGCTGGCCGTCCGGAAACTTGCCCCGGACGTCAAGGGCCAGATCATCTGCCTCGTCGGCCCTCCGGGCGTCGGCAAGACCAGCATTGCACGCTCCATCGCCGAAAGTTTGGGCCGCAAGTATGTCCGCCTGAGCCTTGGCGGCGTGCGGGATGAAGCCGAGATCCGCGGCCACCGCCGCACCTATATCGGCGCCATGCCGGGCAAGATCATCAGCGCGATGATCACGGCCAAGAGCTCGAACCCGCTGATGCTGCTGGACGAGATCGATAAGCTGGCGGGCGATTTCCGGGGCGACCCGGCTGCCGCTCTGCTGGAAGCGCTGGACCCGGAGCAGAACGCTGCCTTCAACGACCACTTCATTGATATGCCGTTTGACCTGAGCCATGTGCTCTTCATCACCACGGCCAACGACCTCGGCGCCATCCCCGGCCCGCTGCGGGACCGTATGGATGTCATCGAGCTGCCCAGCTACACCCGCGTGGAAAAATACAACATCGCCCGCAAGCATCTGGTGCCCAAGCAGCTCAAGGCATGCGGCCTGAGCGGCAAGGTCACCTTTTCCCAGAGTGCGCTGTACGGCATCATCGACGGCTATGTGCGCGAAGCCGGCGTCCGCAACTTGGAGCGTACCATCACCAGCGTGCTGCGCAAGTGTGCCCGCAAGATTGCTTCC
Organism: Faecalibacterium hattorii; assembly: GCF_003287455.1. Taxonomy (GTDB): domain Bacteria; phylum Bacillota; class Clostridia; order Oscillospirales; family Ruminococcaceae; genus Faecalibacterium; species Faecalibacterium hattorii. Next base: position 22,909 of record NZ_PRLC01000002.1, on the reverse strand, counting down.
GGCGAGGTGGAAAGCTTCGCCGTCACCGGTTCCAATCTGGAAGAGCTGCTGGGCCCCAAGATGATCAAGCCCGACTTCCTCAACCGCACCAATGCCATCGGCATCGCCAACGGTCTGGCATGGACCAGCGTGGGCGGCGAGACCCTGCCCATCGAGGTGCAGGTCATGGACAACGGCAGCGGCAAGATCACGGTCACCGGTTCGCTGGGCGACGTGATGAAGGAAAGCGCCCAGCTTGCCGTCACCTATGTCCGCGTCCATGCGGATGAGTACGGCATCGACCCGGAGCGCCTGAAAAAGTGCGACCTGCACATCCACGCCCCCGAAGGCGCCGTGCCGAAGGACGGCCCCTCCGCCGGTGTCACCCTGACCACGGCGCTGGTATCCTGCCTGTCCGGCATCCCGGTGCGCGGCGATGTCGCCATGACCGGCGAGATCACCCTGCACGGCAACGTGCTGCCCATCGGCGGTCTGCGCGAAAAGAGCATGGCTGCTTACCGTGAGGGGATGAAGACCGTCCTCATCCCGAAGGACAACGTCTCCGACCTGTATGAGGTGGATGACGAGGTGAAGAAGAACCTCCAGTTCCTGCCCATGTCCAATCTGGCGCAGGTGCTGAACGCCGCGCTGCTCAAACCCAAAACCGTTTCCGCCCGCCATTCGCACCCCAGCAAAAAGGCAAAAAAGCCTGTGGACGCGGCTTCCCAGCCGAAGCCCGCAGAGCAGCCCAAGCCCGGTGCGGTCTGCTGACAAAGGAGCAACACGATGAACTATAACAAAGCGGACTTTATCGCCAGTTACGGCATTTCCAGCCAGCTGCCCGAAAGTGACCGCCCGGAACTGAGCTTTTCGGGTCGGTCCAACGTGGGCAAGTCCAGCCTGATCAACAAGCTGTGCAGCCGCAAGAATCTGGCCCGCGTCTCCAGCACGCCGGGCAAAACGGCCACCATCAACTTTTATTCGGTGGATGACTGCTATTTTGTGGACCTGCCCGGCTACGGCTACGCCAAGGTCAGCAACGCCGACCGTGAGCGTTGGGATGACTTGATCAACAGCTACTTCGAAGCGCCCCGCCACCACACCCTGCTGGTCCAGCTCATCGACTGCCGCCACGCCCCCAGCGCGGATGATCTTCAGATGCTCAAATATCTGCATTACCACGACATCCCGTTTGTTGTGGCGCTGACCAAGGCGGACAAGCTCAAGAAGAGCCAACTGGCCAAGACGCAGGAAGACTTCGAAACGATCTGTCTGCCCTACGGCTGCCGGAAGGTCGTGCTGACCAGCGGCGAAAACGGCTACGGCATTCCGGAGCTGCAGGCTGTGTTGAACGAAGCGGTGGCCGAAGAGGATGCGGAGTAACAGCGATGGCTTACAACGAATTTGCCTATTTTTACGATGAGTTCAATGGGGAAGCCGATTACGACGCCCTGTACAAACACATCCAGAAGGAACTGGCCGCCCACGGCATCGCGGACGGCATCGTGGCCGACCTTGGCTGCGGCACAGGGGAACTGACCCTGATGCTGACCCAAGCGGGCTACGATATGATCGGCATCGACCAATCCGAGGAGATGCTCTGCGTCGTTCGGGACAAGGCCGAACAACTGGGCCTTTCGGGCAAGCTCCTGCTCTTGCAGCAGGACCTGCTCAAGCTCGACCTCTACGGCACCATCCGGGGTGCGGTGTCCACTTTTGACACGTTCAACCACATCCCGGACCTCGATACCGCCGTTGCGAATGCGGGCTTTTTCATGGAAGCGGGCGGCGTCTTCCTCTTTGATATGAACACCCCCTACAAGCACCAGAATGTGCTGGGAGAGAACGAGTTCACTTTTGAGGAAGAGGATGCTTCCTGCGTCTGGCGCAACCACTACGATGCGGAAAACCGCCGGGTGGAGATCACCGTGGACATCGACTACCGGGAGACCGGCGAGCATTTCCACGAACAGTTCTACGAGTACACCTACGACCTTGAGACCATCCGCGCGGCGCTGGAACAGCACGGCTTTGTGCTGGAAAGCGTCTGCGACGGCGAGACGTTCGGCCCTCTGACCGACGAGAGCGAGCGTTATTTCTTCTGTGCGGTCAAGCAGTATACCCAATTGGAGGAACAATAATATGTCGAATCTGATCCGCGGCCTGTCGGAGAACGGCGGCGTCGTGTTCTGCGGCGTGAACTCCACCGAGATCGTCCGCAAAGCCGAACAGCTCCATAAGACCAGCGCCACTTGCAGCGCGGCCCTTGGCCGTCTGCTGACGGGTGCCGCCATGATGGGCTCTATGCTCAAGGATGACCGCGATACCGTCACCCTGCGCGTCTCCGGCAACGGCCCGGCGGGTGTGCTGATCGCGTGCACCGACGGCACCGGCAACGTGAAGGGCTGCATCGACAACCCGCTGGTGGAGCTTCCGCTCAAGGAAAACGGCCACTTGGACGTCGGTGGGGCTGTCGGCAGGGACGGTGTTATGACCGTCATCCGCGATAACCGGCTGCAGAAGGAGCCCACCGTCGGGCAGGTGCCGCTGGTCTCCGGCGAGATCGCGGAGGATCTGACCAGCTACTACGCCTACAGCGAGCAGATCCCCACGGTCTGCGCTCTGGGCGTGCTGGTGGATACCGATCTGACCATTGCCTGTGCGGGCGGCTACCTCATCCAGCTCCTGCCCGGTGCGACCGATGCTGAGATCACGCAGCTGGAACAGAACATTGCCGCCATGCCCTCCGTCACCGAGCTGCTCCGCGCGGGCAAGACGCCGGAGGATATGATGGAACTGGCGCTCAAGGGCTTCAACCCCAATGTCCTCGACGAGCGGGAGGTGGCCTACCGATGCGATTGCAGCCACGAGCGCACCGAAGAGATGCTGCTCAGCCTCGGCAAAAAGGAGCTGGAAAAACTCCGTGACGAGGACCCCAACTGCGAGGTCGTCTGCCACTTCTGCCACACCAAGTATCAGTTCGACCTGAACGAGCTGGTCCAAAAGGCTGTAGATAAGCACAAAACGCCCGTGCCGACTGAGGAAAATGAAAGTGTCTGATTACTATGCTCCTTGTAAAGAACTTGACGAATGTAATGCGTTGATTGAACAGTATTGGAACACAAAGCGATATGAATTGTGTTTTGCAGGACATTTGAAACTTGCAGAAAAGGGATATCCTCTGGCGGAATGTCAAGTGGGATATTTCTATCTGGAAGGTTATGGGGTTCAAAAAAATCTCACACAGGCATTTTATTGGACGGAACGTGCCGCGCAGCATGGTGACCGCGATGCACAATTCAATCTGGGGTGGTTCTATGAAAATGGAATCATTGTTCCAAAAGATTTGGAAATTGCAAATGTGTGGTATCATAAAGCGGCAGCGCAGCAACAGACGGATGCGTTGGAAAAATTAAAATAGTATGAAAAGGCGGCAGAGAGTTTCTCGCTCTCTGCCGCCTTTTAGTCTGCGCAGATATCGGCAATAATCGTATAAACGACCCGGTAACGCAGGGTATCGTTTTCGGTGGAGACATCTTCTTTCTGGGCCACAAATTCCGCATCCGGGGCAGCGGCGAAAAGCGCTTGCAGGCTGTGGAGTTTTGCCAAGGCCAGCGCCTGTTCTTCGGTGTAGGAAATTTCCTGCTCTGTCTGCTCGTAATAAGTGGTTTCTGCGATGGAAAAGGGAAGGCACAGCCCCAGCCACTCCGGCTGTACGGTGCGGGAAATGGCAAGCGCCGTTTCTTCTGAAAATTGCTTCCAAACCGGCAGGGGAAGATTCCATCCATTAAACGAAACGACACGGCGGCTGAATTGCCGCCCGGTCAGGCGTTTTGCGGAAACGATCAGCGGCTCTGTCTGCACGTGCTCCCAATCGAATCGGGCGAAGACGGCCCCGGCGGCGGGTTCGAAGATGGGGGTGCCGTCCCGCTCTGTGCGGGCTGTGCCGATGAGGGGCTGCCCGGCCTCCACGGCCTGTCCGGGGGTGACCAGCATCGTGCCGCTGGTGAGATTGGTGCGGACCACGGTTCCGGCGGTTTTGGCCAATACGCCGTCCAGCTTTCCGGCGGCGATGTCCGGCACCGGCTTTGCGGCGGCCGCTTCCACCACGAGCCGCCCATCCTGAAAATTCAGGCTCGCCCACGAAAACTCTCCGCTCTGCAAAAGGGCGTATTCCCCGGCGGTCAGCTTTTCCTGCGTGATGAAGCTGCCGGGGGCAATCGAGCACGTTTCCCGCAGGATCTGCTTGGCCCGTGCTTGCTGCCCGGCGGAAAGGCTGCTGGGATCCACGGCCCAGACAAAATTCTGCGACCACAGCAGCAGGGGAACGAAGAGCAGCAGTCCCGCCCAGAGCCCCCGCCGCCGGAGAAAGGGCCGGAGGAAAAAGTAAAGGCCGGTGCGCTGAGCGATGTGCAGCCGCACCCGCCGCTTCCGGGCCAGCGCTGCGAGCTTTCGGTAGCGCCACGCCGCACACCGGGCCGCAAAGCCGCCGGGCTGCGGCGTGACCTCGGAGAGGTGAAGGCCCGTCCGTGCCGCTTCGGAGAGGAGCCCCTCCCCATTCCCGTTTCGCGCGGAAAACCTTACCCCAGCCCAGAGCAACTGCAATTCCATCCGTTCCGCCTCCTAGCTGCTGGAAAATTCGGTGCGCAGAAAGATGCCCCGCAGGGTGATGCGGTGGGCGGCCAGCGTTTCAATCCGCATCCCGTCGCCGTAAACGGTGAACCGCCCGCGCCGGAATTCGAGGCAGAGCTTTTCTTCATCGTAGAGGAGGATGCGCTGAAACTGTTCGATCTCCATCCGGTCGCCGCTGCGGTAGACGGAGGGCTGGCCGTAAAAGCCTCGCACAGGCTGGCGGAACATCCGCTGGAACCACTCCCGCAGGGAAAGACGTCCGGTCCGCTGTTGTTTCACGCCCGCTCCCTCCCCATACTTGCTGTGCAAAGCTCCGCCCATTGTTCCATATATATGGAAGCGGAGGGGTTTTGTATGTATCAAATCGGATTCTTTCTTCTGGCGGTGCTGGCCGGAGTGCTGCCGTTTGCGGCTCCGGGACCCTGCACACAGGCCCTGCGGGAGGGGTTGGTGCTCTGCGGCGGGCCGCTGCTGCTGTCCCTGTTTCCGTTCTTGGTGGTGTCGTCGCTGCTGGTGCAGTGCCCGGCCAGCGACCTGCTGGCTGTCCCATTCCGTCCGCTGGCACGGGGAATCGGGGTGCACAGCCCCTGCGCCGCGCGGGTGCTGATGATCGGCTTCTTCGGGGGCTTTGCTCCGGCAGCCAATGCGGCGGCTCAGGCCGTGCGGACCGGGCAGCTCACCGGGCGGGAAGCGGACGCCCTGCTGCCCGCGTGTGTCTGCTCCGGGCCGTCCTTTGTGGTGCTGACGGTGGGGGAGAGTATGCTGGGCAGCGCTGAACTCGGTGTGCTGCTGTTTGGCGCGCAGCTGGCGGCCGGCTATCTGACGGCGGCGCTGCTGTGCCGGATGGCACCGGCCGGGGAAGGGATGCGGACCATTTCTGTGCAGCCCTCGCCGGAGCCGCCCCGCCTGACGGATGTTCTCACCGACGCAGCGATCGGCTACGTAAAGCTCTGCGGCTTCGTGCTCTTTTTCCGGATGCTGGCAGCCGGGGCCGGGGCGCTCCTCCCGCCCATGGCAGGGACGCTCTGCGCCATGCTGCTGGAAGTCTGTTCCGGGTGTGATCTGGCGGCCCGCACCGGGCGGTGGGCCAGCCTCCTTTGCTGCACGGCTCTCAGTGTGCAGGGGCTTTCGGTCCTGCTCCAAGTCCGGGCCCTCTGCCCGCCGGAAATGACGCTCCGGCCCCTATACACAGCACGTCTTTTGCACCTGCCGCTTTCACTGGGGCTGTTTTATCTGCTGTTGCCGAGCGGGGAGCAGAGCGTATTCAGCACCCTGCCGCCGCAGGTGGTGCCGATGCGCCGTCTGCCGCCGGACTGTCTGCTGCTGGTGTTCTTCGTCTGCTGCCTGTGCGTGTGCGAGCTGAGCCGCCTTTTGCAAAAGCCGACCCCGGAACCAAAAGAAACGGTTGTGAATCGGCGAGAAAGATGGTATAATAGACATAAGCATTGAACGGCAGGGAGGTCTCCCTGCAAAGATGGAAATAAAATGAATGAGCATACGCTTATTTTAGATGGAGGACCTAGAATGGATTTACAGAATATGGATCTGAACGGCGGGACCCTGCAGATTTCCACCGAAGTCATCGGCAAGATCGCACGCTGCGCTGCACTGGAAGTGGACGGTGTGTCCGAGGTTTCCTGCGGCAAGCAGAACAAAAAGGTGAAGGATTTTCTGGAAGCTGCCAGCATCCAGCCGCCCGTGATCGTGGAAATGCGGGACGGCACCGCGGAACTGACCCTGAATCTGGTGGTCGCCTTTGGCGCGCGCATCCCCGCTGTGGCTGAAAAGGTGCAGGAAAATGTGAAGACTGCTGTTCAGAGCATGACCAACGTGACCGTGAGCCGCGTCAATCTGGTCATCGCCGGTGTTGCTGCCGCAGAACAGGAATAAGTGAGAGGAATAGAAAACTACTATGGAAAATGTTTTGCCCCGTCGTGAAGCCCGCGAAAATGCGTTTTTGTTGGCTTTTTCGCAGACCTTTGGTGATATCCCCCTGCAGGAGGCTCTGCTCAACAACACGGAAGACGAAGAGCACCCGGTGGATGTGTTCGGCAAGCGGCTTTTGAACGCTTACTACGACCACTCCGCGGAGGTGGATGACCTTATCAGCAGCCATCTGCGCAACTGGACCATGGCCCGTCTGCCCCGCGTGAGCCTGACGGTGCTGCGTCTGGCACTGGCCGAGATGCTGTACGGCGACGAGAAGAAGGTCGCCGTCGTCATCAACGAGGCCGTGGAGCTGACCAAGAAATACGGAGCAGATGAGGATCACCAGTTCGTCAACGGTCTGCTGGGCACGGTCGCCCGCGAGCAGGGGCTGGACACTGCCGAGGATGCAGCGTCCGAAACACTGTGAGCCGCTATACACTGGGCATCGACACAAGCAACTATGCAACCTCTCTGGCGGTTTTTGATACAGCCGGAGAGGTTGTTTGTGCAAAGAAGCGGTTTCTCCCGGTCAAGGAGGGGCAGCTCGGCTTGCGTCAGAGCGATGCGCTGTTCCACCACACCACCGCCTTGCCCGAAATGCTGGAGGAATTGAGCGGGGAGTTCGACCTGACGCAGATCTCTGCTGTGGGCGTCTCCCAGAAGCCGCGCCCGGTGGAGGGCAGCTATATGCCTTGCTTTCTTGCGGGCGTCAGCGCGGCCACGGCCTTTTCCAAGGCCCGCGGCATCCCGCTGATCCGCACGACCCACCAGCAGGGCCACGCCGCAGCAGCGCTGTTTGCCGCAAAAGGGGAGGAGCTGTTCCGCCAGAAGGTACTGCTCTTCCACATTTCCGGCGGCACCACCGACCTGCTGCTCTGCGATCAGGTGGAACAGATCGAGACGCTGGGCACCAGCACCGACCTTTACGCCGGGCAGGCGGTGGACCGCGTAGGCGTCAAGCTGGGCTTTGGTTTTCCGGCCGGTGTCGAAGTCTCCCGCCTTGCGGCGTTGTGTGAGGAACCCATCAAGCCGAAATCGAGCGTCAAGGGGATGCAGTGCAGCCTTTCCGGGCTGGAAAACCAGTGCAATGCCCTGCTTGCCGCCGGGAAAAGCCCGGACTATGTCTGCAAATACTGCTTGCTCTGCGTGGCGGATACCGTTGTGAAGATGACCAAGGCTGCGCAGAAAGAATATCCGGAGCTTCCGGTGGTCTGCGCGGGCGGCGTCATGAGCAGCGATATCATCCGCCAATGGGTGCAGCAGCGTCTGCCGCAGGTGTATTTTGTGCCGGGCCAGTATTCCAGCGACAACGCCATCGGGGTGTCGATCCTTGCCGCACGGGAGGTCGGATCATGGCTGAAGTGATCTCTGTCTCGGCTTTGAACCGCTACGTCAAGACCCTGCTCGATGCGAACGACCTGCTGTTTGACCTTGCGCTCCGGGGCGAGATCGCAAACTTTGTCCAGAACGCCCGGAGCGGCCACTGCTATTTTTCCCTGCGGGATGAGACCGCCAGCGTGAAAGCCGTCATGTTCCGCTCCGACGCGCGGCGGCTGGGGTTCCGCCCTGAAGAGGGAATGAAGGTCGTCGTGCGCTGCCGGGTCACCCTCTACGAGCGGGACGGTGCGTTTCAAGTCTATGTCAACGACATGTTCCCGGATGGCATCGGTTCGGCGCAGCTTGCCTTTGAGCAGCTGAAAGCAAAGCTCGACCAAGAGGGTCTGTTCGCGCCGGAGCATAAGAAGCCGCTGCCGCAGTTTCCCCGGTGCATCGGCCTTGTCACCAGCAAGACCGGTGCCGCATTGCAGGATATCCGCAATGTCATCGGGCGGCGTTGGCCTGCTGTGAAGCTGCTGCTCTGCCCGGTCAACGTGCAGGGCTTTGAGGCGGCGGATGAGATCGCCGCGGCCATCGACCGGCTCGACAAGAGCGGCAGAGTCGATGAGATCATCGTGGCGCGGGGCGGCGGCAGCAGGGAAGATCTCTGGGTCTTCAATGCGGAGCGGATCGCGCGGGCAGCCTACCGCTGCAAAACGCCCCTCATCAGCGCCATCGGCCATGAGATCGACTTCACGATTCTGGACTTCGTAGCGGATCAGCGGGCCCCGACCCCCTCGGCGGCGGCAGAGCTTGCCGTGCCGGATCGGGCCGAGTATGCGCGAAAATTATTCATTTTGGAAGAAAATATTCACAATTCTATCCAAAACAAGCTAGAGTTATGTTATAATAGACTGGACGAAACGGCACAGGCGTTTTCCCGCCCGCAGATGCAGGGTCAGCTTGCCCAGCGCCAGCAGCAATTGCAGATGCTGACCGGGCAGCTCAGTGCAGCGGCGCGGGCAAAGCAGCAGAGCTGTGCGCTCCAAATGAACCATGCCGCGTCACTGGCGGCATCGCTGAACCCTTATGGCGTCCTTGCGCGGGGCTACGCGCTGGTGCAGGACGAAAAGGGCCGCATCTGCGCCCCGGATGCGCTCCGGGCGGGGCAGAGCATTACGCTCTGCGGCGCAAAGAACCGCATCCGCTGTACCGTGGATGCCGTGGAGGAACCCAATGAGAGCACCCAAAAGCTTTGAAGAAGGTATGAACCGGCTGGAAGCCATCCTCGACCAGATGCAGCAGCCGGAGACCACGCTGGCAGAATCGGTCAAGCTGTATGCCGAAGCGGCATCGCTGACCGAATATTGCCGCAATACACTGGAAAAGGCTTCCCTGCAGTTGGATGAGATCGACGCCAAGTGTGCCGAAGCTCAGACGCCGGAAGCGGATCACTAAGGAGGATTTTCGTATGGATTACGCGACGCAGTATCAGGAGTATTTGGCACGGGTCAACCGCGCACTGGAAACTGCCTGTGATGCCTTTCTGCCCGAAGAATCGGAGGTCTGCCGTGCAGCACGGTACAGCCTTCTCGGCGGCGGCAAGCGCATCCGTGCGGTGCTGGTGCTGGCCGTCTGCGATATGCTGAACGGCGATGCGGCCGCTGCCGAACAGTTTGCGGCGGCGGTGGAGATGCTGCACTGCTACTCGCTGATCCACGACGACCTGCCCTGCATGGACAACGACGACCTGCGCCGGGGCAAGCCCTCCTGCCACAAGGCCTTTGGCGAAGCCACGGCTATGCTGGCGGGTGATGTGTTGCTGACCGAGGCGTTCGAGGTCATCGCGAACGTGGAGGCTCCCGCCATCGTGAATGTCCGGGCGGCCAAGGCGCTGGGTGCCGGTGCGGGCAGCCGCGGCATGGTCTACGGGCAGGAGCTTGACCTGAAATATGAGGCGCTGGCCGCAACGGAAGAGCAGCTCCGCCTCATCCATCGCAATAAGACCGGTGCGCTCATCAACGCCGCCGTCCAGATGGGCGCTGCCGCCGCACAGGCCAACGAGACCCAGTGCAAAGAGCTGGAGGCGTACGCCTTCGGCATCGGGCTGGTGTTCCAGATCGTTGACGATGTGCTGGACGTGACCGGTTCGCAGGAGCAGCTGGGCAAGCCCATCGGCAGCGACAGCGAAAACGACAAGACCACCTTCGTTACCCTTTACGGTACCGACGGTGCCATGGAGCTGGCCCAGAAGCTGAACGACCGGACTTGCGCCTCCCTGCGCGCAGAATTTGGCGAAAAGAGCGCCTTTTTGGAGCAGCTTGCCAAGGAGCTGCTGGTGCGCCGCAGCTAAGAAAGAAGAAAGAGAGCAGAACATGCAATTCATTCGCGAGGTTTTGTCCCTAAATAAGATCCTGACGGTTTCGCTCCTGAGCTGGTTCGTGGCACAGGTGCTGAAGACCCTCATCAACTTTATCCTGCTGGGCAAATTCCAGTTGGAACGGATGTGGGGGGACGGCGGAATGCCCAGCGCCCACAGCGCGACCGTCTGCGCCATGGTCATTGCCACGGCCCGGAGCGAGGGCATCAACTCGGCTATTTTTGCCGTGGCTGCCGTCGTTGCCATCATCACGATGCACGATGCCATGGGTGTCCGCCGCGAGACCGGCGAACAGGCCAAGGTTCTGAATAAAATGATCGAGCAGTGGATCGAGGTGACCGAGAAAAACAACCCCTTCCTCCAGAACATGCACCTGAAGGAAATGGTCGGCCATACGCCGCTGCAGGTGCTGGCCGGCTTTGTGGTCGGCTGCATGGTCGGGCTTCTGTACCCGATGGTGTGATCAGCCCTTGGGCGGGCAGACCGCTCAAATCCATTATGTGAGAAGGACGTGAATCTATGAATTCGCCTTTGCTGGAGAAAATCTCGCAGCCCAGCGATCTGAAAAAGCTGTCCGGCCAGCAGGTCGTGCAGCTTTGTGCGGACATCCGCGAATTTTTATTGGAAAACGTATCTAAGACCGGCGGCCATCTGGCATCCAATCTGGGGGCCGTGGAACTGACGGTCGCGCTGCACCGCGTCTTTACGACGCCGCAGGATGAGATCGTGTTCGACGTGGGCCACCAGTGCTATACCCATAAGCTGCTGACCGGCCGCCGCGAAGGTTTTGCAAAACTGCGCCAGCTGGACGGTCTGTCCGGCTTCCCGAACCCGAACGAGAGCGAGCACGACGCCTTTATTTCCGGCCACGGCAACACGGCACTGTCCGTTGCCATCGGCATCGCGTGGGCCAAAAAGCTGCGCGGAGAGCCGGGGCAGGTCATCGCCGTCATCGGCGACGGTGCCTTTACCGGCGGCATGGTCTATGAGGGAATGAACAACATCGGCGGGCTGGACAACCTGCTGGTCGTCCTGAACGACAACAAGATGTCCATTTCCAAAAACGTCGGTGCACTGTCCCGTTATCTGAAGCGTCTGCGCACGACCAACCGCTACTTTGATGCCAAGGAAAATGTGCGCGGCTTCCTTGATCGGGTGCCTGTGATCGGCCCGCCGCTGAAAATGACGATCCATAGCGGAAAAACCTTGGTGCGCCGCGCTCTGTACCACTCCACCATGTTCGAGGATATGGGCTTCCACTATTACGGCCCCTTTGATGGGAATAACGAACAGGAAGTCGAGCAGATCCTGCGGAGCATCCACAAGCAGCCCGGCCCCCATTTCCTGCACATCGTTACGAAAAAGGGCAAGGGATATGGCCCCGCCGAGAGCAACCCCGGCAACTTCCACGGTGTTTCGAAGTTCGACCTTGTGGACAGCATTCCCGACCCGGAAGTAGCCCCGAAGGAATCCTTCTCGAATGTGTTCGGCAATGTCCTGAACAAAGAAGGAACCACCAACGAGAAGATCTGCGCCATTACTGCAGCCATGAAGTACGGCACCGGTCTGCAATTCTTTGCCCACACCCACCCGAAGCGCTTCTTTGATGTGGGCATGGCCGAGCAGCACGCTGTGACCTTTGCAGCCGGTCTGGCCAGTCAGGGAATTCTGCCGGTGGTCTGCATCTATTCCACCTTCCTGCAGCGCTCCTATGACCAGATCATCCACGACGTCAATCTGCTGAACGAAAATGTTGTGCTTGCCATTGACCGCGCCGGTTTTGTTCCGGCCGACGGCGAGACCCATCAGGGCATCTACGATCCGGCTTTCCTGAGCCAGATCGGCATCCCGACCTATTCGCCTTCGAACTACGCCGAGCTGCGCCATTGGCTGCCGGTGTTGCTCAGTGACGAGCAGAAGGGCCCGCGTGCCATCCGCTACCCGCGCGGCGGCGAGAGCGAGGTGCTGGCTGCTTACGGCTGCTCCGGCCGGGAGTACGATCGCCTCTATACCGCCCCCGATGCAAAGGCTGCTTTCATCAGTTATGCCGACGAAGTGGAGGATGTGCTCTGTGCGGCAAAGCTTCTGGGCGAGGAAAAGCTGCCCTGCGACGTTTACAAGCTTGTAAAGATATATCCCTTTACAGATGAATTCATCAAAGAAATTTCGCGCTATGATGTAATTCTGTTCGCCGAGGAGTGCGTCGCATGCGGCGGCATCGGCGAACATCTGGAAGCCGCCCTTTACCGCTCCGGCTGGAAGGGTACGTACATCCACCGGGCCGTCGAGAACCTTCGTCTGCCCCATGCAACAGTCCCGCAGATCAAAGAAGCAACGGGTCTGGACGCTGCCCATCTGGCGCAGACCATCCGTGAGACCGTGAAAGGAGAAACTGTATCTTGAAAATCCGATTGGATCAATATCTGGTTCAGCATGGCCTGATCCAGAGCCGTGAGCGCGCCAAGGCTATGATCATGTCCGGCGTCGTTTTCGTCAACGAGCAGAAGGTGGACAAGGCCGGCGAGATGATCAAGGAAGACGCCAAGGTCGAGGTGCGCGGCCACGACATCGGCTACGTCAGCCGTGGCGGACTGAAGCTGGAAAAGGCGATGCAGTGCTTCCCGCTGACGCCGAACGGCAAGGTCTGCATGGACATCGGCGCCTCCACCGGCGGCTTCACCGACTGTATGCTGCAGAACGGGGCCGTCAAGGTCTATGCCGTGGATGTCGGTTACGGCCAGCTCGCTTGGAAGCTGCGCACCGACGAGCGCGTCGTCAATATGGAGCGCACCAACATCCGCAGCGTCACACCCGACCAACTGGGCGAACCCATTGAGTTTTTCAGCGTGGATGTCTCCTTCATCTCGCTGCATCATATCTTCCCGGTGGCACAGGCCATCACCACGCCGGACGCTATGGGCGTCTGTCTGGTCAAGCCGCAGTTCGAGGCGGGCCGTGAAAAGGTCGGCAAGAACGGCGTCGTGCGTGACCCGGCCACCCACTGCGAAGTGCTCCACAATGCGATGGGCTATGCCGCCGCCAACGGCTTCGCGGTGCGCGGGCTGGACTTCAGCCCTGTCAAGGGCCCGGAAGGCAACATCGAATATCTAATGTTCGTTCAGAAGAGCGACGAGCCCGCCGTGCTGGACGACAGTGTGGCAAAGCAGGTCGTGGAGGCCAGCCATTCCACGCTGGATCGCTGAATCTGACGATTTAGAAGAGGTGAAGGACGTGACGGTCTATATTTCGCCCAACCCCGGCAAACCGATGGCCTACGGCATCTCCCAGCGGGCCGCGCAGATCCTGATGGCCCACGGTGCCAAGGTGCTGATGCAGATGAACCTCCGGGAAGAGTGCAACACCATGGGGGTGCAGTTCCTGCCCCAAAAGGAGTGCCTTGAAAAGACCGATGTCATCCTGACCATCGGCGGCGACGGAACCATCCTGCACGAAGCGAACCTCTCGCTGGAATACCATAAGCCCATCCTCGGCATCAATCTGGGCCGATGCGGCTTTCTGGCCACCTGCGAGGTCGATGAAATGGAGCAGAAGCTCTCTGCCGTCGCGCGCGGGGACTACATGCTGGACACCCGGATGCTGCTCTACGTCCGGGTGTTGGGCGACGACAGCTGGGAGGGCCACGCTCTGAACGATGTCGTTATGACCAAAGGCCGCTTGCAGCAAGCCATCGACTTCAGCATCTACTGCGACGACATCCTTGTGGAGCACTACCGTGGAGATGGTGTGATCGTTGCCACGCCCACCGGCTCCACCGCCTATTCGCTGGCGGCGGGCGGCCCGATTCTGGACTCGCAGACCAAGGGCGTGGTCGTCACCCCCATCTGCCCCCACAGCCTTGCCAGCCCGGCTATGGTCTTTGCGCAGGAGCGCAAGATCAACATCTGTGTCGGGCAGGTGGCGGACGAGGAAGTATTCATCAGCTGCGACGGTGCCGCCGGGTATTCGCTCTGCGCCGGTGCCACCGCCGAGGTGCGCCTGAGCGACCAGATCGTTCAGCTCATCACCTTCAGCAAAGCCGACCAGTTTCAGGCCATTGACCAGAAACTGCGCGGCAGACGGTAAGTTTTGATAGAAAGGGGAAACCGTATGGCCAGCAGCCGAGGCGATGCCAAAAGCAAACGGGAGCGTCAGCAGGCGATCCTGCGCTTGATCCAAGAATATCCGATCAGCCGTCAGGAGTCTCTGCTCGACTATCTGCGGAAGGAAGGGTTCGACGCCACACAGGCCACCATCTCCCGTGATATCCGGGAACTCAGCCTTGTAAAAGCCGCGACGAGCACCGGTTACCGGTATGTTTCCAGCCACAACGAAGCGCTGAACCCTAAAATTCAGGGCCGTTTTGAGACGATCTTTCACGAATCCGTCCTCGGCGTGGACTATGCCGGACATGTGGTTCTCGTCAAATGCTACTCCGGTATGGCGAACGCGGCCTGTGAGGTGTTCGACGCTTTGAAATGGAAAAATGTTGTCGGAACACTGTCCGGCGACGATACGTTCCTGATCGTGGCGCGCTCGGAACGGGATGCCAAGACCATCTGCACCGAGCTGACCCACCACATCGGACAAAAATAATGCGGGAGAAATTACCATGCTGAGTAGTCTGCAAATCGAAAATGTTGCAGTCATCCAGAAAGCCAATGTGCATTTTGAAAAGGGGCTGAACGTCCTCACCGGCGAAACAGGCGCGGGCAAATCGATCCTGATTGATTCCATCAACGCCATCCTCGGCAACCGGACGTCCAAGGATCTCGTGCGCACCGGAGCTGCCAAGGCGGTCATCCGCGCTGCCTTCGACGATGTGCCCCCTTCGGTTCTGGACAGTCTGGAGAAGGCGGGGTACGAGCGCTCGGAGGCGCTGACCCTGAGCCGGGAGATCACCGCCGAGGGCAAGAGCACCTGCCGCATCAACGGGATGCCCGCCACAGCGGCCATCCTGCGGGAGCTGTGCGGCGGACTGATTAACATCAACGGCCAGCACGACTCGGTGGGTCTGCTGAACCCGGCCCGCCACGAGGGCATTCTGGACGCCTATGCCCAGAACGGCGCAGAATTTCAGGAATATTATGCGGTCTACCGGGAACTCATCAAGGTCAAAAAGGAACTGGATGCCATCATCACCGATGAAGCGGAAAAACAGCGCCGCATCGACCTGTTGAGCTATCAGGTTCAGGAGATCGAGGATGCCGCGCTGACGGCAGGGGAAGAGGAAACGCTGGATGCCCGCCGCAGGGTGCTGGCGAACGCCTCCACCATCCGGGAGCGCATCTCCCAGAGCTACGCTCTGCTTTCGGGTGACGACGAGACGCCCGGTGCAGTCGATCTGCTGGGCGAAGCTTCCAATGCCATTGACGCCGCTTCACAGGTGGACGGGAGCCTTTCCGCTGCCGCTGGGCAGCTGCTGGACCTCTATTATTCCGCCAAGGATTTCTCCGCCGACCTCATCAACCGGCTCGATGGATATGATACAAATGATGCAGAACTGGACGAGATCGAACAGCGCATCGATCGGATCTACAAGCTCAAGCGCAAGTACGGCGATACGGTGGAAGATATCATCGCTTTTGGCCAGCGGGCGCGAGAAGAGCTGGAACGCATCCAGTTCTCGGAGGAGCGGGCCGAACAGCTGCAAGCGGAAAAGCACCGGCTTTATGTGCTGGCGCGGGATAAGGCCGAGGCGCTGACCCAGACCCGCCTGAAAGCTTTCGAAGAGCTGAACAAACGCATTTCCGGCACGCTGGATTTTCTGAACATGCCCGGCGTCCGAATGACGCTCCGCCACACAAGGGGGCCGCTGGCCAGCCATGGACAGGACAGCGTGGAATTTTATATCTCCACCAACCCCGGTGAGGCCCCGAAGCCGCTGGCAAAGATCGCGTCCGGCGGCGAGCTGAGCCGCATTACGCTGGCCATCAAGAACGCAATGGCGGACAAGGACGCCGTGCCCACCGTCATCTACGATGAGATCGACAGCGGCGTTTCGGGCAAGGCTGCCAGCCGCATCGGCGAGGTGCTCAAGCAGAGCGCAAAGGACCACCAGATCCTCTGCATCACCCACACCGCACAGATTGCTGCACTGGCTGACTGCCATCTGCTCATCCAGAAAAATGTTGCAAACGAGCGCACCTATACCGAGATCCATCCCCTTGATCAGGAGGGCCGGGTGGATGCGCTGGCGCATATCATTTCCGGCGACCATGTCACCGAGCTTTCCCGTGCCAACGCGCGGGAGATGCTGGGCATTGCCGAGCGGGAAACTCGTGATTGACAAGCTTCCGGAAATGTGTTAAACTGGCTTTCGTTGAAAGGCGAAGAAGGGAACAAGTACCCTGAAGCGCTCTGCCCAGAGAGGCCCCGGTTGGTGAAAGGGGCGTGCAGAGCAACGGGGGAAATACCTCCCGGAGCTGCAAGCTGAATGAGAAGTTTTCTCTAGTAGGCCGTGCCGCGTGCGAGCGTTACAAACGCAGGAGTGTCGTCCTACTCTGGGGCATGCACTCGTGAGGCCGTTTCCGTGAGGAGGCGGCAAACAGAGGTGGTACCGCGATTTTTTCTCGCCCTCTGCCAAATTTATTTTGGCAGGGGGCGTTTTCTTTTCCCTCTGCCCACAACAACAGGAGGAACTATCCATGACTCTCTACGAAGAACTCAAGGCTCGCGGTCTGGTTGCTCAGATCACCGATGAGGAGATCATCGACCTTATCAACAACGGCAAAGCCACCTTCTACATCGGCTTTGACTGCACGGCCGACAGCCTGACTGCCGGTCACTTCATGGCGCTGACCCTGATGAAGCGTCTGCAGATGGCGGGCAATAAGCCTATCGCTCTGATCGGCGGCGGCACCACCATGATCGGCGACCCCTCCGGCCGCACCGACATGCGCAAGATGCTGACCAAGGAAGACATTGCTCACAACGCGGCATGCTTCAAGAAGCAGATGGAAAAATTCATCGACTTCTCCGACGGTAAGGCTCTGATGCTGAACAACGCCGACTGGCTGCTGAATCTGAATTACGTGGAGCTGCTGCGCGATGTGGGCGCTTGCTTCTCCGTCAACAACATGCTGCGCGCCAAATGCTATGAACAGCGGATGGAGAAGGGCCTGTCCTTCCTCGAATTCAACTACATGATCATGCAGAGCTACGACTTCTACTACATGTTCCAGCACTACGGCTGCAACATGCAGTTCGGCGGCGATGACCAGTGGAGCAACATGCTGGGCGGCACCGAGCTGATCCGCCGCAAGCTGGGCAAGGATGCCTACGCTATGACCATCACCCTGCTGACCGATTCGCAGGGCAAGAAGATGGGTAAGACCGCGGGCAACGCCGTCTGGCTCGACCCCAACAAGACCAGCCCCTTCGAGTTCTATCAGTACTGGCGCAACGTTGGCGATGCGGATGTCATGAAGTGCATTCGGATGCTGACCTTCCTGCCGCTGGAGCAGATCGACGAGATGAGCACTTGGAAGGACGAGCGCCTGAACGAGGCAAAGGAGATCCTTGCCTACGAGCTGACCAGCATGGTCCACGGCAAGGAAGAGGCCGAAAAGGCACAGAAGGCCGCCCGCGCTCTGTTCAGCGGTGCCGCAGATACCGAGCATATGCCCGCCACCCAGTTGACCGAGGCGGATCTGACCGATGGCTCCATCGGCATCCTGACCCTGATGGTCAAGGCCGGTCTGGCCGCTTCCAACGGCGAAGCCCGCCGTCTGGTCGTGCAGGGCGGCGTCCTCGTCGATGGTGAGAAGGTCGCAGCTCCCACCGTCAGCTTCACCGCAGATCAACTGACCAAGGGCATCGTCATCAAGAAGGGCAAGAAGGTCTACCACAAGGTGACCCTGTAACCCCGGAAACACCAGAAAACCAAACTGCAAAACGCCCCGCTTCCTTCTCACAAATGAGAGGGGAGCGGGGCGTTTGTTGCTTGTATCGATGGATGGAAAAATGGTGCCGTTGCTTACAGCTCGAAGGCTTTCTTCAGCACATCGTAGGCGGCATCTTCATTCTCCGCGCGGACCAGCAGGGAAATATCCAAGTCGCTGGTGGTGATGAGCAGCACTTCGATGTCTGCCATGGCCAGCGCATTCAGGGCGCGGGCGGCCACGCCGCAGCTGGTGACCATTTCCTCGCCGAAGAGGTTCAGCTTGGAGTAGCCGACGCTGATCAGCGGGGAAGCTTTGGCGTCTTTATCGAGGTTGGCGGCAGAGATGGCCTTCATCACAAGCGGAAGGTCGCTGGAGGAGGCGGTAAAGCTGAAATCAATGGTGGTGCCGTGGGGGGCGCTCTGGCTGATCATATCCACCACAACGCCGGTATCGGCAAAGATCTGCAGATAACGTGCCAGACTGTTGCCCTTGAACTCGACATCCTGAACGCTGATCATCATGAGGCTGGGTTCGATGTTGATCTTCGATACACCGTACATAGTAAACACTCCATTCTGCCCGTAAGGGCTCCAAGTTCCGGCACTTTCACATTTCTGCGATCATGTTACCCATATTGTACAGCCCCGGCTCCTTTTTTGCAAGATAAACGGCGGCATTCACTGCGCCATTCG
Organism: Faecalibacterium hattorii; assembly: GCF_003287455.1. GTDB lineage: Bacteria > Bacillota > Clostridia > Oscillospirales > Ruminococcaceae > Faecalibacterium > Faecalibacterium hattorii. Next base: position 4,097 of record NZ_PRLC01000002.1, on the reverse strand, counting down.
CAAAAATGCTGCGGGAATAAGCGGTATGCTTGAGGGTGATGACCTCATCCTGCCCGCAGAACAGCACTTCGTGGTCGCCCACGATGCTGCCGCCGCGCACCGAGCTGATGCCGATCTCCTTCGGGTCGCGCTTCTGGCGGACGGAGGAGCGGTCATAGACGTAATGATACTCGCCGTTGTTCTCCTCGTTGATGGCGTCGGCCAGCATCAGAGCCGTGCCGCTGGGTGCATCCAGCTTGTTGTGATGGTGCTGCTCCACGATCTCAACGTCATAATCCACGCCGAGGATGGCAGAAGCGCGCTTGCACAGCTCGGACAGCACATTGATGCCCATGGACATATTGGCACTCTTGAACACGGCCACGGTGCGGGAGAGCTGCACGACTTTCAACTGCAGCTCCTCGGACAGGCCGGTGGTGCAGACCACGATGGGCAGCTTGTGGGCTTCGCAATAAGGCAGAGCCTTTTCCACGGCGGCGGGGGAGCTGAAGTCGATGATGACATCGCCCTTGCCTTCCAGCTTCTCCAAGCTGTCGTACACGGGGATGCCGTTCTGCTCGCCGTCCTTCACGTCGATACCGGCCACCACGCGGCAATCCTCGCGCTTTGCGATCATCTCGCACAGCACATGGCCCATGCGGCCGCCGATGCCCTGAATGATGATATCCGTCATTTGATTTTACCTCGTTGTTTTGTTCCGCTCATTTTCCGAAAGAGGCCAAATGCCCGGAAGAGCATTCCACCGGGCATTGGACCTGCATTTTATTTAAATCAGACCTTCTGCGGCCAGCGCTTGTTCGATCTTCTCCTTGTGGGCGTCGCTGGGCTCCACCAGCGGCAGACGGCATGCGCCCGCGTTCCAGCCCAGCACGTTCATCGCGTACTTGACCGGGATGGGGTTGACCTCGCAGAAGAGGGCATCGGCCAGCGGCAGCATCTCCAACTGCAGCTGGCAAGCCTTCTTGGTATCGCCCTCGAACCATGCCTTGCAGCACGCGTGCACCAGTTCCGGCTTGACGTTGGAGACCACACTGATGACGCCCTTGCCGCCCAGAGACAGCAGGGGAACCACCTGATCGTCGTTGCCGGAATAGATGTTCAACTCGTCACCGCAAAGCTGTGCGATCTTCGCCACCTGCGAAATGTTGCCGGAAGCTTCCTTGATGCCGTTGATGAGGGGGTGCTTGCTCAGCTCCAGCGCCGTTTCCGGAGCGATGTTCAGGCCGGTGCGGGAAGGCACATTGTAGACGATGACCGGGATGCCGGCGGCGTCCGCCATGGCGGTGAAGTGTACCACCAGACCAGCCTGTGTGGTCTTGTTGTAGTACGGGGTGACCAGCAGCAGGGCGTCTGCGCCGCACTCGGCAGACTTTGCCGCCAGTGCACAGCCGTGGTCGGTGTCGTTGGAACCGGCACCGGCGATGACCGGAACGCGGTGGTTCACGGTATCGACGGTGAACTTGATGGCAGCCAGCTGCTCCTCATCGGTCATGGTGGAGCACTCGCCGGTGGTGCCGCAGATGACGATGGCATCGGTGCCGCGGGCGATCTGGTCCTCAATGATGCGTCCCAGTTCGTCGAAATTGACGCTGCCATCCTCGTACATCGGGGTGATGATCGCCACGCCCGCGCCGGTAAAGACAGGATTCTTCATAGTGTAAAATCTCCTTTTTGCTGCGTTTCCAAACGCAGATCAATCAAAATAGCCCTTGGCGGCCAGCAGCTCGGCCAGCAGGACAGCGCCGCCCGCCGCACCGCGCAGGGTGTTGTGGCTCATGCAGGCGAACTTGTAGTCAAACAGGGTGTCCTCCCGCAGACGGCCGAGGCAGACGGCCATGCCGTTCTCGGTGTTGCGGTCCAGCTTGGGCTGGGGACGATCGTTCTCGGTGAAGTAGTGCAGGAACTGCTTGGGTGCGCTGGGCAGCTCCAGCTCCTGTGCGGGGCCGCGGAAGTTGGCCCATGCTTCGAGGATCTGCTCCTTGGTGGGCTTCTTGTCAAAGCTCACGAAGACAGCAGCGGTGTGGCCGTCCGAAACGGGGACGCGGAAGCACTGCGCGGTGATGACGGGCTTCTCGGCGTTGACGATCTTGTCGCCCTCGATGTGGCCCCACAGCTTCAGCGGCTCCTGCTCGCTCTTTTCTTCCTCGCCGCCGATGTAGGGGATCACATTGTCGATGATCTCCGGCATCCGGTCGAAGGTCTTGCCCGCGCCGGAAATGGCCTGATAGGTGCAGACCAGCGCCTTGTTGACGCCGAACTCCTTCATCAGGGGGTGCAGGGCGGGAACGTAGCTCTGCAAGCTGCAGTTGGACTTGACTGCGATGAAGCCGCGCTTGGTGCCCAGACGCTTGCGCTGGGCCGGGATGATCTCGATGTGGTCGGCGTTGATCTCCGGCACCACCATCGGCACATCCGGGGTGCCGCGGTTTGCGCTGTTGTTGGAGACCACCGGGCACTCTGCCTTGGCGTAAGCCTCTTCCAGCGCCTTGATCTCGGCCTTGGGCATATTGACCGCGCAGAAGATGAAGTCCACCTGAGAGGCGACCTCTTCCACCTTGGAGGCGTCCAGCACGACCATCTTCTTGACGCTTTCGGGCATCGGAGTGGTCATAGCCCAGCGGGAGCCGACGGCTTCCTCATAGGTCTTTCCGGCGCTGCGGCCGGAAGCGGCCAGCGTGGTCAGCTTGAACCAAGGATGATTTTCCAGCAGCGTGACAAAGCGCTGACCGACCATGCCGGTCGCACCGACGATACCAACTTTATATTGTTTTTCCATTTCCAGCACCTTTCCTTTCAAAAAAACAAATTCACACAGAACATGGCTTGAAAACCGGACGCCTATGCAATATAATAGATACTGTTTACACAGATTTTATGATAACATTGATACGGCCTCCGTGTCAATCATCGGAAAGGCAAATGCGAAGCATGTTAAAAAAAGATTTTTGGTACGATTTACCCAAAGAGCTCATCGCGCAGGAACCGGCGAACCCTCGTGACTCGGCCCGGCTGATGGTCTTGAGCCAGAAAGACGACAGCATCCAGCACCGCATCTTCCACGACCTGCCGGAATATTTGGAGCCGGGCGACCTGCTGGTCGTCAACAACTCCAAGGTCCTGCCCGCCCGCATCGTGGGCGTCAAGCAGCCTACCGGCGCGGTCTGCGAGCTGCTGCTGCTGCGTCAGGTCAAGGGCGACCAGTGGGAGTGCCTTGCCAAGCCCGGCAAGCGGATGCAGGCCGGCACCAAGGTGAGCTTCGGCGACGGCACCCTGACGGCCGTGGTGGACGAGACGCTGGAAGACGGCAACAAGTTCGTTACATTTTATTATGACACCGAGACGCTTTATGAAAAGCTGGACGAATTTGGCAAAATGCCTCTGCCGCCCTATATCACCAAGCAGCTCGAAGACCAGAGCCAGTATCAGACCGTCTACGCCAAGGAGCTTGGCAGCGCCGCCGCCCCGACGGCCGGTCTGCACTTCACCCCGGAGCTGATGGATACCATCCGCGCCAAGGGCGTCGGCATCGCTGAAGTGACCCTGCACGTCGGCCTCGGCACCTTCCGCCCCGTGATGGAGGATGAGATCGCCGACCACAAGATGCACAGCGAGTGGTACTCTGTCAGCGAGGAGACCGCCCAGCGCATCCGGGAGACCAAGGCCGCCGGGCACCGGGTCATCGCAGTCGGCACCACGAGCTGCCGCACACTGGAAGCCGTCGCCGCCAAGTACGGCGAGATCAAGGCTTGCAGCGGAAACACCTCTATTTTCCTGTATCCGGGCGTCAAGTTCAACTGCATCGATGGCCTCATCACCAACTTCCACCTGCCCGAAAGCACCCTCATCATGCTCGTTTCCGCCCTCTACGGCTATGAGAAGACCATGGCCGCGTATAAGGTAGCTGTAGAAGAGAAATACCGCTTCTTCAGCTTTGGGGATGCGATGCTCATAGTTTGATACAAAATTCACGCTTTTTGCGATATTTGTATGTAGAAAAAAGTAAAGGCCCGATGGCGATTATGAAATGAACCCCAAAAGTTAGACAAAAATCAAATTAAGCGGCCCCAACGGTCTGAATCCTGTACTGCACAGGGCTC
>NZ_PRLC01000039.1 GCF_003287455.1 Faecalibacterium hattorii | reverse complement strand
TATATGGGCTATCCGAAAGCGCGTTGCTATACCAACGCGCTTTCGGATAGCCCATATAGCCGTAATAGCTGTTCGCCAGCAGTTTGATCGCGCGCTGGCGATAATCCAGCATTTTTTTTTCGATCGGATCGATGGTGCTTTTCATTTTCTTTTTGATATCCTGGCGCATCGCAATCAGATCACCCAGAATGCTCGGGATAAAGCCCGGAAAATCTTTGCAGAAGCGATAGCCCACAATCGGCGCAACATCATAGTTTTTGCAGCCTTCTTTTTCCAGGGTATCCGGGCTAACGTTATGGATCACGATAATGCTCGGATACAGGCTACGGAAATCCAGGTAGATGATGTTTTCCCACAGGCCTTTTTCCGGTTCTTTCACATAGCCGCCCAGATAGGTGGTACGCAGACGACGTTTGTATTCTTCTTCGTCCGGTTTGTTCGGCGCCAGTTCATTACGCGCATACGCAACGCGCAGCAGGTACCATTCCACCAGATTACCGGTGCTGCTACGGCTAACATCCCACACGCTCTGACCAATCAGTTTCGCCAGTTCCGCTTCCATCGGGAAAAATTCTTTACCCAGTTCATAGGTCGCACGCGCATCTTCCATGCTATACTGCGCCAGTTTTTTCATGCTCTCTTCGGTTTCCCAAATCGCCGCAATTTCTTCCGCGCCCAGTTTGCTTTTGGTTTTGCCCAGAACCGCTTCATACACCGCTTCCAGGGTATAGGTCGGCAGGTTAATGGTACGACGCACCACCAGAAACAGATCAAAGTGGATGCGGCCTTTGATTTCCACCGCAAAGCTATCGCCCTCTAGACATTCAGGTCGAGGTGGCCCGGCTCCATGCACCGCGACGCAACGCGGGGAGGCAGACAAGGTATAGGGCGGCGCCTACAATCCATGCCAACCCGTTCCATGTGCTCGCCGAGGCGGCATAAATCGCCGTGACGATCAGCGGTCCAATGATCGAAGTTAGGCTGGTAAGAGCCGCGAGCGATCCTTGAAGCTGTCCCTGATGGTCGTCATCTACCTGCCTGGACAGCATGGCCTGCAACGCGGGCATCCCAATGCCGCCGGAAGCGAGAAGAATCATAATGGGGAAGGCCATCCAGCCTCGCGTCGCGAACGCCAGCAAGACGTAGCCCAGCGCGTCGGCCGCCATGCCGGCGATAATGGCCTGCTTCTCGCCGAAACGTTTGGTGGCGGGACCAGTGACGAAGGCTTGAGCGAGGGCGTGCAAGATTCCGAATACCGCAAGCGACAGGCCGATCATCGTCGCGCTCCAGCGAAAGCGGTCCTCGCCGAAAATGACCCAGAGCGCTGCCGGCACCTGTCCTACGAGTTGCATGATAAAGAAGACAGTCATAAGTGCGGCGACAATAGTCATGCCCCGCGCCCACCGGAAGGAGCTTCTAGAGTTGAAGGCTCTCAAGGGCATCGGTCGACGCTCTCCCTTATGCGACTCCTGCATTAGGAAGCAGCCCAGTAGTAGGTTGAGGCCGTTGAGCACCGCCGCCGCAAGGAATGGTGCATGCAAGGAGATGGCGCCCAACAGTCCCCCGGCCACGGGGCCTGCCACCATACCCACGCCGAAACAAGCGCTCATGAGCCCGAAGTGGCGAGCCCGATCTTCCCCATCGGTGATGTCGGCGATATAGGCGCCAGCAACCGCACCTGTGGCGCCGGTGATGCCGGCCACGATGCGTCCGGCGTAGAGGATCCACAGGACGGGTGTGGTCGCCATGATCGCGTAGTCGATAGTGGCTCCAAGTAGCGAAGCGAGCAGGACTGGGCGGCGGCCAAAGCGGTCGGACAGTGCTCCGAGAACGGGTGCGCATAGAAATTGCATCAACGCATATAGCGCTAGCAGCACGCCATAGTGACTGGCGATGCTGTCGGAATGGACG
>NZ_PRLC01000028.1 GCF_003287455.1 Faecalibacterium hattorii | reverse complement strand
TCAACAACTAAAAACAAATTTTGGAAGATTGAACAACTACATAAGATTTTATTTGTGAAAAAGAAAAATACCGCCCATGCAGCGCAGCGATGGATTTTGTCGGGTGAATCGGCGGCAAAATGAATCGGGTGTGTTGCGGGGCGGTAAAAATCTTCATGGGGAACAAATCCTCGCCGTTCTGTACTTTTCTACAAGACCGCGTTTGCGTAGCAATGAAAGCCCCAGTGGGGCTTTTAAGCGGCAGAGCGGTCTTGCGCAAGCAAGATGGAGGGGCGTTGCCCCGACAAGCTCGGTGGGATTTGCGATAAAGAGTATCACGGATTGCGGCGAGCGTCAAGATGGTTTTGCAAATTTTATTGCAGTAAAGCAGTGATAGTAGGACTTATATTTAACACACGGCAAGAAACAATTTCCGTTTCGCACATTGTAATGTTCGCAGAAAAAACTTATAATGCTTTTGAACCTGTAGGACACACAAAACGCAGAAAAGAGAGGGAATCATGAGAAAACTGTTCCTTTTGGAAGATGATCTGAGCCTGATCAGTGGGCTGACTTTTGCATTCAAGAAACAGGGCTTTGCACTGGATACAGCCCGGACGCTGGCAGAAGCCGAGGTACTGTGGTCAGACAGAAAATATGACCTGCTGGTGCTGGATGTTTCCCTGCCGGATGGCTCTGGCTTCGATTTCTGCCAGAAGGTGCGGCGCACATCCAACGTGCCGATTCTGTTCCTGACCGCTTCGGATGAGGAAATGAATATCATCATGGGACTGGAACTGGGCGGGGATGATTACCTGACCAAGCCGTTCAAGCTGGGTGTCCTGTTGTCGCGGGTCAATGCACTGCTTCGCCGTGCAAATGCGTCCAGCGCAGGAGAACCCGTACTGGAATCGGGCAGCATCACCGTCCGGCTGTTGCAGGGGCAGGCATACAAAAACGGAGTATTGCTGGAACTGACCGGCGCAGAGTACAAGCTGCTCTGCTTCTTTATGCAGCATCCGAATGCCGTGCTATCCAAGGAACAAATTCTGGATGCACTGTGGGACTGCGATGGGGATTACATTGACAGCAGTGCCTTAACAGTGTATATCCGGCGGCTGCGGATGAAGATTGAGGACGACCCCGGCAAACCGCAGATGCTGCTGACCGTCCGCGGCATGGGCTATAAATGGAATGGGTAAAGGTGCCGTATGAAAGTATTCGCAAACCGGGAGATCCGGATTTTGTTCCGGACAGTGCTGGCGGTCTGGGCGGTGGCATTGGCTCTCACGCAGGGCATCGTATGGCATACGACGCATGTATTTTCTTTCGGGTTACTATTGGTTTTTTTGCTTCTGGGCGGCTGCCTCTGGGGCGTGCTTTTTCGCTATTTCCAAAGGCAGAGCGCGCTTCTGGAACAGGCAGTCCAGCAAATCCAAAGCTGTCTGGATGGCAACCCGGATGCACGACTGGACTGCGACCGGGAGGGAGAATTTTGCCGTCTGTTTCACTCCGTTAATGCATTGGCGGCAGTTCTGAGCGCACACGCAGACAACGAGCAGCGGGAGAAGCGTTTTTTGAAAAATACCATTGCAGATATTTCGCACCAGCTCAAAACACCGCTGGCGGCGTTGAATATCTACAACGGTCTGCTTCAGGACGAAGCTGTTTCGCCGTCGGAGGTCAAAGAGTTTGCAGACCTGTCCGAACAGGAGTTGGACCGCATCGAAACGCTGGTGCAGAATCTGCTCAAAATCACCCGGCTGGATGCCGGTTCGGTCGTCTTGGAGAAGAAAAACGAAAATGTTGCTGAAATGGTGCAGGACATCGCGCGGCAGTATCACTATCGTGCCAAGCAGGAACAGAAAAAGCTTGTTCTGTCCGGCTCAGAGGCGGTTGCACTTTGGTGCGACCGTGACTGGATGCAGGAAGCTGTGGACAATCTTGTAAAGAATGCCCTTGACCACACAAAGAGCGGAGATACGATTCAGGTAGAGTGGAATGCACTGCCGTCCATGGTTCAGATCAAAGTGCGCGACAACGGCAGCGGCATCCACCCGGAAGATTTGTACCATATCTTCAAACGGTTTTATCGCAGCCGCTTTTCACAGGATACACAGGGCATCGGGCTGGGTCTGCCGCTGGCAAAAGCCGTTGTGGAAGCCCATCACGGCACCATTGAAGTAGACAGCGAGCTGGGAAAGGGCACGACCTTTACTCTGAATTTTCCGATTCCTACAAAATTGTAGGCTGAGTGTAGGCTTGCAGTAAGGTTGACGTGTTATCCTTTTCTGCACAGACAGAGATAATCCGTCTGAATCGAAGGAACCTGCAAAGTGAGGGATACACTATGGAACTATTAGAAGTCAACCATCTCTGCAAGACCTACGGCAGCGGAGAAACCGCTGTCCATGCGCTGAAAGATGTTAGCTTTTCAGTGCCGAAAGGCGAATATGTGGCGGTCGTTGGCGAATCCGGCTCCGGCAAAAGCACCCTGCTCAACCTGATTGGTGGACTGGATACGCCGACTTCCGGCAAGGTGCTGATTGATGGCAAGGATGTTTTTGCCATGAAAGACCGGGAGCTGACGATCTTCCGCCGCCGCAATATCGGTTTTATCTTTCAGGCATTCAACCTCATCCCGGAACTGACCGTAGAACAGAACATCCTGTTCCCGGTGCTGCTGGACTACCAAAAGCCGGACAGGGTATATCTGGAAGAACTGCTGACCGTGTTGAATCTGAAAGACCGTCGGAAGCATCTGCCAAGTCAGCTTTCCGGTGGGCAGCAGCAACGGGTAGCCATTGGCCGCGCCCTGATGACCCGCCCTTCCCTGATTTTGGCGGATGAGCCGACCGGCAATCTGGACACCCAGAACACCAGCGAGGTCATTGCCCTGCTAAAAGAAACATCCCGGAAATACGAGCAGACCATCCTGATGATCACCCACAACCGCAGCATTGCGCAGACGGCAGACCGGGTGTTGCAGGTATCGGACGGCTGCCTGACCGATTTTGGGAGGTGCCGGGAATGAGCAGCACAGAAATGAAAAGCTATCTGAGTCTGATCCCGATTTCTGCCAAGGTACGCAGACGGCAGAACCGCATGACGATTTTGTGCATCGTCCTTGCGGTGTTTCTGGTCACGGCGGTGTTCAGTATGGCAGATATGGCGATTCGGATGGAAACCTCAAACCAGCTGAACAAAAACGGAAACTGGCATATCATGGTAAAGGACATCTCCCCTGAAACAGCCGCAGAGCTTGCCGCACAGGAGGATGTTGCTGCATTTTCGGCGTATAGCGACATCAACGCTTCCCTTACGGAAAACTACTTTGCCGGAGATAAACGTGCCGCACTGGTAGGAGCAGATGACGCAATCCTTCAAATCTTTCCGGGAATGCAGTGTAGCACTGCCCCGGCGGATGGCGAAGTGCTCGTGACAGCAAACATCCGGGATCGGCTGGATGTTACGGTCGGTACAGCGATTCCGCTGACGCTCCCGGATGGACAAACCATTTCGCTTACTGTCGCAGGTTTCAATGAGGATACCTCCGATGCGAACCAGTATGATGCTGTGGTGCTGGTGATGAACCGCAGTACATTTTCTCAGATTGCCGCACAGGTAGAAGAATCCTTTGAAACACAGTATTTCATCCAGTTCAAGCCACGTACCAATTTGCGGCAGTCCATTGTGAACATCGAAAACAAGTACGGAATTTCAGAAGAAAAGATCTCCGAAAATACTTACCTGATGGCGTTGAACGCAAGCAGCAACAACGATTATATTGTAGGCTTATATGCGGTAGCGGCTGTGTTGGCTGGCATGGTCGTCCTTGCCGGAATTTTTATGATCACAGGCAGCATCAACAGCAATGTAGCGCAGCGTACCAGCTATTATGGAATGCTGCGTTGTCTTGGGGCAGGAAAAAATCAGATTCGGATGCTTGTCCGGCTGGAAGCCCTTTTCTGGTGTAAAACTGCTGTTCCAGCAGGATGTGTGCTGGGAATCGTTTCCACATGGGGACTGTGTTCCTTTCTGCGTGAATTTATCGGCGAGGAGTTCAGCTCTTTACCAGTGCTTGGCATCAGCCCGGTCGGTATTATCTGTGGTTCCGCGCTGGGACTTATCACGGTTTGGTTCGCGGCATCTTCTCCGGCACGGCGGGCGGCAAAAGCTTCTCCGATCACAGCAGCAACTGGGAATGCGGTGGAAAATGCAGCGGATTCTCCGTGTCATGCTCGGTTGTTTGGAAGTCGTGCAGAGCTTTCTTTGGGCGTGAGCCATGCAATCTCGTCCAAAAAGAACTTGCTTCTGATGACAGGTTCCTTTGCGTTAAGCATTCTCCTGTTTTTGAGCTTTTCGGTTTTGCTTCGATGGGTTGGATTTGCGCTGAATCCGTTGCAGCCCTACACACCGGACTTATCGGTGGCTGAAACATCCGGGCAAAATGTCCTTGACCCGGTGCTGGTGGAGCAGCTGGATGCTCTGCCGGAAGTCAAACACGCATTCGGGCGGATGTATTGCCCGCTCCCGGCGGAATATCAGGGAAAACAGGGGTCCATCGACCTGATTTCATACGATACGATACAGTTTGGCTGGGCGAAAAAAGACCTGATTGGCGGAACCCTTCCGCAGAAGCCGGAGGATGGCACATACCCTGTGCTGACGGTATTCGACAAAAGCAACTCCCTGACCGTGGGTGATACCATTCAGCTGGAGGATGCAAAGCTCACAGTCGTGGGTGTATTGAACGACAGCCCGTTCAGTAGTACCGATTCCCCGATTGTTATCTGCACCGAAGAAACCTTCCATCAGCTGACCGGGCAAAACCGCTATGCGGTGATCGATATTCAACTAAAAGATACCACAGCAGACGCAGCCATTGCACAAATACACACCCTGCTGAGCGATACGTTAAACAAGCAGGTTGTTTTTTCCAACCGAATCGAAGGAAATCGGATGATACAAAGCACCTACTGGGCGTTCCATCTGGTGGTCTATGCGTTTCTCATCGTGATTGCAGGAATCACCATTCTGAACATCATCAACAGCATTTCCATGAGCGTGTCGGCACGAATGAAGCAGTATGGCATTCTGCGTGCCATCGGGATGGATGATGCACAGCTGAAACGCATGATCTCTGCCGAAGCTGGCACCTATGCGGTGTCCGGTCTTGTGGTGGGCATTGCGCTGGGTCTTGTGCTGAATCGGAAGCTGTATATCCTGCTCATCACCCATTATTTCGGTGCAGCGTGGCAGGTGCCGTGGGGCTGTCTTGCCGTGATTGTCGTAGTCGTGCTGGCGGCTGTGGTGCTGGCAGTATATAACCCGGTCAGGCGAATCCTCATGCAGCCCATTACTGCAACCATCAGTGAATTATAAACCAGAACAACAGATGCCCACCAGCTTATGGCGAAAACCATAGGTCGGTGGGCATCGTGTTCTTTATAAGGGCTTAATCTTCCATTCTGCCGTGGTCACAGCCGAGGGAAAGATAATGCTCCATCTCCCCTCTCAGCACCATCTGTGCATACTCCAAGGGCTTATTGTAGAGCAGCCAGTCCAACTCTGCCCGCTGTGCCGGGGTGTTGCCGTACTCATCCTCCACAGCGATGCAGTCGATGGCAAGGGTGGTGTATGACGTTCGCAAACGTAGCAATGGCCAAACCCCTTTAGCATATAATATGATTGAGTGCTTTTAAATTTAAGCGCTTGAACTTACGTCCTTTTGTGGTATAATAAAGCTAGAGGATAGCGGCATTGACCAGCTATCGGTGGCGATGAAACAGTGGACTGGTTCGGTATCAGCCGATTGTGGAGCCAGACCGTGGGTTGAGCGATAACCACAAGCCGAATAGATTCGATGAATCGAAAGAAAACGCTTAATAGGAGCCTTGCCTTTCGGCAGGGCTTCTATTTTTTTGAGGGAAGGTGAAAACGTGCAGGACGAACAGCAAGATATTTTGTATCGGGCAGCAGAAGTCTGGAAAGAACTGACTGAGTACCACTATGTTTTCACCTACGGCTATAAGGGTGAACTGCACGAGATCAAGCTGACATTTTCACCAGAGGATTTCCCTCACCTTGCTGGGTTCCACTACCTGAAAGACATCGCCCTTCCCCGGTATAGCCCGCGCAAAACAGTGGATATGATTCTGTCTGATAAGATCACCTACGACAAGGTAAAGAAGGGCACACTCTATCAGGAGTATGTGAAACCACGTCTGCTGGCACTGGTGCGGTTGAAAGAAATACTGGAACAGGAGTTCGATCTGTTCTCCTATATGCCCCAGTTCTATCCGTTCGTGACCAAAATCAAAGCGGATTACCTGATTTCCAGCCGGATTGAACCAACTGCCTTTGTGTTCATTATCCGGGAATCTCCCTCCGGCAATGCTGTATGTGACTTTCTGTGTTGTTCTGCTTTTGAAGAAAGCGGCCGTGACTACTGTGCAAACCAACGTTCTCGAACGCTCCTGAAGAAAGAGCGTGTACATATTGAAACGCAGGATACGGTGATTCTATATGACCGCTTGCCGAAAAATCTCGATTAACAAAACGATGCCCACTCACTCATGGAAAAACCATGGGCGGGTGGGTATCATTTTCTTTGCAAATAAAAGGGACATCTACAACACCGTGGTGCTGTCCAATGTCCCTTGCGACTGATTTTATCGCTGCCCGCCAGCCTCAAGCCCTTACGTCTTGCATCAGATCGGATTTTAGGTGTCAGCCACACCAGCGGAGTGACGTCCGCTCTCCTGTTTATAGTATATTCGATTGGTACTCAAATGGCAATGGCCTTTCGAAGTAATCAATCTTCCAGTCTGCTGTGGTCGCAGTCGAGAGAAAGATAACGCTCTATCTCTCCACCCAGCACAAGCTGGGTGTACTCCAAGGGCTTATTATACAGCAGCCAGTCCAGCTCTGCCCGCTGTGCCGGGGTGCTGCCGTACTCGTCCTCCACGGCGATGCAGCCGATGGCAAGAGTGGTGCCATCCTCGAACCGGGCTTCCACCCGGTTGGTGTCCATATTGAAGCGGCAGGAAAGCAGTTTGTTCATGGTGAACCTCATTTCTATATCAAACGGTGTCTGTTCGGATGTCCTAAACCCTGCCATAAAACCGGTGGTTGATTTGTCCATTGGGCTTTGTTTTGCCCGTCTGCACATTTTTGCACACTTTTTGCACACCTGAATAGCTGGATAACGGTTGCAAAGCATTACACTGTATGCAAATAATGCGGTGTGTACAAATGTGAATTTTACGATAATGTGATGAAATGAACGTTTCTTCGCGCTTTTGAAATTTGACGAATGATGCACCTTGGATTCTTTTAATCAGAGGGCCAGGGATTCGAGTTCCCTCGAGCGCACCAAAAGGACGATAAATCGTTGAGAGAAACGGTTTGTCGTCTTTTTTGTTTTATACGGGCTTTTTGAGCTTGTGCCTATGATTTTTTCAAAAAATTTTAGAGGTCAGAGGTACAAAAATGAAGAAGATTCAGAAGAATGCAGTCCGGTTTGATAATCTAAAGCAAGATTTTTTGGACGATAAGAAATATTCTGGCACGGCAGAGGCTACGCCCTTCGGTCTGCTGGTGCGCAAGGTGGCAAAAATGGACCACGAAGCCGCCATGTGTGGGCGTTTTCCAAGTTCATCAACGAGGAATCGCTGAAGATCGCATTTGTCCAGAAAGTCATCCACTACATTGAGCAGAACGGCTATGTGAAGAGCAAAGCGATCCTGATGAGACCCGCTCTTTGACCAAACGATCCTGTTCACCTGCTTTATAGTTACATATCAGCGCTCTGCGTGCAGACTTTCCAGCACCTCATTGACCACATCCAGCGGCACCTGACCGGGGGCGCTGGCAGCGCCGGGGTTTGCGAAGGTCATAGCGGAACCGAATGCCTCCCCGCACAGGCGGCTGACGGCGCCCAAAGTGCCCATGCTCATGGTGATGACCGGCGTTTCCGGGTGATGATCCGCCATCTCGGCGGTCGCGGCCAGCAGGGCGATGACGTCGGCCCGGCAAGTGGGCATGACGGCAAGCTTGGGCAGGTCGGCTCCGGCCTCCTGCATGGCGGTCATCCGGGAGACGAGCTCGGCGCAGGGCGGCGTTTTGTGGAAGTCGTGGCTGGAACAGACCACTTTGACCCCGGCGGTATGAGCATCTTCGATCAGGCCCGGAAGATCTGCGCCCGCGGTGAAAAATTCAATGTCGATCAGGTCGGCGCAGTCGGTGGCAAGGACGGTATGGATGAAACGAATGTACTCCTCCCGACTCAGCGCGGCACTTCCGCCCTCGCTCTTCGTGCGAAAGGTCACAAGCAGAAGCTTGTCCTTCAAGGCGACACGCAGCTTCGCCGCATCGTGCGCGACGGCCCGGAGGTCTTTTGCAAGCTCGAACAGATCGACGCGCCATTCCACACAATCGGCGGAAAGAGTGGAAAACTCAGCGGCCTTTTGCAGGATCGCAGCCTCAGTGTGTTCTACGATAGGGATGATGACGTTCGGCTTCCCTTCGCCGATGCAGCAGTTTCGGATGGTGATGCAGGACATGAGAACCCCTCCCTTTAATATACCTATAATAAAGGGAAAAAGTGCCGCTTGTCAAGCGCTTTGATATCTGTCAAAGGCGGGCTTTAAAACGCTCCAAAAACTAGCAAAAAGAGACAAAGCGAAAAAAGAGGGCAAAAAAGTTGAAAAAAGGGGTTGCCAAACGGGCGGGCATGTGATATTATACTTGAGTGCCAAGCGCTGAGGCAAAAGAATGACTTCCGAAGCCTCAGCAAGAAGCCAGAGAAAAGAACCAATAGACGTCAAGAAACACCAAAGAGATTTGAGAGTTTTCGAGGCGCTCCAAGTTCAGAAAGTTCGACAGCTTCGAAAAAAGAGCTTGACAAAAAATCACTTCTGTGATAGAATAATCAAGTCGTCAGCCGAAAGGTTGAGGCGCTTACAGGACCTTGAAAATTGAACAATATCGAAAAACTTGTAACGGAACCTATTTTCGTGTTGGAAAAACACGGTAAACA
>NZ_PRLC01000038.1 GCF_003287455.1 Faecalibacterium hattorii | reverse complement strand
ATCGTGAAAGTGCGAAAGTGCAAAGTGCAAAGGGTCTG
The DNA here is from genome assembly GCF_003287455.1 of Faecalibacterium hattorii. Lineage (GTDB taxonomy): Bacteria > Bacillota > Clostridia > Oscillospirales > Ruminococcaceae > Faecalibacterium > Faecalibacterium hattorii. Next base: position 1,885 of record NZ_PRLC01000038.1, on the reverse strand, counting down.
CGTTTTGCACTTTCAGCTTGCGGGTTCGGGTGGCTGCTTCTTCTTGATGAAGTTGTACCATTGACCGCCGACACGCCTTGCGCCTAAAATGCCGCCCATGTTGCGCTTGGCGGTCTGTACCGTCCTCTCGGATATTCCGGCTTCGGCTGCGGCTTTTACAATGTCCTCGCTGGCAAGCTCTTTCCCGTCTGCAAGCAGGTCAAGTATCAGCCTTTCGGCTTGCTCGGTTTTGGTGGCGTTGTTGCCGCCCGCGCCGGACAGCAGTTCGTCGGCGGTGATGTCGTATTCGCCTATCCACGAAAAGCCCGTTTCCGGGTCAAGGCAAAAGGCAACGGGCTTGCCCTCCGGCGCAAGGGAAGATTTGTCATGGACGATAACGCGCACATTCGGTTCTCGCTTCACGCGCCCGATCAGCAGGACGCTCCTTGCTGCGGCGCGGAAGTCGATAGAACCTAAGCCCCGGTATGCGCTCTGCCCTCCGGCAGCTTTGTTGAGATGTCCGATAAGGATAACGGCGCACCCGGTACGCTCGGCAACATCGGCAAGGCGGCGGAACATGGGGCGCACTTCGTTTGCCCGGTTCATGTCGGTTTTTTCGCCCATGTACGCCTGTATGGGGTCAAGGATAATCAGCCGCGCCCCGTTCTGCGTGATTGCCTTTTCTATGCGCTCATCGGACAGGGTAAGCTCCCGCTTGGCTTCATCAATCACAAGCACCCGGTCAAGGTCGGCTTCTGCTTCCATCAAGCGGGGCTTGACGGTATCGCCCAGCCCGTCCTCGGCGGTCTGGTAAATCACTTGGAATGGCGGCAAGGATTTCATTCCCGGCAGCGTTCCCCCGGTGGTGCAGGCGGCGGCAAGGCGTAGGGCAAAGGTGGTCTTGCCCTCGCCGGGATTGCCCTGCACAATGGTTACTTTCCCAAAGGGGATATACGGCTCCCATAGCCATTCAACGGTCTGTGTATCAACCTCGCTCATGCGGATAATCTCAACGGTTTCTTCCTGCGGCGGCTCTTTCAAGCCGTAAATCGCTTCCCGGATATACTTCCCGTCCGCGATTTCTGCCCGGTGCTGCAATACCTCGTTCCAGTCCTTGTAAAGCGGCACAAGGCGGTGGACGGTCAAGCCCTCCGGCACAAACTCCGCAAGGCGGCTGCAAGCGTCGCTTCCGGCTTGGTCGCTGTCAAGGCAGAGGTACACGGTCTTGATGTTCGGACGGTCAGAGAGGAAGCGCAACAGGGCTTTTTCTCCCACGCCGCCCAACGCCAGATAGCTTTGCTTCTGCCAGTCCTTTTTGAACAGGCAGAGGAAAGATAAGAGGTCTATCGGGGCTTCAAAGACAAACAACCTTTCGCCCTCGCCCCGGTAGCAGAAGTTAAAGGATTTGTCGCTGCCTTTCACATCAAGCCGGAAGCTCCCGGCTGTGCCGCGCTGGTGGGCGTATCGCGGTATGCCGCTTTCATCTCTGCCGACGAATACGGCGTTATGGTGGGTGGCTTCCTCGTAAATATCCCCGGTGGAAAAGAAAAAGCCCGTCACATCTTCATCAATGCGGCGGGCTGCTGTGAGGTAGTTCCTCGCTATGCGGTTGTCGGTGCTGCGGGGTGGCAGTCGGAAGTCGGATAGGGGCGCGGGGCTTGGTCTGTCCGGCGGCGGGGCGGCTCCTTTTTCGCCTGTCAGCAGTTCAACGGCTTCGGTGAAGCTCTTGCCGAAAAACTCCATGACAAAATCAACGGGGCCGCCGCCTTTGCTTTGGCTGTGCCTGTACCATTTGTTTCCCCGGATAGTCAAGCTGTCGTGCCGCTTCCAGCGGTATTCATTTCCGGCACGGGTAAGCTGCTCGCCCTGTGATTGCAGGAAAGAAACAAGGTCGGCTTGGTTGGCG
>NZ_PRLC01000037.1 GCF_003287455.1 Faecalibacterium hattorii | reverse complement strand
ACCAGCGCATTGCCGAACTGAAAACCCAGCACGACGATGCACTGGCGGTGGTCAAAGACTTGGATGCCCGCATGGTCTCCCTCAAGGAGCTGCGCGGGCATCTTGTGGTCTATCAGCAGTACAAGCCCCTTGCGCAGAAGCTCCAGACTGTGCGGAATCCCGCCAAGTTCAAGGAGCAGCACCGTGCAGAGTTTGCTGTGTACGAGGCCGCTTGTGCCTATTTCAAGGCCAACGGGCTCAGGACACTGCCGGACCTCAAAAAGCTGGATGCCGAATATCAGACCCTTTCCTCGGAGAAAAACGGGTTCTACACCCGCTACAAGAAAGCGCAGATCGAACTGCGTGAACTCCGCACCGCACAACAGAACGTGGAAGCCTTCTTCCGCAAGGAAGAGCGCAGCCACACCGTACCGCAGCAGGAGGTCAAATGAACAACACTCTGACGGATCGATGTGTGAATAAACCCAACCTCACCCACGCCCCTCACCGGGCTTCGTCCTTTCGCCTGTACCCCGCCCATTGGGACGGAGGGTAGCACCTCTGTCTTTTCGGACGTAAAGAACGTCATCTCGACCCGGCAGGCAGCGGAGCTATACGGCTTCGCCGTAAACCGGAACGGTATGATGTGCTGCCCCTTCCACGGGGATAAACACCCCAGCATGAAGGTGGACAGCCGTTTCCACTGTTTCGCCTGTCAGGCAGATGGCGATGTGATCGATTTTGTCGGCAGACTTTTTCAACTTTCTCCCTATAAGGCTGTGGAAAAGTTGAAGAACGATTTCGGCATAGCACTTGCCGACGGCAAGGTGCGGCTTGCTCCCCGCAGACCGCCCACCGTCCGGCAGCAGCTGCTGGACTATTACCGCTGTCTGCAGCGTTGGCGGGTCCGATATGCACCGCAGTCACCCACAGAAGAACTTCACCCCTGCTTCCTTGAAGCGATAAAGAACCTTGATATCGTTGAATATTATCTGGACTGTTCGGTGCTCCCGGACCCGCAGACCGAAAACGAGCTACGGAAGTATTGGGAGGGATTGCATGAGCGACTGGAAAAAGAGGAACGAAGATTGGCGTGATGAGGACGAACTGGAAGAAGAGGAAGAATGCGAATGCCCTTGGGTAGACAGCAAGGGCAAAGTGCGTGAAACCGCTTACTGCCAGTACCTTTTAGAGAAACACCCCATGATGTGCCTGAAACAGAAGCTGTTCGACCAGAACGGCGAGGTAGACGAGGACGCACTGCTCTACGAAGTCCACAGCGACCTCCGTGACTTTGTGCTCGACAACCTTGCCAAGAAGGAGAAGCAGGTTCTGGACGCACTCCGTATCGAAACCTATATCCCTGAATGGAAACCCCAGCTTGACCGCATCCATCTCCAGAACGGAACCTACTTTCTGGACGAGCGGGGATTTGTGCCGGAAAAGGAACTCTGCCTGAACCGGCTCCCCGTGGAATACCAGCCCGATGCCCCCGCACCGACCAAGTGGCTGGAATTTCTGGACGGTCTGCTGATCCCGGAGGACATTCTGACCTTGCAGGAATATCTCGGCTATCTTCTGATCCCGTCTACCAAGGCGCAGAAGATGCTGGTCATGACCGGCAAGGGTGGCGAAGGAAAATCCCGCATCGGCTTGCTGCTGAAGAAGCTGTTCGGGGAAGCCTCTCACTCCGAATCCATCCTCCGCATCGAAACGAACCGCTTTGCCAGTGCAAATCTGGAGTACAAGCTGGTCATGGTCGATGACGACCTGAACATGGTGGCTTTGCCCGAAACCCGGAACATCAAGTCCATCGTTACCGCCGAGGACCGTTTGTGCATTGAGCGAAAGAATAAGCAGGCTGTCCAAGGTCTGCTGTACGTTCGTTTCATCTGCTTCGGCAATGGCAACCTTGTGGCTGCTCACGATGACAGCGACGGCTTCTGGCGCAG
>NZ_PRLC01000027.1 GCF_003287455.1 Faecalibacterium hattorii | reverse complement strand
GGTGAAAGCTGCACGCACGGTGTGGAGCCGGGGAAAAGTTGGAGATCATATCAAAGACTTACCTATGGCTATCCGGCAGCAATACTCATGTGCCATAAAGTAACACTACATAATCAAATGACCGCTGCCCACTATTCAGATTTATAAAAACGCATTAACGCTGAAAAGTGAAAATCGGAGGTCTGATTATGAATAAGCTCTTATCTTGTGAATTTAACATCGACACGGGCAACGTAGAATGTCGCTTTGCAGACGGGACAATGATATCAATCGACTGCGATGTTGTAGAGGATACCATTGACGGAACACTACCATTTGTAAGAGTGCGTACTGAGCTTGACTGGCTCATTTATAACGCGCCACGAGAGTATGTGCAGCTCGTGCTAAACGGTGGATTGAATGCATATTTAAAAAACTCACGGTGAGCACGGCTTGCTCGATTGATAAAAAGCAGCTTGTATTTCAAGAGCCAAATCTCTGTGTCGCACAAAGGTTTGGCTCTTGAAATATTCTCATGAAAACGAACTTTAATCCGGCTTCATTGCACTTACTACACAAAAAGCAGAATGCAATATCGGACTTTTCTACCAGAACAGCAGCACCGTGGCAAAGTACATCGGAATGTCAAGTATCAGTATAGGACACTCATCAATAACCTTTTGCGCAATTCCATGGATTCGATGTATTCCGATACATTGAGTATATTGATAAAGTGAAAGTAGGCAATCAGTTGTTTTGAAACTGTACTTGTCTGCGCACATATACTTCTATCTGCTTCTCGATAACGCCTTTGACCTTTTCGCAGCCAGCAGCATGATATGTTCCGGTTTGCCGATAGGATAACATCCTGCACCCGCCACCACAAATGGGAAGATATTTACAATCGGAACAATCTGGTTCTTTTAAAGGATCGATTGATAACCAATCATAATATGCAAAAGTAACATCTGTAAGAGTGCCATCATCCTTTATATAACCCATTTTATGTTTATTATCACCAACCATCTCCCAACATTTATACAATTCACCCAAAGGTGAAAATGTAAAACTGTATTCGTCAAATAATCCACAGTATGTCCACTTTCTCATGGGTTGTGGATATTTGGAAAACATATTGGCTTCGCTATATTTCCATAATTCATTTAAAATATCTGGAAGATATTGCTTGCTTAACCGAAGGAGAAATTACAAACGTACTTCCCCATAAGGAGTTGAATAAAATATGTTCCTGATTTTCGGTTGTATGAATTATATTATATTTTGAGAACTTCATTAATTCAATCCTCCTTATGCTTGTTCGCAGCTAGTATCATTCCGCCAAATGAAAAACTTACACCAATTAATAATAAATGCTGAGTGCAAGAAATATATAATGTAGAGCTTCTATTCAAGATGCCTAATACAAAAACAATGAGGTCAAGAGCTGCAAAAGCAAAAAATATCATACTTCCAATACTTTTGATATGAGGCCAGTTTTTTTCATTTATATCAACAGGCAAGGAAAAACGGAAACCGTAGTAACTATGGAACGGAAAACTTTTATGGAAAAGAGGATATTCCACGGGAGCGCACTTTATTATAATTCCAATTGCAGAAAATATTATAAATGTTGGAATATATGAGCCGTCTGAAAAAATCATATATAGCCCCCCTTTATACTGTTATCTTCATCACATGTTCAGAAAATAGATAGTACTGCCAGCCAAAACAAAACATCGTAAATTGCGCAATTATCAATCAGGTGTATTAATTCCACAAGACTCACTATTTACTGTACAAGAAACGGAATTTAAACCGCAAAGCCCAGCATTGCTTCCACAAATAGACACGTCAGAAATACAGCCCGAAACATTTGTGACGCATCCGCCAAAGTCTGCAACGCAGGCACTCGCATCTTTTGCACATGGAGAGATTTGTCCCAAGCATAATCCAATCGGATTCGTATTGTTATCGTAGGCATTTCCAATATATGTAGTCATAATCGACTCCTTTCTACTCTTCGGCTGGCAGTACTATCATATCTGAACACCTAAGGATTTTGTCAAATCCTATGGATGTCTATCGCGTTAAATTCGGCATTCACTTTCGCAGAAGAATTGTGGTTTGTCGCCCAAAAAGACAAGTAATTATTTTAATGGTACAATGGAATCACAGTAATGTAAAGCTCTTGAATCATGTGTGGCAATTATAATAATTGTATCGTTTTTTATCGCATTCAGCAACTCAAAGAAAGTATTTATACTATCTGCATCCATAGCTGAAGTTGGCTCATCCAATAATAGCACAAGAGGCTTTTTTAGCAATTCGCGAATAATAGACAATTTTTGCTTTTCCCCTCCCGAAATATTATCACTTTTTTCATTTATATATGTGTTCAAACCATCACAACATTTATCTAGCCAGTCATTCATTCCAAGTTTGTTAATATAATATATTGCAGCGTCGATTTCTTCAGGTTCGTAATTTTCATTAATGTTATATGGATACAAATTTGAAATGATTTTGTCTGCGAGAAGCTGCGGCTCCTGCTCAACAAAGCCAATAAGAGATTTTCTCAAAAAATTCATATTTAATTTCTTGATGTCAAAATCGTCGAAGTAAATGTTACCGCCATAAAGATTATTATACAGCCCTGCAACTAAATGTAATACCGAGGATTTTCCAGTACCATTATCACCACACAAGGCATATATATTTCCTTTATAAAACGCTGCATTAAAAGACTTTAAGACTGGTTTGTCAAAACTCAATGATATGTCTTGTAGGTATATAGCCTTGATGTTTGACACAATTTGTTTTCCGTCGGATTCGGATTGCATCTTAGCAACATCCATCAAACGGTTTAAAGATACCAATGCATTTTGTGTAGAGGAAGTAAATGAAAAAAATATCTAATACATCCCAATGCAGAAGAGAAATAAACATTGATTGTCGTAAAACCGCCGATAGACATTTCTCCATTTAGTACGGCTACACCTCCTACAAGGAATAAACCGATTTGGCTTAAAGCCAAAAGCATTGAATCAATACCAGAAAAAATATATTGAAAAATTTGAGCGTGCATAGCCGTCTTGAAAAGAGATTGAAATGCTAAGTCCACTCGATTTATAAATACATCTATCAACCCGTGCCTTTTGACAAATTTAATATAACGCAATTGCTCCTGTGCTTTAGAAAAGAACAGGGCTTGCTCGTTTTTGAATTCCCTTGTGGTATTATATAGTTTGCCCTTGAATATTTCAAAGAAGACGATATAAAGTGCAGCTAGTATAAGTAATATACCGAATACTGTTTTGTTGATTTGATATGTTATAACGCTCACCGTAATAAGCCGTACCGAACTTACAGGAACATTTTGTATCACGTTTATGCAATATGAAGCGATTTCATTGGAATCAGTTTGAAGTTGCTGAGTAATGCGTGAACTGTCCAAAAAAAAAGTTTTGGAAAAAGGGATCTGCTGGATGTGGACGAGCATTTGTCTGTTTATATTGTAGCTTACCATTGTATGAAGTTTTTCGCGTATTCGCCCGAGTGCAAAAGATATCGCAAAACTTATCATAATAGTCGCCAAGAAAAGAATACAATAGTAGCATAGTTGAGGTTTCCATTCCACGCAATTAGGCGAAGCCAAAAAGTCAATAAATCGACCGGACAACAAAGTGTTAAAGAGGGATATTAACGAAGATCCTATGCTGAGAACAGAAAAAAGGATAATCTTTTTTCGGTAAAGATGCAATGTGCAATGGGAAAATTGAAAGATTCTTTTCATGATGATAAACCGACTTTGTTTTTAAAATAATATTCGGCGACTTTTAAAAAGTGGTTATCCCTTTGGGTCAGCAACTAATACCGACTGAGGGCGGAAACTTCTTTCGTCATTTGCTTCGCAATTGCTACCTTTCCCTAAGGGAAAAGCTTGCGCTTTGTGCCATCTCAAAAGGTTTCCCATTTGTGAGGAAGCTGTCAGCCGTAGGCTGACTGAATGGGTCTTTGCCTCAGCAGCGGCATCTCAAAAACATGCTTAGTAAAAGGAACAACCACTTTTGAAAACAAAAAATCCCCTTTATATGCTATCATGCTTTAGCTAAAGCGTCAATATCTTTCGCCAATCTTGAAAACAATTGTGTGTACTGGTCGTATTTGCTTTCGCATTTATCGTCTATACGCTCGATGAGCCACTTTTCTATGCTGCATCCCGCGTAGCTTGTTCAAATTAGCTTTTTCTGTATGCAGGAATGGGGCATTTCGTTTCTGGATGCGCCTGTCCCGGAACAGATGAAGTATGCTTCTCTGGCAGAAGCCGCTTCTCACCTCATACAAGTCCTCAACGACCCGGAGCACATCACCGGATAAAAAGCGTCCCGAAGGGATGCGCAGCCTGCATTGGAAAATGCAGATCAAAGGGGCTTGGGGCATTCCCCCAGCAAGCAATGTTTTTGTATAGACGAAAACATTGCTTGCAACTGATTGTTTGGCGAGGAAAAGCGTATATGGTTTTGGCTGTTTAATCAAACAATGATAACGTGAACAGCGCGCTCGTAATCAGCTTTGCGAACGTATATTGTGTAAATCGTTTGACAATTGACCTTTTGAAATGCGGTTCCAGCTCTTTCACGGGTTCCCATCGAAAACAAAGACGGCGATGATAAATCGCGTACTTTTGTTCGATATCCGATTCCCTCTTTTTCTAAAAGAGATGTGTATTTTTGGTATTGTGATTGATTTGAGCAAACCACCAACTCTTTTTGGTTAAAAAACGGTAGCATAAAAAACTCCTTGCTCAAAAACGGTTATCGGATATTATTTGAAATTTCAACATACCAAGTCTTTCCGGTCTTTGCAGCAATATTGACAACATAGTAGCAGCCAACGCGATTTGTTGCATCTACCAGAACACCAGCCCAAGAGGAATCAGGGTATTTTGTCCAGTCTTTCTGAGATGCAGGAATGTCAAAATCCTTGGTCTGCTCTCGATATCCGTTACTCGTCCATCCAGTTTGACCAATTCTTAGAGTTTGGCTCGTAATTTTTGTTGCAGAGTTATTGCAATAGTACTTTCCAGTAACCTTTGTCAACTTATAATACGAACGATCGCCGGAGTCTTTAACAATATCATAATAAATTGTAGTATATGCTCGTACGGTGTTGCTTGAGTCCCAAGAATCTTGGTTGATGCTTCCATCTGCACAGGGGCTTATAGATGTTGGAAATTCGCTAGGCAGAATGGTTGCGACATCTTTTCGATAGGAAGTAAGGGACGAACCATCATCCAAATGTTGAACATCCAGAACGGTTTTTTCCTCGAACTGAATCATTTCATCGGTTGCCTTAACAATATTGGATTGGGTAATCAAATCTTTTTCCGGCGATTCAGAAGCCATTTTAGCAAAGAGCGAAGAATGAACGGTGACACTGCCGATTCTCATAGAAGGTTCCATTGCAACGCTAGAAACGCAAAGCATCGCAATCATCAAGAAAGAAAGCGAAGCAGCTAAAAGCTGTGATACTTTTTTATGTTTCATAATAAGCAATCCCTTCTCATTAAATGGATAAGTTTGAATTTCATTCAAAGCTATATTGCTGCATCGGAGTAACTCCTTTCGATTTGTGCATTGTGCCATCCTTTCTTACACTGTATACCCAGCAAGCAATATTGTCTACATTTCTGTAATAAGATGGAGAAAATTCGTAACGAAATCGGAGTCACCAACAAAGAAAAATGGCATAGTGCTTTTTGCTGTTGAAACAGGAAAGCGACCATGCCATCTCAGGATTGAACTTATTTTCGTTTTTCTTGCAGATGCTTCTCAGGTACATAGGGACGCTTCGGCTGATACATCCAGCCTGCACAACCCGGAGGCCACTCCTGCATATCCTTCTTCACCAGAGCTTCAATTTTCTTTTTGGCGAACTGTTTGACTTGAATTTTCATTTGTATGCCCTCCTTTCAATTTTGACAGCGTGAAATGGATAATGTTATTGCATCAGCAGTCAATGCTGCGACCAACCCTTGTAGTATGGAAGGAGCGATTTGAGTTCCCACCAACAAAATTGCGAAAATATTTAGAATCAATAATAACCAACGAACAGCTATTTTCGCAGCCTTAAATTCATTTGTTGACCAGTGAATGCTTTTATTGTTAACTGGTGCAATATACAAAATTGTAATATCAGAAACTATAGTTAAGAAAAGCAACGCCAAGCCTGTACGGAAAACGTAGGAGATTGAAGCAAGAAGAACTACTTCTAATAAAATGGAACAGAACAGGCATTTACTATAAGTAGCAGCATGATAACCGTTTGTGTATTTCCGAATTAAGAGGAAGAACACAGAAAATGAAATCGTTAAGGTCCAGCCAAAGCAAAAACCGCCAATCAGACACTGCACAAGCCAAGTGAATAAGGTTGTCACTCTTTTTTCGATGCTATATGCAAACCATTCAGAATAAGATTCATCAAGCAATCCCATCGACACGCACTTTTGCGTTAATTGCATTGCAAAATCTTTCATTGCGACAATCCTCATTAAAAGAACTTTCTTGAAAGAAAGAATACACAAGTTGAGCTACAATTTCCACAATAATGTAACGAAATGGACTTTTTTTGTCACGAAATCGGAGTGAGCGGTATATCAGCGGTGAACTGGAACCACCCATTTTCATAGAACATGGTATACTCGCCGCTGTATTTTTCAAGAATCAGTCGGATGTTCGCAAGTCCAAAACCATGCAGCTGTGGTTCTGGTTTTGTAGTTGGAATGGAACTGTTTATAATTGTAACAGGTTCTGATGTGTTTCGGACAGAGATAAAAAAGTCTTGTTGCGCAACCGCCATGACATGAATCGTTTTGTCACCTTTATCGTACCGTTGACACGCTTCAATGGCATTATCCAAGAGGTTTGATAGAAGCACTACTATATCAGAGGCATCAAATGGAAGATTTGATAGATCATTCACTTCAAAATCAATACTGATCTTCTTTTGAGTTGCTTCGGCAGCTTTTGTGTTGAAAAGTGCATCCAAGATAGGATGGTGTGTGTTGACAAGGAATAGTCGATCTGTTTGCTGTTCGGTGATTTTTTCAAGATATTCTTCAGCGGCAGAATACTCTTGATTCTTCATCAATTGATTTAGGATATTCAGGTGCGCCCGAAAATCGTGAACTTTTTTCCTTTGGGCAGAATAAAGTTCGCTTGCCGAAGTCATGTTTTTCGATTGCAGCTGAATCTGCTGGTTAAGCATCAATAATTGTTCTCTTTCCGATGCGGCATACTCCATTCGCTCCAATAAAAAGAGGACTGCGACGTTTGAAATAAAAATGAGAATACAACAGCCAGCAGAAACAAACTCTTCTATATTATGACCGCTTGTAACGTAAAGCAGAATCACAAGCATTACAAACGATGCGCATGGAAATAGAAAGTACAGTATCAGCTGCGAATGTTGAGCATCGCTTCTGGGTCTGTTGCCCATACGCTGAAGCATCATTTTGCGAAATAGCGCAATAATAAATAATTCGGCTGAATAATAAGAGATTCCATAGATTAGGGATAATGCCTTGTCGGCTTGAAACGTCTGAGCATCCATCCCACAAACCGAAGTTGCAAGCATTCCGACTGCAAAAGATAAACTATAAGTCAAGAGATATTCTACAACAATAAGAAATAATAAAAACCTTCCTGAGATATTCTCATATAGAGTTCTGGCAACAATAAAGCAGGATAGTAGAATTAAAAAAATTTTGACGATTTGGTTTCGATTTAAGGCAATAACACTGAATTCAATAGATGCACACATTAAAATAGTTTGAACTATTACACCGACAAGAAATCTATGATCCCTCCAACGGTGCGAAGCAAAAGCGTCTAAAAACAGACATACGCAGACTGAATCTATGATTGTGTAAACCAAACTGATTAAAGCATCCATCTACTTTTACCTCGCCAATGTAAATATTTCTGTTTTAGCTCATTATAATTCTTTTCGCTTGGAGCCAGACAAAGACCACCGCGCAATTGGACTTTATTGTATTGAAAGATTTCGACATAGTGCATATTGACAAGATAGCTTTTTTGAATACGAAGGAAACCGAGTGGCTCGATTTTTTCGGATAGTTCCGTTATGTTGCCGTAAAATTGGTATGCTGGGCGTTTTTCGTCCAACAAGTGCATAACAATGATTCTTCGATGAGATTCTAAATACAGAATGTCATTTACAGGTACATCAATAATTTCAGAGTTTATCGAAATTGTAACAAGCTGTTTCCGTTGAAGCACTTCTTGGACGGCTGAATCAAAGTAGGAATCAAGTTTAGCAGAGAAATCTGCTTTTAGTAAGTATCGAAAGGCTTGAACCTCAAATCCCTCTGGAGCATACTGAATGAAATTCGTAATGAAGATAATCACAATGTTTTCATTTTCTGCTCGTAACTTTCTGGCAAGCTCAATTCCATTTGTTTCGCCCATATCAATATCCAGAAGCGCAATATCATACGGAAGTGATAAGTCTATTTGACTTGGTTGAGAAAAACCATAAAATCTTAATGCTACATGCGTTTCCTCGCTTTTCTTTTTGAGTTCTTCAATAATAGAATCAACGATCTGCTGGTCATCATCACAAACCAAGACATTCATTTTGAAATCCCTCCATTGCACATGGGAATGCTTTTTATCACACAACATACAGCCCTGCTCCTCACAAGTCAATCAAATTTCAACATAATCGAACATTATATATAGTATAGTACGATTATGTTGAAATTTCAAATAGTACACTTTATATAAGATGGGAGTGTACGGGAATGGAGCATTATTTAGGAGAAAAGTTAAAAAAGCTGAGGGAAAGTCGTGGCTGGACGCAGGCAGATTTGGCTAAACGGTTAAATAAGGCTGTATCCACGATCAGTGGATATGAAAGTGATGCACATGCAATTCCGTTGGATGTTCTTGCAAGCATTTCATCCTTATTTAGCATTTCAACAGATGAACTCCTAGGACTGGATGCGCCAGAAGTACTATCTCTTTCTGGATTGACTGGTGCGCAAAAGAAAACTTTAATTAAACTCCGTAATGAATTGCTTTCACCAAGTCAAAAAGGAAATGATCTTTCGCCGCAGCAGATGGAAATTCTTCATGACATAATAAAAGCCTTCGGTTGACAATCGACTTGAGGCATAGTGCGAGTGCAATACAAACGGTTATTTAAGTATGACCCTCAATGCTGGATGCCCAGTGTTGAGGGTCATGTTATTTGCGGCCACACCGATTTCGTTACAAGTTTTCTCTACTTTGATACAAAATCGTGGACTTTGATTGCTTATTGTGCTTTGATGCTATCAATAGTTAATCTAAGAATTAAGGTGGACGTAACAATTTCGTGTCTTTTGTTTTTACATGAAAGGGTGATTCCAATGCAGAGTTGAAGAAACGTATAAACAATATATTATATCAAGTAACGGTATGCGATAATCAGTAAACTTCAAGGAGAATAAATATGAAAGAGATGACTCGCAAAGAATTTCTTAAACTCACGGGTGCAAGTACCGCATTGTTGGCAATGTCCCATATTATCCCCACTTCGGCATATGCAGACACGTCGAAGATAGATGCTCCATCGGCAGGAATGTATATAAGTGAAGTGGTTGATTTAAGCGGCTTGTCGCCTGTCGAACAGGAAAAAATCCTTACCGAACGTAACATCCCATATGATTCGACAATTACATATGAAAAAATTGTTGTCGAAAGACCTGCAGCGCGAGATTCTTATAAGGGAGTTCCATATCGTTTTCAGATAACGTACGGAAATAAACCTGTAAAAAATGAAAGGAGAAGTGTTGTGAGTCCTGCTGCAGCTGCGGTACTAGACAGAGGTGTTAATATTCTGATTGGATTAACAAAACCCTATATTTGGATTCCATTTACAGCTTCTGGGCTAACTCCCTCTCAGATTTTCATTTACAGTGATCCCAGTCAATACGCATCAACAAATATTTATACACATCTGAAAATTAGACAATGTGAATTTTATAAGGATTACTCATGGCAGCCAAATGCTTTTTTGGAAAGAGCAACCATTGAGGATACGACTGTAACTTATGCGCTGGTAAATCCTAAAACAAAAAGATTTACCTCACAAACTGCAAAGAAGACAGAATATAGAAAAGCTACTCACTATGACAACGATAGCTATATCTTGGAAAAAGCCTACTATTGCTTTGAGCATAATCTTCCGTCTTATAAGGAAAATGCTTGAAAGAAGAATAAAAAATGAAATTCCAAACAAAACTCACATTATGCAAAGCTGTATTCATCTTCATAGCAATAGTCGTATGCGCACTATGGGCATTTGAGTTTCGTATAGCAGCTGTTGTTGTACTTTTGATAGACTATATTTTTGATTTTATAACACGTCGTTGTCCTTTTTGTGGGAAGCACTTTTCAATTGTACTAACAGTGAAAGATCGTTGTCCATTTTGCGGAAAATTATTCGAGTAAATATTTTATGGAAGCAGTGGGTATTCCATGCAGAAATAAATGTGTGTGCTATAAAATGTCAGCCAATTATAGGAAGAGACCTATATTCTCTGTAATGGACAATGGTCAATTATGAAAACTATTGCAAAATGAAAATACGATAGCAATCGTACAAAAACAGAAATCCGGAAACTTTTTTGAGTTATTATGGTTCAAAAAAGTTTCCGGATTTTCTGTAATGCTTTTTGAAGAGCCATTCTGTAACAGCCAATCACATTTCTATGAAAAAAGGTCAATCTTCTAGTCTACCGTGATCGCAACCAAGTGAAAGATAATGTTCGATTTCTCCACTCAGCACAAGCTGGGTATATTCCAAGAGCTTGTTATATAAGTAGCCAGTCCAGTTCTGCCCGCTGCGCCGGAGTGTTGCTGTACTCGTCCTCTATGGCGATACAATCAATGGAAAGGGTGGTGCCATCTTCAAATCGGGCTTCCACCCGGTTGGTGTCCATGTTGTAGCGGCAGGAAAACACTTTTTGAGAGTGATTATGGTCGAAATTCTGATTTCGTTTCATTTGAATGACTCCTTTAATAATTTTCTGGTTGATTTTTGACGAAATGAGATTCATTTTTGCTTGAGCCGCCCAACCACACTACGATGTAGCTTTGTTCAGCTCTTGCGGTTGCATGATTGATACCAGCACAGCACTGGGATTCACCGTACAGAGCGAGTGAATCCCAGTGCTGTGCTTTTTTATTTGACACGAGGTGAAATTTTATGCGTCAGCCTGATCATGAGTACGAAGAACGGAGCTTTGGAGATATTCAACGTGCAATTGATTTTGAGAACAGTATGAATGACCTTGAATCGCAATTGTATTACCAGCATCTTTCCCCGAAAGAAGTTGCCCAGCAGGTGCTGAAAGCCACTTGCCAATTCTACGATGCTGACTGGTGCGGTTTAATTCAGGTCGATCTTGATTTGAATTTGTGGACGCCATTCTGGTGGTTCAACGCTGGCGCAACAGACAAGACGATGCTTTTAACCGAAGAATATGAATCCGCTGAATTTCTTGATCGGTGGGTACAAACTGTCCGCAAGGGAATTCCAATGGTCGTCCCGGACGCCGAAGCGACAAAAGAAGCCTATCCTGCGGAGTATAACCTGTACCAGCGGCTTGGCATCCGGTCTGTTATTGCCGTTTCCTTGGAGCCGCGCCCAGTCGCTCTGCTTGCCGTCCGGAATCCTAAGCGGTATATTCAGCAGACCAGTATGCTGCGGATTCTGGCCTATGTGCTGCTTGCATCGTACAACGAACAGAAAATGCTGAACCGGCTCCAAATGGCATATATCCCGACTTCCATCCAAAGCAGCAAGGATATCTATGTCAGTCTGTTTGGTGAACTGAGCATCAGCACATCCAAAGGTGTTCTGAAAGAAGCTGACTTTAGTTCTCCGAGAATCAGCCGACTGATTTCTTACCTGCTGATCTCCCGTAAAAATGCCATTTCTCCGCAGGAAATCACTCAAACACTCTGGCCGGATGATTTAGACAACCCAGCCAAAAACGTCAAGGGACTGATTTATCGCTTGCGCCAGAAGTTCAACCTTATTTCAGATGAGCCATTGATTTTATCCTCTGCATCCGGATATCAGCTCAACCCGGAACTTCACATTATGACGGATTATCAGCGTTTTGACGAACTTGTGTCTTCTGCTGTCAGGGCATCCTCTAT
Source organism: Faecalibacterium hattorii (assembly GCF_003287455.1). GTDB lineage: Bacteria > Bacillota > Clostridia > Oscillospirales > Ruminococcaceae > Faecalibacterium > Faecalibacterium hattorii. The sequence goes on along the minus strand of NZ_PRLC01000027.1, from coordinate 2,119 downwards.
AATCAACAAAGTGGACATCCTCAAAAATGCTCTTGATCTCTACCATGGAAAGGTCTTGTCCTCTGCAGATGGCGAACATTGGCTCATTCAGTTTTCCACAAAATACCATCTCTCCTATATGGGTGCTGTCAGTGAACTGCTGAGGCAGCTGGATTCGCTGCATTCTTATGACCTGCTCAATCAGTACGCCATGAAGTCTCTGACCATCGCACCCGATAACCCGAAAGCATACTGCTGGCTGATCCGCTCCTTGAAAGCGCAGGGAATGAACGAACTTGCAACCAATGAACTGGCCGCTGCAAAGGAACATCTGACCACAGAAGAATACGGGGAAATCCTTGCATTTGGAGCTAATTGGTAAGAATGATTCCTATAACACTTTCGTAACACCTTCATGTGACTTTCATAACACCTAAAATTTTTCAGAAAGGGGCAAAAAGGGGCAAAAATGGCTCCATAACACTTTCATAACACCGCCAGATAACTTTCATAACACCGTCGTGTGATATGCTTACAGGGCACGAATCGATGCCTTGCAAAAGCTGATCGCACGGCGGTTTTCTTTTTTATAGGCTTCGATGCGTCAGAACAAAAACATATCGAAGCCTGAGATGCATTAAAGGCCGAGGATACTTATACCGCTTTCCATTTTCGGATGGAAAACAGTGTCGGTACCCTTTTCTTTAGTGCATCTCTTTTTTTGTTGCCAAGAAAAGCCCGCAAGCTGTCCCGCAGTGAAGTGTCCTCAACCTCCGCATCCGGCGGAAAGGATGCTTCATGTTTCTTTTTGCCCATTTTTCGTGGCTGGAACTGGCCGCACGGTATCCCTAGCAACTCCAAATTTTTGACTTTTCACGCTTTATCGAAAATTTGGAGGTTTAATATGGGCTTCAACAATGGCCTTGAGCGCATTCGTTTGGAAAATCAGTGGAAAAAGCTGCGGGTTCAGTATCGGGCAGCTGGTATGTCCGATGAAGCAATTCAAGCAATGTATGAATTTGATTTTCAAGTTGTCAACTCAGAACAAACGTATTATCGCCATACGGTTGATCTTTCCATTAGCAATACCGAAGCTGGCGACTCACGCGACACAAAGCACTACCATGAAGTCATTTTAACAACCGATACATACCATGAAACTAAAAGTCACTTTGCATGGATTGGGGAAATTGAGGATGAACGGTTGCTCTCTGCTCTGGAAAAATTGTCCGAAGACGAGCTCAGACTTTTGACGCTCTATGCTTATGAGGGCTACACCGAAGCCGAGATTTCTAAAGTCTTTAATATTTCACAGCCCGCAATTCATAAGAGAATTGCAAAAATTACTATATTTTTGAAGAAATTCTGATTTCTGGTTATAATTTGACCTCTTTCGTGAGCTAGTAAGTGAGAGGACAATTCACCAAATCGGCTCCTGCCGCTGGCAAAACGTCCGCACTCGCGAACCTTGAAAGTTGAATAGTTCAGTTGTTCGGTACTCAGATAATGATACTTCCGTAATTCGCGGCCCGGTCAGGATGTAGGCGGGGTGGCTGAGATGCCAATGAAGCGGTACAAATCCGCTGCCGAATGATTCCCCACTCGCAGGGAGCCGAGGGCGAATATGCGAGACCTTAACATATTTTATCAGGAGCGGCCGGATGCCGTTTTCGGTCTCCGGTCACTCCTGTTCTTTTACATATTTATCCGCCATTCACTTTTTACCGACACGGAGGACTGCTCAAATGGATGAGTTGAATCCTACGGTGCGCGAACAGGAGCTCTACGAGGAGATGGAACTGACCCCGGAAATGATCAAATCTATCCGAACCCTCTGTGCGACCTGTCTGCGGCATTTCGTAGAAGCCAAGGCTTTCAAAATCGCTCTCGTACCGAGCGCAGACAAGAGCATGGATGTTTGCACCGTCTGCCAAACCCGGCGCGGTCACGATTACGTTGTCATGCACCGCTGATGCCGGTGCTTCATTCCAATCACCGGGGAGGTGATGCGTACCGTATAAGTAAAACCGCTTTCATACTTTAACAGAAGCCCACTGCCTAGGTGAAATGAACCCCAAAAGTTAGACAAAAATCAAATTAAGCGGCCCCAACGGTCTGAATCCTGTACTGCACAGGGCTC